>JAWKNO010000002.1:0-1404225 GCA_041391665.1 Bacteroidia bacterium | reverse complement strand
TTCCGGCAGCAGACTATGACATTAGCATAACCCCTGCGGGTCAAAATACGACCCTGGTAGCGACATTTGATGCAGATGTTACAGGACTGGGCGGTGGTGCAGGATTGATTTTGGCTTCCGGCTTCCTCGACCCAGCCACTAACCAAAATGGAGAAGGTTTTGGATTGTTGTTGGTTCTTCCTGATGGTACAAGCACCCTGCTTCCACTTGCCACCAGCATCAAAGATGATCTGATCCGTGCTGATCAAAATCTTTCAGTATTCCCTAACCCTGCAAGTTCATTTACGACTATGAGCTACACACTCAGCCAGTCAGGAAATGCACGTCTGGTAGTGTTGGATATGGCCGGCAAGCCAGTATTTGAAACGAAAAAAGAAAAGCTGGCAGCTGGAACTTACGATATTGATTTTTCTGCGGAAACCCTTGCGGCAGGTATTTATACTGTCGTGTTAACCACAGAGACAACCTTTTCTGTAAAACGGCTGTCCATCATTAAGTAAGCAAACCAATTGCCAGCTTTTGGCGTTGTAAGAGTATTACAGAGAAACAGTCTTGTTTTGATATGTTCTTTTGACTGGTTTCTATAATGTTGTGGTGACAGAAGCATCTCTTAAAAAGAAATGCTTCTGTTTTTTTTTATTAGTTGATGTTGGGGAGAAAAGAATACCGGTCTCCGTAATACAGCATTTGTTCTGTAAAGTCTGAAGGATACTCTATCAGGACGTCGGTGATTTCGTCTCCATTCATTACCGGCACCAGTTTTGGCTGAATAAAACCCGAATAAGGTGCAGATTTCAGACTTTTATATCTTTCCAGCACTTCTGCATGCAATACAGGATCTACTTTCACCCCATAATTTTCGACCAGTGCTTTGGCTGCTTCAAAATCGCCCTGAGACTTGATTCTTTGAACTTCACGAAGCAGCTGACCAAAAATGTCGTGGAGTTTGTCATAATCGTTGATTTTGAAATAGGTTTTACCATCACGGGTTACTTTTTCAATCACATTGTCCGGCTGTCCCTTTTCAAATGCCCAGTGGGAAATCCATGCCCGGTTGCGCATATGCGCTTCTTCAATATTATCGCCGAGTTTGAGGCGGGTAAGCTGAGTCATCATACCGTTGAGGATATAGTCATCATAGGCAGTTTTGCCAACCTCCATAGATTCCATCAGTCCCATGTCTATGAGTTTTTGGTCATAGATATAATAAAGTGCGACCAAATCTGCTCTTCCTTCCTCAAGTGTAGAGGCATAACCGCGGAGTGTCTCTTTGGGAGTACCAACACCCGGCTCAATCTTACCGGAAGCATGACCAATTACCTCATGCATATCTGTGTGGAGAATATCTGCATAGGAGCCATACTTGCGGGCATTTTCGATTTCTTCTTCTGAATAAGCAAACTCCTTAAGGAATCCGCTGCCTTTGGAAGCTTCGTCATACGCGCTGACGATATTGGCAAGGTTTACTGATTTTGAGCCATGTGCTGCGCGGATCCAGTTGGCATTGGGGAGATTAATACCAATCGGCGTGGAAGGTGCGGCATCGCCGGACTCCATTACCACATTGATTACCCGTGCCGAAATCCCTTTTACATTCTTCTTCTTGTGGCTTTCCATCAGCGGGGAATTGTCCTCAAAGTACTGGGCCTCTTTACCGATCGCGTCAATGCGCTTAGTAGCCTCAGGGTCCCGGATCGAAACGACAGACTCGAAAGAACCTTTATACCCTTTGGGGTCATTATACACTTCGATAAATCCATTGATCACATCAATATCTGAGGTTGTGTCGGCAACCCACGCGATACTGTACTCATCAAAAACTTTCAGGTCACCGGTTTTGTAGTATTTGACCAACAGTTCCAGGGATTTTTTCTGCGCAGGATCTTCAGCAACAGCAATTGCTTTTTCCAGCCAGAAAACTACTTTTTCGATCGCGTCGGAGTACATCCCTCCCACTTTCCAGGTTTTTTCTGTAACCTTTCCGTTTTCCTTCACCACTTTTGTATTCAGGCCATAGGAAATGGGCGTTGTATCGCTTTCATTGGTCATCGCGTTGTAGTAGGCTTCAACTTCAGCAGCTGAAACCCCCTCGTAAAAGTTTACAGCAGAATTCTCGACATTGTCTACATCCTGGCTCAGGTTTACCTTCTTGGCAGCAATCGCAGGATCAAACATAATGGGGGTAATTCTCGCAATAAACGTTTCGACGCTTTCTCCATCCATCAATGGAAGGGACGCAGGATCAGCCTGATTGACGAGCCCGGCAAAGTATTCCGCCGAAAATTCAGGCATAATCTTTTCGTTTCCGTAGTGGTGATGGATGCCATTGGAAAACCATACGCGCTTGGTGTATTCCATAAACTTAGCGTAATCGCCTGACTCATCAGCTTTGGCTGATTTTACAATGGCTTCCAGTGTACGGCGGATGGTGAGGTTGTATTTAAAATTCTGATCCCAAATGATATCTCTCCCGGAAAGCGCAGCTTCTGAAAGAAAATACAACAGTTTTTTCTGCTGAAGGGGAAGAATCTCAAAACCAGGAACTTTATACCGAAGGATTTTCAAATCGGCAAACTGCTCGGTTTTATAAACAAAGTCACCGCCTTCTTCCTGAGTAGTGGTGTTTGTGCCTGAATCTCCTGCACATCCCAACAGGATACTCAGCGACAAAGACAATAAAAAGAATGCAATTCGATTCATAGTAATTAGCTTTTATTTTCAGGTTCCAAATGTAAGAATATTTTCCCATTTAGATTTTATCCTGAAAACTCAGCCAGTACTACCCAAATGCCTTACTTCCCAAAACTGGTTTCCGGGGAATGGGGCGTTTTCAGGTGCAGTTTCGCAAGATCTTTGTACTCGGAATTTTCATCCATATCCAGCGTTTTGCGGTAAGCAGCAACGGCCGCATCCCGTTGTCTCAGGTTATCATAACAGACTCCCATGTAATATTCATTTCCTGCGAGATAATTGTCATCCTTTACGCCTGCGAGTTTGGCCATCTGGTTACTTTTCCTGATATATTCCATAGCCGCCGGGTAGTTTTTGTGAAGATATATCTGAGTGATTGCCTGATAATGGTAAGCCTTTATCATCAGAAATGTGGTGTAACGGGAGTTAATAGCGGAAATGACCTGATTATTCCATCCGGATTGCTGCTCAAATGCTTTTTGTTGTGCCAGCAGGATTTTTTCTCCCTCTGCGTAGCGATTGTTTTTGATCAGTGCCCGGGCATAATCAGTCTGAAACCAGGTATTCATGGGGAACTCAGCCACGAGTTTTTGGGTTACTTCCAGCCCTTTACCCATTTTTTTGACCTCATCTAAATAAATATAAGTCAGGAAAAAGCGGGCCTCCGTTTGGGTGAAATTGGGAATTTGTCCGGCCTTTTCTATTTCTGCCAGGCCGAGTTGCTCATTGCCATCGGGGAAAAAAGCAAGGAAAGGTCTCACTACGGGATAATAATTGTGATAAGTCGCTACATAATAGTGATAAATACCTGCGATGAAATACATTTCGGGCGACTCATCTACCAGTTTTAATGCGTCCTTAACAGGTCCCAGGATTTTTCTGGCCGTATTTATCGCTGAAAACCAGTTTCTTCTCAACGAATACAACCTTGCCTCCAGGGCATAGTTCATAAACTCAAAAAAGACATATTCGGCTTGCAAATCCGGTTTACCTTCCAGTTTTTTATTTTTTTCAAGCGACAACTCAAGCTGTTTTTCGGTATAATCGTAATAGTCAGGTGTGGTCTCTGAGATATAAGTCTGCCAATAACGATTCATTCCCAAAAGAAAATACCCTGCGGGGTGCTCCGGCTGTTGGTTTTTGAGTTTGGTAAATACCCATTCGGCCCGGTCAAACTCAAGATTATACATAAACCGTAATCCCTTCTCCGCTTCAGCACGATATGCCGGGTCTTTAAATACACCGCTCTGTGCGACACACATTCTTGCACAAATGAAAAAAGTAAGACACGTAAAAATTAAGTTTTTCATATTTTGTGAACGAATATTCTCTCCTAATAGTTTGACCTACACCATTTTGTTATCTCCAGACAACCTACCTATACGTGTTCGATCTTTATTTTCTGTGCCAGAGAAACAGGGATGCTGATACTTTGCCCGTCAAAATTTATTTCGATTTCTGCTTCATCAACTTTTCCTATTTCAAATTCCAGCATGGGGCGAATTCCTCTCTTCCAAAGGTCTGACCGCACCAGATGGTTGATCTGATAGGAACTGATTTTTGCTTTTTGTCCGCTCGATAGTGTTGCCATGCTTTTGAGCAAGGGGCCTGATTTTTCTGGAATGGGTGAACCATGAGGGTCGGTATGCGGATTTCCCAGCGACCGGGCCACTTCATCGACCAGGGCGTCAGTCAGAATATGTTCGTATTTTTCTGCGTTATCGTGAATCTGATCTTCGCTAAGTCCCATTTCTTTTACCAGATACGTTTCCCATAAACGGTGGGCTCTTACGAGTGCATAACCACCTTCAATTCCTTTATCGGTTAATTTCAACTGGCCTTGTGTAAAGGTGAGATTACCTTGTTGGCGGAGTTTGCGTAAAACGTTTCTCAATCGCCAGGAATTTATATCGATTTTCTGGTACAAGGCTGCGGGTGTGAGCTGCTTTTTTTCATGAAGCCTCACGGCTTGCTTTAAAATATCTTCCTGCAATACCCGATTGCGGTTTTTTATCCGTTTCACATATCGGCTGACAATCCCTCTGTGAGGGGAAAATAATACTGCGGATAAATATAACCCTGTAGCGGTCACCGTCATAGCGGGTCCGGGGGTTGTCTCAAAAAAGATCGCAATCAACAATCCCAATGTCGTAGATAAAAGTCCGGTACAGGCGGCAATGACAATCATTCGCTGCAATCGTGTCGTCAGGAGATAAGCAGTAGATGCTGGCGTAATCAGCATGGCCACGACAAGGATGACCCCTACAGACTGCAGGGAAGCCACTACTGCAAAGGAAAGCAACAACATCAGAAAATAATGCATAGTGCTTACCGAAATGCCCAGTGTCTGTGCAACTACTGATTCGAAGGTCGTTACAAAAAAGTACCGGTAAAATACAATAACACACAATACCGTAAACAGGAGAATGGAAAATGTCATCCATAAATCCTGGTCGGAGATTCCAAGGATATTTCCAAACAGAAAATCTTTGAGATCCAGGTGTACGCCCTCCTGGCGGGTAAGCCAAGAAATACCCATTACCCCTATGGCAAACATGGAGGTAAATACGATCCCGATCGCAGCATCTTCATGGGTTTTGACGTTTCGCTGAATCCAGGTAATCAATATGGCTGCCAGTAACCCAGCGACAACCGAACCTGTGAAAAACCCCAGTAAACTGTAGCCCGCGAGGAGAAATCCGGCTACTACCCCCGGTAGAATAGCATGGGAAAGCGCGTCTCCGATCAGCGACATATTCTTCAGGACGATAAAACACCCCAGTATGCCGCACATAATTCCGACCATCGCCGAAGCATACAATGCACGGATGGCGTAGTCATATTGAAAAACTTCGATGATTTTTTCCATGGTTTACAGAATCGTTTCTGTTTTTTGCAGGATTGTCAGGCGACCTCCATAGGTTTTTTTGATGTTTTCGTCAGTAAATACTTCTTCCGTATCTCCGATAGCGATAATGCGCTGATTGATCATGATCAGGCGGTCAAAGTATTCGCGAACCTTTGCCAGGTCATGGTGAATGATCACAACCAGTTTTCCCTGCGCGGCAAGGCCTTTGACAATTTCTATGATTTTATTCTCTGTAGTAATATCAACGCCCACAAAGGGTTCGTCAAATAGATACAGTTCCGCTTCCTGGCACAAAGCGCGCGCTATAAACGCCCGTTGCTGCTGACCACCTGAAAGCTCGCCGATTTGTTTGTCTTTCAGATCGTATATACCCAACTGAATCAGCGCGTTTTCTGCTTTTTTGCGGTCTTCCGGGCGTAACCTGTCAAATACTTCCCGGTGGGGGTAACGGCCCAGCAAAACGACATCAAATACTGTAGCAGGAAAAGTCCAGTCTATTTCTTCCTTCTGCGGGATGTATGAAATATATTTCCTCACAGAATCAACCGTTTCGCCGTTTATGCTGACGGTGCCCGAATCAGCTTCTACCAATCCGAGAATTGATTTAAACAGGGTTGACTTACCCGAACCATTGCCCCCGATTAGTCCATATACATAGCCGGGCTCGATGTCGATAAAAATATTAGATACAGCAGTTTTTCTGTCATAAGTAACCGATAGTCCCCGTATTTCTACATGGTAGTTTTCCCATGAAAGGTCTGTTTTTGAAGGATTTTTTAACTTCACTACCACTACAGAAAAAGAGAGGATAAACAACGCCAGGATAACAAAAAGAAAACTCAGGCTTTTTTCCTCGCTTTTTATAGCGCCATCACGCATCAGCCCGGCGACAATCAGGTCCGTGTTTTGGCGGATCATTTTTTCATAGGAGTCTGCCCCACTTTCTGTATCGCCAAGCGAATCAGCGTAGAGTTTTCCACCAATCTTTATTCCCAGGTCTTCGGCCAGTTGCAGCAGAAGTTTGGGGTTGATGGTTGATTCGATAAAGATTGCAGGGACTTTATACTTTTTGATCAGGGAAACGAGAAAGTTATAATCTTCGATTCTGGCTTCAGCATCCGTAGAAGTCCCAAGAATAGAAACTACCTGAAGTCCATAATGATTGCCATAATATCGAAACGCATCATGTGAAGTTGCCAGGACCCGATGCTCCGGAGGTATCCGTAAAATCTGCGCAGTTACATAATCATCCAGTATCTGGAGTTTTTCCCGATAGGTTTCATAGTTTTTTCTGTATTCGGCAGCATGTGCGGGTGCTATCCGTATCAACGCATCGCGGATATTGGCGATATAGATTAGCGCATTTTGCGGATCCATCCAGGCATGGGGGTCAAACGCATTTTCATGCAGGGCACTATGGATGGGTTTGACTCCGTCTGAAATCGTCACTACATAGGCATTGGTTCCAGAGTTGTCAATCATTTCATTGAGCCAGCCTTCCAGTGTCAATCCGTTTTTGAGAATAATATCAGCTTCAGCAATTTTTTTGGCGTCACCGGGCACGGGCTCATAAATATGAGGGTCGCCACCCAGTGGCATAAGCGATATCACTTCGGCGTATTCACCGGCAATGTTTTGCGCCATGTCGGCGATAAAGGTGGTTGTACAGACAACCCGGGGGCCGGTGGCCGATACAAAACCAGGAATAAACTGAAGTATAACATATAGTAAACTATAAAAAGCGTGTCTGCTGGAAAAAGGTAAATGTTTCATATTGTGAAGAAATATACGCCACAAATATAGAAACAAAACCAAATATTAAAAATTACTTAAAGATTTTTTTAGACAGGCTTAAAAATTTACTCAGGCAAAGAAAAACTGACCATAAAATCAATGATCAGCGCTAAGAAATCAGAAGCCTGTAGATTTTTTTCGTTTTTCCAGCATATACTGCCCATGTTGGGGATGGTTGCAGTTTTTGCGGGGATCTCCGCGGAGAATGCGGCAGGAAGACAGGGTCATTCCACTAAGGAAAGCCAGGATCAGAAGAAGGGAGACATTGCGGGTGATACGTTTCATACTCATTATTTCTCTGATTTCTCAGCGGGGAGGTAATCGCCATCACCGATTAGGTGGTCTAGCTTTTCCTGTAATGCAGAGACGATTTCCGGCGCTTCAAAACGATTGACGACCTTTTTTGTACGGCCATTCATGGTGCAGGTTGTGATGACGGAAGGGAGGTCCATGACTGCCGGGTTGTTATATTCTTCTTCCATTTCCCAAAAATTTGCCTGCTCCAGTTCAGAGACAAGGGCGAAAAGTGTTTCCTGGGTGAGTACTTTTTTATAGCGACCTAATTTATCCACAAATGCATCGCCCTGGTACAGCACTTCGCCATTGGCCGAGACAGAAAGAAAATAGACCGGGCATCTTCCGTGGCAACCCGTTTTCTGAATCGTCAACTCAAAATCCTCAGGGAAAGCGGCTTGTGTTGAGGCTTTTTTTGATGATTTGCAGGCAAACAACCCTGCAAATAGAAAAAGGTAGATCCAAAGTCGCATAGACCAGGTAGGATTAGTTGACTTCTACAGAAATCCGTTTGCGGATTTCGCTTACATTCTGCTTAAAATATTTATCCGTTGCTATGAGATCATTGACTGTCTGAAGCGCATGAATAACCGTAGAGTGATCCCTTCCCCCAAAATGATAGCCGATCGATTTCAGAGAATGCTGTGTCATCTCTTTCGCAAAATACATAGCGATCTGCCGGGCCTGTACAATATCCCTTTTACGGGTTTTGGCCTTCATGAGCTCTACTTCGATATCGAGATGATCACCGACAATCTGCTGAATAGAATCAATGGTAATTTCCCTGGTAACCGTATCTACGAAATGTTGTAACATGGAACGCGCCAGGTCAACGTCCACGTCTTTGCGATTCAGAGAGCTTTGAGCCAGCAGACTGATCATCGCACCTTCCAGTTCCCGGATATTGGTGGTGATATTATGGGCGATATATTCAACCACTTCCTCGGGAAGTTCGATGCCATTCTGATACATTTTACTCTTCAGAATTTGTTTGCGGGTATTGTAGTCAGGCACCTGCATACTGGCACTGAGTCCCCATTTGAAGCGGGAGAGCAACCTTTCCTCCATGCCTTCCATATCGTTGGGCGAGCGATCTGACGCCAGCACAATTTGTTTTCCAGACTGGCGGAGGTGATTGAAAACATGGAAAAAATTATCCTGCGTTTTTTCTTTACCCGACATAAACTGAATGTCGTCGACAAGGAGGACATCAATCATCTGGTAAAAATTCATAAAATCATTGACGGTGCCTCTTCTTACCGCTTCTACAAACTGGTTGATAAATCTTTCAGAAGAAACATAAAGGACCGCTTTTCTCGGATTGGTTTCTTTCACCTGATTTCCAATGGCCTGGAGAAGGTGCGTTTTGCCTAACCCGACACCACTGTAGATAAAAAGAGGATTATAGGCGGTAATACCCGGCTTATTGGCCACAGCGTAACCCGCAGCGCGGGCAAGACGATTGCAGTCGCCTTCTATGAGGGTATCAAAAGTATAGGAAGAATTGAGGTTAGAGTCGACTTCGAATTTGCGAATACCTGGAATGACAAAGGGGTTAGGTATAGGTCTGTTTACATCCAATTGATTGTTGAGGGTTTGAGTGGAATTACTGTGATGATGCGAAGATGCCGGCATTCTGACGGTGGAGGCGCCGTTGTTTACACTGTTTTCGATCACGATCGAATACTCCAGTCTTCCATCGGGACCCAGGGTAGCACGAACGGCCCGCTTTAGCATGGCTACGTAGTGGTCTTCCAGCCATTCGTAAAAGAATTGGCTGGGAACTTCAATGGTAAGTACATTCTGATCAAGACGTATGGGCTTAATCGGTTTGAACCAAGTGTCGAAACTTTGGTCCGAGATCTCCTCCTGAATGAGTTGGAGACACCTTTTCCATATGTCAACGTGTGTCGTTGTCATTTCCTGGCGTTACTAAATCTGTTTGTTTACTTTACCCTTAACGAAAAAAAGAGTAGATTCTTATCTTCAGCGCAAGGATAAAACTCCAGAAAAAAAACCGAAAAAAAAACTTGTCTGAAAACCTTTTTTTTCGGTTCAAGTAAATATTTACATCTTTTTGATTCTCAGTTTATTACCTGAAAAACCCTCTCTAAACGCTTCCAGCGCAGATTTTTTGTATGCATGCATACGAACCTTTACACTAGGTTAATATTGTTAACTATCCTTTTATCAGAGAGTTATACCGAATATTGGGGATTAGTGTGAGATTCTGATTATTCAGAAATTTTTTTTTTCGATGATTCGAATTACTCCCTTTGGGAATGCTATTTCTCACCCTCACTCTTAATTTTCCCGAATCGGCCTGCAAAAGTTTGCACCTTTTTTTAGCAAGTTTTTGCTAAAAACTATTGGTTCAGCGATTTCTATTCGAAATTGAAAATTTTCAGGATGTCCGACTTTAACAGGAATGTGGCTTTGTGCGTTGGGTGTTCTTCCCATGTTGCGCATATTTCGATGATTTTCTTGCTCAGTATCAGGCCTTTTTCATCGGCTGGAAGCTCTGATGCCGCTTTTCTGATGACTTCTATCATTGCATTTTTGGCATGAACCACAGCAGACCAGCCCTGATAAGAAATGTATAACTGCTGCACAAGATTGTGTTCGTATTCAGAGGAAATTTCGTGTACCAATTCTCTTTCCAGCTGACCGACTGATTTTCCCTGGCTGCCTATTCTGGGTACGAGATTTTCGGGGCTGATCCTTTCCAAAAATAAAACTGCCCTTTCGTATGCCGAAAACTTCAAGGGCAGATGTGTCTGGATTGTGGTTTTGCGCAATTCCCGTCCTTCTTTCATCAGGCTTCTCCGGGTATGGTAGTCATTGGTGAACTTTACGGCTAATAAGACCAGTACTGCCGGTATAGAATATTTCAATACTTCACCGAGGATTTCTGCAATTTGTTCCATTTCTTAAAAAACATAGTTATTTTGGTCAAAATTAGCGGATAATGAGACATCTGTCCATTTTTTTTATTTTATTTTTGCCCTTCCTGTCCTGCCACGATAAAAGTACGCAGGCTATCCGCAATAGAAAGGCGGCTTCTTTGCTCGTCGGGAAAAAAAAGCTGGCTGACAGCGTTGTCTGGAAACTTTCCCAAACCTATGATCCCTACAACGGGGGATTAACTTATGATGCCGACTCGCTCAATCCACAGTTTCTGGTTTTGCACCGTGATGGTACTTTCAGGGAGTACGATACAATCAACTACAGTACCGGGCACTGGCTGGTCAATAAGTCCCGCGACCGGATCGCCAAAGTGTATGCCATTCAGAATGGTACGGAAATTCCCGAAGAGCAGCAGATTCCTTCTTTTCGTTATGAAATTCAAACCCGAAATACAGACAGCCTCGCACTGACCATACAGGGACGGCACGGGATGTTACGCCTTACCTATATTCGTTTTCATGCAGATACGAATATGTCATCGGTAATAATAGATTCTCTGCTTACCCCCGTTGACACACTTTTACCTAAAAAAGAATAATTTTCATGCCCCTGCCTTCCCGCTTATCGGCTGATACCTATACCGAGGGTATCCGAAATGGCGACAGGCTTATGCTCAGTCGTGCGATTACCCTTATCGAAAGTACACTGCCCCGCGATCAGATGCTGGCTGCTGAAGTGATCCGAAATTGCCTTCCCTATACCGGAAAATCTTACCGGATTGGAATTACCGGGATTCCCGGTGTCGGGAAAAGTACCTTTATTGATGGATTTGGCAGCTTCCTCCTTTCACAAGGATACCGGTTAGCAGTCCTGGCTGTAGATCCATCCAGTACCCGGAGCGGGGGGAGTATTTTGGGGGATAAAACCCGAATGGAAAAATTGTCTGCTTCTCCCAATGCCTTTATAAGACCCTCTCCCACCTCCGGAAATCCTGGCGGCGTAGCCCGCAATACCCGCGAGGTTATGCTCCTTTGCGAGGCGGCAGGTTATGAGATCATCATGGTCGAAACCGTGGGCGTCGGGCAATCTGAAATCAGTGTCTCCGGGATGGTCGATTTTTTCCTGCTACTCCTTATGCCCAATGCCGGAGATGAGCTGCAGGGGATTAAAAGAGGCATTATGGAACTGGCAGACGGTCTGGTCATTCATAAAGCCGATGGCCTTATGGTTTCTGCCGCCCGGCAGGCAATGGCGGTGTTTACGCAGGCCGTAAAATTGTTTCACCACGACCTCCCCGAGTGGCAACCTGCCCTGAAAACATGCTCTTCACTCACAGGGGAAGGGTATGCAGAGGTGCAGGATATGCTGTTTTTATACCGGAAAGTTGCCACTGCCCGTGGATTCTGGGAGCAGAAAAGAAACATGCAGGCCAGTCAATGGCTTGATGAGGCTATTCAACAACAACTCCTGGAAGCGTTTTATACCGACCCTGCGATTGTCAACAAACTGGAAAAACTTCGGACAGAGGTAGTGGCAAGTAAAATTTCCCCAATAGAAGCGGCGAATATCCTGCTCAAAGAAAGTAAAAACCACTAGCTCAGTCATATACAACCGCCATCAGCTGGTCTCGTATATCACCTCCTGCGCCTGAATACACCACTTCCCCGGATTTAAAACCTGTCACAAATACCGATTCATCTTCTAATGGCTCCAGATCATGTGTGGTGCAAACAATGGTTTGGCCGGTAAGTGCCCGGGCTCGCAGAAAAGAAAACAGAAAGGCTTTATTTTTGGGATCCAGAGATTGGGCGGGTTCGTCAAGCAAAAGGATTGGCGTTTTCTGCACCAAAGCCCTGGCGATCATGACTTTTTGAAGCTCGCCGCCGGATATTTCGTTGAGACTCCGGCTGATAAAATTTTCCAAGGACAAGGTATGAATTACTTCCCCGGCAATCTTATGATCAGTAGAGGAATAGGATCCCAGCCAATTGAGATAGGGAAATCTGCCGGTAAGTAAAAAGTCGTATACGGGTATACGAAAAGGAATGTCGAGTCGCTGTTGCACGAAAGCCACCTGACGTGCGAGATGTAGCGCAGGAAGTGAGGATACTTCTTGACTATCTACCTGAATAGACCCGCTGTAAGATAAAAGACCTGCCAGAGAACGCAAGAAAGTAGTTTTTCCACTACCATTTAACCCAACGATATAATGAAGCCCTGGCTCAAGAGCCAGGGATATTTCCCGAAGAATCGGTTGATGATTGAGTTCGACATACAGGTCTTTGACTTGTATCATCAAACGCCGTTAATACTCGTCTTCATTGAAGAGGAAGTCTTCTTTAGACGGATAATCCGGCCAAATCTCTTCAATACTTTCGTACTGGGAATCTTCATCAGGAAGCTCATCCAGATTTTCAACAACTTCCAGCGGGGCGCCTGAGCGATTCGCGAAGTCAATCAATTCTTCTTTGGTAGCCGGCCATGGCGCGTCTTCCAGGTATGTTGCCAATTCGAGTGTCCAATACATAGTTGAATGCCTATTTTTAAATCGTCGCAAAAATAGAATAAAATTCCACATTGTCAAGTGGAAAATTGTAAATGTCAAGTGGGTATTCAACGGGCAGTTGCACAGATTATTATTGCGAAATATTGAGAAATATCACACATCCTGCCCGAATCCCTTTAAACTAAATGCAGGGTTTCTCATTTCTGGTTATATTTGTATAAATCTTTTATAGACCAACATTCAGCAATGGCTTTTTTAAATCCGGGGGCACTATGGGGGCTTTTAGCTCTTTCCGTTCCAATTATCATACATTTTTTCAACCTTCAGCGACCTAAACAGATCCTCTTTAGCAATGTTGCCTTTGTTAAAGAGGTTAAAAAATCGGTCGTTCGCAGGGTACGGTTCCGGCAATGGTTGCTGCTCATGGCACGACTGCTGGCAATCGCAGGGTTGGTTTTTGCATTTTCAGGGCCGGTGATTGTTTCAAAAAATAACCAGATGCTTCAGGGGAATCGTTCGATTGCCCTTGTGATTGACAATTCTTACAGCATGACTGCCGGAAATGAAAAGGGAGAATACTTTCAGCAAGCGCTATCTCTTGTCCGGAACATTATCCGAACCTACAACCGGGAGGATGAGTTTTTACTGATGACGACCTCTGATCTCCGGCTGAATTTTAATTTTTCCCGCCAGGAAGAAGCCCTCGAACAATTAAAAGATCTGAAGATCAGCCAGAATATTCGCTCTCAGGGGGATATCCTGAATTTCCAGGATGAAATATTTGCCAGGGCTTCCAATTCTGTAAAAGAACTGTATCTGCTAAGTGATTTTCAATTGTCAACCGTGTTGGCAGACAGCCAGGCTACTGACCTGAATGATTCTTCGCTCCTGATTAAATATATACCGCTCGCTACCCGAAAGCAGAAAAATGTGTACATCCGGGATCATGAAATCATGTCTCAGATCGTGGAAAATGGCAAGCCTGTATCCATGTCGATGCAACTGGTCAATGATGGAGAAAACCCGATAAAAGACCTGAGCGTCAGGGTTATGCTTGAAGGAAAAGCGGCTGCGATCAACACCAAATCACTGGATCCCGGCACAGAATCTACCCTCAATATTTCGTTTACCCCTGCCCAAAGTGGGTGGCTTTCCGGTTATATTGAGCTGGATGATCCTTTTGTCGCTTTCGATAACCGCAGATATTTTAGTCTGTATGTGCCAGAGAAGGAAAAGGTATTAATTGTAGAAGGTCAAAATTCGCGCAACATCAGGCTCCTGTATGAATCGCTGTTTGATCAGTTTGATACCAAATTTGTTTCTGCCCGCAACATTGCCGCAGAAGAACCTTCGGCCTACCGGTCAATCATATTGCTCGGTATAAAGGATATCAGCAGTGGATTGGGCGACAAACTTCGTTCGTTTATTGAAGAAGGCGGAAGTGTTATGTTTTTTCCTGGCGATGATATGGCACTCTCAGGGGTTAATGAATTTTTCAAATCTGTCGGTTTTGGTTCCATGGCACCGGCAGTTAATATCCAGCAGGGCGCAAAAGCGAGCCGTGTGGATCTCGCAAACCCACTGTTTGAAGGCGTCTTTTCCCGGCAACAAAATAACGTAGAGTTTGATGCGCCGGAAGTTTTCAGATATCATCCGGTACAACTCAATAATAGCACAGCCCAGACCAGAATCCTTTCTCTTGAAAACCAGGCGCCCATACTGATTGAATCGCGCATTGGAAATGGGCTCATGTTTACATTTACGCTTTTCCCCGGAGATGCCTGGACGGACCTTCATGTAAAAACCATATTTTCTCCCATGATCTTCCGGGCGACCCAAATCATGAATCAGACACAGAATATTCAGGCAGGGCAGGAAATAGGATTTTACCAGCCCAAAAGTATCCGTACCAATCAAAAGTCACTGATCAACCTGGTGGATGCGGAAGGCAGATCTGTACCTCCGGAACAATACTCCCAGAGCGGAACGACTACCCTGAATTTTGAGAAAATGGATATTCGCGAAGGCAACTATGACATCGTTCAGGATAATAAACTGCTCGAAAAAATTGCCTTTAATATCTCAGACCTTGAGTCTAAACTTTCCTATGCCAGCCAGTCGGCCCTGGCAGAACTTCTCGGCAAAAGAGGGTTGGCATTTATAGAAGTTCTGCCGCCTTCGGCTGACGAAATCAGATCGAAGATTGAGGTCGAAAAAGAAGGGTTCCCCCTTTGGAAATATTTTATTATCATCGCGGTCGTTTTTCTCTCCCTGGAAGGCGTAATCCTTTTGCTAAAAGATAAGCCGATCAGCTAACCATATTTTAAATCTTCATTCTGTATGTCAGCACCGCTTTTATTCAGGAATATAACAGTCATTGATCCCGGTTCGGAATACCACGAACAACAGGCAGATGTCCGGATTGAAGGAACACAAATCCTACAGGTGGCCCCGGCAGGCTCGCAGAATGATGCGGGTATGCAAGTGGTTGATATTCCTGGCGCCTGTATTTCTCCCGGATGGGTGGATATGATGGTCAACCTCTCAGATCCTGGTTTTGAGTGGAAAGAATCGCTAACCCAACTTGCAAAGGCTGCACAGTCTGGGGGATTTACCCAAATCCTTTGTTCGTCAAATACACAACCGGTGATTGACAATAGCCAGATGGTTCAGTCATTGATGTTGCGTACTGCTGGATTGCCGGCAGAGCTTTGGTTGACCGGAGCGATTACCGCCGGAGCCAAAGGAGAAGATCTTGCGGAAGTGTATGATATGCATCTTGCCGGTGCTGTTGCTTTTGGCGACGGCACTCACCCGATACAAAAACCCGGAGTTGTGCTGCGTGCCTTGCAATACCTTCAAACATTTGGCGGGCTGATGATTGACTATCCTGAAGACCGGTCTGTGTCTCATGGTGGTCAGATGAATGAGGGAGAAGTATCAACGCAATTGGGTATGAAAGGAATACCCGTGATCGCAGAGTTGCTGGCTGTATCCCGGGATCTGGAAGTTGTCGCCTACGCTGGCGGAAAAATCCACTTTCAGCCCATAGCATCTGCGGAGGCAATCCGTCTGATTCAGCCGGCGAAAACCGGTGGAAAGGTTACACTGGGTACGGCGATATACTATCTTATCCTCAAAGACGAAGACCTGGAAACTTTTGATCCGGTATACAAAGTATTCCCCCCTCTGCGAAACCGTCAGCAGCAACAAGATCTGCTCAATGCGTTGAAAAATGGCATGATCGATACGCTGGGATCCGGCCACCAGCCGCAAGGGCTGGAAGAAAAAGAAGTAGAATTTGAAGTGGCGGAGCCGGGAATGCTGGGCCTCCAGACTTTCTTCCCATTGGCAAACATGCAGTTGGTCAATCAGCAGGTAATCAGTATGGGACGTCTGATTGAAATGATTGCCATTAACCCCAGAAAAATTTTAGGGAAACCCTCTGTATCTGTCAAACCGGGCAGTGTCGCGGACCTCACTATTTTTGATCCTCAGGCCGTATGGACCTACGATATTTCGCATATCCCTTCCCGAAGTAAGAACAGCCCATTTATTGGTCAATCGCTGAGAGGAAAGGTTTTGGGTACCTGTCTCAAAGGCAAGTGGCAGCCTCAATGATCCTGATTGCGGTTATCTGCACCAAAGTAAAAAAGATTTTTTACCTTTGACCTCTTATCTCCATGGTGAATGAAATTTAGTATAAGACAGATTGCAGGCCTGATTGGGGCAGAGATTACGGGTGATCCTGATAAGGAAATAGACAGTTTCTCTGGTATAGAAGAAGGGAAAACAGGCGGAATTACATTTCTGGCCAATAAAAAGTATGAACATTTTGTCTATAGCACCCAGGCTTCAGCAATTATTGTTTCCCGTGATTTTGTCCCGAAAGAATCCATTATCCCTACCCTGCTTTGGGTAGATGATCCATACAGCGCAGTTGCCATTCTCCTGGAAAAGGCCGAATCCATGCGCCGGCCGGCAAAGCGGGGAATGGAATCTCCGGTATTTATTTCAGAAAATGCCAAAGTGCATCCGGAGACATATATTGGGGCATTTGTGTATATCGGTACCCAAACCACAATTGAAAAAGACGTACAGATTTATCCCAATGCTTATATTGGCGATGATGTATTCATTGGGGAAGGAACGGTGATTTACCCCAATGTCACGATTTATTACGGGACAAAGATTGGCAGGAATTGCATCTTACATGCGGGGAGTTGTATCGGCAGTGATGGTTTTGGGTTTGCACCGCAACCCGACGGGAGCTATAAAAAGATTCCCCAAATGGGCCGCGTAGTCATTGAGGATTTTGTGGAAATAGGTGCGAATACCTGCATTGACAGGGCAACTTTTGGCAATACCGTCGTCAAAGAAGGCGCCAAGCTGGACAATCTGGTGCAACTGGCGCATAATGTTGAAATCGGAGAAAATACAGTAATTGCCGCTCAGGTGGGAATTGCCGGGAGCACCCATATAGGAAAAGCGTGTATGCTGGGCGGACAAGCAGGGGTGGTAGGGCATTTGAAAATTGCTGACCGCACCATGATAGACGCACAGTCAGGGGTCAACCGATCGGTGGATACACCGGGTCTGGCTTTCCGCGGATCGCCGGTACAGATTCACCGGCAACAATTGAAATCAGAGGTTATGTTTCGCAAATTGGAGGAAATGTACCGGAGAATAAGTGAACTTGAGAAAGTATTAGAAAACAGAGATTAGCAGATATGGCTGAAAAGCAACGTACGATTCAATCACCGGTTTCCGTTTCCGGAGTCGGGCTACACACAGGAGAACAGGTTACAATGACCTTTGTTCCCGCAGGAGAAAACCATGGCTATGTATTTCAGCGGGTTGACCTCGACAATCAGCCCCTAATACGTGCCGACGTCGACAATGTGGTTGATACAAGCCGCGGCACCACCATTGCTGAAAATGGCGCACATATGCACACCGTTGAGCATACGCTTGCCGCATTGGTAGGGCTGCAGATTGATAATATTCTGATTCAGGTAGATGGCTCCGAGCCGCCGGCCATGGACGGTAGCGCCATTGCCTTCTCCCAAGCCCTGATTGAGGCAGGAATTGTCGAGCAGGAAGCCGACCGGGAATATTTTTATATTGATGAACCGATTCATTATATGGAAAATGACCGGAAAGTCGAACTCGCGGCCTTACCAAATAGTGATTTCCGTGCAACCGTTATGATTGATTTTGGGTCTGATATACTAAAGGCTCAAAACGCATCTTTGACAGATATTGCAGACTTCCCGGAAAAATTTGCCAACAGCCGCACTTTCTGCTTTCTGCACGAATTGGAGTCGCTTCACAAAGCAGGACTCATTCGGGGTGGTTCGCTCGACAGTGCAGTGGTAATCATGGACAAAGAGATCACACAGGAAGAATTGCTGCGCCTGAAGGAAATTTTCAACAAACCTGAAATGGAAATCAAGGAAGGGATTTTAAACCATTCGGGCCTCCACTACGAAAATGAACCTGCGAGACACAAACTGCTGGATCTTCTCGGAGATCTCGCACTTGTAGGGGCTCCGATTAAAGGCCACATTATGGCTTCCCGTCCTGGCCATAAAGCCAATGTAGAGCTCGCCCGGAGAATTAAGGCGAAGCTGAAACAAAAACGGATCGCCAGCCGGTTTCAAAAAGAGGAAAAGAAAGGTGTAATTTTTGACATTAATGCCATTCATGAAATCCTCCCCCACCGGTATCCATTTCTTCTGGTCGATAAAATCACCGACTTTACTGAAAATACGATCCGGGGGATTAAGAATGTAACCATGAATGAACCCTTTTTTCAGGGTCATTTTCCCGGCAACCCTATCATGCCCGGTGTACTCCAATTGGAAGCGATGGGACAGGTAGGCGGAATTCTGCTCCTCAATACAATCGAAAATCCAAAATCAATCTGGGTTTATTTTGTAGCTATAGACAACGTTAGGTTTAAAAAACCAGTTATACCAGGAGACACACTTGTTTTAGAGTTGGAATTGACAGCACTTCGAAGAGGGATCTGTAAGATGAGCGGCAAAGCTTTTGTCGACGGTCAACTTGTTTGTTCCGCTGACATGGTCGCCAGTGTAGTACCCAAAAACAGAATATGATAAACCAACAGCAGCATTTAAACAGTTTTAACGCTCACCCCCAGGCAAAAATCCATCCCAGTGTAAAAATCGGTTCTTACACCACAATCTATGAGAATGTAGAAATTGGAGAAGGTTCCGTGATAGGTCCCAATGTCGTGATCTATGACGGAGTGCGAATTGGTAAAAATTGCCGGATCATGGCGGGTGTTACGATTTCTCCCGATGCCAGCCAACTGGAATTCTGGAGAGACACAACCAACAACGACCTTAAACCGCTTCTTCAGATTAATGATAATGTCCACATTGAACCTTCCGCAACCCTTCATGGTGGTATAACAGTCGGTGAAGGCACCTGGATTGGATCGCATGTGACGATTCATGACGGTGCGCGGATCGGCAAAAACTGCCGCATTTTCCCCGGCGCGGTCGTTTCCGCTATTCCCCAGGATCTGAAGTTTGGCGGAGAAAAAACCACCCTTGAAATCGGTGATAATACAACTATCAGAGAATGTGTAACACTGAACAGAGGTACCTCCGCACACGGGAAAACAGTCATTGGCGCCAACGTACTGCTCATGGCGTATGTTCATGTTGCACATGATTGTCTGATCGGCGATCATGCGATCCTGGCAAACGCCGTGAACATGGGCGGGCATGTGGAGATCGGAGAAGCTGTCGTTATTGGTGGCATGGCTGCTATTCACCAATTTGTCAAAATTGGCGCCCATGCTATGATTTCAGGTGGATCGCTGGTAAGAAAAGACGTTCCGCCCTATGTAAAAGCAGGCAGAAACCCCGTGCAATACGAGGGCGTCAATTCTATCGGCCTTCGCCGCAGAGGTTACCCGAATGAGACGATCCACTCCATTCAGGAAATTTACCGGTACATTTTCTTCTCCGGCATGAACAACTCCCAGGCGCTGGATTATGTAGAAACCCATCTGAAACCTACCGAAGAGAGGGATGAAGTGATTACCTTTATCCGCAACGCTTCCAGAGGAATCATCAGAGGGGCTGGTGCGTCTCACGATTCCGATACAAAATCCGGACATATCACAGCCAACGAATAATTGCCCATGAATCTGAATATCCATCTGGAAGGCATCGGAAAGAAGTTTTACCATCGCTGGATATTCAGAGACATTTCCCATGATTTTTCCCTGCAACCACATCTTGCCCTCGTAGGCCGTAATGGTTCAGGGAAATCTACCTTATTGCGCATAATTGCCGGGCAGCTGACCCCTTCCGCAGGAAAAGTAATCTATACAAAAGGGAAAATGCGCGTGCCCGTTGAGCACGTTTACCGCTATCTCAGCTGGGCCGGGCCTTTTACAGACTTGTATCCGGATCTGACCCTTGAAGAACACCTGAAGTTGCATTTTAGTTTCCAAAAATGCCTGCTATCCTCTCCACAAGAGATGATCTCTTTACTAAAACTGGATGAACATAAGGATAAAATGCTGCGATATTACTCTTCGGGCATGTTGCAAAGAGTGAAAGTGGGACTGGCATTGTTTAGTGAATCGGATATACTTATCCTCGATGAGCCCACTTCCAATATGGATCCCGCCAATGCCCAATGGATGCTGGATATGATCGCAGGTAATGTTGGCGACCGGATCTATATTCTGGCTTCGAATATGGAACGGGAATACCAATGGATGGCTCGTACCTTATATTTATGAAACGCTGGCTTCTTTGTGTCCTTTTGTTGCCTTCACTTCTTCCCGGGCAGCCGGTTTTCCTTCTGGAACAGATATCCTTTGAGGAAAATGGTCTCAATCTCTCCAACGCTTTCGCTGGCGGCATGGATCAACCCCAGATTTCAATGGCAGACCTCAATGGGGATCATCTTCAGGATTTGTTGATCTTCGATCGGGCAGGTGACCATGTATCTGTTTTTGTCAATACAGGGAATCCGGGTAACCCCACTTACCAGTTCTCCCCACAGCTTGCTACAAAATTCCCATCGCTGAGAGACTGGGTTTTGCTCAGAGATTATGACTGCGATGGAAAGGCCGATATCTTTTCCGCCCTCCCGGATTCTTCTGCAATCACGGTATATCGCAATACCAGCCAGGGAAATGAACTGAGTTTTGTGCTTGCTTATCCCAAACTTACCGTCCCGGGAGGGGTGATCTCCGTATTTGAAACCGATATTCCGGCCATTGCAGATGTAGATGGAGATGGCGATCTGGATATTCTCAATTTTGACAACCAGGGATCCCATGTGCGATTTTATGAAAATACCGGTGGTTGCAGTTCGCTTTCTTTTGAGGTGAATGCCAATTGCTGGGGTGAGTTTCAGGAAGCAGGACTCAGTAACGATATTACCCTGCAAACCGCTTGCAAACGCGGCACCGAAGGTAACGCCGGACATTCAGGATCTACCCTCTGTGCAATAGATGTGGATGGCGACAGCGCACTCGAACTACTTTTAGGCGACCTGAATAATTCCAATCTGGTATATCTGCATAATGGCGGTACACCAGATTTCGCGCAAATGGACCAGGTTCTCACCGCTTTTCCTGCTGCTCATCCGGCCTCCCTCCTTCAGTTTCCCGCCGCATTTAGCCTGGACATAGATGATGATGGCCGAAAGGATCTCCTCGTAGCACCCAATGCGCCCAATATTTCTATTAACAGGGAAAACCTCTGGTGGTACAAAAATACGGGCACAACCACTGCCGCAAACTATTCCTTTCAACAAAATGATTTTTTATCAGAAACCATGGTTGATGTCGGATCGGTCAGCTATCCGGTCTGGTTTGACTACAATGCCGATGGCCTTCAGGATTTGATAATAGGTAACTATCTTTCCCGTATTCCCGGGCAACCAGAGAAATCAGGACTGACTTTATATGAAAATATCGGGACCGCCACAGCACCCGCTTTCAAGCTGATCAGCCGCAATTATCTCGATCTGTCTGCCTTATTTAATCCGCAGATTTTTGGTGTTTACCCCGCTTTTGGTGATTTGGACGGCGATGGTGATCAGGACATGATCATCGGAGAAGAAAGTGGTGCCATTCATTACTTCACAAACCAGGCGGGCCCGGGAAATATAGCGGACTTTACCCTTACAGCCCCCTTTTATTTTGGCATAGACGTCGGCAACAGCGCTACACCCCTGATCGCTGATGTCAATGAAGATGGCCGCTATGACCTGGTCATCGGAGAAAAAAATGGCAACCTCGAATATTATGAAAATACAGGAACAGCCACTGTGCCGGCTTTTGGTCCGGGCAATAAGACTTTTGGCGCAGTGGATGTAATGCCTGCATGTTGTACCGGTTACAGTGTTCCCTGGTTGTTTCGCAATTCACTCGGAGATTGGGAACTGCTCGTGGGTAGCGAGTCGGGCGGAATTTTTCATTATGGAAATTTAGCGGGGAATCTAAATGGAAGTTTTACGCTGATTTCTTCGCAATACGGAAATATAGCAGAAGGAACCAGGATATCTATATCTGGTTCCGATATCACGGGCGATGGAAAACCGGAGATGGTTATTGGTAATCTTCGTGGAGGCATTGCGATTTATAGCACAGATGCGGCCAATCCTATAGAGACATTATCCGTCAAAGATTCACCGTCTGTTACGATTTATCCCAATCCGGGGATGAATCCGGCTTCTCTGCATCTGAGAGTCAAACCATTTCAACCATTTTCCCTGCAAATATTCACGGCAAGCGGGAAAATGATACACCAGTCAGCAATCAGAGATGAAGCAGCCCAGTTGGGAATCCCTGTACCAGCTTTACCGCCGGGGATTTATCTTATAAAACTTACTTTGAATGATTCCAGAATCTTTACAGCAAAATGGATCATCACAACAGGTTTTTAATTGCCGCATTTTCTACTAAATTTGGCTTTCCCCTGAACACTATTTTACAAACCAATGGAAGAAATACAGAATTATATTGAACTACATAAAGACAGGTTTCTTGGTGAGTTGATGGAATTTTTGAAAATACCGAGTATCAGTGCAGACAAGGCTTATAAAAAAGATGTGGAAACCGCGGCAAACTGGCTCGCCGAAAAATTCCGGCAGGTCAGCATGGACGTGGTAGAGGTAATCCCTACTGCGGGAAATCCTGTCGTCTATGCAGAAAAAATTGTTTCTAAGGATTTACCTACCGTACTGATTTATGGCCATTACGATGTGCAGCCGCCCGATCCATTGGAACTTTGGACAAGTCCTCCTTTTGAGCCCGTGATCAAAGACGGGAAAATTTATGCCCGCGGATCATGTGATGACAAAGGTCAGGTGTATATGCATGTGAAAGCCATGGAAATTTTGCATGCGATGGGGCCGCTCCCCTGTAACGTAAAGTTTATCGTAGAGGGAGAAGAAGAAGTCGGGAGCGTACATCTCGAAGGATTTGTGAAAGAAAACAAGGACCGGCTGAAAGCAGATATTATCCTCGTATCAGATACATCGATGATTGCCAATGATACGCCATCCATTACGGTAGGGCTTCGCGGTCTCGCTTATATGGAAGTAACCGTCACAGGCCCCAACCGCGATCTGCATTCAGGTATCTACGGAGGCGCCATTGATAATCCGTTGAACGTACTTTGCGAGATGATCGCTTCCCTGAAAGACCCTGCGACAGGAAAAATTACCATTCCGGGCTTTTACGACAAAGTGGTTTCCTTGTCGGAGGAAGAGCGCAATGCCATGGCTAAGCAACCTTTTAACAGAGAAAAATACCTGGCCGAGCTGGATGTTGCCGATACACGCGGAGAAAAAGGGTATTCGATCATTGAGCAGCGCTCGATTCGCCCGACATTGGATGTAAACGGAATCTGGGGCGGTTATACAGGTGAAGGCGCAAAAACGGTACTTCCGGCCAAAGCCAGTGCCAAAATATCCATGCGGCTCGTACCAAACCAATCCCCACAGGAAATCAGCGACTTATTTGCCAGTCACTTTCAGTCGATTGCTCCCGCCTCGGTAAAAGTCAGCGTAACCGCATTGCACGGCGGACAGGCGGCGATGTTGTCCACCCAAACCCCTGGCTATCAGGCAGCGGCATCAGCTATGAAAGATACATTCGGGAAAGATCCTATTCCGACACGTGAAGGAGGATCTATACCGAT
Organism: Bacteroidia bacterium; assembly: GCA_041391665.1. NCBI lineage: Bacteria > Pseudomonadati > Bacteroidota > Bacteroidia > Bacteroidia bacterium. The sequence goes on along the minus strand of JAWKNO010000002.1, from coordinate 1,379,957 downwards.
CGTTGCGCTTTTTCAGGAAGTGCTGGGGCTTGATACCGTTTTGATGGGATTTGGCTTAAACTCAGATGCGATTCATAGTCCCAATGAGCACTATGGGGTATTCAACTACCTGAAAGGAATTGAAACCATTCCCCGGTTCCATCAGCATTTTGCCAAGATTTCCCCTAACGTATAATGAACATGAGGAAGTTCCTGAAAAAACTTTTTTTTATCCTTGCCGGAATCACAGCACTGATTATTGTTCTTTATCTGATTCGGGTGCCAGTCCTTCGCAGCATAGGTGGATTTCTGATTTATGAAGACACCCTCATGCCATCTGATGCGATCATTGTACTTTCGGGCAACTCTTCTGAGCGGGCAAAAAAAGCGGGAGAGTTATATCGTCAAAAGATGGCCCCCCTGGTGATTGCTACCGGAGGCGTTGTCAATCAGGCGCTTTCTGCATATGGCATAGAAATCAGTGATGCAGCCCTTACGGAAATCGCCCTCAGGCGGGAAGGCGTAGACAGTGCCGCCATTCGTACAATCGGAAGAGGAACCAGTACCTATGAGGAATCAGAAGAGTTATTGGGATATGTCCACCGGGAAGGATTTAAACGGATCATTGTCGTGACCTCAAAATTCCATACCCGGCGGACAAGAAGTGTTTTCAGGAAAAAGTTCAGAGAGGTGGGCGTCGACGTATTACTTGCGGGAGCAGAACCAGAAGATTATGAAGTGGAAACCTGGTGGAATGCTGAACCTGCAATGATTTTTGTGAATAACGAATACGTCAAAATGGTGTACTATTGGCTCAAATACTAGGTAAACGGGAAATAACAAGGTCTCTCAGATTTCCCGCAGTAGACAACAATTGCCATTCCTTGTCTGAAATACTGATGCCAAAGTCTTTTTCGCAGATCATCACCAACTCTACCATATCCAGCGAATCCAGTCCCAGTTCCGTGCGAAGGGTGTGATTCCAGGAAAATTCAGAATCCGGAATAGCCGCCATTTCCAACATGATGTTTTTTAATTGTGTTTCCGCTTCCCGTCCCGACTGAACATCTTTAGATTGGTCTTCCCCGGTGTCATAGTAGGTGCTGGTCAAATAGTTAAGGTTTAAAGCAAGTTCCGACACATCGATGTTTCTCTTCTTCATAAAGGTTGTAGATACCAAACATTTATAAGGAAATAATCAAAAACTAAGCCATGATAAAAATCATAAGGATTATTTTCTGCACGTAATTTTTCCTACCTTTGCAGCTTAATTGAATATTATGACTATTTCACCACAGAAAGTTGTGTCCATCACCTACCAGCTTCGCCTGGATGCTGCTGACGGAGAGTTTGTTGAGGAAGTAAACCTGGAAGAGCCCCTCGTATTTCTTTTTGGTGCAGGCAATATGCTCCCTGCATTTGAAGATAATCTTCATGGACTTGGTACAGGCGACGCCTTTAATTTTAGCCTGAAAAGCGTAGATGCCTATGGTGAAATGAATGAGGAAGCCATCATTCAACTTCCCAAAGCTGCGTTTATGGTTGATGGTGTTTTGGCTGAAGATATGCTTGTGCTCGGAAATATTGTTCCTATGCGCGACCAGGATGGAAACACGCTCCGCGGCCGTATCACCAATTTAGCTGATGACAGCGTGGAAATGGACTTTAATCACCCACTTGCCGGTCGTGATCTTTTCTTCAAAGGAGAAATTGTGCAGATCAGACAAGCTACAAAGGACGAAATTGACCACGGGCATGTTCATGGCCATGGTGGTGTTCATCACTAATTTTCTTCCGTACGCCGGAATATGGAACTGAATGCTAAAACATTCGGGCAGGGGCCAGCCCTGATTATCCTTCATGGACTATTTGGTTCTTTGGATAATTGGGTCACCCATGCGCGTACCCTTTCATCTGATTTTACTGTATTCCTGCCCGATCAGCGCAATCACGGCAAATCCCCGCATGCTGAAATTTGGGACTATCCTTCCATGGCTGAAGATTTAGCGGACTTTATGGATAGCCATGGCATATTTCAGGCACATCTGCTGGGCCACTCTATGGGGGGAAAAACAGTCATGCAATTTGCCTCCGAATATCCGGAGCGTATCGACCGATTGATTGTCGCGGATATGGCTCCCAAGGCGTATCCACGACATCACGACGAAATTATTAGCGCATTGTATTCTCTGGACCTAAAGACAATTTCTACCCGGCAGGAGGCAGACCAAACCTTGCGCAAAGGCATTCCCGAAGATTTTGTCAGACAATTTTTACTCAAAAGTCTGGGCCGGTCGGCAGAGCTGCAGTTTGAATGGAAATTTAACCTTGATGTTATTTCCCGCGATTACGACAAGATTCTGGCTCCGATAAGTCTCCCTACGCCATTCACCCACCCTACCCTCTTTATTTCCGGAAGCAAATCTTCTTACGTACTGCCTGAAGATATCCCACTGATTCGGTCTTATTTCCCCTCTGTATCGTTTCAAAAAATCTCCGAAGCCGGCCACTGGCTCCATGCAGACCAACCGGAAGCATTTATTTCGGCTGTTCGCAACTTCCTCCTTTCCTGATACCTTCCATTGTTCTGATTGCTATATTTGAAGTGTCAGGCAAAAAAGGTATCTTTCACCTGCAAGAAAACTATTGGTTATTGTAAATTATGCAGATTCGCTTATTATTTATTGCCCTCTTTGTCCTTGGCTTGTTTTTTTCATGTGGAAATGAAAAAGAAAAATCTGACGATCAATCCACTGCGGATTCACTGCTCCCTATTTCTGCGGAAGATTCCCTCATCATGGAAAGTCCGGTAACAACCCCGGGATTGCTGGGGAAATGGCAACTGACAGAGATGAAAACCGATAATGGCCCAATCACTGATTTTGGGGAAAGTACCATTGAGTTTTTGGCAAACGGCGACCTTATCGCAGAATCAGATCAGGTTCCCGCAGAAACTTTCGGGTTTTCGGAAGATGGTACTTTTATCCGGTCAGAATTGTGGGATTCTCCCTTAAGAATTAAAACCCTGGATGAGAGTCAGCTAATCCTTACTGAAAATATCAGTGGAGAGCAGATACAGTACAAATACCTCCGCAAATAGGGTTAATCCGGAAAAGAATACTTTCCGGGGAATAAAATTACTCTTTTTGCGTTTTTACAGAGACTTTCGGATCTTTTTGCGTCCCAAGTAACAAACAAACACACTAAAACATTTTTATGAAAGGCTCCCTACGCGCTGGTTTTTTCGGATTTCTCCTTCTGCTGATCTTATCACCTTTGTATGGACAAAACGCTCAGCAAAAATGGGGACTGAGTCTGGGTTATACCCAAAGAGATTTTACGGGTATTCCTACACAGGACATTAGTGCAGTCGATTTCAAACCCGCTTTTCATGTCGGCCTCAACCGCTATCTGAACCCTTCTTTTGACTTGAGTTTTCAGACAGCCATTGTTCCGTTTTCATTTGGAAGGGATAACCCGATGTTAAAAGATCTGGGTGATGCAGATCTGACCTTTCGGTATAAGCTGAATAACGGATACATTTTGAAAGAATCTGCGGGGATTGCGCCTTATTTGCTGGCAGGTGGAAGTATCAATACCCTCGGGTATGAAAATCCGGATATCAATTTTTCTGTACCGCTGGGGCTGGGTTTCCGGATCAATACAGGAATTCCCGTTTCATTGGATGTGAATGCAATGTATAAGCTCAATGTAACTGATTTTCAGGATTATTTTTCAATCAATGCCGGTGTGATCTTCCATTTTGGAGAAAAACTCCCCCCACCAGTCGTCGAAGATCCGGATACTGACGGAGACGGCATCAAAGACCCGCTGGATGAGTGTCCGGATGTTGCCGGGATTGCCAGTCTGAATGGTTGTCCGGATCGCGACGGAGACGGGATTGCCGATCAGCTTGACAAATGTCCCGATACATTTGGTCTGATTGAATTTGAAGGCTGCCCCGACACTGACAGAGACAAGGATGGGGTAACCAATGAAATGGACGAATGCCCGGATGATCCGGGGCCTGCTTCGTTGAACGGCTGTCCGGACAGAGATGGAGACGGGATTGCCGATCAAAACGATGTATGTCCTGACATAGCAGGAATAGCTGCCCTGAATGGTTGCCCCGACAGAGATGGAGACGGCATCACAGACGCTGAAGATGCCTGTCCGGATCAGGCAGGAACGAGAGAGTTGAAAGGCTGCCCTGAAATAGAAGAGGAAGTCGTGGAAAAATTGGAGTTTGCTACAAAAGCAGTCCAGTTTGAGCATAATAGCTCTATTCTTCGTCAGTCATCCTATGCCGTACTCGATACGCTGGTCAATATTATGGGAGACTACCCGGCCTACAGCCTGCGCGCCTCTGGCCACACCGATTCGGAAGGGAATGATGGATATAACCTCGAACTGTCTGAAAAAAGAGCCAAAGCTTGCGTAGATTATCTGGTCAGTAAAGGGGTATCGCCTGCACGGCTGGTATATATTGGCTATGGAGAAGCGAAACCGATTGATGACAACATCACAGAAGAAGGCAAAGCTACCAATCGCAGGGTGGAGTTTGAATTGTTCGTGCGATGACGTAGGATTTTGATCAATTGTGACACACTTTTTGTATGATTTGGAATATCATTTGCACTGGGAATAATGCTACGAAGTAATAATTCCATACCGTCAATGCGAAACACGCATATTATTAAGACCTCAATCTTTACCTTGTTCCTTGTGTACGTTTCCTTAGCGTCCTATTCGCAGACATTTGAATACCCCTGGGCGATCAATGCCGGTACCGGGATGGTAAAATACCAATCTCCTCCAGGAACACTCAAACTCCCGGGGGGGACGTTTTCTCCTGCGCTGAACCTGGGTGTTTCCCGTTATCTTGCAGGCGGATTCGATTTTCGCACACAGGTTCTTCTCAGCCATCAGGTCAACTATCCCACATCCGAGACAGTTATACATTCTCAATTGATTGACATGAGCTATCAATTGGTATTTAAAATCAACAATGGGGCATTTATGAGGGAAAGCAGCAGAGTCGGCCCATATCTGACTTTTGGCGTTGGGGGAAGTTACATGGTTAATCATCCGGATGTCTATATCCCTCTCGGAGGTGGTTTTCGGTTTAAGTTCAACGAGCGCATGAGTGCCCGAATTGAAACCACGAAAAAGATTTCCGTGAATAAAGACGTTCAACATCTTGCCCACGCACTCGCGTTTGTCTACAATCTGGATACAAAGGATATACCGACCGAGAAAATTGAAGAGGAGGAAATGAGTGAGGAAATGATCGTCTCTGCTTTATTGCCCAAAGATTCTGATCTGGACGGTGTGATTGATTTTGATGATCAATGCCCGGATGATGCCGGACTGGTAGAAAACCATGGCTGCCCGCAGGATGTATCGACAGAAACTGAAACGGTAATTGCCTCCTCTGAGGAATCTCCGGAAGAATCTGATGAGATAGAAGAAGTTGCGACGTCATATGCAGCAATAGAAGAAACAGAGGATGCCGATCTGCCGATAGAGGAAGAGGATATTTCCATCGACGAAGAGGATGAAGACATTGGAATGTTTGTCAATGGATTTGAAGAAGATACCGATTTTGACTCCATGAATGAACTGGACGAAGAATGGGAGGAAGAGGAAGAAATCGCATCTGTTACTCCGGAGTATCCGGAAGAGGAATCCGGAACTTTTTCACAAAGGCACCATCTGAACGTGCTATTTGGCGAGCCGGCACATTCGGCGACACCTCCGGTCGTGGCGACTGCTGCAAAACTTCCGGAACCCACGACAGCACCAACTGTAGCGGCAGTGCCTGCCCCCAAACAACCAGCATCCGTTGCAAGTCCTTGTGGCAGTTTTAATCTGGACGATACACATGTATCCCCCATTTTGTTTGATGTCGGAAGTGATGCGCTTACAAGTGATGCAAAAATTGTTTTAGATCAATTAGCGGCTATGCTGGAAAGCTGTCCTGCCACACAGCTGATCCTAAATGGACATGCCGATGCGGTTGGCACAGAAAATTCAAACCTGGTATTGTCCATCATGCGCGCCTACAATGTGAAATATTATTTAGTATATGAGCACGGTATCAGTCAGCAAAGGATCCGTTCAAAAGGGTTGGGCGAACAACAACCCCTTGCAGCAAATGACGATGTAGTAGGCAGAAAACAAAACAGAAGGGTTGATTTTCAGCTAATTTTCTAGTTTAGGGATCATTTCAGCCATAAAAAATTACCACTCATGTGGGAAATTAATCAGGGCGTAGGAAATCAGGCTATTTTGCACAAGTTATTAGAAAAAGATGGCCGGAATTTTGTAACGGTAATAATAACAACACCTAAACCCTGGATTACCAACAGATTGATTGAATTGTGATTTTAAACAGGTTCTACATATTGACCCGTTGTTCACAGAACAAACCTACGCAAATGACCAAAGTTAAATTGGCTTTTCCCCTCCTTGCTGCTTTTTTCCTGACCTTACCTTCTACTTATTCACAAACCAGCGAAAGCCGCTTAATGGCCGGGCTGTCAGCCATATTTCTCGATTATCAGGGGCCGCTTACCGGCAATCCCACGCAAATAAGGAGTTTTGATCCAGGGATTTCCTTTGGTGCGCATACTTATGTAACCAAGTGGATGAATGCTTCCTTAAATTCTGCTTTTATACCAGAAGCCACCTACCCGGTAGGTGAAAATCAATATATCAGCACATCGCTGATTGATGTGAATACGCTGGTTCAGATCAAATCCAACGGAACCTTCCTGGAAGAAGATGCATTTGTCGCCCCTTATTTTACTACCGGATTTGGGTTAAATACGGCAAGCAACAATGTCCGTTTATACATTCCCGCTGGAATTGGACTAAAGTTTCAGGTTACGCCTAACTTTAGCTTTCAGTTTGAAAGCATGTACAAACAACGCCTGGGAAAAGAGAAGTACCAACATATTTCGCACTCCATTGGGTTTGTTTTTGCCCTGCCTGGCCAGTCTAAACCGGTTCGTCCTACACCGGTAAGACCAGAAAAACCTGCCCCTGTAATAGCAGAAGCGCCGCTGGTTGACTCCGATAACGACGGGGTGGCCGATCGCGATGATCTTTGTCCGGATGTAAAGGGCCTGGCATTGTATCTCGGTTGCCCTGAAGAAGAAAAGCACGATACACCATCAAAGACCAATTCCTCCGTACCGATTGTCGATGCCAATAAAAAAACCTCTGCGCCATCACCTATTGATAACAGTCCGGTGATTTTAGATGTTCAAGATGGAAATACAGTTGAACAACCGGTGCCCAATAAAATTCATGAGATGTCCTCCGCTGACAGGAAATACATTGAAGCGGCGATGGGGAATATCTATTTTGAAGCATCGAGTGATCAGCTTACCCCTGAAAGTTATGCTGTACTGGATACAGTGGCTATGATTTTGAACAGAAATCCGGAATATGACTTACAGGTATTGGGTCATACAGACAACACCGGAAACCAAAATAGTAACCTCGTATTGTCGATCAAACGTGCTTTTAAGGTAAAGTATTACCTGGTTTATGAAAGAAATGTTCGTCTCTCCCGGATTACTTCTGATGGATACAGCTCCGTTGCACCAGTTGCCGATAACTCAACGGAAGAAGGACGGGCAAAAAATCGCCGGGTAGAGTTTAAACTAATGAAATCCAATCAAAACAATATTGGATATAACCAGTCCAATTAACGGATAGAAGATAAACCAGAAGCGGTGGCTCCGAAATATCAGAGCCACCGCTTTTTGCATTAACCGTTTTAGAAATCAATAATTCCTTGTACGTCTGTATTGATCGATAATTTCAGCCAGCGCTGCAATCGGTAAAGGCTTAGAGATAAAATTGCTTACAGATGGAAAAGACTTTGCCCGGGAGCGATCTTCAGATCTTATAGAGGAACTCACCATATACATTTGATTATGAGGATAATGGGGATAAAACACTTCCTCATATCGCTGTATAAACTCAAATCCATCCATAACGGGCATCTCCAGATCGACAAGTATGATATCAGGAAAATCTACACCGCCTTTCTTATGCCATCTTTCAAGCTTTTTGGTAGCTTTTTGACCATTGAGCGCTGAGGTACAGATAACAGAGAGTCCCGCCTCCTTTATCAGACGAATCATAATGAAGTTATTTACTTCATCATCATCGATTATCATTAGTCTTAACTTATTTTTTCCCATGATCAAAGGGTTAATGCGTAAAGGATTTGGTAACAGGCGTTTTGAGAGATATAAGTTTTTTACCTGACTAGCGCATCACTACCGCATCGTTTTTCACGATGGTTTTTTTCCACGTTCTGCCTTGCTCAGTTTTAATCAACAAACTGTATGTGCCAGAACTCCATTTGCTGTGATTTACGGGCATTTCTATTCCTAAAGGAAGATAGCGTTCCTTTCTTACAAAAACCAGTTGCCCGGTCTCTGAATAAATTCTGATTTCAACCTGGGTAGTCGCAAGCTTTTGAAACCGGAGGTAGATGACCGGATCTACATTGTCTTCCATCAAGATAAACTGACCGTTTTGGTCGATATTCGCCATGCGAAATCCTTCAATTTCGGTTTCTTTCCCAAGAATAAAGGCAGATTCCGCAGATTCCATTTCAAATACGGTTTCTGTTTCTGCGTAATAGGTTTTTGCCGGTTCTTCGGAGAGAATCGCTTCAGGCCTTTCGTCAGGAGATACATCATAGTTGACGGAGCTGATTTCGTCTGTCGGCGATGATTCCTGCTCAAATATCATTTCAATGGGTTTTTTCGCCTGGCCTATAGCAATCGTAAAACTTAGAATCATAAAAACAGAGGATAAACAGATTTTTTTAGAAGTAAATGAAAAACCAGGGAATGAATAGAGCAATGACTGAGGCATAATTTTGTATCGATTTGCTTGGTGGTTATTGATTTATGATCCAAATATAGTATAATACATAGTCTTATAATTACAAGTTAATGTATATTTCTTTTATTGTATAATATTAGGCTTTGATGTCTGACTTTTCTCCCGGTATGTGCCCATAATGATTGCAATAGGCATTTTGTTTGATTTGCATCGTCAAAGATGCAGGAAAGATTTTCCTGTTTCGGGAGCTTTTTTTTTAAATAAGGAGGATTTTTGTGCTATTCTTGAATAATATTTCAACTTTCCGTCATAAATATCGACCATTCTGCCGCCTGAATAAATGAAAAAAGGGCTGTCAGATAAACTGAACAGCCCTCGATTAACAAAATTACATACCTTACTTCTTCCCGCCTGTTGACTTTTAGTTTTCTGCAGTATGAACCACTATTCTTCCCCTCAGAATCCGGCGATTGGTTTCTATCATTTGTTTTGCCTGAGCAATTGTATCGGTAAACAATGAGATCTGTGCATCCTTTTCTACTAATTCCATCTCTACCTCAGCATTCAGAGAGTCAATTTTTTGCTGATACTCAGAGATTGCTGTACTGAGAGAGGATATCTGATTTTCCAGTTCTGTATAAAAATCATTCACCGGTTCACTTACCTGAGCAGGTACTCCCAGCATAATCATATCTGATTGCTTAGACAAGCCTGAAGGAATTTGACCAAAAAAAGAAAGTCCAAAAATAACCAGGAGGGAGGTAGCAAGAATCCGTATCATGATATTTATTTTTGTAATAAATTATTTCAGTAAGTCAACATTACAAATATCGCAATAATTGCCGTATAGCCAATAACACTATTTCAGGCAAAATTTGTTTTTTTTCGCTGCATAAATGCTGTAAGAAAAACAGCGAAGTCTGCGTATTTTTTTTATGTTACCGCTATTTCCTTACGAATAATAAGCAATGTGAAGGGTTTGGATATAGTAAGAAATTTAGGTGCCAGAAAGAAATCTCCTGTCTTCGCAGTATGTCATGATAGACAAAAGCCCGGATTCTTACATCCGGGCTAAAGAAAAAAGTTCAATTTCTGAATTAAAAATGATCCTTAGGAAAAGGTCCCTTATCAGCCACTGATCACATTGTAATAAATCTTCTCAGTGTATTCGGCCCATTTTTTAGCTGCGGCCTGAAAGGCAGAATAAGATTCATAGATTTCCTTAGCCTGGGCATTTTCAGAAACCATCCGGTCCAATACTTGTTTTGTGATTTCCCTTAGCTTCGAAATTACTTCCTGGGGAAATTGCCTCAACTCTACTTCGCCTTCGGCGATGATTTTTTCCAGATATTCATTGTTTTTGGCCTCTATCTCAGAGAGTGTCCAAAGATTTTGCCGGTAGATCGCCGCAATCAGTATTTCCTGCAAGTCTTCGGGAAGACTTGCCAGCTTACTTTTGTTGACGATTGTTTCCAGCGTAGAGCCTGGCTCATGCCATCCCGGATAATAATAGTACCGGGCAATTTTCTGAAAGCCCATTTTATAATCATGGTAAGGGCCGATCCATTCCGTAGCATCAAGCACACCACGTTCCAGATTGGTATAGATTTCTCCGCCGGCTACATTCATCGCTGTCACTCCGGCTTCTTTCATCACCAGTCCCCCCAGACCAGGTATCCGCATTTTAAGGCCCTGAAGGTCAGCTACAGAATTGATTTCTTTATTAAACCATCCTCCCATCTGCACGCCTGTATTTCCGGAAGGAAATCCTCTGACATCAAAGGGTTCATAAATTTTATCCCACAAAGCCTGACCACCGCCACTGATGATCCATGCATTCATCTGTTGCGCGTTCATACCAAACGGAACCGAGCTGAAAAATTGTGCAGCAGGAACCTTGCCAGCCCAATAATAAGCGGCACCATTGCCTAATTCCGCAGAACCATTACTCACCGCATCGAAAGACTCAAGCGCTGGCACAAGTTCTCCTCCGCCAAATACCTGAATTTTCAATCGGCCTCCCGACATTTTGTCTACCCAATCGGCCATCAATTTACACCCCTCCCCTAAAATCGGGAAGTTAGGCGGCCAGGTTGTAACCATTTTCCAATGATACACCTTACCCGGCTCTGCGGATATTGAAGTAGCGGTTTTTGCGGTATCTTCCGGTGCACATGCCCATGTGCTTAGTACAGATGCCCCTGCAAGCGCAGCGGTACCTTTTGTAAGAAATTTCTTCCTGCTGATGCTTTCCATTGATCCTGTTTTTCTATTGCTAAGTGTCTCAAGTTATAAAAAGAATTGGATTATTTCACCTCCAACTGGAGCGGATAGAGAAGCCTTTCATATAGGTTATTCATAAATGTATCACTCGCGGCTTCGTTGTATTGGAAAATCACATAGGCATTTTTTTCAAAATAACGGCTTCCGGCTGGCACTTCTGTATCGTGGTCGTGAATGAGCCTCCGGTTCCAATATCTTCCATTGGCAGCAGAAGGGGTAATTTTGGTATGTGCCTCATATAGCGGTGCGGGCGTTCCCTCTGCCTGGGTATTGTCGTAATCCAGGCGGATCGACCCCATGGCAAAGTGTTTATCCCGATTATAGAAATACAACCACGGCGCATTGGCTTCTATATGCTGACTGTCAAGATACGCAAATGTGCGGCTTTCATAGAGCGGCAAATGTTTGACCTCACCCGCTTCACGACGAAACGCCAAATCCGTAAACATACTGTCTATCGTCATCTCATCATTTCTCAACAGATTGAGCGTAACCGTTTGAAGTATTTCCATTTCGGAGGTAAATATAAAGTAAGGCAGGCTGTCGTAAAATGTGTATGCTCCTTTCAGGCCGATCTCCTCATAGGACGGGACTTTCCCCGATTTTTCGAGCCTCACCATATATTTACCCTGAAAAATATCTATATGTTCGGCCTCCATATGTGCCATGGTCTGGTAAGGCACCTCTTGCTTCGCAAAGTTTGGGCTCCAGTGAATTTTCATACCTGACCGCTGAATACGAAGGCTATCCAACGCCTTTAATGTCAATGCCGTCAGATGTCCGGGCGGATAATTATTTTCCGGTACATCCGTTTTTGTACCCAAATCAGCAATAAAATATGGATTTTCAATAAGCAGACCGGGTGCGTCTCCGGTAACGATCAATGAACCTGAGAGACTATGGGTTTCATCATTACAAGGCAACAGACTCACATGGCGTAATCCATGAGGGGGAAGACTGACGGGGAATACCACCTGAATAATCCCCGGATTTTCGGGTAATACCCGAAACTGCACAGGAACATGGCCCTCATCCGAACCAAAAATCATACAAATCTGAGCAGGAACCGGCGTGCGTTCTTTCAGCGGAAAAAATACTTCCACATATTCTTTTTTTCGTTCCAGCCCATGGGTCTCACGCACCGTAACATGCGCCAGTTCCCAGTCTTCACTACATGCAGAAAACATTGCAATAAGCGCAATGACAAGCGATTTCATCAGGTTTTTAAGCAACATAAGGCAATTACATTATCCATTGGGGGCAATCGATTTTTAATATCGCTTTTCCACAACAATGATAGAAAGTTTGCATCAAAGCAAACATATTTATAGCTTATTCCATCATTCTAACTACTACTATGAAAGATAAAATTTTTAAGTTGCCCTTATGGGTTCTGATTTTTGTGTTTTCAATGAATTTTTCAAATATGCTGGCCGAACCTGTTTCGTTGGCAAAATTTGTGGTTCATGCCGGGAAATATGACCGGTATAATACACCTGTAAGCGCCTCACTCACCGGGATATCGCTCCCTGCCGATGGTGATTTCTCTTTATTTGAGATTACCGAAAAAGGCAAAATCCAGATAAAATCTCAGGTTGAAAGTGGAAAAAATCCACTTTTGTGGTGGGTGATTCAAGGAAAAACCGCAGCGGGTTCCTCCCGGGTTTTTGAGCTGGTCTCTGGTAGCAAACCGGAATCCGCCTCGACCGGAATCACCGCTAAAGATATCCATGGGTCAGTAGTTTTTGAGACTGACGGAAAAAAAATTCTTCAATATCAGTACGAAGAAATGGCAGAGCCGGAAGGCAAAAATCCGCTGTACCGCAGGGGTGGATTTATCCATCCCCTCTGGACGCCGGCGGGCGAAACACTTACCCGCGTTCAGCCTTCCGACCATTACCATCATTACGGCATATGGAATCCCTGGACCCATACTACATTTCAGGGGCGGAAAATTGACTTCTGGAATCTGATCGAAGGCCAGGGAACAGTCAGACCCCAACCCCACCCTGCCATCCAGTCAGGCCCGGTATTTGGACAGGTTTCGGCTGTACATGAACACGTGGATCTCATGGCGCCCCATCCTTCAGGCTCCCTGACAGCTTTATCCGAAAACTGGGACATTCGGGTGTGGAAAGCTGATGCTGAAAATAAAATCTGGCTGGTAGATTTTGTTTCAAAACTACATTGTGCAACAGATAGCCCCCTTACCATTGATGCATACCGCTACCAGGGATTTGGCTTCAGGGCTACGGCAAAGTGGGACGACAAAACGGCGACCTTACTTACCTCTGAGGGAAAAAACAAAACTGACGGAAATGCCACCCAGGCCCGTTGGTGTGATGTCAATGGTGTGTCTGTCGCTGGCACTTCCGGTGTTCTTTTTATGACCCATCCTACCAACCACAACTTTCCTGAACAATTGCGCATTTGGCCCACGGGCGCCAATGATGGAAAAGAAAATGTGTTTTTTAATTTTAACCCGGCTCAGGAAGAAGACTGGGTACTCCACCCCGGCAATGAATATGTGCTGAGTTACCGCATGATGATCTATGACGGAAAAATCACGCCTGAAACAGCAGATCAATATTGGAACAACTTTGCACGTCCACCGAAAGTGGAGGTAGTGTACAAACGCCCTGCACACAAACCAAGAGTTTTGGTATTTACTAAAAATGGAAAAGGCTATGTTCATGACAACCTCGCAACTGCGACAGAAGCGATCCGGAAGCTGGGAGCTGAAAATGGGTTTGATGTGGATGCTTCCGATGATGCGTCGGTCATGACAGATGAAAATCTGAAAAAATACGACGCACTGATTTTTGCCAGCACCAACAACGAGACCTTTGATACAGATGCCCAAAAGCAGGCATTTCAGCGCTACATCGAAAATGGGGGCGGTTTCGCAGGCATTCATTCTGCCAGTGGTTCAGAACGCCAATGGCCATGGTTTCAGCAAATGCTGGGCGGGAAATTCAGAAGACATCCGCCGCTTCAACCATTTAGTATAGAAGTGGTAGACAGATTCCACCCTTCTACCCTTTCATTTGGCGCGATATGGGAATGGGAAGACGAATGTTATTACCTCGACAATCTCAGCCCGCGTATTCATGTTCTTCTTGCTGCCGATCTTCGCACGATCACAGATGAAAAAAAGGTGGAATACCCGGGAAACAACTTTGGAGATAAGTTTCCGATCAGTTGGTCTCAGGAACAATACGGCGGCAGACAATGGTACACTGCCCTTGGCCACAAAAAAGAATATTACAGCAATCCCGAGTTTCTCAGCCATATTCTCGGCGGAATTCTTTGGACTATTGATAAAAACCCTTAAACTAACGATTAACTATACTGCTATTATGAAAAGTAATCAAAAAGACACCCCCAAAAATAAGGGCCTTTCCCGCCGGGAATATATTAAAACCGCTACCGCAGGAACGGTTGGTATGCTGTTTTTCCCTTCCATTGTTCCTGCCTCAGTGTTTGGAAAAAATGCACCCAGCAATAAAATACAAATTGGTCAGATTGGCTTTGGCCGTATTGCTCAGAGCCATGACCTGCCGGATACCATTCGCTACGATCAGTGTCGGGTAATCGCCGTTGCAGATCTCGACAAAAAACGGGTAGCTGACGGAAAAAAATGGATTGAAGGGTGGTATGAAAAGGAAAAAGGTCAAAAAAACTTTGTAGATGTAAAAACCTACGATGATTATCGCAACCTGCTGGCAAACAAAGAAATAGATGCTGTCATCATCAGTACGCCAGACCACTGGCACGCACAACCCGCCATTGAAGCTGCATTGGCTGGAAAAGATATTTACCTGCAGAAACCTGCCTCTTTGACAATTAAAGAAGGACGGAAAATGAGCGATACCGTTCACCATACAGGGGTAATTTTCCAGATTGGCAGTCAGCAGCGCTCCCAAAGCCCCTGGCCTCAGTTTAAACGCGCCTGTGAACTGGTACGCAATGGCCGGATCGGGGAACTTCATACGGTAAAAATCGGCCTTCCAGGGGATCCTTCCGGTAATGTAGAAGCAGAGATGCCGATTCCCGCAAATCTTAATTATGATATGTGGCTAGGGTCAACGGAATCTGTGTTTTACACCGAAAACAGGGTACACCCTCAGGCAGATTACTCGCGTCCGGGCTGGCTCAGGTGCGAACAATTTGGCGCCGGGATGATTACCGGCTGGGGTGCACACCACGTGGATACTGCGCACTGGGGGATGGGAACTGAATATACCGGACCGGTAGAAATTATGGCGGAAGCAGAATTCCCCCGCTCAGGTCTGTGGAATGTTCATGGTGATTTCACGGTAAAAGCCAAATATGCCAACGGCGTTACGATGAAAGTCAGCGGATCCTATCCCAATGGTGTGCGTTTCGAAGGTTCCGAAGGATGGATTTTTGTCTCCAGAGGCAATGTTGGCGTAACCGCCACTGATCCTTCCAATGCCAAAAATAGTGAAGCATTTAGTGCCAGCAGCCCTAAAATCCTTCAGTCGATGATTGGTGCAGATGAAATTCACCTCTACGAAAGCCCCGATCAGCACCTCAACTGGCTGGAATCGATCATTAGCCGGCAAGAAACCATTGCCCCGGCCGAAATTGCGCACCGGTCATGTTCGGCTTGCCTCTTGATGCATATCGGCATGAAACTCGGGCGAAAACTTAACTGGGATCCGGCGAGAGAACGGTTTATCAATGATGATGCGGCCAATTCGATGTTGTCAAGACCTCAGCGTTATCCTTATGGAACCGATTATATCAACTAATCAATCGTATGAACAGAAATCCTTTTTCCCTTGATGGGAAAATTGCACTGATCACCGGAGGGGGAACAGGCATTGGGCTGGGCGTCGCTAAAAGCATGATTGAAGCAGGCGCAAAAGTCATTATCAGTGGCCGGCGGGAAGATGTGTTAAAAACTGCCGTTACAGGCCTGGGCCCCCATGCCGCTTATGAGATCAATGACATTGCCAATCAGGCCGGGATTCCCGCTTTTGTCAGTGGTCTGGAAAAACGGTTTGGCCACATAGATATTCTTGTCAATAATGCCGGCATTCACCTGAAAAAATACGCACAGGAAACTTCTGATGAAGAATTTTTACGGGTGATTCAGACCAATTTGCTGAGTGTATTTTCCCTTACCCGAGAATGCGCCAAAGGAATGATTGAAAGACAATCGGGAAGCATCATTATGATCAGCTCGATGGCTGCACTTTTTGGTATTGATCGGGTAGTCGCTTACAGTACGGCAAAAACTGCATTAACCGGACTGATGAATACCCTGATGACAGAGTATTCTCCATATAATGTCCGCATCAATGCTATAGCGCCGGGTTGGATTGAATCGGAGATGTTTTACAAGGCAATCAATTCTGATCCGGACCGCAAAGCCAAAATAGAAAATCGTATTGCAATGCCCGGTTTTGGGAGACCCGACGATATCGGCAATGCAGCTGTGTTTCTGGCCTCAGATGCTGCCCGGTATATTACAGGGGTTGTATTGCCGGTAGATGGTGGCGCCGTTGTTAATTTTTAATTCGATTTGGGTTTGGAGAGGAGTACGTTCAGACTCACTCTTGCATTCAGGCCGTTGCCGCGAATCGGTTCTTCGATGTGGGCAGCTACAATATCCTTTCCACCCACTACCCCTGTGTATTTACCCATCCGGTAAGTTACACCTCCCCGGATTTCCAGTCTGGGCAGAATAAAAAATCCTGTTCCCAGTCCGGCGTGAATGGTGCCGATGCTGCCGACAATTCTGGCATCCCTTACATCCTCGCTGTTGGCAATACTTGCAGAAGCATCAAACACCTTCAGACTCATTCCCGGAAGCCATCCAAACTGGATATAGGGCTGAACCGGGCTGTTCCTATTAAAAAAATACAGGTAATCGAGCGAGTAAACCCGGAGCAGGGCCTTTCCTTCTGCGCCGGCAAAAGTTACCAGATGTGCGGTTCGGTCATAGGTGAATTCAAATACATTGCCTTCATATCTGACACCTATTCCAAAACCAAATCCTGCTCCGCCGTCCACCTGTGGTACAAGAAAAACCTCTGAAGGAGTGACCAAAACAGAATTTCCATTGAGGCCACCCTGTGTGTTCTGATAAGGCAGATGTGCAGAAATATACACACCCTGAAACAGGCCATTCTGTGCAGATGTCTGCCCATGAAACAAGCCGGATAGAATCGCGATAATAAGTATAACTCCTTTATTCATAGCTACTTAGTTTTCGGTTCTTTCCTAAGCTTAATATATTTTTACCTATTATACAAGGAAAGTTTTCATTATCTAGTTCTGCCCACCCGGTGCTGGCGGAATCTATTTTGTGGAAGTTATATTGGGAGAAACCCGCAGCATCAATCGTATCATCCGGTAAAGGCATTAAAAAACACATATTTATTTCGGTGAAACCACTTTCCCGCCTATATTAGCAAAAAGAATTCCCCGAATAGATGAAAAACTACCTGCTACGCTTTATCATTCCTGCTGTTTTTCTGTTGTTTTCAGGCAGTTGCAGCAATTCCCCACAACAATCGAATCCTTCCACTATGAAGTTTTCCGGTGCTAAAGGTGAAATTAAACTGATCACCCTGGACCCGGGGCATTTCCATGCCTCGCTGGTTCAGAAATATATGTACGACCAGGTTGATCCTACAGTGCATGTGTATGCTCCAGATGGCCCGGATGTACAAAGCTACCTCAATACCGTAACCGGCTTCAATGAAAGAGCGGAAAATCCTACAACATGGAACGAGGTCGTTTATACAGGCCCGGATTTTATGGAAAAAATGCGGGCTGAGAAAGCCGGTAATGTGGTGGTTTTGGCAGGCAATAACCAGAAAAAAACAGAATATATTCTCGCTTCCATTGAGGCCGGACTTCATGTACTGGCTGATAAGCCGATGGTGATTCAGCCGGAGGCTTTCCCGCAATTGCTCGAAGCGTTTCAAAAAGCCGAAGCCAATGGTGTGATGCTCTATGATATCATGACAGAACGGTATGAAGTCTCAACCATTCTACAGAAAGAGCTATCGCAGATTCCGTCAGTTTTCGGGGAATTAGTCCAGGGAACCGAAGCAGAGCCCGCTGTTACCAAAGAAAGTGTCCATCATTTTTCCAAAGAAGTGGCTGGCAAACCGCTGATCCGCCCTGCATGGTTTTTTGATGTTAATCAACAGGGGGAAGGCCTGGTCGATGTAACCACACACCTGGTAGATCTGATCCAGTGGGAGTGTTTTCCAGAACAGATTATTGACTATCAAAAAGATATTAAAATACAATCTGTAAGTCGCTGGGCTACAGAACTGACGCCCTCCATGTTTCGGAAAGTGACCGGCCTGGGTGAATATCCCGAATATCTTAGCAACAAGGTAAAAAATGATTCTCTGCTTGAAGTCTTCGCCAATGGCGAGATCAATTATACCCTCAAAGGTATCCACGCCAAAACTTCCGTCATCTGGAATTTTGAAGCACCGGCAGGTGCAAAGGATACTCATTATTCTATGATGCGCGGCACAAAAGCCAACCTTGTGATCAGACAAGGGGCAGAGCAAAACTACGAAGCACGGCTGTATGTAGAGCCATTGCCGGGAGATGACAGCGGCAATTTTGAATCTGCCCTGCAGGCAGCGATTCAGACCTTGAGTTCCAATTACCCGGGATTGACCCTCTCTCCTTCGGAAAATGGATTTGAAGTCGTGATTCCCGACAATTTCAAGGTGGGACATGAAGCACACTTTTCACAGGTAACTGAAAAATTTCTCAAGTATCTTGCAGAGGGGAAACTTCCGGACTGGGAAGTACCCAACATGATCGCCAAATATTATACGACGACCGAAGCATTTAAAATGAGCCGATAATGATACTGCTTGCGACTACTACTTACTATCCTTTTGTGGTTCTCCTGCTGGGAATTACTTTCGTTATCCTGACTATTGCCGTTTTCCGGATTCATGCCTTTCTGGCATTGATTCTGGCTGCAATATTTGTCGGATTGCTCAATCCCGACGTCCCGGGTAAAGAAGAAGTGAGCCGGTGGGTTCGCGCCGTAGAACAGCCGATGATAGAAATGGGAACTACCGCAGGGCAAATTGGTTTTGTCATTGCGCTGGCTTCAATTATCGGTATGGCGCTGATGGAGAGTGGTGCAGCAGATAAGATTATCCGAAAGTTTTTGTCAGTGCTGGGTGAAAAAAGAGCCGGTGTAGCACTTTTGATCAGCGGCTTTTTTCTGGCTATTCCGGTATTTTTTGATACGGTTTTTTTTCTGCTGATTCCACTCGCGATCGCCTTGAGTTCACGGATCGGAAAACGATATCTCTACTTTGTGATGGCGATTTGCGGCGGCGGTGTCATTACCCATGTATTGGTAGCACCCACACCGGGGCCATTGATCATGGCAGAAGAATATGGACTTGACCTGGGGGTTTCGATCATCGGCGGTATTGTGGCGGGACTGATTCCCGCAGTAGTTGTGCTCTATGTCTCTGACTGGCTGGACAAACGTGTGCCTGTCACCATTCCCAAAATCGCGGGCAATCAGGAATCAAAATCAGACGACGAACTGCCTTCATTTATGATGTCTGTTTTGCCGGTTATCCTTCCGGTTTTATTGATTTCTATCGCTTCACTTATCGGTATTTTGCCGAAAGAATCGGTCGCCCCTGCGCTAAAAAATCTCGTAAACTTTCTGGGGAATAAAAATATCGCCCTTTTGATTGGCGCTGTGATTGCGTTGTGGGTAATGGCAAAACAGCAGAACCTCAACCTGTTTCAGCTTACAGGCAAAATTGAATCCCCCCTCACCACTGCGGGTATTATTATCCTTATTACCAGTGCAGGTGGAGCTTTTGGGGCAATGATCAAACATACGGGCATCGGAGACGCCATATTAGCCGCCACTTCCGGCCACGAGTTAAATTATATTTTCCTCGCATGGGGAATAGCAGCTGTGATGAAAATCGCACAGGGATCCAGTACGGTAGCAATGATCACCACAGCAAATATTATGGTTCCGCTGGTTGGCGACGGCTCCACCCTGCCCTATCCGCTGCTCCTGATTTTCCTCGCAACCGGCTTTGGTTCACTCACCCTCTCATGGATGAATGACAGCGGTTTTTGGGTGGTGGGTAAAATGAGTGGATTTACAGAAAAACAAACCTTGCAAAGTCTGACATTCGTGTTATTTATGATTTCTATTACTGGTCTTGCTGAAGTTTGGTTATTTTCGCTATTTTTCTGAAAAGGGAGATATGAAAACCCATTCAAATACATCCGGCATCCTTCAATCCATACAAATCAGTGAGCATTCAGATACACCCAAATATCTCCAGCTGGTACATGCTGTAAAGGACCTCATTGTAAGGGGGAAGATTCATATCGGAGACCAGTTGCCTTCTGTAAATGAAGCCAGCTTTGAATATTATCTGGCCCGCGACACCATAGTTAAAGCCTATAACTTACTGAAAGAACAGGGCATCATCAAAGCAGTTCCGGGTAAAGGTTACTTTATTGTCAGTAATGATATTCGCAACCGATTCCGGATATTTTTACTTTTCAACAAGCTCAGTGCGCATAAAAAAATTATTTATGATGCATTTGTCAGCAGATTGAGTGAGCAGGCCTCTATTGATTTTTATGTCTATCACAATGACCAAAAGGTTTTTCGCTATCTGATCGAAGAGCATCTGGCAGAGGATTATCACTATTATGTAATTATTCCTCATTTTGAAAAAGACCGAGAAAAAGCCCACGAGATTATCAATAAAATCCCTGCTCAAAAACGAATTCTTTTGGATAATAAAGTAGAGGGGATCACTGGCAATTATGGATCTGTGTATCAAAATTTCCAAAAAGATATTTATCAATCCCTGGAAGAAGCCAGCGATCTCCTCGGAAAATATCACACTCTGAAAATGATTTTCCCGCATGGAAGTTACCATTCAGAAGATATTGTAAAAGGATTCCGGCAGTTTTGCAACCACCACCGGTTTCAGCATCAGGTATTAGGGGAAGTGCGGCCGGAAGATCTGGCCGAAGGCGTGGCTTTTGTTGTCATCAAAGACGAAGAACTGGTGCAATTAATCAAATACCTTCGGCAAACCGAACTGGTTGCCGGGCAGAATCTGGGGATCATTTCCTACAATGAAACTCCGCTAAAAGAAGTGTTGCTGGACGGTATCACCGTCATGTCCACCGAATTTGAACGCCTCGGCGAAACTGCGGCAGATATGATTTTAAACAATCAGTTTAAACACATTGAAAACCCTTTTCGTTTGATACGGAGAAGATCGTTGTAATATGTCAGCTACGAATGATTTAACCTTGCTTCTTCAGGCTGCCCGTCATGGAAATGCGCAGGCTTACGACCAGGTATTTAGCCTGGTATATAGCCAGCTCCGTCAATTGGCGCACCGTCTGCGATGGGAACAAGGGCAACAGGAAACACTCAACACCACAGCGCTGGTGCATGAAGCGTATCTTCGACTGGCAGCAGGCACCACACTTGAATGGGAAAGCCGTGCACATTTTATGGGCGTAGCTGCAAAGGCCATGCGTTTCTTGCTCATCAACTACGCCCGGCACAAACAGGCACAAAAACGAGGTGGCAAAAATGCACCGATGCCCATAGAGGAAGTCCATGATAATCTTCAGCTCTCAGGCCATCAGGAAGAATCTCTGATCGACCTCAATCAGGCTTTAGACACACTCAGTGAGTATGATTCCCGCCAGGCACAAATCATAGAGTGCCGTTTTTTCGGAGGAATGACCATTGAAGATACGGCCATGCATTTATCTTTATCTCCCGCTACGGTCAAACGCGAATGGACGATGGCAAAAGCCTGGCTACACCGCCAGCTAAACCAATAAATGACCGCTATTTTTTTATGTTTAATCCAGATTACAACAACCATGACTCCCGATCGCTGGCAACAAATTAAATCCTTGTTTCACCAGGCACTTGAACGGCCCCAAAAAGAGCATGTGGCATTTCTGCAGACTGCCTGTGGAGGAGATACCGCCATGTTTGAGGAAGTAATTGATCTGCTTTCCCACTATCAGCCGGAAGAGACATTTTTTGAAGAATGGCAGCAACAACAAGTCAGTGCCATGCTCGAATGGGGTGAGGCACCCCTTCTTCCAGGCGACCAGTTGGATAACTATCACGTACAAGAGGAAATTGGCCGGGGTGGAATGGCAATTGTATACCTGGCTGAGCGAATCGGCGACGGTTTCTCTCAAAAGGTGGCGATTAAAGTGATGAAAAGAGGTGTTGACACGGATCATGTCGTCTCCCGTTTTCACCAGGAAAGGAAATTGCTGGCATCTATCCAGCACCCCCATATTGCCCGAATGATTGACGGGGGCAGTACCCCCATGGGTTTACCCTATTTTGTGATGGAATATATCGGGGGAGAGCCACTAATCGATTACATCAACCGGGTAAACCCCTCCATTCAGGATCGTATACGGCTTTTTATGAGTATTCTGGACGCGGTAGCTTACGCACATGGCCGTCTGATCTTACACCGGGATCTGAAACCCGCCAATATATTGGTGGACGACCGTGGGGAAATCAAGCTGCTGGATTTTGGTATTGCCCGACTGCTTGACGAAGATGCCCAACACCTTACCCAGGACGGACAGCAGTGGCTGACACCCGCCTACGCTAGTCCCGAACAAATGGAAGGGCTCCCCCTTGGCACAGCCTCAGACCTCTACCAATTGGGGCTGGTATTGTACGAGATGATCACTTCCCGGCGGCCTTATCACCTGGAGGGAAAAGACAGACATCAACAACAGGAAATCATTCAAACAACTGCTCCTGCCAGCCACGAACAGTTACAGGGCGATCTGGCAGCGATTGTATTTATGGCATTGAGGAAAGAACCTGAACGCCGGTATGCCAGTGTATCGGCTATGGCAGACGACCTCAACCGATGGATGGAAAACCGTCCGGTATTGGCCCAGCCCGATAGCTGGAGTTATCGCACTTCGCGCTACTTTCGCCGTAACCGGCGAACCATAATTGCTGCTGCAATGATTGTATTGTCCCTGACAAGTGGGCTTGGCATTGCCCTTTGGCAAGCACGACAGGCGCGAATCGCCCGAGACCGCGCAGAAGCCACACTTTCATGGCTGGTAGGCTTTTTTGACAGCCCCAATCCTTTCCACCAACAGGATCTGGGGCCCGATCTCTCTGTCAGGGAATTTCTTTCGACCGCCATTCCAGGAATTGAAAAAGACCTTGCCGGACAACCCATCGTGCAGGCAGATTTATATGCAGCTGCGGCAAAAATGTATGCAGGACTTACCATTTACGATTCTGCCTATTCGCTTAATCAAAAAGCGATAAAGTACTACCCGGAAGGAAGCCCGGAGCAGATCTCCATGATTTTCCAGATGGCACAAAATACAACTACCGCCCATTTGGCAGACTCCCTGTACCTGGAGGCATTGCGCCTCGCATTGGAAACCCGCGATAGAGACTTTACGCCTGCACAGGTATGGCAGAGCTGGGGGTACAGCCTTGTCACAAGGGGAGAAATGGTAATGGCTGATTCTGTACTCTCTCTTGCCATAAAGGATTTCACTGCTCATCAACAGGAAAGAACAGAACCCTATCTCATCGCACTTCACGCACGTGCCATGGCCCGCCGTGATCTGGGTGCCTATGGCGAAGCGGATTCTCTGATGGGGATTGCCACCATTTTAGCTCGGGAAGTATATCCCGCGACCCATCCCTATCATGCGATTTTACTCAATTCCAGAGCTGTTGTAGCCCGCTATCAGCAAAAAACAGATACGGCAGAAGCCTGGCTCCGGCAGGCGCTTGTCATGCAGGAAAAAATTCTCCCACCTACCCATGACGAAATTCTCAGTACCCTGCACAACCTGGCACTCGTATTGGGCGATAATGGAAAATTTGCGGAAGAGGAAGAAATTTACCGGAAAAATCTGCAATTAAAGGCGCAAAAATATGGCACGGACTCCTATATGTATGCCAATACCCTTCAAAATCTGAGTCTGAGTCTCAAACGACAAAACCGCCTTGGTGAAGCCTCAGATTCACTTCTCCGTACCTATGAAATTTATCGTAAAACGCTTCCCGGGTCCAATCCGCGCGCTGCATACCCACTCATAACGCTCTGCCTGGTACAGTACGACCAGGGCAACTATCAGGCCTCTGTGAACACTGCAACGCAGGCGAGAGATTATCTGCAAAATTCCCTGCCTGACGGCCACCCGGTTCTTGCTGATATCGCTTTGTTTTTGGGAAGAAGCCTGGTTAAGGTGGGGAAATTATCCTCTGCGAAAGATTTGTTGATGGAAGCTGTAGGTGCGTACTCCAAAGACGGTTCCGCAAAGTATAACCTCCCAATGGCCAGATCGGCATTAGCGGAACTCTATCAATTGGAGGGAAGACCCGATCTGGCGAAAGAGTGGGAATAAAAAATAAAAAAAATCACTTTTCCATGAGCCAATTGTAAGCGAATTGGGGAGAATACTTATAAACCGCCTGATCAGCGGACATTCACAGTATTCACTAATTCGTTTACAACATGAACAGTTACTTAAAATTGATTTTTTTCACCCTTGCTCTGGCTTTTACAAGTCTTCTCCATGCGCAAACCGGAGGCTCGTGGCAAGGTACATGGAACTCTGATTTTGGCGAGCTTCGTCTGCACCAAAATGGATCCAAAGTATTTGGAGACTATAGCAACGTAGGATTTCTGGAAGGAACACTTAGCGGCAGCACCGTTCGCGGCACATTTGACAATAAAGGGAAAAAAGGCAGCTTCGAATTTTCTATTTCTCCGGACAAAAAAAACATCAAGGGTAAATGGGCGTGGGGTACAGCCACGCCTTCCGGTGCCTGGAATGCTACCCTGAAAAGCAACGAAAAACCTATTCTGGTTTCTGTTCCCTTTCGAACCAAAAGTCTCCGATACAGACTGACGCTGGATAATATCTGGATCGCTTCAGTAGATGACGGACCTGAGGGGATTTTTTCAGGATATGAACTTTATGGCATCGGGTGGTGCAGGGCTTTTGACCGGTCAGGAAAACAAATCACTCCCTTTGATGTGCGGTACACAGATAAATATGGCCGATTTTGGGAGATATTCCCTAAAAACTACATCAAAACCGATATCAGCACTCGTCCCTATCTTATTGGCAAAGCCATCACTTTTGATTTCCCCCTGCAGCCCAACGAATCTCTCGACGACATGATGCGCAATACAAAAATCGAGCTGACCATCGAGTTGAAAGACTACGATACTGCTTCCTCCTCCGACATTTTGGGTAAAGAGCGCGTTACCATTCCCTTGAACGAAGCCAGTATTCCCGCCTACACAGGAAATACAGCCCCTTCCAATAAACAGGGTTTTGGCTACCTGCATATCACGCATGGCAAAGGCCATATCATAGTGACCTATCATGTCGAACGACTGTAATCTTTTAACCATTTTATTTACTTAACAACAATTAAACAATGAAGAATTTTCTTTTGGCAATTATCGCATGCCTGAGCATGGGCACACTGTATGGGCAAATCGGTATTGAAGCCCGTCCGCAAAAGAGTTTTGCAAAAATGCTGGCCGAATCTCCCGAATCACTGTTGGTCAACTGGAGTAAGCAGCCCTGGGAAAAAATGTTTGAATTTTATGCCGACCCTGCCATTAGTGAAAACTACCCGGCACTGAAAGAAGGTTTTGTGATTTTCGTAACCGCACAAATCGTTCGTGAAGGAAAAACGGTTTACGAAGCGGAAGCTATTGCCAAAACGAGTTTTCCCGGCAATATTCTCTTTCCCGGTACGATATTTTTTCCTGGCAATATTCTCTTTCCCGGTACAATCCTGGATAAACTCGGACCCGGAGAATACCAACTCAATCTGGGGTGCCGGATGAAAGAGCCTGGATTAAATGAAGCACTGAATATCAGCGGCAAACGCAGCTTTTCTTTCAAACTATAAATTGAGTCCAACATCTGTAACAGGAATTAAAAAATATTCAAACGATATGAGATATATTGCATTCATCCTGATTTTGATTTGCACCGCAATCCAAAGCTTTGGACAGGATAAGCCAGGATCTAAAGACCATCCGATTATCAGCCGCTACCCCGGTTCCGAAATCCGCCATTACTATTTCCGCGAATATGACGAAATCAAATTTGTCAAAACCAATCCGCAGGGAACACCCGGTGAGTGGCTTGAACTGGCAGGCAAACATACCGCGATTGTCTATGCAGGGCCTACCGGAAGAAGCCCGCTGGAAGTGATGAAAAACTACCGGGAAGCGTTGGAAAGAGCTGGTGCGGAAATTGTCTATGCGTGTAAGGGAAATGGTTGCGACGGGGGAAAAGCGTATTATGACTTTAAGTTTTTTAATATCGTTTATACCCAGTCGGGTCGCCATGCAGATGATGATCATTATCTCTATGGCGGAAGCGCAAGTCAGGACCAACAATATCTTGTAGCCAAATTACCTGGTGAAGAAACCACCACGTATATAGAAATTGGCGTAACAGGAGCTTGGTTTGGGGTCGATTCCTGGACAACGATGGAAGTACTGGAAGAAAAAAATGCAGAGACGGGACTTGTCACGGTAAATGCCGATGTGATCAAAGAAAAGATAGATAAAGAAGGCAAGATTGCGCTTTATGGAATTTACTTCGATACAGGAAAGTCCACCCTGAAACCCGAATCCGAAAACGAACTTCGGGCTATTGCCGAGTATTTGCAGCGCAATCCGTCAGAACTCCTTTATATCGTCGGTCATACCGATGATACCGGCAGTCTGAGCAGCAATCAGACATTGTCTGAGCAACGCGCACAAGCGGTGGTTACGGCACTTACCCAGCGATATCGTGTAGCTGCCAGCCGGCTTAGTGGCTATGGTGTAGGCCCACTCAGCCCCGTTGCAGATAATCGCAACGAAACCGGGCGGGCCAAAAACCGACGGGTTGAACTCGTGAGAAGGATGCGTTAATCCAATTACTCTATCGGGTGTGCTTTCAGCAGTTCTTCGGGAGAATAAAACCCGGTTTTACCTGCCGTAGCCGCCCGGACTTCTTTCACTTTTGACGGCGAAACGGGTGAAGCTTTATTGCCAAAAGAATTGCGGACATACGTCAGCACAGCCGCCATTTCATCGTCGTTGAGCATACCCCGGTAAGGTGTCATCGGCACCTGGCCGGGGTATTTTTTGCCTTTTACTTCTATGGGGCCCATCATACCATTGAGTACGATTTTAATCAGCCGCTCGTCACTTCCCGTCACCCATTCCGAACCCGCAAGTGGGGGAAACCCAGATGCCTCCAGGCCTGCACCATCAGCCTGATGACAGGTGACACAAAATCCTTCCCGGTTAAAGATCTTTTCCCCTTTAAAATATAGTTCGCGGCTTTCGCCTACCAGATGCGTGCGTTTTTCCTCTTCCGGTGGATTATCGACGCTATGCCCGTTGAGGTGAGCCAGTGCTGTTTCGTAGGCAGGCAACATCCATTCGTCGAGGGGCGATTTATAGGCTTCTTCCAGTACAGAGAGCCCCGCTTCTTTTTTCAGCCACGATGCTGCTACAATGGCTTCGAGTCTTACCCTTCCATGCGGGTCTGCCGCCGCCTGGCGGAGCAAAGCCGTCTGGTCAGCGATCTGATGTCCACCGTAACGCAGCACCCGAACGGCAGCCGCCCTTGCACGGAAATCATTGGCCGTCATCAGTTTTCTCAGCAAAGACTGATCTATATTGTTTAAGCCCCAGCTCACCCAAAGTCCTTCCAGTAAATGGTGCTCGTAACGAGGCTCGTTCGGGTCTAGTGCTGCCGTCCATTTTTTGAGTTCCTTTAATACTTCTCCAGCATTTCGCTCTCTCAACTCCCGTCGGGTGCGATAACGGGTGCGGTATTCGGGGAGTTTGAGGTTGTCGAGCAATTCGGGGATACTGGCACCGGCAACTTTTGCGGGCGTTACCAATGGACGGGATGGATATGTGATGCGGTAAATACGTCCATGCACATGGTCGCGAAGGGGATCCCGCGCATTGTGCTGCATATGCCCGATCAGCACATTATGCCAGTCTATCAGATAGAGCGAACCATCGGGGGCAAATTCCATATCCACAGGCCTGAAATTTTTGTCTGTGCCTACAACCAGATCCTGGTGATGTTTGCTCACATACCCTGTACTGCTGTCCACCATGGTATGTTGTTTGGTTCCAAGAAACCCGATGGTATTGTTGATGAGCAGGTCTCCCTGTGCATCATCCGGAAAATGCCGGCTGGACACAAACTCAAGTCCCGAGGTAGGACGCACGCGATGGGCATCTTCAATCAGGTTAAATGATTTGTGGGTAGCCACGCCATAACGGGGTTTTACAGAACCCGGCATCATCCAGCGCATATCGGGGCCGGAGGTTTCAGCAAAAAAGTTTTCACCCCATTCGTCGAAGGCTATTCCCCACGGGTTGGGGATCGCGAGCTGGGCCGTGCGCTCCAGTTGTTTGCGTTGGGGGCTATAGCGATAAAAACCACCATTGGTACCTCTGACAGGTCCGTAGGAGGTTTCTACGTTGGTATGCAAAAACACCCCTTCTCCCATATAAAGTGCTCCCGAAGGATCGGCACAAAATGCACTGATCACATGGTGCGTGTCGTGATCATCAAACCCGCTGAGAATGATTTCTTTTTTATCGGCTTTATCATCGCCATTTGTGTCTGTCAGAAGAATAAGATTGGTTCCCTGCGAGACATACACCCCTTCCGGCGCAAACTCAAAACCGACAGGAATATGCAGGCCTTCAGCAAAAATGGTCTCTTTATCCGCTTTGCCATCGCCATCGGTATCTTCCAGAATAAGTAGCTTGTCGTTGGGTTTGGCATCGCCGGGGCGCCAGTGTGGATAGGTGGGCATAACCGCAACCCAAAGGCGTCCGGCATTGTCGAAGGATAACTGCATGGGGTTGGCCAGATCGGGAAATTCTTTTTCTGAAGCAAAAAGTTCGATACGATAACCGGGTGCGGTCTTCAGGGTAGCCAGTGCATCATCACCATAGAGATACTCCGGATTTCCATTTTTTTCACTGACTTTATAGTTCGTTTGTACAGCAGGCAGAACCGTTGTCTCTTTATCTGCTGCCACAAGATCCATTTTCTCACCTTTGGCAGCCAACCAGATTGCAGCGTCCCGAATGGCGGTCATTTCCCTTATTTTTTTCAATTCTGCGGGGTAGTTATCCGGACCAAATGGTTCATATCTCCGTCCGTACACATGCACACCGTTTGGTATTTTGTAATCGTTATGCCACATCCAGTTTTTCTCCTGAACAGCTGCGTGTACCATATCTCTGTTTGCCTCCGCCGTTACTTTTGTTCGACCAAAAACCTGGTCAGCAAGCATGGGGGCAAACTTTGCGTAACCATTATCGGTAAGCTGAAAGCCGTCAATGGTAAGGGGCTCTTTCGTCTGAGAAAACCACTTTTGCGTGGGAGAAAAAACATCGATAAATAGTACCCCATTTTGACCAGCCACTTCACGCATTGCCTCTGTGTACATTTTCAGATTGACATTCTCTTCTTTTCCGTCAGGAAGATCATACTTGTCGCTAAGATCTTCGAATGCAATCGGCGAGACTACGGCAAGTTGCGGCGAAGAAATACCATTGTATTGTTTTTGAAGGGTATGTTGGATAAAAGCTGTTAGTTCTGCTTTGTAGTTTTCCAGCCCTGCTTCTCCCTGAAAAGATTCATTATACCCAAAAAAGGCAATGATAATGTCGGCTTTATGGCGGGTAAGCCATTCATCAGGTGTTTCAAAATGGCCTTCGCTTCCTGATTTGTGCGCAAGTTCATCCTGAAACGCTTCTGCTCCGGGAAATGCCCAAGGGGAAATCCGGCCCGAATGCGGACGAAATCCGGGTGTATCCCCACCATCGCACATATTGCGGATATATAAACTACTATCGGGGTAGCGGAGGTGCATTTCTGTTTCAAAATGTCCATAATTCATCATTCGCGAGCCGAGGTTGTTGCCTACGAGCATGATATGGGCGCCTTTGTGTAATTGTAGCACGGGTCCGTCAGGCGCGCTGCAATGAATAGAAGTAAACGCAAGCAGCAATACACCAATAATCGTGGGAAAAAGTGGAATTGTTTTAGAGCCAGGTAGTTGCATAGTAGTCCGGATTAAGTAGATCAGATGTTACCCGCCTAAAATACACAAAAACACCTGATCCCAAAGCAAACCATCCATGCCAACGATTGCCTTAATGATTTATACCCCTACCATCTTCATGGCGGCTTTCATATATCCCATAGCAAACGCCATCCCTGCATGCCAGGGAGCATCACAGGTCATCTGCGGGGTGTGGTCGGGGATCAGCACGCCCTGGTAGTCATTTTTCTTTAAAATCTGAAGGATACGGATCATGTCGATATCGCCTTCATCGACAAACACTTCTTTATAGTTGGGGACTTTTCCCCTTACATTTCGAAAGTGAATATAACCGATCCGGTTTTGTTTGCTATACCGATCGGTAACTTCATAAATATCTCCCTCGGTCATTTCGGAGATCGAGCCGAGGCAAAACTCCAGCGCATTACTGGGGCTGCGGTGAGCATCAATCAATTTTTGATACATATCCGGCTGGTAAACCAACCGGGGGGTATTTCTGACATAAGGCATTGGCGGGTCGTCGGGATGCAGCGCCAGAATCACCCCCGCCTCTTCTGCAACTGGTAATACCTCGTCCAGAAAGCGCTCCAGCCGCCGCCAGAGTTCGTCGTGCGTAATGCGGGGAACTTCGCCTTCCGGCGCGTCGGGATTATAAATCATATTCCACACCATTCCGTTGGGTATGGGGGTTTGGTCGGTGATTCCATCCATTCCTACCGAAACAGCCCCGCCGCGTGCATAAGCCCCTTCTACCCTGCTGGCGACGCCTGCGATGGAAAAATTGTAGCCCAGGCAAGGGATTCCCGCCTCGCCCATTCTCCGGATAATCTCTTTGACTTTTTCGATCTGACTTTCCCGCTCTGGTCCATCAAGCAGAATGTCGTACCAGAGGCCCGGGTCGAGGTTTTCGATGGCTTCGAGTTCGAGTCCGGCAGCATTGATGCCCTGTTTGATTTCCAGCAATTCTTCCAACGACCAGAAAGGATTGACCGTACCGGTATAACCCCAGCCCTGTTTTCCGCCTACTGGTTGGTTTGCAGGGCCATCTTTTTTGCCGAAGGCGTTAAAATAATCCACCAGGTGGATGACGAGGTGCGTAGCACCGCATTGAACCGCGAAGCGGTAGTTATCTTCTGTGAGCATGTGCCGGTATAAGCCGAAGCCAAGTTTCATAGTTTTATGATTTAAGCCAAATATCGCAGAAATCGGGAATATTTCGGGAAAATATGTAATTTAAACAATCAGGTTAACCACAAGAAGCACAAAACAGGTACAACCCGTACAATGGTTTTCTTAGTGATCTTTGTGAATTCCTGGTGTCCTTTGTGGGTAATTGCTGAACACCGGATCCCATCATATATATGAATACCGCCCTCTTCTCCTTAATAGTCACCCTTTTCCAGTGGCAGTCCTCACCTCCCGACACACTGCTTATTCCCTTTCTTGCGACTGCACCCACTATTGACGGCAATCTCAACGAATGGAAACACCAAGCCTTTCACGATGGAGAATGGGACATATTCCGCGTTTCGCATACTGCCTGGTATGAACCCTCGCGCAACCGGCTGACACAGCATGGATCCGAAGATCTTCTGGAAAATGATCTTTCCGCCAGGTATTACATGGCATGGGACTCGGCGTATCTTTATCTGGCCGCAGAAGTAACCGACAATCGCAACGATATCATTCCGCACAAACCCGAACCCTTCCGCTGGTATTACAAAGACGCCATTGCCTGGTTTATCGAAAGCCCGGCAGACGATAATTCGGAAACCTTTGGTGAAGGCGATCATGGATTTGCCTTTGTCGCCGACCCAACCCAGCCGGCAAACGGCGCGTGGTGGCGACATGGAACCGCAGATAGCACCTATCTGGAAGAACCCATCCCCGCAGAAGCAGTGGAATACAGGATTAGCGGGATGGCCGGATTTCCCGAAACCACCGGGAGTTATACACTCGAAGCGAGGATCAGCCTTGCCCTGACGATGGGAAGAAACAACCCCGGCTGGAAGCCCCCGCAGCAGGGCGAGCACTGGCGAATGATGATTGTCCACTGCGACCCCGACGGCGGCGATTACGGCGGACATTTGCTCATATACGGCAAAGGAGACGACGACCAGACCTGGATGCCCGCGGTGTTGGCGGGAGAAAAAATTGCGCCGGAGCGGAGGGAAAGGTGAGGGGGAACCACTTAATCAAACGATATTTTTAGCTTTTGCTGTCCTAACAATTGGGGTGGGGTCAATCAAAATTACCTGGCAATAAAACCGGCTTATTTATACAGATAAGTCATC
Source organism: Bacteroidia bacterium (assembly GCA_041391665.1). Classification (NCBI taxonomy): domain Bacteria; kingdom Pseudomonadati; phylum Bacteroidota; class Bacteroidia; species Bacteroidia bacterium. Next base: position 1,347,335 of record JAWKNO010000002.1, on the reverse strand, counting down.
CTAATCCCCGGACAACATCAGTGACTGTAATACGCAGGTAAAATGAGAAATATAAATTTTCATCTTTGTCTAATTATAAGCGGGATATACTTGATTTCCTGTTTAAATAACCCCATCAAGCGAAATACTTCAGTCTATGATAGGCTCACAAATGATAGTATAAAGTTTTGGGATGTCCATCAATATTTTGATAGATACTTTACGGATTCTGCAATCTACTGCTATAGTTTCAAATCTGACGGGACATATCAGCGTCTTTACTATGAGAAAAATACAGGTAGTAGGAGAATTTACAATCCTCTTCCTGATGTAGCTATTCCAGACAAGTGGGATATTAAGTCAGATACCCTAATCATAATTGGAAACAGTGATTTTATCATTAGAAGGATTACCTGGGACACATTAATATTGGAAACTTTAAGTGGAGCCAGAATATCAATGCATTCATCGAGGTAAAGATTCAGAAACTATATCCTCATCGCCGACGGCTACCGCGGCATCACCAGCATCACCTACAACCCTCTGAACCTCCCCGCAAAGATCACCTACGACGCCGCCGGGCGCAAGAGGAAAACCTGTAATTAAAGGAACCCGGCTGTCGGTGGAATTTTTGCTCGAACGGCTGGCAAATGGCTGGACACCTCAAAGTCTTCTGGAAAACTATCCGCGCCTTACACAGGAAGATATACAGGCACTGTTTGCTTTTGCGTTGGAAGGATTGAAGGATGGATTTCCTGAAAGATCAAGGGTATGACATTGTGCATATTGATGTAGTTACCCCGAGTATTACCGATGAAGCTGTTATGAAACGTGCTATTCAGGAACAACGAATCATCATTACCTTTGACCGGGATTAGGATGCGATTTTTACCCGTCGCTCACGATCTGCCGCAAAAGCAAGACAGGCCTGGGAACGAGTTTTATCTGCGGAAAATCATCGATGATTTCCTGGGGTTGCATTCCCTCCGAAAGCCAGGATAAAAAACCGGAGTTGTCCGAAACTACTTTGATAACTTTCCAAACCACCGTGGATCGCAGCACCACTACCGAAAACCCGCTTGGATATAATAATAGCCGTCTGTAAGATTCCGCGATAAGGAAGAGATCGGCACTCCCCCAAAAGTTTCCATTCTCCACCGATTTTTTTTATCTTTCTTTATCTGTACAGGAATTACCCCCTAAGCTGTCTGTAATGAAAGGTTATTTTGCCCTTTTGTCCGGCGCACTGGTTGTGGCCATTTGCTTTTTCTTTGTGTCTTTTCGCAACGCTGGTTCCGGGCAAAGCATTTCCTACAACACCCATATCCGCCCTATCCTTTCAGATCGTTGTTTTATCTGCCACGGCCCCGATACGGCTAAAATTGAGGCTTCTCTTCGCCTCGATACAGAACTGGGCGCCAAACAAACTCCGCTCGAAAACGGGGGTTTTGCCTTTGTGGCCGGCAACCCTGATAAAAGTGTCGCCTATCAGCGAATGGTTTCTGATGACCACGATTTTCATATGCCGCCCGCGGAATCTAATCTTTCCATATCGCCGGAGGAAATTATCATGATCCGGCAGTGGATCGAAGATGGCGCAGAATACCAGCCGCACTGGGCTTTTATTCCACCCCAAAAAAATCCCCTGCCACAAAGTCCTTTCCCCGGCTGGAATCAACACCCGATTGACCAATGGATTGGCCAAAAAATGGCGCGAATGGATTTGCAACCGGCTCCACCCGCGACAAAAGAAATCCTCGCCCGACGTGCAGCTTTTGATCTTACCGGCTTGCCGCTATCGCCGGAAGCTACCAACATTTTTCTCACAGATACTGCTCCTTCTGCCTATGAAAATCTGCTTGACAGCCTGCTCGCCTCTCCTGCCTATGGCGAACGTATGGCCGCTTATTGGCTCGAACTGGCGCGTTACGCCGACAGTGATGGCTACCTCGATGACAAACACCGCGAATTCTCCCCCTGGCGGGATTGGGTGATAGAGGCTTTCAACAACAACATGCCCTATGATCAGTTTATCTCCTGGCAAATTGCGGGAGACCGCTTCCCCAATCCCTCCCGCAACCAGGTGCTCGCTTCAGCTTTTAACCGCCTGCATAAAAAAAATTCGGAGGCGGGAATTGTCTTCGAAGAATTTCGCGCAGAATACGTAGCTGACCGAACCAATACTTTCGGAAAAGCTTTTCTCGGCCTCACGCTTGAATGTGCACGTTGCCACGACCACAAATATGACCCCATCAGTCAGAAAGAGTATTATCAACTATACGGCTTCTTCAATCAGACACACGAACTTGGCACTGCGGTATATGGCCCCGGCCAAACGCCTGGCCCTTCACTTCTCCTCACCGATGAGGAAACCCAGTCGCAAATTGATTTTCTACGCTCAAAGATTGCAGAAACAGAAGCTGTGGAAAAAAACCAGCAAATTTCACCAAAAGGCTTATTCACAGAGTCTGAAATAAAAAAATCCCTGAAGCAAGCTATCGCGGCGCATTATCCTTTTAATCAGTTTACCTACAATGGTCAAATGGCCTATTCCCCCAACCTGAATAATACTAAAAAACGGTCATCCATTTCCGGCCCGGATATACGAAAGGGTTATAGCGGAAAAGCGGTATTTGTCAATGAATACCAGACCATTAAGCTGGACGAGCGGGAAGGATGGTTTGACTATACGCAGCCTTTTTCTATCAGCCTGGCGATTTTTCCCGATACAGTCTATGATGAAGCCGGATTGTTTTATCACTGCGAAGATTTGCGGCTGGGGCTGAAAGGGTATTCTGCCTGGCTGGAAAATAATAAGGTGCGGTTTGTCCTTGCACGATCCTGGCCACATCAGGCAGTTGAAGTGATTTCTCGTAATCCGCTGCCTGTCAGGAGCTGGTCTCATCTGACTTTCACCTGGGATGGATCGGTTGTGCGAATGTATTTTGACGGAGCGGAAATCGAAACGGAAACCAGGGCCAATCATCTGGAAAAAAGCATTTTATTTACCCCCGACATCCACACATATGGCTTTAATGGGTTTTATTTCGGACACAGGCAACATGTCCGGCTATTCCGCAACGGAGGAATTGATGAAGTGAAAATATTTAACCGGAATCTTTCCACTGCCGAGGTTTTGTACAATTATCAGCCGGAAGCGGTTCTTAAAATTTTACAACAGCCAACCTCACCGGCCTTTGAAAGTCTGAAAAACGATTTTTTCCACTTCAATCCGGCAGATGATTCCATACAGCAAAAGCTTCGTTTTTGGCGGGATTCGCTGGCAAAGGTGATAACACCGGTTCCGGAAATTATGGTTATGGGCGATTTGCCGGAAGACAACTATCGAAAAACATTCATTCTGGATAGGGGAAATTATCACTCTCCGGGCGAAGAAGTATTGCCGGCAACTCCTGCGGTTTTGGGATCTTTTAATGGAAAAACCCGTGAAGATCTCGCGAAATGGCTGACTGAGCCCAAACATCCGCTTACAGCGCGGGTATTTGTCAACCGCATCTGGCAGATGCATTTTGGCCGCGGGCTGGTAAACACTTCAGACGATTTTGGTGCACAGGGTTCACTCCCTGCGCATCCCGAACTACTCGACTGGCTGGCAGTCTGGTTTGTAGAATCGGGCTGGGATGTAAAGGCTTTGCACAAACTGATTCTCACCTCTGCAACTTTTCGCCAGTCTTCCTTTGCTGATGATCTGAAAAGAGAAACAGATCCACAGAATATTTATCTTTCCAGAGGACCTTCATTCAGGCTTCCCGCCGAAATGGTACGGGACCAGGTACTGGAAGCCAGTGGTTTACTCGTACACAAAACCGGCGGTCCCTCAGTTTATCCCTATCAGCCCGAAGGGCTATGGGAATCACTCAGCAACAAATCATGGCGATATAAATACAAACAGGAACCGGGAGAAGGATTGTACCGAAGAAGCATTTACACTATCTGGAAACGCACTTCTTCCCCACCCGCTTTGCTGATTTTTGACGCCGGAGACCGCAGTGTATGCACCGTCAAACGGCAGGAAACCTCGACACCTCTCCAGGCATTGGTATTGCTCAACGATCCTCAGTTTGTAGAAGCGGCAAGAATGATGGCACAACAGACACTCAATCTGCCGGGCCTAACCGCAGACAATCAACTGGCTCTTACCTTCATCAAGCTTACAGGCCGGCAACCCTTGGAAGAGGAAGAAAATTTATTGAAGAAAATGTGGGAAATGGAGTTTCGGTGGTTTTCCCAAAATCCGGATGATGCGCTTGTATATATCTGTACCGGAGAGACAGAACCAGATCCACTGCTTGATCCGGTGATTCTCGCTACCCATGCAGCCGTGGCTCACAATATCATGAATACCACCGATAGTTATACCCTGCGATAATGGAAAAATACTACCACACACGCCGCCAGTTTTTTACCAGAGCCGGAATGGGCCTGGGTGCCGCAGCACTTTCTCTTCTGCTTCCGACAGGATTGCGGGCAAAAGAAGATTTTTTTTCAGGAGACATCCTTCCCGGACAGCCACATTTCCCTGCCCGGGCCAAAAGAGTCATTTATCTTTTCCAGAGTGGCGGCCCCTCACAGATCGAAACTTTTGATTACAAACCCGTGCTGAGGCAATGGCATGGAAAGGAAATTCCTTCTTCTCTGCGCGGCACGCAGCGCAACTCGGGTATGGTTTCCGAACAGGCGAGTTTTCCGCTGGTGGGTTCATTTGTGGATTTCAAGCCATACGGGAAATCCGGTATCCACGTCAGTGACCTCCTTCCTTATACTGCCGGGGTCGTGGACGAGTTGTGTGTGGTTAAATCTGTATTTACGGAAGCGATTAACCATGAGCCCGCAGTGATGTTTGTACAAACAGGTTCCCAACAAAGCGGTCGCCCGTCTATGGGTGCCTGGCTGAGTTATGGACTGGGGTCAGAAAATGAAAACCTTCCGGCCTTTGTGGTGATGGTTTCCAAAGGTGGTTCGGCACAACCCTTGAGTGCCGCAGCATGGAGCAATGGGTTTTTGCCTGCTCAGCATCAGGGGGTACAATTTCGCAGTGGCAAAGATCCTGTGCTGTATCTCAATAATCCTGATGGTATTTCCCAGGCACATCGTCGCGAGTCGCTGGACTACATCCAACAGTTAAACGAGGCGCAAAAAAATCATTGGGAAGACCCCATGATCGATGCCAAAATCCATCAGTATGAAATGGCCTACCGGATGCAAATGTCGGTGCCGGAAGTCGCAGATCTTTCTGACGAACCCGCTCATATCCTCGACCTCTATGGTCCTGATGCGCGTATTCCCGGCACTTATGCCTATAACTGCATTATGGCCCGCAGGCTGGCAGAAAAGGATGTTCGCTTTATCCAGCTCTATCATATGGGCTGGGATCAGCATGGCGGACTTCCATCGGGCATTTCCCGGCAGTGCCGCGACACCGATCAGCCAACCGCTGCGCTGATCAAAGACCTGAAACAACGCGGATTGCTGGAAGATACGCTGGTCGTCTGGGGGGGAGAATTTGGCCGTACCGCTTTTTCTCAGGGACGACTTACCAGAGACAACTACGGACGGGATCACCACCCGGGTTGTTTTACCATGTGGATGGCCGGAGGCGGGGTGAAACAGGGGTTTTCCTTTGGAGAAACCGATGATTTCAGTTATAATGTTGCCCAAAATGGTGTCCATGTCCACGATATGCAGGCGACGATTTTGCACCTAATGGGTATGGATCACGAAAGACTGATTTTCAAACATCAGGGCCGCCGGTACAGACTGACAGATGTCCATGGAAGGCCCGTTACTGATATCCTTGCCTAAACTCGTTATAATACCTGAAATGAGAGCCTGTAAACTATTGATAATCTGCACCCTGACTTTGCTGACCGTCGGTTGCAGTCAAAGGCATTCCCTTCCGCCAAATATCGTCCTGATCATGACCGATGATCAGGGTTACGGGGATCTGAGGATGATGGAAAATCCACTCATAGAGACACCCAATATCGATGCTATGGCAACGCGCAGTGCAACTTTGCAGCGGTTTTATGTAAGTCCGGTCTGCGCGCCTACGCGCGCCAGCCTCATGACGGGTCGCTACAATTACCGTACCCGTGCGATCGATACCTGGATCGGCCGAGCCATGATGGACACCCGTGAAGTGACGGTCGCTGAAATTCTCCGCGAAGCGGGCTATGCAACCGGAATTTTTGGCAAATGGCACCTCGGCGACTGCTATCCCATGCGCCCGCAGGATCAGGGATTTGAGGAGGTACTCGTTCACCGTGGCGGCGGGCTCGCACAACCTTCTGAGCCATTTGAAAACAACCGGCGTTATACCAACCCTATTCTTTTCCGTAACGGTGAGCAGGTTCAAACCGAAGGATTTTGTACCGACGTATATTTCCGCGAGGCGATTGCTTTTATGGAGAAAAGCCAGGCGGCAGGAAAACCGTTTTTCGCCTATATTCCTACGAACGCGCCGCACGATCCATTTGAGGATGTACCGCAGGAGTTGTATGAAAAATATTCCCAGCGTGATTTTTCCTCACTTTTCAGAAAGGCCGTTGCCGACACTGCAAAGGAAAATGACAAAATCGCGAGAATATTTTCCATGGTGGAAAATGCAGACCAGAATGTGGGAAAACTATTTGAAAACCTCGACAGACTGGGACTGACACAACACACGCTGGTGATTTTTATGACAGACAATGGAGCAAACACCATGCGGTATGTCGGCAATATCAGGGGAATGAAGTCGAATGTTCACGAGGGGGGAATCCGGTCGTTTTTTATCGCACATTGGCCTGAAAGGTTTAGGCCTGGCACTACCAGCGACCGCATCGCTGCGCATATAGACCTTTTGCCGACTTTTCTGGAAGTGGCAGGGGTAAGTCTTCCGGATAGTGTCAACATCGACGGACGAAGCCTGATTCCACTGCTTACAGGAAATGTTGGCGAGTGGCCTGACCGCAATCTTTTTATCCAGAGCCATCGCGGGGATTCAGCCATCCGCTATCACAATTTTGCAGCGATTTCCCAACAATATAAACTTGTACACCCTTCAGGTTTTGGTTCGGAACAAATGCCTGAAAATGTTCCATTTGAATTATATGACCTTAAATCTGACCCGGGAGAAGCCCATAATCTGGCGGAATCTATGCCCGATAAAGCAGCCCAACTCCGATCTGTGTATGATCAATGGTTTTCAGACGTCTCTTCTACAAGGCCCGACAATTATGCCAAACCTGCTATAATCATTGGCTCTGATAAAGAGCCGGTAACTGTGCTTACCAAACAAGATTGGCAAAAAACGGGTGGAAATGGCTGGGGAAGTGAGGGGTTTTGGCGATTGTTGCCTTCCCGTGAAGGTATGTATCATGTGGAAGTGCGCCTTTCCCAGCCCAGGCCGGGTACAAAAGTTGAAATTCGTATAGGTGAACAACAATGGGCGAAGATCACCGGAGAAAATGAAGTCATGGTCAGTTTTGATCCGGTTTCCCTGGCAAAGGAAGAAACCAGGCTAGCCGCATCGCTTGAAAATGAAAAGGGTTTACCGGAGAATTTTCACATTTTTGTCAACGCAACTGATCGGTAAAAACTGGCCGAAACTTGCGCGGACGGTTCAATTCAAAGTCATAAATAATTCTTCCCAATTCTCCTAAGAAGGGAAACCCTATCGTGTCGTATTCATATACTTCATCGTTGAATATTTCATTCTCATTCACATATATCGATGCGGAAAGGAAAAATTCCACACCACTTTTCTTATCAACGATATAGGCATTGTCGATCAAAAATCCGTAAGCAGCTCCGACTTTATTGTATATACGAATATGTTCCGGGATTTTTTTCTTCGAATCACCAAACATCAGGAATTTTACATAGCTATCGTAATAGTGGGTGCTGTCATACGCCGGATATACTGATTCGGAGGGGAGTTCGGACATTGCCTGATACAGAAACTGGTAGTCGTTGTCTGTCAGGTTGAATTTGGGTTTTCCGTCCACCGAACCAGGAAACATAACTTCCCGCAATAAAAGGTGCTGATCCATCAATGGGAAAGCATTTTTTCCGGTAAAATCTTTCGGCTTCATCACCAGCACGCTATCATCCATCATGTCGCCTTTTCCGATAAAAACAGCGTCCGGAAGTGGCACAGGCCGATCATTGTAAATCAATGGCTGCCAGTAAATCTTTTCTCCGTCATACATGAAATTTACAGGATTCGTATGGCGGTTTTCATCAGGTGTAAGGAAAATGGACAGTCTATGAAGAATGCGTGTTCCGGCAAATCCTTTGACTTGTAGCTCTCTGTTAAATGGCCCCTGCCCGATAAATTCATATAACCGGTTAAATGCATCATTATCACTCACCAGGAATATCTTCCGTATATAATGCCCGATGGAAGGGAAACCCGTAGCAGAGGTAGAATCGGTCATTACCGATGATTGTCCACTATATGCGCTGTCTGTCAGCATGGTTGTATGGCGATCCAGATTGGGCGTTCCCAGATTATTAAGTTTTTCCAGAGCCAGTATTGCCGCGGGCAATTTGACCGTACTCGCAGGGTAAAAATACTCCTGTTCATTCACACGAAAACCTGAAGTCGTAAAATGTGGGCGATTGAGACTGTCTCTGTCCACCTGGGTATAAAGAATCTGCAACCGGTATTTCCCGGGATCCTTCATGACTTGTTCTACTACCCCACCCCGGTTTTCCAAAATATTTTCCAGCAGGCCTTTTTCAGGTTGGGGAGAGTTGGAACAAGAGAAACACAAAATAGTAGCAGCGGTAATCAGAAGCAGAATCCTCATAATATATATTTAAACTCCCAGTCTCAGGGTAATACCTGCATTCACAATCGAAAATGCCCCCAGCCCCAGTTCAAACCAAAGGGCAATAGGATCGGCAAGATAATAGCGCCCACCGATGACGGGTCTCGGGTAAATAAATGGTCTTTCAACCGGATAAGATGATCCGGCAAATTCATACCCGATCAGTAAGGAAAGATAGGCATCCATCCTTGAGTCGTCGATACCCGCTTCGGAAAACTGATTGATAAGCGGGAAAATATGTGCAGACAACCTTGCACCGACCGCAGGATGAAGGGCGGGCCTTTTCACTTCATTCGGATCACTTAAAAACCGAAAGCCCAGATAAGCGCCGCCACTGAAAGCGCGGGTAAGCCCATATTCGGCATTCACAACTACGGGGGTAGCATTGTAATCGGTAATGATCCCAATAGCACCTATGCCGGGAGAAATGGTCAGTTCATTTTTGTAAAATGCCTGGCTATATAGCTGTTGAACCGATATTAATACCAGTAAAATAAATAAGGCAGAATGTTTTTTGATACTTTGCATAAGGGTTATTTTTCATAATGACCCATAGTGGTGGTCAAAAAGTTGCATACATTCTATCTTAAAAAAAAATGCGGCCATAATCAATATTAACCCGGAAAGTTTTGCAGAATAGCCCGCAGATCACCGTACTGGTTCCCAATAGGAATAGATTTTTTTTCTTTATCCGCCAGTGAAGCCAGTCTTTCGGGTACAGGCACTTCAAAGCCTAACGCAGGATTAACGACATCCAGAAACTTGGCAGGATGGGCAGTTTCAAGTACAACACCGTAATATTCCGGAAAATCTTTCAGGAAAGTATCCAGTGCCTGCCAACCGACCGCTCCATGAGGATCCATCACATACTGATATCTGCGATAAATTTCTTTCATCGCTGTTATGGTTTCATCATCTGTAAATGAATAGCCTTCGATTACCCCCTGCATGGCGGCCAGATCGTGTTGAAACATATCTGTCATGCGCGCAAAGTTGCTGGGATTGCCAACATCCATCGCGTTGGAAATTGTGGGTTTACCCGGGCCGGGTTGAAATTCTCCCGTCTCAAGATAGTGAGGGACGATGGCATTAATATTGGTTGCAGCAATGAATTTTGCTATTGGCAAACCCATTTTCTGCGCCATTAACCCCGCTGTGAGGTTACCAAAGTTTCCACTGGGAACGGAGAATACCACCTTCTCTCTGCGCGAAAGCGGGATCTGCTGCCATGCCCGGAAATAGTAAAAACACTGAGGAATCAACCGCGCGATATTAATCGAGTTGGCAGAACTGAGGTTAACAACATCTTTTAGGGTAACATCGAGAAAGGCCTGTTTGACCATCGCCTGACAGTCGTCGAAGTTTCCGGAAACTTCCAGTGCTGTTACATTCTCGCCTAATGTAGTCAGCTGCTTTTCCTGAAGCTCACTGACTTTCCCCGAAGGATATAGAATAATCACCTTAACCCCAGGTGTTTTATAAAAGCCATAGGCTACAGCGCCACCTGTATCTCCTGAAGTGGCAACGAGTATTGTTACTTCACGATTTTCATTTCTTACAAACCAGGAGATAAGGCGCGACATAAAACGCGCACCGAAATCTTTAAAGGCAAGAGATGGGCCGTGGAAAAGTTCAAGTACAGCATCATTTTCACCCAACCTTACCAGTGGTGCGTCAAAACTCAGTGTATGGTCAATAATCTCCCGTAGTGGTTGTTCAGGAATGGTTGTTCCGAAAATATTGCGACAAATTTCAAAAGCAATTTCCTGAAAAGTAAGCTGATCGAGCTTCCCGAGAATATCATCAGCCAGACGTCCGATATTTTCAGGCATATACAGCCCATTATCCGGTGGCAGTCCTTGTAAAACCGCTTCTTCCAGCGAAGCCCGGAGCTGCCGGTTTTTCGTACTGTATAAATACATATTTTTAAATTATCCTGTGGCTTTGAACTAGCGGATTCTTTCAGCTCCCAGCGTGTTGATAGTCGAAATAAAGCGCTCGCTGGGTATACCTGCGCGTGTAAATGCATTTTGCATGGCGATTCCCACCCGGAATGCAGTTACATCGCCCTCGCAGAGGGCAAATACTGATGGCCCTGCCCCTGAAATACTACAGCCCAATGCGCCTGCCTCGAGGGCGGCCTCTTTGACATCATAAAATCCGGGGATCAACGCAGAACGATAGGGTTCGGCGATCACATCATTGAGCGATCGCCCGATCAGTTGATAGTCTGACATAGTAAAGCCGGCAATGATTCCCCCCAGATTGCCCCATTGGGTAATGGCATCGCTCAGGGGAATTTCTTTACGGAGAATATTTCTTGCAACGACGGTCAATACTTCCAATTCGGGAAGCACAACCGCTGCGTAGAGATTGTCCGGAACGCGGATATTAACCGTGTCCATGTCTTTATTGCTTCTGACGAGTACAATTCCCCCAAGCAGACATGGGCCCACGTTGTCGGCATGGATGGCTCCACCACTGGCAAGGGCTTCTCCATCGAGTGCAAATGGGAGGAGTTCCTTTTTTTCAAAAGGCCGGTCGAGCAATTCATTGACTGCTACAGCACCGGCTACGGCACTGCACGCACTGGATCCAAGGCCACTGCCAATGGCAATTCCTTTATGGATTTCCAGCTCAATTCCCGGATAGTCACCCGGAAAATTGCCGAGCCGGTTGAGCAGGGAAAGTGCGGCAACACCCGCTGTGTTTTGAGAAGGTTCAAGCGATAATTTCCCGCTATCTCCTATAATCCGGCTGATATGCAATCCGGGTTTAGAAGAAAATCTTGCGATCACTTCATCGCCCGGTCGCTGGATGGCAAATCCAAGTGTATCAAAACCACAAGCTACATTTGCCACACTCGCCGGGGCAAATACATGTACTTCATTCTGCATGGACAAAATATTTGCGGGGGCGGGCAAATATATAAAAGTTCTTTTTATTAACGCACCATTATCTTCCGGTAAACATCCACCCCGCCGACTGTCAGCTTCAACAGATATAGTCCTTTTGCTGCCTTAGCAAGATTTACATTCTCGTTGTGAGTATAAACATACCCCAAAGACTTCTGGTACAGAATACGGCCTGAAAGATCCAGTATTTCCAATTCTGTGTTCTCGCTGTTTTCGAGGGAAATATCAACGGTAAACTGTCCACCGTTGGGGTTTGGATATACATTCAGTTTGAGGCCCAGTTCTTCTTCGAGACCAGCAAAAATATCAACAAACAACTTCTGGCAGACCGTATTGGTACAGATCCCATCACTGACAGTCAGGCATACATTGAAGGTGTCAACAGACTGATATGCGTGGGTTGGATTTTTTTGTGTGGATGTCAGTCCGTCGCCAAAATCCCATAGCCAGGAAGTTGGATTACCTCCGCTGAGATCCGAAAACTGCATAACCTGGTATAAAACAGAAGTATCGGGTGTAATATCAAAGTCTGCGACAAAATTGGCTTGTCCTGAGATAATGATCACATCCTGTGCGGTACAACCCGCAGTATCCGAAACCGTTACCGAATAGGTGCCACCGGAAGTAATATAGATCGTGGGGGTAGTTGCTCCGGTTGACCAGGTATAATTATTTCCTGTATTTCCGGCATTCAATAAAGTAGAATCGCCGTTGCAAATAGTAAAGTTTGACCCCAGTTCAACTGTGAGCGGAGAGAGCACAACCTTTACCGTATCCGTGGATGTACAGTTATCCGCATTGGTTACCTGTACGGAGTACTCTCCGGGAGAATTGACAGTAATAGATTGAGTAGTAGCAGAAGTTGACCAAAGATATTGACTGCCCGGATTCCCCGCGCTGATAGTGGTTGATTGGTTATTACATATTACCAGATCAGGTCCCAGGTCCACAATGGGAATTGTACCCTTTGTAATGTTAACTGTATCGGAATTCGCACAACCAAAAACATTGGTAACAGATACCCAATACTGGCCGGCATTAGTGGAAGTAATGGTCTGAGTGTTTGACCCGGTTGACCAAAGGAAGGTCGAACCTGCATTGTTGGCGTTCAGGGAAAATTCACCACACTCAATTCTATCTGGTCCAAGATTAACGACGGGCGAAAGTTGTACACTCAAATCCATCGTATCAGATGTCGTGCATTGAGCCGCTGTAGTAACGGTTACGATATACGTACCTGGTGCAGTTACAATAATGGTTTGGGAGGATGCACTGCCAAAGTTCCACAGGTAGTTGGTGCCAGGATTAGCCGCACCGGCATCCAGAACGATCGATTCGCCGATACAAATTGTCGTATCAGGCCCCAGGTCCACGTTGGGCACAAAGTCCACCGTTATCGCCACAGAGTCTATACTTACACACCCAAAAGTATCTGATACCACGGCGATATAGGTACCCGTCTGAAAGACATCGAGTGTTTGTCCCTGCACATTGCCAGGAAGCCAGAGATGGCTTGCCCACGGGTTGGAAGCATTTAAGGTAATCGTATCTCCGGGACAAATCAGTTGAGCTGTGGGAAGCTGTACATTGGTAGCAGATACAGAAACCTGAATCGTATCTCTGACTATAAATCCCAGCGTATCCTTTACTATTACAATGTAGAATCCGGAGTTTACCACAGATTTTGTACAAAATGTATCTGCAACACTGCTGGTCCATTGATAATCCGTTGCGGAAGGAACACAGGCATCAAGAACCAATGTATCAGTAACACAGATTACCGTATCCGGGCCAAGATTTACGGCAGGAAGGTCTGCAATAATGATGTCATCAAAAGCAAAACCATCATATTGATTGGAAAAATCAGAAGCAAAACAAATCCGGAAACGAACATTCGGTTTTCCGGCGAGCCCATTTAATTTGTGTTGAGCCGTTACCCACATTTGCGATCCGGTATTGGTTGCGGCCCGACCGGTCCAGCCCAGAAGCTGTCCGCATGGACCACCCGTCTGCCCTCCGTTCACAGAGTTGTCTGTATACCAGTTGACCGGATCAAGCAGGCCTCCTACTACTTGCCAGGTCGCCCCGCCATCTATAGACGAAAGTAGCGCGGCACCGTCCCAGCTAAATTCACTCTCCCACCAAATTCTCATGGAAATAGCCGGATTAAGTAAAGTCGAAAAATCAAAACACGGACTATTTACCCAGGAGCTGTTGTTAGCCGTATAGGGGAGGTTTAATCCACCGGTAACCCATGAGTTGGGAGCCGAAGAGGCAGAGTTGATAACAGATTTGGCAGGTGTTCCCAGAGACCATCCAGTGATCCCGGAGACAGAAGCTGTCCAACCGGCCGGACCACTGTCGAAATTTTGCAAATACGGGTAAGAAGTTACACACTGTCCCTGAAGTTGGGTTTGTAACAGCAAACTCAGCAGTATTGCCAGAGATGTATGAGGGAAAATTTTTCTGATCATCAGTGTAAATAATTGCTTCACAGTAAGGGGTTTTCCTGTAGTAAATTAGGTTTTGCGGGTAAATGTACAAATTTTTTGTCCGCAGATAACATTCAAAAGCCCCTTTGCCGGATAAAGATTCAGCAGGGGCCTTTTGTTCTATATATTTACATGCGGGAGCATTTCCCTCCTTTTTAGGGAATTTCGAACTCAAATGGAATTTCGACCCAGCACTTCACGGGCTGACCATTAGTCCGGGCGGGAGAGAAAAACAAAAAATGTGCGAAGTGTTCACAGGGAATTTGAAGTAGTGGATGTGAATTTCCGGTTACTTCATGAGTCAGATAACCACCGGTTTCATCTACAAGTATCCGAAGAACAACGGTGCCCTCTATACCTGAGTCCCACGCCAATGCAGGATAACCAATCATATGGGCGATCTCTTCGCGATTCTGAATATAAGGGGGAAGATCAACTTCATCAGTTTCATGGGCATAATCCAACTGCATAGAGGATATCGCGTCAGTCCATGCCAAACTACCAGCCAATGACATCGCGGCTGCGGTAAAGATGATCCAGGAAATACGTGTTGAGGGTAACATAGGCCTGGGAATTACAAAAGGTTAGGGCAAAAAGAATTTCACTGAAAAAGGTTCAAACAACATGCCAGATACCTGCTTTTGTGAAACTATTTTCGGACAAAAAACCGACGATTCTTACAAAGAAAAACCCCTGTACAGAAGCTACTATACAGGGGGAATCAAATGAAAACAAAAAGTTTCTTTATATCATATCGCTGAGAGCGACTTTAATTGTGAAAATGAAAGGGGATATTTACCCAAAACTTAACAGGCTGCCCATCTCTGACCGCAGGCGTGAAGTACAGATTATTTACGTAGGAGTCACAACTTCTTCCCAAAAGTGGGTGTGCCTGGGAAATGACTTTATGCTTGAGGTAGTTTCCGTGCTCATCTACCAGTACCCGCACGATGACAGATCCTTCAATTCCCGCTTCTTTTGCAACAGAAGGATAACCAATTGCATTACTCACTTCCATATAATTGATAGCAACCGGCTCTTTATGTACAAACACAAAATCGTCTATAGCCGGCGTACGGTAATTGTCTCTGATCTGACAATGGCGTTTCTGAGACATTCTATTGCCGGATCTATGCTGCATATGCGCAGAAAATTCCTTGTGGCAACTCTTGCGGGGACGCTCAAAGTTTCTGGTTTCCATCCATTTCGCTGTCGAAAAGACGAAAGCAAAAATAGTGAGCATGATCCAAAATCGTCTTGTACTTTCAGGCATAAATTGTTGTGATTATCTATTCTAAATAAAACTACGAATTTATTCTCAGATGTGTTGTCCGAAATCCGAAATTTTTATAAATAATCTAACCTTGTCATTATTCGGTCGTCTTTTGTTTTTCCTGATCCTGAGTAAATCGTATTCTCCCATTCTGAATGGAGATATTGATCATTGAATCTCTGGATACAGACCCTGAAAGAATTTCTTTAGAAAGGGCATTTACAACTTCTTTCTGAAGCAATCTTTTAACAGGCCTTGCACCAAACTGAGGATCATAACCCAGGCTGGCCAAAAATTCGAGCACGGGCTCTTCAAAATGAAGGGTTATGCCCATCTCTGCCAATTTTACACATAAATTGTCAACCTGGATTTTTACAATTTTTTTCATATCCAGTTCGCTCAGCGGAGAGAAAACAATCGCTTCATCAACCCGATTGAGAAATTCCGGGCGAAGATGTTTTTTCAGCAGATCCAGAACCTGATCTTTAATGATGACCATCAGGGCATCTTTGTTATTGTCGGTAAGCTCCTCAAATTTTTCCTGAATATAATGCGCGCCTATATTGGAGGTCATGATAATAATTGTGTTTTTAAAGTTCACAACCCTGCCTTTGTTATCCGTAAGACGTCCATCGTCCAATACCTGGAGTAAAATGTTAAAAACATCAGGGTGAGCCTTTTCGATTTCGTCGAGCAGCACCACAGAATACGGTTTGCGTCTCACCGCTTCTGTCAGTTGTCCACCTTCTTCATAACCAACATATCCGGGAGGCGCTCCTACCAGGCGACTGACCGAATGTTTTTCCTGATACTCAGACATGTCAATCCGCACCATTGACCGTTCATCATCAAATAGGAATTCTGCGAGTGCTTTGGCAAGCTCGGTTTTGCCCACACCGGTAGAGCCCAGGAAAATAAACGAGCCTATTGGCCGGTTAGGATCTTGCAGACCTGCACGGCTACGCCGTATGGCATCAGAAACTGCTTCAATGGCCTCCTCCTGCCCGACTACCCTTCGGTGAAGTTCATCTTCGAGTCTGAGTAGTTTTTGCCTTTCGCTTTCAACCATCCGGCTAACCGGGATTCCCGTCCAACGGGCAATGATTTCAGCGATATCTTCTGCTTCCACTTCTTCCTTTAGCATTCGCATATCTGACTGATAATCTATCAGCTGCTGATTCAGTCTTTGGATTTTTTTCTCCATCTCCACAATTGCGCCATAACGGATTTCCGCTACTTTTCCAAAGTCAGCTCTTCTTTCTGCTTCTTCGGCTTCGACTTTAAGATCCTCAACCGAGGATTTCGATTTCCTTATTTGCTGAATAATATCTTTTTCTGTTTCCCAATGCGCGCGAAGGCGTGTTCTGTCGACTTCGAGATTGGCTAGCTGCTCTTCGATTTCCTCAAGTTTTTTAGGTTCTTTTTCTCGTTTCAGGGCTTCCCGTTCGATTTCGAGATGGCGAACTTTTCGCTCGATTTCATCGAGCGCTTCGGGCATGGAGTCCATCTCCAGCCGGAGTTTAGCCGCTGATTCGTCAATCAGGTCAATCGCCTTGTCAGGGAGAAAACGATCTGATATATAGCGGTTGGACAATTCTGCGGCAGCGACTATCGCGGCATCGGTAATTCGCACACCATGATGCACTTCATATCGCTCCTTAAGCCCCCGAAGAATAGAGACGGTATCTTCCACGCTGGGCTCGGCAATTACCACAGTCTGAAACCGCCTTTCCAGTGCTTTATCTTTTTCTATATACTTCTGATATTCATCGAGTGTCGTTGCGCCAATGGCACGGAGCTCGCCTCTGGCCAATGCGGGTTTCAGAATATTAGCTGCGTCCATAGCACCATCTGTTTTACCGGCTCCAACGAGGGTATGGATTTCGTCAATAAACAGAATAATGGCTCCTTCTGCCCCAACAACTTCTTTCAGTACGGCTTTCAGCCTTTCTTCAAACTCTCCCCGAAACTTGGCTCCGGCGATCAATGCCCCCATGTCCAGAGAGAAGATGGTTTTGGATTTCAGATTTTCGGGTACATCTCCCTGAATGATGCGAAAAGCAAGCCCCTCTGCAATTGCCGTTTTACCTACACCGGGTTCTCCTACCAGTATAGGATTGTTTTTGGTTCGGCGGGAAAGAATATGAATTACCCGGCGGATCTCATCTTCCCGGCCTATCACCGGATCCAGCTTCCCTTTGCGGGCCATTTCGTTAAGATTGCGGGCGTATTTCTGAAGTGCATTATATTTTGCCTCAGCATTTTGGTCTGTGGCGCGGTTCCCTCCCCGTATTTCTTCAATTACAGCATTCAGATTTTTTTCGGTAACGCCTTGCTCTTTTAATATAGCGGAAATGCCATTCTTCGACTTCACTAGCGCGAGAAGTAAGTGTTCGAGGGTTACAAACTCGTCCTGCAACCGGCCGGCTTCCTTATTGGCAATTTCGAGGGTTGCATGCAGGTCATTGGATAAATAACCGCCTCCCGTAGCTCCTTCGACTTTCGGATATGTTTCGAGGTATTCATCGAGCTTTTTCTCAAGGAAGGTAATATTTACGCCTATTTTCCGCAGTATAAAGGGAATGATGCTATCATCCAATATCAACAGGGATTTTAGGAGGTGTCCTGTTTCGATAGATTGGTGGCGAAGATCTTTGGCCACTTCACTTGCCCTTTGGATCGATTCCTGGGCTTTTATAGTATAATTATTAAAGTTCATTTTTGTATTGTATTAGCTATGTGTTTGTATTCATATTAATACTTGCAAATCGCCTTCCATTACAAAAAAATGCGCCATTGTGGCGCATATATAAAGCTTTTTATGACATCATGACGCTGAGAAAGTACTTAAAAATACTACTGTTCCACTTCTCTTTTCCCAATCATAATCATGTCTACTGAACGGCGTTTTAAGTCTGTACCGGAAATCTCTACAATCACCGGGTCTCCCAGCCGGAAAACCTCTCCCGTATCTTTGCCACGGATACAATAATTTTCTTCATCATATACATAGTAATCATTTTCCAGGGTACGTACCGGCACAAATCCTTCACACATGTTTTCAGTCAGTTCGATAAAAATACCTGCATCAATCACACCGGATATTACGCCGTCAAACTGCTGGCCGATTTTATCTTCAAGAAATTCTACCTGTTTGTACTTGATAGATGCGCGTTCTGCTTCTGCCGCGGTTCTTTCCTGATTAGAGCAATGTTTGAGTTCCTGCTCCAGCACAATTGGATCCTGTTTGTAGTCTTTATTTCCATACTGGGTAAGTAAACGATGGATCATCATATCTGGATACCGGCGGATCGGACTGGTAAAATGAGAGTAGAACTGAAATCCAAGCCCAAAATGTCCAATATTTTTAGTGGAATAAATGGCTTTGGCCATAGACCGGATCGCAATGGTCTCGATGACATTTTTTTCAGGTGTATTTTGTACCGACTCCAGTAACTTGTTAAGTTTTTCTGATGTCCCTTTATTTTCCTCAAAATTCACATCGTAACCAAAGTGGCTGACAAAACGGCCAAGTGTGGACAACTTTTCGGGATCTGGCTTATCGTGAATGCGATAAACAGACGGCAGCGGCGGATTGCTAAAAATGTTAAAAATGTATTCTGACACCCGGCGATTGGCCAACAACATGAAGTCTTCTATCAGCCGGTTGGCATCTTTCATTTCTTTTCGAACGACTCCCAGAGGGTGGCCGTTTTCATCGAGTTTAAATTTGACTTCTACACTTTCAAATTCGATGCTGCCTGCACCCATCCTTTTTGCTCTGAGCTTTTTGGCAAGGGTGTCGAGCGTGATCAGTTCTTCACGAAACGGCCCATCCGCTTTTCCATCCAGTACATCCTGCGCCTCGTCATAATGGAAACGATAGTCGGAGTGAATCACCGTGCGCCCAATCCATTGATGGAGAATCTTCGCTTCGCTATCCATCTCAAATACCGCAGAATAGGTTAGTTTATCCTCATTGGGGCGAAGACTGCACACCTTATTTGAAAGCTTTTCGGGCAACATCGGCACGGTACGGTCCACCAGATAAACGGAAGTTGCTCTTCGGAATCCTTCCCGGTCAATGGCACTACCCCGCTTTACATAATGTGAAACATCTGCAATATGTATCCCTACTTCATAATTGCCGTTTTCCAGCTTTCGCAGGGATAAGGCATCATCGAAGTCTTTAGCATCGATAGGGTCGATGGTAATTGTCGTGATTCCCCGAAAGTCTTTCCGTTTTGCGATTTCACTTTCCGTGATTTCCTCTGAAATATTTTCGGCTTCCTGCTCTACTTCTGGCGGGAAATTAGGGTCAAATCCATATTGAAGGAGAATGGCGTGCATTTCGGTATTGTGCTCACCAGCTTCACCGAGAACAGACAAAACTTCTACTTCCGGTGAACGTTTTTCCCAATTCAGCAGTTTTGTCCAGACTTTTTGCCCGTCTTTAGCTCCATTGAGGTGTTCGTTGGGAATATAGAAGTCTATATTAATCCTGCGGTCATCGGGCAGGAGAAAAAATCTGCCAGGAAGACCTTCTTCGACTGTACCTACAAATTCAGTTTTTGCACGATGGACAACTTCTATCACTTCTCCTTCCATTCGTCCATTTTTCCGTCTTCGCTTGATCAGCCTGACTTTTACAATGTCTCCATTCATGGCTTTACCCATGCCAGAGCTATTAATAAATATATCAGAGCCATTTTCTACCAACAGAAATCCGACACCGCTGCGGGTTACCTCCAGCGTTCCGGTAAGGGATTCAGGTATTGCGAGGAATTTGTATTGCCCTTTATCGAGGTATTCTGCCTGGCCTTCCTCAACCAGGAGATCTGCCAGGGAGTGAATTTTGGTATTAGGAATTTCGTTGTAAAGACCCGTTTCTGCAGCAATCTGTTTGACTGAAAACGACTTATTGCGGTTATTCTTCAGAAGAGCAAGTACGGCTCTTTTCCAAAGTTGATCTTGTCGGTTGCCCTTTTGATTCTGTGATTTTTTTGTCTTGAGTTTTCGTTTGTTTTGTGATTTTTTGTTAGACAAGTTTCTTTTTGTCATGGTTGATTATAAATGGTTAAATATTAAGATTCTTTCAGAATCCGTTCAATTTCAGCTAGTTCATCTTCTGTGAAATGTTGATTTTTTAATGCGCCCAGGTTATCTGCCAGTTGTTTTTCTGCGCTCACCCCGATCAAAACGGAGGTTACTTCCGGCAGTCGTAGCGCCCACATCAGAGACATCTGTGCCAGGGATTGTCCCCGGCTGGCAGCAAGTTCATTCAGATTCTGCACACACCTGATACGTGAAGCCGTTACTTCATGTTGCTGTAAAAATCCTTCGGGCCTTGCGGCTCTCGATCCTTCGGGTATTCCTTTCAGGTATTTATTGGTGAGCAAACCCTGAGCCAAAGGAGAGAAAACAATACAGCCTATTTTTTCCTCCCTGAGCACGTCTGTCAGCCCATCTTCTATCCACCGTTCAAACATAGAGTATTTAGGCTGATGAATTACGCAGGGTGTCCCTAAGTTTTTTAAAATCCGTGCAGCTTCACGGGTTTGCTCTGCGGTATAATTAGAGATTCCGGCATACAGCGCTTTTCCCTGCCTTACCACCTGATCCAATGCCCCCATCGTCTCCTCCAGAGAAGTATGGGGATCGGGTCGGTGAGAATAAAATATATCTACATAATCAAGGCCCATCCGTTTCAGACTCTGATCCAGAGATGCGATCAGGTATTTACGTGAGCCCCATTCTCCATAAGGGCCGGGCCACATCCGGTAACCCGCTTTTGAAGAGATAATCATCTCATCACGGTAAGAGCCAAAATCTGAGGCCAGCACCCGCCCAAAGTTTTCTTCAGCCGAACCGGGAGGCGGTCCATAATTGTTGGCAAGATCGAAATGCAATATTCCTTCATCAAAGGCTCTGTGAAGGATTTTCCTGAAATCTGAATAAATATCTACGCCCCCGAAATTATGCCATAAACCCAGAGAGATGGCGGGAATAATAAGCCCGCTATCTCCACAACGATTGTAAGTCATGGAGTCATACCGGGAATGAGATGCTTGATACATAAATGACTCTATTGAGGTAAGGATTGGTTTACCTGCAAATTAGTAAATTTTCTTTATTTTTACTGCCATCTTTTGGGGGTAAAGTGAATTATGATGAATCAGATTTTCAATGTGGTAGTGGGAGTTGTCTTTGGCTTATTTTTTATGCCCGGCTTATTTGCTCAGGTACCGACTCCGTTGCGGGTTGGGGTCATACTGAATCATTCTTCTGAAGATGTGATCACATCATTCGATTCGCTGATGCAGTATGTCGCCGGGAAACTGGGTACAGAAGCGGTGGTCGAAATCGTTGCAGAAGAAGATCTGGCATCCCGTCTGGAAAAAGGCGATTTTGATCTGGGTGTGTTTTCTCCCTTTGCGTATTTGAAAGCACGTCAGAATTTTCCGGGGCTGGAGGTATTCGCCACACATGCTATCCGCGGCAAAAAATCCTATCAGGGTTGTATTTTGGTCCGAAAAGAAAGTGGAATCAAATCACTGGAAGGACTGGAGGGGAAAAATTTCCAATATGTCAATAAAACTTCCACCGCCGGATACAAATATCCCCGGGGGGCTTTATGGGAACATGACCTGGATGTCGATCGTGGATTTTTTAACTATGATTTTTCCGACGAACATAAACAGTCTCTGACCAAACTCCTGAGAGCAGAAACAGATGGTATTGCAGTTACAGAAAGTGAGATGGAATATCTCGACCCGGAAGATAAACAATTGCTCCGGTGTCTGCTCACCTATGAAATCCCTTACGATGCTTATGTGTTTCGCTCAACGCTTTCTCATTCGGTGCGTGAACAGATAAAAAAAATCATGTTCACTGCACACCATGACCCTGCTGCCCGACGCCTCTTTTCAGATCAGCAGGGAATCGAAAAATGGGTTCCTCAATCAGAATTTGCCTACAAAACCCTTCAGCGATATCAAAGGGTAATCAGGGTTAAACCTGCGCTTCAGCTGACTATGGAAATCAAAGCAGCAGCCCTTGAAAAACTTAGTACAAAAGGAGATTTGCTGGCCATTATTGAGGAAAATATTATCAGCAAGCTCAATGAAAGCGGCAGGTTTTCTTCTGTAGGTAACCATTCTCCTGAAAGTCTTCACAAAGCCTCTCTGAACATCGCTCTTATCGGCGATATATATGAATGTTCTGTATTTCTGAATGATAAACTCATCCGTCAGTCGGATTTTTCTGAAGCTGACCTGCGCACCAGTTTACCCAAAGAAGTGAAATATGCCGTTCTGGAAAATATGATAATTGAATGTGAAGTGCTCGCCAACGAGAAAAAAGAATGGTTTATCACATACGGCATAGATGATGGAATTACGCCGGAAGAGTATCGGTTCGAACTGATTGAAACCGGAACAGAACTCCTGCTAAAAAGAATGAGTTTTTTGAATACTTTCTTCCAGGTCAGTCCGGAAATTAAAGAGGGCATGACGGTGCATATTCATTACCAGCCGGGAAGAGAAGAATTAGCGTTCAGCTCATATACCCCAATCGATCAGGAGAAGCCCCAATTTTGGGATAGCCTGGATAATGTATGGGGTGTCATAGGTTTGGTTGTGGCCTTTCTGTCAGTTGCTATCGGGAGTTATTTTACCAATACGAAGAAAAAACGATTTAAAAATCTCCTTTATAGCTGCAATGATGCACTTTTGCAGTATTTGAAAGGCCATGCCAATGCCGAAGAACTAATCCTCCAGAAAAAAGCAGAAATCAATCAAACCTTAGAAAAAGGGCTTATACGGGAAGATCAGTTTCTGATCCTCATTCACCGCCTGGAAGATATTGAATATGTGATCAACGATTACTTTCACGACATCAGTGCGATAAGTCCCAAAATCAGGGCAGAAATTGATATTATTATTAAAGACAATATCATTACAGAAGGGGAATACACCCGTATTATCGCCCTGATCAAATCATCTTTTCGAAGCGGTTCTCCTCAACCTCCTGCGACTCCTGGCTCACCCCTAAATACTGACGTATGACCCTTTTTTCCCTTTCCTCCTTTTTAAGACAATGGCTCACTACAGCAATTGTCTTTACCCTGATTCCATCCGCAATTTATGCGCAAACCAGCCTGCGTGGCCGAGTATTTGATGCCTCCCACCAGCAGGCACTTACCGGTGTTTCGATTCGCACCACAGATGCTGCAGAGATGACATTCTCTGGCCCCGACGGGAAATTTGAAATCCCCGTCAGGCAGTTCCCTGCAATTATTATTGTTTCTCTTTCCGGCTATCAGACTGACACAGTATCCGTTTCCGGAAAAGATGATTTTATAGGTATTCCGCTCACGGCCAGCATCGGCGATATTGATGAGGTAGTGTTATCAGCGTTTTTTTCGGGTCGTACCTTGCTCGAACAAAGTGGCGGTGTGGCAGTACTTGGCGAGAAAGAACTTCACCGAGACGCACCCATAATTATTGCACCCGCACTCAACCGGATACCGGGTGTATTTATGCAAAGCGGCACCATCAATACCAACCGGATTACGATACGAGGGATTGGCTCCCGAAGCTTGTTTGGTACAAACAAAATCCGCGCATATCTCAATGAAATTCCCCTGACCGGCGGAGATGGGGAAACTACGATTGAAGACATTGACCTGAGTCTGATCAACCGGGTTGAAGTGCTAAAAGGGCCCGCTTCCAGCATTTATGGCGCAGGTCTGGGGGGCACGATCAATCTCAGTACTGGAAAACCTGACTATCGCCGCATGAAACTCAGCACGGAAACTATGGCCGGATCATTTGGGCTGCTGAGAAATGTTACCACATGGGAACAAAGCGGAGATCAGGGCAGTCTTTTGATTAATTTTAACAATACCCATAGTGATGGATATCGGGAAAATAATTCTCTGGACAGGCAGTCAGTAACCATTATGGGACAAAGCTATGGAAGTGAGAAAGATATGGTCTCTGTAATTGCCAGCCTTATTTCCATGAAAGCTTTTATCCCCAGTTCCATTGACAGCACAACTTTTACAGACAATCCGCAGGCTGCCGCATTTACCTGGAATAAAACCAAAGGCTATGAAGATTATACCAAGGCATTTGCAGGTATTTCACATCTCCATAATTTTACTTCATCGGTCAGTCACAACTTTAGCTTCTTTGGCAGTTTCAGGAATTCCTGGGAGCCTCGCCCTTTCAATATTTTGAGTGAACAGAACCAATCCTATGGCCTTCGAAACCGTTTGGTAATATCTGGAAATGCCGGAAATATCCCTTTCAAACTTCAGGCTGGCGGGGAATATTTTTCCGAAACCTATGACTGGCAAACCTATATCAATGTTGGCGGTCTGGGCGGATTAGGGGCGATTCTCAGCAATAACAATGAAAGCCGCACCTACTACAACCTTTTTGCACAAACGGAATGGGCGCTTACCGAAAAAACCCTGCTGACGGCGGGGTTAAACTTTAACCATACCCGCTATCTTTTGAGCGACAGGTTTACGCCTGACAGTGTGGATCAGTCAGGGGAATATTCCTTCTCCCCTACGCTATCGCCCCGCTTGAGCATCAATCACAGATTATCTCCTCATACTGCACTTCACATGAGTGCCAGCCACGGATTTTCACCTCCTTCGTTAGCCGAAACCCTGACCCCCGAAGGCCTGATCAATAATGATATCCAGCCCGAAACCGGATGGAATTTTGAGGTGGGAAGCAGGGGAAGACTTTTGGGTGAAAGGTTATTTTACGACATCAGCCTGTACAGCATGCAGATACGGAATCTGTTGGTTGCGCGTCGGGTCGGCAACGACGAATTTGTTGGCGTAAATGCAGGCAAAACCGACCATAACGGAATGGAACTCGCCCTTCAATATCAGATTGTGAATACCAGGGCGGTGGCTTTGGATGTGTTTACCACCTATACGCTCACCCGATACCGGTTTCAGGAATTTGTTGACGGAGAAGCTGATTACTCGGGAAATATCCTCACGGGTACTCCGCCACAGGTTTTCAACGCTGGTATCGATTTTTCTGCTACCTGGGGATTGTATGCAAATGCAAACTTCCTGTACGTGGATGCTATGCCCATGCGGGATGATAATACCCGGTACACACAAGCTTATCAGGTTGTTAACCTGAAAATGGGGTTTAGAAAAGATATACTAAAAACACTGACTGCTGACCTGTATGGAGGAATCGCCAATGCGTTGGATGAGCGATATGCCGGGATGATTTTGGTAAATGCAGCAGGCGTAGGCGCAAATCAGCCCAGGTATTATTATCCGGCATTGCCGAGAAACTTTTTTGCAGGGATCAAACTTTCCTGGCTATTGCGGTAGTGCACGGGCAATCTCCTCCGTCGTTACGCCCAGAACCTTTTGGGAAATCAGGCTCAGAGACGCTTCATTTCCTGTAAAATGGAACGTAGTGTGAATATGAGACATAGACTCTCCCGGCTTCAAAAAAGCGGCAGGGGAAGAGGTTTCCAGTTCATAAAATGGCCCTAGTTGACCGCCGTCTTCCAACGGACCGTCATTATACGCATTGATTACATCGCCTGCGAAGGGATGATCCTGGAGGGCCCACATAGAATTGACATAAGTGTCTGTACCTTCATGGACAGAATACCGGACGATGGTTAGTACATGGCCGGCCGCATCATAACTGCCTGCAAAAGGTGTGTTTCGGTGCGGAGACAAGCCGATTTTACTCCTGAATTTTCCGTCAGCCTTCAGGAATAAGACACTGTCCGCTACCAAAAGTCGTTCACCGGGAATTTCTCCAAAATATGCATCATTGACAACGGGACCCCGTTCTTCAATGGTACCCGTACGATATGGGATGGCAATCGTCGTCGAAGGTGAGGGCTTTAACATTCCAAGAATCCAGATCGAGAGTGCACCGGTTTCCGGTGTCCATGCGTTGGTACCCCGATTGGTTATCTGTGTTTCTGATTCAAATCCAACAAAATCTACCCCCTGATCCGGAGTTATTCCGATAATTTCTCCCACCGATTCAGAACTTAGTAGTTTTATTTTCCGCGAAACAGCCAGATCAAAAGTATTGCCGGAATGGTTGAGCAGGTGAATATCGCGCTCAAATAAAGCTTCGGTAGAAGAACTGGAAATAAGTGGAAACGGCTCACTGTCTATCGCCGGGGGTACAAACCAGTTTGCAAATTCGAATGATTTTCCCGGAGCAAAATATACAGAAAACTGTCCGCCTTCAGGGCCTAGCCAAAAGCGATCCTCTCCCCCAAACGCATGTATGTGCGCTTCCTGTTTGCCTGAAGAGATTAAGTCATAGTTCAACCAGCCAAAGCTGTTGCCGCTTCTGCCAGCGGCAGAACTTGTCATAACCCTGCCCTGATATTCAGGGCTGATGAGAACAAAACTATTGCCATCAGAAAGTTCAACGACCTGCTGGTGTTTTTTTAGAAAATCAGCATCAAAGCCATAAGTGCCAGGCTCATAAGAATTCTCTGATAAGGTTTTTTTATCAGAAGATGTACAGGATGTTGTGAATATCATGCAGATAATCATCAAAGGCAAATAGCGGGAAATACAGTGCAGCGGTTTCATCAGTTAGTATTATTCGACCAATCGTATAAACTTATGTGAAGTGAAATTATCAAATTTATCTGTAATAACTGCAAAGAATAAACCAGCATGAATCCAGGAGAGGTCTAATGAAGCGGATCCGTTTGTTGTTTTCAGTTGAGTATTTATCAAACTTTTCCCCAACAAATCAACCACTTGAATATTAAGCAATTCGGGCTCGGATGATTTCCGCATGATCACAAGATTTGCGTCCCTGTCGAGAAATGCATAATTGTATTTGGGTACAGGCTCTATTCCAGCCTGGGAAATCTGCACGGCAAGCGTAATCGCATCTACAAGAAAATTATCACACCCTACATCTGTATAAATCACAGCCCCATAGTCGTCAAATATTAACGCAGGCCCTCCTCCGGAACCCGCAGGTGTTTCCAATGGCAGCGAACAGGGTTCGTAAGAAACGGTGTATGAGCTACAACTGCTAAGACCTGTAAAATTTGCGGTTACATACGTAGTGCCCAGACAACTCCCGTCATTGTGGGGGTATTTATTGTTATTATTGACTTTATTGATAGTAAGCACGTAGATGGGGCCTGTCCCGCAGAAATTTGCCCAGTTGACATCATCTTTAAAATTACGGTTAGTAAAGATGATAGTCATCGCATTTGCCGGAATGGTATCAGCAGGGCCAATGCCAATGAAAAGCGTACCGCAATTTGCAAGTAGATTCAGGTTTGAAACATTAGGTGTCTCCCAGGCATTTGCGCAGGTCTTACATATTGTCAGCCCCCCCGGAAGATCAATACTGAGGTTTTTTACAGGAAGCACTTCTTCCTCTGTTTCCAGAATCAGAAATTCCCCCTTACCATCCGGCGCTTCACAGGCATCAGCATAGATAAATGTAATTTTAGGACACTGACTATACAAATGACTGCCCAGGCCTGGCCAAATAAAAAGCAAAGGTGATACCCAAAAAATTAAGGATCGTATTTTCATTGCCAGTTAGTTTTGCAGGGATATTAATTCCTTGCACTATCCTCAACCAGCAACAAAGTAACTGGTTTTTCTGATAGCGGAAAATACGATTATCCGAAATTCTTACATTAAAACAGGCTTTTATTCATCCCATCCGCCACACGCATTTTTCATTACCTCGATTGCGGCCTCCTTCTGAGGACCTTCCAGTCCGAAAACCAACGCTTTGCGGTAATTTTCACATACACTTTCTGCATCCTGCTTCAGTTCCGCCAGTTTTCCGAGGTAATAATAGGAATCCGGATTCAGGACATTAATTGCCAGTGCCTGTTTCAGTGCGTTTGCAGCCTGTTCGTAGTTTTTCTGTTTCATTGAGGCCCAGGCCAGAAGATTTAATGCGGCCATTTCCACATTGATATTGTCTGTGTTTTCAATTACGGCAGCAAAATCTCGTATTGCCCCCTCATTGTCGTCAGACAACTCCTTGTAGTAGCCCCTGCTAAAATAGTTGAGATAATCATCCGGCTTGCATTCAATCATTCCGCTATAAATTTTTATCAAAGCCGGGTAATCTTTTTTCGCCATACCCGCATCAGCCATAAGCTCATAGACAGAGCATTTTTGATCTTTATCGGTCGAATTGTCCAAGACCCATTGAAAATCGATCAGTGCCTGCTCGTAGTTTTCCAGTTGCAGGTAGGTATAACCTCTCTCCAGATAAACATTAGGAATAATTTTTTTCACTGCGGTATCTTCCCAAACAGTAGAACTGGCAAAATCCAGGGCAGATGAAAAATCGGTAATCGCTTCAGCAAACTGATTTTTGAGGAAATAGACCGTAGCGCGGCCATAGTGGGAGTAGAAAAGATAATCATAGGTATTCTTTTCAGCTTTCTTTTTGTTTTTGCGGGGATTCAACGCCAGGCTTTGAGTGAAATCAGCAAGCGCATCATCATATTCCTGAATTCGGGAACGAAGGACACCGCGTTCATGCCAGGTTTTGTACGTAGCCTCTTTTCCTGAAAGGGCATCCGTAAGTTTTGTGATCTGCTCTTTTACCTGGCGGGTTTGGTCGTCAACGAGCTTAAAAGGGAAAGGAATATTCATCCAATACATTACTGGCTCCCCCCCCACTTTTGCGGGTGTGAACTTTAGCTGTGAAATAACCGGCTCAATAGCAGAAGAAAGCAGAGGACTGACTTCTTTTACAAAGGCATGTTTCCGATAATTCCCCTCTTTATCTACCAGTACCCTTACGATTACGGTGCCTTCCAGATTTTGATCTATGGCTTCCTGCGGGTAGCCAATGGCTTTTCTGATTTCATTGAGATTCAGCGGAACAGGTTCTTCATTTACAAAAATGAAAGAACTCATCTCCGGCTCTTCATCCTGAGCACGCAACCAGAGTGGCAGCGAAATCAAGGCAGCCACAATCCCAAAAACAAAAAAACGCTTCATACTTCTATACGATATATCGGGGTTCAACATGGGGCAAATGTACACATTCAGCGCGATTCTAAAACCAAACTTTTCCATTGGGTGCGCACCTATTGGCAAAATTGGTACATTGTGACGTCAAACAAACCCTTACCTACATATTATGAAGGACCGAACATTCAGGATAGGCACTTTCAACGTTTTAAATCTGGTTTTACCAGATACCACTTATTATGGCAACCGCCGCTATTCCAGCGCAGAATACGGAAAAAAAACAGATTGGATTGCAGGGCAGATCGACAAAATGGCTCCTGACCTGATAGGTTTTCAGGAAGTGTTCCATCCTGAAGCACTAGAGGAAGCGCTGAAGAAAAGCCGCTATTTGAATAAGGCAAACATATTGGTCGCAGCACCTGATGGAGAACTGCCCAAAGTAGGCCTGGCTACCCGGTTTGAAATTATTTCCCATGAAGTTTTTCAAACCATTCCCCTGTCACTGGAAATGGATGGCGTACAGATACCGGTAAGTACTTTCTCCCGGCCAGTCTTAAAAGCGCGTGTACGTGTGAATTCTCAATTGGATCTGACTGTATTTGTTGTACACTTAAAATCCAAAAGACCTGTATTCATGGATGGAGAAAGCAGAGAAAATCCGGTAGATCTGGCGAAGGGGCAAACGCGGGCATTGATCCGCCGGAGTATTGAAGCAGCAGGGCTGCGCCAACTGCTTATGGATTCACTGCAAAACCGGACGGAGCCGGTTGTGCTCATCGGAGATGTAAATGACAATGGGCTTGCTGTCAGTACAAGGATTATTTCCGGAGAGCAACCCCACCGAAAATACCCACAAGAGGTCAAACAAGCCATCTGGGATGTGTTGATGTACCATGTGAAAGACATTCAGGCCCGGAGAGGGTATCAGGATTTTTATTATACCCACATTCACAACGCGCACCATGAAGCATTGGATCATATTATG
Source organism: Bacteroidia bacterium (assembly GCA_041391665.1). NCBI lineage: Bacteria > Pseudomonadati > Bacteroidota > Bacteroidia > Bacteroidia bacterium. The sequence continues at coordinate 1,316,855 of JAWKNO010000002.1, read as the reverse complement.
GTAAGCCAGGAGCTGGTAGCCGAAAATCCTATGCATCTGGGCCGGGTAGGATTGGTTTCTCTTTTGAATGATCATCTGGTAGATGAAACATTAAGCGATGACCCCGTAAGAGAATGGCAGTCTGATCATGGACAGGTCGTGGCAACGATAGAACTAAGAAACTAACTTTTAAAGGGAAAATTTGTTATTAACTTTCCCGCTCTTTTATTTTAACTGAATGATTGTCCCCAATACTATGAAATTCAAATTACCCATTCTGCTGCTGGCAATTTGCCTGCTTTCCGGTATTTATGCTCATGCACAGAATCAAACCATCGACCTGAAAGATGCGGTTACTGGCCGGCTTTTTCCCCGAACCCTTCCCCAGCTTAGCTGGAAAGGCGCAACCAATGCCTACACTTATGTAGATCCCGTCACCCAAAGTCTGATGGTATCAGATGAAAAATCGGAACCCAGGGTGCTGGTTACACTGGAAGAACTGGGAGAAGCCATCAACGGCAATATCTTTCGGTTTCCCCGCATTACCTGGATAAATGATCAGGTATTCACTTTCTTTATGGGTCCCGATCTGATGAAATATGATATCGGGACAAAAACTTCATCGGTAGTTTATAGCCACCGGATTGAAAGCGAGAAAGAAGAAACCGCTCCCAACCTCAATCTGGCTTATACTAATGGTTATAATATATTCATTACCACTCCCGGTAGAAAAAAGCCCATTCAAATTACTTTTGATGGCAGCAAGGATATTTCTTATGGCGAAGCTGCCCATCGAAGCGAGTTTGGGATTGTAAAAGGGCTTTTCTGGTCTCCGTCAGGACAGAAACTAGCTTTTTATCGCATCGATCAATCGAACGTAACAGATTACCCACTGGTTGATTATAGCCAGGTTCCCGCTCAATATAAGCCAGAAAAATACCCTATGGCTGGCAGCAAAAGCCAGGAGGTACTTGTGGGAGTCTTTGATTTGTTGACAAATAAAACCGTATATCTGAAAACCGGCGAGCCGGCAGAACAGTATCTTACCAATATCACATGGTCTCCTGATGAAAAGTCTGTCTATGTCGCGGTACTCAACCGGGACCAGAATCATATGTGGTTAAATCGATATAGTGCAGATTCGGGAGAGAAAGAGATTACGCTGTTTGAAGAAACTCACGAGAAGTATATAGAACCTGAAAACGGTCCGATTTTCAGAACAGGGCATTCCGATGAGTTTTTGTGGTTTAGCAAACGGGACGGATTTAAGCATCTGTACCTATACAATACCCAGGGAGAGGTAATCAAACAGGTAACCCAGGGATCATGGGATGTGACACATTTTCTTGGATTTACAGATCACGGCAATAGTTTGGTTTATCAAAGTGCAGAGGTAAGCCCTTTGGAGAGGCATGTTTATATTATGGATCTGGAAAAAGGCAAGAAAAATAAACTGACAAAAGATAAAGGTACCCATGAGGCAACCCTGAGCGGAACAGGAGAATTTCTGCTGGATAATTGGTCAAGCCTGAAAACCCCCATAAAAAGCGAGCTGATCAACGTCCGAAAAGCCAAAGAGCAAAAGGAAGTCTATTTAGCCAGCAACCCGTTGGCTGATCAAAAAATGGGGGAAATTTCCATTTTCACCATCAAAGCTGCCGATGGAACTGATCTGTACTGTCGCATGATCAAACCCGTAGATTTTGATCCATCAAAAAAATACCCGGTCATGGTATACGTGTACGGAGGGCCTCATATCCAGCTTGTGGAAGAATCATGGCTGGGAGGGGCAGATCTGTTTTTGCCCTATATGGCTCAAAAAGGGTTTGTGGTATTTACCCTGGACAACCGGGGCACCCCTTACCGGGGTTTAGATTTCGAGCAGGCCACTTTCCGGAGAATGGGTACTGTAGAAATGAGTGATCAGCTTGAAGGAGTGAGCTTCCTGAGAAGGCAGACATTTGTAGATACAGAAAGAATCGGAGTTTTTGGCTGGAGTTATGGCGGGTTTATGACGACTTCACTCATGCTGCGCCAACCCGGTGTGTTTAAGGTTGGCGTTGCGGGTGGCCCCGTTGTGGACTGGAAAATGTATGAAGTGATGTACACCGAAAGATATATGGACACCCCGGAGCAGAATCCGGAAGGGTATGAAACAGCCTCGCTGCTTAACTATACTGACCGGCTGAAGGGTAAACTAATGATCATCCACGGTATGCAGGACAATACCGTAGTTCCCCAACATTCGATGATGCTGCTGAAGAAGTTTGTCGAAAACGGAGCGGATGTCGATTTTTTCGCATACCCCGGGCACGAACATAATGTGCGGGGCATTGACCGGGCGCATTTGTATGAAAAAATCAGCCAATACTTCCTCGAACATTTGTAAACAGATTCAATGGTTCCGGAAAGAGGTACGAATGTTCTGCTTCCGGAACCATTTTAGCGCAGCTTTCCGCGCATAAGCCTGCTTAAAATCCAGCCAGCGGGTACGAAATCCTGTGTGGTAGCTAAGTTCTTCACGAAACCTGTGTAGCGGCTTTTCATGCTCAAGACTTTCGTGAAGTGCGATGCTTACTTTGTGCTCTGCCACACTTTCTGCAAACTGATGCATAAGGTTTTTCATCGCCGCAAATGGAATTTTGGGGATATGCTGAAACCGGTCTGGTTCATGATTCTCCATAAACATCAGCGTCGGAGATTCCTGCACCCATTCAGGTAGCAGATCCAGGCCTGTCTCGTCCCGCAATTCCCTGTCAGGTGCATATCGCAGGTCATTGGTTGTCTCTATCACCTCAAGGGTTTCAAGATCCAGGGCATACTCTCCATTAGAATCCAACATGGCGGAGGCCAACTCGGCAAGCAATGTGTCGAGTCTAATCTTTTGAGAAATCTTTTGAGTGACCATGGCTACTGGAGTATTAATAATGTATCCAGTAATTTACAAAACTCCTGACGGGAAATCAACAGGTATCTAAATAGTTTCCAGGGCAGCTTGCTTCATCGCCACAATCAATGGTTGATCTTCTTCCCTGGGTGATGCGATTAATTCAAAAATTGTCTCATCTCCATACCAAATCATAACAATTCCAAACCTTGGAGACCAAAATTTGTAATGAGAGGGCTCTGCATCACCAGGATGAGCGTATCCGTCAAGCCGGTAGAGTGGAATTCTTTTTTCTGAATAATCAACCATCAGGGTTTGAGTTAGCATGATTTCGAAAGGAGAAACCGAGGTAATATAGACGGAATCCTTTTCGGCTACCAATTCATACTCCTCATATTTTTGCCGGTTGATCGAATCATTAACATTAAGAATAAACTCAATCACCGAATATTCTTCCCCACCCCGACCATTATTGTATTCACTGAAAATTTCCCGGTGGTGATATAACACGCTGTCCGGAGATACGCGAATATCAATTTTCGATTTTTCCGGATCCCCCTGTACGCCAGATTCAGTATAACTATAGGTTGAGATTTTACCGGTTTGCGCCAACTCCAGAATCATTTTCATCGGCCCGCTGACTTCCGGCATTTGGTTTTGCGAGTCTCTAATGCCGGTACAGGAGGATTGAATGAGTAACAGAACACAAAAGAATCGACCAATAAGAGCTACCATTGGGAATTATTGAAATGGTTGATAGTTATGATCAACCCGGGAGACGGTATAAACATGCGGCAACGCCTCCATGCGGTTCATCAGATGGGAAAGTTCTTCAATATTATGGACATATATTGTAAATAATCCCTCAAACATCTGATTTCGCGACTCAATGGTCACCTTTCGTATATTCAACTTCATCCGGAGAGAAATAATTCTGATCAGATCGTTGAGCATACCCTGTTTATCAAGACCCACGACTTTGATGGCGGTGAGAAATGACACGTCAGACCGGCCTTCTGCCCACTTCGTATGAATGATTTTGGAGCCGAAACTCGACATCAGTGAAATGGCTTCGTCACAGGATGTGCGATGGATGACGATTTTTTTCCCTTCATCAAACCCCAGTATATCGTCTCCTGGCAACGGATTACAGCATTTGCCCAGCATATAGTTTTCGATATTCTGCTCTTTCCCGAAAACCAGCATGTCCCGGTTGACGCCAAATTCCTCCAGTTGGCCAGAGACCGATGACTGTCCGTTTTCAGGCAGGCTTTCTACCTGCTGCCCATCTTGTTTGAGCCGGATAAATTCCGGGATTTTCCGGGTATCTATTTTATGTGCCCCGATTCTGTAAAAAAATTCCTCCGCCGAAGGAACCATAAAATAAGCGAGCAGTTCCTTGAAAAACGGGTGATTTTCATCTACATCATACTGCCGCGCTTTCCAGATAAACATAAGCCGGCCCTGTTCTATAAAATCTCTCCTTTCCTTCTTAAGAAAAGTTTTGATGTGCTCTCTGGCACGAACCGTCTTTGCCTGGCGCAGCCACTCTTCTTTGGGCTTTTGCTTTTTTGATGTCAGTACTTCTATTGTATCTCCCGGTTTCAAAGTATAATCAAGTGCAACGACCCGGTTGTTGACTTTGGCTCCGATCGCCGAATTTCCAACCACACTATGAATTTTGTAGGCAAAATCCAGAACTGTAGAATTGGGTTGCAGCCGCATCATCTCGCCTTTGGGCGTAAATACAAAAACATCGTTGGGCTGGAGATTTTCTTTAAACTCCCGCACTGCTTCCAGGGCATTCAGGCTGGGGTTTTCAAGAATTTCGCGAATTTGACCAATCCATTCTGTGAGAAAATCATCGTACAACTCTCCGTCTTCCTTATACTTCCAGTGGGCCGCAATACCTTTCTCCGCTATATCATCCATACGCTGAGTACGGATCTGCACTTCCACCCAATGGCCCTCCGGTCCAAGCAACGTAGTATGAAGGGATTCATAACTATTGTCTTTAGGGACAGTTATCCAGTCCCTCAAACGCTTGGGATTAGGTCTGAACATACCGGAGAGAATCGAATATACATACCAGCAATCCTCCCTTTCACGGCCCTCTCTGCTTTCCAGAATAATACGGATGGCATATTTATCGTACACTTCTTCAAATGGCAGGTTTTTCCTGACCATTTTTACGTAAATGGAATAGATGGATTTGAACCGGCTTTTAACCTGGAAGGTGAGTCCGGAAGGTTTGAGCGCTTGTTTTACCCGCTTGATAAACAAATCAATATAGTCCTGTGCTTCCTCTTTCGAAGCGAGCAGTTTTTTACCAATCTCCTGATAGGTAGTAGGATTGCTATGTTTAAATGACAGGTCTTCCAGTTCTGTCTTTATCTCATACAAACCCAAACGGTGGGCAACCGGAGCATAAATATACAGGGTCTCCGAAGTGATTTTGAGCATAGACTCCTGCCGCATAGAACCCATCGTCCGCATATTATGCAGGCGGTCGGCGAGTTTTATGAGTATCACCCGTATATCGTCAGAGATCGTCAGCAAGACCTTCCGGAATGTTTCCGCCTGCGTGGAGTTCATCTCATCAATCAGCACAGAGCCAGACATTTTTGTCAGGCCATTAATAATTTCCATGGCTTTGTTGCCAAACTCCCGTCGGATATCTTCCAATTCTATTTCCGTATCTTCTACCACATCGTGAAGAAAGGCACAGATGATAGCAGTAGGATCCTCCAACCCCATTTCTACCACCACGATTTTTGCAACCGCCAACGGATGGAGAATATAAGGTTCTCCCGATTTGCGGCGAACGCCCTCATGGGCCTCCCTCGCATATTCAAAAGCCCTTCTGATCGTCGCTTTTTCAGAGCGGGAAGTATTCCTCAGGGCGCGAATAATACTTCTGTAACCACGGATAATCTCCGTGTCGTAGTTTTTTTGTTCCTCCTGCGTAATGTTGATCATTTTTTCCCCTGCCTGTATAGAATATATTAACGAACTAAATTTCGGAATAATTTTCGGTTAAGGAAAAAATATCCTATCTTTGTCGGCTGAAATTCTGAAAGATGCGGATGTGGCGAAATTGGTAGACGCGCCAGATTTAGGATCTGGTGCCGCAAGGCGTGGGGGTTCGAGTCCCTTCATCCGCACTTCCTTTTAAAGATAAAAAGATATAATACCTTGAACATTACGCTGGAAAAAACCGGTGATCTTACCTCAGAGATCAAAATCCACCTGCTTTCGGAAGACTACAAAGGCAAAGTAGAAGAAGAGTTAAAACGTCAGTCCAAAAAAGCTTCTGTTCCGGGTTTTCGTCCCGGAAAAGTGCCCATTGGTATGGTTCGGAAAATGGTTGGGAAATCGGTCGTTATTGACGAGGTAACCAAGGCAATCTCTGATAGCCTTTCTGATTATATCAGTGAGCAAAAACTCAATGTCCTGGGCGAGCCGCTTGTAAAAGAAGAGCTTCAGGAAGAGGACTTCGACGTTAATTGTGAAAAAGACGTGCAAATTGTATTTGAAGTAGGTCTGGCTCCTGATTTTGAATTGAATACAGCGATCTCCCAAGAGGTAAAAAAATACGAAATTGAGGTAGACGATTTGTTTATCAATACCGAAATCGAAAAATTCCAGGACCGCTTTGCCGATGTTTCAAACCCTGAAATCGTTGCAGAAAAGGACGTTGTCTATGGAAAACTTCAGGAAGTTGATGCCAATGGCGCCGTTGCAGAGGAAGGTTTTGAGAAAATGGTGGCACTAAACCCTGAGCGAGTGGAAAATCACGATATTTTCCTCCCTTTTATCGATAAAGGTATTGGTGAAATCCTTCCCCTTGATATTTTCTCAATTGCTGCTACAGAGGAAAAGGTAGGTGAAATTCTTTTTATTGAACCTGACCAACTGGAAGAACTGAAGGGAAAATCGTTTCAGTTTGAAATCAAACGGATCAACCGTCTGGCTAAAGCTGAACTTAACGAAGACTTCTTTAAAAAAGTCGCAACTTCCAATGGTTGGGCAGATCCTGATTCTTACACTGAAGAAGCTGCTTTCCGTGCAAAATTGGCGGAGCAACTCAAAAATGAAATGGAAGAATCCAGAGACTGGTACCTGCAAAATCAATTACAAAAAGAACTGGTCGCTTCCAACGGGCTTTCATTCCCCGAAGAATTCCTGAAAAAATGGCTGCTCAAATCCAATAAGGACGCCACAGAAGAGGATATCAATAAGGAAATGCCCGAGATGCTGAAGTCATTGAACTGGACCCTCATCGTCAATAAAGTCAATGAACTGTATCCTGAAACTAAAGTACAGGAAGAAGAGTTGAAGGAAGAAATTAAAGTTTACATCAAAAAGCGCTATGCCCATATGGAAGAGCTAAATGATGATAAACGAATGGATGATCTGGTAAACTATACCCTTCAGAATGAAGAGCTCCTCAGGATGCATGTTAAACGTGTTTCTGATGATAAGCTGTTCAGAAAACTGAATGAAATCATCACTCCGGAAAACACGAGTATCAGTGCTACTGACTTCACTACCCTCCTACAGACGGTGTAGTATTTTTTCAGGTGACTTTATTTCCAACTTGTACGTACAAGTTGTGCTTCGTATATTTGGTTTGCTAAGTAAACCAAATGACAGAGCGTACCCTGCAATATCAGGTTCTCTACAACAGACTTAAAAGAGAGATCCTTTCTGGTGTGTATGAAATCGGGAGTGTATTACCTTCTGAAAACGAGCTTTGCGCCACAGCAAATCTCGCCAGATCAACGGTAAGGCAGGCGTTAAGTCAACTGGAAACCGAAGGTTATATATTCAAACAAAAGGGCAAAGGCAGTATCGTCAAATCGAAAAGCCGGGCGCTCAATATTCTTTCCTTTCAGGGATTTTCAGCCTCAGTAAATGCTGACAAAATCTCCACCTTGTCCGTACATGTGCCAACCCTGGGGCCATGGCCGGACAATTTTTTTTCAGAACTTTCGGAAATGGAAAACAACGCAGGATGCGTTTATTTTTCACGTGTGCGGCTGCTTGATGGTTCCCCTATCATGCTGGAAAAAACATTCGTCCCCAATCTGAATCTTCCTGGTTTTTCCAAACGATTTCAGGTAACTGCCTCGTTCTTCGAATTTTTGGGCAAACAATATCAAATAGAAATCACAGGTATGGATCAGGAAATCAGGGCTTTTTCAGCTACAGAGGAAGAATCCCACTGGCTCTCTGTCCCAGAGAAGACTCCTTTGTTAAAAATCGTGAGGAAGTACTATACCAACAGGCCCTATCTTCAACTTTATAGCTTATTGTTTTGTAATACCGAAAAGTACGCGATGAGCAATTCTTCCGGAAATTCGGGCAAATGATGACCTTTGACCCTATTAAAAATAAATCATATGAAAGCTGCGATGTATTATGGAAAAGAAGATATCCGGGTTAGCCAGGTAGATGTCCCTGCAATCAGGGAGGGCGAAATCCTCCTTAGCATTGAAGCATGTAGTGTCTGCGGAACTGACCTGCGTACCTTCAGAAATGGCGATAAAAAAATTGCTCCGCCGCGAATTCTCGGACATGAATTTTGTGGAACAGTCCTCGAATCCAGAAATCCTGCCGCTGAATTTCGCAAAGGCGACCGGGTGGTAATGTATATTGTCCTATCCTGCGGAGAGTGCAAATTTTGTCGAAGTGGAAGAGAGAATCTGTGTAATAACCGGACGACCATGTCTTACCATCACGATGGCGCCTTTGCACCCTATGTAGTAGTACCGGAAAAAGCCATTCGAAGAAAAAGCCTGTTTAAGGTGACATCTGACCAAACCTCCGAACAGATGAGCCTGGCAGAACCCCTGGGTTGTGTTACCCATGCGCATACGCATCTGGGCATTGGTCTGAAAGACCAGGTTGCCGTCATTGGTTCAGGCCCCATCGGCGCGATGCATGCAGTACTTGCCCGCCTTCAGGGAGCACAGTCTGTTTACATGATTGACATCAATCAAAAGAGACTGGACATGATGAAACGGTTTGATATTGACGGGACCATTCTCAGTACAAAAGATGGGGCGCATTTGCAGGCATCCCTTGACGTTACTGATGGCGATGGGTTTGACGTTGTGATTGTGGCGGTAAGCAGTGCCGCCGCGCAGGCAGATGCACTCGAAATAGCAGGGAAAGCGGCAAGGGTGGAGTTTTTTGGAGGATTGCCAAAATCCAATCCCACGGCAGTATTAAATACCAATCAACTCCACTATAAGGAGTTAATTATCAGTGGATCCTACTCTGAAAAAATCAGTGATTTTCAGGCCGCATATCAGATGATTCAAAGCGGTCGTTTTCCCGCCGATAAGTTTATCACTCATGTATTGCCCCTTGAGAGGATTCACGAATCCTTCACCATGATGGAGTCAGGAGAGGCACTTAAAGTATGCATCAACCCACAATTGTAGCTATGAACGAAGAACTAATTGAAGCACTTACCGGGAAAGATTGGGGAATGTTTATCAATGGAAAACCCCACTACCCTACCATATCGCGCTGGGAAACGATAAAATCTCCTGCGACAGGCGAAGTCATTGCCCGGATGGTATCTGCTACTCCTGAGGATGTCGATGAGGCAGTCTCAGGAGCCCGTCATGCTTTTGGGAGTTGGTCATCGCTTACAGGATATGAAAGAGAAAAAATTATCCGGAAAGCGACCGCTCATGTCCGCACACAGGCAGATATGATCGGAGGGCTTATGGCGCTGGAACAGGGAAAACCCTTTGCACAGTCCCGAAGTGAAATTACCGCGTCCTGTGATCTGATTGACTATTATGCCGGTGAAGCCGTACGAGTGGAAGGTTATACAAATTCGACAGAAAAAAACAACCTGCAATCCTGGGTTGTTTACCAGCCCTTAGGGGTATGCGGCTTGATCACACCATGGAATTATCCCGTAAGCCTTCTCAGTTGGAAACTCGGCCCGGCGCTCGCAACAGGCTGCACAACTGTCGTAAAACCAACTGAGATTACCCCATTGTCTCCTATGGCATTTTGCATGGCGCTTACGGAAGGAGGCATCCCTGCCGGAGTCATACAGGTAATAACAGGAAAAGGAGAAGTGGGAGCAGCCTTGGTAAGCCATCCGGGGGTGGTAAAAATTGCGATGACAGGCTCTACGCTAACGGGGAAATTAATCATGCGGGCAGCGTCTGCCCAATTGAAAAAGGTTTCACTGGAATTAGGCGGTCACTGCCCCGCCATTGTATGTGCTGATGCAGATCTGGACAATGCAGCAGAGGTCATCGCGTATAAAGGGTTTCGGAATATGGGCCAATCCTGTAGTTCTGTCAATCGCGTTTATGCCCACCGATCAGTTTTCGATGCACTTGTCGAAAAAATCAAACAAAAGGCACTGGCCCTATCCATTGGAAATGGTACAACAGAAAGCACATGCGATCTCGGTCCGATGACGACCGCAGCAACCCTTGATAAAGTGATGCATCATGTGCAAGACGCTTTAAATAAAGGCGCACTACTCATTACCGGGGGGAAAAAGCCTGACGGAGTACAATATGCGAAAGGCCATTATTATTTGCCTACAGTACTGACTGAAGTAAATAAAAGCATGAAGGTCATGAATGAAGAGACTTTTGGCCCGGTCATTCCCATAGATACTTTTTCCACGCTGGAAGAAGCGATTGATAAAGCGAATGATAGCGATTATGGGTTATGCGCTTATGTATTTACCCGCGACTATGCAACAACCATGAAACTCACTATGGCTCTGGAATCCGGAACCGTATGTGTCAATAACGGCGCAGTAAATACCACTTACGGCCCATATCAGGGCTGGAAAGATAGTGGCATTGGGGTAGAGCTATCGCGACGCGCCATTTTTGAGTACCTCAAAACCAAACATATTAAAGTAGAATCCCTCTCCTAGTCCTCATTACCCATAAAAGTAATTCAATATGCTGTTATCTCCATTTCAGACCCGCCAATTGCTCGGACACGCCTTTAACAACTCCTATGCAGTACTGGCGGTAAATGCAGACAGCCATGCAGCTACCACCGACGCTTTGGAAGCAGCAAGAATAGCTGACGCGCCCATCATCATAGAAACAAGCCTGTGGCAAATAAAGGGCCATAGCTATGGGGCAGGAGATCCTGTTTTGGGTGTGGCACGTTATCTTTCTGATCTGATGGTATTAGCCAATAGTGAAAAATATTTCCATGTCCCGGTGATCTATCACACAGACCATATTAAAGGTCCGGAGACCCTGGATATTTTACGGGCGGCTATACAGGGCATTACGACCCATTTTCACGATCAACGGGTTACACTTTGCGCATCATCCATTTCACTTGATGCATCTGATATGTCGGAAGATGAAAATATTGATACCATGATCCGCCTTTGCAGACTCGCTGAAGACGCAGGCGTTGATGTAACGCTGGAAATGGAGTCCGCCGTAGATGATCGCATTACCCCACCGGAAGAAACTAAAAAACTAATAGGATCAGTTGAAGCTGCTTACCCCGGCAAAATAGCGCTTTGGGCTCCTGGTGTTGGCACACAACATGGCTTTACTTCCGATGACGGATATGCAGGATTTCATACGGGCACGATAGAAAAAAATATTCGCCTGCTAAAGACGCTTACCGGCAGAAATATCGGCATCGCGCTTCATGGTTCCACCGGACTTCCAGAAGAAAAATTACGGGCGGCTTCCCAATGCGGCGTAACAAAAGTCAACTGGTCTTCCGAATCGTTGTACATCCGCTCTATGGCTGCCAAAAGTTATTATACCGAATTTTCTGAAAAGTTTGACAGGAAACATAAAGACTGGAAAAATTCCGTGATGGACAATGGTGTGTCCTCCTTTGTTTCTCAGAAATATATTCCCGTTGTTGCTGAAAAAATTGCTATACTGGGGGGACAGGGAAAAGGAAGTGCATTTATTAAATCTATCACCGCCTAAATTTTTGCCATGGACCGGCGCAAATTCATCAAATCTTCGGTTTCGACCAGTGTGGCTCTCGGCCTGGGTCCGTATTTATTGACTAGTAACGCCATGGATCGTGTGAAGGATAAAACCATCGGGGTTATCGGACTGGATACTTCTCACAGTGTCGCTTTTTCAAAAATCATCAATCAGGCTACAGAAGGGTCTCCTTTGTCAGGGTTTCGGATAACGCATGCTTTTCCGCAGGGCAGTGCAGACATAGAATCAAGTGTAAGCAGAATTCCGGGTTATACAGAGGATATGAAAGCATTGGGGGTAACCATTTCTCCCTCTATCGAATCACTGCTGGAAAATGTAGATTTTGTATTGTTGGAAACCAATGATGGCCGTCCGCATCTGGCACAGGCGATGAAGGTTTTTGAAGCGGGTAAACCTGTTTTTATAGACAAACCCGTTGCCGCTTCACTGGAGGACGTGATTAAAATTTTTGCAGCAGCTGAAAAGTACAATGTACCGATGTTTAGTTGTTCTTCGCTCCGTTTTTCCCCTACTACCCAGGAAGCAGCTTCCGGAAATAAAATCGGTAAAATTATAGGTGCTGATACTTTTTCTCCTTCCAAACTGGAACCTACCCATCCTGATTTTTACTGGTATGGCATTCACGGCATCGAGTCACTTTTCACGCTGATGGGTAAAGGCTGCAAAACGGTCAGGCGTACAGCAGGAAATGGTATGGATGTAGTGGTAGGCGAATGGGCTGATGGAAGAATAGGCACATTCAGGGGCATCCGGGAAGGGCACCAGACATATGGCGGAACGGCTTATGGTACCACCGGCGTTGCGGCTGCCGGGCTTTATGAAGGTTATGAACACCTGGTGGTGGAAATCGTCAAGTTCTTCAAATCGGGTATTCCCCCGGTTTCAAAAGAAGAAACATTGGAAATCTACGCATTTATGACTGCTGCCGATATCAGTAAAGCGAAAGGTGGTAAAGCTGTGAAAATTGCTGATGTGTTGAAAAAAGCGGGGGCATAGGTCAGGAAACCGGAACCCAGGCTTCAAGAAGTGTGTATTCCCCATTAGGAATCAACTCCACATAATCGATCGCAGCTGGAAGCAGACAGGTTTCCCCCAATTGAAGAGGCAGTTGATTGCCTAGCTGATCTTTGATTATCAGGCTTCCACCAACGCAAACAAAAATCACAAAAGAATCAATGCCCGAATAATCCCTGCGCAAAGGCTGATCCGCTTCGATTTTCTGCGTGGAAAAATAGGGAGACGAAACGATTGTAACCGCCTCATTTTTAACTTTGGGATAGTTTGTTTTGTATTCTCTGTAAAAATTGTAGTCAATCGCATCGAGCGCTTCTTCCACGTGGAGTTCGCGCAGATTTCCGGCATCATCACGCCGGTCAAAGTCGTAAATCCTGTAGGTAATATCTGAAGTTTGCTGAATTTCAGCCAGCAATAAACCCTTTCCAATGGTGTGTACTCTGCCCGCCGGAAGGAAAAACACATCTCCCGGTGTTACCTTCTCATGGTTTAATATCTCCATGATACGACCACTCTCAAAGTAGATCTCATAAAGCTCCCTGGTCAGAGGCCGGTTGAATCCCGCTATTAGCCCTGATCCTTCATCTGCCTGGAAAATGTACCACATTTCAGTTTTTCCGAAAGAATTGTGCCGGGCCTTTGCAAGTTCATCATCGGGGTGCACCTGAATCGACAGATCATCATTTGCATCGATGAATTTGACCAAAAGCGGGAACTCATTGCCAAATTTCTCATACACCCGCTGCCCCATTAGCCGGCCTTGGAAAGATTCAATTAGTTCGGTAAGGTTTTTTCCCTCAAGAGGGCCATTTTTTACCACAGAAACATTGCCGGCTACTCCCGATATCTCCCAGGTTTCACCACAGTTTGGCAAGGGCGCAAATTCTTTCCCCAGTATGGTCCTTATCTTTTGTCCACCCCAGAGTTTGTCCTTAAAAATCGTTTTAAAGCTAAGTGGGTATAATTGAATTTCGTTCACAGATGATAATTTATCAGTTTATGTATTTACTCCCCTACTCTTCCCGGTCGCCCGCAAGTTATGTGGTTTAAGCGAAAAGGTTTAGTTAATTTTGCCCTCTAACACTGTTATATTTCATAACGATTATTCAATGCTCTTTTGTTGGCCCTTCCCAGGGTTTTACCTTTTCCCGCCCCTTGAGGCCACGAAGCAAAATTGGCACCCATCCCACTACCGGGAGGAAGTACGCCAGCACGATCGGGTTTTTCCAGACAATATACCAAAACCTGAACCAGCCAGAGGTGATTCGGCTGGGCAACTCCTTATCTTTATAATAACGACGATCATATTCGGAAAATAATGCCGGCCACCCGGGAGGGATCCAATAGGGAAGCCTTCGCCAATGGCGGATTAAGTTTTTACCCAACTCCTTCCATTGGTAGGGTTTTTTGCCAAATAAGGATACAGACTCGTCGAGTTTTACCTGCATATCTGCCTGAATAGTATCTCTGATTTGAAGAATCTCCTCATTAGAAACTTCCCCGATATCCCTGTTGCCAGCCATTTTCCAGGGACTATACCGGTTGCCTTTCACATACGTCAGTTTTGCCGGCCATGCATAATAAAACAACCAGGGCTGCACCACCAATAACGGTGTTATAAAAGCTACAGGCAGAAAAGGAATGCCTAATTTTTCAATAAATTTATTAATCGGCCGGACACTATAAGAATGTGGGTTGATATATTCGCCATTTACACACGAAATACCTATAATGTCTGTACGGTATTTGATCGCCATACGGATCATAGATGTCGAAAATGGCTGAAGTTTGTACTTATTATTAAATCCTTTTCCAATACCGGGAACACCTTCAGGATAAATCAGGATATTGGATTCGTTGATATGCATCAAGGTCTCAAAATTTAACCCTGTCGCATCAATCGCTCCACCCCGTTTCCATATATCCCGCAACAGAAAGGGATTCATCAGCTTGGATGCCGATAACATGGGCGCAGTTAAAGGCCGGAATAGTTTTTCCATCTGAAACTCATGCCGGGCCATCAACCCCATCCCAAAAACAATCGCATCCCACGGAAACGCCATTCCGGAGTGATTGCAGGCATAGATAAGAGGTCGGTCAGGATTATTGCGCTCAGGCAATTCGTCAAATCCTACAAAAACCGGGCGGAAGTAAAGATCCAGCAACTGGATAACTTCCCGGCAAATGCACTCCAGAAACTGAGGATCAAAATGTTCGTGGTATATTTTTTTGTTTTCCTCAATTGCCAGCGCCAGCTCTTCGGGCGTCATTTCCCTGTATTTTTTATTCGGCATATATAATTTGTGAGTCACACAAATTAATAAAAATCCGGAGACTGTCTGCGAATAAAAATTCTGGTATGGGCTGTTTTAATTACCGAGTTTCAATTTTGCCTGAGGGAGCAATTCATCTTTCACCCACCGCAATGATGGTTCTTTTTGGAGGGCGTAAAGGTAAGCAGCATACGCTTTCTCCCATTCTCCATTTTCCTCATATGCTTTCCCCAACCAGACCATTGCGTGGAGGTATTGCCAGGAATAACGCGACCCTTGCTTTTCAAATAATCTGATTGCTTTGGAAAAACATTCAATTGACTCTTTCACACTACCTCCAAATAAACGAGGCGCGTGCAACCGCATATTTCCCATCTCACACCAGGCTACCGGACTTTCCGGATCGAGGACAATGGCTTTCTCCAGTTGCGAAGAACTTTTCGGACCAAGCAATAACGCTTTTGCAGGACTTAATGCAATTTTCATTGCATAGGCAGATCCCAGTATAGCATGAACCTCCGCTGAAGAAGCATGGGTTTCCTGCAAATTTTCTAATAATTCTACTGTTTTTTCGGCGATAATATCTGCGGACTTTTCATCTTTCTTCGACATTTCAAATCCGATATTTCCATATAACGCGACCGCCAATTCATATTTTGAGGAAAATGAACGGGTGCCCCCCTGATTGGCAATAATTTCCAACTGCCTGATTCCCTTATCCCACAATGCCGCTTCGCCGGTCAAATAACCATCGTAAACCAGCTTTTTTGCCGACAGAATCGGATCTGACTGGGAATATATCAACGGGGACAATGCCATAAGGAAAACAAATATGGGGAAAGTTGATTTCAGCAAAATTATCTTTTTCATATTGTAAATAAACAACTCCTGGTTCAACTAACCTGTTGAAAAAATGTTTAGCAAATACGCTGCATGCATACTATATTTGAATTATGACGACTCTCAAAGGAAAAACCGTATTCATCACAGGAGCCAGCAGAGGCATAGGAAAGGCCATTGGTATCCGTTTGGCACAAGAGGGTGCCAATGTTGTGGTAGCAGCAAAAACTGATTCCCCTCATCCCAAGCTCGAAGGCACGATTTATACTGCCGCAGAAGAGATTGAAGCAGCAGGAGGGAAAGCACTTCCGGTATTGCTCGATGTAAGGCTGGAAGAAATGGCCGAAGACGCCGTGAAAAAAGCGGTGGACACGTTTGGCGGAATTGATATTCTCATCAATAATGCCAGTGCCATTATGCTTACTGGCACACTTCAGACGCCGATGAAGCGCTTCGACCTGATGCACCAGGTCAATTTCAGGGGAACCTATCTCATGTCTCAAAAGTGTATCCCCTACCTGAAAAAGTCTGAAAATCCTCATATTCTCAATATTTCTCCGCCACTAAACATCGAGAAAAAATGGTTTGCGCCTCACGTAGCCTATACCATGGCTAAGTATGGCATGAGCTTCTGTGCATATGCTATGTCAGAAGAGTTTAAACGCGACGGCATTGCTGTCAATTGCCTTTGGCCCAGAACTGCCATTGCAACTGCCGCAATCGAAATGCTGGGGGGCGAACAGATGATGAACCAGTCGCGCAAGCCGGAAATCATGGCCGACGCCGCGTATTTTATCCTTAGCCAAAATAGCAGAGAATGCACGGGAAATTTTTTCCTGGATGATGAAGTACTTGCCCAAAATGGCATTACTGATCTCGACCACTACGCACATGTTCCCGGGGCAAAACTGATTCACGATTTTTTTATCTGAAATCAGTAAAACGCTATATTTTTCAGAATATTCATCAACTGCGTACGCTGTACCTCGTTTGACCAGGATGTAGTAATCTGAATTGCATATCCTTTGCGGAAAACGACAAGGTATTGTTGTGAGATTTTTATTCCATCAATGGTGGTTTGCCCATTTGCCGAACGCATCGTAATTCCGCCCACTTTCATATCAGAGATCGTTTTATCCGGTATGGAGTAATTGGGGATATTGGCCAGGTTTTTCAACAATTCGACTAAATAATCATCTTCGGTTGATCCTTGCCCAACCTGACTGAGGTTTGCAGCGACGATATTAATTCCTGCATTGTACTCTACGACAGAGCCGGGTTCATGCATAAATCCCCAGAGCAAATAAATGGTTTGTAACGCCTCAATAGACTTTGGCGTAGCACTTCCCCCCTGCTCTATTTCTGCATTTTCTTCACGACTCTGAATATACCAGTCTTCCGGCAATGTTACTTTCAGCCCAAAATAGTCATTATCATAGCTGGCCCCTGTCTGGACACCATAATTGAGCACAGCAGGTGCTTTAGGTTCTTGCGGCGGATCTGTTACAGTTGTGGTGTTTTTCGTACTTCCACCAGAATTGCCATTATCGCAACCCACAAAAGCGGCAATAAAGGAGATTGACAATAAGATTAATATTCTTCGCATAGCATTCATTTTGTAGATACCTACAAGCTACGAAAATTCCTGATTTATGCTAACTTGCCTGAAACAACACTTCCAATTATGCTGGATCTTTACGCTACTGACAAACTCCGGGGCCTTTATCCCAGGGTAAAAAAATATCTGGAGACAGAAATTTATCCGATCGAACTGAGTCTGCTGAATAAACCTTTTTTTGAAGTGGAAAAAATTCTTCGTGCAAAAAAAAGGGAAGTTGAAGACCTGGGAATATGGAATGCCTATCATGAAGAAAAACATGGGGGCCCCGGTTTAAACCTGATGGAAGTCGCCCAATTGGGCGAGCTGCTTGCTACGACTCCTTTTGGTCATTTTCTCTGCAATTGCCAGGCACCTGATGCCGGCAATATCGAGTTGCTTATTCGTTACGCTTCTCCGGAAATGCGCAAAAAATTTCTGGACCCTCTGCTTTCCGGTGAAATACGGAGTTGTTTTTCCATGACTGAGCCTGAATTTGCAGGATCACACCCCGTGGATATGGGCACGACGGCGTTCAGAGATGGAGACGAATACATCATTAATGGGCATAAATGGTTTACCAGTTCGGCTGACGGCGCAGCCTTTGCCATCGTCATGTGCATCACCAATCCCGAAGAGGCCAATCCGTATCGCCGGGCGAGTATGATCATCGTACCGACAGATACCCCCGGTTTTAAACTGGTGCGAAATATCCCTGTCATGGGACACCCCGGGGAAGGTTGGGCTAGTCACGCGGAGATTATATACCAGCAGGTACGTGTACCGGTTTCAAATCTTATCGGCCCCGAAGGGAGTGGTTTTCAATTGGCTCAGGAGCGATTGGGGCCGGGTAGGATTCACCATTGTATGCGATGGATTGGCATTTGTGAACGATCTTTTAGCCTGATGTGCCGGAGGGCTGCTACCCGGGATATGGGAGACGGAGATAAGCTGGGAGATAAACAAATGGTTCAGCAAATGATTGCAGAAAGCCGGGCGGAAATTGATGCAGCCAGACTAATGGTTTTGCACACCGCTTATACGATGGAAACCAAAGGACACCGGGCAGCTGCGCAGGAAATCTCAACTATCAAATTTTTTGTCGCAGGTATTCTGCAAAAAGTAGTGGATCGTGCCATCCAGATTCACGGGGCGCTGGGTATGACAGATGACACGATCCTTTCGTGGTGGTATCGGGAAGAAAGAGCTGCGCGCATCTACGACGGCCCGGACGAAGCGCATAAGGCATCTCTTGCCCGAAAAATTCTGAAAGAATATAAGAACTAACGGAACATATCAATAAACATGAACCGGCCTCACATAATTGTCTTCGCCAATCCGGGCAAACAGATAATAGAGCCCGGGAACACATGACGATATATCAATGGTCTGGTTCCATACCCCTCGGGTTACGGGCGATTCCCGTTCCATGATTCGTTGCCCCAGCGCATTTACCAGGTAATAGTTGACAGATTCATTCACTGTCATTTCAACTTGCAGGGTCAATTCATTATGGGCTGGATTTGGGAAAATGCTTACAACAGGCCTTATATCATCAATGGTAACTTCAATAATATTGGTTAACTGCGATTTGCCGTCGAGGTCGATCTCTTTTATCTGATAATAATATACACCTTTTTTCAAACCACGATCTGTATGGGAATAAGTTTTCAAGGTGTGGGAACTGCCCGCAGCAAGAACTTCTGCTACATTTTCCCACAATATACCATCTATTGAACGCCGGACTTCAAACCAGCCGCTGTTTTCCTCATGGGCGGTAGACCACTTTAGCAAAACGTTGGACTGTATAGGAGTAGCAGTAAAATCGAGAAATTCGACAGGGAAATTGGAACCTTGAGCGGAAACAACCACAACCCAGTCCCGGGAAACACTGTCAGGCGGATTTCCAACCGATATGCTGGCACTACCGCCACTTACCGAAGTAAGAGAGCCGTTTTGAAGGCCTCCCCCGTTGCGAGGGTCATACCAATGCACATCAAACAGACTGGGCGTGGCGGAAAGGTCAATATTTGTAGTGCCGCCATTAGCCAGAAAAATCAGATAAACTTCTCCCGCCTTGCCCATACAGTATTTATTGTTATTGTCGGCGCCATTTCCGATCAGGCTATTCATATTCACCATTTCATTCATAGGAAGTGTTTCCAGCAATTCTTTAGCATACCGGGAGTAATCCCATGTCTGGTCTCTGGAGCCAAACCACTCACAGTCCAGATCATGATGCAGGGTGTTGTAACCAAAATAATGTTGTATTCCGCCTCCACCAGCCATATAATTTCCCCATATCACCTGTTTTCTTACTTCATCGTGATTATTCCCTGATCCATCAGGCATTACGCCCCAACTTGCCGGACCGATTTCATCAGAAGCTGTTACCCAAATATGCCCGTTATTGGAAGATTCTTCGATCCAGTTCAGGGTTTGCTTGTGCACATTGGAAGGGAGATCAGTCTGAAGCGAAGCACCGGTCATATCTGAAAAACCCAGCATAGGGGTATAAACCTGTGATTGCTGACCGGGATAGCTATGAATGACGATTGGATGCTGATAAGGGTCATAATAATTAAAGAACTGTGCATAAGACTTTAAGTACGTATTCCCAGGGTCATTCAATTCTGTCCAGATATCATTCTCCTCCCCCATATTCCATTCTACCGCAAGATGGTAACCAAAACGTGCGATCATCATCCCATAATACAAAATGCGTTCAGGTCCGAGATGGCCGCCATCCAGCAACTGGTCATTTTCTGTTTCCTGCAGCTTGACATGTAACATAAGTCCAAGAGAATCTGCATGTTCAAAAACGACATCCCACTGATCTAGTTTGGATATATCAAACCTCAGGCGATCATCTTGTGGGGAAGGATCATTATTGTAATTGACATAGGGGTAAACATCCTGCCCATCGCCGCCTATATTCATGGTAAGGAACGAGATTACATTCATTCCTTTACCGGCGAGGTAGTTAAGTACGCCAATCAAGCGCTTGCCTTTGCTCCCATGCCATACCGGGTCGCCTGTATTCCAATCGCTGAGGTGCGGATCGTAATGGTGGAGGGTATCGGCATGATATTGATACGTAATGCCATTTGCATCAAAGGTTTTGGTTCCTTTGGTTTTCCGGGAGTTTGATCCGCCATAACAGCGGGTATTGTCAAACTCATAATATCCCAGCAGGTTTTCCGGTGCGTCGGTACCTGCTTTAATATAGTAATCTCCCGAACCGGCAAATTGCAGATAACGGCCACCGACATAATTAAGACGTCCCTTTCCCCGGAAATCATTCCCAGTCTTATCAGAAGGGCTAACAGTAATACTGCCCGTGTATCCGTCTATTGTTCCCGCTACTGGGGTACCAGCCGCCGGATCGGGATCTACTGCGACATAAGAACCCTCGCGGAAAGAAACTGAGTAATTCCAAATCCCGGAAGTGTCAGGGGCAAAATGTACCCGCCATTTATTACCCGAAGTAGCGCCTGTTTCTCCGGCATTGCCGTCAGCGGCAAAATATCCGGGAACTATATATGTCCGGCTGCCCATGGTAAAAGTCACATTCAACCGATAGTCGGTAAAAGGATTGGGATTACCCAACTCAGAGGCAGCGGGTCCATCAAAGGTAAGCGTAATTTTATGCCAGGTTTTTAATTGCCCAGTTACAGTGGGAGGACTGGAAAAAGCAAATATGCAGACATTAAAAATAACAATAAAGGCAAAGGTGTTTAACAGTATCCGACGAATAAGCATAAGTAATTTCACGTTGTCTAGTAGGAAAAGGGCTCATTGTATGTGAGCAAATACGGTGCAAAAAAACGAATTATTCCTGGGTATGTAAGATAACCTTCAACTTTTGTTGTATTTAGGCTAATATTTCAAAAATCGTTCTGTCGTTTCTCCCGTATCCGCAGACACTTTTAGCAGGTAGATACCCGGTGGAAAAGTACTTACATCAAACTGAAGGTTAACTTTCCCATTCACGTTTTCCAGCGTTTTGGTGATCAATTTTTGGCCTTCTCTTGTCTCAACAAAGATTTTAGCAGATTTTGACTCGAGCATTTCCAGCCGGATAAACAGCATATTTTGAATTGGATTGGGAAAAATCTCTACCTGAGGAGCTGCATTGCTTATGTCAGCAACCACCATATCAGAATACAGAAAACTTCCATTTATATTAGTCTGGCGAATCCGGTAATAAAACCTACCAGGTCGGGTTTCATTATCCCAAAAATCTGAAGTAAGGTTTTCCTCAAATGTTGCCATTTGTTTCCAGGTGATACCATCTTCACTGCGAAGTATGTCCAGTGCCTTTATTTTTGTCGGGTTACCACCCGGAATCCATGAAAGATGTATAGAAGAAACGTTGGTCTTATCAGATAAATCGAGCAATTTCACCATTACGGGGCGCTCAACCTTAGACCCGCTTGCCCAATCAACCGCTCTTTCAATATGTTCGGTAAAAAGATGAAAATCTTTTGAATTCCTCGAAAATTTACCCGGTGAATTCGCAAGAAACGTAACAAACACCTTCCCGCCTGCATACCCACTCCCAGGCAGCGGGTGTGGCAACATTTTATAATTGGAAATAGGGCGAAAACTTATATTCGAATCAACATTCGGGGCTTCGGCATTCAAAATCGGATAGATGGAAGAAACCTCCGAAACAACAATACCTGTTTTGCCGGGATCAGTCAACTCCGTGAGCTCATTATACCATGTCCATCCAGACTCTGCGCCATCCCGAAAAATACGTTTTTCGAGATGAAAACTCACCAGAGCACCACCCGAATGCGCCTTGTCACCAATGATATACTCGGAAAAATTATCTTTCTGACGTTGATTCAACACGTTGATTGAGTGTTGGTTTAGAACAACCAACACATGAAACCTTCGAATGCTCTCTACATTGTCGAATACGCTACAGGAAGTACTTCTGGTCAGAAAATATTTTTTCTCCTTACATAATTGCTCAAAAAAACCATAAGCACTATCGGCGAGCATATTTGATTCACCAACATCCGGAGAGAAAAACAGAATATGAATCGTAGCGGGGGAAGGATTGGCCACTAACTGGGCGGGGGAAAATAATACAGAAGTAAGGAACAGCCAAAGGGTAGCTTTGAACATAATTTGGGTCAGTTAGTTTTAGGTCCTGCAATATTATGGTTCGTCCATAATTTTTACTCACAGAACACAGCGAACTATTACATAACCGGGATCTATGTTAGGAGTGGTAAAAAAACACACAATAAAAAAGGCCTCTTGAAAGAGGCCTTTTTTTATAAAAACAATACTTTGTCAGATTTCTAGTTACCGTCATCGGTAGTATTCTCATCAGTTGCAGGCAACTGATCAAAAGAAGATGCGTCCGGGAGAGAAACCGGATCTGTAACTATTTGATTTTCAATGGCAGCACCCATACGAAGCTGGTTGGTAGATGAAGCAGATCCCTGGTTGCCGGAGACATTCGCAGCGAATGCCAGCACAGCAAGCCCGATGGCCAGGTACCAGGTAAACTTTTCGATAAACTCATTACTCCTTCTGGCGCCCAGAATCTGGGTTGCACCGCCGGCACCAAAGGTAGAAGACAGGCCACCACCTTTACTATTTTGAATCACTACTGCCAGAATCATGACTATAGCGACCAATATTGACAGAATTCCAAAAAAAACAAACATTATTCGTCTTTGATTTTATTTATCCTATCAGCAAAATAAGCACTTTTTTCGGGATATAGCAAGCATAGCTTCTCATAAATACGAATTGCTTCTGCGCGATTGTTTTGCAGCAGATTTAGCCTCGCCATAGTTTCTGTTACAAGATTCTCATCTTCCCGAATACTATCGACGGCTGCCTTAACCGGCGTATGATTTATCGCCCCGGCATTATTTTTTCTTCGAATGGATGATTGATTCTTCAGAAATGCATCGATGAGGTTATTAGAAACTGCTTTTTTAGATTCAGGCGACGTTTGGTCAAGGTTGGAATCGGGTATCTGAGTGGGTTTTAGCTCTTCCCGGATTTGTTCTGCCAGCCGGCGGTTTTTCAGGGTTCTGACTTTAATATCCCAATCGAGAAAAGTATTATGATCGGCTCCTGCAACTCCTTCTGAGATAGAAAAAGCACAATCAAAACAAGGCATACGACGATACACAGATTCGAAATCTACAATCGAAAAAAGGTCATGGACAGGTCCATGCACCGCTATATCCGGAAAAATCGTTACAGGTGTATCAATATCCATACTCGCCGGGGTTTCGGAGAAAAAAACTTTGCCCTCCAGTAGATTTTTGAGCTGCTTTCGGTTTACAGAATACGCCGATGCGGCAAAAATATTTTCATTTTCGGGTTTTACCACTGCTTTCAACAACCTGGGAAAGGTAAAATACGGATATTCCCGGATAATTTCATCCAAATATCCCACTGAATCAGGTGAAATTTTCCTTTTCAGGGCAGATTGGTATATGCTGAAAATATCCATAGACTACCACTTGCCAATAGATTTGCTAAAAACATCCTGAGTGATCTGCTCCAAAACGTCGTTGATTCTGTCTCGTTCCACACTGGTAAAATCTTCTTCTGAATCAAAATCGATAAACTTACTAAATGTCTGATCCCAACTTTCGGCGGGGTCAACATTGTTGACAAATTTTACTTTTACGGTTATCGTCAACCTGTTTTGCGCCGCCCTGTCATCGCCCTGAATCGCCACAGGCAACATGGTATAACGCGTAATGCTTCCGCCCAACTCAACATCAGCGGCTCCGGAAGTGAGGGTAAGTCTTGACTGGCTGAGAAAACGATCCTGCAACTGCTGCGTAGTTTCCTGCGCGAGATAGGGAACGACGATATCAGCTTCATTGATAAACTGGCTGATTGACAGTGTCTGAAGACTATTATCCGCTTTACCTCCGGTAAAATTGAAGGATATCTGGCAGGAAACTACGGACAAGGCTAACCCAAAGGTGACCAGCACCTTAAGAAAAATGGAATGTGAAGATGTGTGAAAAATGTTCTTACGCATCAATATCGTAATTTTTAATTTTGCGGTAAAGCGTCCTTTCCGATATCCCCAATTCCTGGGCTGCCTTTTTCCGGTTATTATTGTGCCGGGTAAGAGCCTTCAGAATCATTTCTTTTTCTTTTTTCTCCAATGAAAGGGACTCCTCCAATAGTGCCAGTTCTTTCGTCACGGGTTGTACGGGTTCAATAATCTGCGGCTGACCGAAATTATTGTCATATCTGGGCGTAGGTGAAAATGTTTCTGGATGATCATGTTCAATATCTCTGTCTCGCCCTTGTATTCCCAGATAAATCATTTTTTTCAGATCAGCAACTTCTTTCCCCAAATCATAAATCAGTTTCAAAAGCATACTATGGTTCTCTCTTTCGTCCTCAGCGTCTTCGTTATGTTTGGGGTATTCTTTTCCAAGGCGCACAATCGGAAGATAGCTGTCCTGAATGAGAAGATTGTTTCTAAGTACTGTAGGAGAAACGATTTCGCCTTTTACCAAAACGGTCAGTTTTTCAACCAAATTCCGAAGCTCCCGGACATTTCCTGGCCAACGGTATTGTTGCAGCAACGGGATAGCCTCGGCATCCAGAAAGACCTGCTCTCTGCTATATTTTTCACCAAATTCGAGCGCAAAATAATTGAACAGCAATTCGATATCATCCCCCCGGTTGCGCAACGGTGGCACAACAATAGAGACAGTATTCAGTCGGAAATACAAATCCTCACGAAACCTTCCCTGCCGGATCATTTCCACCAGGTTTTTGTTGGTGGCAGCGATCACCCTGACATCCGCTTTGCGTACTTTACTGGAACCTACCCGCAGGTATTCACCGTTTTCCAGAAGCCGAAGAAGTCTTGCCTGGGTTGCCAGCGGCATCTCGCCGATTTCATCCAGAAAAATGGTCCCTTCTTCTACTTCTTCAAAATATCCTTTTCGCGTATCATACGCAGAGGTAAATGCGCCCTTTTCATGGCCAAACAGTTCGGAGTCCAATGTGCCTTCAGGAATCGCGCCCGTGTTGATGGCGATAAATTTTTTATGCTTGCGTTTACTGAAATCATGGATAATCCTTGAAAAAATGTCTTTTCCGGTACCATTTTCACCGTAAACCAAAACTGTCACTTCTGTTGGCGCAACCTGCATGGCGATCTCCACTGCCTGATTGATTTCCCTGCAGTTGCCGATGATTCCGTATCGCTGTTTTACTTGTTGAATCGTCATTATCTCGATACAATTTTCCCTTTAAGGGTTGCACTCGTTGATGAAAGGATTTTTACCCATGCATAATCTCCGGGCATATACCCCTCGATTTTTGGGAAAACCACCATTTTGTTGTGATCATTTCTTCCACAAAAATCAGCCTTTGACCGTTTGGAATCCCCTTCAATCAGCACTTTATAGGTTTGGCCAATATCTTTTGCATTTCCCTCAGCAGAAATTCTGTTTTGCAATTCAATCACTTCTGCCAATCGCTGCTTCTTGACTTCTTCTGGCACATCATCTGCCCATTTTTTTGAAGCGGCAGTTCCGGGTCTTTCGCTATAGGCAAACATATAGGCATGAGTGTATTGAGAAGCCTCCACAATCGCTATGGTATCGGCATGATCTTCTTCAGTCTCTGTACAAAATCCGGTGATAATATCCGCTGAAATGGCACAATCGGGTATAATCTCTCTGATACGGTCAACTTTCCCTTTGTACCACTCACGGGTGTATCCTCTGTTCATCATATCGAGCATGCGATTGCTACCCGACTGAACCGGAAGGTGGATATAATTGCAGATATTGTCATAGGCAGCAATCGTATGCAAGACATCATCGGTAATGTCTTTGGGATGTGAGGTGGAAAACCGTACCCGTAATTCAGGGCTTACTTTGGCCACCATTTCAAGCAGCTGCGCAAAATTGGTAATTTCAACCTGCTCCCCCTCGTTGAGTTTTTTTTCAATTTGGGCTTTACCCTTCAGAGATTCGTCCGGCGACCATTTGTATGAGTCCACATTTTGTCCCAGCAAAGTCACCTCCCGGTATCCCTGCGCGTACAATGCCTGTACTTCTGTCAATATAGACTGTGGGTCCCGGCTTCTTTCTCTCCCTCTGGTAAACGGCACAACACAAAAGGCGCACATATTGTCACAGCCCCGCATAATCGTTACGAATGCGCAGATTCCATTGGTATTCAACCGCACGGGAGCGATATTGGCGTAGGTCTCTTCACGGGAGAGCAATACATTCACAGCCTTTTGGCCGGTTTCTACTTCACTCACCAGGTTGGGAAGGTCGCGATAAGCGTCGGGACCGACGACCAGATCCACCAGTTTTTCCTGTTCAAGCAACCGGGTTTTCAATCGCTCGGCCATACATCCCAATACCCCCACCATCAGATGCGGCTTTTCTTCCTTCTTCTTTCGGAGGGAAGCCAATCGGTTCCAAACTTTGCTTTCAGCATTTTCCCGAATACTACAGGTATTGATAAAAACCAGGTCTGCGGCGTTGGCATCCGTCGTAAACCCATAATTCATATCTTTCAATACAGATGCAACAATCTCCGTATCAGAGAAATTCATCTGGCAGCCGTAAGTCTCTATATAGGCCAGTTTTCCGGTGGATTGAAGATTATCGGTTGACTCGTAGGCCAGTCCCTGTTTTTCCTCCTCCATTGTACGCTCCAATGCCGCCGGGGCAAATGTTTTTTGTGTGATTTTATCTCTCATGTTTCCTTTCTGGTAACGCGTAGCTACTGTAAATAAACAGGTAGCAAATATACAAAAAATCCTCCCGGAACTATGCCATTTTGACAGTTGGAGCGGGATTTTAATAAAAAAGGAGGACCTTAGCCCTCCTTTCACATTAACTGGCACATTTAAATAGTACTAATCAATGGCCAGACGCTTAATTATTGTTCCTTTTGAGGTCGAAATATGCAAGATATAGATACTGGCAGGAAGGGACCGCAGATCCATTGTTTCCCGCCATTGAAGTGTTTGTTCTTTATCGGTATGCATAATTAATCGTCCCTGACTGTCAAATAATACTAGTTTTACAAAGTCTGCCTTTACCAATTCCATTTCAAAAAACAGCCATCCATCCGTCGGATTAGGACCAATCGTAAATTTTGTAAAACCCAGCGATTCCGGAGTGAGTTTATTTACCCCTCCAACCACAGCCGTATCCAACAGTATACAACCATTATCATCCAATATATCAGCGGTATAAACTCCGGGAGCCAGGCCAAAAACAAATTGCCCGACACTCAGGAAATTGCCGGCATCATTCCGCCATGTAATTGAATAAGGTGCCTTACCCCCGGATATATTTACGGTAATATTTCCATTATATGGAGGAACTGCCG
The DNA here is from genome assembly GCA_041391665.1 of Bacteroidia bacterium. NCBI lineage: Bacteria > Pseudomonadati > Bacteroidota > Bacteroidia > Bacteroidia bacterium. The sequence goes on along the minus strand of JAWKNO010000002.1, from coordinate 1,288,892 downwards.
TCGTATTATCATTAATAGTAAATATATTTTCCAGGGAATCAGGTTCACTAACTACGATCTGCCTGCTCAATGAACAGTTATTTTCATCTGTAACGGTCAATAGATAACTCCCTGCTGAAAGGCTATTCAACGTTGAGCCGGATTGGCCGTTGTCCCAACTATAAGAAAGCTGTCCGGTCCCTCCGAACGCATTTACTGAAATTCCCCCGGATTGATCCCCATTACAGGACAAATCATCAACTACAATATTGTTCAACAAAATCGAATCCGGTTCTGATACTGAAATACTGATAATACTTTTGCAACTCAACAAGTCAGTCATTATCAATATATTTTCGCCCGGCACAAGTGCCATAGCGCAAGAATCCGACTCCCCATTGCTCCATGACCAGGTAAAAGGCCCTGTTCCTCCCGACGAAACCAAACAGACCCCGGCATCATTGGCCCCATAGCAGGAAATGGGCGTAAACGACAAAGAATCAATCGACAAAGAGGCGGCACCCACATTGTTAAGTATCAATGTTTTTGAATCAGAACAGCCGAATTCATCTTTCACTGTTACAGAATAAATGCCCGCAGATAAACCCAGAACCATGCTGTCAGTGCTATTTCCTGCGGCTGCATCCCACTGGTAAGTATAATTTCCCAAACCACCTGTCGGTAAAATACTGATTGCGCCGTCTGACGCAAGACAGGAGGGCTCTGTTATCAAAAACGAGTTGGCAAATGGATTTTCCTTACAGTTGTAAAAGAAACTGGGGTCTTCTGTAAATTCTGTTGAAGCATCAAAAACGATATTTGAAAAATAGTAATAGGAACAAGGAAAACTGGCATTACCGCCATCAATATTGGTAATTACTACAGGTAAAGTATAAAGATCGGGGGCCGTTTGAAGTGCATTTGGCGACATTTTAGGCAAGAGTACTCTCCCACCCCAGTTTAAATCGTCGAATGTCCAATTTCGAACGGAAGTAAGTTTTCGTTTGTTTACATCATAACCACGGGTAAGCAGATTGGGGGCAAAATTAGTCATGTTGTTTGAGCCGGGCGGGCCAGGCAAAGGCGACCAGCCATTAGTTGTATCAGTATCTGTCCATGAAAAAAATACAATTGAACCATCGTCTGTGCGGGAAGCCTGTGGATGAATATCCTGAGAGATATTGACATTGACCGAAGCGGGCTGGGTCAGATCCCCCCAATATGCACGGAATGTGCTTTGTGAAGCAAGGTGCATGATATTAAAATCGCCATACAAGTCGCGGGTTATGACAGCGGTAAATAAATATATTCCTGAAAAAATTCCATAATTGGCTTCACGGGCATTGATATGAGAAGCAGGGCCAATGGTTACTACCATATAGGGATTCCCATCGGCACCTACTACGAGGTCATGCTCAAAACCAATCGTCGCTTTGCCAGTGGCAAAAGGTATAGTATCCAATACTCCGCCGGTTGTGTCCAGCACCATGAGCCATTTCATGGAGTCAGTCACTTCCGGGAAGCTGTTTAGGTTTATTTCAAAGGGATTACTCCAACTGTTTCCCCAGTCATGGCTTTCTATCAGGATCGGGGAAAGCACGGTATCTTCATTTCCATTTAAGTCGCCCAGCCACGAGATATAACCATCTTTTCCATCCGGGCTAAATGCGATAGATGGATATGTCAAATGAGGCTGATTGTCAAATAACAAATAATGATCAGGGTAAAATGTGTGATGCAACTGCCAATCCACTTTAGTTTTGGCCGCATCATAGATGCCCTTGTACAGGAAAATCCGGCCAATACCGGGGTCATTATTTGCTCCGTTTGCTTCCCGGGTTACGAACCAGAATTCACCGGGTTTTCCCTGAACAAAACCCGTATTGATATCATGCCCGACGTTGGTAAAGGTGTAATCCTCCTGGGAGATTACCAGCGGAGATGCACTCATGGCCCCTTCAACCGTGCTGATCTCTGCCCCATCCCATTGCCCGCCAGGCCCCGGAGTAAGAATCGATCCCAAATGCGTCAATACCATGTCCTCAAGCGAAGTGCCTCCGGCAGGCATAAATAATGCGCCTTGTGGATAACGCACAGGGAAAGTAAATCCGGGCGTTATGTCCCCAACACCAAAACAATGTCCGGGAGGAGCACTTGTGCCCTGAGAAACGTTAACACCATTCCCGACATTCCAGGAAGCCCCGCCATCAGATGAAAATGTGTAACGGATACGACCATTGTCAGCGGCGGTACCGCCACAGGTATTGATGTTTTGCCTGTGCATAAACAATACCGCCCCACCATTTCCTACACCATTGACCACTTGTACCTGGTTGACTTCCGCAATCAAGCCCGAATAGGCATTCGAAGTTTCAGCAATTTTTATGGCTGAGACTGCATCGGTTACAGAAGTACCCAAAGGCGGCGAATTTACCGGTGCAGAAGGTTGGGCAGTTAATTCCTGCGACGGTCTTTTAGCCATAAACTCTTGCTGAAGGCGTGCCTGACTGGGAGAAGTCGTCATGATGGGACGATTCTGTGCAAACACATAGCCCCCCATCCCCACAAGGAGGAGAAGTACATAAATCTTTTTCATAAAAATTTCTTATTTAAGATGAATGGCTAGCGTCTGACAAAATAAAAGACGAGAAAAACGACGGGTTAGTTGAGCACAGAACCATCGTTCCTTTACACACCAGACAAAGTAAAGGAGAGGATATCAGCCAATCTTAAATACATAAATATTTAAAAATCAAATACTTACAGAAATTCAATTTTGGAATCGGATTACACCTGCCAGGCAAACAGGTCATACGTATTTAAGGAGAATTAGCAGGAATGACCGGATCAATCAGAATGATTGACGCATTTGAGCAAGGAATGCTTCCGGATCTGGAAAATTGCGAATCTTTTTTTCCACCACTTCCAATACCCGGTGAGGGTATTGTTTGATTAGCGAATATTCATGGGTGGCCATCAGGACGGCAGTCCCGGATCGGTTGACCTTAAGAAGGATTTCCATGATATTATTCGTAGCCTCCGGGTCCAGGTTACCGGTAGGTTCGTCAGCGACAATTACCAAAGGGTCATTGATCAGAGCCCGGGCAATCGCAATCCGCTGTTGTTCACCACCAGAGAGTTGATGTGGCATGGCTACCCCCTTTCCAGACATACCGACACGCATTAATACTTCAGAAATTCTTTGTTTAATTTTGCCACGGTCAGTCCAGCCTGTTGCCCGGAGGGCAAAGTGAATATTATCCTCAACATTTCGATCCGGCAATAGTTGAAAATCCTGAAAAACAATGCCCAGTTTTCTTCGAAGAAATGGCAGGTTTTTATCAGAAATTTCAGATGCCACAAAATTATCGACCGATACGCGGCCTTTCCAGGGCGTAGCGTCTGCATAGATCATCTTGAGGATAGAACTTTTACCAGAACCCGTACGTCCGACCAAATAAGCAAACTCACCTAACTGAAGCTCAAAGTTAATGCCTACCAACGTAAGCCGGGGACCATAAGAAAGGTGGACATCTTCAAATTTGATCAGGGTACGCATCAGAGTTCAAATTTCTTCATCTTGCCATACTCGGTGAGATTATCAATAATATCATATAGCTTTTCGGCGATTTCCACACTTTTTACGACTTTGTCCAGCCGTTCTTTTCTTCCCGGACGGAAATAGCCAATCAGCGTAAGATTTTCATCTCTGAGTTGAATATAATCAGGGATTTTTGCTTTTCCCTTAACTTTCATCAGATAATAAACGGGCATGTCAGTGGTAATCATAGGATTAAGGTTGAATCCAGGCAGAATCTCCTTTGATGTAAATTGCCGCATTATTTTCGCTGGCGGGAATTCTGATACTGGCGGTGAAATTAACCTCTTCATTAACCCCCGAAGGTACATTTTGTTTTACCAACCAGGTTTCATCCCACCCTGATTTTCTAATAATTTCCCCGTCCTCGTTGAAGAAGCTCAATTCTCCGTCAATTTTATCCTGTGCAAATTCTCCGGTAATATACGGCATTCCGGAATTTTTAAAAACACCAAAGCCTCCATCCCGAAGATTCATATACAGGGTAAATACGCACAATTGGCTACCATCCGGTCTATAACGAGTCCACTTACCCATCTTAAAACCCATCATATATTCTCCGGTGACTTCAGGTATACCATTTTCAAAATACCTGACATAAGGGCCGCTGAGCCTTCCGTCCACATATTGAATCGACTCCCTTATCTGTTGACCATCAGGGTGATAGGCAATATATTCTCCTTCGGCAACACCTTCCTGAAAATTGACTGTTCGCTTTAAGGTTCCATCCGGGCGATATTCGGTAAGCATACCCTCAGGTTTTCCATTTTTCATCGGAACTTTTTTCCAGACAAACCCATCGGGAGTATAAAATCTTGTAGTATCCTCTTCTTTATCATCGACAAAAAAGTAGGTTGCCGTCAAGATGCCTTCTTCATTATATACCCGCATTTCGCCCTGATAATCACCGCTCCAACGGTCGCAGGCTACTTCATATTTACGGGTTCCATTAGGAAAATCTTCATAACAAATATTTTCTTCCTGCCGGCAGGAAAAGAGGCAAATCAAAAGCAAGAGATTTCCTGCGTATAGACGATTCATGATATTTACCTCACCGGGGGAATATTAGGATTGCGCAAAGGTGGTTTCTGGGCAATGCTGTCGTAATTAGCTGGCAGAACGATTGACAAAAGCAGGTAGATAAAAATCGGCATACCGATTCCCATAAAAAGGCCCGCGATAAATGCAAAGCGAATTAAAGCTGCAGAGATGCCCATATATTCGGCAATTCCTCCAGCCACACCGGAAAAAACGCGATTTGTACGGGAGCGGCGGAGCACTTTTTTCTGGCCGGGCCGATCATAGGTACGGGAACGCCGCTGATAGCGGGTATTGCTATTTGTATTTTGAGTTCTGGCAGCTTCTTCATTGACCGGAGGAGGTACAGGTTTGGTTTTCCGGTAGACATTCAGTGCAGGAAAATTGAGTTCCTTATCCCTAAACGCGAGTTTCATTGTTTTGAAAAAACCATATCCCAGCGCACCATACCCAATAATAGGGAGGATTGCATTAAGCGCTTCTATAAAATCGCCGGGTATAGCCCATTGGAAAGCACCTACCATTAACAAACCCGCACCAGCAATAAGGGCCATCATTCCGGCTGACCCAAGTTTGCTGTTCTGGTCTTTTTCCTCGTCTTCCTCCCGCTCGCGAATCTTCTCAATATCATCATACATCAATGAAGTATCAAAGTCGTCGGCGACGCTGCTTCTCCGTCTGTATCTTTCAGTTGCCATATATATTGTTAAATCAACTCTAGTTTACGTTAAATTTTCGATAAGTTTTCGGGAAAACCAAAGAAAACCTGTTACTCAGTCCAGTACGAGGTACTGATGGGAAAAATCGAGGGGCGAACAGGCCTCCCAGGCTGCAGCAATAATCTTTTCCGGTGCAATATCGGGAAAGGCTGCCAGACTCAGAATTCGCTCCTGCACCAAACCATCAGGCTGTATGGCCTGCTTGAGGTTTTCAATTTCCAAAAACGGACCATTATTCACAGATCGTTTTACCCGATGAATTTTTTTCTCCAGATTGGTGAAAAAATGATTCATTTTCACTTTCTGGCCTTCCACGGAGCGGGAAAGTGTTTGGGAAATCTCTGTTTCAATATACGATTTTAGTGCAGATATTTTATCATCAATTTCTGCTGAAAGCGACCTGAATGGCGTTTCGTCCCAAACCTGCGGCATATACTCTCGAAAAAGTTCATGCAAAGGTTTCCGTATGGCCTCCGGCCCGAACCCCAGTTTCTCCCATTCAGCCCATTCCGACCGGCGGAAAATCGTTGCTGACATACGCGGCAGAATCAGGGGAAGATTTACTCCGAAATGATCAAATACCCCTTTGAGCTGCAACCAGTAAGCGACTTCCCCCCACCCGCCAAAATAGGCAAGATTAGGCAAGATCATTTCCTGATATAAAGGGCGAAGGCTTACATTCGGGCTGATTTTTTCAGGATGAAGGTCGATGATTTCGTCAAGCTGGCCAGGCGTCAGATGGATATCGCGATCGACTACCTCAAACCCGCCATTGGCTGCAACGATACGATTTCTTCCCTGTGAATCACTGTAAAAAAGATTTATGTCTCTGGGCATAATCTGCTCCGGATACCCTTGGGCTACCAAAGCCGAAGATATGCGGGAGACTTCCCGGAAGGCGACAGACGACCGCACCTCTTCTTTCATTACTGCCCGAAACCTCGCTTTTAACCGGGGATCTGATGCATCAAGCATTACCACACCATAACTTCCAAACAGCTCATGCATAAATGCCCGGTAAGCCGCCTTTAGCGTTTTCCCGGGGACAAAAGAAGTGGCTTTTACCCCGGAAAAATGGGCGGGAACCAATGCCTCAATTCCTTGCTCCAGTAAATGTTCACCGACAGCCCCTTCAAATTTACCCGGATAGGTAATCTTGCGGTTAAATGCTGTAAAGAAATGATTGATTTCCTCGTAGTCGTGATCTTCAGTATGTATCCAGAAAATCGGGACAAAGTTTTTGTCCGGATACTGTTCCTTCAAGTCCTTCGCAAGCCGAATGGTACTGAGAACTTTATAGGTCGTAAAAAGCGGACCGCCATAAAGCGCCAACTGATGTCCGGTCGTGACTGTAAAAGTATTCTCTCTGGACAAAAGGCGGAGATTATCATTTACAGCCGCTATGGGAGGCAGTCCTTCATACTGATTGGATATGACCTCTGCAAGGAGGGGTCTGTCAATGGATTCTTTGCTTTTGGCAGAAATAATAGCAGCAAAATCCGGATTGCTCAACGGATATTGATAAAAGGGTCTCAGGGAAGCAGCGCCCGTGAGGTAATCGGTACGGATGTCAGCAGTCGCAGTTTTCAATCGAAAGTCAGGTTTGAGCGGGTGATTGGATTTTCTGATCGGTTTTCATGGCTTTCTGTTTTATCCGGAAAATCAGCACATCTATAGCCCAAAGCAAGGAGAAGCCAATCACATAAACAGCGCCCATCAGTTGTGGCTGCCAAATCAGGAGACCACCCAGGATACCCAATATGGTTCCCAAATACTGAATATATAGCAGTTGTTCATTGGTAGCTTCCCAGACCATACGCTCGAGTTTTGCCTCGTCAAAATGCGCCATTTGTTTTGCCAGCAGATCTGTGATATCAATCCGGTTGAGCAGATCAACAAATATATTCATGATTTGTTTTTCTGTATATCCTTTCTGGATGCGAACATAAGCTGCTACCCGGTCGAGTTGCTGTTCCATCTTCCCGATAACTTCCATGGCGATTTTAGGAATGTCCCTGACAATTTTGTCTATAATTTCCTGATAATCTTCCTTATTATATTTTTTATATGTCTGTAAAATAAACTTTTTCAAACCTGCATCCAGGTTGGTTTCCAGTCTTTGATCAATAACTTCCCGGATTTCTTTTCGCACATCTTCGCGTTGGGCGTATTCAGTCATCGAGTCAAAAATCATCATTTTGAGCATGGACCGCAACTCATCGTCTTGTATCAGGCCTGATGTGCCGTCCATTACGAGGTTGTTGACTTTTTTCACCAAACCAGTCTGCTCTACCCTCAAACGAATCAATTCTTCGTTGAGCACGTGTTTGTGCATGCCTTGCGCCAATGTGAAGATAATGCGATCGCGCTGTGCGGGAATCAGTCCCTGTCCCCAAACGGGTCTTTTCACTACGGGCCTGAACAACATCCGAATCGCAATGTAATTGGTACCAAATCCAATCAGACCACTCACCGAAATAATATAGAGTGCAGGGAGAATCTGCGAGGATTCATAAAAATTTCCGATCCCGGCGATCCATCCGGTTGTGGCGCCCATGCCCGCAGCCAGTTGCATGAGGAAAATACCGGAAAAGCTAATCAGACACAGCAAGGGACTGAACTGTAAAGCATACATCATCAGTCTTTTCCCGGGAGAGAGCCTGAACTTATTGAAAGAAACCGTATCGTCAGGCACAGGCCCCTTACGGAATAAACTTTCCAGATTGTAATGCTTTTGAAAATATGTTTTAAATGTATCGATCATCTCGGCAATTATTCGACCAGCACATAACGTTGGTTGCGTTTTTCAAATAAAAAAGATAATGACCATTTTCCATACGTCCACCTTTCGTATTCTTTCCCATTGATTGTCAACGATTTTATGCGTGGTTCTCCATATTGGATAAATATTCTTCCACGGTCTGTTTGCCAACCATCCGTCCCTTCGCCAAATCGCTCATTCGCCTGATAAATTTTGCGAAAATATGCTTCCATCATTTTATCTGCGTTTTCGCCATACAGTTCTTTCCAGACATCCTTAAATTCCACCGCTTTTACTTTTTCATCCGGAAACCGCAACAGTCTCTCCAGAATCTCTACCGGAACCGTGTACTCCATCATACGGATAGATTCGTCCAGATCGCTGAATATTTTCTTCTGAATATTGCCGCCAACCTCAAACCTTATTCCTTCATTGTTGAGTGGCTCATCATCATCGTATATTCTTATATCAAGGAGATACTCACCTTCAGAAAGGTTGGCAACGGGAATCACATCTTTAAATACAAGTTTCTGCCCTTCCGTTACATAAATGACCTGACTGGACTGATACATCGACTCATAAGCCTGGGTAGAAGTTGACTCCTGATTTTTTTGTTCTTTGTACAACACCGCGCGCACAGACAGGACTTCATATCCGGGTGCTTTTATTTCAAGATAGTAAAACAGGTTCTCGACGCCCTGGGAAATTGTTTTGCCGGGCAATGGAGCAAGAAATGCCTGCTGGAAACTATCTCTATAGCTCAGGAAAATATCCGAAACCTGGACCTCTGAAGCTGGATGTACGGTAAATGGCTCATCCAGTGTCAGCGAGACATGCGCGTCCAGGTCGCGGTCCAGAATATCTACATCGATTTCATAATCGTCGGGAGGAAGGGTAACCGGAATTGTAAAAACGATAGACTCATCGGTAGAGAGAGGCACTTCTTTCCGAAGGTAGGTGCGATAGCTTCCTCTTGGGCGAAAACGAATATCCGCCAGAAAGTTTTTTTGCTTGGCACTACTGGCAGTATAATGCAGGTACAAACGAGTGTTAAACACCTTGTCCAGGCTATTTTTCACCCCCAGTTCCCATTGCGCTTTAGTGGACAGAGAGAGCAGGCAGCTAATTACAAAAATGATGATCCTACGGGACATTCGGTCAAATTCAGAAACTAAATCCTTGCGATCAGGTCAAATTCCATGGCATCAGTAATTTTCACCGGGGTAATTTTACCTACCGGAAGCGATTCGCTGGTATAAATAATCACTTCATTATCCACCTCAGGAGAATCGGCCTCGGTTCTGCCGATAAAATAGTCATTTTCTTTGCGATCTACCATTACCGGAAGCATTTTTCCCACTTTCGCCCGGTTCAGGTCAAATGAAATTTCCTGCTGGACTTCCATAATTTCATCTGACCGTCGCTGTTTTTCTTCTTCAGGCACCAAATCTTCAAATTTTTCTCCGGCATGGGTATTCTCCTCGTGGGAATAAGTAAATACCCCCAGGCGGTCAAATTTTGCGTTCTCAACAAATTCCAACAATTCCTGATGATCGGCCTCGGTCTCTCCCGGATGTCCCACCAGCATCGTTGTACGCAGCGTAATACCCGGAACCTCATCACGGATACGGGCGATCAGATCTTCCGTTCGGGCTCTGTTAATCCCTCGCCGCATAGTTGTCAGGACATTGTCCGATATATGCTGAAGCGGAATATCGAGATAGTTACAGATATTGGCTCTGTCGCGGATGGTGGGGAGAATATCCATTGGGAAGCCGGAAGGATATGCGTAATGCAGGCGAATCCACTCCAGCCCCTCCACATCTGCCAGGGCGTTAAGCAGGTCATTGAGTCGCCTTTTTCCGTAAATATCGATTCCGTAATAGGTAAGATCCTGAGCAATCAGCATAATTTCACGCACCCCCTTATTGACCAGAAACTCTGCCTCTTTGACGAGAAATTCTATTTCGCGGGAACTATGTTTACCCCGCATAAGCGGAATCGCGCAGAAGCTGCAAGGGCGATTGCAGCCCTCGGCAATTTTGAGATAAGCGTAATGGCTGTCAGTAGTGGTACGCCTTTCACCGATCAGTTCATGCTTAAAATCGCCCCCCAGCGCTTTGACCAGATCGGGCATATCCATCGTCCCGAAATAGCCATCCACCTGCGGCATTTCTACTTCAAGGTCGGATCGGTATCGTTGTGAAAGACAGCCTGTTACAAATACCTTTTCTATTTCCCCGGCCTCTTTTTTATCGATGTATTCGAGAATCGTGTTGACGGATTCCTCTTTGGCCCGATCGATAAAACCACAAGTATTGATCACCACAATATTGGCTTTATTATCGGCCGCTTCATGGGTGGCTTTAAACCCATTGCCTGCAAGCTGAGACAGCAGCACCTCTGAATCGACGAGGTTCTTGGAGCAGCCCAGGGTGATGACATTGATTTTATCCTGCGCCTTTCGGCTATATTTCCGGCTATTGGTTCGCATTCGTAAGCTTACTGTTTGAACATGGATTCGATAAACTCAGTGGGAGCGAAGATTTGAAGATCGTCCATTGCCTCACCTACCCCGATATACTTTACCGGAATTTTAAAAATATCAGACACACCGATGACCACACCACCTTTGGCCGTACCGTCGAGTTTGGTTAGTGCCATAGCAGATACCTGTGTGGCTTCAGTAAAAGCAGTAGCCTGGTTGATAGCGTTTTGTCCGGTAGAAGCATCCAGCACGAGCAGTACTTCATGCGGCGCACCTTCCATGACTTTATTCATACTTCGCTTGATCTTGGAAAGCTCATCCATGAGATGTTTTTTGTTGTGAAGGCGACCAGCGGTATCTATGATGACGACATCATGGCCTTTATTCACGCCTTCCCGAACAGCTTCATAGGCGACTGCAGCCGGATCGGTATTCATGCCTTTGCTATAAAAATCCACGCCCACCCGCTCTGACCAGAGCTTCAACTGATCGACCGCTGCCGCGCGGAAAGTATCTCCGGCTCCCAGAAGTACCGACTTGCCGAGTGATTTGAAACGCCAGGCGAGTTTACCGATGGTTGTGGTTTTTCCCACCCCATTTACCCCAACGACCATAATCACATAAGGCATTTTTTTGCCGTCGGCAGAAAACTGAGGAATATCAAAATAGTCGCGGGAATCTGGATGCGATTCCAGAATCAGTTGCTCAATTTCATCTTTGAGTATAAAGTTCAGCTCTGCTGTACCTGCAAATTTATCACGGGAAACACGAGCCTGGATACGCTCAATAATGCGCAAGGTCGTTTTAATCCCTACGTCACTGGCAATGAGGATCTCCTCCAATTCGTCCAGCACTTCGTCATCGACCTTACTTTTGCCCAGGACAGCCCGGTTGAGGCGGGAAAATAAACCCTGTTTGGTTTTTTCCAATCCTTTGTCGAGCTTGTCTTTATTCTCTTTTTTCTTGAAAAAATTCAGCATTCTCTCCTTGGTGGTTAAATTTGGCAGCCAAATATAAGCAAAAATAAACCATTCTTCTTTCCGTTATGTTGGATATATCGTTGAGCGGGTTTGCAGAATTCCACACCTTTCGGGATATTTACCATTTATCAACAGAAACACCATACTATGAAAAATCCACTTTTCTACGTGAGCCTCGGGCTGATTGTTATTTTTTCGTTTATCCAAACGGCCACTGCGCAAAAATCTTTGTACAAACCACAGACTCATCAGTTAGATTTGCAGCTGGCGGGGGCGAACTATATTACAGATCTGGGAAATTTATACCAACCACTGCCCTTCAGTGTAAATTTGCTCAACGGGGCGCGATACACCTGGAACTATAGTCTTAAACATGCTTTGCGCGTTGGCGTAGCACATCGCCAGGCAAAATTTGAAAGCGGCCCCACATCCTACCTCAACCTCCTGTCCTATGAGTCGCAGAAAAAGGACACAGACTTCTCCATCGGATATTTGTACAAATATCATAAAGGGCCCTATCAGTATTTTCTTGGCATAGAGGCGATCTACTCACTGGGAGAGGTAGTAGAAGATGGCACATCCCCGGATTTTCCCTCTTTTCACAACGAATACATTTACAAAAATTATGGAGCCGGAGGTTTTGGCGGTGTCCGATACTTTCTCTCTCCCAATATTTCCGCAGCACTTGAAGCAGGCGTATATTATACTGACAACAAACATGTGTCGGGAGGTTATGGAGAACCTTATACCCGGGTTGCCTACAACGAGGAAATAGGCGTGAATGTCGCAGCTTCAGTAGGTATTCATCTGGTAAAAATGAAAAAACGCTGTACCTGCCCCAGGCATTAATAAAAAAACATGCCATCTCATTTGGGAAGGAATCCCGCCTGAAATGGCATGATAAATTGTTGCGGGTAAAAAAGGAGCCAACGCCCTTATTTCACGATTCTGTGGGTTTCTACCACACCCGTATTGCTAACAAGTCTGACCAGATACATTCCTTTTTCCAGATTAGAGAGGTCTATGGTTTTGCTCCCATTGATCAAGGTACTGCTCAGTTGCTGACCGGCAACGTTGAAAATCGTCATCTCACCCTGGAATTGATCTACAGTAAGATCACTCACTACGGGGTTGGGATACATTTTGGCTTTACCGGAGACCTCACCGATGTTTACCATCATTACTGAAGTAAAAGAGAAGGCTCCGTCAAAATCCACCTGACGTACGCGGTAATAGAGGCGATCTGCTCTGGGTGAGTGGTCAATAAATTCGTAGCTTGTCGGAGTATCTGTCGTTCCGGCACCTTCTACCTGGCCAAGTTCAGAAAACTCAACCCCATCCAGGCTGTTTTCAACCACAAAGTAGTCGTTGTTGAGCTCACGGGCCGTAATCCATGATACCGTTACGCTTGCAGTACCAGCAACAGCTTTAAAGTCCAACCATTCGACCGGGAAACCGCCAAAGCTGATGTTGGTGAATGCCGTGGTGGAAATGGCAATGTTATTGCTGCTGGTATTCCAATTACTAACATTTGTAAGTTGTGCCAGGGTGGTATTACTTCTCAATCCACCTGTCGTTTTGTAGGAAGCGCCATCGGTACTTGTGCTTGTATGCTGGATGGCTACAAACTCAGGAGAAAGAGGTGCATCAAGATCTGATTCAGGATTATTTCCCAGACCACTTGCATTGCCCCCCATTAAAACATAGCCAAAAATCTCCGCTACAGATCCGGCAGGGTTCGCTGCATTGTAGCGCGGAAAGCAAACAAAGGCTCACCGCCGCTCAATCTGAAATTACTACCTGCTGAAATGCTAAAAGAACCTGTAGGTGTAGCTCCACCGGAACGGGTCGCTGTAAGCGTGTTGGAACTTGTTTCCTCTGCTCTGATTACCTGTCCTTTGGGAATACCGCCGGCAGGCACAGTATAAGTAATGACCGTATTGTTTGTGCTGGAAACATTAAATGAATTGGATGAAGCCACATATGTACCATCCGTAAAATAGATAACATCGCCTTCTACAAGGTCGATCAGTGCGACAAAGGCAAATCCATCGTTGTTGTCAGTATTAAATCCACATAATGCCACTTTCTGAGCCTGAACACCAGTAGATACAAAAAACAGGAGAGCGAGGAGGGTAAAAGTTTGTTTCATATAAATGAGGATTACATGTTAAGAAAAACCACAAATTGTTTTGAATTATGACATTAAAATTATGTCATATTTGCCATATGTATAGATTGTGGGATTCGATCCGCCTAACGGACAGCCCCAACAGTAATTTGTGAAGCCCGATCAGATTTTACTACGAAATCAGAAATTACTTTCCAGGCTCTCCAGGACTTTTTCGGGTGTAAGTTTTCCCATACAATTGAAGTGTCCTTTGGGGCAGATATCAAACCCGATGCGGGTACACGGACGGCAGGAGACCTCCGTGTTTTCGAGGATATAACTTTCTGTTTTCCAGGGGGTCATGCCAAATTCGGGGACAGTGCTTCCCCAAAGCGAAAATACCTTCATGCCAAAAGCCGCCGCCACATGCATCAGGCCGGTATCGTGGGTCAACACAGCCCGGCAGGACTTCATCAATGCAGCAGAAACCATCATATCGTATTTCCCGACTGCATCCAAAACGGGCACGTCTAATCCGCCAATAATCGCTTTGGCTTCTTTAGTTATGTCCGGCCCTCCCAACAGGATGACCGGTTGCTGAAACCGGTTGAGCAGACTGGTGAAATGAACCGGAAGCCACCGCTTCGTCTGATGCGTGGCCCCCAGTACAACAGCCAGACAATCACCCGAAAAGTTAGTACCGGCATTTCTGATAATTTCGGCAGCTTCGTTTATAGCTGCATCGGACAAAAAAAAGTCCAGGCCTGCCGTGTCCGGGGTAATCCCGATCTTTCTCAACACCTCGTGATATCTTTCCACTATATGGGAAATGGGCTTAATCTGCCTGCCGGTTTTCACCAACAAAATTTTGGCAAAATTGGCTTTATCAAAAGAGATGTGAGGTGCGCCCAATGCCCATTTTACCCGCTGACTGCGGAGGTTGTGGTGAAGGTCCAGAATCAAGTCGTATTCCTCTTCTTTCAGACGTTTCAACTGAAGCCTGAGGGGAGATTGCAGTTCATGGATTTTATCCACATAGGGATTGGTCGCAATCAGATGTGCATAGGCGGGTTTAGTGAAAAAGTGAACTTCAGACTGAGGATAAGCACGCTTCAGGTTGCGCAGCACAGGTGTTGTAAGCACAATATCACCGATAGAGCTAAACCTAACCACAAGGATTTTGGGAGAGGAATTACTGATTTTCAACATCCTGCATTAATTAAGATAATCTTTCAGAAAATCGAGAAAAGCCTGGTCTTCACTTAATGAAAAAAATGCATTTTTGCCCGAAAGGCTCATTTCACAGTGTAAGCTGTTGAGTGCTATGCCTTTTATCTCTACAGAATCAGGCCAAAAACTTAACTGCCCGCGAAAGAGATCGAGTTTCTTATCGCCAAACAGGTTGCTATGTACAATCATTCCCGGCTTATCGTGTTCGAGCAAATAACAACCGATTTCTTTATTGAGCCCGGCGTAATACAAATCGAGATTTTCGGATAATGGTTCGTGGTACCGAATCCCAATCACATCTGGAGAGTCCCAGTCAAAATCACCCATGAGCTCATGCGGAAACCCGGCAAAAACAATATCACCGGTAAACCCCTCAAAAGAAGTTTTCAGTTCTCCGACAAAACGCAGAAAATCTTCCCGGTAGAATGCAGGATTCATCCAGATTCCGGAGAAAACAATTGCTATTGGCGGGTAGTCATGAGTGCGAAGCAGAATGCCCGATACATCTGAAAGATAATGCGCAATCCGGGCATTTTTCAGCGGATAGTTTTGCGGGTTATCCAGCGGAAAACAAAGGACATAGGGAATATTTTCAGTCTGAAAAACCGTTACCAATGTATCGATGGTATGTTTTTCATAATACCGGAAATCCGAGCCGGTATGCCGGGCGGAGAGCTCAAAGGGAAATTCTATCAGCCAGGCATCCAACTGAAATCTGCGAAAGGTTTCCATATTGTCGATGACGACAGATGCCCCGCAATTTTTATCTATGGTTACCCCTGAAAAAACCGACACCTTCTGTATCTCCGGAGAGGAGGTACAGGCATATAACAAGAGGCAAAGCGTGAGCATTGCAGCCCTGAAAACATTCGTAATCAGCAAAATACCTCTTTTGTAGCGTGAATAGATCTACTGAAAATCCAGCAATTCCACATCAAAAATCAGCACTTCATTTGGGCCGATAAGATCACTGCGACGCCGGGGCCCGTAAGCCAGCGTAGAAGGAATATAGAGGGTAGCTTTTCCTCCCCGGCCCAGCAAAGGAACACCTTCCTGCCATCCGCGAATCAGATCACGCAGCGGGTAGTTCAGCGGCTCACCAGAATCATAGGAAGAATCAAAGATATCACCTTTCAGGGTCATTCCTTTGTAGTGCATCAGAACCGTAGAATTTACCGTCGGATGTTCACCTTCACCCGGGCTATCAATGACATAATACAATCCGGATTCTGTGGATTGGGCATTTTCAATACCATTGGTTTTGAGATAATCAGCGATTTTCTCCTCATCGATTTCTGCCTGAGGTTTTGCAGCCACTGCCGAATCTGTAGATCCGGTGGTTTCTGTGGTTTCTGAAGAGCTATGATCACCACACCCGGCCAGGAAAACCAGCAGGACAAGTGATACACTCAGAAATGAATTTTTATACATAAGCCAGAAAATTTTATATGGTAAAGCTAGGGTTAAATTTAAAAAAAACGAAAAGGCTATTTACGGACTTTGGACCGGCCTTTCAACACTTTGATTACCTCCTTAATAGAGGCATCTTTGGCTTCAAGCAACACCATGACATGATACAGCAAATCTGCACACTCATTGATAAACAGATTTTTATCATTGTCTTTGGCCTCGATGATCATTTCGACCGCTTCCTCACCCACTTTCTGGGCAATTTTATTGATCCCCCGGTCAAAGAGTTTGCTGGTATGGGAGCCCTTTACCGGGTTTTTCCGGCGTTCTCTGATGGTGTTTTCCAGTTTTCGGAGGAAAGAATAATCCGAGTTATTTTTTTCCCCAAAGCAGGTATCTTTTCCGGTATGGCAAACCGGTCCGTCGGGAATCACCTTTACAAGAATCGCATCCTTGTCGCAATCCGGAATAATATCCACCACTTTAAGAAAATTGCCGGAAGTTTCCCCCTTGGTCCAGAGTCTTTCCTTTGACCGGCTGTAAAAAGTTACCCGCCCTTCTTTTACGGTTTTTTTAAAGGCCTTATCGTCCATATATCCCAACATCAGCACTTTATCTGTACTGGCGTCCTGGATAATAGCGGGAACCAGGCCGTAGGATTTTTCAAAATCAAGATCCATCATTTTTACACTCGTTTTTGACTGCTGCGATTTACGAATTATTTGGGAAAATTCAGATTCTGATTGGAATACCTTTGCCGGAAAGATATTGTTTTAGCGAGGGAATGGGAATGATGCCGAAGTGAAACACGCTGGCGGCCAATGCTGCGTCTGCATTTCCCGTTGAAAATGCTTCTGCAAAATGCTCCATTGTGCCTGCACCACCGGAGGCAATTACGGGTATAGACAATAGCCTGGAAACCATCGCGGTGATTTCAAGCGAAAATCCTGCCTGTGTGCCATCGCTGACCATAGAGGTTAAAAGAATTTCACCAGCCCCCCGGTCGGCGACTTCTTTGGCCCAATCCAGGGTACGAATCGACGTAGGCGTACGTCCGCCGTGCGTATATACCATCCATTCACCTTCCTGAAAATGAGTATCAATCGCCACAACCACACATTGACTGCCAAATTCTAGCGCAAGTTCATCGACAAGCCCCGGGTTTCGCACGGCTGCCGAGTTCACAGATATTTTATCTGCACCGGAAGACAATAGACGGGAGACATCGGCCACGCTGCTGATCCCACCTCCTACGGTAAAAGGGATATTGATTTCCTTTGCAACCCGAAGCACAAGGTCAGCCATTGTTTTGCGATGTTCTACGGTAGCGGTAATATCGAGAAAGGTTAATTCATCTGCCCCCTGAAGCGCATAGGCCGCTGCCAGTTCGACCGGATCGCCCGCGTCGCGGATATTGACAAAGTTGACGCCTTTTACCGTACGTCCGTTTCTTATATCTAAGCAGGGGATAATTCTTTTGGTTAACATAGGTTTTGCGCCATTATTTTTGAACCAAATCTTTCCATTGTATTTTGCCCTCATAAATAGCCTTTCCGATAATGGCTCCATCTATATTCATTTCGGAAAGCTGACGAACATCTTCCAGCGAGGTAATCCCCCCACTGGCAACCAGTTTCAGTTCGGGAAACCGTTGAATCAGTGATTCATATAAAGCAAAAGACGGGCCTGCCATCATGCCGTCTTTGGAGATATCGGTACAAACGACCGTAGTGATACCCAAATCCATATACTCACAGATAAAGTCGGCCAGGCGCCATTCTGTGATTGTCTGCCAACCGTGGATAGCGACAAAACCCTCCCGAACATCTGCGCTCAGCAGCATTTTTTCTCCGCCGAAGGCGGCTATCCAGGAAGCAAACAATTCGCGATTGGTTACGGCCAGACTTCCGATATTCACCTGAACTGCCCCTGCATCAAAAGCCGCCTTCAAATCGGCGTCAGATTTTATGCCTCCCCCCACATCTACTTTAAGACCTGTATGTTGACAAATGGTTTCGATAACGGAGAGATTGACCAATTTACCTGCCTTTGCCCCGTCGAGATCCACGAGATGCAGGAACTCCCCTCCGTGATTTTCCCACTCAAGAGCAACCTTGAGCGGATCACTATGGTACACTTTTTTTCGGCCGTAATCACCTTCTTCCAGGCGTACACATTTACCGTCGATAATATCAATTGCTGGTATGATCCGCATAGTCGATGAAGTTTTTTAAAATTTGGGCACCGGGCAACCCACTTTTCTCCGGGTGAAACTGTGTAGCAAAAAAATTATCCTTCTGAAGGGCGGCACTGAATCGAATACCATAATCAGCACTTGCAATAGTATGAATCCCGGACTCCACATAAAAACTGTGTACAAAATAGACAAACGGTTTTTCACCAAGGTCTTCCATCAGTGGGGACTTCAGTTCCCCCAAAAGGTTCCAGCCCATATGTGGCACTTTGACCTTTTCAGAGGAAAACCTCCTGACCTGATGATCAAATATCCCCAGACAATCGACATTTCCCTCTTCAGAATGCGCGCACATCAGTTGCATTCCCAGACAAATTCCCAACACTGGCTGCGTAAGAGAGGGAATCAAACGATCGAGACCAGACTGGCGCAGATAACGCATGGTGGTACTGGCCTCCCCAACCCCCGGAAAAATCACCTTATCCGCAGCGCGAATCACCTCCGGGTCGTCAGACAACACGGGTTCAATCCCCAATCGGTTCAAGGCATAAGTAACAGACTGGACATTTCCTGCGTTATATTTGATGACAACGATCTTCATTGTTAGATTTTATGATGAAATGTTCGGATTATTGAAAAATTTGACGATATTTTTCGGATTGTTGTACGTACACATGGGCAAAATTAATTTTAACGACGCGGAAACATTCATTCTGCTCAAGCTGAAAGATGAGCTTCCGGACAGTCTTACTTATCATGGCATCCATCATACGCTGGATGTGCTGGATGCAGCGGTAGAAATTGCCGAAGCAGAAGGAGTCAGCAGTGAATCGCTGATTCTGCTGAAAACGGCTGCGCTTTTTCATGATTCCGGGTTTACTCAAACGTATCATGGACATGAAGCTGCAGGCTGCGCGATTGCGCGAGAGTTTCTCCCGCGTTTTGGTTATTCTGAAGAACAACTTGACTTGATCTGCGGAATGATTATGGCTACCCAGATTCCGCAAAATCCGCAAAATCTGCTCGAGCAGATACTTTGTGATGCAGATCTTTACTACCTCGGGAGGAATGATTTTTACCCGGTAGGAATCACACTTTTTCAGGAGTTTCAGGAACGGGGTGTCGTGAAAAATGAGAAGGAATGGAATAACCTTCAGGTAAAATTTCTTGAAAGCCATCATTATTTCACTGAAACCGCGATGCGAAGAAGAAACAGCAAAAAGCAGCAGCACCTCCGCGAAGTCAGGGCGATTGTAGCCCGTTATGTTGCCTGAAAAATTTCGCATTTTCATAAGACGCCTTTGGTAGAAGGCAAACTGTCTTCTCCCGGAATTCGCTTTACCGCATTTCGGATTGCTCTGGCTACCCCCTTAAAGGTAGCCTCGATCATGTGGTGTGCATTATCACCGGAAACAGATATATTCAGGTTGCATCGCGCCCCGTCAGAGAAGGACTTAAAAAAATGGAAAACCATTTCTACGGGCATATCCCCCACCCTTTCTCTTTGAAAATCACATTGCCAGACCAGCCAGGGTCTTCCGCTGAAATCGATCGCAACCCTTGCCAGCGCATCATCCATCACCAGATCAAAACAGCCATACCGCTCGATGCCCCGTTTGTCCCCCAGCGCTTTACAGAACGCCTCCCCCAGGGCAATTCCCACGTCTTCAATGGTATGATGCTCATCAATGTGCAAGTCGCCCCTGGCCGAAACAGACAGATCTATGCGGCTATGTTTACCCAATTGATCCAGCATGTGGTCAAAAAATCCCAACCCGGTTGAATGACTGGTTTTACCATTTCCATCCAGATCAAGATTGATGAAAATGTCAGTTTCATTGGTCTGCCTGTGTATAGCAGCCGTTCGACGTCCACATCCATTCACTACAAAATCACCGATCTGGTCCCAATTTTCAGCTTTCAGGATAATCGTTTCCGAAAGATCATTCCCCTCATAGACCGTATCCTGCGCATCGCTGCTGCGGCCAATAAGAATACCTTTTGCGCCCAGATTGCAGGCCAGTTGCATGTCAGAAAAACGGTCTCCGATAACCAGGCTGCCCGCCAGATCATAAGATCCGTCGAGGTATTTTGTCAAAAGTGCGGTGCCAGGTTTGCGCGTTGGAGCCTTTTCATGGGCAAATGTACGATCTATGACCACTTCCGAAAAAGTAATTCCCTCCCCGGCCAGAGTCTGAATCATTTTGTTGTGCGCCGACCAGAAAGTCTCTTCAGGAAAACTTGCGGTACCCAGTCCATCCTGATTGGTAACCATTACCCATTCAAATTCCGTTGCACAGGCAATCCGGTAAAGATTGCGAATGACGCCGGGAATAAATTCGAGCTTTTCCAGGCTGTCCACCTGAAAATCTACCGGAGGTTCGACAAGGATTACCCCATCCCGATCAAGAAACAGCACTTTTTTCATATATCCATCTGCTTTAATTCTTCCAGTAGTTTTTGGTTTTCGACAGCAGTCCCCACGGTAATCCGGAGACAACCTTCGCACATAATGACCTTAGAGCGATTGCGAACAATCACCTGCTTTTCAATCAGCGCGTGATACACCCGGTCTGCATTTTTTATCTTTACCAGCAGAAAATTTGCATCCGACGGATAAATTTTTTCTACCATCCGAAGGGAACTCAGGGATTCCTTGAGCAGCTTTCGCTGTGCAAGGGTTTCCTTTACCATATCAATCTTAACTGATTGATTATCAATGGCTTTTTCAGCAATCTCCTGTGTCAGACCATTAATATTATAAGGCGGTTTGATTTTGTTGAGAATCGCGATCACTTCCGGATGTGCAAAAGCCATTCCCAGCCGAAGATTGGCCATTCCCCAGGCTTTAGAAAAGGTTTGTAAAATGACCAGCCTGGGAAAATGTTTCAACAAAGGGATCAACGTTGCCTCCGGAGTATAATCAATATAGGCCTCATCCACCACAACGAGCCCGGGTGCAACATCCAGGATATCCTCCACATCTTCACGATCCATGAGATTTCCGGAAGGGTTGTTGGGTGAACAGATGAAAATCAACTTGGTATGATTGCCAATTGCAGCTTTTACTTTTGGCCAGTGAATTTGAAAATCGCGGGTAAGTGGCACTTTGGCCGTTTGTATTTTATTGATATCGGCACTGACCTGGTACATACCGTATGTAGGCGGCAATAAAAGAACTTCGTCTTCCCCCGGCTCGCAAAAAGCACGGATAAGCAGGTCAATCGCTTCATCACTGCCATTTCCCAGGAAAATCTGGTCAGTAGCAACGCCCTTCACAGCTGCCAGTTTTTGTTTCAACACAGATTGATAAGGATCAGGATAGCGGTTGTACCCGCCCCCCGCAACTGTACTGCCAAAGGCATTTTCATTTGCGTCGAGGAAAATTCCTTCCCAACCCGAATACTCATCCCTTGCCGAACTATAAGGTTGGATGTTCCGGAGGTGTGGCCGGATCAGCGATTGAATCTCAGTCATGATTTTGTCCGTTTATCATTTCCAGGCGAATCGAAACTGCATTTCTGTGGGCGAAAAGTTCTTCGGCTTCCGCCATTACTTCTACCGTCCGGCCTAAATTACGAAGGCCCTGGGCAGATATCTTCTGAAAGGTAATTTTTTTCACAAAACTGTCGAGAGAAACCCCACTGTAAGCCCTTGCATATCCATTTGTAGGTAAAGTATGATTGGTTCCTGAAGCATAATCACCCGCACTCTCAGGGGTAAAATGCCCCAGGAATACGGATCCTGCATTTTCGATTTCATTGGCCCATTCGTCCGGATTATCTACGGAAAGGATTAGATGTTCGGGGGCATACTGATTGATCATATCCACCACTTTTGATTTTGCTTCCAGCAGAATCATATAACTGTTGCGCAAGGTTTCGCGGGCAATCTCTTTTCTGGGTAAATAGACCAATTGCGCTTCGATTTCATCACGTACAGCTTCGAGCAAAGGTTCACAATCGGTAACAAGCAAAACCTGACTGTCGATACCGTGTTCTGCCTGCGAAAGCAGGTCAGCCGCAACAAAGGCCGGATTGGCCGTTTTATCGGCCACCACTGCTACTTCAGATGGGCCCGCCGGCATATCAATCGCTGTTCCCTGCTGACTCACCTGCTGTTTGGCAAGGGTGACATATTGATTACCCGGGCCAAATATTTTGCTCACCCGAGGGATGGATTCCGTGCCATAGGCCATTGCACCGATCGCCTGTGCTCCCCCAACTTTGTAGATGGCAGATATTCCCAAAAACGAAGCGGTATAAAGGATCGCAGGGTGTATTGTCCCGTCTTTACCCGGAGGCGTACAGATCACGATCTGCCGGCAGCCAGCGAGTTGGGCAGGAATGGCCAACATCAGTAAAGTCGAAAATAAAGGAGCCGTTCCACCCGGAATATACAGCCCTACCGTAGTTACAGGAACACTTTTCCGCCAGCAGACAACGCCAGGCATGGTTTCTATCATTTTTAAAGGTTCCTGCTGAGACAGGTGAAACGTGCGGATATTTGCTGCGGCCTGAGCGATTGCAGCTTTCAGCGCATCAGACACCAACGGAATCGCCGCTTCAACTTCAGCTTTATTCACCAGGAAATCACTGGCCTCATAGCCATCAAATGCGAGTGAGAATTCCCGGAGGGCCTTATCCCCGTTTTCGCGAACCTGGCGTAAAATTTCGCTGACCCGGGCTTCCCCCTGCGCATAATCCAATACAGGACGTGCCAGCAATGTGTCCCAGGTATGTGCGAGTGGATATTTGATAATTTTCATGATTTTATGCTTTACATCACCATTTTCTCAATCGGCGCAACCAGAATACCCTGAGCGCCTGCTGCACGAAGATTTTCAATTACTTCCCAAAACTCATCTTCTCTTATAACAGAGTGGACAGAACTCCATCCAGACTCAGCCAGAGGCATAACCGTCGGACTCTTCATTCCCGGAAGAAGCTGCGTTACAATCCCTATTGATTCATCCGGTACATTCATCAGGATATACTTATAGTTTTCAGCTCTTAACACCGACTGGATGCGAAACATGAGCCGGTCGAGAATGGCAGCTTTAGCGGCGGAAAGATCTGGTGAAGATACCAGAATAGCCTCCGAGCGGAAAATAACCTCCACCTCCTTCAGGCCATTGGCCAGGAGAGTACTACCAGAGCTTACCAAGTCACAGATAGCATCTGACAGCCCGATGCCCGGAGCGACTTCCACTGAGCCACTGATTTCGTGGATTTCTGCGGAAACCTGATTGTTGCCCAGAAACCGTTTCAATAATTTAGGATATGAAGTGGCGATTTTCATGCCTTCCAGAGATTTGGCGCCCGAATAATCCATTTTATGCGGCACAGCCACCGAAAGCCTGCATTTGGAAAAACCCAGACGATGAACAAGGGAAACCGATTCCCCCTTTTCTTCGAGCACATTTTCCCCGACAATCCCCACATCCGCTACCCCGCTGGCAACGTATTTAGGAATGTCGTCATCCCGGAGGAAAAGCAGCTCCAATGGAAAATTCAAAGCTTCTGTCCGAAGACGGGTATTATTATGAAAAAAGCCAATGCCACATTCTTCCAGCAAAGCCAGGCTCTTTTCGCTCAGGCGTCCGGATTTTTGCACAGCTAATCTTAGCAAAGGTTTCAAGTCGGTAAAATTATAGGTGATAAAAATAACAGAACGAAAAAACCGCGCGATAGGGCGGGAAAAAGGGGCGAGCCCTTCAATGGGTGATATGTATAATTATTCCTCCTTTAGGAGGAATGATGGATAGGATGAATATGAAGCCCGCTGCCAGGTATGACAGTCGCGAGAGGTGGGTATGTAAACAGAGCTTTCATTTCGCCCGCAAATATAAACGCAGCCATTGGAAAAACAAATTAATTATCCAGCCTCTTCAACAATTCCCAAATTCAGGTAATAAACATATCCTTTTACCGGTGCATACCCCATTTCCCTCAGCGCATCCACGTATTCGGATACCTGCTTATGGTGCCGGGCATGGGGTTGTCCTGTTTTATAATCAATGATTGCCGCTTCATTTTTTCTTGTCATGACGCGATCCGGCCGGAGAACTTTCCCTCCGGATACAATAATTTCAGCTTCATTTCGAGCAGCCCATTCTCCTGAAAACCAATCCATTACGCTTTCGTTTTGAACGATCGATTTCAACTGTTGTGAAAGCAGTTCTGTACGGTTAGAAGGAATCAACCCCTTATTAACCAGTCGCTGTATCGCAGCCTCAATATCTTCAACCGTGTGAACCAAAGCCAATGCCTCGTGCACCAATTCGCCCGCTGACATTTTTTCACGCTGGGAGACCACACTTGTATTTAAAAACCTGTTGGAGCGGTAGCGAATACGAATGTCATCCGAAAGGTTGATCAGCGGAAAACTCACAGGAAGCAACTGGAGAGAGCCCGATATTTCCCTGCCAGCCGGAGAGGTGAGTTTTTGCGGGCTGCCAATAGTGAAGCGGTTTTGATCGCTATTCCACAAATCTTCAGATCCGCAACGATAAAGCAAATCCCGAATCAGGATTCCGGCAGTTGAGAGCGGAGCACCTTTCTCATTGATGCGGGAAAATACATACAATCGGTGTACCGGTCGGGTAAAAGCAACATACAACAGGTTCAAATTGTCAAGATGTGTAGCGAGTTTCTCCTCTGCATAATCGCTGGCAAAAAAAGTAAGTTCCAACCGGCTACTCACCCTCACAGGTAAATACGGTACCCGATTGTAGGGAACCATTTCAGGCTTGACCCACAACACGTCTTTCAATCCCGGGTCCAGCTTCCAATCGGCAAAAGGTATAATCACAATAGGAAACTCCAGCCCCTTCGCTTTGTGTATCGTCATAATCTGGACCGCCTCAGGCTCTGGTGCACTGGCGATCGCCCGTTTTCCCCTTATTTCGGTCCACCATTCCAGAAAACCAGAAATAGAAGCATCACTGGTTGCCGTATATTCGAGGACAACATCCATAAATCCCTGCACATAGGCATCAGGAGAAGAGAGTACAGGAAAAAGACGAATAAGTCGCTCCGTACATTCATATACTGACAAGCGCCTAAGTTCCTCTTTATCAGCATTAAAACTATCCGAAAAAGAGATAAATTCGCTATTTGCGAATAACGAATTCGTCTCTTTTTCATCGAGGACAACCCTTGAGTAATAATAGGCCAGACTGGCTTTTACGATTTCATCCTGTTCATGATTCAGATGTTGCAATAATGCCTGCAGGAGCAAAACTTTCTGGTTGCTTACAACCAGCAGAGACTCTGCGGAGATGACTTTTACACCCGACTGCTGGAGAAATGCGGCGAGTTTCATTCCTTCCGAATTGGATCGGACCAAAATGGTTACATCACCACCTTTAAACCCATCTTCACTGAGTTGAAGGATTACTTCAAGTGTGCGTTTCATGGACTGATCCTGCCAGCCTGATTTTTCGACCGCCTCGTCTTCATTTTCGTCTGACTTTTTATCGGGATCGGCAAAAAACTCAACACTCACAAGGCCAGGGGTTTGCGTTTTTTTAGGATTTTGAGCGACAGAATGATACGCCTCCCGGAAGATAAAATCTCCGGCGGCTTTATATTCTTCCTGGAAAAGATTTTCAGCTTCCTGAAAAAAGCGATTGTTGAATTCGACAATGGCAGCGGCAGTCCGGTAATTGTCAGCCAGGTTGCGCACTTCCACTTCCTGCCCCGATTCTTTCATTTCAGCCTCAACTGCCCCCAAAAGCAATTTGAGGTTGCCGTTTCGCCAGCGATATATACTTTGTTTTACATCCCCTACGATCAGACTGTTCTGGCCTTGTGCGAGGGCTTCCCGTATGAGTGGCAGAAGATTGTACCACTGCATATCAGAGGTATCCTGAAACTCATCTACGAGATAATGTCGATAGCGGGCGCCCACTTTTTCATAGATGAAAGGCGCGTCGTACTGGTCCCCCACGACACTGCGGAGCAGAAAAGTCGTATCAGAAATAATCAGTTGGGCGTTTTCTTTTCTGTAATCGGCAAGTTTCGCCTGCAATTCGCCCAACAGACCAAAACTATGCACGGTACGAAGCACCTGAATAGCGGTATTATAGTCGGTAAAGCCCTTTTCATAGAGACTGACCATGCGGGCGAGAATCATGGCGATTCCCTCCTGAACGGCACTTTCAACCAGCGATTTTCTTTGATTTTTGGCGGATATCCATTTATTGGGATCTTCATTTACGGCCAGGGATCTGGTAGTTGGTTCGTAGGATTTGGGTTCAACTTTTTTAAGAAAACGCAACATATAACCAATCGGGCCAGACTTACCAAACGCAAAGTCTGTAATATCGAGCGAATGGCGGTCTATAATGTCCCGGGTTTCTGCGGCCAGAGCCGAAAACGAATTTTCAAATTTAAAGCGGATTTCCAGCAGATCTTTTACCAGATCCAGGGTATGTGTAAGGCGCTCTTTCTCTTCGGGAAAATTTACAGCCAGTGTCTGGAATCTTTCTTTGAAAATCTCGGTTCCAAGCGCCTTGATTTCCATGTCAATATTCCAGTTTTTCTCCTCTTCGAGATTGCGTTCGATAAAACCTTCCAACAATCTTGTAAGCGCGGGTCTGCTACCGGCATCCATCAAAAGATCAGCGACTACACGTTGCAGGACGAGATCCTGTTTCATTTCGACATCATATCCCAAAGGGATATTGAGTTCGCGCGCGAAGGCCCGAACAATCCGCTGAAAAAAACTTTCAATGGTAGAAACAGAGAAATTGGAATAATCATTCAGAATGAGTTCCAATACTTTGCGCGCCTGAAGGGAAACCGAAAGTTCGGCTTTCCCTTTTTCTTTGAGGTAATTGCGAAGGGTTTGCCAGACAGTGTCATTTTGAAGGTCAGCATCGGCATGCGTGGCAAGCCGCGAAAGCGTTTCGATAATCCTCACCTTCATCTCTTCGGTCGCCTTGTTGGTAAAGGTAACAGCAAGTACATGCCGATAAGCGAGCGGCTCGACAATAACGATTTTCAGGTATTCAAGAACCAGTGTATAGGTTTTACCACTACCTGCCGAAGATTTGTAAATAGTTAGCACGCCTGTAAACGGGAAGTCAAAAGTCAGATTTCAAAAATCAGATTTCAAAAGACTATATCAAAATTCTTTTTTCAATTTGATTTGGCACTGATCATTTGCGTTAGCACCTGTTCCTGCATCTCTGTCTGGTGCAAAAACGCACGTATGACACTGCATTGAGCATTCATTGCAGGCTCTTCCATTTCTGGAAGTTTTTCATGAAGACGTTGCGCAATTTCAGATGCTTTAGCCATTAGCTGGCGTAATTCCCGAGCTTCTTTCAGAATTTCCTGGGTTTGCATAAATGTTTGTTATGAGGAATAGTAACGGGAAAGTACGTATTAATATTGGATTTTTCTTTTTTGGTTGGATTTTTATGTAAGAGTTATATCTGATCATTCGCCTTTCCACACCATTTTGCGATGCAAAATTCCGGCTTCTTCAAACGCTTCGCCTTCGGCGACAAATCCAAATTTTTCATAGAATCCGAGGTTGTGAACCTGGGCATGGATAAAAATTTCTTTTGATCGGGGCACATCGCTCAGGATTTTTTTAACCAGCGCTTCGCCGACCCCTTTACCCCGAAATGCTTTCAGTACGGCAAACCGCTCCAGCCTGATATTACCGGTAGCGGGTATTGTACGCCAGCGCGCAGCACCTGCCGGCACCCCGTCGTACCAGGCGAGGTAATGATTGGAAAGGAAGTCGAATCCGTCGTATTCATCCTCCTGATCCACCGATTCTTCATTCACAAAAACTTTCGTGCGGATAGTGAACACGTGATTGTAAAGTTCGTCTGTATCCGCCAGACCAACCACAATATGAGTGGGCTCCAATGTTGACATTTTTTTTACAGAACTTACATTCTCTGACCTAAAACAATATATAAAAACGAAAAGTTCCTAGGATATATCCATAAGTTTTACGAGATATTCTTAATATTGCAACCGGAAAAGACAACCTGAAACCAAGATTTTAATCTGATATGCCCAAAAACCTATTGATTGTAGAGTCCCCTGCCAAAGCGAAAACCATAGAAAAATACCTTGGAAAAGATTTCACGGTTAAAGCTAGCTACGGCCATGTCAGGGACCTTCCGAAAGATGATGATGCGATTGATTTTGAGAATGGATTTCTCCCCAAATATGAAGTCATACCCGACAAAAAGACTGTCATAAAAGACCTCCAGGAACTAATCAAAAAACATGACGTTGTCTGGCTCGCGACGGACGAAGACCGCGAAGGAGAAGCGATTTCCTGGCATCTTGCCAGTGTTCTGGGGTTGGATATTGCTACCACCCAGCGCATTGTTTTTAACGAAATTACCCGCCCGGCCATTACCCGTGCGATCGAAAACCCCCGAAAGATCAATATCTCGCTTGTGGATGCACAACAGGCTCGCCGTATCCTTGACCGGATCGTGGGCTTTCGTTTGTCGCCCATCCTCTGGAAAAAAATCAGAACGGGGCTCTCTGCCGGACGCGTACAGTCCGTTGCAGTAAGACTGATCGTTGAGCGGGAAAGGGAAATCATTGATTTTGAACCGGTTTCTTCCTATAAAGTGACCGCCGATTTTCTTGTCAATGGCACTTCCGTCGTTCAGGCAGAACTTGTCAACCGGCTACCAAAGTACAGCGATGCGCTGGCATTTGTGAACTCATGTAAAGGGGCCAGCTATACGATCACCAACCTGGAGACAAAACCAACTAAAAAATCTCCGGCTGCTCCCTTCACCACTTCTACCCTGCAACAGGAAGCCAGCCGGAAACTGAGTTTCTCTGTCAACCAGACCATGCGTGTTGCCCAAAGTCTTTATGAAGCGGGGAAAATCACGTATATGCGTACGGATAGTGTCAGTCTTTCTGACCAGGCGCTGATGCAGGCAGAAGATGTGGTAAAAAATCTTTACGGAAAAGACTATCACCAGAGAAGACATTATAAAAACAAAAATACAAGTGCGCAGGAAGCGCATGAAGCCATTCGTCCGACGGATCTGTCTGTCAGTGAACTCGATGATATGGATCGCAATGAGCTGCGGTTGTATGACCTGATATGGAAACGCACCCTCGCTTCCCAAATGGCTGATGCGCAACTGGAGAAAACCGTTGTCGATATTCTGGTTTCCACCAACCAGGCCATGTTTAAAGCTACCGGCGAAGTCTTAAAGTTTGAGGGATTCCTGAAAGTTTATCTCGAGTCCACAGATGATGATAATGAGGACGAAGAAACCAAAGGGGTGCTCCCGCCAATGAAAATTGGTCAGGAACTGAAACTCAAAGAAATGATCGCGCTCGAAAGATTTACCCGTGCTGCACCGCGATATACAGAGGCTAGCCTGGTAAAAAAACTTGAGGAGTTGGGAATCGGCAGACCTTCCACTTATGCCCCGACGATTTCAACCATTCAGAAGCGGGAATATGTAGTGAAAGATAATCGTGACGGCGTAGCCCGCGATCTGGGGAAAATCACATTGCGAAACGATCAGGTCAACGAGTCCATCAAACAGGAGATTACTGGGGCAGAAAAAGCCAAACTATTCCCTTCTGATCTGGGAATGATTGTCAATGACTTCCTCGTGCGTTTTTTCCCCTCCATTCTCGATTTTCAGTTTACCGCCCATGTGGAAGAATTGTTTGACGAGATCGCGGAAGGCAGACAGGAGTGGCAAAAAATGATCGCCGATTTCTATGAAAAATTTGCCCCTCAGGTAGAGAAGACCCAGGCAACTGCTGACAGGGCCGGGGGAGAGCGGGAACTGGGTGAGGACCCCAAAAGTGGAAAACCCATCATTGCTCGCCTGGGCAGATATGGCCCCATGATTCAGATCGGTTCTACTGACGATGAAGAAAAGCCCCGGTTTGCCAAACTCCGCGCCAACCAGCTGATTGAAACCATTACCCTGGAGGAAGCACTCGATCTGTTTAAACTCCCTCGCACATTGGGTGAGTTTGAAGACGAAACCGTCAAAGTCAGTATCGGAAGATTTGGCCCTTATGTTCAGCTGGGCAAACTTTTTGCCTCGCTGGAAGAAGGAGATGATCCGTATGAAATAGAATTTGAACGTGCAGTAGCACTCATAGAAAAGAAACGCAACGCAGCCGCCAACAATGTGATCGTCAAGTTTAACGACGATGCCCAGGTTTTAAAAGGCCGGTTTGGGCCTTATATCAAAATTCATGGGAATAATGTAAAAATTCCCAAGGGTGTAGCACCGGAAAACCTGACACTAGAAGATTGTGAGCGACTGCTGGAAGAGCATAAAGCAAAACCACCCAAACCCAAAGGAGGCCGGGGCCGAACGAAAAAGTCATGAAACACCTGATTTCGCTGGGGTTGATGCTACTGGCCGGGCAAATGATCTGCCAGTCGCAGGACTTCAAAGTAGTGGGCTACCTGCCGTATTACCGCTTTGCCCTGGCAAATCAGTTGGATTATGGGAAACTCACTCATCTGAATCTCGCATTTCTAAACCCCGATATGCAGGGCAATCTGGATATTGGGGGGCAGAATATTGATCCGGTTGTCGCAAAGGCTAAAAGTGAAAACCCAGACATCAAAGTATTGATTTCTATCGCCGGAGGAGGTGTTACCGCTGCGTGGCAGGCGGCCTATGATCAGTTGATGTTACCCGCAAACCGCTCCGGGTTTATTCATTCACTCACAACCTATACCCTCAACCACAACCTTGACGGCCTGGATGTTGATCTGGAATGGAATAGTGTGAATAATCTTTATAGCCCATTTGTGCTGGAACTGGCAGACTCCCTCCACGCACATGGCAAACTGATTACTGCTGCATGGCCGGCAACCTATCGTTATCCGGATATCAGTACGGCAGCTTTGGCAGTATTTGATTTTGTCAATCTGATGGCTTATGACCTGACCGGCCCGTGGGCCCCCAATAATCCGGGACAGCATTCGCCCTACAGTTTTGCACAACAGGGTATTACCTACTGGCATTCACAAGGACTTCCCTATGAAAAAATGACCTTAGGGGTGCCTTTTTATGGTTATGATTTTACCAATCAGAGCAATGTAACATCCTTTACCTATGGGTCAATGGTGGCCACAGATACAGTCTTTGCCTGGACAGATCAGGTGGGCCAAAAATACTACAATGGCATTCCCACCATAAGGGCAAAAACAGAATTGGCTTTAAGTCAGGTTTCAGGCATCATGATTTGGGAAATCGGGCAAGACGCCCTGGGGAATCTGGGAGAATATTCTCTGCTCAAAGCAATAGATGGGAAAATACATACAGCAACGCAGGGACTTCAAGATCATTTACTGACAGGCGTCCGATTTGCGCCTAACCCGTTTCAAAGTGAAATCACCCTTCTTTACACAGGTCTGCCCACCGAGGCAACCCTTCGAATTACTGATCTTCAGGGAAGTCTGATCTGGCAGGAACAACAACTTTTGAACGAAAATCTGCCGATTGGAAACTTTAGCTATTTACCCGCAGGAATGTATGTTGTTAGCATCCAGACCAGAGATCGGATTTTTCGTCAGAAAATTGTAAAAAACTAAGAAGGTTCATACGAAAACAAAGGTTTTATACAGAGTTCCCAAAGCTTGTTTTGGAACGCAGAGTTCCACGCATCTGCAAGAGCAGACAGGAATTAACGCAGAAACTTTGCGAAACTCTGCGATTCCTTTGCGCCCTTTGCGTGAACCAAATCGATGTTGATCGAAGATCATCCCCTGCTTTGGAACGCGGATTAACGCAGAGTTCCACGCATCTGCAAGAGCAGACAGGAATTAACGCAGATGCCTTTGCGAAACTCTACGATTCCTTTGCGCCCTCTGCGTGAACCACATCGATGTTGATCGAAGATCATCCCCTGCTTTGGAACGCGGATTAACGCAGAGTTCCACGCAGATTAACGCAGAGTTCCACGCAGATTAACGCAGATGCCTTTGCGAAACTCTGCGATTCCTTTGCGCCCTTTGCGTGAACCACATCGATGTTGATCGAAGATCATCCCCTTGTTTTGGAACGCGGATTAACGCAGAGTACCGCGCATCTGCAAGAGCAGACAGGAATTAACGCAGATGCCTTTGCGAAACTCTGCGATTCCTTTGCGCCCTCTGCGTGAACCCCATCGATGTTGATCGAAGATCATCCCCTTGTTTTGGAACGCAGATTAACGCAGAGTACCGCGCAGATTAACGCAGATGCCTTTGCGATCCCTTTGCGTGAACCACATCGATGTTGATCGAAGATCATCCCCTGCTTTGGAACGCGGAGTCCACCTATTGATTTCTAATCCAGGAACTAATTTGCCTCAGAGATTTTCGCTGCATTAGAAACCCGGTAAATCTTCCCATCTACTTTCGTAATCACATACAATTGCTTCGCAAAACGATCATAACCAATCCGCAGATGAATTCTCTTCGTCTGGCTCATTTCGCGGAGACTGGTTTCTTTGCCATCCTGAAAAATCGATAATTCGTAAACGGAAGAATCCGTCATCATAGGATCAACATTTACAAAAAATAATCGCCCGCTGACAATGTCCCCAAAAATATATTTGTCTTTCAGTTGAGTCAGATCGCCATCGTAAACGTAACCACCGCTGATGGCATTACCCTCTTCATGGTCAAATTGCGCAAAAGGTAATTTGTATAACTTCCGATCGATCTCCGGAAGTTGATAAACCGTTTTCAAATCACGTGTAGTCGTAATTCCGTAGGTTCCCTCCCTGCTGGGCCAACCGTAATCGCCCCCTTTCTCAATCACATTAACCTCTTCAATATTGGCTTCGCCGATGTCAGAAGCAATCATGCGGTTGTTGTGGGTTTGATCCCAGGAAAACCGATGTGGATTGCGGAAACCATAGGCATAGATTTCTTTAACCGTTAAAGGATCAGTTTCATTCACAAATGGGTTACTGACGGGAATACCATATTTGCCATTTTTACTATTGTTACCTGCCGGATCAATGCGCATGATCGAACCCAGAAATGCGGTTAACCGATGGCCTATTTCCGGGTGTTTAATATTATTGGCGCCCCCATCACCAAAACCAAAATATAATAACCCGTATTCGGGGTCGCCTTTTTTTAGCCCCGGAATAAAACCCATATCCTGAGCACCATGACCAAAAGTTGGGGCATGCAGACGAAGTAACTCACGATGCGTTCCACGGAACAGACTATCATTTACATTATCCATTTTCCATTCCGCGACTACCCACTGCACCTCCGACTTAAAGGTATCGACAAGGACACTATAATCGGCGATTTTCCCTTTAAAGGTCTCTGCATGAAGCATATAGAACAAACCATTTTGCAAAAAATCCGGATGAAACTCGAAGCTGGCTATTCCGGTTGCAATGCCCGGGCCACTTTGGAAATCAGGAATATGCTTCCGGGCGTCGAGGAAAACTTCTGCTTTACCGTTGTGAATCCGATAAATATACCCATTCTGGTCGCTCACAAATACAACGCCATTTGCCGCAGGATGAGGCCGGAGTGTTACAATTCCAAGGTCTGGAGAACTTCCCGGCAGCCGGGGAATCTGAACGACTTCTTCTAATTCAATTTTCAATCCAGAACGAATCACCGGGTCAACCAGCCTTCCCGTCAGTCCTTTCACTTCAGTCCCATTGTCCATTGAAAAAGGCAGGATATGGTGTAATTCGGTTTGACTATGGATATAAGAAAGAATATTGCGAATTTCCGCATCTGCCAGCCGTTCAAAAGGAGGCATTATCTGCTTATATCTTTCATGGAGTTTAGTAGCCCGTTCCTCTCCAGACTCAATGGCTTTTGAAGGGTTTTTAATGAATTGGATTAATGATTTTTCGGAAAAAAGTTCTGTAACCCCACCCAAAGGCGGGCCAAATCCCTCAGATTCCAGGGCGTGGCAGGAAGAACAATTTAAGGAAAACAATTGCT
Source organism: Bacteroidia bacterium (assembly GCA_041391665.1). Taxonomy (NCBI): domain Bacteria; kingdom Pseudomonadati; phylum Bacteroidota; class Bacteroidia; species Bacteroidia bacterium. The sequence goes on along the minus strand of JAWKNO010000002.1, from coordinate 1,254,428 downwards.
CTCCCTGCGCAAGCGAATGCTCGTCTGCCGGGTAGCCACGATCTCGTGTAAACAGAAATACGCCTGCGGCCAGCGCAGCCGCCAATAATGCAAATAGCAGGTAGCGAATCATATATAAAAACTATTCTGTATATTCGGAATAATGCCACAGAATTACACCATTTCTATGAAAATATTCCAGCGACTGCTTGGTTCTGTCTTGTGTTTAGTTGTGTTTGCCTCAATTTCTTCAGGGCAAAATATTGTATTAACCCAATCCAATAAATCGGGTATTTATGCGAAGGGGGAAAACATTCGGGTCAGCTTCTCCATTACAGAACCAGGAACAGATTCGGTGACTGTCAAAATCAGGAAAAACTACAGCCTGGAGACGACAGAAAAAAAAATCAGCTATTCAGGCCCGGAAGTTTTGTTATGGGACGAAATCTGTAATGAACCTACAGCACTTATTTTTGAGGTGAAAATGGGAGAAGAAATCGCCAGTATAGGATTGGTTGTGGATCCGGATCATTTTTTGCCCGGAACCCGGCGCCCCAAAGACATGGACAGCTATTGGAAGATCGAGAAAAAATCGCTGAAAGCACTGCCCATGGAGGTAAAATCAGTTCCGGTATCGGATACTGAAAAAGGCTATTTGTGCTCGGATATAGAAATCAACTGTACCGGCCCCAAACCGGCGAGGGGCTATTTTGCAAAACCAGAAACAGCGAAACCCCAATCTCTGCCCATCGTCCTGTTTGTCCATGCAGCAGGGGTAAAAGGTTCCTGGTGTCTTTCTCAACCCGAAACAGCCCTGCGATACGCAAAAATGGGGCATGGCGCACTTGCCTTTGATTTAAATGCGCACGGTATGCTCAACGGGCAACCTCAGTCTTATTATGACGAACTGGAAAGTGGTGAATTAAAAAATTACTATATCGCCGGAGTGGAGAACAAAGAAGATTTCTACTTCCGGGGCATGTATCTTCGACTGATCCGAACCCTCGATTTTCTCACCAGTCAGCCGGAATGGGACGGAAAACGCATCATCGTAATTGGAGAAAGTCAGGGCGGTGGCCAGGCTTTGGCCGCTGCGGGTTTGGATAAACGAGTAACGGCAGCAGTTGCAACGGTACCGGCCATGTGCGATTGGGGAGGCCCATTTTTGAATAGAGCCGGCGGGTGGCCAAATCCCTTTAAGGCCAACGGGGATTCCGCAAAAATGCGGGAGACCCTGCCTTATTTTGATACTGCGCACCTGCTCAAAAACAGCAAAGCTACGCTTGTAACTGAAATCGGCTTTATCGACCGGACTTGTCCGTCAATTTCTATCTATGCAGCCATCAACCAGTCTAAAGGGGAAAAAATCACCTTTGGGGTTCCTTACAGAGGACATCATATGGATCAGCCCGCTTATAAAGAAACCTGGGAGAATACTGTTTATAAGCCTAAAATGGCCTTCATTGAAGATTTTTTGAAATAAACATTCTCCATCTGCTATTCTTTCAATCCATATATTTTGAGTTCCCTCATAGTCCAGGGTACTTCAAAATCAAACGGCTGTCCCAGTTTTTCACCGTGAACGATTTCCGCAGATTGGGTCAGCGTGATTCGCAGAAACTTAGCCTCTACAGGCGAAAAACGTATTAGGCTACGGGCGCCATTTCCTTTTCCATCAGCGATCACATCCGTCCAGTCTTTCCCATTTTTTGAGACAGCCACCTTATATTGGATAGGAAATGTACCGATAGGCGGGGGAGAACCTTCCCGCCAGCCCCGGCTAATTGAAGGAGAGAAAAAAGTCAATTCCGAAAGCTTCCATACTTCAGGCAATTCAATTTGGAACCACATACCCGATTGTTGGGTAATGCCGGTCGTCCACCCTTCAAAATTTAATGCCCCCAAAGGAGAGGAGGTACTTCCTTTACGGATATCTGCACTATGACTGGCTGTTAGTTTCCAATTATTATTTACCTCCAGCAACTGAGGCACAGAAGCCATGAGTTCCCCGAAAGTGTAGGGTTTTTTTATTTCAGCGGTTTGGCTTCGCACCCTGGCCACGTCTTCAGGTGTGACCAGTGAGGCTTCGTTTTCAAAATTTGTCCGGACAAATGATGCCACCGAAGCAATCCATTCGTCGCTGTTGTTACCCATCGGTGCCATCATAACTCCCGCAAAGGATTGACCATCCAAATCGCCACTGAGACCATGTAAAAGGGTTTTGATAAGGTAATCCGGGTGGCCCTGGATACGGGGAGAGCCAATAAAAGAAGGCGCCAAAAGCTCTCCTTTTCCAACAGGGGTCCCCGCACCGAGTGTTCCGTGACAGGTCGAACAAAGAGAATTAAAAATATTCGCCCCAGCATTTACCAGTGCCTTTTCTTTCTCATTGAAGTTGGGGTTACTTCTACCGAAAAACGCGGTTACCACAGGGGGATCCACCACTTGTTTTGCTACCAGTTGCATACCCACGTGTTTTGTTGTAGCTAGTTCTTTTTTTGCGAGGGCTTCGGTTCCCGGTATTTTCAGTAAACGTCCACTCATCATAGCCCGCATTCTGACTTCCATATCGGGATCGCCCATCAATGTCTGATAATGGGCCGCCAAAGATAGCTCTCCGGCTTTATACAAGCTCTCTCCTGCCCACATGGCTTGTTTCCGCATCCGCGGATCAGGATCTTTCATCATGTCGGCAACCAGAGAGGTTTCCAGAGCACCAATCCCTTCGAGCGCCCAAAGTGCATGAAAGCGGGCCAGCAGATTATCACCAGAACGCACCATTTCCACCAGCCTGGGCGCGACCGACAGATCTCTGCGCTGTACAAGCACCTGCTGGGCCATATCGCGCCACCATCCGTTTGGATGATTAAAATGGGTGAGCAGCTCAGCGGAAGATTGTTCATACATTCTGGGTTGCGTTTGGTCTCGCACCATGTCTTTGTGCGACAACCGCCATATTCGACCCAGCCCAACCACCTTATCCAATTGATATTGCTGCACCTTTACTCTCAGGTAAGAACCTTCTCCCACCCATTCCCCCTCCTGAATGATGCCATGATACATATCGGTGATGTACATAGTTCCATCGGGCGCAGTGGTCATATCTACCGGGCGAAACAGCGGATCCATAGAACGAATGAATTCAGATTCCTGATCCTGATAGACATTGTGCAGTTTTGTGAGTCCTTCTGTCACCACCGGATTAATTTGCCTGACAATCCGGGCGACGGGTTCCCCATAGAAATATTGACCATACAGTGCTTTGGGCAGTCGGTCACCCCTGAAAATATCGTTCCCGGCAGAACCAGTTACACGGTTGAGGGAGCCATCAGGCTGACGAACGGCGCGCATTCCGCCCTGCATATCGGCAATACCGATGGGGGCGCCCCATGGAATGTCAAATCCTTCCTCAAAATTATCTTCAACTATATAATCTCCGTAATGAACGGGAAACTGGAAATACGATGGAAGACCATTGGAGCCACCCTGAAACCACAATTTACCATCATCATCATGGGTAATGCCCCATTGCGCGTAATTCGATGCCGTAGATTCTCTAATTACCCCTTCCGGCGTCCAGCGTATCCGGAAAGGATTGACAGTACTGTACAACCAGTTATCCATTCCCCAATAAAGCGATCCCTGCTGATGTTCAACATTTCCCGCCCGGCCAAAATTATCTGTAAAAAACTCCTTTTTATCGGCCTTGCCATCCCCGTCTGTATCAGTATACGCGTACACATTATCCTGATTCGATTCCATTGTTAATATCGTATTGGGGCCGACAGGCAGAACAAACCGCGGAAAAATCAGGTTTTCGACAAACGCACCACCTGTCTCATAAATACCATCGCCATCCAGATCCTCCCACCGGGAAATCACACTGGTTGGCTCAAGCTCCCCCTCCGAATCTATAGTCAGCATATAACTTCGCAACTCCAGCACATACATTCTCCCATTTCCATCAAATGCAATCGCAGCAGGTTGTTGCACTTTGGGTTCAGCCAAAACGGCTTTCATCTCATAGCCGGGAGGGAGAAGAAATTTTTTTGCCTGGTCTTCCACTGACAAAGGTCGAATGGGTGCTTTGGGTTCCAGGTCAATGCCTTTCCAGTAAGCGTTGGAAGTGTCAGCATTTTCGGGCAATGATACAACGGTCCAGGCTTCCTGTTTCGGTTTGGAGCAGGCAAAAAAGAAAATATTCACTGCAAAAAGGCCCAAAACAGCCAGTACCAATATTCGGGAGGTATTCATGAGGATAGGATTATTTATATAACACCTAAATATCTAAAAAATCCCTGATAGGATTTTAATTCCGTATTCACTTAATTAATGTTTTAAGATTAATGAAGACTTTAACTCAAAAATTGTCATGAAACTACGATTACTTTTGACCGTTGTGGTCGCGCTCCTGCTTTTGGATGTGAATGCCCAAAAAGTAGGAATGCAAATGGGCAGCCTTCGTGAATTATCCCGCAAAGACCCAGCGCTTGCCTATGCAAAAATGAAGGAATTGGGCATCAGAGAAGCCGAAGGAGGCATTCGAAGAGGAATGGATCTGGAAGCATACAAACAACAACTGAAGAAATACAAAATCAAAATCATTGCAACGGGCGTAGGCTTTGACCGACTGCAAAATAAGGACAGTCTTCAGGTTGTCATTGATAATGCCAAATTCATCGGAGCCAAATATCTCGTCTGCTATTGGATCCCCCATGACGGAGACAATTTCACTTTTGAAAATATGAAAACGGGCGTGGAAGTTTTTAATTCTGCCGGAAAGATCATTAGTGAAAACGGACTCACTTTATGTTATCACCCTCATGGGTATGAATTCAGGCCCTATGAGGGCGAAGGCACCATGTTTAATTATCTGATGGACCAAACCAATCCGGCGTATGTAAGTTTTCAGATGGATGTTTTCTGGATCAAAAACCCGGGCCAGGACCCCGTTGCCCTTTTGAAACAATATCCTGACCGCTGGAAAATGCTCCATATGAAAGACCGCAGAATCGGTACACCCAACAACCTGAACGGCCGGCAGGATGTGGAAACCAATGTGGTGCTGGGTACCGGTGATGTAGGAATTGCCGAAGTAGTAAAAACAGCAAAACAACTAGGCATCAAACATTACCTCATTGAGGATGAATCTTCCCGCGCATTGGAACAAGTACCAAAGAGTGTGGAGTATTTGCGTTCGGTTGGATTGAAGTAAGTGCAGGCGAAAATCCTTAAGTGACAGAGATCACAGAACATTAGTTTGGGTGGCAGCATATTTACGTAACTAACAACTACGAAAGATATGTCAACCATCGCAGTACTCGGAGCAGGTGTCTCAGGTCACACGGCCGCACTTACGCTGAGAAAAAATCTGGGGAAAGAGCACAAAATCGTCGTGATCAGTCCCAACAGCAGATATCAATGGATTCCCTCCAATATTTGGGTTGGGATTGGCCGCATGAAAAGCCAGCAGGTTACCTTTCCGCTTGCGCCTGTATATCAACGCATGAATGTCGCGTTTCATCAGGCCAAAGCCCTGGCTATTTATCCGGAAGGCGATAGCAGCTCCGGCCAACCCTATGTATCCGTCCAATACACGACGGAAGAGAAAATGGGCGAGGTTGAAAACATTCCTTATGATTACCTGATCAATGCCACAGGTCCAAAGTTGAAGTTTGAAGCGACCGAAGGACTGAGTCCTGAAGCGGGAAACTGCAACTCCGTTTGTACTTATCAACACGCAGAACATACCTGGTCAAACCTGCAACAGGTTTTTCGAAAAATGGAAGCAGGGGAAAAACAACAGATTGTTGTTGGCACAGGTCATGCAATGGCTACCTGTCAGGGCGCTGCTTTTGAATATATCCTGAACATAGCCTTTGAAGTGCGGAAAAGGAAACTGGAAGAGTTTGCGGAGTTGCTGTGGATCACCAATGAATATGAGGTGGGGGATTTTGGCATGGGTGGCGCCTATGTAAAACGCAACGGGTATATCACTTCCACAACGGTATTTGCAGAATCAATTCTTGCAGAGTATGGCATACGGTGGATCAAACGCGCAGGAGTCCAGAAAATCGACAAACACACCATTTTCTACGAAAACCTTGACGGAGAGCGGTTGGAGCAACCTTTTGATTTCGCCATGCTAATACCTTCATTCTCAGGCGTTGGGTTGCAATCATTTGATAAAGCGGGCAATGATATTACCGAAAAAATCTTTGCACCCAATGGTTTTATGAAAGTAGATGCAGACTATAGCCCCAAAGCCTATGAAGAATGGGATGCAGAAGACTGGCCATCTGTTTACCAAAATCCTTCCTATAAAAATCTATACGCTGCCGGTATTGCCTTTGCACCTCCTCATGCGATTTCCAAACCCATGAAAAGCAAAAATGGCACCCCCATTTCTCCAACACCCCCCAGAACAGGAATGCCCTCCGGGGTAATTGGAAAAGTTGTCGCCCTGAATATCGTTGAACAAATCAAATCCGGAAAAGAAGCCCACCCGCACCAGGCTTCAATGGCAAAAATGGGGGCTGCATGTGTTGTATCAGCGGGATATGGACTTACCTCAGGTATGGCGGCAACAATGACCGTTTTTCCGATCGTTCAAAACTGGAAAAAATACCCGCGATGGGGAAGAGATTTGAACTATACGGTGGGAGAAGCAGGTCTGGCCGGGCACTGGATCAAACTCATGTTGCACTATTTATTTTTGTACAAAGCCAAGGCAAGACCTTTTTGGTGGTTAATTCCAGAATAAAATCATGAAAAAAGAAAAATTCATTCCGTATTCTGAAACCAGTTTTGTGACGATCCCAGATAAATCCACGAAATTTTTCAGAAAATTTGTTCTCTGGCAGGTGTATCGCTTTTTTGTATTGAATCTAAAAATGATGCGAATTGTGATAGGCGGCCACTCCTGATCGAAAGAATTGCCATGAACTACCGGCCTGGCTACCAGGGCAAATTGCCCCAATGTTTAATCCCTTTTCCAAAATGCTGCCACACAACACTACGGGGATAGTATCCTCCGATAGGCATTTGGGATGGCAGTTGAGGGTAGATTTCGCGCCGGCGCCGGTACCAATGCGGTATTTTTGTAAAAAAATGCCAGTGTGCCTTGACGATGGCACCTATCGTACCCCAGTCCCACCGGAGCAGCGAGCGAAAGCCCCATACGCCATCGAGGATCAATCTTATCAGCATTCGGTACAATACCTGGCCCTGGGGCAGGTTGCGGTACATACAGGCCAGGCTGTTGCGCACATTCAAATAGGTTTTGTGGGGATTGCCCTGAGGTAAAGCCCCCCCTCCGACATGATACACCACACTTCGTGGTTCGCACAGCATCCGGTAACCATAGTTTTTTGCCCGCCAGCAGAAATCTATTTCTTCCATATGGGCAAAAAAATCACTTTCAAACAGGCCGATTTCATCCACTACACTTTTTCGAATCAGGCAACAAGCACCTGTAGCCCAGAATATTTCCAATGGCTCATCGTATTGCCCCATATCTTTTTCCAGCACGTCAAAAAGACGCCCCCGGCAAAAAGGGTAGGCAAAAAAATCTATAAACCCTCCGGATGCACCGGCATATTCAAAGCTTCCACGATCGTGGATCGCGCGGATCTTGGGCTGGATCGCAGCAATTTGGGGATCGGAATCGGCCATAGATACCAGCGGTTCCAACCAACCAGGTTCAACCTCAACATCGCTGTTGAGCAGTACCATATAGGGCGTATGCACAAAAGGCATCGATCGGTTGTAACCGCCGGCAAAACCGTAATTGGCATCGAGCACCTCAACACGTACAGAAGGGAAATTTTCCCGGACAAAAGAAACACTGGTGTCCGTAGAAGCATTGTCCACCACCAGAATCTCCATATGGTCATAGGTCGAAGCGATGACAGTGGGCAGGAATTGTTCCAGCCAGCTTTTGCCATTCCAGTTGAGAATCACAACAGTTACCGGAGTCATGCAATCAGGAGATGCCGAATCGACCGAGGTCAAATCCAGGGATATTGGGTAAAATACCTTTGGTTGCGCCTTCGAGTTCCTCCCGTCCGCGAATTTCGGCCAGATCCAACGCTTTGTTGACAGCTGCTGTGATCAAATCAGCCATGATTTCCGGATCATCTTTGTCGATAATGTCGGGATCAATCGTAATTTTCAGGACTTTCCTGTTGCCATTTGCCACAACCCTTACCATTCCGCCACCAGATTCAGATTCAACCGTAATCTCGTCCAGCTGGCCTTTCACTTCCTTCAGGCGACTTTGCATCTCCTGAATTTTGCCCATCATGTCTGATAAATTGAACATTTTCGCCTTTTTTCTTAAAGATACAAAATTAGGCAAATAATTGTTCTGTGGCAAACATCAACCCCTGCTACCCCACCCCATGTTTAATCATTGGGGTTGAGTTTGGTGTCAAACCGGTTTTGCAGTGATTCATTTCTTTCAAAATCAATCGTTCCCGGTACAAGCCCTTTGTTTTGCAGTTGTTCTTTCCAGCGGGGGTTCGAGATTTCTCCATATTTATTGGAATGGAGAAGCACATACTCATTCGAAGCGAGGTCTGAATCGTAAAAAATGAATATGACATTGTTTTGAGCACCCAGCCGGTCATATCGCCAGATTTCGTAGGGAATAATCGATGATTCCCCCGGATATCGCTCTACATCACTGGGGATTCCATATTTGATAAATGCACGTCCCCGGTCTGTTTGCCAGCCTTCCCGGAAAGAAGATTTAAACTGTTGGTTGACGTAGTCGAGGGCAGCGAGATGCCCATTCCACAGCGCCTGTACTTTTTGCCGGGGATTGGTTTTGCGCTTTTCGAAAAATGTGTAGAGGAAATTTTTCTTCTGGCTCAGGCTTTCCAGAGCCCGGGCAAAATTGTATTCCTGCTCTGTGCTGATGTAAGAAAGTGTACGGAGGTAATAGTCCAGCTGTTCTTCCGAATAATCGTTAAAAATATCGGTTTCGCTATTGCTGGCCAGATTGTCATATTCGGTCTCCACACGAGAATTATAGACAAAAAACTTTTTCTTATAAGAAGCGACGGGCTGCCCTTTATAGTTCAGCACCTCTACCTGAATATAATAGGTATTGGATTTGAGTTTACTGATATCAAACTTTTCCTTAAAAGCATTTCTTTGTGGACGTGGCGGCCGCACCTGGGTCTGTTCGTAGGAATAGAGAATATTATCGCCTTGCCAGAATCGGGAACGAATGGTAAACTTCTGGTCCAGCACATCATCGGTATTGTAGATTTCCTGATAGAAAACCATCGAATCCTGGTTGATAAAGGCGTCATTGGTTACAAGCGGAATCAAGTCATCGCGGGTTCTGCCCAACTGACCTTTGCTTTCCTTTTCGGATGCGATCCATTTGATATCGCTAAACGCAATTTCCCCCGAGGGGAGTGCTTTTACTTCAAACTCATTGATCGCCATCACCTTTTGAGCGGAGGCTGCATAACGGTCGAAGGCGATCGCCTGAAACTGATACATTCCCGGTTCGAGATCCACCTTCTGCAAGTTAAACAAAGACTTGCGGCGGGATTCGAGCGTAGTGTCATTTAACCTTTCCTCCGGTTGAAACTGAAGATTATAGTTATCGCCCATGACCGGAATACTGTCGCCGTTTTCAATGCGCTGAAGCAGCCAGTTGATGTTGACAGAAACCTGGAACAGCCCATCCTCATCTTTCTGGTACACAAGGGTTGTTCCGTCAACTGCAAAATAAAATTCAGCAATGGTTTTATTTACCTGAAAATCGTAAAAGCGGCAGATATCCAGATAAAAACCTACACTTTGTCCCTGCACAAAAAGGGGGAGAGCCAGTAAAAAAAGAAGTCCAATTTTTTTCATAATCGGGTATTTGGGTAATACATCTTAATTTAACCCCGGAAAAAAGCACAGTCAACTTCAGTGATTCTTTTCAATTACTCGAAAATGACTGGTTTGTCAGCCAGATTTTCAACGAAATTAAGCATTTTCGCATTTAAAATGAATATTTACCCCATCTGTTATTTTCCGCCAGTCTCCTGGTTTGCAGCTGCCATTCGTGAGAAAAACCTCACAGTGGAAGTATGGCAGCATTTCCGAAAACAACAATACACCAACCGGGCATTTATACGCGTGGCAAACCGCACCCTGCCGCTGACCATTCCTGTCGAAAGGCGCGGAGACAAAGTACCTATCAGAGAAAAAAAAATATCACAGGCAGAACCCTGGGCAGGCAATCACTGGCGAACGCTGGTAAACGCCTATCGGAATGCGCCTTATTTTGAGTTTTATGAATCCCGGCTGGAAAAATTTTTCCAACAGGAATTTATCTACCTGACTGACCTGCTTACGGCTTCACTGGATTTATCACAGGAGATACTGGGTATTGAACTGAATATCAGCTACACGGAAGCTTATTTCCCCGAAGCCCATTATGGGCGGGACTTTCGGCAGTCTTTTGACCCTTCATTACAAACACTTCCTGAGTGGTTTTTGGTTGTCCCCTATACGCAGGTTTTTGATGGATTTGTACCCGGGCTTTCCATACTGGACATGGCATTTAATCTGGGGCCGGAAAGCAGGCTTTTCCTGCGGCAATCTTACCAGTCAGGCGAATAAAAAACTATTGCCGGGGGAAATCGTTATCTTTGTGGCTGACAAAAAAGAAACATGGAAAAAATCAAAATAGATAACATAACTGAGGCGATTGAAGACATCCGTAAAGGCAAAATGGTCATCGTCGTTGACGATGAAGACCGGGAAAACGAAGGTGACTTTGTTATTGCGGCACGGTTTGTCACTCCAGAAGTCATAAATTTTATGGCGACGCATGGCCGGGGGCTTATCTGTGCCCCGCTCACCGAAGAACGGTGTGAAAAACTGGGACTAGACATGATGGTAGGGAAAAATACCGAAATGCACAAAACGGCGTTTACGGTTTCGGTTGACTACCTGAAAGATGGCTGTACCACCGGTATTTCTGCCAGCGACCGTGCCCGCACGGTCAAAGCACTGATCGACGAGCATGCCATTCCTGAAGATTTTGGCCGTCCGGGGCATATATTTCCACTAAAAGCCAAAAACGGCGGCGTACTGCGTCGCACAGGTCATACAGAGGCTTCTATTGATCTGGCACGACTGGCCGGACTGGAGCCCGCGGCTGTCATTGTAGAAATCATGAAAGAAGACGGCTCTATGGCCCGTCTCCCCGACCTCCGCCTGGTCGCGGACAGGTTCGGGATGAAACTTATTACGATTGAAGATTTGATAACTTATCGGCTTGAACACGAATCCCTGATCCAAAAAGAGATCTCGGTCGATATGCCAACCAGATTTGGCGATTTCGAACTGACCGCTTACAAGCAGATCAATACAGGGGAAATTCACCTGGCGCTGGTAAAAGGCTCATGGGAAAAAGATGAGCCTGTACTTACCCGGGTTCACTCTTCCTGCATTACGGGTGATATATTTGGTTCCTGTCGCTGCGATTGTGGGCCACAGTTTGCGCGTGCAATGGAAATGGTTGAAAAAGAGGGAAAAGGCGTAGTGCTCTATATGCAGCAGGAAGGAAGGGGAATTGGTATTCTCAACAAACTTAAGGCCTACAAATTACAGGAGCAGGGTATGGATACCGTAGAAGCCAATCTCGAACTGGGTTTTAAGATGGACGAACGCGACTACGGCGTCGGTGCTCAGATTCTCCGCGATCTGGGGATACGAAAAATGCGCCTGATGACCAATAACCCTACCAAACGCGCCGGCCTTGTAGGTTACGGTCTCGAAATTGTCGAAAATGTGCAGATTGAAATTGCCCCCAACAAACACAACGAAAAATACCTGTTGACTAAAAAATATAAAATGGGGCATTCTATTCTCAAAGACCTTCAGATGGAGAGTAAATAGCAATCGGGGCTTCGGAGATAATCAACAATCAAAAATCGGTGGCTGAGGCTCCCGAAGCCCCGATTATTGATTATGGGTTATTCTCTCAGAAGATTTTTTTGATTCAGGGCTTTGAGTACTTCCGAACGGTAGTTTCTGCCGATAGGAATTTCGGTCTTGCCGATTTCAATGCAAGGGTTGCAATATGCATCAACCTTATCCATCGCAATAATATAGGAGCGGTGGACACGCATAAATTTGTCCTCAGGCAACTTCTCCTCCATATAACTGATTCGCTGATAGGCAGTTACGGTTCGGTCTTTGGTGCGAACACGGATATAGTCTTTCAGGCTTTCGATATACAAAATATCCTTCAACAGGACTTTGATCATCTTTTTATCTGCCTTAAGATAGATAAAGGCATCGCTGTAATTGCCAGTTTCGGGCTCCGTATCAGGATAGATACTCGCCGGCTCTACCGACTCCGTCTGCCCGCCGATCTGGTATATCTTGGTCACCGCCCTGAGAAACCGGTCGAAGGAAATGGGTTTTAGCAGGTAATCCACGACATCTAATTCGTATCCCTGAAGTGCATAATCGCGATAGGCTGTCGTAAAGATCACCCGCGGTGGATGGCTGATATTTTTCAGCAATTCAATCCCGGTAAGCCGGGGCATTTGGATATCCAGAAAAAGTAAATCGACTTTTTCCCGATTGAGAAGATTAAATGCTTCGATGGCATTTTCTACCCGGGCGACCAGTTCCAGGTCTTCGATTTTTTCTATATAAGACTCCAGCACATCGAGTGCGAGTGGTTCGTCATCAACGATTACACATCTGATCTTCATAAGACTGAGCTATTCGAGTATGATTTTTAATATAACCAGAAAAGTGCTGCTTTCATCGAAGATTTTTAGTTCAAATCTGCCGGGGTAAAGCAGTTCTAGTCTTCTTTTCACATTCTGTAGTCCGATGCCTCCCGGATAATTTTCGCGCGGATTTAGCCTGAATCCGGGTTTTCCATTTTCCACCTTAAATGTCAGGTATTCATTATTGACATTCAGATTGGCGGTAATCCATTTGTCATCGGTCTCATCACTTGCGCCATGTTTAAAGCTGTTTTCGATAAATGGCAGCAACAACATAGGCGGAATCTGCGTCCCGGTAATATTGCCGGTAACATCAAAAAATATATCAAGATTTTGCCCGTAGCGGATTTTTTCCAGGGCTATGTAATTGTGAATACTGTCTATTTCCCGGGATAGGGGAACTTTGGGTGCGCTCGCATCATAGAGCATATAATTTACCAGCCCCGAAAGCCGCAGTACAACCTCCGGAGCATGATCTGATTTTTTAAGGCTCAGTGCATAGAGGTTGTTGAGGGTGTTAAATAGAAAATGGGGATGAATCTGGGCTTTGAGAAATTTTAGCTCCGCTTCCAGTTTTTCCTGAACCAGTTCACGTGCCTTTTGCTGATCATCATACCAGTATTTCGTAATTTTTATGGCAGACGTAAATATCAGCACATACGCAATTTGTAATACCGTGCGGATGATCTTGTACCCATGAATAAAGGGTTCGAGCTCTGTAAGGGAAAAATCGGGATACTTGACCGGATAAATGATATAGTAAATAATCGCCCGCTGAATCAGACCCGCCAGAAGCATCAGACAAATGATCAAAAAAACGAATGTCCAGTATTTCCGGCTAAGCAAAAACCTGGGTATGAGTATATACAAAGTCGGATACACTGCCGCCAGTTTTACCGGCAACATGATCAACTGGTCGATAAACGCCTCCGTAAATTCGTCCTGCCCACCAGCATTCACAATCGCAAAAAAACTCACATAACTAAACCAAAGAAGGATGTGAATCAACAGGCGATTTTGAAAGATGGGAATCTTCAGCAACGGATGCGTGGACAGATCATTGCTCATTCAGCCAAAATACCAATTATCCATTTCATAAATTACACAAACACAGTGCAGTTCCACAACCCCGCTTGAATTTTAGACGAAATACCCGATTTACACGACAAACGACATACTATTCATGTCCAATACCGTTCGACGAAGATATGATGCATTCTATCGATGAAATGACGTCGTACAGCGAATTTCCCAAAAACTTAGCAGAATCCTTTATTACTTGAATTGGAAACTCGTCAAAAGACGGTTTTTCATGAATAAAAGCGTTAGAGTTGTGTGTCCCCCTTATCCCTTCGGATGAGGGGGTTTTTGTTAGGATGAATGGTTAGCTCACCAGTTCGACAATCGTCCAGCCGGAGCCGCCTTCTTCGACGGGGGCATCTTTGATGCTTTTCACCAGCCGTTGGCCGGCCAGGTGGTTGCGTATCGCATCACGGAGGATTCCATTTCCCTTGCCATGCAGGATGCGGAGGGTATGAAGTCCGGCAAGATGGGACTCATCGAGATATCGGTCCACTTCGGGCAATGCATCCTCCACACGTTTGCCAATAAGGTCGATCTTAAAACGACCTGCCGGAACGGAAAAGTCGCCGATCAAACGGTAGCCACCCGATTTTTTATTCTCTTTAGGCGGCTTGATTTTCACCAACTGTTTTGTTTTTACAGTCAGGCGCATTTCTCCCAATTCGACCACTCCGCGATTGCCTTGCAATTCGATCAGTTTTCCATATGAATTGGAATCTGCAAATTTTACCCAGTCGCCCTCCGCGGGAATTTCTCCTAAAACCGGTTCGATCCTGAATTCTTTTTTTGACTTTTTACCACTACCGGCACTTTCTTTTCCTTCTTTTCCCGGCAGCTTTTCAGTAATCAGCAATTCTTCCGGATCAGGCGGCGTAATTTCCGGAATAGAGGCTTCCAGTCTTTTCCTTATTTTTTGGGTAGATTTTTTTTCGGCCTGCTTTTCCCTGATCTCGCGTATTGTCTGTTCAATTCTTCGGTTGGCGCCCTCTATGATTTCTTTCGCTTTGGTTTCTGCCTGACGGATAATTTGTTTTCGGTTTTTTTCCAGATCACCGGAAAGCAAGGTGTGTTTTGCCACCAATTCGTCCAGCTTTTTCTCCTTATCTGCATTCTCTTTCACCAAACGGGAAAATTCCTGATTTTTCTTTTCCAGCTCCCGCAAAAGTTTTTCTACTTCAACTTCATCTGTCCCCACTTTTTTCCGCGCATTCCGGATAATGCTAAAGTGAACCCCTACCCTTTTTGCCATTTCAAAAGCATAACTCCGGCCAGGCATATGGCTGACCAGCGTATAGGTAGGTTTTAATTCGCGGGTGTTAAATTCCATCGCGGCGTTCATCACCCCAGGGGTGATTTCTGCAAATTCTTTCAGATTTCCATAATGTGTGGTGATGACGCCAAATGCACCCTGACGCACAAACCGCTCCAAAAATGCCTCAGCGATGGCGCCACCTTGTTTGGGGTCCGTTCCGCTTCCAAACTCATCTATCAGAAAAAGTGAACCACGGTTCATCCGGTCGCCCATTCTCCGCATCTGAAACAGATGAGAAGTATAGGTACTCAGGTCATTTTCTACGGATTGTTCGTCGCCAATGTCGAGAAACAGAGAATCGAACAGACGGAAAACGGAGCTTTCATCTACGGGAATCAAAAACCCCGACTGAAGCATCAGTTGCAGCAGCCCGATAGTTTTCAGGGTAACAGACTTCCCTCCGGCATTGGGACCAGAGATCAGCACAATACGGTCGGTGGTATCCATTTTCAGATTGAGCGGCACAACCTCAAAAGGATTTTGTTTGGCTTTAAGGACGAGCAGCGGATAATATCCCCGAATGATATCCAGCTTTTCACCTTCCGGTTCAATAGCGGGAAGGCCGGCATCAAGATCCACAGCCAGCCGGGCTTTGGCCTGGATAATATCCACATGGGTCATTATTTCCCGGAACCCGCGCAACCCTTCGAGAGACTGGCGAATAACCGCAGAGATTTTCTGGAGAATGCGTATGATTTCGTTCTGCTCACCAAACTGAAGTTCGCGCATGCGGTTATTGAGCGGAAGCGCCTCTGCCGGCTCGACATAAACCGTTCCGCCGGTCTGAGATACATCCTGAATAAAACCCGCCACCTGGTTTTTGGCTTCAGCTTTTACCGGGATGACCAAACGGTCGTTGCGGATAGTAATTTCTTTCTCCGTGCTCCAGTTTTGCTCATTGGCTATACGAAGCACTTTATACAAAGTATTGCGAAGATCGTTGGCAGTAGAAATCAGCTGCTTGCGAATGAGGGCCAGCTCCGGGGAGGCATTATCGCGGATATTGCCTCTTTCGTCCAGTACCTCTTCTATTTTTTTGATCAGTCCCGCATCAAAAGCCAGATGATTGACCAACTCATGCAATTCCGGATATTTATCTTTTCGCTGCCGGAGATAATGAGTAACCTCCCGAATGATTACCAGCCAACCGAGGAAAGCGTGTAAATCCTGGCGATTGAGCCAGTTTCCCACAACTTCCAGCTGGGCGAGAATGGGCGAAACCGCGCTGAAACGAAGCGCAGGAAAAGGGTCGCCAAAGTCGAGGATATCTTTAAATTCGCGGACTTTATGTAATTCGGAGAGAATAGATTCTGCCGATTTTTCCGGACGAATATGGAGAACTTCAGCCTTTGCTTCTTCACTCATGGCGTAGTCTGCCACATGAGCCAGAATTTCATCAAAGCCAAGTTTTTCGAATGTATGTGGGTGAACACACTTCATTATTGAATGCCCGCTGCACCGGGTTTAGTTACATTAGGATCGTCATTACCGTAGGATTTGTCGTAGGATTGCTCCATTTTGACATCGTATTCTTTGATCATCCGGTAGTACATGGAATCCATCAGGATTGGATTTTTGATATAGTACTCGTAGCTCTTAAAGAATGTTGCCCGGTCAAGCCCGTGTTTTTTCAGAATTTCATCGTGCATATCTTCCCTGAAATTTTTCCGCGCTTTTATCTGGCGAATATTGGCGTCGCCGACCCCTTCCATGATATGGATATCGGCGAGAACGGCGGCCATTTCTTCCTCCGGAATGATGCCTTCAGGTTTGTTTTCACCGCAGCCAAGCAACAAAATCATCACAGCAATCAGCCAATAGTTTTTCATCCCGCAAAGATATAGTATTTTCAGCCTCAAAAAAATATGCCAACTATCAGTGCCATATACGCTATTTCAGAAAATGCGGTTATCGGAAAAGACCAATCGATCCCCTGGCGGCTGCCGGCGGATCTGAAGCGGTACAAACAACTGACGATGGGAAAACCGATTCTGATGGGGCGAAAAACCTACGAATCTATCGGAAAACCCCTGCCGGGCAGACGAAATATTATCATTACCCGCAATCCGGCGTTTTCCGCACCAGGCACAGAAACGGCACATTCACTCGAATCGGCCATCGAACTTTGTGAGGATACTACCGAAATTTTTATCGTAGGAGGAACGGCATTATTTCAGGAAGGAGTAGAAAAAGGTTACATTTCGAAGATTTATGAAACTTTAGTTCATGCAGACGTAGAAGGAGATACCTTTTTTCATCTTTCCAACGTAGAAAACTGGGAAATCACGGAAGTGGAATCTCATCAGGCAGACGAAAAAAATGAATTTGCCTACACTTACCGGACACTCGTGAGAAAGACAGAAGGTTAAATCAAACATTTACAGACAAAAAAACTTTTTGATGACTGGCTATCCGCTACCCGATGAATACGCGCCCTACTATTTCAGCTATATCCGGCTGATACCCAAAGAGGCAGAAATAAAATCCTATCTCAACCAGCAACAGGCTGCAATAGAATCTTTTTTCAGGCAAATTCCCTCCGAAAAACACGATTACCGCTATGACGAAGGCAAATGGTCACTGAAAGAAGTACTGGGTCATATAATTGATTGCGAGCGAATTATGGCTTATCGGGCGCTTCGGATCGGGCGTGGAGATGAAACACCCATTGAAGGATTTGAGCAAGATGACTATATTCCATCGGGAAAATTTGCTTTCAGAAACTGGGATGACCTCATTCAGGAATTTTCGACCGTACGAACAGCCACACTCAGTCTGATCAACGGAATGCCGGAAGAAAGTTTTGAACAAATAGGCCTGGCAAACGGTAAACCCGTATCCTGTCGCGCCGTTTTTTATATTATCGGTGGGCATGTGCAGTATCACCGACAGATTATTGAAGAGAAATATTTATAAAACCTATAAAGGTGACTATTAAAGGAAGAAATACCACGATCGTAAGCAACCGCAAAGCAGGGTTTGAATATCAACTGGAAGAGCGGTTTGATGCAGGGGTTTTGCTGACCGGAACAGAAGTCAAATCTCTGCGGAATGGCAAAGTCAACCTGCAGGAAGCTTACTGCGCTTTTCAGGGGGAAGAGTTGTATATCTGGGGCATGAACATTGCCGAATACACTGAAGGTTCCTATAACAATCATGTCCCCACCCGGGAGCGAAAACTACTGCTGAAAAAAAGAGAGTTGCAGAAGTTGAAAAAAGCGATTGAGCAAAAAGGTTATACCATTGTGCCCATCAAAGTATTTTTTAACGACCGGAACCTCGCCAAAATCGAAGTTGCCCTTGCAAAAGGCAAAAAAATCCATGACAAAAGAGATTCGATCAAAGATCGCGACTCAAAAAGAGAACTGGACCGGCACAATAAATATTAAGGCGGTTTATTTCACCGAAAAAATGTTTTAACTTGCGGGCGCTTTTCGGAGAGGTGCCAGAGTGGTCGAATGGGGCAGTCTCGAAAACTGTTGTTCCGCTTGCGGAACCGAGGGTTCGAATCCCTCCCTCTCCGCAAACAAATCAAAGGTTCCCGATCCCCAAGGATCGGGAATTTTTGGTTTGTTTGTGTTTTAAATCCCGCTCCGGGATCAGCGAAGCTAATCCCTCCCTCTCCGCTTACAAAGAAAAAACTCTTAATCCTCCAAGGACAGGGGGGCGATTCAGAAGGATGCTTATCAAAATTATAAATTTTAATAAGCGACGGAGGAATACTACACTTCTAAATAGAAGTGAGTGAGGTTTGATGGACTTGTGGCATTTGCCCCATTAGAGGATCATCAAGTACTAACTTGGAACGCTCTTTGGCGTAAGTCAATGAAGCTAGGTATTTAGGTATAAAAATACAATTTCATTATAAAAAGAGAGGTTGAATACTATTTATATCGTTGTCTTCCGCCATCGCCACTTAGGGCTTCTTATCGCTCTTTTTGTTTAAAAATGCCTGGAGTTTGGATCAATTTGTATAAATTTACATATAAATCTCGACTTGTAAGACAAAGTGGGTTTATTATTTAGAAACCACAAATGTCTGCTTTTCCATTTTATTCTTTGATATCTTAAAATTGCTGGGTAAAGCATATCGATTGAACACTACTATGCCAGAAATAATCCAAATTGGAAAATACGCAATAATACGACAATTGTCAGAAAGAGCTCATAGCTGGACTTTTGAGGTGCAACATCCTGAAAGCCAGAAGTGTTTTTTCTGTAAAGTAATAAAAGGGTTGCAACCTACAGAAGGAGCTCAAAGGACATTTCGGGATATGGCAAGGAAGCTGGGGCGTTTGAATTCTCCAGCCATTAATGCGCCGGTGGACAGTGGATTTGATATTGAGCTCGGACACTTCTTTATTGTATATCCCTTCCTTGAAAATCAAACATCTCTGGAAAGCCAAATTGGAAAAGGTCCGATAGTCTCCAAAAAAGAAGTTCTTGAAATAGTTCAATGCTGGAAAATTCTTGTTCATGCATTAAGTGAAGCTCAATCCCGAAGAGTTTTCCATAAAGATATTCATCCTGAAAATATTCGAATAGAAAGGGACAATCAACCAGTCTTAATTGATTTTGGCTTGGTTGACCTAGCAAGGACATTGAGTAAGTCAGGGTACGAGCTCAGCCATACAGTTGCCTTTACGGCACCCGAGGTTATTCAAAAGAAGGAGGATCCGATCGAGATCAGGTCCGATCTTTATTCTCTCGGACTTTGCATGCTGAATTGGATGCTAGGGGAAGATGCATTTTCTGCCGATCAGAATAATGAACGAAGGCTGAACGACCTCGGAGCCGTACTTGTTGAGGCCCTTCCATTATATCCAGTGAATAGCCTATTAGAGATCGTAACGAAATCGATCGCCATTAATCCACGAAATAGATATCCAAAATACTCAGATATCCTTGTTCACCTCTCTTCTTTTCAGGAGGCTCTTTTAATTGACCGACAATTTCCAGCGGCAGTTTATCTTAATGAAAAACCTGAATTTAATTTAGATGATTTTTTTGAAGAGCTGAACGAAAAAGGATGCATGATCCATATTGATGACGAAAAGTACCAGGATCCAGGAGGCTTCAATCCAAAGGCCCAGGTTAGGTTTAGGCTAACTACTGAAAATTTCTATGCCCCAAAGGGATTTGTGGAGCAAAATTCATTGAAACTACTGTACCTGAAAAGGAGAAGCGAGTTGGACGAAGGGAATCTGCGTAGCTACAATTTTGTCAGAAAAAATGGAATCCCCTTAGATTTCGACTTCCTGCAAGTAAATTCCATCAATCGATACACAGACCAATGGTTGGACGTTGCGACACTTTTCGATCATTATTTTGATGAATTCTCTGACAGGTTCTCCTCAGTCAAACTTACTGAAAGACAAAAAGAAACCCTGGATTTCTACACCAAACTCCTTGAAGGCGAATTGGATTATTTACGGAAAAATGCATTTTCTGTGAAGTATAAGGAGTTTTCTCAAAAAGGAAGTGAAATCACCTTCAAACTTGACCTCCCTTCCAATAAACACTGGAAATATGTTCATGATTTCATTCAGAAATCAACTGATCCCAATCGGGAAGATGTAGAATTGATTGTCCCTGGAACCGAGGAAAAAAATCGGCGGCCAATTTCTATCGGAAATGCAGTTCGATTTTCAGGCAAAGAAATGAATCTTATTGTTAGAGATTCGGGAAGGGGTACGGAAGGTATTGAATTTCGGAATGGTGAACTTCGCGAAGACGTTTCCAAACAGGAAGTTCAATTTGCCCGTCAATTGAAGGCGATCAAAGCTTTTAAACATGGGGATTTCAACAATAAAGATTTATGCGCTTACATCTTTAACCCTGAGATGCTGCCAGAAGATCTTCCTATGCTCGCTGAATTATCCAAAGTGATCAGCCGCGGAGAAGGTAATAAGCCTCTGACTTTATATGATGCACAGGACAGAGCGGTCCGGAAAATCCTCTTTAATGATCCAATTACCATGATCCAGGGACCTCCAGGGACCGGAAAGACCACTGTGATCGTTGAGGCCATCCGCCAAATTGTTCAAATTGATCCCCGGGCGAAGATTCTTGTTACTTCTCAATCCAATTTTGCTGTAGATAATGTTCTTCAAAAGCTCGCAAAGGCAAAACTCCCTGTCATTCGACTTGGAAATCCAGACAGAATTAAGCAACCCTCAATCAAGAAATTCGCCCTCAACCATAGTCTCCGAACCTGGGCCGACCGGACCATGGATAGTCACCGGGCTCAAATCGGAAAGCTTGAAAAAGAGGCAAATATTGATCCAGCCTTGGCCTTTATTTACCAGGAGTTAGAATCCGGGAAGGATTGGAACCGAGAGATCAAGCCCAACATTGAAAATGCGATCGAACGATTTAAAAAGCATAAGGACCTCCTGAACAAGACATCATCTCGGGCCGTATTGGAAGCGGCAGTTGGAGAAAAAATCTCCAACGCTTCAGAAAAAGGCAATTTGGGCCCTCTTATGTCGATCAGCAAGGATTGGACCCGCCTGTTGAGTAATCTCAATGAGGAAAGTGACCTAGTTGAAAAAATGGTGGATAGCGTCAATGTCATCGGGGCAACCAGTAACCATATCGCCTCGGGAGCTTATGCAAAATTTGAGTTTGATTTTGATTATGTGATCATGGACGAGGCCGCAAAGGCGACTCCAGCAGAATCACTTGTTCCCATTTCTATGGGTAAGAAGATTGTCCTGGTCGGTGACCATTTGCAATTGAGGCCGATCGTGACAACCAACAAGCAACTATTGAAAGACGTTAGCAAGGAATTCAAAGAAGAATTACTTGAAAACCCTGACCAGACTTACCTGGATGAAGATCACCCAAGCCTGTTTGAAATGATGTTCCGGGGAGCTCCTGAGGATTATGTCGAAGCGCTTGACATTCAACGGAGGATGCCAGAAGTTGTAAGTGACCTTATATCTAAATATTTCTATGAGCCTGAACCTCATAATCTAAAAATCAAAACCGCAGAGGAGAAAAAGGGCCAACCAGTCCAAATAGGAATGATTCGACGGCCACTATACCTGCTGGATACAGGTACGGATAATTTCCATCAAAAGGAAAAAGATAGCCACTCTTCATTCAACGAATTCAATGCGGATATCATCATTGATTTGTTACTGGAACTAGACACGATTCCTGGGATTGAGAAATTGTCCATCGGGGTAATCTCCGGATATGGGGCCCAAATAAGGAGAATTAAGAACCTTTTCTCAAGTGCTAGAAGAAAAAACAAGTTCAAAAGCCTTATTCTGGATGAAGATATTGAGTCAGCCGAAACGGGAGTTAGCATTGCAACAGTTGACTCATTTCAGGGCCTTGAGAAAGATATCATCATTTTTGATATCGTTCGTAGCCATTACCAGGACCATTTGGCATTCCTTGAAATTCCGAATCGAATCAATGTGGCATTTTCAAGGGTCAAACAGGTACTGATTGTTGTTGGAGATGTGCATAATACAATACATGCTCCCAGAATGAATCCGAATAAGGATAAATCTAAAGCTCCAATCCAGCTTTTAATCCAGGAAATTCACGAAAGTGGAAAAACAATTAATTCTGTAAAGGGGGTGACTCATGGATAAGAACAGAGCTAAAGGAAGCAAATATCGGCAAAAGCAATACCGTCCCCAGGGACAAAAACCAGACAAAAAGTCGAATCCCCAAATCATCAGGCCGAAGCAGCTATCAGATAAGGAAATGGCCCGAAGGTTTGATAGTGAATTTGGTGATCGTTTCACCCTGAACTACTTACAAAAGATAGCCTTCCCATATTACAAAGTTAAACTATCTCTCATTTCAGCTGGGAAACCGGAAAAAGATACCAGCCAGGTCCACAGTATTCTTTTGAGACTGATTCAGGCAGGGATGAATACTGAAAATGAAATTAAAACTTTTCTTGGTCTCCAGCCTCCTTATTTTATCCTTCGCGAATTATACGAATTGGCCCGCCATGGAGCTATCTATCTGGGGAAGGAAGGTGCATATTGGCTGAATACAAAAGGAGAAGAAATCCTCAATGGAAATGCCTGGATAAGCATTACAGAAACAGTTGATTACGAATTGGTAATCGATGGAACCACCGGCGAGATCCAATTTTCCAGGGAATTCCAAAATATCAGGGTTGAGACTAAGTTTACCGGGATCTTTGACGGGAATCGTCCCGAGTTCAAATGGCTCAATGAGCATTGGGTAGATATTTGCCAGGTGTACCAGATGGAAAATAAAGGCAAGGAACTCGTGGACTTTGCAAAAAACAAACAGAGTATTCTTTGGGGAGACTTGTTTTATGAGGAGCATTTCGTACTTGGTTACACCGAAAAGGATAATCCCAGCGGAGAGATCTACTGGAAAGTTCTTACATCCAGCGAGAAAGAACTCAAAGACAAGGTCAAGATCGTAAAGGAAAGGCTGGGAGATCAGCCAAATGCCTTCTACGATGAGGACATTGCAAAGCTGGCCCTCAAACATCAGTCTGAATTTGAAAAAGAGCGTCAGGAAGTCAATAAAGAAAAGACCGGGGCTGGTAAAAAAGGATATAGAGAATTGGTCAATTTTGAGATTAGAGAGGCCGTTCTTAATGCAATCCGAAATGCAAAGAAAGCCATCCTGATTGAGTCTCCTTGGATTCGCAAGGCCACAGAGCGGTTGTTTCCTGATTTGGAGCAAGCCCTCGAAAGGGGGGTAAAGGTTTGCATTCTCTATGGAATCGATGGTCGGAATGACCATCATGAGGAGGTAATTCTAAAATTGCGGGACCTAAAATCGAAGTATGGACAGCAGTTTTACTTTGTAAACCTACCTGATCACTTTAACAACAACATGATCGAGCTGTCCGGAACTCATCGGAAAATTCTTATCAAAGATGATGAGTTGACTATCAAGGGATCATTTAACTATCTTTCTAATAATGCCGAGATGAATGAGAAGTTTGCGGCGGAGGAGGCAACAGTATTTTTTCAGGGATCAAGGGAGCGTTGGGAGGAGATTTTTCGAGAGTATGGGTTAGCTGAAAATTGGTTAAGTTTTTAATTGTAAAATATGTCGAGAGTTTCGCAATGAACAACATGTTAAATAACATTGATAAAGCTCTCTTTGATTAATCTTTGATTTTGATTGTCCCATATCCTGTTTCAAAAGAATAATCCAAGAGCATTAAATTTTTGCTTACTAATCCTCCGAATCCGCTCAAAGCGATTCTTGTGACCTTTTCGTTGATTTTCATTGAAATTTTCTGGCTTCTTCAACTTATTCTCTACAAAATCATCAGGTGCGTTAAGCTGATTATTTCCTGTTTTAACACCTGTAATAATTACATTTTTTGACCTGGTATATCCAGTTTTTCTTTGGCTGTAGTATAAACCAGCATCAGTTATCATTTTGAGAAGTAGAGGCGTGAGATGTTCAAAATCCTTCTGGCTAGAAAAAGTAATATCATCAACATACAGAGTCATTGTGATCCCATTCTCCACGCAGAATTCGTTCAGTTGATCACCAATCAAGTTTTTGAAGGCGATATTCGCTACATCTGAGCTAGTAGGAGCACCTTGAGGAACGTAACCCTTAAAAGTTGTTAATTTGGTTAAAATTGAAGCAATGTCAGGAGAAAAACCATAAGCAATCAAGCCATGATATACCCACTTGTTCTTAACAGAGGGATAATAGTTACTCATATCGGTAAGCAATTTATCTTTCTTACCCATATGAGGCCTAGCATTGAGTACGCTATCACGCTTTTTTATGCCTCCCATCATGTAAGTAGGATAATCTAATTTTTTTAAAATTCTGTGGTGTATTCGTTTCTGAATAGTTTTAAGATCATTAATGCTCGGGTGGAGCACTCTCCACTTAATTTTTCCTGACACACCATGTCGCTTTGGGCTACCATCTTTATATGTCTTCTGTTTAGCGTCTTTATAGTAATAGCGATCAATGTTATCAGTCACTTCTACCAGTTTTTCCCAAGAAATCCCTAGTATTTGAGTGAGGTGTTTTTTTGATCTAATAATCATGGCTTTGCTAATTGCCTGGTAAAAAATTCTTTAACCATTGAATCAATGGCTGGAAATAAAACATCAAAGGCTGCTTTTTTATTTTCCGGCACGTCTTCCTTTTCTAAAGAGAGAAAGAAGATTATTGGGAGAGGAGTCTCCAAACAAGATGCAATCTTTTTAAGTACTGAAAGGTTTGGGTCTTTCCGATTATTCTCAACTTGCGAAAGGTAAGTTTGAGAGATGCCTATACATTTGGCCATTTCAATCTGATTGAGACCACGCTTTTTGCGTAAAGATTCTATAGTTTGACCAAGTTGCATGATAGTTTTATTAAAAAAAGAAAAATGGAAGGGGTGCGAAAGAATAATGTCTCTGTGCTTATCGTATCATTCATCACTGGTCTCACAAATCCATATTCATAAAAACCTTCATAAGCTCAGGAAGGATCTCAATTGCTACTTTGAGTATCCATCCGTATGACTGATTATCATCTTCTGTGTTTTTAAGCACTTCAATGCAATCTTTGATGGTGTTTACGTCTCTCGCGGGTAGATCGCGGCTTTCTGACAAGATCAACTCCAGACGGAGGATCAGGTCTGAGGTAGAAAATTTGTTATTTTTCATATTGAAAAAATAATGTTGCTAAGAACGACGAACCGTTCGCCGTTTGTCCCAGCCGGTTAGCTAGTTGCCGTTCTCGCGATCTACCACGCCCCCTATACACATTTCCTTACTCCCTTTAAAAAAATTGTCCCATCAAATCAATAAAATGACGTAATCAAATTTTAATGAGGAGATGAATAGAGAAGATATGAAATCTTGCTATCTCTGTACCGGTTAATGGACGAGAGATGAGAAGATGCCCTCCCTAAGGATGACACAAAGTGTCATTACGGAACTGAATCCGCTTCACGTATGGTGCGGTCAACTATAACCATTTTCTACCAAGCCGTACCCTTTGGTACAATGTCAAAAAACTTTCATTGCGAATATTGCAATGACTGTACAAATATACGACATTTATTACTCTGGGTTAATAAAAATTACAAAATATTTATTCACGATTATGTGGATAACTCGATTTGTTTAGAATTAGGCAAGTATAAATGGGAACTGCAAACTTTCTCATGAAATATCATGATGAGAAAATTTTACATTTTCCCACCTTGAGAGTTCTCCCCCACCTCAATCTCGTAGAAAGTGGCAAAAGCCTCTCCCGGTTCAAGCTCAATAGCCCCTTCCTTGTCGGTTATCTGCTGCAAACTTTCCCGCTGTCCGGGTAAACCCATCCAGGGTTCCAGGCAAATAAAATGTGCCTCTTCTTTCATACTTGTCCAAAGGGTGAGATAGGGAAAATTTTCGATATGTAGTTTCAGATAGATGCTCCCGTCAGGGCGCTGTAAACCTACCCAGGATGATTGGGGATTTTTCAAAATGACGGCTCCGCTTTCAAACAGCGTCTTGCTGATCGGAATGCTTTTCTGATGGTCGAGAAATAAAGCGCTGTCCGGTATCGCATTCGCCAGATAATAACGGTACAGGAATTCTTCTTTTTCAAAAACCAGCTTATAAGCACTTTGAGGAACAGCTTCTCCCATCGGACAATTAAAACCGGGGTGACCGCCAATTACAAAAGGCATAGGCCTATTGCCTTCATTTCGAACCTGATAATACACGGCCAGACGATTATGCCTGATTTTGTAGGATGCGTCCAATACAAAATCAAAGGGATATAACTTCCGGGTTTCTTCATTGGCGCGGAATTCAAAAGCGAGACTATCTTCGCCCTGAAAAACACATAGCCAGTCATAATTCATGGCAAAACCATGTTGCGGCATATGGTACTGCACCCCGTCATACAGGTAAGCATTTTCATACGATCTGCCGATTACCGGAAATAATATTGGCGACGATTGGGACCAATAATTGGAATCCGCCTGCCAAATGTATTCTCGCTCTTCATGCACAGTCCTGATGCTTCTAAGTTCAGCGCCGGCAGCACTTACCTGCACACGAATCTGCTCATTACCAATGGTGAAAAGCGACGGAGATGTGTTCGTGCATCCGGTGAGGAGGAGGAGCAATACTGTGAACGGGAATATTTTTTTCATAATTAACGAAACGCTACAGACCAAATGCCGCGCAAATCTCCTTCTGCATAACCGGTTGCTTCATCGGAACGATACAGATCTTTTATGAATACATATTTTTCCGGTGAAATATCTTTTTCTATATCTCCATGACATTTCAGACAGGGAGCCGCAAGGATGATCGGTGCAAAAAACCGGGTTTCACTCTCAGAAACCGCAACAACCATAGGTGTCAATGGCTCGCCTTGTGCTTTTTTCTGCAGATAGGTGTTGATGATTGCATTTTCCATACTATCGGCCACATTTTGGGGATTTCTCACCTTCAGGGAAGTTCTTTTAATAAAAACTTTATATACCTCAGCAAGGCTGTCTGTAAGCGGATAGGCTCTTGCATTGCAATACGGCACAGCTTTCTCCACTCCCCCAGCCTGCATCGCCACACTCAGCTCGCCCGATAGTTTGGAAAACACTGCGCCAACTATGGTTTTTCCCTGAGTCATATACACACTGTCGGGAAGTCGTTCGGTTACCTGACTGCTGTGGTGAGAAGGAGAAGTGCAGGACGAAAATTGTATTTGCCCTAGCAATAAAATGAGAAGTATTGTCAGTAAATTTTTCATAACTACTTTATTCATTCTCCAAATCTAAAGAAACCTGTAGCCTGAAGATATGCGATTTCTCAGGCTACAGGATGATTTATCCAAATAAGGCTTAACTCCACAACCGGTCATGGGAGCGTTTGGCATCCCAGTCAGGTGTCGGGGCAAAATAGCTCTTATCTTCTTCGTGAATATGTTTTTTGAGTTCTTCTTCGTTGAGTTCGACCCCGAGTCCGGGCGCGTCTGAAGGCACGTTGGCAAATCCTTTGGTGTACAGGGGCTGTTCGCCAACCATTTTGACGAGTTTGGGCCACCACGGATTGTCCACACACTGCGTCGGCATTTCCAGGGCGAGGAAGTTTTGCGTCGCTGCTGCGCAATGGACATTCGCCATAAAAGAAACTGGCGTTCCGGCAAAGTGCATTTTCATCGCAATGTCGGTCTCCTCTGCATAATCGCCGATTTTTTTGGTCTCCAGAATACCTCCGGAAGTTCCCATGTCCGGATGCACAATATCTACTGCATGCACATCGCAAAGTTTGCGGAAGGCTTCTTTTCCAAATATATCTTCGCCTGTAATGGTTGGCGAATTGATCGAATCGGTGATCATTTTTAACTGATCGATACTGTCCCAGGGAACAAAGTCTTCCAGCGAAGCCAGTCGGAACTTTTCAAGTGCGTTGGCGACGCGGATACAATTGTTGATATCAAAATGGCCGAAGTGATCCGCGGAAAGGGGAATATCATACCCCACAACATTGCGGATCGTCTCCACATAATTGGAGAGCAAATCCAGTCCTTTATCCGTAACCTGAATTCCGGTAAAGGCATGCCGGGTATTTTGATAAGACAGGTAGTCATCGGCATTGTTGTCTTTAAAACCCGGAATAAAAGGGGTATTGACCGTCGTTCCCGGCACATCGCTGTAAACGCCAATACCCGGGTGCATTTTCAGCCAGGTAAACCCCTGATCTTCCATGCGCACTTTGCAATCTGCCTTAAATTTTTCCACGTCCATATTCCGGGAACTGTGAGCGGGAACATAAGCATAAAGGCGTACTTTATTTCTGTATTTTCCTCCGAGCAGTTGCCATACAGGCACGCCATAGGCTTTTCCAACCAGATCCCAAAGCGCCATTTCAACGCCACTTACACCGCCAGCCTTTCTACCATGTCCGCCAAATGGTTTGATAATTTTGAAGAGCATCTCTACGTTGCAGGGGTTCATGCCGAGGATGCGGCTTTTCAGGAAAAGCCCGTAGCGTGGATCTGCCCCGTCGCGCAGTTCTCCCAGTCCATAAATTCCCTGGTTGGTGTCGATGCGGATGAGAACATTTCGCGCATTGGTGAAGGAAGTGCCATTGGAAATGGTAACATACCGCATATCGGTGATCTTAAGATCCGACGGATTGGAAAACCGGTTGACCTTACTGGTACTTTGGGCGATGGTGTCTCCGATTGACATTCCCATCAGGCTGGTGATCGCCATGCCGCCGAGGGCCGTTCTTTTCAGGAAATTGCGGCGGGAGTCGCTGGTAGCAGGGTTTTCAATTTCCTTTTGGATCGCCATTGCGTCTTCGTGTTCGGCGCGTTTGTTGTCGGCGAGGATTTGGTGTAGCATGCTTTTCATAAAGAAATAATTAAGGTGAAGGAAAAATCAGATGTAAATCTTTATTAAGTATACCTAATTTTTCTTTCACCTTCTTGCATGCTTGCCTCATACATTATCTTATCGCACTGTCAATTCCTTTTTTTGATCACAGGGGTTTGCCTTTGCGGGGTAACCGTACGGGGCGGAGCGGTTGGCCGGGGTTGTGAAATCCCGGGCTCACCCACTCTTGAGGGCACGCGTTGTTTCAGAATTTGCTCCTGGTGTTCGGGCGCCCGGTTGATAGCCGGATCCCTGCGAATATCGCGCCTTACGGGAGGAGTAACCGATGGCTGTGCCTGACGGGAGTCGTTGGGCCGGGTAAAGACCTGGCGATTTTCTGCCGGACGAGTGTAGACAGGGTTACTACGTGGTCGGGTATCGGGCAATTGACGCACCTGATGATTGGCGTCACGTGCACCAAAGTCACGGAGCCGCTCAACGCGGTTGGGATCATTTTGCAGCCAGTCTCCAGAACTTGCGAAACGGTTTTGCTCAGACCAGTCCCTGATCCGGGAAGTAGCTGAAAGCGTGGAGGTCCGGTGGTGTTCGTAATGAGTCAGGTATCGATGGGAGAGATGCGGATAATAATAATGGTTGTAGCTGGTGGAAAAATACCAATCCAGAAAATACCATGAGGGAAGATCATAAATAACCATCTGTCCACCAGGACCATAATAAAATCCCCAGTAATACCAGTAAGGCAGGGGATACCACATGGCATGCGAATACCACCAGGGGTACCCAAACCAATAGCTGTAGGACGGATAAGGCATCGGATATTGATGATAAAAATCATTTTCGTTCAAAGGGGCGCGATATGTCCTTGAGTCATAGCCATTTTCATCTGCAAAATTTGCAGCAGCGGCCTGAAGTTCCTGTTGCGCTTCGGGGTCATTTTCCAGATCTGTTTTCCAGTCGGCCAATTCCCGGACTCTTTCGTTGGCAACTTCTGTCTGCACAGAATCCGCCAAATACCATACCCTGTCAGGATCTCGCCGATACATTCCGCCAAGGGCTACGGTAGCCTGAAAATTATTCATCAATATATCCAATACATCCGGCATTTGGACCAACTGTTCAAGTGCCAATTTCTCCTCGTAAGGATACTCATCAGCAATGGCATGGAAGGATTGGTTGGCAGTTTCCAAAAGTTGATGAATTTCCACAAGCTCTTTATACCTCTTTCGCCCCAAATCCAGCGCATCCGCATGAATATCTTCCGGGAATCCTGCCAAAATCGCCATAATATCCAATTTGCTTTGTTTTCCATCTAAAACCAAAGCACTCACCAGATCTGGGTAGCGGGCCAATTCATAAAACTGAGCCTGCACATCCTGGTTGAAAGGAGCAATAATTTTCCTGAACTGGGATTCTGTATTTTTCCTTACCGATCCAATTCTTACCAACGCGTCCGGCTGCATGGTAGCTTCCAGAATCACCTTTATGGTGGCATCGGGATATAGCGCTAACGACTGAATGAGGAGGTTGTCTTCATCGGAGAAGTTTATCCGGGTCGCTTTGTCATCCTGTGAAAAAGCGGATAAACCAATCAATCCGAAGGTGACGGTAAATAAAAATTTCAAAAATAATTTCATGGCAATGGTGCTTTAGATACAGAAATACTCTTAGATCAATCGATAAAGGTACAACCGGGAAATGTGTATCAAAAGAACCCATATCACCTGAGCCTATGACTTTTTTGCCTTTAATTGAAAGGTAAATCCATCATCTGTGGTAAACAGAAAATAATAATACCCTGAAGCCCATTCATCTGCATTGATCTCAACAGCTTCATTGACAGGATAATTTTTGCCCGAAAATATGGTCTGTCCCATTGCATTTATTACCCGTACAGACATCCGGGTTGATTTTGTATGATCGATTTTTACTGAAAACTTTTCCCTGAAAGGGTTGGGGAAAAATTGAACATTTGAAGCGGATAGGATTTTTGGGAGCAATCCGGTAGAAGTATAAAATTCATAAGCACCCCTATCCGGTGCGGTCCCGCTATAATCCCCTGCTGCGAGATTTAATACAACATTACTTTGCCATGTGTATTGGGCAATGCCTGCATCTATTGCCGGACTTCCGGCTTGCAATTGTAAATTGGGGCCAAAGGAAGGGTCGCCCAGAATCGTACTATTATCATCGACATTCGAATTATCATTGTTGACCCCATTATTGTAAAAAAGGCTATAAGCTACGACAGAGTTGCCATCCACTCTCCGCACGGCGGCGTTGGTCGAATTGGCAAAAATATTATTGAGTGCTACGAGATTATCTCCACCTGTCAGCCCGTAAGCGTTGTGATCGAAGGTATTATTAAATAAATGTATTCCCTCTTCAATACTCGCTCCCTCATAATTTTCATCTGTGTTGGCATTTCCCATACACCCTAATCCAGCCTGGACATTGTCATGAATATAATTGTAGCTGATAAAAAACTTCCGGTTCGTGATCTCCGGATTATTATAATCGATCAACTGAATGCCATCACCTGTATTATTATAGATATTATTCCGGGTGATTACGCAATTTAATACATTGGAGCCAGAATAAGCGTGCAGGCGAATTTCTATGCCATCGTTACCATTATTTCTGATTATGTTATCTGCGATAACGATATCGACCTTCCCATCCAGATCCACCCCATCATCCGAATTGTTTTCAAAAATATTAAACTGGCATAAGCCGCCACTTCCTGTTGAGTAGTCGACCCCGTCAGCCGTACCACTCAGATGGCAGTGAAGCAGATTAAAACGGCGGTAAGGCCGAATTCCGTCATCAGCATTTTTAATAGAAAATCCAATAATGGAAGATCCATCTGAAGCACTTTGCGGGATAGAAATACCAAAGTCGGCCCCGCCCGCATCGATGGTTGTTGTGCTGATATAGCTGTCATCCCCCGCATTGATATACCAGGATGCGAGCACAACCTTGTGAGAAAGCGTAACAGACTCAGCGTAAGTCCCCGGAGCAACCAGAACCGTATCCCCTGAAGATGAAGCGTTAATTCCGGCCTGAATAGATGGGTAATTTAAAGGGATATGGATTGTCGTACCCAGAAGTGCGCGAAAAAACAGGAGCAAAAGGAAAGAAAGAGATAGGGATTTTACATGCATGGTGAAGTATTCAGGAAAAAGAAGCGGATTACCAATAAATTTCAATAGATGAACGATTTAGCTTTGGAAAATAATCTTTGATTCGCAAATCGTCTGAAACAAAATACTCCCGGAGAAAAATCTCCGGGAGTATTAATTTCTTTTGAAGAATAGCTGTTTTCTCAGGAATTAGCCTTAATGCCACAGACGACAATCTGTGTCATTCTTTCGTAGACCGGGTTTTCAGCATCGCCGTTGCCGCAGGCACTGATATAAACCAAATCACCACTAAATCCATAGTGGAAAGTGATTTCCACTTTATCTCCCACTTCATATGCACCCTCTAATGTCAGTCCGCCAGGAAAAACATCCTGATACCGGTTGCCTTGTTCATTCACCAAAACCAGATAAAGAAACGGCTGGCTGGAATTGTGTCCGGCCTCGCGATACTCTACCACAGCCTGAGTGTGAAGGTTACAGGTTTCAATTTTTTCCTGAGCAATGGGCTGAACCAGCTCTTTTTGGGTGCAGCCAAAAAATACCCCAATAATCAGAAGCGTGAAGGGAAAAAATTTTTTCATAAGGATTGAGTTAGTTTGAAATCCAACTTATGAAATAACTACCTGATTTGCAAGTGATTTCAAAACAAAGTTGCAACATCATGTTTTGGGGTAGCTTGTCAGGTAGCCGTGGATTAACAAAACCCTACTCAGGTTTATTTTTCTTAAAAATGCGCTTACGCATCAAGAAGCTTTCTCTGGCAGCCTCCAGCGTTTTATCCAGTTCGTCGGAACTATTTTTAAGGTTGGACATACTCTCCTGCAGGTTATTGGCAAACACAGAGTCTTTGAGCATCATGCCCATTGGGGCATTCGGATCATCGAGGCCGGCCATAATGATCTGAAGATCCTGGGTAAGTTTATTGAGTTGTTCTGCGGTTTTGGCTGCTTCGTCAGCAGTTTTACTAACGTCCACGAGGGTGCGGTCAATACGGCCTTCATAACTCGTATCATTGAGGACAGCGCCCACCATTCCCTCACCGGCATTTACCCTTGAAACCAGCTGATTAAGGCCCTGGGTAGCTTTGGCAGTATTGCGGCTGGCTGCAGCGGCTGAGGCAATACTTGCGCGGAGTTCATCATACATAACCGAATCCTGAATAATTCCTCCAATGCTCCCTTTTCCTCCCTGAATATCCGCCAGGATAGTTTTGATATCGGTGGTAATGGTTGCGAGGTTGTCATTGGTTACTTTAAATGTGGCCATCAATTCGTCTGTATTGACGCCGCCTTGTGAAGCATCAATCATATCCCCATCTTCGACGGCGAGGGCTTCTTCCGTTCCACCGGAAATGATGACAATTTTATTTCCTAAAAGCCCATCAGAGCCAATTTTTGCATTAGCATCTTTTTTGATAAAATGCTGAAGGGTTCTGCTTACTTTCAATTCAAGCAAAACCGACTGAGTGCTTTCAATCACCACATCTTTAACAATACCGATTTTCACACCGGAGAACCATACATTGCTTCCCTTTTGAAGTCCCTGAACATTGGTTAGGCGTACCTGAAGGCGAAAATTTCGCTCAAATACGTTCTGCTGCCGTCCCACCAGGGCTAGTACAATGATAAATAAAATCAGTCCGACGAGCACAAAGCTGCCCAGTTTCGCCTGTTTAATAGTTTCCTGATTCATATAACTTATTCGATTTTCGTAATCAATATTCAAAAAATGGTCTGATCCGCGGGTCTTCGTTTTCCGACAGCTCATTATAGGTGCCTTTCAGAACAAACTCCCCTTCGTACATAAAATTGATCCGGTTGCTGGTCATCCGGGCACAGGTAATATCGTGGGTAATAATAATCGAAGACGTATGGTAGGTTTCCTGAACGCTGAGTATCAATTCGTTGATCTCTCCTGCCGTAATAGGATCAAGACCAGCGGTAGGCTCGTCATACAACATTAGGCTGGGATTAAGGATCAGCGTCCGGGCTATTCCCACGCGTTTTTGCATCCCCCCGGAAAGTTCTACCGGCATGAGGTCAATCGCGTATAACAATCCTACGTTGTGAAGGGCTTCTTCTACCCTATCGTTGATCTCGCCCTGATTTAAGTTAGGCTCATTGCGTTTGAGTGGAAATTCCAGATTTTCTCTGACATTCATCGAGTCGTACAGGGCTGACATCTGGAAGGAAAATCCGATCTTTTTCCGCAACGTATTGATTTCAAAGGAGTTCATCTCCGGTACGTCACGACCCATTACACGCAAAATGCCCGAATCACTTTTCATCAGACCGACAATACATTTGATTAAAACCGACTTCCCGGTTCCTGACCTGCCAAGTACGACCAGGTTCTCCCCCTCAAACAATTTCATGCTGATATTTTTCAACACGTGATTGTCTCCAAAACTCTTATTCAGCCCTTCGATTTCGATAACCACTTCACGACCTTCATAGGAAAAAGTACGGGTGGAGCGTTGATTCAGGATATGTGGCATGGATTAAGAATATAGCAGGTTTCTAATAAATGTCATGATCTGAAGCGTAAACAGGTCAATGACAAACACCATAAACATGGACATAACTACCGCAGAGTTGGCTGCTTTTCCGACGCCTACGGTTCCTTTTTCCGAATGAAATCCCTTATAGCAGC
The DNA here is from genome assembly GCA_041391665.1 of Bacteroidia bacterium. NCBI lineage: Bacteria > Pseudomonadati > Bacteroidota > Bacteroidia > Bacteroidia bacterium. Next base: position 1,219,178 of record JAWKNO010000002.1, on the reverse strand, counting down.
CAATAATACCAATGGCAAATCCAAACAAAACAGATTTTAATGAAGAGGCAAAAATGTCCTCCATTTTTATCGTACTGAAAGCCTGTGTGAAGTATAGTGAAAAGCTCACCCCTTCGCCTACGTACACGGAAGTAAATCCGCCCATCAGGGCAATCATATCACAAAACATTACCAGAATGGGGATCATCAGTGAACATGCCAGTACCCGGGTGATCACCAGAAAAGTGAAAGGATTAGTCCCCGAAACCTCCATCGCGTCAATCTGTTCGGTAACCTTCATAGAGCCTAGTTCGGCGCCAATATTCGAAGCAATTTTCCCTGCGCCAATCAGTCCTGCAATCAGCGGGCCGAGAGAGCGGATGATTCCCACACCGACAAGCGACGGGAGCCAGGAAACAGCCCCAAAGGATTCCAGGCTGGGACGAGACTGACGGGTGAACACAATCCCACCGACATAAGCGGTAAATGCGATCAGTGGCAAAGTCTTATAACCAATGATATAACATTGGTTTAGGACCTCTTTCATTTCATATGGCGGATGAAAGAGCTCGCGAAAAAACCTTACAATAAACTGGTATAGTCCGGCAAGTTCCACCAGGAGATCTATCCACCATTTAGGCCATTTGAAGCGCGGTTTTTCCTGCATCGCTTCCTGATTTTGCTCCCGGGTGAGGGAAGAATTGTCCATAATCTTTATTTGACCGTGTATATCTAAAGGATATGGTTATTTTTTATTGTTTCAAAGCGTCTGTGATTTTCCATATTTTCCCATCAGCTTTGGTGAAGATATATAATTCTCCTTCCTGATCCTGACCAAAACGCAAATCTACTCTTTTGTTTCCGGTTACTTCTATCAGATTTTGTTTTTTTCCTTCAACCTCCAGGGACAATTCAGCAATGGTTGCCTGTCTGCCTAGGTGAAAATCGTCTGCAGACACCATCATCAAACGGCCATTTACCACATCACCAAATAGATATTTACCCTGAAGAAGGGTTATATTTTTTCCCCGATATACATAACCTCCGGAAATCGCATTCCCTTCGTCATGGTCAAACTGAGCGACCGGATAAATAAAATTACCCCGTGAATCATCTTCAGGAAGCGCGTACACACTATCGATCTGGCCCTGGCCTATAATCATAAAAGTTCCCTCACGCTGATTCCAGCCATAGTCGCCACCAGGAACGGCAAGATTTATTTCTTCAATACTGGACTGCCCGATTTCCGTGATCAGCATCTTACCCGTCTCCCGGTCCCAGGTATTTCTGTGCGGATTGCGAAAACCAAAAACATAAATTTCTTTCACCACCTCCGTATCCGGGTCGGCAACAAAAGGGTTGTCTGCGGGAATACCATATTTCCCGTTCCGGCTATTATTTCCGGCGGGATTGATTCTTATTACCGAGCCCCAGATGCGCCTGCGGTCGTGGCAAACAAACCCATATCCTTCTCCGGTTGCACCGCCATCGCCAATACCCAGGTATAACAATCCGTATTCAGAGCTACCTTTTTTTGCCAGCGGATTAAAATTTATATCCTGAAATCCATGAATGCCCGTAACCATATTTACCCGCATCATTTCTCTTCCGGTTCCTGAAAAATGATCTGATGAAGGGTCAGCCTGACGCCATTCCATCAGCACCCATTGAAGGGTTACATTGATAGAATCTTCAAAGGCAAAATCAGCAGGAGCCGTTGCAGGGGGTTCAGTATGGGTCGTATAAAAAAGGCCATTGGACGCAAAGTCCGGATGGAAGGCAAAACTCCCAAAACCGGTACCCAGTCCGGGTTTTTCTATAAAGTCTTTTCGAAGTTTCGCGATATCGAGAAAAGTGCGGACAGAGTCTCCGATAATTTCATACAATTTTCCCCGAAGATCGTGAATAAATAATCGGTCTGTGCCAGGCATCGGCAGCATCTTATTGATTCTCGCCAGGGGTGGCTGGGCGGCAGAAGCAGGTACTTTCGCGTAAGGCTCCACAACGAGGGTAATCCCGGAGGCCTCAACAGGCGCCGGGATGGGGTTTTCCAGTGCTTTTTCAGCATTCAGGGAAACGGATTCCGTCGCTTCAAATGTGTGCATATAAGCGATGAGCGAAGCGATATTCTTTTCGCCCAAAGTAGGAAACGGAGGCATGGGAATCTTGTAATCCTCAAACAGACTCACGGCACGCGGGTCGCCCGCACTTATCATTTGCTGAGAGTTGGCGATAAAACTGGCCAACCACTCCGCACTCTCCATGCGGGTTACGCCCGCAAGATTAGGACCAATTCCCCGCTGCCGAAAATTATGGCAGGCGGAACAATTCTGAATAAACAACTCCTTCCCCTGTGCCACCGTCAGACTATCGGTGGCTATTTTTCCGGAGGAAGAATTTCCTGAAGGGTTGGTACATCCCGATAAGAAGATGACAACCATAATCAATGTGGGAAATCTGTAATTTTTCATATTCGGCTAAAACGCTGACAAATTAACAGAATCCCCGAACAAACACCATTTTCTAGACAACTTTACCCTCTTTGGCAAATTCTCTGGCAATTCCCTCCATAATTTCCGACAGTTTAAAGCTCCTGCCGTTTCGCTCTACTGTTCGGAGACAGGCATACTGCACGATATTCATAATATTTGCACCTGAAAGCTCATACTTTCCGGCAATCTGCGAAAGGTCGATTTCCGGATCAACTGTAATGACCGGGGGAATGGCTTTTTCCCACAATTTTTGCCGTTCGTCGGCTTTAGGCAGCGGAAAATGGATGACAGACTGAAAACGACGCATAAAAGCTTCGTCGATATTTCCTTTAAAATTGGAAGCGAGAATCACCAGACCGTCGTAGTCCTCGACTCTTTGCAACAAATACGAAACCTCCTGATTGGCGTATTTGTCATGCGCATCCCGAACATTGGTTCGCTTTCCAAACAAGGAATCTGCCTCATCAAAAAACAATATCCAGCCTTTGTTCTCCGCACGGGCAAATAAACTGGACAGATTTTTTTCCGTTTCACCGATAAATTTGGAGACGACCATAGATAGGTCCACTTTATACACATCTCGTTGCGTATATTTTCCCAACAAGCTCGCCGTCAAGGTTTTTCCTGTACCGGGAGGGCCGTAAAACAAAGCGCGGAAACCCGGTTTGATACGCTTCTTCATCTCCCAATCGTTGAGAATCACATCTCCATATTTGATCCAGCTTTCCAGTTCTCTTATCTGTTTTTGGGTCTGGGGGTTCAAAATCAAATCTTCCCAGTCCATCAGCGTCGAAATATTTTTGGCAGGGAAATTAAGCCCAAATTTGGGCCGGGATGCTGCTCCCAGGGTAAATAACTCGACATATTCCTGAGCCAGTCGCAGCCGCCCGCTGGTTTCCGGCTCATCCTCTTTGGGCGATTCGAGGTGGAGAATATGTTCGCGGGAAAAAAAATGCTCCTCAGCAAAAATCTGCATTACTTCAAAACGACGCTGCATATTATCTCCGGCAAGGAGAAACAGCGCAGTTTCACCCGTGGGGAGGAATCCGCGAAACTGCTGTCCCCGGACGCCGCCGATCTGCGGAAAATCCCCACCTTCGGGAATAGATGAAGAAATAATCGTGTCGAAAAAATGCGGCTGAATATGTGGGGCCATTGCCAGCATCAATACCACATATTCCTCGAAAGACATCTGGTATTTGTCAATAAATGTGGTGAATGGGGTTTCTTCCCCTTCAAAAGCAGGAGCAGGAATTTCGCCCAAATGAGCATAATCCGCTTTTTGTCCAAAATGCAGTTTTAGCCGGGTTTCTAATGCCCGGGCCAGATACTGCAGCGAAACTTCTATCGGTTGTACATTCATCGTTAACAATCAATAAACACTTGCTCTCCTTCGAGCTTTATCTGAACCTCATACTGCGCCTGGCATTCTTTCCCACCTTTTTTTGAGGCTGGTCCCCACGCAATTACCCGCACAGAATAGGTGCGCGGCCCGTCGTGATCTTTCCGGAAGAGATGCGCTGCATGCGGAGCCGAGGTAGTCTCTCGCGCGGAAGTATCGCCCCAATCCCAGGTGTAACGGGAGGGTTGCCCGCCCCGGGTAATGGCGATAAGTTTGATCCACTGGCTGCTGCGGTCAGATTTTCCCAATACCGGCCTTACACTGACAATCGCAGGACAAAAACCCGCAATATGAACGGTAGTCGTTTCCGTATTGCCGCAGAAAATATCTTCGCAGCCTTCTTCCTCGTGGTGATGAACTTTCCCGGTAACGGTTACACTCACCTGATAATCGCGGGGTTTCCCTTCGCCAAAGCGGTAGAAATGTTTAGCTACTGGTTCGGTGGTTTTTTCTATCCGGGATCCGTCGCCCCAGTTCCATTCGTAGTGAAAACGGCCTTCTCTCCGGGTTTGGGCAAATATCCGCACTTCCTGCCCCTCTGCACTGTCTCCGCAATAGCTGGTTTGCAACCGGGTAATCCGCGGGCAGGAACCTTCAATCTGAATCACAACACATTGCTCTGCGGCACAGTATCCTGGGCCGTTTGCCACGATTCGAACCGAATAATCTGTATCCTCAAGCGGTCGCTTGTACCGGTGTTGACCGATCAACCCGTCTGTACCAAAGGTTTGTCCATCCCCCCAATACCATGAATAGGACTCCGGCCCTTCGCCCTCGATATCAAAGGTAACTGTTACGTCCTGATATTCGTGGTCGTATTCGCCAAAGTCCGTCCCGGCATACACCAGTTTCGGACACCTCCCCGGAATATAAACCTGAGTAATCGCATTACACCCGCAGCTCTCAGGTCCTTTGAGCGATACGCTGACCAGAATTTGCTGATCTTTTCCATACAACCGGTTCCAGGCGTGAACAGCCTCCGGAATTGATGTTACGGACTGGGTTTTATCGCCCCATTCCCAAATGTATTCCACCCCTTCCTGTGGTCCCTCTACCTCCACCCATACACGGATAGATTGTTTTTCATCAGAAGAAGGAAGCAGTTGGTGGTCGATACTTTTTATATGCGGACAAATCCCCTCCACTCTTACCAGTTGTTCTGCAGAAATACTGCAAGGCCCAGGCCCCATAGCGGTAACCGAGACCTGATAGTTGCGATCATCCCCCGGAAGCCGTTGGTAGCTGTATAATACCACCGGTATGCGGGTTTCCTGAACCGGCTTCCCGTCTCCAAAATCCCAGAAATATCCGGCAGGTGGCGGACCATCGGTAGTAACCACAAATTCCATCTCCTGCGAAACCGGCCTGAGCGCTTTCCGTACCGTGTTGAGTTGAATATTCTCCGAACACCAACCCTGAATTTCCACATTAGTAGCCGAACTTGTCTGACACGATTTGGGGCCGGTACAGGTTAGTGAAACTGCAAATGTTTTATTCTCACCAAATGGGCGCTTGTAGGTATGTTTTACCCTTACGATGGCAGTTTCATCGCTGGTTCCATCGCCCCAGTTCCATTGGTAACTTTCGGGAAGCGGGCCTTCAGCAAGGTTGGCAGTAAACCATACGGACTGATCGGGCCCATGTGGTGGAAGTGCCTCCGCAGAGACAGAAACCACAGAAGGACAAACCCCTTCCACTTTCACCAAAGTCTGACCGGAAACCTTGCACTTTCCCGGTCCAAAACAGGTAACACTCACAGCAAAATCCGCATCCTCTCCAAAAAGCCGCGTGTATTCATGTTCGGCAAATGGCTTATCTGTTTTTTCATTTTTACTGCCATCACCCCAATTCCATTCGTAAAATGCAGGTTGCGGGCCATCGGTGATTACATGACAGATGACAGACTTTTTCAGAATACCCGCTGATTGTGTTTCAGCGGAAACCGCAGTAATCAGCGGGCAGATGCCGGCAATATTTACGGAAACCTCGTCATCATTTTCACATTTTCCGGGACCATTCAGCCGGGCGGTAATAAAGTACTTTTTATCCTCGCCGGGAAGACGCAGGTATCGGTGTGTCGCAATGAGTTCTTTCTGAATCGTCGGAGTTTCGCGGTCGCCCCAATCAAATCTGATTTTTTCCGGTGCAGGTCCATCGATTTTCAGCGTTACCCGGATATCTTCATATTCACGCGCAGAAGCGACAGATTCCACCTTCATTTCTTCAACCATCGGGCAAACACCCGTCACTTTGACACGGGATTGAGCCGGGATTACGCATTTTTTACCGGGACCGGTTGCGACAACCTGAATATCAAAAAACACGTCGTCACCCATGGGGCGGGTATAGGTATGTTCGGCCTCAGGAACGATGGTTGTCACCGGCTTAGACCCATCCCCCCAGTTCCAGGAATAACTAACAGGCTTAGGTCCGTCAACCACCAGCATAAACTTCATTTTCTGAACCGCCTTTTCCAGTGCCAGTTGCTGCTGGTTTACCTTTTGAATAGCCGGGCAAATCCCCTCAATGCTCACATTTGTTTCGATAGATTGGTCGCAACTTCCAGGCCCCTGCGTGTTGACGACAATTTTCCGACTGACATCATCACCATCAGGCCGGAGGAATTCATGCACATTTTCAGCGGAGGTCGTTTCCTCAATAGCAGTGCCATCGCCCCAGTTCCAGAAGTATTTTTCAGGCTTTGGACCTGCGAAGATTACCCGTGCGCGCACTTGCTGTACAGCCCCTTCAGGGCGGGACAACGTCGCTTTGACCTCCTTTAGTTCTGGACAAATACCCGGAATGGAAACGCCGAGACTATCTTCACAGCGACAGCTTTCGGGACCTTCGGGCATAACTTGTACAGTATAACCCACTGCGTCGCCTGGCAGGCGACGATAGCGGTGTACCGCCTCCGTACCTGCGGTACGGGTAAGGGCGGAGCCATCCCCCCATTCCCAGACGATTTGTCCCGGTGCAGGGCCATCCAGAATGGCCACAAACTTTATCTCCTGATATTCGGGTTCAGGTGCAGCATATATCGCATTGATTTTCAGAATCGCCGGACAAATCCCCGGAATATCTGCGTCTGCAGAAGCACCGCTCTGACAACCCTCCGGGCCTTTGGCAGTAACGATAACCGAATAGATTTTGTCATCGCCGGGTTTACGCTCGTATGTATGGCTGGCAAGCGGTTTTGTGGTTTCCTCCACAACACTACCATCGCCCCAGTTCCAGTAAAAAACCTCAGGAAGCGGTCCATCAACAGCAACCTGCGCCGAAATTGGCTGGCCGGTTTTCGTGGGCGCGCCATAGGTCAGATTTACCTTTCGGAGTTTAGGGCAAATACCGGGAATTTCCACCGTAGTCTCTCCGGAGTTTTCACACCTTCCGGGGCCTTTGGCGGTAGCAGAAACTATATAGGTTTTATCATCGCCGGGTTTACGCTGAAAGGTATGCTCAGCCTCCGCAAGAACTGATATTTCCGGCTTGCTGCCATCGCCCCAGTTCCAGACAAAACTTTCCGGATTGTAGCCTGCATAAATGACTTTCAATCGCCAGGTTTGGGCATCGGGCCCTACTTCCAATATTTCTTTTTGAATATTGGTAACCTTGGGACATGAGCCGGGAATATGTAATGGCACCACTTCGGTATAGCTGCAGTTTTTAGGACCCTGGGTGCTGATTTTCACGGTAAGCGACTGATCTGTCCCTGCCAATCGATCAAACGTATGGGTGTTGACCGGGCTGGTGGTTACCTCCGGTTCGCTTCCGTTCATCCAGTCCCAGATAAACTGCCCGGGCTTCGGGCCTTCATATACCGCTTCAAGGCGAAGGGTAAACGTCAATAAATCCTGCGCAGTCACTGTCTGGCGAACATTGGTGATCACCGGACATTGTGCAGCAACGACAATATCTATTTCTCTGGCAGACTGACAGGTTCCCGGGCCAAAACTCATAACCCGGATTTTGACCGGTTGGTCTTCACCCACGGGGCGGGGGTAGGTGTTGACAAAAGGAGGTTGCACCAACATTTCCGGGCGGAACAAGCCATCGCCCCACTCTACCTTATAGCCCTCGGGAGCCGGACCAGACACCACCGGCTTCAGTGTAACTACGAGCGCATCATTTTTCAGCTCAGTACTAACCTGGACATCACTGATAACCGGGCAAATTCCCGGAACAGCAACCGAAACTTCTCCCCGGGCACTGCATTGGTCTGGGCCTGAGGTAGTAAGCACAACCTGAAAATTTGCAGCATCTCCAGATGGACGTGGAAAAATATGTGTAATCTTGGGGATGGTCGTCGTAACCGCTTTACTGCCATCGCCAAAATCCCAGACAAAAGCATTGGGCAAAGGTTCCGGAAGTGATAGTTGAGCTTCAAAGGCAACTTCCATTCCCGATGCTACGGGTGTACGGGCGGTAAAGGCAATCCTGGCAATTTCCGGGCAGACAAACGGGACATCCACATTGACGGATGCCTGGGTTTTGCATGGATCCGGTCCCACACCGGCGACCGTTATTTTATAACGGACAGCTCTCCCTACAGGCCGCGCAAAGGTATGGCGAATTTGCGGTTGCCGGGTAGTTTGCTCAGGCGATCCGTCACCAAAATTCCAGACATAACTTTCTGCACTCAGATCGTTGAGTTGTGCAGAGAATAAACAATTAAGTTTTGAAGTTTCCAGAGATTCATTTTCTACAGAAAGATTCAAAATTTCCGGACATCTTCCTTTTACAGAATGCACAACCGTTTTTCCATCAATACATGAAGCAGGGCCGTTGATGGTGAGTTTGATCTGAAATTCTTTGTCCTTACCAGCAGGGCGGGAAAACGTATGGGTCAGCACATTGTTTTCGGTCACAATCCTTTCCGAACCATCATTTACATCCCAAGTAAATTTTTCAGGCTGAGGACCATGCGTGATCGCGGTAAATGTTACGGTCTGGGTTTTCTCTTCCAGTGCTGAAGGTGCGAGGGTTACAGCATCAATAACCGGGCAGGTTCCCGGGATTTCGCAATAATCGCGAAGGACTGTATAACATTCGCCAGGGCCCATTCCGACAACTTCAACCTGTAGCAAAACCGGTTTACCTGCCGGGCGCTGAAATGTATGCGTAATACTGTTTACCTGAACGGACACTTTCTCACTGCCATCTCCAAAGTCCCAGACATAGGATTCGGGGGAAGGCCATTCATGCACAGCCGTGAAGGTTACTTCATAGGTTTCGAGCGATTGTTCTTTTACAACCTGTTGCAATTCAGTAAAATGCGGGCAAACCCCAGGTATTTCGCAATCGATCCGGGCCTCTGAAAAACATTCTCCCGGCCCATTTGCTGCAACCCTGACTTTATAGGAGGATGATTTTCCCGCGGGCCTGTCATAGACATGAACAGGCATGGCGCTGTCTGTGGTGAGGACAGGTGTGCCATCGCCAAAATCCCATTCATAAGAATCTGCTGCCGGGCCATCTATCCATGCACGGAACTGAACTTCCTGTTTTCGGGGCGATGGCGCAAGCAGATCATAACTCATCTCACTGATGACAGGGCAAACCCCCGGAAGGATAAAAGTAAGCTCGCCCCCATCACTACAATTTGACGGGCCCTCCATCAGCACGCGAATCGTGCGTTTTTCAGGTTTTCCTCCGGGCTGTTTATAGATATTGGTAAATATCGGTTCCTGCGTAACAAACGGTTCTGTTTTTCCACCCAGCTCCCAGATAAACTGACCAGGTTTGGGACCCTTGTAGTGAACAGTAAAAGTGTATGCGAGCGCCTGGGTTTCAACCTGATCTGCCTCAAAGGTAATTTCCTGAAAAATCGGGCACTCAAACTTGATTTCCTTACCAGGCACAAACACATTTGTTTCAGCCAGGCCAGAACAGCTACCCGGGCCGGACGTGCCCACTTTCACCGGCAATTGGATGCCCTCTCCTTCTGGTTGAGAAAAACTATGGGAAATAGAAGGCAGTTCAGATATCTTTTCTTCTGTTCCATCGCCAAAATCCCAGATAAATTTTTCAGGCGCAGGGCCAGTGAATAAAACTGTGAAAGCTACAGAATAGCCATTTTCATTAGAATCCCCTTCACTCTGACTGATACCGGTGAGTATCGGACATTCACCCGGAATCTGGCAAAATACGGTAGCCTCATCGGTACATTTACCTGTACCATTTATCACCAGCCGGACTTCATACGTCATGGCATCGCCATCAGGGCGCTCAAAAATATGCGTAATTTCTGGTTCTGCTGTTTTTTCGGCTTTACTGCCATCACCAAAATCCCAGATATATTCTGAAGGAGATTCGCCATCTATATCAGCGGTAAAATTCACCGTCATCTGACTGGATGTGAGTTCGCCAGGAGTTTGGCGTATTCCCCGAATGGAAGGACAGACGGGTTCATCGGGAACCGAAGGTACTGTCAATCGGGTCTTGGATGAGGATTCACAACCGGCAGCGCCTTCCCCTTTCACAGAAATTTCATACGTTTTTTCTTCACCCGGCAGCCGTGGAAAGGTATAGGTAAATTCAGGCGTATGGGTGGATTGTTCGGATGAGCCGTCTCCCATATTCCACAAAAAGGATGTCAATCCGGAGCCGTTGGTTATGGCCAGAAAATCAATGGTCAGTGAACCCTCCGACAGGTCTTCCCTGGCAATTTTAAGCCCGGTAACGTCCGAACATTCGACAAAAATCTGCATGGGCTTTCCGCTCATCGGATATTTGCTGCGGGGAAGTTTGGCTTCAGCAACGATCAGCGTCCAGCCAGTTTTTTCTCCGGCGGTTCGCTCATTTGTGGCATCCAATGATCTTTTATCTTCCAGCAAACGCCAATGGTCGCGAAGGATTACGCTCCCCCCCTCTTCCATAAAAAAGCCCTGAGACCGATCGAGTGCCACACCAAATACGTGGGTGGTTTTAGCCTCCTTCTGATTATTTACCCGAATTCTTTCAAAATAATAACCACCTATCACCGTGAAATACCTGTCCGTATCTTCAGGAGGTAATTCGGTGTTTTCAACAATCGCATGAAGCAAAAGCTGGGGATCAAAATCTTCAGGCGAAGGAGAAACACTGGTAGTGAAAATCACCCCGCAATCTTTGAAGCCGGAGGATTCGTCCTGAGGGGTGATGGCACCGGAAACGATGGTGGATCTTTCGGTGAGTCCGGAGGGAATATTGATGGGAATCAGTCTCATGGCCAGGATGATTTTCAGAAATTCGGTAAAAAAATTATTTATTAAGCTTGAGCAACACTTCCTGAGAAAGTTGCATATAGTCAAAAGCACCGTTGGAGGTATTGTCAAAACGGAAAATATCCTGCCCCCACTCCTGAGCCTGAGCCAGGCTGATATTGGTGCGGATATAGGTTTCGAAGACAAGGTTTCCGTATTCAGCGTTTAGTTGATCCATGACATTTCGGTTCATCGACTTTCGCTGGTCATAGCGGGTAAACACAAACCCCAGAATCGCTAACTCAGGGTTGAGCTGTTTGCGCACTTTTTGAAAAGTTTTCATAAAACTATGCACGCCCCGTAGCGGCAAAAATTCAGCCTGAAGGGGCATAAGGACATAGTTGCTGGCGTTTAGCGCATTGATGGTCAGCAGATTAATCGCCGGAGGGCAATCGATAATGAGAAAGTCATATTTATCTTCAAGGGGCTGAAGCATCGTTTTCAGAACCTTTTCCCGGTTGTAAACGCTGACAAGTTCCAGTTCTATTCCGGCAAGATCCAGCGATGCGGGAATCAGGGGAAGATCACCTGAAAACAGAATCGATGCATCAATATCCGCTTCTTCTCCATCAAACTCCTGATGCAGAAGGTCGTAGAGATTGGGGGAAGGATCTTCAAAGCCCAGCGCCTGGGTCATATTAGCCTGGGGGTCAAGATCAAGGAGCAATACAGATTTGCCCAGTTGCCGGAGGCCGGCCGCAAGGTTGATGGCAGTAGTGGTTTTGCCCGAACCACCTTTCTGTATAGCTATGGAGAGTGTGATCATTCGCTTTCTCTTATTTGATATTTTTTAAAAACCTCCGCCAAACTGGATGCCGCCTACAAACCCAGGCGTTTGATCGGAAGAATCTGGCCTCGGCATAGGCAAACCATCCGTACCAGATGCACCAGGAGCCATAACTCCGACACCTAACTGAATCCAGAAATGGCTTTTCTTGGTCTGGACAGGAATCGCAATTCCCAGTGGCATTTTCATTGGGCCATAGGAAGAAGCTTCCAGATTTCGTAAAGGACTAAAGGGAGATTGATTGATGGTCTCCGGCGTTCTTTTCTGTATCCGGTCCAGTTCGGAATCGATATTGGCTGGCGCTGCCTGCTCAAGGTCTTGCCACCATGGATCGGAAAAATCAGGCGGACGAAAGTATCGCAAAACCTTTTTCATGAAAGTATTTTCCAGCATCTGCTTTCGGGCCTCTGGCGTAGTGGCCAACAATGCGATCAAAAGATCCGTCGATAGTTGCCTGACTACGAGTGCTGCCAATCTGCGTGCTACAACAAAATTATAGGCACCCGGATGATCCTTGGACATTTTGGAATGTGATCCTTCCGGAGAACGTTCTCTCACTGCTTCAGCCTGGTCGTGATAAAAACCTTTCATCTCCTGCCCACTTACGCTTTCGCCGATCTGAAGCAGGCTGTCGCTGGTTCCGTTAACACTTCCGGTTATCAGGTCATTTCCATGGCGGGAATCTTTCTGTGTTAATTCAACAAAATTAGAGTGCGCAAAAAAATCTTCTATGGTATGAAAGGCATTCCCGGCATATACCATTTTCTGTTCATCCGTCAATCCTTCTTGATCATAATTTGTTGCCAGTTCAAAAACCTGAGACCTGATATAGTCGATAGGGGTTTTATCAGCATGATTCAGATCGGCAAATTTGAACTTTCCGCCAGATCCCCTGGTTCGCCATTTTCCGTTTTGAACATCAAAAATGAAATTATCAAAATGTTCTTCGGGGTGGTAACCACCAAAGTCTTTATATTGATTTAACAGTACGGCATTCCCGGCTTTAGGTACCTGGCTGTAATCCCGCTGAGTATTTCCCTTGTGAATACCCTCAATTTGCCCCTTGCTAAATTTCAATTCACCTGTTTTCCCGGCCTTTTGAATAAGCGCGATTTGCTCATCTGTAATTTTATATCTTTCCCTCACCATAGCCTTCTCTTCTGCTGTATTGGCACTAATAATCGTCGTGATAGCTCCCGCCTCCAGTCCGGCATTGCCCAGCGCATACTCCTCCACCTGATGATGTACAGAATCACTAAATCGGGAAATCATGGGTTTAGACACCTGTGAAAGGGTCCGATGGCCCGACGAAATAGGTTTTGACAACCCCTTGGCCTCCCTCGAATAGACCTCGTCAGATATATTTGTTTTTGGAGAAGCAGTTGATTGGGGGAAAAAAGATTCACCCGAAACCCTTCCGAAGAATGGAATCGACTTTCTATATACGCTCGTGGATTCAGACCTTTCAACCGTTCTCATACTTTAGTGGTTTATTGCAGTTTGAATTTTTATTTTACAGCTCCCTGCTGAACAGTATGCGTAAGTTCATGCGCCAGCAATTTCTTGCCCTCACTGCTTTCTGGATTGTATTTTCCATGATTGAAATAAATATCACTACCATTTGTAAATGCCTGTGCCTGAATACTCTGGCTCATCTGAGCTGCATTCGTATTTGAATGAACCCGCACGCCGCTGAAATCGGCACCAAATGAGGAATTCATTTCTGCCTGTACAGATGGGGAAAGGGCCTGACCGCCGCCTTTGGTCGAACTGAGTTTTGACTCAAGGTCTGGGCTTGCCTGCAACAAATCATTTTCCTGCCGCATGATTTCCGGCTTCATCTGAAGTTCTTCTTCTTCCGGCAGGGGTTCCCGCTGGAGCATAGGGAGTATTTGCTTCTCTTTCTCACATTCGGCGCATTGTTGTTGAATACTGGGCGTAGAAGCTGTTGACCGGGAAACTACTTTTTCTGCCATTGCATCTGCCTCCTGCTCATACTTATCATTGGGTTGACCAATGGTAAGTTTTCGCTGAATGGTTTCCGGAGAAAAAAAGGACCCATTGCCCGACTTGTGAAAGAAGGGTTGGGAGGATTTTTGACTGCCGGAGGAAATGCCTTGTTTCTCTGATTTCATTGCCTTTTCATTTATCAATGTACAAATCCAAGCGTCTGTTATTAAGCATATACGACTTTCACCTTTGTTCTTCCAATCACGGAGTGGTAGTTGATCTGCCGCATTTTGATGGCGTCGCCCGGATCTACATGCACACAGCCGTGTGAGGAATCACCCAATGGCCCCAGGTGAATTGCTTCACCGCCGTTGTAAAACACAGCAAAGTGCATATTGGCCGGGCCCAGATTTTTGGTGTATCGTTTGCCGGGACCTACGCCGTCGGTCAGATCCGAGTATTTCCCGCTGTTATAAGAAATTCCTTCTATCCGATGTACCGTAAAGGTTCCCGCATCAGTATTGCCGACCTGTACAGAACCTCCGGAAATGGCAAAACTAAAACCGGATAACGCTACTGCATTGGGATAATAGCTGACATCAACCGTTCCGTTCCAGGTATCATTTCCGTCTGCATCTTTTTTCTTTCCGGTAAATGTGATGGTAATATTTTGAATCCAGGGTTTCTTCTCTTTATCTGATTTATTAAAGCTGTCTTCGACCATTCCGCCGCCATCCGCTTTTCCAAAGTTGAATGCAGATTTATTTCGGTATGGCTGAATCATACCATCAGTAAAGCTGACTTTTTCTTTGAAAAAAAATCCGCCTTCAGGGCCTTTATTGAAAAAGGGTTTTGCAGCAGCAACCCTATTTCCACTTGATTGTATGTTCTCTCTGCTTCTCATTGTGTATACATTTATGCCCAGTCCACCCGAAGTAAATCGGGCATCCATGAAAGTTTAATCCGGCTGATTCCCCAGGGCAGCTTGCCCAGCAGTATATCTTGCGTTTTTTGTTCGACGGCCAGTGACCAGCCATTTTCGGTAAAAGTAAGCTTACCTTCCCGCATGAGGAAATTGTACCGCAAGCCATCGGGACTGGTATTTTTTAATGCCTTCCAATGGCCAATTACCGCCTGAAGCAGGGTTTCTGACTCAACAGATTCGGGTTCCGTAATTTCAACTCCCCGTGTTACGGGAATTGATAACGGCAATCCGCATAAAAGTTTATTCAGACTCAGGTCGTGTTCCGGCGTTTCGGTTTTTCCTGATGCCAGATATTGTATCAGGTGAATCGCCCGGTGTCTGCTTTCTTCATTGACAAAATGGCCGTTTTGTATCAGATTTAACGCTGTGAAATAGTTAGCGAGAAATGGGTGGAGCAGTACCAATCCGGCATTTTCGATAAATATTCCTGTCCCGGGCTCCAATGGTTTTTCGGGTTGATTTTCCGCATCTTTATCAAACTCATTTTCGTCTGCAAAATCTTCTTTTTCCGGTTGAATGCGCTTTTTATTGGCAGGAGTTTCTGACTCAGGTGTGGGAGAATCTTTGGTCTGAATCTTTCCGGACAATGGTTTTTTTCCGGTTTGTTCCCAGAGTTGCAGAAGTACGGGCTGTAAGACGGATTCTCCAAAAACAGAAACGGGTTTCCCTTCCAGCAAAAATTCCAGCATTTGTTTCAGCAGTTCGCGGTAAGGGATTTTCAACTGACCGGAAAAAATGCGAACCAGCAGATGAACAGCCCGGCTTTCCGGAATCTGGCTTGTTTCCAGGCTGTATCTCAACACTTGAACTGACTGGTGAAATACAAAAGGAATGTCGTGTTTGTCCCAATGATTGGCTTTCCCCAATTGGCTAAAAAATTCCAGCCATTCTGCTTCCCGGCCTTCTATGACATCGGGCAAATTGCCCGTATAAGCGGTCAACGTTGCTTGCATTTTGGCGCCAAACTGCCACAGAAACCGGTCTCTCGCCCGGGGATTTTTGCGAAGCAAATTCAGAACCTTTTGTGCAGAATCCGGGTTTTTCGCAATCGTATCTGCCAGGGCAATTTCCCACTCTCCCCAACTTTCCTTATTCCCCCACCAGGGGAAAAAACCGTTTTCAAGAAAATACAGCAGGCTTTCTGTCAGACTGTGAGGAATCTTAAATGTGCCCTGGTTTTTGGCAGAGGCGGTTGCTGAAAGGCTATTGATTTGTTCACGAAGCGCCTGCTCCACTTTCGGGAGAATTTGCTCCATCAATGAGGCCGCCAGCCGCTGGGGATCCAGTCGCCCCAAATCCACTTCCAGTAAATCCAGGCGAATAACCGTATCCGCATCTACCATGCGGTCAAACATCGCTTCGAGTCTGGGTAAAACCTCATTCCGGAAAACAAAACTCACTTCCTGCTGAAGGGCAAATGTATCCCCTCCCGAAGGAACCTGTAGTTCAATAACCTGTTTTCCAATTATGTGTTTCTGCCCTGACATTCAGCGGTTTTTATTGGGTTTATTTCAACAATCGATTGATTTGATCGACAATATTGCCAGAGGTGGCTTTTTTCAGGGAAGCGGCATTCCAGGATTTTTTGACACCTGTCGCAGTCAGGCCGTACTCGGCAAAATCTGCAACTTCACCGGAGATAACCTCACTGGCTTCCGTAGGCAAGGCTGAAGGCGAGGTTTCTGCCAGACGATCCATATATGCGAGAAAGACCATTTCCAGCATTTGGCTGTAGTCCTTTTCCTTCGATCCGCTGGCTCTTTTATAGACAGATTTCAATTTGCCGGCAGCATCCTTAAACGCAGTGTTTAATGCCGTTGCGGTAAGTTTGTCCTCACCGATAAATTCCTGTGCCGCCTGGTACGTTCGGTTTCGCTGGTAGTCGCCCGACTGATTGAAGGCAAAAATGGCCTTTACCCGGCTTTGTCTTCTTTCAGCAAATATATCCTCCGTTACAGTGGCTTTTCGTGCTGGCGGAGCTACAGAAACAGCGGTTTCCTCTTCCATGGCAAATCCGCGCGATTGCGCCTGAGGCTCTTCTTTCGGATCACCGATCAGGGCAAAAAGGATAAGTTCGACCACCCGCCCCTCCGCGCTGGCTGTAGCGGATGCTACACCGGAGTATAAAATATTATCTTTCCGGGCCGTACCGGTCAACTCATAGCCGACCTTTTCTGTCAGCCCATCGAAGGACACAATTCCCTCGCGGGTCGAGCCATCACCTTTTGTCTGATTGGGCGTAACCTTTGAAGCCAAAACATCCTTTTCTCCTTTTTTACGAAGTTCTACAGTTGCATTTCCGAGGTAATATTTTTCTTCATCAAAAACATGAACTTCCATTTTTGCCCTCGGCTCAGAATAATAGGTCTGTTCCACAGATTCCAGATTCAGGCAACAGGATAGTTTGCCTTTCAGGGTGAAGTCTGCAACGACGACATCGTCATCAAAACCCGGACATTTGGGGTCGGCAAGTAAGATGAGTGTATCACCGGGTGCAACTCCGTTCAGGTGTTCCATTCCGGTCAAATGGCTCACATAATCTTTGTAGAGAAGCGGATTCGGAATCGGATCGCGTACTTCATCCATAGAGGCCGACAGGTAAAACAATACGACATCAAAATCGAGATTGTGCACAAGACGGGCGGCCTGTAAAAAGTCCATCACTTCGCCCGGGGTTTTGCCCAGATGCCCCTCTATCTGGAAAAATGATTTTTGCCGGAGGTCAAACTGCAATGGCTGCGCTGCATACAAGTTGCCTGTGGCTTTGGGATTCTGATGGAAAGTAAATGGCTCTTCGGGTGTGCAGTTCATGGCAGGTTGCCAGGCTTCGGGGAAGCTGATCAACGCTGAGACTTTTTCCTTCCAATTGTAATAAAAGGGTATAGCCTGCTCACCCAGTGGATAAAACCCAGTCTGCCCCGGTGTAATGCGAATATCCGGAACCCGCGAAAGGTCTCCATAAGTGGCTACTGTTTCTACATCAAAATACCCGATCAGATACAGGATCCGGAGAAACATTTTCCGGGTCCGGTCCCAGTCCTGGTACATTTGGTTTTTAACCGCAGAAGGCTGGAAAGTATGTCTATATGTAGTACCGTCTGGTTTTTGAGGCGATTCAAAGCGGCGAATCATCAGGTGGCGGGGGAAATCAGCCGGGCCTTTACAGGATTTGACCAGCTTACACCATTCGACTTCAAACTCATTGATTGCGACCACCAGATCGCGGATAAAATCGTAGTGGTACTGATTATAATCACTGGCGTCTTTTCCCTCAGGAAAGATGTGCAACAGTCTTTCCTGTAGTTCAATGATGGGATCATCGCCACCGACCCGGTTGATCATTTCAAAGAGATCTTCCTTCTTCATTTGAAGGAAATTCCTCAGTTCGTCATGCCGGCGGTATTTATCCAGTACATCTTTGATATGCGGCAGCATTTTTTCGATAATAGTACCATAAGCAAACCGGATATCATCTGTACGGGTGATCATCCCAAGCGGCATCAGACGATTGCCATCTGCTGTAACTGAAGGTGCCGGCAATACCGTATGAAAACGGGGAATGTGCAGCATCCGGGCGCTCAGCGGGCTGTTTTTTGCCATGCCCGTCAGATCCGTGTCATGCACCAGCAATACTTTTATATTCAGTCGGATACGCGACCCCTTATTGCTGCAATCAGTTACCCTGCATGATTTCAGGCTTTCGTCCATCGGCTCGATATACACCACCAGCACATGGCTTCGGATATATTGCTCTTCCAACGGATAGATTTTTTCCGGCTCCTTTTTCACCTCAATATCTACCTTATCCACCTGATCTGCCACCAGCTCGTATACAGGTTTTTTTGCATCACGCCAATAAGGGTAGTCAATGGTTTTATCTCCGTCACGGTCAATGCCTTCATAGAGGCGGTATCGGGAAAATGTCGCAGCCCCAAGTTCAATCAAAAACCCGTCAGAAGTAATACCCAAACCACTGCTAAGCGAAATCACATGTGACTCCTGGTCTAGCTTTTTTTCTGTAGCGGTATAGCTGGCGTGCAAGCCACAGACAATTCCGGTTCCGATCAGCCGGTTGCGGGTCAGATGATCCTGCTGGTCGAGGAATGAGCGAAGTTCATTGAGCTGAGTATCAGTCAGTACCTGATTGGGAACAAAACTGGGATAATAATTCTGTATGCTGTTGCTCATGGCAATAATTTTTCGTGAGTGGTTTATCCTAATGTGTCAAGATTGTTTTGCCCCAGCACAAACTGCGGGGTATCATTTCCGGCAGATTCACAATCGTGAAGATTCGCCGGTGGGTAGATATTTTCCAGTTGAAAAAGTTTGTCTATCAATGCGGCCATACTTTTCCGGTAGGTTTCGTGTTTTTCTTCTGTCAGATCTGCGAGCGCACATTCCCATTTTTCGAGCACCTGCTCAAACTGCCGCATTTGCTCATGCCCGATCCAGCAAATCCGCAGGTAAACATGCGCAGGTGCTTCCATGCGAATGGTTTCTTCCATCAGACGGCGGAAATGGATATTTCTAAACCGCCGGGGCCAGGCAGGAATAATGACGGAAGCGTGAAAAGAATAAGGATCCGGTACTTCCGGGCAGTCTCCATCACAGCCTTCATTTACGGGAAGATGTGGATCGCCAGGCTTTCTTTCCCGAAGCAGGATATGTTCAACCACATGAAACCCTTCTAAGTGCGCGATCTTCTTTAGGTAATGGATGACGGGTTCGCGCGCTTCTTCATTCGCCAGTACACCTACCAGTTGATCGTCTTTGCCCGGGCAGTCAACGATCATTTGCCATTCGTGATCGCATTTTTCCACGCGGAAGGCGATTTTTCCGGCTTCCATTACCAGCAAAAGCACAAAGTCCAGCATGGAAATCATAGCTGCTTTAGATGGGCAGGAAATGCTTCGAAACAGGATTTCCCCGTCCTCATCCACAATCGTAAAATATACTTCGCCCGGGTTATCAGCCACAATCTTCAACCGCTCGCCTGCCAGGTTATGGCTTTTCACACAGTGGATGCCCAACTTGCGGTAAACCCTTCGCTGAAGACCGGAAAGGTTTTCAGAATCAAGCGGATAACGATAATCATAAGCCTGTCCTCTTTCACTGCTCTGTTTGGGGTAGTCGGTGAGAAAGGCTTGTTTGTCTTCAATAATTCTCCGGGATACGGCAATCTTGTCGTCGTACATCCCAAACATCGTCAGGCTGTAGTCGGTAAAAACCTCGCCAAACCGGGCGATAAGGTGTTCGAGAAAACGGAGTTTTCTTTCATGCGCGACTTCAGGCGTTTCTATGATCGCTTCGAGTTGTACCTGCAGCTGCGTGTATTCTGCATATAAATCGGGAAGCCCGGCAATTTCTGTTTCATTGAGCTTTTGGGTGAAGTAGGTTCTGACTCTATCACCCTTTTCAGGATTTTCCCATGAAAAAAGGTCGTTGATATGCGACAACTGGGCAAGGTAGTTGGCGAATAATTGCTCAAAAAAAAGCAAAAATCCTTTCAATTGCGCCGCCTGTCCTTTTCTCAATGCGGATGCCGATTGTGGCACTTTATACTGCCCCACCATATAGTTTAGCGGAAGATCATTTTGCACGGGAAAATGGTCGGCCAGCTCCATATCTTCTCCTACGGGAACCGGAAGATTATCCTGATGTGCCTTGTGTTTTATCCGAAAACTCTCTGCCTCCCTGTTTTGCAAAATCTGAAGCGCTTTATCAGCATTGGCATAAAATGGGCGCTCATTTTTATAAAAAATAAAATTGGAACGGGAAGGACTAAAGTTAGGAATACGGCAGGGATCGGGAGAAGGGCAAAGCTCCCACTTTTCCTCATCGCGGAAACGATCATCTATAAAACTTACCATTACCAGATTTCTCACGGAAATCACACCCGGTATATCCATCAGCTCCTGGATGATATCAGAAGCGCGAAGCGGACGGCGGGGAATGAGTTTTCTAAACTCCTCATCATCAATAAAACCGTGATCCAAAGCAGGGCCATCAAATATTTCCTCCACAGATTTTTCTTTGGAGAACATTTCTTCCAGTGTATAAAATCTTACCGGTGGTTTGATGAAGTTTTCCATCCGGAAAAGAATTTCGGCCATGGTTTCCTCCACGTCCACGTTCGGTTTCAATTCAATATCGGCGCAGATCCCAATGTCCTCAGGCCGCAATTCTTTGATTCCGACCAGGTCTTCACACAAGTTGCGGCTGGAGAGAATTTTGTCCAGCGCTCTTTGTTTGACCGCAGTTTTGGTGAATAACATGGAAGGGATATTTTTCCCAACCGGTTTTTCAAAACTGATTTCCCAGTCATAGAAAAAATAGTATTCCTGCTCCAGGTATTCGCCAGCCATTCCCCCCAGCAAAATCATCACCTCCGGTTCTGAATAGGGAAAATCAGCCTGATGATTGGCGTACAATTTTACGGTTTCCGACCGGGCTTCGATCCGGTAGTTTTGACATGGCGGCAGTTGGCATCCCAGCGTTACGCGCGTTCTTCGATCCTCGCCCTTAATAACGACCTCTTCACAGCAGACGACGTTACCTGCCATATTCTTCACTTCGACGGTTACCTTTCCCTTTTTATGGCCATAGATATATACTGATTCAAGCGTTAGTTTACGCTCAACATCAAACTGGATACACTTGCCATCGGTAAATAAAAATTCGCCTTCGAGGTTTCTTTTGTCGTAGTCAGAAAGTCCAAGAACCGCTTTAGCCGGATAATCGGGCGCACTTCCCGGTTCGGGAAAATCCAATATCAAGTCATAGAAATAATAATAATTATCTCTTTCAGGCCCGCTGTGTTTGTCTCCGGGAATGATTTCCGCATATCCTTCAATTTCTGCCAGACAATCCACGCGGATACCGCCGATATTCATATACAGATTCACGGTAGAACCTTCTGCATCGAGAATATAATAATTATCTTCTTCTTCATCCGGAGATGGCACCAATACCCAGTTTAACGAAATGGGTGTTTTTACCCCGCTTTCCAAGACCTCCTGACTGGCAGTTTTGAGTACTTCTCCACCGGCATTGAGCAGGCGCACAACGACCGTTCCTGGGCAGTCAGGAAATACGCTCAAGGACCTGAGCAACATATCCCGGGTAACTTTGACACGCATTTTTCCAAAGCCGGGCGTTTCGTATTTGCCTTTGAGTTTTTCACCTAAGCAGTTATCTCGGTCTTTGAGTCCCAGCTTCAGGTCTTCGACAAACTCCTCAAACTCCAGAAACACCTCATACAGCCCGTTTAACTCCGTATCTGTAAATTTTTCCACCCAGGCATTTCTGACGCCCTCAATGTCCACCAGCATTTTTCGCAGGTCATTAAAGGTCACAGGGCCGTTGGTGAGAATTTCCCGGGCTTTATGAAACCCGGAAGGCGCAATGGCCGCCCCTTTTTCAGACCTTGTGAGCAAATCTTTGAGATCATACGCTGTCCTGTATCCCAGGTCCGTAATGCCATAACACAGCGCTTCCAGCAGGGTAATCCCTGGGTCAGAGGCGTTGTAGTCCGTCCATAGTCTGTTTGCCAGATTCTGAATATGCTGAATGCCGGTCTTTCGCAGCAGCTCGTAGTTCTGGCTGTCAGGCAAAACCTGATCGCGGATTAGAAAGAGGTTGTTATCTGACATTTTTCATCTTCTATGGGGTGAATCTCATGCAATAATGCAGGGGCGGGAACAAGCAATGACGAAGCGGTCGAAGCGGCCACAACATCACCCGTTACTTTTGCCCATGGATCATCTGTGTTTTTCCGGTATTCCAGCCGGAAGTCGGTTACATAGTCCACATATTGCTGCTCGTCTAAGAAATTGAGTATACCCGACGGCGTAATTTCGTTGGTAAATGAAATGCGGGTCTCCGGATCGTACAGCCACGGCGCCATAAATCGAATAATGTCTTTGACAATCTGTCCAGAATAAAACCCAATATCTTTTCCCCTGGCGAATTTCACATTGGCTTTTACCCGTACTTCTTCATAAACCGGCGATTCGACAATCACTTCGGTAAAATCAGAGACGCGGGTCTTGAGGAAATTGCGGATTTCGTTTCGAAGGTTGACACTTACAGCGGGTCTTTGCCGGTTGACAGCATTTTGATTGCGCAAATCGGGAATGACCACCAGATGCACATAACCTGCCGCCAGTTCGTTTCCAGGTTTGCCGTGATTGATACATTTGACTTTATAGATCTGGGGAAACTGCTCTAATACCAGCCGTTCATAATCCCAAATCGTAATTCCCCGGTTTTTGTGGCGCAGACGCTCACTTACTCTCACGTAAAACTGCTCGTCTGTTTCGGCCAGTCTCCCGCCAAAAGACGGGAAAGGTTGCAACACTTCACTAATCGCTGCCTGTCGGTTGATCAGACTGGTTATTGATTCCGAAGGCAAAACGGTCGCCAGATGCCGGGGATCATTCTCAGGTTGTTTTCGATAACCTGCCAACAGTGCCTGGGGAAGAATTTTTAATCCTTTCGCAATACCATCTGCGTAGTTGATAATACTCCCCCTGATCCAAAACAGCCCCCCACCTGGCAGAAGCGTATTGCTGTTTGTCATGTCATCGGGCAGCGAAAACTTCACGATACCAGATGTCAGCAAATGATTGGTTGTATCACCCAGAATACGGGAATTGTCGAGATCTTTCCACCGGTTATGGGAGAGGTACGACCAGGCCACCCTTTGCCCCGAATGCGCCGGGTCTTCACTTCCCTCGGCTACCTGAAACAAGATATGCAGATTTTGAGGCAGATCAAGATTTCGGATACCGATAAACAAATTACCGGTAGCATCAATGTACTGATGGTCCGCAGTTGGCGGAATGATATCTTCAGGGTTCAGGACTTTTGCCTCAAAGACAGGTACGAGCAGCGGGCTGGCAAATACCTGATCTGAGGGAGATTCGTCCACCGGAAAAAACTCCACATGGCCAAAAGGATGAATATGGAAGAACTGCTCTACGCGGTTTGGAAAATCTGCAGAAGATTTTACGAAAAAGTTAATAGTCTCCGAAGCAGAATAGCTGAGAGAAATCCGGTTAATTAGCGGCGTATAGGGCTCATTGGGTAACAGCTGAGATTTTCGCTCCATCGCAGATTTTGCGACAAACCGCGGGTAATCCGCATGGAAAAAGTCTTTCAAAAGTCGCAACTGCAGGAAGCCCCGTGCCATTCCATTCCGGAAAGCAGTAAAGGGTGCAAGTAAAGGATCGCGTTTTACATTCAGCCGGTCAAATGCAACCGCAATATCGACTTGTTGGGAGTGAAAATTGCGCAACTGATCGAGATCTTCCGGAGTAGCAGCATTTTCAGAAAACAAAGCCAATGGCCCGGAAGGAAGAGTAATCGGAGAATTGGGTTCGCCAAATGTTCGCCAGTTTCCATTAAGCAGCAGATTTACCCCGGCCTTAAAATAGCTATTGGAGTCAACCGGAGAGACAGCCGTTGCTGTATTCCCCGTATTCCCGGTATTATCAGAATCCTGGCTGAATAGGGCGTCGTTGTAGTTGGCATAATGGGTAGAGAAATCCAGCTTATCACCGGTTAAAGGCAAATCGCCCCATTCCAACTGAATATTTACGGTGGAGGGCGCTTTGGAAAACACCTCATGACTACCGATGTAGAAATTGCCGCCTACTTTGGGAGCAGAACCAAAAGGGGAAAACGGTTTGCCCGGAGCAATTGTGCCATCGTCATTTTCAAGAATCAGGTTTTGAATTCCGGCAACGGTTACCCCCAGATCAAATTTATAGACTTTGGGTTCGCGGAAAAATTTGTAAGGATAGCTATACAACACTTGCCGCCAGACTGCATGAGCGGTATCAGCTTCAGGGGACAACCCTTTGGTATTTCTCATCGCCATATACACCTTGCCCCCGGAAAGAACATGGCTATACTGGAAATAGGGCTTCTCATTATTATACACCGGAATCGCGCCGATAATCTGCCAGAGCTCAGGTGAGTTTTCGGGGTCATCCCCCACGACGGTTGTAAGCGCCCGGTAAATGTTGCGCCCGTACTGAACGTATTCCCCCGGCAGGAACCGCTCTATACCATTAAATGCTGCAATTCGGATCACCTCCTCCCAAAGCAGAAAATTTTGCCCGGGTGTGTGTCCGGTAGTTTGAGTAAGGGAAACAAAATACCTCCCCAAATCATATACAACTGCACCTGCATCATAAGCAACGGCAGAGTCATAATTTAAAATCTCTGTAATCTCTGTCCAACCGGTCCCGGAGCCCGGTTTGCTTTGGTTGGCGGGTAGTTCTGATTTATAGATGGCGCCCCCTATCCAAACGTGGTCGCCGATATCATAGCCTTTTCCCGGCTGATAGGTGGTAATTTGAACCCACGGCTCGTCTTCGGGTTCTAACTCAGGGGGAGGCGTACCCGAAATACCCGCATTGGCGCGAAAAACGGATGCGCCTGACTGAACATAATCCCCCATTACATATACTTCCTGCGGATCGTAAACCCCAATCGTGGCCAGATCGATTTTCTCCCAGATGAGAAGGTCAGAATTAGGCGGGATCCCCCGCGTCAGTGCCTGTGTGCGGTATATACGCCCGCGGAATCGGACAAAGGTGTCCACCGGATATTCCTGGCGCGCATCGTATTCTGCCAGCGTTGATTTTTTCTCCCAGGAAGGATTGAGATCGGGCGAAAGCTCTGCCGGTAAAATACCCGAAGAATTATTTACCTGGTAAATCGTTCCGCCATACACGCTGTAATCCCCATTGATAAATGAGCGTTTGGGATCGTAAGGCAAAATATTAAACGAACTGTAATCAGAAGGGGCTAATTTTTTCCAGATTTTCTCCCCGGAAGAAGGTCTGATTCCTGTAGTTTTGATATTAGCCTGATAAAATACATTGTCTTCAGAGACCAATGTTTTGTGAACATAAGCCCCCGAGCTGACCCAGCTTACAGGCGAGGTAGCTTCAACTACCCAAATCGGCGAATTGACAGAAGGATCGGATCCCAGAGTAATTCCTGTCGATTTGAAAAACTTAAAAAAGCCCGGATTGCCCGAAACAGGCACTTTTACCTTATCATCAACCTGGTATTGTAACGCAGCACTATAGTCCGGAACAGCGTTTGAATCTTCCACCCAGGGATTAGTGGCGCCGGTGGGATCAGCCCCTTTATTGCTTTGAAGCGCGACAAAAAAGCGCGTCGCCTGCGGGGTGACTACTTTGATTTTAGCATCCTTCAGATATTCTACATTCGCTGTCCAGGTCAACACGCCGGAGCTAATATCGGCCCATACACTGATCGTATCGGTAGGATGATCGCCCAGGCTGGATTCTATTGCCCGGAAAAAGCGAACATTTCCCGCGCCTGCCGTAACCTTAACCAGACTAGATGTTGCGTAGAAAAGCGAAATCGAATACTCTGTCACCAAAGCAGAAATATTTTGCCAGGGAAAACTCAGGTTCAACGGATGATCGCCGATGACATTTTGAGTGGCGACAAAAAAGCGATTGCTGGCAGGAATCCCCTGAAAGATACGCACCGTATTTCCAGTCTGATATTCGGTAGTGTCGTTGTAAAGGTTGACGACCGAAATGAGCTCCCACAACGGACCGGCTTCATTGGGTTGTACCCCTTGCGTTCTTGCATTGGAAAGGTAAGGGAGCAGTCCGGTGCCGGGATCAAATTGAACAAATTGCCCGGAATCATATAAAGTGGCAGGATTGTACAGCGCCATGGATGCCACGGGGAGGACACTTTGCCAGAAGGGATCGTTGGCTGCGCCTGTGGGAGGAACAGAAAAAAACATTAAGAATTTTGCCTGGTACACAACCCCATTGTGACTTACGTATGCACCCACAGAGTAAGTGGCACTTGTCTGATAAGTCGGGATTAATGTCCATCCATTGGCATTGGAATTCGGGTCAATACCAGACTGCACGGCCTTTGACTTGTACAATGATCCGGCATAATTGACCTGATCGCCTACCTGATAAGGTGCCTGAGGGGCAGCATTCCAACTGGCGACTTCACTCCATGAATTGGTGCTGCCATCAGGGGCAACCCCTTTTGAGCGGAAACTGGCCTGGTACAAATTTCCATTTACAACCGCAAATGAATTAGCAAGGTAGGCAGTTGTCGGATTCCACACAGCGTTTTCAATCCAGGAAGATCCCGATTGATCCGGAGAAGCATTCTGCGATGCAAAAGTGGCCTGGTACAGTTTATTATTTAATACCGCAACATTGCCGGGAAAATAGGACTGCACGGTGCTATACAAACCAGCCTCTGCCCAAACGCCCGAAATTCCTTCAGGAGAAACGCCCTGATTGGCCACAGTTGCCTTATACAATTTATCTTTAAAGACGACCGTATCGTTTGGCTGATAGCTTGTCCCGGAGACATACCCATCCATAGGCCCCCAACCATTGGAATTTGAACCCGGAGCAATGCCTTTTGACCCGGCCCGTGCCCGGTAGAACTTAGGCCCTTCCACCAGGATGACATCATCCTTTTTATATAATTGAGCAGGAGCGTTTTCGTAAGCTTTTATTTGTTGCCAGATCAAAATATCAGCTGCGGAGCCCGGCTCAATTCCCGAAGCTTCATCAGCCAACAACACAAAATAGGCAGAAGCAGAAGGCAAAAAATTGATTTCCCCTTTGACCAAAGGCGTATTGTTTGCCACATAATCGGGCGTCTTTCTCCATGAAGGAGAGAGCGAAGGTGCGATGGCCGGAACGAGTACTTTAGCCTGATATAGCCAGTTTTCAAAACTGACATACTCCCTGGCGATATAAGTTTTGGCGGGGTCAAATCCGATATTTCCCAAAGGGCCAGATTCCCAGATTTTCACCTGAATGGTGGGATTCAGGTCCCATACTTTGGCATTTGTGCGATATTTTTCCGGGCCATAAGAGACAACATCACCGGGCATATAGGGCGCGTCTGTTGAGCGATTTCTCACCTGCCAGGGATCGGGCGCATCAATATTGATTTTACTCCAGAGATACGCATTGGCATCGCCGGGCGGAATGCCAATCACATCTGCATTTGCCTTAAATATTGCGTTATCAAAAGAGATAAATTCGCCTTTGAGATACTCTGCATCCGAAGCATAAACCGCCACTCCGCCTCTTAAGTTGAGGTCCAGATCGCCCAAGGTTGAGAGTCCCCGGTTGTCAAAAATAAATAAAGCTACAGGGAAACGGGCCTCCAGTCCGCGTTGATGAATTTCCTCAGAATAGGGAACAATTGCAGGAACATCAACCCCCAGTGAAAGTTCGAATATCACTTCTCCCAGCGTTTCTTCCGAACCGGCTGATTCAGAAAGAAAAGGAATATCTGTGAGAATATCTACGACCCGATTTTCGACAACCACCCAGTCTTTTTCTCCTGAAAGATATATTTTCACATTGTTGCCCAACTCACTTTTGATACGGGATCGCCCGTATTTGGCAACGGTAGCGGCCAGATTGCGGAACTGAAAGACCATACGGATGGTGCGAGTTCCTTCCCCGAGCAAAAGCATAGGCGAGGCGATCGCAAAGCCTGTTTCGGCAAAAGGCATATTTTCACTTCCCATTAATTCCCAGGTGGGAAAATCTGCGGGCAAAACGCCGCCCAGGCCATTGGAAGAGTCTGCATCGGGTGCAGCATAGATATTTTCGATGGTAAATTCAGCAACTGCCTCTCCCGGATTTGTGGAAACCTCTATTGGCGGATCGAAATTTTTGCGGATAAACAGGGTTCTCAACCCAACTTCCGGATCGATTATGGCGCGGTTTACGACAACTTCTTCATTTGCAGCATAGATCCGGTCTGCGCCATTATCGTCTGCCCCCGCATCAAAGGTGGTATTTTCCGGGATCAGATGACTGTTAAAATTATTTGCCAGTGTAAAGATGAGATGAACTTCATCCGGATCTTCAGGACGGTTTTTGAGTTGAAGTACTTCTTTAAAATAAAAATCGAGATGGCGTTTTGTCAGGCTGTTCATATGATCCCGGGCAATCTTCATCAGATTGAGAAAAGCCAGGAAAAGTGCCATATGCGGTTGATGTTCAGGATATGCGGCAAAAGTTTCTTCCAAAAACTCCGGCGCCTGATGGATCATTGCCGCCATTACCTCATAAAACCTCCGAAAAAGACCTTCGAGTTTTGCCGTTTCGCGGTATATCTGGCGTTTGGTTTCAGGAATACCCCAGAGGAAGGGTTTTTCTTCCACAGGAAGATCCCCATTGGGCCAGGTACGCGTAAGCCTGTCGAGGTTTACATCCGGTAATCCGGCAGCTTTCATCGGAAGTCCCAGACTTCTCCCCTGTATTAACCACTGGAGGGTTTCGGCAAATGCATACTCAAGCCTTGATTGAATCTGACGATCGAGTGTTTTGTGCAGGCTGAGCCCAGGAATGGATTTCTGGTACCATAGATTGAGGGTTTGGGCAATTTCAAACAGGGAAACAAGAATCCCTGCAAATGCTTTTGCACTATCATCGGGTTGGTTTACCGATTTTTCCGCAGCTTTCACCTGGGTTTCAAACCGGCTTCGATAAGCTTCAGCCCCCGTCGAAGAAACCATAGCCACGAGGGTACTGATATCATTTTCGATAAATGTCTGCCAATTTCCCTCAGGCTGATTTTGGGTATTATAATATTGCACCAGCCCGGCATATTGACGGGTGTATAAGAGCCAATCCTGAATTTCCTTTTCGTCCACACGCACAAAGTCAGCACGAAGGCCATCCAGCAGTCGCTGGTCCTGGCTGGTGCCATCTCGTCTGAGCGGATTTTTATAGGTTGAACTAATCTTGTTCATAATATTTTTTCGTTCCGGTTATGCTTCATGGCGTTTCATTCCTGATCTGGCTACCTTCTTCGAGGTAGTAAGGGAAAACAAAATTGGTGCGGGTATTTGTCCCTGCGACCGTGTATTCGATAAAAATCCGGACAAGTCCTTCTTCAGCCACTGGCTCAAGTCGCACGTCGTCCAGTACGACCCTTGGTTCGAAATAGAGGATCGCCGTCTGGATTACATCTTTCATATAGACCTGAAGCGTGGTGTCCAAAGGCTCAAATAAAAGTTTCTCCATTCCTGCCCCAAAGTCAGGGCGCATGACCCTTTCGCCGATTCCGGTGGTAAGGATAATTTCAATACTACTTTGAATGTCCTCTTTCCCAGTGAGCATCTGCACGCCACCGGTTGACTTGTCAAATGTGGGTGGAAACCCCCACCCCCTGCCGATAAAATCGTAATCTGCCATATCGTTATCCTCCGATCATTACTGTAAATTCTCCCAAAATAATAGACCCGCCATGTGCCGTACTATCGCCCAGACGGGCTGCGGGTTTTCCGCCGATCATTACCGTTGAAGAGCCCTTGACAATCGAATCGGGAGGTCCCGTGCAGGTAATCATATCACCGACAACTGCGGCGGGTTTTCCGCCAATCAGAACTGTAGGTACACCTGGCCCCGTAATCGGGCCGCCCACATGGGGGGTTCCTGATGGATCCACCATCGGGCATACGTGCATATCGTTGAGTCTGGCTGCGGGCGGCATGGTTAATTGTTAATTGTTAATTGTTAATGGTTAATGGTTAATGGCTAACGGCTAATAGCTAATAGCCAACGGCTAATTTATTTTAACAAGAGAGCCTTTGATGGTAGCGACGGCGCTTGAGCTTAATTCTGCGCCGGCGGAGCCGGAGGCTTTTAACTGGGCGCCGCCTTTGAGTTCCATATTGGCCGAGCTTTCGGCCTTCAGATTTGCGCCTGCTTTCAGGATAATATCCTTGGCGCTTTTTAGGGTTATTCCGGCGGAATCGAGTGTGATGGTATTGCCATTCTTATCTTTGATTACGATGGATCCGGCTTTGTCGTCAATCACGAGGCTCTGCCCGCCGGGTGTTTCCATGGAAATGGATTTATCGTCGTCATTAAACACCAGCTTCATCTTCGAGCGGGTATAAAATCCTTTCTCATGATTGGTATCTTTTACCTTCACTGGGGCGGGGTTTTTGCTGCTGTGCAATTGTCCCAAAATCACCGGGTTGCGCGGATCGTCGTTGAGAAATCCGAGCACGACTTCATCGTTGATTTCGGGGCGGAAAAAACTTCCTCTTTGTTTTCCGGCGTCCAGACTTGCTACTCTCGCCCACACACCTTCTCCACTGGCATCGATAGTCGGGATAATGACTCTCACCCGGTCTTCGCCATCGGGATCTTGTTCCAGTTTGGTTACCAGTCCGATCGTCAGACCATGAACTGCCGGCAATAAACCAGAGGCCGGATTATCCATGATATTATCAAACTGCTCGTGAAACCAGGCTGGATCCAGACCAAAGCTCACTTCCGTTTCCCAGTTCATATTATCAAACTCATGCCTGACACCGGAAACATATGCATCGCCATTAAATCTTTTTCCCAATCCACCTAAAGCGATCGTATCTCCGGGTTTGATTTTGTCGTACCCCTGAAACCGCACGCGTCCGCGGATTTTCGACAACTGGCTCTTCTGCATCTGTGCATCTGCCCATTCTTTCAACTCCATATCCTTCAACTGTCCGCCATGCATCATGGGAAGATTTTTTATTCCAAGCGTTTGGGAAAGTTTGGAAGTGTCGATATTGCCAGGGGAAAGTTTTGGAGGTTTTGATCCTTTGGCAGAGACGGTTTTTTGTTTGGAAGAATCCCACGAAGTAGCTTCCACGCCGCCATACTGATAACGGGCATCCATTTCGGCCTCAAAGCTCAGAATAGAAGCCCCATAAAGTGCCGAAACAACAGGACTTCCCAGTTTTGGTTTTTTGGCAATTACTTTTCCATCTTCCGTAAACACAAGTAAACCATTGGCCTCAGCCCGGCTTAGCAGAAAATCCCAGTCTGTAGTATAATATTGGACCATTTCCGGGTGAGTCACCTTGGTGCCCTCGACCGAAGCCTGCGCCCCACTTTGAGAAATCAGCGATTTGATGATATCACTGTCTTTCTTTTTGTAATAGTAGGAATTTTTGCGGCCAACCGTCATTTTCACGGCTTTATCACGGCAGGAAATACGAAGAATCGAAGGCCGGGAAGCGCTTACTTTAATCGAATGGTGGGTAATGATCCCCTTAAAAACCGTCTGGTTTTTGGACTGATACCCCATCTGTATTTCCACATCCACACCAGGTACAAAATCCGCCGAACTACTCACTGAAAAGTTTTCCTCCGCAGAGTTGCCATCCTGAAGAATAATATCGGCAACCGATATCCTGTTTGCAGCACGGGTAACCACCATAGACATCACCTGATACTCAGGATTTATGTCTTTTCCATTGACCCTTAACTGGAAAGTAGGCGTATCAGGGATTATATTCTGGTGGATAGTTCGGGGAAATGTCATTCGTTTTCATTTTTTAGTGGGGGAAACTGAAGTTCCTGACCAGTTTTCAGCCTGCGGAAGTGTTTCAACTTGTTGTGGCGGGCTACTTGTAAATAATAAGACGGGTCATTGTAAATAGTATCAGCCATGAGTGGCAGATTCTGATTTTCACCAGCGAAGCGAATATGTGTAAGGTCGGGTGAACTCACGCGCCGCCTGCGTTCGAGCAAGGCATCGTCGATACTTTCTGTAAATGTGGCCTTTATTTTGGCGCGAAGTGGTTTTCCGTCGGGTTTAAACAGCGTATAGTTGACATCCGCAGACTTCAAAATACAATGTGAAACCAATGTACCCCAGCTAAGAATCAGATATCTCGGACGATGGGTTTTTCCTTCTACCTCAAAACACACATCCATAAATGCCTTGATCTTGTCCTCTATTTTTACGGGAGGAAGGATCTTATTTGCCCCAGGTACAGCAGCACCTATTCCCAGCCCGTTGCCAGGATCAGAAGCGCCTGTACCGTCAAACAGGAATTCGAACTGATAATCCTGTGGCCCGATATTGTTAAATACATGCCTGCGGCTATCATTTCCGGGCTCTCTCCGGGGAGTAAAATTGATCTGAACCCGCTCCGTATAGGAATTGGGGTTATACATCACCTCAAAAGATTTCTGAGGGGCACTTCTGGGGGTTCTCGCAGAATTTTTAAAACCCTCAATTTTGAACTTCTTCAGTTCACCGCTGGTAACACCGGGTATTTCTGGCAACATGGCTAACGTTCATTTTTCTTTTCCAACATCTCCTGGACGATTTCCAGAATCAGGCGTTTTTCTTCTGCCTGACGAAAAGCATTTTCATGCTCAGCATTTTCAGAAGCCTGATCATCCATTGATTGCTGTGGTTCAGGTGCGACCAGTGCCCTGATGACGAGTTCTCTGATTTCAAGTGGCATAATTTAGAAGGCTAACCGGATGTTTTTAAAATACTGGTAACTAAGTGTTATGGTCTCGATCACCACCGAGCTTTGTTCGGCATTGAAGGCCGACACTTCCCATCGTTTTGGGATGGCGTTGACCACATACCAGGAAGCAATCGGGGTATGCGCTTCATTCAGAAGGGAAACCACAAGGTTTACGGGCTGGAAATGAAAAAACTCAATGGCATTTCTTGCCCAGTTGAAAACGCCCGAAGAGATCGGCGCAATTCCCCTTTTCAACGTCAGATCAGAATAGCGCGTGCGGGTAGGAAGCTGGTGGGTAAACCGGTTTTCCCCACCCTCCACATAAGATTCCATTTCCATATCTACCGAAAGGCCGGAGACTTCCTGAAACATAATATCTCCCGGCGCAGCCGGTAAAAGCTGGAAAACGACGGAAAAGTGAAACCCCACGGGCGGATATTCTCCTAAAGCCATAGCTATCCGTTTTGAATGGTCAAACCTTCATGCGCTATTTCGATGCTCTCAATCGCCACTTCATTTCCGTCTGATTTCAAATCGGTAGATTGCACTTTCACCGGCCATGCATTTTTAATTTTCCACACAACCACAGGCTCGTGATTTTCATTGAGCAGGCTGATGGTCAGGTCCCTGCGCTCGATGGTGTTTAGCGCAACGGTATTCCACCAGGCGAAATACTCATTATCACCGGCAAATGTGCCGCGCTTCATGGTAACATTGCCGTACTTCTGCATTCCGGGCATTTTGGTTTTGAAATACTCCGGACTTGCGCCATGACGGTATTCGATGACTTCTGTCTCTACATCCAGGCCGGATACTTCCGTAAACCCGATGCTTGTTCCGCCCCATTCAACCTGAAAGTGGAACTTTGGTAATGGATAAGCTGCCATAAAAAATTTTGGTTATCGATACAATAATTAATTGAACTAAAAAATTCTATCTGATTGATGGTCAGGATGTTTCCATCCGACATGTATAGTGAATCACAATAAATTCTGCCGGGCGAACCGCAGCCAGTCCAATCTCAGCGATCAGTCTGCCTTCCAGAATATCCTGGCTGGTCATCGTTTCCCCTAAACCAACTGAGACATAATAGGCTTCATTGGTGGTTGTCCCAACTAGTGCGCCCTGCCGCCATTGGGCCCGAAGGAAATTGTCCAGCATAAGCCGAAACCGCATCCAGGTATTGGCATCATTGGGTTCAAAGACAAACTGCTCTGCGGATTGAGAAACAAAATCTTCCACAAAACTGAAATAGCGCCGTACCGGAACATACCGCCATTCGTTGTCATTTCCGGCCAGGGTTCTCGCGCCCCAAATAAGGGTTCCCCGTCCTCGGATGGAACGAATCACATTCACCGATTTTCCTGTTGGGTGTACGTTGAGCGATTCCTGATCACTGTCATCGAGCTCAATACACGGTCCCAAAGTAGATTTGATTTGCTCATTTGCCGGGGCCTTCCACACACCTTTGGTCGCATCTGTGCGAACAATCACCCCGGCAACTGCACCGGAGGGCGGCATTTTTTTCAGTTGAAGGGAAAGCGAAGCCTTCACTTTTGAGAAAAAGGGATGCAGGGAAAACAACTGAGATTCTGCGGATAATTCCTGAGCCAGAGCCAGATCAAATAATCCTTTGAGCGCCTGCAATATCGGCTTAGCCACAAGCAACAGATGTTTCACCAAGGATTCCAGAAACGGCGTTTCGCCCTCTGCCTCGCCTTCCGCCCAGTCTGAAAATGCTGGAATGTGCGGCACGACAGCTGTGCGAATCCAATTGGTTCCATTGAGATCGGAAAAAATTTCGTGGATCTCGTCAAAGTTTTGCTGCGGGAAGAGAAAGTCATACATCGAAGCTGCTTTGTACAAAGCAATCAGTTTTTCCAGCGCAGCGATATAGGTTTTGTCCGTTTTGCGAATGAATATGTAATCATCCAGCACATCTGAAAGCTGATTGTCCAGCCGGGGTAAAACCAATGCAACTTCCGAAATCCATAACAAAGCTTTTTCAAACAGCACCTTTCGCTCTTCGTCAGTGGGGATCAGAATCGCCTCATACAAGGAGCGCCAGCGGGTTTCGAGCAGGTGGAAATGTTTCCGGTTCAGCGATGAATCATGAACAAGACCAGCAATTGTGTTTACATATTGACCTTGCCGCAAAACTTCAGCGATCAACTCCCAGTGTTTTTGCGCTTCTGCCGAAGAAACATTTCCTGAAAAAATTGAATAGTCAGTGACAGGAGTCAGCGTTTCTCCGTCTTTGATCCGGAACTTCAGTTCATAAAAATGGAACTGATGATCGTACAGCGAGTAAATCCAGGGAAAATAAGCTGCCCCATATTGAAGATAATTGTTCCCAAGGGAATCTCTGAACCGATCAACTGCGGTCAGAAAACGGTCATGATTTTTGAGATCAGCAATCAGGAAACAATTTTTTGCCTTGCCACAATGCGCCAGAGCAGTCATATGCAGCTGACCGAGCTCTGTAAGATCAGAAAGCCCTACTGCATCGGGAAATAGTACCAACGTCACGCCATCCGCCTTTTCCAACGCTTTTACGCCTCCGAGTAGCCCCGAGGCGGTTGTCCCTCCGGCTTCCCCAAGTGTGATCAGATCTTCATATCCGCCTACAGAAACAATAAAACAATCGCCACCCCCATTGTCAAAATAGAGCTGCAAACTTTCATAGAGAAAAAACCGCCGGTCCGGGCCTGTAGCTATAAGGGTTTCCCCGTCAGGAAGCACATCTGCAAAGTAACTATCCGGCTGATAGTTTCCACCAAAAAGAGATTCAAAGTGAGCCAGCGTTTTGATCCGGAAAGGCTGAAAGTCGCCGTTTTCCGGTGCAAATTCGGTATAGCCGATAAATGCCGGGAGCGCGGTTTCTATCAACGGATCAGCAGGCTGCGGAGGCGTGAGATCCCGCAGGTAAATACCAGGCGTCTTGTAGGTCATGGGCGTTTTATTCTATATTCCAGATCAGGATTCCTGCATTTTGTGTGAGAATCTCAGAATGATAAATTCTGCAGGGCGTACCACGGCCATTCCTATCTCGACATTCATTCTGCCTTCGAGAATATCTACCGCCGTCATCGTTTCGGGAAGACCTACTCTTACAAAAAAAGCATCTTCCGGTTTTGCTCCTGCGAGCGCACCTGCACGCCACTGAAGTACAAGGAAGTTCTCAATCATTGCACGCACTTTCACCCAGGTATTGGCATCATTGGGCTCGAAGACAAATTGTTCGGAAGCCTTTTTTACAGATTCCTCTACCATATTGAAGAAGCGACGAACAGATACATACCGCCATTCATTATCATTTCCAGCCAGGGTACGGGCACCCCATACGAGATTGCCTTTGCCAACAAACGAGCGAATAGCATTGATTGACTTTCCGGAAGTATGCACATTCATATCTTCCTGTTCTGCATTCGTAATTTTCATAATCGGCTGAATCACCCCGTTCAGGCTGACATTTGCGGGAGCTTTCCATACACCGCGGCTGCTGTCAACAGAAGCATAAATGCCGACAATTGCCGGACTGGGCGGAAGGATACAGGGGATACTGTTGATGGCCAGTTGAGCACGTGCAAACAGTCCTTTATCCGCAGCTTCAAGCGCGGCCAGGTCTGCGATTGCTGCATTAGGCGCGCCATTTACCATATAACTAACGGTTACTCCAGCGGGTTCAAACTGATAATCAAAAATGGTTTCCAGGTTTGGAGCGTAAGCTGCACCGTATTTCAGGCTATTGTTGCCAACGCCTCTGTCGCGGAAGGCATTTTGCAGATCAACCACACGTGTTGTACTGCTATGCGGCAACATATCCATTACTGCAAAACGGTCCTGAAGTTTTTCACACTGCTGAAGGGCAAAATCGTATAAGGCACCCTGATCTGACTGGCCCGTACCTGAAGGATCAAAACTCAATGCCTGGGCTTCGGGAAATACGAGCAGGGTGGGTTCATCTTCTTTTTCCAAAAGGTTCAACCCGCCTCTGAGCCCGCTGTCATCATCGCCCAAAGCAATCGGCGAAGAATAATCACCCACCGATACGATGTAACAAGGGCCACCGCCATTGGCAAAATAAATCTGAAGCGAATAATACATGATATACGGAGAACGGGCGCCAATGGCGGCAGTCAGCGATTGAGCAGTGACACGACCTCCCGCATCGCGGGTTTCATTGATAGAGACAGTAATATTTTCTTCCGGAGCGGCACCCCCGAAATACAATTCGTAATCCACCATGGACGAAATTCGCCAGGGCTTCATACTCAGGCTTTGCCCATTGGTGTTGAGCGCAAAGGCTGTATGACCAATAAACGCCGGTATCGCGGTTTCCACCTGAGCCACAGACGGGGGGAACTTCGAGATTTCTTTTACATAAACACCGGGGGTTTTGAATGTGCTTGCCATAAGTGGTATAAGATTAACTGTTGATATAGATTTCAGAATAAATTTGATGATCGGCAGGATCGGGCTTAATCATAGATATACCCGGATTAGGGAGCAGGGTGTCAGTGTTAAATTTTTTTACCTGTATCAGAGCTTTTGTAAGCGGAAAGGGAGTAGCGGTGTGAAACCGCTTTTTTTCAGCAGGGCCTCCTTCCCGGATAAAATCGCCCAGTTGCGCATCTGTCTGACTCTGCTCCCGATTAAAAATATAACGCCAGAAAGTTGTTCTGTTTTTGAACGAAAAGACAAATTCGGGCGACAATAACTCCTGATCTGCACCAGACACACAGGCATACGCCCCCTGATCCAGATCTGTGCGGTGAATCCATTCAATCATCCCAAAAGGCCGGGATTCAGATAGCGCCTGGTCGACATAACAAGGGCCGGAAACCGGAGAACTAATAGCCACCCCGGAAGCATTTTCCAGACGGAAATCATAGCGACCGGGAGTGGCTTTACGGAGATCAATCACAACGGAAGCAGCACCCGATGGGGGAATCGTCTGCAGGAAATCCGGCTCAGATGATCCGGGGCGAATAAGTTTCAGTGTGAGAGGTCCGGATGGGTTCGATGGAAGATCAAGATTAAAATAAGCAGGGAGCAGGGACACACGATCTGCACCTGACACAAATGGCGGGGACCCCGCAGGTAATTCCAGCCAGTCAGCGGCAATACGTGGACCAGGGCCTGTAAGCCTGACGGCTTCATATAAAACAGAGGACGTACCCGAAGGTATAGCAGTCAGCGAACCCGGCTCATACGCAAGGGCAGGATTGTAACCCGGAACCGGGCGGCTGAGATATTTTACACCCGAAACCACATTGCCCGCTTCATTGGAAAAATAGTAAGCAGGAAACCGGTTTCCGCCTATAGGCAGTGCCGTATAGTTGAAAAAATTATTGTCCTTCAGCCGCATCAGAAAAGTCAGCCGTAAAGGCGCATCGAGCAACACTTCAGGTCTTGAAAAACCCAGTTTTGCCGCATCTTTCTGAATTTGCACCCCGACATAAAACCCATCAGCATTCTGCCGAAATACAAGTTTCCGTCCCCGCAATAATTGTGCGGTATCAGCCGTAGGCAAAATCTCCAGAAAAGACTGAGGTGCATACGACCGGCGGGCACTTTCCTGTTCACTTTCACTCAGCGAAGAAAATTCACGGAGGCCCTGGTTAAGAAAATAACCATGGTCTATTCTGACGGTGAACAAGCGTTTGTAAGCAATGGTAAACCCCATTGTACTTGATTATTTAATTTGCAATTCCGGAAACTTCATCGATCGCGGGTGAAGTGGCAGAAAGTGAATCCCTGCGAAGCATCACAAGTCGCGTTTTATACATTACAAATGGCACTTGCTTGCTGCCAAGCGAGCCCCAGAGATCATTGATCTGTTCAAAATTAAGCGTATGAATATCCAGGACGAGTTTCATCTCAGATATTTGTGGATCACTGGCAAATCCCGCATTGGGAGAATTGGCCTGTGTAAAAACATATTTACCCTGAAAAAATTCAATTACCTGCGAAAGCCTTCGCAAGGCGGTGGTGTAATTGTCGAAACTACAACTGAACAGCAGATACAGATTCAGGTTGATCGGCGGGTTAATGTACTCTGTCTGGCTTCCATTTTTTATAAAGGTCGGCGTATTTTTTAACCGCTTTTCCTCTTCTATATTGACCAGACTCAACACTACTTTTTCCAAAGCACCATTGTTGGTATTGCCCGAACTTTCTGCCAGGGCAATATTCCCCAGTTCAACCACGTCAGGTCTGTTGGCACTGTCAAGGTCAACAGAATTGATATAGTCATTTAGTTCGCGTACCAGAATAGTTAATGCCTTTGAAATCATGTGTTTGTGTTTGAAAAAGAATTCCAATCTCCATCTCAGAAAAGTAAATACCTGAAGGCAGCAAATACTTTATTT
Source organism: Bacteroidia bacterium (assembly GCA_041391665.1). Lineage (NCBI taxonomy): Bacteria > Pseudomonadati > Bacteroidota > Bacteroidia > Bacteroidia bacterium. The sequence goes on along the minus strand of JAWKNO010000002.1, from coordinate 1,179,643 downwards.
TGACAAAAAAGAGACACATTCGAAAGATTTTAATCTCCGAAAGTTGGCATCAAATGATGTTGCCACATTACTGAACTAGATAAATGGTCCCGGCAAGGATAGAACCACTAAACCACACTTGTGGGAAAAGCATGTTGTCGGGGGCCAATGCACCCAAATAGTGAAGTTAAATAAAACCAGGAGTTTGTAGGGGTATGCGAAAAAGAAAAGTGAATACACTTTCTCCTAAGCATCCCCAATTTAACCATTCCTTTTCGAATTCCAAACTTATATAAAAATTTTTAAGTAAGGTGAAAAGTCTCTCCTGAGGTTCTATTGCATAAGACGGAAATCCACAAAACACCTGACCTGATTATTCCACAATCCGCCCAAACCAGATGGCATTCATAAAAATTTTATTGGTTCCATACCAGAATGCCCGGAAATTGAGGTCGTCGGTCATGGCAATAATCCGTCCCTTTCCTACTTTGGCTACGGTAACCGCAGCGGTATTTCGCAAGGCTTCCACATTCTTGTCTGAGAGATAACCACTCATCAGCGGTGTGTCTGTGTACATGACTGGATTTGCCCAGGGATTGCCGGTTTTTTCCATGAAAAACCGGGCATTGCGGAACACCGGCAGATATTCCTGTCCCAACCCAAAACCCAATGGATGGGAAAGATCCACACGGGTTTGGCAAATCGCTCCGTTGATGTTCTGCGCATCTTCGATATTGGTTTTGTCTTCGTAGGCAAACAAGGTATCTCTTGAATTATCAGGGGTGGCTTTCATCTTAATTTGTGAAAATCCTTGTTGCGACAACCATTTGACTGCCCCTTTATCGGCGACAATCGTACCTCCTTTTCCCAGCCATTCAGACAGCCGGTCGCCTGCTGAAACACCGTAGCTGCCATGAACCAGGATCAGGGTATTGTATTTGTCCAGACTGGCAGATGATAGGGCATCTACAGGCAGCAGCGTTACATCCATATGGTATCGGGTATCCAGCAAATGCCAGGCTTCACCTGCTTCATAACTGTTGATATTTCCATCGACGATCAGTGCAATACGAGGTTTCTCAATGGTTTTAAATGTCGTGCTCCCCAATCGCACGCCTGTGGTCATTCCGGTTTTAAGAGAATAAATCACCGGGCCGTTTTCCATTTCTGCTACTTCTTTTACGGCCTGATACAATTCTTCCGGCGTCATTTCCTGCCCCTGGATCGGAATCAATACAGAACCGTAGTCAAATATTATTCCCTCTTCCGTACCAAAAGGCTGGGTAGCCACTTTCACTCGTATTTCCTTGTCTGCCAGCATGCTCAACGCCCGTGGAGAATAATAGTCAAACCATTCAAATGCATACGCATACTCAGACTTGCCTCCTTCTATATGCCCGTGCGGAACCTCAAAATCCACCTTTTCTCCCAACAGACCCGGCACATAGGTTTTCTTATCCAGGGGATCATACTGCACCCCAAACGCCAGGGGGAAAGTCCAGGCTGAAATGTCGTAAAACAAGCTGTCGTTAAAGGTTGTCCTTTTTTCAAACATCGCCTGAATCAGGCTGTATTGCCTTTGGTTGAGGGGAATGATATAACTATTGCCGGAGTCGTATTCATTTTTGCCGAGGGTAAGAGGTCGTGTCAAACGAAAAACTTCCACATCATGGCGCAGGGCCGTTTCCGCAAGCTCCCGTGCCCGGCTCAAATCCTTGCCTGCGGTAAAAACGTAAGCTTTCACTTCGTCTGCGTCAGCCCGTGATTTTGCTTTTTGGTAAAATTCTCTTTGATGGTTTAATAACGCTTTCCGCAGGGCAAGCGTGCCTTTTAAAGTAGCAAGTGAAGCGGTAAACTGATTGCGGATAGTAAAAGGAAAGGTCAGCAATCCATTTTCCGTTTCCTGTACATGCCCCCGGCTGCTGGCCTGCTCAAACAGGATCCCTACCCCACCGTTGATGTCAGGATAAGTTGAACCTTTTCCGTAAAAGAAATCATCGTAATCTTCTTCCGTAAAATACAGCGACCCAATGCTGTCCAGCGCAGCAGCATAATAAGGAGACATGCCATAGGTAAGCGAAACCGTTCCTTCGGGTGTAAGTGGATGCGTACGGGCAGGAATACCCGGCTGAAAGAAGAAGGTAGAGGAAGAACCCATTTCGTGATGGTCGGTGAAGTAGTTGTATTTCCATTCGTGGAATTTTGCCAGCCTGGCGCGGGACTCGGGAAGCTGTACCGGCAACCAGTCGCGGTTGAGGTCAAACCAATAATGATTGGTCCGCCCTCTCGGCCACGCTTCATTATGCTCGCGGGAATCAGGATCTGCATTCAGCGTCTGAATCCCCCGATGTGTATTCACCCAACTGGCAAAGCGGTTCATCCCATCCGGATTAAAGGAGGGGTCAATGATGATGATTTCGTTTTGAAGAAGTTGATCGATCCATTGTCCCTGAGCGGCAGCGAGGTAATAGACCACCAGCAGCGCAGCGTTGGAGCCACTGGCTTCATTTCCATGGATACTATATCCCATATGAACTACCACCGGCATTTTTTCGATATCCAGTGCCGATGATTTTTCGGGCAAGGAGAGTTGCACGTGTTCTTCCCGGATTTTCTCCAGATTGCGATGGTTTTCAGGAGAAGTAATGACCAGATGTAATAATGGCCGGTTTTCATAGGTACGGCCAATCACTTCGAGGGAAATCCGGTCGCTGGCGCTTGCCATTTCCCGCATATAATAGACCAGCTGGTCATGGCTTACATGCCATTCTCCGACTTCGTAGCCGAGGATATCCGCTGGTTTGGGAATAGACGGGTCGTAAGTGATATTTTGAGGCAGATAATCATTGAGAGATATCTGGGATACACCCTTTGACATCATCAGGATGATGATCAAGGTAAGCCAAACAGAAAGTAAGCGGGTCATAGCTTTTGCGTTAGATTTTGAAGGTCTGATTTTGTTACCGGCTTGCCCGGAGAGAATACATATAGGGTATCTTGTGTCTCAGATGCGGGAAAACAAATTGCTGTTCAGCAGTCTCTTCCATATTGAGAAAACAATTCCAGGTTGAATAGGGAAATTCATTGAAACTTTCAATTTTCAATCCGTTGCTTAAGATTGCGTTCAAAAGCTCACTCGTCGGGTGATTCCATCCATATTCTGTCATTTCCATCGGCGCTTCTATATCTGCATACGTTCCGCTATTCACTTCCACAATCGGGCCGGTATTAAAATAGGGATACACCACTTCGGTCATTTGCGGGTTATACATCCAGATAAAGGGATGAAAATCAACCATATAAAAAACGCCACCGGGTTTCAGGAAATGTGCTACTACTTTGGCCCACCGGTCGAGATCGGGCAACCAGCCAATAGTTCCGTAGGAAGTAAATACGATATCATACATCCCCGAAAGATTTTCCGGAAGGCTGTACACATCCGAACATACAAATTTTGCCAGATCGCCGAGCCCGGCAGTCAGCGCAAGTTTTCGCGCCTCTTCAATGGCTTTGGGAGAAAGGTCTATTCCCGTAACATCTGCACCCAGTCGCGCCCAGGAAAGGGTATCAAGGCCAAAGTGGCACTGCAAATGCAGCAGAGACTTTCCTTTCACGGAGCCCATTTCAGCCAGTTCAACATGCCTTAAGGCAGTATTTCCCGATAAAAATCCTTTGACATCGTAAAAAACCGTATCAAGGTGGTGAATGGTTTTTTCATCCCACAACTTCCGGTTAACGTCGAGATATTCTTCAGAAATCATAGGTTCCTGGGGGTTATTTTGTCGTGCGGCACTTTTCGTAAAATTCGCCTTTTCTGCCACGATCGCTGTCGATAATGCTGTAAAATTGAGATAGATACCGGGAAAGAGCGGTTTTAGTTTTTTCCTCCAGCCATTCATTTTCCTCAATCAGACGAAAAAATGCCGTTTTTTTATCGTGGAAAAGCTGGAATGAGGCGGCAAATTCTTCTTCTGTCCGGCAAAATCCCCGAAACAGACGATCCTTTACTGAGGCAATTCCCAGATCGGGATTGGGCATAGCATAAGGCACTCCGACAAATCCCGCCCAATCAAAGTCATAGGGAACGGCAACCGGAGGCTCGGCAGGGCTGCTCATCACAAGGCGAATGTTGTGGAGCTCGGCAATCGACCAGTCTGTATTTCCTACCATATATTGAAATACTGCCAGATGATTGGCCCATTCATAATTCGTTTTATCTGGGTGAACATTGGTAACGGCCAGGATTCGCCCACCCATACGCGCGGCAACCTGGTCTTCGTCTTCTATAAAAAACCCGAATTTTTCCAAAGGATCAGATTTTCCTTCGGAATCATTATAGGTTACCTTCACCAGGCGAACACGAAAACTACTGTCTGTCAGCACATTGTACATTCTGTAGATCAGATATTCAGAAACCACATACTGATCGTATATTTGTTTTTTGGACTGACAATGGGTGACCAGTTTCAATTTATTTTGCCCTTCAAACAGGGTGTTTTGCGTCAGGGTATCAAAATTGAGCAATAAGGGCGGGAAGTCGCAATTGCCTTTTTGCCTTCGGAAATTTCCCCTGACTCTGATACGCAAGGGAATAGACACTTCCTTTCCTTCCGTACCCGGATAGGAAATAGTCGCAGGATGGTATTCCCTCTCATCTGCACGGTCTTTCAGGAGCGTGTTCAGGTCTGTAGTGATTGTGATGCTCAGTATATCATCACTGGAAAACAACACCTGAGGTGCAGCTGCCGGTTTCTGCCCGAAAATCAGCAGAGGGAAAACGGAAGTCAGGAGCAGAATGTTAAAAACTAAATAATTTGGCTTCATATAGGGGGCTAATTAAACAGAATCATAACTGAGGGACTGGCTGAAAGGCAAATTTTACCGGGAGACCTTCCGGCACATGGGCTCTTTCCTCAAAATATACCTTGCCGGAATGATCAATCAAAACGACTGTAGAAACTCTCGTTCCATAAGTAGGGCTTTTAATACACATTGCAGAAAGCATACGTTCCAATTCCAGGGACACCCCCGTCGAAGGAAGGCGGTCATCCGGTGCGATGGTGTCATTATTTAACATCTCAAAAAGACTTTCAGGATTCATTTCGGTTTCCGGACTTATCAGGGCAGCCAGGCGTTCTTTTCCTTGTTGAACTTTTGGCCAGGCGGTATTGAGCAAATGGTTACTGAGACCGTAAACACCCGGATCCAGCCATTCGGGATTTTCATGGCGGTTTGAGTACCACCCCAGCGTATTGCTATCAAAGGTCAACAAATTAAATCCATTATAGGCTTCAGCCTGTGTGCTCAGGTGATCGAGGTAAGGGATTGTTCCCGTCTGACCTTCGAGAAACCGGGTAACCAGCGCACCTCTGGAAGGCGCCTGCGGCTTAATATTATTGGGTTCCCGAAAATTTGTAACAGCCGCAAAACGGCCGGATTTACTTACACCCAGCCAGGTTCCCCCGGCTTGCAAGTCTTTTCCGGCCAGAATAGCCGGGTTTTCTTCCCACCAGCCAGCACGAAGTGTAGGGCGGGCATAAAATTCATCACGGTTTGCGGCAATGATAAGCGGATAGCCTGGGTGCACGCGATAACCAAACAGGATCAAACACATGCCCTAAATTAGGGACTTTTTTGGAATCTTTGGTATCCAGAAAGGTAATAGCAGTTGTATGATTCATTTACCTCTCAGCACCATCTCTGGAAGTAATTCTGATAGTTCCTGTTTTTCGACCTAAACTACTTGACGAGAATTTATCCCTGATATGATCGAAATATACTACTTGTTTGCCGAAGTAGTATTTTGGGGTGGTGGTGCTGCGGTTCATGGTGGTAAAAAAAACTAAGGTAATTTAAAAAATTGGGTAAATTTCTTGATAAAAATGATCTATTTTCAATGGCGTTAATAGTGGGTCTAACGTTGACTGTCCCTTCACCAACAGCTTTACCGAACGATTTAGCTTGAAACCTGCGACAAAACCTACAGTTCTATCAACGTCCCCATTAGCGGCTACTAAATTTTATCTTCCCAAAACTTTTTTGCAAGAATTTTGAAAGATCCTCCTGTCGAATTTAGTTCAATTTTATAGGCGTACAATTTTACATCATTCATCGCACCATTCCATTTTAAATAGAAGTTGTCTAAATCCACGTCTTGTCCTTCAATTAATTCAGCTCTCAAAATTGTCTCATCACTTGCAATTCCAAAATTCAAATTAAAACAAGCCCAATAAACCTCCTCAAAAATGAAATTGGATTTGTTTTTATTTTCTGGCCACTCTATCTCAAGTAAAATAGTATCCTTTACACCCGGATTAGTCCTGTCTATTTGAATATTTTTAATTATAGCATCGTGCCAATAATATTCATTAAAATTCATATTCTTCATTATTATTTTGTTTTACCACCAAGGCCATTTGCTAGCATCGAAAATGTGGGGCCCGTTATCTAAATGAAAATGACTTTGAGTTGGCCCCTTAAAACCCGGAGGAGTAGTAGGGTCAATTCTTAATTTTTCAACAAACTTTCCATTTTGCATTATACCATAATTTGAACTTCGATGTGCATTTTCAATAAACTCTCCAGGTATTTTAGCTCCTTTAGGTAATACAACGCCTTCTTTTGTAACAAGAAATACCTTGCTTTCAACCTGATTTACCCCTTTCACCGCCCCCTTCTCCACCAACTTCACAAAGAGCTTCCCGCCGACGCGGGTGGTTTGGACAAAAACCCACTTCCCTCCCCAATATACCCCACTTACCTACATATTTCAAATAGAGCGGCATGGGAAGCTGGAGTTCCTCAATCGGATAACTCGGCGTTAAGGCCCCCGATTGGGGAGCGATGGCATTGTGCGCGCGGTTGCTCAGGTCAAGGGTGCTGCCTTTTACATATCCGATCCACGAAAGTGGAAGTGATTTGTTCCACCCAATTTCCATCGGGATCCACAAAGTTTACCGGATTGTTGAGTACGTAGGTAAATGAACTTATGGAAGTTGATATTCTTTGGGCAAGCAATCCGAAAGAAAATTGATCAACTCCGTGTCCTCATCACAGAAATACTTACCGAGGGAGATCCTTCCTCCTTGATGAACAAAAATATGTTTTTTAAATCCGAATTGAGTTCGAATTTCTACTTCTGCACGGATGTTTCCTCGTGTAACAGGTTGGGATTTTATTAAGTTTAATACCCTTTTTCGAATGAATTCAACCTCTTCAGGAGCATCAATAAAAACATGCACCTCATAGATTTTTCGAAAATATTTTTTGCTCACCGGAAATTTTGTTCTTGCTGTGAGAGGAACCGCATAAATATGAACTTCGGCTTTCTCTTTTAATAAATTTTGTGATTGTCCCGTTACCCAGAGGGAACACATCAGGAATGCTAATAGGCAATACTTGAGGTACATTTTATTATTTCTTTTTTCGATCTAAGGGTGTTGAACCGTTAAATCGAACCGTTTTTCGAATATTATAATAATCATTTCGGACTCCTTCCTGTAACGAAGGATTATTTTTCAGAACCGGATGATGGGTATTAATCTCATTCGCAGCAGGTGTTTCATATTTTTCAACAATCGTATTCTCCTGAGCGTCGCCTTCAGGACTTCCGGTTACTGTTTTTATAAACATTCTTTCCTCGGAACTCCCTTTTCCGTACCGTCCGCCTTGTATTGTTCCAAGCCTGTTGTAAATTCGATACTTACTTTAAATTCGGTGTCATTGGCCAGATCATTTATATAACCCTTGGCCGTTTCCATGTTATCAACCAGATAGTTTAAGCCTTTTGCAATATTGAGCGCATATTCATCATTACCGTTATAAGCCTCTCCATTTTCCGTCAACAATTGACTATTTTTATATTGTAATCGCTCTCCTCCTGTTCTTGTAGTTATCCATATCTCCTCCCCATTCGGATCAATAAATTTCACCGGATTATTCGCCACATACGCAAAAGGAGAGATTGAAAAATACTCCTCCGCCATCGCATCCACCCCCCACCAACGCCCCGCCGCCGGGTCATACCACCGCGCACCATAGTCGTACAGCCCCAAGTCCAAATCGGTCTCCAGTTCCTTCCCCGTGTACCGATACGGATTCCCGCCGCCCACAAAGGCTGTGCGTATATACTAAGATGAAATACCCATTCCTCCTTTTTTCTGCAATTCACTACTTCTTGTTATCAATCACTGAAGCCAGAATAAGTCTATTCTCTTACAATTTTTAAAAGTAATTCTTTGGAAAATGTTTCTGTTGAAAAAAAACTATCTGATTCCGGAATATCTTTCTTTCTCATTTCGAGTATTTCAAATTGAATTTTTATTGGAACTTCAAAACTATTATAAGATGATAACATTAATACTAAATATTTCTTCCCTTTATATTTCTGAATTTCCCACTTGTATTTATAAAATAAATAAGCAACGGGAGGTTCCTGATAATACATATGATAGTTAAGGTTTACATATTTTCCCGGGCGCAGGCCCAAAGAGAAATACGCAAAAACATTATTCTGAAGGGGAATACTGGTTACTTCACTGGTGAAAAATAAGAGCGTGTCTTTTTGAAGCAAAATATCGTTCACTGTCATAATATACCAATCAATCTCAACTCTTTTCATCGTATCCAAACCAATCCTATCAAGCCCTAAATCTATTGTTGTCCAATCTCCTATGAGATTTTTCTTATTGATAGAAACCTGGCTGTGTACCGGGTTTATCAACGCTACTAATAGGGGCACTACCAGGTAGATTTTAATACATTGCATGATTACTGGTTTTTTAAAAATTTCTTGTAGGTTTTTCCTGATGGTCCCATAGAGGCATTATGAATTGCAGATGGGCTAGTTGAAAATCTTTTACGTGAACCAACATACACATCTACTACTTTTGGTCGTGTATCTGATCCAGTGATTTCCCTTGTATTGGGATTGGCAACAGTTGTAATATTTGTGCCGCTTTTTCCAAAAATAATATTCATTTCATAATTGAGAAACCCAGGAAGATCATTATTGGGAGATGCATCGACTGGATACGCTACAGTACCAGATTCAGATATTCCAAAATTCAGGGGATGATTATGAATTGTAACATCTCCCGGAGGGGGTACACCCACTTCAGCTCTTGATCCAGGAAGATATTCTACTTTATTCCCAATATTTTCGGAAGTACGCTTGTAGTTGCCGTCTTCATTTTTTGTCAGTACATACTGAACTTCATTATCACCGCCCAACCCCTCAGCATGTGAAATTAACGCGGATGTTTGATCAACAACATCTTTGTTCATCACGAACATATCGGAATTTTCAAAACCATTCTTCAACGCTGGGTTTTTGTCCACAAGGTTACCACTTTCAGAATTCTTCCTTATTTCTTCAGCATTTTCTTTATTAGTTACAAAAGCCACTAAATTATTATTTTCATTATCTGTTCCTATCCATTTTCCATTATAGTAGTAATCCGTTTCATAATTCCCACTCGGATCGCCAAACTTCAACGGGTTATTAAACCCATACCGATACGGCGTCCAGCCCGGCGCCCGATCCGCCATCGCATCCACTCCCCACCAACGCCCCGCCGCCGGATCATACCATCTTGCCCCGAAGTCGTAAAGACCCAAGTCCAAATCGGTTTCCCACTCCTTCCCCGTGTACCGGTACGGGTTCGTACCGCCCACAAAGGCCGGGCCGCCCAACTCCATGCCGAAGGGATAGTTGTGATGCTCTTCAATCAGCGTAGCGGTTCCGTTTACCATTTCAAACATGACTCTTGTGCTTCCTAAATGGTCGCGGATCGCATACTCGTAGTCGTAGCCCCCATTTCCATCCGGTACGGCTCGGCCCTCCTCATGGTACAACGCTTCGAGCGTGCTGCCATTGTATTCGATGGGGCCGAAGTAGTACTTTGAGGTGGTGGTGCTGCGGTCCATGGTGGTTTTTTTCCACTTGCGCCCGGAGGCGTCGTAGGTGAGTTCGATGTACTTTGTGGCGTCGTAAGTGATTTTTGCGGGGAGGTTCAGATGGTTGTAGGTGATGCTGGTGATGCCGCGATAACCGTCGGCGGTGAGGTTGCCGTTGTTGTCATATTCGTAGCCGTCCGCACCGGAGGAGATTTTTTTGAAGCCGCGTGTGAGGTCGGAGATTTCGGTGATGGCGGTGAGTTGGTTGGCGTAGTCGCCGTCGTAGCTGTAGGTGAGTTTGTCAATGTCGCCATAGGTCGCGCCGCTGATCCAGCCGTTCCGGATGAGGCTCGTGATGTTGCCGTTGTCGTCATAGGTGATGGGATTCACGCTGTAGCGGTTGAGCGCGCTACTTTGCCAGGCGTTGCTGCTGTTGTATTCGCCGTAAACGGCTTTGGTCAGCCGGTTCTGGCTGTCGTAGGTGAAGCCGTAGGCGGCTTTGTTGCGGTTTTGGCCGTTGACCTGGCAGTTGGCACCGACCCGCCATTCGATCGAGGAAATATTGCCGTTGTAATGGGCGGCGGCGCTCAGGTTGGCATTGGCGGTGTTGTAGTTGATCCGCTGGGCAAAAAGGTCGGTGGCCGAACAGCCACTGGCATCGTTGATGTCGGTCAGCCACATACGGATGTTGTACTGATAATCCACCTCCTGACTTCCGGCCAGGCGTTTTTGTTGCAGTTCGTCCCGCTCGCCGTAGGTGTTTTCGGAGAGCAGCACCTCCGTGCCGTTGTCGCCGATCTTGTGGTAGGTGTTTTTCAGTCTGCCCGCATGATCGTAGGTGTAGCGTTGGTTGACGACGTAGGTTTGGGACACCGAGTTAAGCACCGAAGTGTGCTGCAACCGGCTATGCAATACCCAACCCATAAAGTGATACTGCCGCCACATCCGGTCGGTGCCGTTGTAGGGGTGGACAGAATGGGTCAGTATCTCCCGGCCCTTCTTGTCGTAAAAGGGGTAGGATTCGGCAAAAACGGTGGGGGCGGTTCCGGCAGTGTTCAGCACCCCGGTCTTGAGGCCGGTACTCATGCCCCGGGCAAACCGATACGCCTCGTTGGCATAGATAAATTGCTCCGCCGTCGTCCAGAGCGAATAGGTGTAATTGTCGGTATAGTTGCCGTCAAAGTCGTAGTCGTCATAGTATTGCACCGTATAGACTTCGGTTGCTGAGGTCGGGAAGGATAGATTCGTCGTATAAAAGTGTCCGGTAGCGGTTTTGTTTTCGAATAATCCGTCGGTAGGCTGGGGCGTTGCCGTACCGGTATATTTTCCGGTCAGGATGACCCGGCCCAGAATGTCGTATTTGGTAAATGTTTTGAAGCCATTGGGATCGGTGCTCAGCACTGGCCGATCGAGGCGATCATAGCTGTACGTGGCGGCGGCCTGGGTTCCTGGCACGTATTTGCTGATCATGCGGTAGCGGCTGTCATAGGTATAGCGGAAACAAAATTTGTTGACCGCAGGGGTATTTACCGTGTAAGCAGCGGTGCTGTGCAGCAGTTTGGCCCCTTCGGGCTGTATGACCTCGGTGATATTACCCACCAGATCATACAGATAGTAAGTCAGGGTATTGCCCCGGTTCTCCATGACTTTCCGGCCCAGCAAATCGGTATAGGTTAAGACGGTTTTTTGATCTTCGTCTTTGCTTTCTACTTTAAAGAGTGTATTCGGGGCGTAATAGGCATTGGCGGTTCGGGCATCGCGCACCTCTTTGGTCGCGTTAAAAGAATACTTTACCGAAGTAGGAACCGTATTCCATGCCCCTGGATGTTTGATACCTTGCGGTCGGGACAGGGGGGAGACTTCGAGGATTTGTTCGGTAAATGCATTTCCGCCCAGTGCGGTGTAAAAGCCGGATTGTTCGCTTGTTGCACTGGTGCGGTAGCTGTTGTTCACCGCCGTGCCGGTGCCATTGACGGTATAGGGCAGGTACTCCCGGTAAGGTCTTCCGTAGGTGTCGTATTGCGGAAAACTGACTCTGTCGTTGGCGGCAGGGGATGCGTCAAGGGCCACGGTTTGATCTGCCCGGCCCAGGCCATCAAAGTAAGCGTAACTGCGCTGCACATCGGTGCCGGTAAGGGCTGCCGCCGCTGGGGTAGTCGTGATGCCCTCAGTCTGAATCTGGCGGGTATAGACCGCATTGTAGGTGCTGGTATTGGCATAAAAGTAGTCATGGGTCAGCACAAAATGGTCGTTTACGTCCCGGCCTGTGATCAGCCGGTTGAGCACGTCGTATTCAAAGCGGTTGATTTTGCCATCCACGTCGCTGATACACTGGGGCAGATAGGTGTTTTTGTCGTAGGTAAAACTCTTCATCTGAGCATCTGCCGGGTAAATGCGCAGCTCGTCAAGGTAAGCCCCGGCCGGGATATTTACCCGGAGGGAGTGGGTCAGCGAGACGATATGTTCGGAGTACACCCAGCCTCCGGCGTGTTCGGTATCGCTGCCGTAAATATTGCGGTGTACGGTCGTGGAACCGCTGTTATTGGAGATCGTAATGGGGCTGCCTTTGGAATAATAGGACACGATGTATTTACCGGCAGTTAACGCGGGACTGGCCAGATAAGTGGCTGCGGAAGCCTGGTAATATCCGTTGCCTGAAGCACCGCCATTGACTACGTATTTGACATAAGCGGTATTGAGATTGATCCAGCCCCCCTGATAACTGTCTGCATGATCAAAACTGGTAAAGGCCATTTCGTTGATCGTAGCGTTGGCGACAGCAGCGGTGATCCGGGCACCGTCGCTGGAATAAATGTAGCTGCTTTCCTGATCGTATTGTCGTTTGGCGGAACGAATGTTTCCGTTCGCTGTGTCAAACTGGGTCACCAGATACAGGTCGGCATAACTTCCGCTGGCATATTTTTCCTGAATAGTGGTCGGAATATGGACATTCCCACTGCCGGGATACAACTTCTTGGTTCCATATACCTGTGATCCGTTGATATAATAAACCACTTCCACCGGCTCGCTGTACATCCGTTTGGTCAGCATAGCCGCAGGAACGTTGCCGGAGGTGGGGTAAACCATTACTTGTCTGCTGAGTTCGTTGTTGCCACCGTCGAGTATTTTTACTTCTGTAGGCAGGAGAGCCGAGGTGTAACTGTACTGGTATTCGGTCTTTTTGATCAGGGAGGTCTGGTTGGCGGTATAGGGTTGGGAGTTGTAGGTGGTGACTTCGGTGGTTACCCGTTTTTTGCGTGAAACGATCGTTGTGTAATTCCGCTTCAACTTACTCTGAAAAGTGGCCGACTGCTGGCAGCCGCCGGTACCGGTTCCGGGACCACAGCAGGGCAGACGCCATTCATACGAGTTGGTTCCGATTATTTTGCAGAGTACGCTTTTATTATCCTGCACATCGTGGGCTTCGGCTACCATGCTGTACAATACGCCGGTAGTACCGATGATATAGGTGTAATCGGTTTTTTCCAGCAGGTTGTCGGCAGCGTCATAGATTTCTTTGGTGAGCACATCGCCATTGTCGCCCGAAGCATTGCCCACGATATTTCTAAAAAAATAGACCGTTTTGCCGTTATTGATTTCTTCCACACGGGAGTAACCCACATGGGAACCACTCACCCGGTCAAGGGTAATCGTCGGGGTCGCATTCAAGGTCACCGAGGTACAGGTATAGGACATTCCCAGTGGATTGCATTCCCCCTGTGCCTGTAGAGGAAAATGTTGATTTTGAGTCGTTTTTCCGATCCGGAAGGGGTGCAGCAGTTTGCCGCTGCTATCGCCTGAACCCAGACCCGCGGTATATTTGTACTGCTTTTTGAATGCCAGGACGCCCGTCTTGGCGTAAGACCGAATCTCTTTTACCCGTAGCCCGCCGACCAGCGTCAGCGTGGGCAAACACACATCAAAACTTGCTACCTGATGCCCTTCATAGTCAATGATCGTATAACCTCCGGTGGGATAGGTGATCTGGGTCAGGATGCCGGCCTTCATCCGGGTTTCGTCGGGGGTGCGTACGCCATTACCGGCATAAGTAGTACCGCCCGGGCACGGGGTGGTGTAGGAAGGGATCGCACCCGAACCGTTATTCAGATTGGCATACCCCCAATAATCGCGATCGATGGTACCCGGAGCAGGGATAGGAGTCGTATTGTAAGTAAAAGAATAAGGAGGTTTGGCGGCAGTGGTACTTTTGCGTTCATAGACCGAGGAGAGGAATAACCGCCCCTCGCGGCAGGCGTAGCTAAAGGCCCAGCCGGTGTTTTCGACTGTAGCACCCGGACCGGTGTATCGTGCCAGGGAATTGAGTTGTTTGCCGCCATAAGCATGGGTACAGGTATTGTTGGCGTTGGTGAAAGTCAGTTTTTCGATGGCCGAAGTGCCTTTGAAAAATTTCGCTTCTTTGATAAACCGGCGATTGGTGATAATGGCGACGGTAGCGGAGGCACTGTTTGTTGAAGGGGCCGTGCCGCCGCACAATTCCTGGTTGCAGTTCCACCCGTCCGGAGCGGGGCCGGTCGTATAGGTCATCGATTGGGTCAGCCAGTTGTTGATCACCGGGGTAAAAGGCGTGGTCACCACGTCATAATCAAAGGTAATTTTGCCCATGCCCTCGTTGGGATGTTTCACTTCCTTTAAATACCAGGCGGAATGGTAGGTATAGCTGGTATTGGCCAGGGGAAAATCATAATTGACATCGTAGGTGATGGCGGTTGTCTCCGGATATTCGAAAGTATAAATAAACCCTGCGGCATCGCGGATTTGAAAACTGCTGATGTCGCCGTTTTGGCCGCCTGCATTGGTGATATAAGCTGGAATAATCTCCAGGTCGGTCGCATCCTCAAAGAAAATCGTCTTGTCGGGTTTGATATAAAATTTCCCGGAAAAAGAGCCAAAATTAAAGCTGAACAGGTCGGGCTGTGTCTCAATACTGCCACGGGCGACGCTATCCAGAAAATAATTTTCGTGGATAAGATCCAGAAATTCCGTGGGGGTGGTCTGCCAGTGTTTCACGGCGTTGTAGTAGTTATTGTCCAGATCGGGAAATCCCTGCACGCTGCGGGTAATTACCCCCCCCCCTTCCAGGGACCAGTTCTGGCCCACCTGAGCGGGCAACATGTCAGGCTTTACCCCGCTGCCGTCATAGCGAAGGCTGAAATTCCAGTTCAGTACCTTGTCACCGATGGAAGCCAGGGCAATCGAAAAGTCCAGCGCACCGGTATGGCGGGAAATCCCCACATCGCCATATTGCCCCAGCGAAGAAGCCTCCGGCCCCGCCGGGATGGTCAGATTGTTGCGCAAATCAATCGCCCGCATCGAGGATAAAGCCGGCTGCGCGAATAGTTGAAAACCACTGCCAAGACTAAGAATGAGCAGCAGGGGGAAGAGATACCGTAGTATTGTGTTCCTGAATGGCATGTGTAATTGTATGGTGTTTTGTGGCAAAAGTGATATGATATATCACGATTACTCAAATCTAAGAAAAAAGAGTGGAAGTGTCAAGTCTCCCCAAAAGGTGGACAAAAAATAAGTTCCGAAGAATATTTTCACCCAACGGAACTTACCTATTAACCAATTCTTATCAAGAGAATCTGCTGCTGAAGGTGGCCTGAACGGGATAAAACTCTTCCTGCCCGATATTTCAGGAATATGAATCGGCGGATAGTTGAAGTACTCGTACAGAACCTCCTTCAGACTGTGAGAATGTGTGGTTTGACGAAAAGTAACATCCTGACGGTAACCCGGGAAACAGCCCGGACCAGGGTAAAACAGTTTAATAAAAAAATACTTCCGTCAAACCAATGATGGAATTAAGAGAGCGTACGATGATGTTGATGGGAAATAAAACGGCAAGGTGGTGACTGAGCGTAAAATAACATGCAGCAGATCATGTACAGGTTAAAGAATATTTTTATTCGTAGTGGGATTGTTCCCTGTTGTCGTTATTTCTTACAATTCAAAACTAGGGCTTTTCTATTTAATTCGTTTGATTTTTCGCGGCAAATTACCTGTAAGCGCCTGCCTATTTCGGAGATATTCTAACATTCCGGCTTTGGTAATTTCCAACCTTCCGGCCCGTGATTTTTCCAGATTGACCGGATATTTTTTCGCAATCCATCAAGTCAAAATTTTAAATCTGCCCGGCATGGTCAAAAATCTGCTATATCCCCTGATTGGTGGGAAAAATATTGAGCGATTAGCACAAAATTCCTTACATATTCTCTCGCTATTTTTCTGTTTCTGAAAGGATTTCAAACATGCGGGAAAGGGTTTCGCCCTGATCATCTACCAACGTCAATTTGTGTTTTCCTGCAGAAGGCTGAAGACTCATTTCGTGAATTTCTTTCGTGGTCCCGATAAAGTTTTCATCCAGATGCCAGTAGATCTGTGCCGTCCGGTCTCTATGTGCAACCTCAAACACGGTACTGCCCATTTTCCCGTCAAGTTCTTTGGGAACAAAAATCCGCGCATCATTCCCCGGATAAATCATTTCCATCCTTCTTCCTCTTGCCAGTTCTGCCCCCTGACAATCGGTGCGAAAGTCTGGCAGAAGTACATAGTCCGGGTTGCGGGAACGGTAGTAGATTTCTTGTACGGGTGGCAAAATAAAAAATGGGCGTTGAATCATATTCAGCGGAGATTCACATTCGCTGTGCACGCGGTATGTTCCGGTATGATCCAGATTTATTCTTTCATGGTAAGGACACACGGGCGTTCTTGTTCCGGAAAGCGGAATCCAAACAGTATCGGCTACCAGACAGTTTTCCTGGCTCCTATGCCCGCTTTCACGGCAAATGGACACCTGCGTCATTTCGTCATATGGCATGGAAAACCATCGCTGCTGTGTACCCAATGCATTAAACAGGTCAAACATGACCGGCGCTGCCGATGTCGCGCCCGTCAGTCCGGTTCGCCCTTCCCCATCTGCATTGCCCACCCAGACCGCCACGACAAAATCAGGCGTACAGCCTACCGACCATGCGTCCCGGTTTCCATAACTGGTGCCTGTCTTCCATGCGATTTTTTCCGAGGAAGAAAAATTCTCCCAAAAACTCTCATTTTCGGGGCGCGTTACCGCTACCATTGCTTCGAAAGTATGCCAGACTGCGGCTGCACTTACATGACCTGATTTTTGCAGCTGATCAAATTGGGAAGCGGAAAGCCTGCCCCGTGATTTTTCCAGATGGTAGTTGGGCGGACGGAATCCCGCCGGGTCATAAAGCCCACTGTAGGAAGGATAGTCAGCCAGCGTCCGGCTCATACTGGCGTAAACGCCTGCGAGCTCCCACAAACGCACCTCGCCGCCACCAAGTATCAGCGTTAGTCCGTAATGATCGGCAGAACGGCCCAAAGTCGTAATGCCCCAGTCGCGAAGAATATTCAGAAATCGGGCGATCCCATAATCTTTGAGCATCCGCACGGCGGGGATGTTGAGCGACCGGGAAAGCGCCCTGCGGGCTGGAACTGCGCCACTATACGTGCGGTCATAATTGGTAGGACTAAACCCCGAATAATGAGAAGGAATATCAGGAACCAACATGCCGGGTAATAACTCCCCGTCATTGAGCATGGAGGCAAACAGAAAAGGTTTCAAAATACTGCCCGAACTTCGCAAAGAGGTAACCAAATCGACCGCACAGCCATTCTCGCCCGCCTCACATGGCGTATTTCCCACATAAGCAACGACATCGCCGGTTTCTACCTCCAGAATCAAAGCTGCAGCATTGTGAATACCATTTTGCTGTAAATGCACATTTCTGCGGCTGATGATTGCATTTGCCTGTAGTTGAATATTTTGCCTCAGGGTTGTACGTGTAATGGCAATCTTATGCTGTGCGACATTTTCCTGGTGAATTTGTTCTAATAAATGGGGTGCATAGGAAGGAATCGGCAACGGTTTTTCGGGCAGGCTTTCCAGCATTGCGAGCCGGGCGGTGGTGGAATCAATTACCCCTGATTC
Source organism: Bacteroidia bacterium (assembly GCA_041391665.1). Lineage (NCBI taxonomy): Bacteria > Pseudomonadati > Bacteroidota > Bacteroidia > Bacteroidia bacterium. Next base: position 1,161,792 of record JAWKNO010000002.1, on the reverse strand, counting down.
AGACAATCGCGCCAGCAGGCGGTTGCGTTTAGTCAGCAGAGCATCACGGTTTTTGCCGGGGTGAATCAGGCTGGGCGCATTGGGCAAAACTGCCAGCATCGCAGACTCAGACCAGGAGAGCTTGTGTGTTTCTCTGCCAAAGTATTTCCATGAAGCAGCATCCAGGCCGACGACGTTACCGCCAAAGGGTGCATGAGCCGCATACAGACGGAGAATTTCTTCTTTCGAATAGCGCATTTCCAGTCTTAGCGCCAGCAGTATTTCCAGAAATTTTTCTGCAAATGTTCGCGATTTGCCTTTTCTCGAAAGGCGGATTACCTGCATACTCAGGGTACTTCCTCCACTGACAATGCCTCCGCTGGAGAGATTCAGCCTGATCGCACGCGCCATTGCCAGCGGGTCAACACCCGGATGGGAATAAAATCGCTTGTCTTCAAAAGTAATCAGTGCGGTGGCAAATTTTTGGGGTACGGAATCAGCTTCAGGAAAACGCCACTGCCCGTCTTCGGCAATACGCGCCCCGAGAAGATTTCCATTCCGGTCAACCATCACAGTCGAAACAGGATCTTCAAAAAGTGTGGATGGCAGAGAAAACGCAAACCACACGCAGAAAATAAAAGAAAATATTACTTTGCCCTTATGTCTCCATAAAAACCTATGCCAGGGCTTCCGCTGCGGGTCTGAAACCCATAACCGAAGTCCTGGCAGTGATAGGCGCATAGTGTTTTCCCGAAGGGATTATTTTTGTCTTCTCGAACGGCGGTTAGGGCCTTCTTCCTGCTGGCGGTCCTTTAACGCATTCTGTTGTTTTTTCTGCTGGTTTTCCACCCATTGTTCCAGTCGCGACTTGGTGGCCTTTCCACTTCCTCCGCCTTTGCCTTTTTTACCCTTTTGCGCGTCTCGTTTTTCGTACATCTGGGCGAGCAGTTTTTCATCGCTCTGGAAAAGGCCAATCGTCAGCGTTTGTGCGATCTGGAGTATGTTTGACATAAAATAATACAAACTCAGACCTGCGGCATAACTGTTGAGGAAAATCAACAGGAAAAACGGCATGAAGTAAGAGATATACTTCATTTGCGCATTTGCAGCCGTAGCAGGTTGCGAACGCTGTTGGTAAATGGTATAGACAAATGTGGAGATCGCCATCAGAATGGTAAACAAACTGACGTGATTACCATAAAATGAACTAACCAGCGGAATATGGGTGTCCCATGATAAAATAGAATCATAGGTAGAAAGGTCTTGTGCCCAAAGGAAAGATTGTTGCCTCAATTCAACCGATTGGGGGAAGAAAAAGAACAATGCAATCAGAAACGGATAGGATAAAATCATGGGCAGACAGCCCCCAAACATACTCACCCCCATCTCCTTATACACCGCCATTTTGGCCATCTGGAGTTTTTGCGGATCGTCTTTATGTTTTACATCCAGATCTTTCATTTCCTGGGTTCCGTTGAGCACCCGCATCTTGGCCATAGAAATGAAGCTCTTGTATGAAAGCGGGAACATCAGCGTACGGATCAGGATCGCGAGAATAATAATGATCAGACCGTAATTCCCGATATAATTTTCCAGAAATTTAAAGACATAAACCGTTCCTTTATTGATCCAGCTTACAAATGGCCAGCCTAAATCCATTTCATCTTCCAGGTCCAGCCCATAAGACCGCAAAGTATAAAACTCATTGGGGCCCATATAGAGCGAAAACTTATTCTTGTTGGAATTGGATTTATCAATATCCACGACAAGTTTTGCATCCATGATCCGGTTGATCGTTTCATCATTTTCGGGCGTTGTCATGGAAACGGTGCCGGAGCGAAACGTCTCATCTGCAATGAGGATATGGGAGAAAAACTGGCTTTTAAAGGAAATCCATTTTACCAGAGCGGTCAACTTTTCAGATTCAGGTTTATCAGAATAGGAAAGCTTATCCACGTCGTTGCCTACGCGATACGCAACGGTTGACTTCTGCCTGAGATTTTTGATAGCCAGCTCGGTTTTAGGCATATAGGATTTCCAGAGAATGGTAAAAGAAGATTCTCGTCCCAGTGACTCACGAATTCCCTCAAAATTGATCTCATAGCCTAAATCATAGGTATTGCCTTTGAAATGATATACCTGCTCGATATACTTTCCATCCTCAATATTTGCCCGGAGTGTCAGCGTCTTTGTCTCATCTCCGCTAATGGTAAATCCTGCTTCCGAAGGCTCAAAAAACAACTCGTCAGACCTGACCGCACGTCCCTCATAAGCAAAAGGAAAATAAAACTCATTGCGCGGGTCATCGGCGATAATAGGGAGCGGAAGAGAATCAAACGTCACATAACTATTCAGAAAAGCAGATTGAATATGTCCGCCTTTTGTGTTGATATTTACCGTAAGCTCATCCGTTTTTACCGTGATGATTTTTTCCTCACCGGTGACAAGCTTATATAGGTTGCTGTAGCGGTCGCGGAGTTGCATGACCTGCTGCGAATCACCTGCAACAATCCCTCCATCGTTTGGAAGGGTTTGCCTGGACGGCGACGGACTCAACGAGTCTGGTGTAACCGTAGAGAGTGTTTCTGTATTATTGGTGGGAGTTTTGGGGGGTGCAGGCTTCGGTGCAAAAAAGTAAAAGTAAACGACAGTCAGCAACACCATCAAAATCAGCCCCGTAATCGAGTTCCTATCCATGAGTTAGTGATCGAATTTCATTAATAATCTATTTCCTGTGTGTTGCAGGAATAACCATTCGTCGGATCAGCCCTGCAAAACTTACAGCAAGCGGCAAATTTAGTCAAGAATTTTCAATTCTGCCGGGAAAACCCAAATTAATCTACTGTGGTGCTTCCTCCCGAACTTTGACATCCTTCTTTTGTTTGTGAGCATAGGCCGCATTGACGAAAGCCAAAAACAAAGGATGGGGTTTTTCCACTGTATTTTTGTACTCGGGGTGGAATTGTGTTCCCATAAAATAGGGGTGATCCCGCAGTTCTATGATTTCCACGAGTTCTGAATCGGGGTTTACACCGGAAAGCACCATTCCATGCTTTTCGAGCTTTTTTGCAAAATCATTGTTCAGTTCATAGCGATGGCGATGCCTTTCGGAAACACGGGTTTTCTGATACGCTGTATGTGCCAGTGAATTTCTTTTCAGCACACATTCATATGCCCCCAGCCGCATAGTCGCTCCCATTTGTTTGATCTCCTTCTGGTGTTCCATCATATTGATCACCGGATAGGCAGACTGCGCATCAAACTCCGTACTGTTGGCACCCTCAAGTCCCACCACATTGCGGGCAAATTCGATGACCGCTACCTGCATGCCGAGGCAGATACCGAAGAAGGGAATATTTTTCTCACGGGCATACTTCACACTTCTGATTTTACCCTCCAACCCACGTTCTCCAAATCCAGGCGCAACCAGAATTCCATCCAGGCCTTTCAATATCCTGCTTTGATTTTCCTCCGTCACATCCTCTGCGTGTACCCATTCAATTTGTACACTCAATTCATTTTCCGCTCCGGCTATTTTTAGTGCCTCTGCAATGGATAGATAAGAGTCGTGCAGTTCAACATACTTACCGACCAAACCGATTTTTACTTCGTCCAGTGGGTTTTTCAGTTTTGAAACAAAATTTTTCCAGAAAGAAACATCCGGCTCTTCGCGGAAAGAAAGTCCCAGTTTTTTCAATACTACTTCATCAAGGTTTTCTTTTCTCAGCAGAAAAGGCACCTCGTAAATCGTTGAAGCGTTGATATTTTCAATCACAGACTCTTTGGAAACGTTACAAAATCTCGCCACTTTTTCCCTTACATCATCCGGGATTTTCACTTCCGTACGACACACCAGAATATCAGGCTGAACGCCGGACTGGAGCAGACTTTTTACAGAGTGCTGGGTAGGCTTGGTTTTAAGTTCGCCCACAGCCTGAAGGTAAGGCACGAGGGTTAGATGAATAACCAGGCAATGTTCCGGGCCATATTCATAGCGAAACTGGCGCAAAGCCTCGATATAAGGAAGCGATTCGATGTCGCCTACGGTTCCCCCGATTTCTGTGAGAATAATATCAAACTTCTGGTTTTCATTCAGCAGTTGAAACCGGCGTTTGATTTCGTCTGTAATATGGGGAATTACCTGTACGGTTTTTCCGCCATATTCGCCCATACGCTCTCTTTTGATCACCGTCTCGTAAATACGACCTGTAGTGACATTGTTGGCCTGAGAAGTAGGTACGTTGAGAAATCGCTCGTAATGGCCCAGGTCAAGATCTGTTTCGGCCCCATCATCTGTCACATAACACTCTCCATGCTCATAGGGATTGAGGGTACCCGGATCAATATTAATATACGGGTCAAACTTTTGGATAATGGTGCTGTAGCCACGGAGTTGAAGCAGTTTGGCCAGCGAAGCGGCGAGAATTCCTTTTCCCAAAGAAGAGGTTACACCGCCAGTCACAAAGATGTATTTCGTTATATCAGCCATGTTTTGTCAGAAGGTTTCGCAAAGCTATATCGCAATATTCAGAAACGAAAATTTGTTTGTAATAATCAGGAGAAAATCCAACAGAAAAATTATTCATTCTTCTGCATATTTGTATTCACAAGCTGCACAACCCGCAATTTATTTATTAACACCATGAGGGCGATTATTATTGGAATAATTTCTACCATTCTCCCTTCTGTATTTGCCCAAAATGCTATGTTTATCCCTTTCGGCCAGTCCGTTGAACAGGTAAGCGAATACCTGTACTCAAGAGATTACGCGCAAAAAGTTGACAAAACCCTCAACACAGAATGGGTAAACAGTGTCTCTTCCTCACAATCTGTCGTGTACTATTTTGACGATGATGTCCTCTATTCGATTGAGGACACCCGGTTTTACAAAGATCGTAAAGAAGCAGAGCGAATCGTAAAAACCTGCCTGGACTTCATGACTATGGAAAAAAACAGGGTCAGGGTGCTCGATTCAGAAAATGGAATCAATCATTATGCCGTCGTGACAGAGGATCGGCTGGTCGAATTGATTGTAGAAAACGGAAAGAAAAATGAAGGGGCAAATCTCCGGCTTAAATCTACAAGCCGGTTATATGGTCCGAGAATGAAAACCGAAGACGTGGTAATGAAAGTCGTGCAGTAAGAAAAATTTTAGCTTTCCGGTTAACAGCAGTTAGTTGCTGAAGTCCCGTCATCCTTTGGTTGGCGGGAATTTTTTTTGTATCCGGTGGTAAAAAAATACGGCAAGCAATCCGGCAAATACGCCGATCGCCGCGCCCGCAAGCACATCTCCGGGATAATGTACCCCCAGATAAATACGACTATAACTGGTCAGAATGGCTACACTGAAAGCAACGATCGTAAACGGTTTTCGCTGAAACAAACTGCTCAAAAACACAGCCATCGCAAAAAAATTAGCTGCATGAGAAGAGGCAAAACCATAGATCCCGCCACATTCTCCATAAACGGTATGGACAACAAACGCCAGTCCCGATTCCGGCCTGCAGGGACGGTACCGCTCTACCAGCGGTTTGAGTAAGCCGGAGGCGGTCTGGTCGCTCAATGTGATCATCAATAGCCAGCAACCCGCTACCAACAGCGCGCCTTTCCATCCCTCCTTACGGAAAAACCACCCCAATATGAGTACATACACCGGAACCCACACCCAGCGGGTGCTCACCAGATACATCACCGGATCCAGCCAGGCTGCATGCCAGCTATTCAGCAGTTGAAAGGCAGCTATATCCCACTGTTCCAACACTCCAATCATAGATAATTCTGGGTAACAATTACATACAAATCAATCAACAACAATAGACCACCGGTCATTGCCCAAAATAAAGCAACCCGGGATCCCCGCAATTTTATTCCATCCTCACGCCCTGTATATCGGGTTACCAATTGTAAAATTCCTATACTGATCACTATACCCAACAGGCTGCCGACGAGAATATCTCCCGGAAAATGAACGCCAATATAAACGCGAGAATAACATGCTACGATAGAGATCAACGCCAGCCATACTCCACTTAGGGGCGATTTTTCTCCCAACCTGATACTGATGAAGAAAAAAACAGCCGCAGCAACAGCACTATGCCCGGAAGGGAATGATTGATTTTTTTCAGCGGCAAGTGAAATAAAATGTATGTCGGCAAGCTTGAATACACGGGCCGGACGATACCAGTCTTCGAAGAATATCATTTTCCCTGCTCCAATGGCTATGGCAATCGCAATCATACTTAAGACCAGGGCCATCAGCACTTCCGGACGGGTTTTTCTTCCAAAAATCAAAAATATACTCCCCACAAACATCCCATGTCCCAGATGAGTCAGATGGGGCATAATACGATCCAATAGAAGACTATGCCATTGATTGACCAAAAGAAAACTTCCATTATAACCCAAAATTCCAACCAGCAATCCACATGCTACCCAAAATACCAGGTAGGTAAACAAATAATATTTTGCCGGACGAATACTTGCAAATAGATCCATAAATGAAGATCGGTGCCTGCCAAATATAGAGATTAAAAATCAGAATCATCAAACCACGAGTAGGCTTGCCAGGCTTCTCCGGGATTGGCCCTCCGTAGTTTCAGCTTGGCACGGCCTGTACCTGAATAGACAATTTCCTCCGTTTCTTCTATCGAAAGGTTAAAGTTTCTGACTACCAGCGCTTCTGTATCGGTGGTATCGAGCTGGGTATAATAATTCCAATCCAGATTTATTTGCAATACACTCTGAAACAGATTATAAGATGTAATCAGTTCCGTCGCCCGGTCCCAGGAAATATCCTGTCCCAAATCGGGATCATAATAGGAGAAGGTAAAATCACGGGAAAAAAGCCTGCCGTACAAAGTCGTATCGCGAAGTTCGTATCCATTTTTGAACAGGCGAAAAAAACCGTCGATATTCGTAGGATCACCCAGAATATTGATGTCGGCCAGTCCTTCGGGGTTATAGGCCGGTGCAAACGGATTACAACTTAGGGACGCGCAAACAATTGTCGCAGACAATGTCAGTAGTAGCGGGTAGGTTTTTATCATTACTGGATATAGGTTAGCTTCAACTGACTCCAACTGGAATCCCGGTAAATTTCAATATCTGTCCAACGGTGGATTTCCCATTCGTTGAAATCATTTATTTTGATCACCAGTTGGATCTGCCCTTTCAACAAGCGCGTCAGGCTGGTGTCTGAATGATTGATATGCAGGGTATAGTCACCTACATATTTTAAAGAATCAGCGGTCACATCCTGTAAATCGGTCTGGGTCAGATTGAGCGAATTTCCGGATGGCGCTGAAAGATCTGCTACAAAATTGTCGAAATACGTCTGCTCATCCTGGATTGACCAACCCTTCCAAATGCTTTCATTGTCGTTGAGCAATGAGGCAGAAGGGATAAACTGAAGAGAATCTGCATTAAAACACCGAAGGTAATTTTGAGTATTCCGCTGACTGATCGCAGTTTTAAGGTTGGAAAGCAAAATCAGGTAGTCTGTCGGACTCACCCAATCCGAAGCAGTGCTGGAAGGAGGTTCGACAGGGCGAATGGAAAAACAAGCCATCCATCCGGCAATCACAAAAAAAACAACCATTACCCGCAAAAACCGATTCTTCATATTCAGGGGCTTAACAGCGACCAACCATTAAATTTACCGCCCTTCTCCCCCATCTTCAAAAATTTTTCAAAAAAAAGCCAACGCGACAAAATATATTTCGTAATATTGACCGACCGGTCATTCAAAAACTTATATGAGTCCAAAAACAAAAAAACAATTAGAGGAAATACGCGGACAGAGTCGTGAAAAGATTCTGAACGCTGCACTGGAATTATTTGCAGAACAGGGCTACCACAACACATCGATTAACCAGATCCGGATAAAAGCAGAGGTTTCCAAAGGGTTGATTTACAATTATTTTGAATCTAAAGAACAATTGCTCAATGACCTGGTTATGGAGTCGATGGCTGAAGGTGATGTTTATATGAATGAAATGATGCAGTTGGCAACGGCACAGGAAAAAATAAGATATATCATAGACCTCAGCTTTGAATTTATTGTGAAACGGGCAGATTATTCACGGCTGCTGACTTCCCTTGCCCTGCAGATCGAGCATTTCCCTGATTTTCCCGGTTTAAAACAAATCATCATCGGAAAATATACCGGCCTGATGCCAATACTTGAATCACTTTTTGTGGAGATAGGCATCCCAAATCCTAAAGAGGAAGCATTATTGTTTGCCGCAATGATTGATGGTGTTGGGATTGAATATTGTGTATTAAAAGATGCCCTTCCTGCCGATACAATTAAAAAATATTTAATAGAAAAATATACTAACCGTTAATCTTAATCACTTCAAAATGAAACGAATACATATCCTTACGCTTGGATTGATGCTGATTATGTCTTTATCTGCTTTTGCACAGGTGGATGTAAAAGATATTATCCGAAAAACTGAAGAAAAACGCCGGGGCATTGAGAGTTCCCAGGCGGAAATCACCATGACGATTATTCGTCCCGAATGGACACGCTCTATGTCGCTCAAAAGCTGGAGCAAAGGCGATGACTATGCCATGATGCTCGTAACTGCTCCTGCCCGCGACAAAGGTACGGCCACCCTGAAGCGCGATAAAGAAGTCTGGAACTGGATGCCAACTATTGAGCGAACCATCAAACTCCCGCCTTCTATGATGTCCCAGTCCTGGATGGGCTCTGACTTTACCAATAATGACCTGGTGCAGGAAGTGTCCATCATCGACGATTACGACCACAAAATTTTGAAAGACTCTACCATCCAGGGCCGCGCCTGCTGGAAAATCCAGTCAATACCCCACGAAGGCGTAGCCGTTGTCTGGGGGAAAATTCACGCTTTCGTCGATAAGACTGACTACCTTATGATGCGTTCTGAATATTTTGATGAAGACGGATACCTCGTAAATATCCTTCAGGCTTCTGGTATTAAAAATTTTGGCGGACGCACCTTTGCTTCCAAACTGGAAATGATCCCGGTAGAGGAAAAAGGTAACAAGACCGTACTTGAATACCAGAATATCGTTTTCGACCAAAACATACCGGAAACATTCTTCTCTGTGCAAAATATGAAGCGGCTAAAATAAATTATCCTCATGATCCTATTCAAACTTGCCTGGAGAAATCTCTGGCGAAACAAGCGAAGAACACTGATCACTGCTGCCTCTGTATTTTTTGCCGTAATGCTGGCCATCCTTATGCGATCACTGCAGGAAGGCTCTTACGAAAAAATGATTGAGAATGTCGTGAGTTTTTATACCGGTTATGCGCAGGTTCATAAGGATGGATACTGGGACGACCAGTCGCTGGACAACAGCTTTGAAATCACTCCGGAACTCGAAAAAGTTATGGATAACCAGCCGCTGATCGCTCATTCTGTAGCCAGACTGGAGTCTTTTGCCCTGGCTTCCTCCGGCGAAATCTCAGAAGGATGCCTGGTGGTCGGTACAGACCCTGCTGCCGAAGACCAACTCACACACTTATCTGGAATGATCAAAAAAGGAAAGTTTTTCGACATCCAAAGTCAGGGGGCAATTATTTCCACCGGACTCGCCGACAAACTGGGCATTTCTGTCAACGACACGCTGATTTTGATCAGCCAGGGATATCAGGGGGTAACTGCAGCAGGAAAATATCCTGTGGTGGGATTGGTGCGATTTGGCAGCCCGGAACTCAACAACCGCCTCGTATATCTTCCCCTGCCGCTGGCACAGCAATTTTATGGCGCACAAAACCGGCTTACTTCTTATGCAGTATCACTGGAAGATCCGCACAAAGTACCGGCTATGCTCAAAAGCCTGAAAACCAGCCTTGACGAAGGATATGAAGTTTTAGGCTGGAAAGAATTAATGCCGGAACTGGTCCAACTGATTGAAGCCGACCGGGCTGGAGGAATTCTGACCATGGGCGTATTGTACACCATCATTGGTTTTGGCATGTTTGGTACGGTATTAATGATGGTAGCGGAAAGACAACACGAAATGGGCGTTTTGACTGCGATCGGCATGAAGAAATCCAGGCTTGCAGCCATTATTACCATAGAAACCATTTTCATTTCCATGATCGGCGTAATCGCCGGGGCTTTGGCCAGCCTGCCGCTGGTAATCTATTTTCACTTTAACCCGATCTACCTGGGCGACCAGATCGCAGAAGCTTCCGCAGAATTTGGCATTGAGGCCTTTTTCCCCACGGCCATTGATCCCGGAATTTTCCTCACGCAGGCACTCGTTGTCTTTTTCTTTGCATGGATTGTGTCCATTTATCCTGCCTGGAAAATCATGAAACTGAATCCCATAACAGCTATGCATACCTAACTAATTTTACTCCTATGTTATTCAAACTTGCCTGGCGAAATATGTGGCGCAATAAACGCCGTACGATGATCACCCTGGCATCAGTGTTTTTCGCCGTACTTCTTTCAACAACGATGCGTTCTCTTCAAAGGGGTGTCACTGTCAAAATGATTGAGAATGTAGTCAGTTTTTATACGGGCTATGTGCAAATTCATAAAAACGGTTACTGGGATGAACCCAATCTGGACAATACTTTTGAGCAGACTTCCGCTATCACAAAAGTTGCCAATGATGATCCCCGGATCGCAAAAGTTGCCCCAAGATTGGAATCTTTTGCCTTGGCTTCGTCGGGAGATATTTCTGAAGGTTGTCTGATTCTGGGTATCGATCCGGAGAATGAAAATTCTCTCACCGGTCTCGGTTCCAAATTGTCTGAAGGAAAATATCTGAAAAAAGGAGATCAGGGCGTAATGGTTACCTCCGGCCTCGCCGAAAAACTTAAAATCGGAATCGGAGATACGCTCATCCTCATCGGCCAGGGATATCAGGGCATCAGTGCTGCCGGTATATTTCCCGTTACCGGCATAATCGGCTTTGGCAACCCCGAACTCAACCAGCGACTTGCCTACCTCTCTCTCGATGCCGCCCGGAGGTTGTATGGCGCAGAAAACCGGCTGACCGCTTTTGCCATTAACCTCAAAAAACCCGCTTTTGCCGCCGCAGTTGCAAAGGATATCCGGGGCGAACTGGACAACCAGTACGAAGTCATGGACTGGGCAGAAATGATGCCCGAGATAGCACAGCTACTCGAAATTGACAAGACCAAAGGGCGGATAGTCATGGGGATTTTGTACATGATTATCGGCTTTGGCATGTTTGGCACTGTGCTGATGATGACTTCGGAGCGAAGGCATGAATTTGGCGTCCTGATGGCCATCGGCATGAAAAAAAGAATCATGGCCGGAATGGTGATTGTCGAATCCATTCTCATCTCCATGGCAGGAGTGGCCGCAGGCTTTATGGCCAGTATCCCATTGATCTTTTATTTCTACTTCAATCCGATCCGGATGGGAGGTAAAATGGCCGAAGCTTATGCAGAATTCGGTCTGGATCCTATTATGCCTATGTCCATCGAACCGCAAATTTTCTATTCGCAGGTATTCACCGTTCTGGCTTTTGCTATTCTTGTCTCAATTTATCCGGCGTGGAGCATTATCAGAACCGACCCTGTAACCGCAATGAAATCTTAAGAACACTAACATTATTACCATGATTTTTCAAGTAGCCTGGAGGAATGTCTGGCGAAACAAGGTCCGAAGCCTGGTCGTAATATCGGCCGTCGCGCTGGGATTGATCGCCGGTGTGTTTATGATGTCTTTTTCATGGGGAATGAACATCGAACGTTCCCGCGAAATCATCGAAACCCGCACCTCCCATATACAGATTCACGAGAATCACTATAAAGATGACCGGAAAATGAGTTTGTTTATCCCCGAAGGGATGAATTTACTCAACCAGACCAGTGCCCGTCCTGAAGTAAAAGCAGCCACAGGCAGAATCCTCTCCAATGGCATGTTGTCCACCACAAAAGGGGGATTTGGAGTGCAGATCAGTGGCGTCATTCCTGAACGGGAATCCGTTGTAACCCTCCTCGACCAGCGACTGGTCGCAGGTGAATACTTCAACGAGTCAGGAAACAATCCCATACTTATCGGTGACAAACTGGCCGAAAAACTCGGATGGAAATCGGAATCAGACTCTGCGGGCGCAACTGCTGCTGCTTACCGTCTGAGAAAGAAAATTGTCCTTGCTTTCCAGGGGCCCGACGGAGAAACCAAATACGGAAGTTTTAAGGTGTCAGGTGTCTATAAAACGATCAACTCCAAATTTGACGAAACCAACGTATTTGTACGATTTGATGACCTCAACCGCCTCTCCGGCACAGAAGGCCAATTGCACGAAATTGCCATTATCCTCAATGATCAGGCACTGGCAGAGGATTCTGTTTTCCTGGCATCGATCCCCGAAGGACGCACCGATCTGTTGGTAGAAAACTGGAAAGACATCGCACCGGATCTCCGGCTGCTGGATGAGACCTTTGCTACCACACTGTATATTTTCATCGGTATTATTCTGCTTGCCCTGCTTTTTGGTATCATCAATACCATGTTGATGGCGGTGATGGAAAGAACCCGCGAACTGGGAATGCTGATGGCCATTGGGATGAACAAACCCAAAATTTTCTTTATGATCATGCTGGAAACCTTGTTTCTCTCTTTTGTTGGCGGGCCTGTCGGACTATTATCCGGATTTGGACTGGTAAAACTATTTGGGAAAATAGGCATAGACTTGTCCAGCATGGCAGACAGTGCTTCGCAATTGGGAATAAGCAGCATTGTTTATACAGATCTTGAATCCCAATACTATTTCCAGATTGCGATCATGGTGGTGGTTACAGCAATTATTGCTGCGGTTTATCCCGCATACAAAGCCTTAAAACTCAAACCCGTAGAAGCCATTCGCGCATTATAATATATACTCATCTCTTATTTATCAGCAAAATGAAAGTCATAGAAACCATCCATATCGATAAAATCTACGAAGGCGTTGTTCCTGTACATGCGGTGGACAATGTAAGCATCGCCATTGAAGAAGGCGAATTTACTGCCATCGTAGGCCCTTCCGGCTCAGGAAAAACCACCCTTCTCAATATCATTGGCGGCCTGGACAGACCCTCATCGGGCCAGATCATTGTCAATGGAACAGACATTTCCCAACTCAGCAATAACGAACTGATCGACTTCAGACTCAAGAATATTGGCTTTGTATTTCAGTCATATAACCTGATTCCGGTACTTACCGCCAAAGAAAATGTAGAATTTGTGATGCTACTCCAAAACCGCTCAAAAGAAGAGCGCGATGCACGGGTAACCGAGCTGCTAGAAGCTGTAGGCCTTGGAGACAGGACCAACAACCGCCCCAACCAAATGTCGGGAGGGCAACAGCAGCGCGTAGCGGTCGCCAGAGCACTCGCTTCCAAACCCGGATTTATTCTTGCCGACGAACCCACTGCGAACCTCGATTCTGCCTCCACCTCCAACCTGCTTGACATCATGGCGGACCTCAACAAAAAGGAAAATATCACTTTTGTATTTTCTACCCATGACCAGCGGGTGATCGACAGAGCCCGAAGGGTAATTACCCTGGAAGATGGAAAAATTGTCAGCGATATAACCAAGTCCTGATTATGAAACGTTACTATCTGTTCGTTCTGGGTATTTTTCTGGCTATTTTTAATGCCAGTGCCCAGAACGACTCCACCGAAAAAATTACCCTTAGCGGCTATATAAAATTTCTCCAAACGGTCTCTTTTTCCGGTTTGGATACATTTGCTGATCCCCTGACCAATAACCTGATTCACAACCGGCTCAACTTCAGGTATTTCCCCAATGACCACTGGACCGTCGCTGTAGAAGCGCGAAACCGTATTTTTTACGGTGAGCAAGTGCGTTTCACCCCCAACTATGGAGACCTCATCGACCAGTACAACGGACTTGTTGATCTTTCGGTCCGGTGGCATGAAGGCGATGCCATACTCGTTCATTCGATCATTGACCGGGCGTATGTCGATTATTCTTCCGGAAAATGGGAGGCGCGGGTCGGTCGTCAGCGGATCAACTGGGGGGTAAACCTCGTCTGGAATCCCAACGACCTGTTTAATGCCTTCAACTTTCTCGATTTTGACTATGAAGAAAGGCCGGGAAGTGATGCCGTCAGAGTTACCTATTACCCCGGAGTACTTTCTTCGGCTGAAGTGGCCTTTGCCCCCGCCAAAAACATTGAAGAATCGGTAGGCGCCGCCATGTATAAATTTAATGCACGGGGTTACGACGTACAGGTTTTGGGAGGTTATTACAAAGGAGATCTAGCACTGGGTACAGGTTGGGCGGGCAATCTTGGACAAATCGGGTTTAAAGGAGAAGCCACCTGGTTTGTGCCGATGGCGCCTTCTCCCGATTCGGTTCAGTCGCTGGGGGTTTCGGCAACTGCCGACTATCTTTTTGGTAACGGCATTTATCTCAGCGGCGCATTTTTGTACAATTCGGCAGGAAAAGCGGGTGGACTTGGCGGAAGCGGCGGATTATTCAACTCAAACCTTACCGTTTCAGCTAAAAACCTTTTTCCGGTAGAATGGGCATTTGTGGCACAGGGCTCGGGAAGTATCACCCCGCTTTTTTCTGCCAGCGGCGTAGTGATTTATTCGCCCCAGAACAACCTTGTAGCCGGGATTCCCACCCTCACCTACTCTATCAAAGAAAACTGGGATATCGACCTGGTGGGGCAATTGTTTTTTATGGAAGTACAAAACGACTTCCGGAGCCTGGCTGCTTCCCTGTTTTTCAGGATAAAGCTCAGCTTTTAGCCGGTTTCAGTACGTCGCCCGCCCACCGGAAAGGTCAAATACAAATCCGGTGTTGAAACTCGCTTCCGGAGATACGATCCATGCGGCCAGAGAGGCCACTTCCTCTACGGTTCCCAGTCTTTTCATCGGTATTTTATCCACCATATACTGCAACATCTGCGGATCGGTATCGAGGTTCATGGGGGTAGAAATCACTGCCGGGGCAATACCATTTACGGTTATTCCCGTTCCGGCATATTCTTTCCCAATTCCCTTTACCAGCCCTATTACGCCTGATTTACTGGCAGCATAGCCAGCCATTCCGGGGTTTCCCTCCTTTCCACCAATGGAGGCTATCAATAAAATCCGACCATAATTTCGCGGCTTCATATAGGGAATAGCATACTTGGTAATCAGAAAAGAGGCATTCAGGTTCACATCCACCACATTGCGGAAATCGGCATAGCTGTACTCTGTAATTTTTGTCGAGGAGGGGCCGATAATACCTGCACTGTTGACCACAATATCCAGCCGGCCCCAGGTATCAAATATAGTAGCGAAAGCTGATTTCACCTGTTCCTCATCTGTTATGTCGATGGCCATTCCAGATACAGACAGGCCTCTTTGGCTCATTTCTGCACAGGCTTCATTTAGAATATCGGGCAAAATATCCCATAAAATCACACGGGCGCCTTCGGCGGCCAGTCGCTCTCCGATACCCGCACCGATACCCCTGGCACCGCCGGTTACCAGTGCCACCTGATTTTCAAAACGTTTTGTCATTTGATCTGTTTTCGGGAAAGATAATAAGAACGTAGAAATAAAGTAAATGGGCGGAGGCATTTCGAGCATTGTCTATAACCATTTGCACAAACTGACCCTTGTAATCTTTGAACAGAGTCGGGATTGAACCACGTAGGATCATGATTACCTTATGGCTACGTGCCAGGTGGGTATATTCTGGTTAATCACTATCAATTGATGCTTCTCCACCCTGGGGATTGTTGGGTCTTTTTCATGTGCAGGGGCATCTTTGGTTTTATGGGCTACTTTTCTATTCCGGATAAGAATATTCTCTTAATTTTGATTCCGGAAAGACAACTGAACTGCTATTTTCTCATGCCGCTGATTTCAACCTCCTCGTACCGCTCTCCCTGGTGGCTGTCCAACCCCCATGCGCAAACCATCTTCCCCAACCTCGTGCGCCCTATGGCAGATGTAAGCTATGTGCGGGAAGTACTCCCTACTCCTGATGGCGACTTCCTCGACCTCGACTGGGTAAGGCAGGGCGCTCCCCGACTGCTGATTGCCCTCCACGGACTCGAAGGCAGCAGCCAGTCCAAATACATTCCGGGCATAATCCATACCTTCCGCCAATACGGCTGGGATGGCCTTGCCCTGAATTTTCGGGGCTGCGGGGGAACGCCCAACCTTCTTACCCGCGCCTATCACAGCGGAGAAACCGGCGATCTCGATTTTGTGATCAGGCATGCCGTTTTCATGGGGTACAAAAGAATTGTCATCGCCGGATTCAGCCTGGGAGGAAATGTGCTGCTGAAATATCTGGGGGAAAAGGGCGCATCTATTCCTGCGGAAATCACACATGCTGTCGCTTTTTCCGTTCCCTGCGACCTTGCTTCCAGTTCGGCCAAACTGGACCGCCGGGAAAACTATATCTACCGGCAGCGGTTTATGATCAGACTGAGAAAAAAAGTCAGGCAAAAACCCTCCATGATGAAACTGGCAGGCGACCCGGAAAAACTCAAAAACTTCCGGATGTTTGACAATGCCATTACTGCACCGATTCACGGTTTTGCTGATGCAGATGACTATTATACCCAATCCTCCTGCAAACAGTTTATCCCCGGAATCAGGATACCCACACTCCTCGTCAATGCGCAGAATGACCCGTTTCTTACCCCCGCCTGTTTTCCGGAAGAAGAAGCCCGAAACAGCAGGTATTTTTATATGGAAACCCCACACGACGGGGGTCATGTGGGGTTTTATACGCCGGGAAAGGCAAATATCTATTGGTCAGAACAGCGCGCAATTGACTTTGCAGAAGGTAGTTGATCAGCCTTCAGCCTCTACCACACCTGCACCGGAAATATTTTCTTTTACTTCTGCAGGATTACCTTTGTAGCGCACTTTACCTGCACCGGATACGTTGACATCCAGTTTCTGGTCAGTATTTACCTCTGCATAACCTGCACCACTGATTGAGATACTCATTTCATGTGTCTTAAGTTCGAATGCCTTCAGCTTACCGGCACCCGAAATATCTACCGTCGTTACCCCCGCCTCACCCGAGAGGGTAACATCGCCGGCACCTGAAAAATCAGTGTGGATAGATTCCATCATTACGTTGAGATTGACTTTCGACGCACCGGAAGCTTTGATCTCGAGTGATTCGCCATTCAACTGGGTACCAGAACTAAGCGATACCCCACCAGAAGTATGAACCTTATTGTATGCGGCTGAGGTAACCACAACTTTCATTCTGGAAAAATTTCCAATATTCCCGGTTGTTTGAATTTCCAGAACTTCATCGTGCACTTCCGCAACAATATTTTCCTGAAGATTCCCATCAGTTTCAACTTCAACAGAATAGGTATCTCCCTGATTCAGCACCACTTCAAAAGCTCCGCTGACCCGAATCGCATTAAAAGGTAACACATCTCGTTGCTCAATGGATACAGTTCCATTTCCTTTTACTTCGTCTTTCTTATTTTTTTTGGCAAAATAAACGCCGATGCCGATCAGGATCAGTGTTCCGTAGAATAGCATTCGCAGAAATCGTCGCATAATATTTTTTTTAAACGAATTATAATTAAATGACTTGGCAAAACACTACAGGTTGGAAACAAACTAATAATTTTCAAGTTTTACCTGAAAAATCTTCACAACGCTGTATGCTGAAAATTGCCTGGTCAGACCTCTATCGTCATCCGCTTCCCGAGGGGCATCGATTCCCTATGGAAAAATACAACCTCATTCCGGAGCAGCTACTATATGAAGGGACGATCACAGAAGAAAACCTGTACAACCCGGGCTTTGCCGAGAGAGAAGATATTTTGCTCACACATGCAGAAGATTATCTGAATAAACTTCAAAATCAGCTACTTACCCCCAAAGAGATCAGAAGAACCGGCTTCCCCCTTTCTCCCCAACTGATCCGCAGAAGTTTTTCCATTACCAATGGTACCATTCAAAACACATTGTTTGCAATGAAGTATGGGGTTGCTATCAACGGTGCGGGGGGCACACATCATGCGTTTGCAGACAGAGGAGAAGGATTCTGCCTGCTCAACGATATCGCCATCGCAGCAAACTGGCTGCTTGCCAATAATCATATTCAACGGGCACTCATCGTCGACCTGGATGTTCATCAGGGAAATGGCACTGCTGCAATATTTCAGCATGAACCACGGGTTTTCACTTTCAGCATGCACTGTGAAGCCAATTACCCTTTGCAAAAAGAAAAGTCAGATCTCGATATCGGTCTGAACCCTTTCACCAGAGACGAAGAGTATCTTCAAACCCTCAAAAACACGCTTCCCCGGCTGCTACAGGAAACCGAACCCGATATGGTCTTTTACCTCTCCGGGGTGGACATATTGAGCACAGACAGACTTGGGAAACTTTCCTGTACCCGGGAAGGTTGCAAACAAAGAGATGCCTACGTATTAAAACTTTGTCACGAAAATGAGCTTCCCGTTGTCATATCTCTGGGCGGCGGTTATTCGTACCATATAAGAGATATTGTGGAAGCACACTGTAATACTTTTCGCCTGGCGCAGGAGATTTGGTTTTAGTTGAAATGAATTCCAACTTTGGGCACTGAGACTGAATCCTTATTATAAATCAGTTCGTATTGATTCAATACTAATTTTAACAAAAAAAATCAACAACAAGACATATGCAAAGGATAGGAATTATTTTTTTGGTACTGGTTTTATTTTTGGGTGGATGTGGTTATTTCACCGGCAAAAGCAATTACAACCGGATGGTAGAACTTCAGGAAGAAGTTGACGCCCAATGGGGGCAGGTGCAAAACGTATATCAGCGTCGGGCCGACCTTATTCCAAATATCGTTGAAACCGCCAAAGGATACGCAAACTTTGAACAATCCACATTGAATGGCGTCGCAGAAGCGCGGGCCAAAGTAGGCCAGATTACCGTAACCAAAGAAGTGCTGGAAGACCCCAAAATGATGGAACGTTTTTCTGAAGCACAAAACCAACTGGGGCAGACCCTTTCAAGGCTGATGTCTGTCGCTGAAAGTTACCCCGAACTCAAGGCAAATGAGAACTTCAAAGCGCTGATTGTAGAGCTGGAAGGCAGCGAAAACCGAATTTCCGTTGAACGGAAAAAGTTTAACGATGTCGCCCGCGAATACAATACCTATATCAAGAAGTTTCCTTCTAATATTTTTGCCAACTTCTTCAACTTTGATGATGTAGCCTATTTCGAAGCGCAAGCGGGTACCGAGGCTGCACCGAAAGTAAGTTTTGAGTAATGAAAAATTGTAGCGATGATTCGGGGGAAAGCACAAAAAGGCACAATCTGGTTTTAACCCCTTTCTCCCGAATCCTATTCTCCCTGCTTTTCCTGGTACCGGTGTTTTCTTCCGGGCTGTTTGCACAGACGTTTCCGGAACCGCTTGGGTTTGTCAATGATTTTGAAGACATACTTACCCATGATCAGGAACAGCAGTTGAATGCCTATCTTACGGAGTTTGCACAAACCACTTCCAACGAAATATCTGTTGCTACGCTTCGACTTCCGGAAGATGAAACCATCGAAACCTATACGGTTGCGCTGGCCCAGCATTGGGGCGTAGGAGGTGCAGAGCAAAACAACGGGGTACTCGTTGCGATTTACCCCGGCATTCGAAAAATCAGGATAGAAGTTGGTTATGGGCTGGAGGGGGCGATACCGGATATTCTTGCGACCAGCATCATCTCTGAGGTCATGCAACCGGCTTTTCGTCAGAATGATTTTTACGGCGGTATTTATAAAGCTGTTGACATATTGGCCAAAACGGCCAGGGGCGAATACGATACCGGCCCATTACTTCGCAACTATTACAACAAGCCGACTTCCCGTGATACAGTAGATGCTTCGAGGCTGGTTGTGCTGATTATCATCATCGTTTTATTTGTCATCCTCAGCAGAGGTGGCGGTAACGGAGGCGGCGGCAGAGGTCGCAGAGGCGGCAGCGGTATTATATTCTGGGGCGGTGGATTTGGTGGCGGAGGCGGAGGATTCGGCGGTGGTGGAGGATTTGGCGGCGGCGGCGATTTTGGTGGATTTGGTGGTGGTAGTTTCGGCGGCGGCGGCGGCTCTGGTGGTTGGTAAATCCGAAAGGATTTATTGGCTAAATATTTCCAACTATTGCAATTTTGGCTATATTTGGACTTACGCCGCAATTTGATCATCTATGCTGGAAGCTATTCGCCGATTTTTTGCCGGATTATTTGGACTGGAATCATCTGTCAGAAATACAGAAGATCTGTATGATGGCCCTGAAGATGCCTCTGACATTCAGGATGAACATATCATATTTATTGAGGAAAATCCTGAGGCTTCTCAAAGAAGCAGAGGCTTTGGCCTTGAAATTTCGGAGGTAATAGAAACCGATGGTGACGGGGCAAATAGTGATTCACCTGTTTTTGAAATCACGCACCCCCGTTTCCTTTGGTGCCTTGACAACGGACATGGCAGACTCCAGGAAGGCAAAAGATCTCCTTTCTTTGAAGATGGAACCAGATTCGAAGAGTGGGAATTTAACCGGGATATCGTACGCCGAATCATGGAACAACTGGATGCCTGTGGGGTCCAATATTTTAATGTCGTGCCTGAAGTGGATATTGATGCCTTTACAACAGGCAGATCCGTACGCGCCAATGAAAAGGTTTCCCCTATGGGATTGCCAAAAATATTCCTCTCTGTTCACTCCAATGCATTTGGCATGAGTGCGTGGGCTGATGGATTTACGGGCATTGAGTCCTGGTATTATCCGGGAAGCAGCTCGGGCATTCGCCTGGCTTCAGCTTTCCAAAGAGAACTTATGAAAAAACTGCCCAACTGGTCTGACAGAGGGATAAAAAGTCACCAACCAAACAGCCGGAAAATTTTCACGGTACTCCGGGTTCCGCAAATGCCTGCTGTGTTGACCGAGAATGGTTTTTATACAGACCGCACGCAGGCTCGCGCACTTATGACGGATGAAGTTCGCCAAAAAATTGCCGATGCACATATAGCAGCAATTTTACAGATAGAAAGAGATGGGTATGATAATATTCCTGTTTACCGGCCCAATATGATTGTAGGAGACTAATGACAGAATTGCTTAAAAAGTCTGACAAACTTTTTGTCTATGGTACCTTGCTCCGCGATACTGAAAATCCCATGTCTGCTTATCTTAAGTCAAAAAGTACTTTTGTAGGTGAAGGTTCTATGCGCGGAAAACTCTTTAAAGTTGATTTTTACCCGGGTGCAGTCTTTTTACCGGAAATCAATCAGCAGGTTTTTGGGGAAATCTATTCCATTCTTCATCCTGAAGAGGTTTTTGAAGTGTTGGACACGTATGAAGGCTACGTCCCCCAGGCACCAGAGCAAAGTCTTTTTACCCGCAAAGTGATTCCAGTCAAGACAGCGGGCGAAACGCTTTATTGTTGGGCTTACCTTTATAACCATCCTACAGTTGGATTAAAACAACTGGATTCCGGTTATTTTTTGGAATAAAAAAAAGGCGGTCGTACCAATACGACCGCCTTTTTTGATACTGTTCTTTTATGGGAAAATTCCCAGATCCATGTAACTGCGTGCGATTTTATCAATGGCGTTGATAAATGCAGCTTTACGAAGAGTCGAAACCCCTTTTTCCAATTTCTTCTCACGGGTTTCGTGGAATGCTCTGATCATGGTATCCTCCAGCCCGGACTGAACCAGGTCGCGTTCATCGGCACCCCTGATAATATTTTTGCGCATTACATCGGAAAGGGAACCACCGGTTGCTGCTTCAATAGCCTCCACCAGTCGCTGATTGTTGAGTGCATCATACCGTTTTTCAATTTTTCCAAAAGAAACACGGGAAAGGTTTTTCAGCCATTCAAAATAGGAGACCGTAACACCACCGGCATTCAAAAACAAATCGGGAATAACTTCAACACCCATATCTGCAAGCATAGCAGCGGCAGAAGATGTAACGGGTCCATTGGCAGCTTCTCCGATAATTTTTGCTTTTATCCGGGGTGCATTTTCTTCAGTAATCTGATTTTCCAGGGCTGCAGGAACCAGAATATCACATTCATATTCGAGCAACTCAATGGAATGATCAAGCGTCACCGCGCCGGGGAAATTGCGGATGGAGCCGGTTTCTTTTCTATGGGCATCAACGGCCATTACATCCAGCCCGTTGGCGTTGTAAATCCCCCCGTCGTACTCTGCAATACCAATAATGGTAGCACCAGCTTCCTGCAGGTATTTAGCAGAATAAAAACCTACATTTCCCAATCCCTGGACAATCACAGTTTTATCCGAAAGGCCTGTTTTCATCCCAAGTTTTTTCATGTCTTCAGGTACATCTACGGCCTCCCGAATACCAAAATAAACACCTTGGCCGGTAGCCTCGGTTCTACCCCGAATCCCGGATTGGGAAAGTGGCTTTCCGGTAACACAGGCCCCGGCATTAACAGATTCCGGGTGAAAGGCAGAATACGTATCCATAATCCAGGCCATCTCCCGCGAGCCGGTTCCATAGTCTGGTGCAGGCACATCCAATGCCGGACCGATACTGTTTTTCTTGATCAGTTCGTAAGCATACCGTCGGGTAATGCGCTCCAGCTCAGAGGTTTTATACTTTCTCGCATCAATGCGGATTCCCCCTTTTGCACCGCCAAAAGGAACGTTTACCAGGGCACATTTGAACGTCATCAGGGCAGCAAGGCCGGTAACCTCTGACTCGTTGACATCAGGTGCATAGCGAATACCGCCTTTAGTGGGCGTTTTATGATGCGAATGCTGAACCCGATAGGCCCTGATCACTTCATAGACGCCCTTCTTTCGACGGATAGGGAAATTAAACTTGTAGATCGCGTTGGGTTGTTTGATCTGCTCAATCAGACCCGGATGATACTCCGTATAGCGTGCAGCCTCATCTATAAAGTTGCACACCTCTGCAAAAAGGTCAAAATTATGCTTGTTACTACTCATGGGGTGAGGTTAAAAAATAAATCGTGCGCCCCTGCAATAAATTTTACAGAAACGCACGTTTGAATATAGGGATTAACCGATTCAGAACAAACTCAGTTTTTATTCCGGATCATTTTTTTCATCACCTTCTTTTCCCGGGCCGTTCTGGTCAGTTTCTTCAGCCGTCTCGTCCACCTCAAATATATTCACATCCCACTTTCCACCCATAAATCCCTCTTTGAATTTTTTCTTCTCCTCGGGCGACATCCCTTCCATTTTCTCTTTCATTTTTTCCCGCCAGTAGGCTCTCCGCTTCTCCCAGTGCCCCCCGCCACAGCTCCCGTGGTGGCATCCATGCCGGAATACTCCACCACTAAGAAATTTGCCCAAAATTACCAGCCCAATTGCCTGAAGAAACCCGATGATCGGCCCCCCAAACAATGAAGGAATCAGGATATTCCACAATAGTTTTACGACAAATCCTGAAATCAACAACCCAACGATTCCTCCACCCCAATGGCCTCTGTGTTTATAGTGCCCTTCAAATTTTCTTTTCCCGTGCTTATGCATGACTTTTATATTTTTTGTTAAACATAATCTGCGGTTTGTCATAATTCTTCATACAAACTCCGCAGCCTTTCTCTCAGGTACAATACAGCATATCTTTTTCGTGAGAGCGCCGTGTTCACCGTTACGCCGGTTGATTCTGCAATTTCCTTGAAGCTTTTGTCTTCAAACTCATGCATCACAAAAACTTCCCGCTGCAATTCTGGCAGTTCTTCCAACGCTTCTTCAAGGGCGTCAAGAATTACTCCCCGATCGTACATCGCATCAGGTTGGCGTGAAAGGTCTTTCAGAATCCCCGCCAAAGACAGGTCTTCCTCATACTCCTCCCCTTCTCTGCTTTGCATTTTACGGCTGAAGTTTTCGGGCTTCTTTTTCCGGTAACTGTCTGTGATCCGGTTTCGCGCCACAGTAAACAGCCAGGAAGTCACCTTATCTACGGATTCAATCGCATCAAAGCTATTGACAAACTGGAAGAACACATCCTGCAGGATATCTTCTGCATCTTCCAGGTCAGGTACCCGTTTGCGAATAAAATCCAACAGACGGCTTCTTTCCTTCTTTACGGTCTCTTTAATAATCTGCTCACCCTGGGCGGTCATGACATTCTCCTCAAAAGATTATGCTTGTTTTCCCGATAGACGGACAAGCCAGCGGGATATTTTAAGAAAATGATTTTTTTATCATTCCTCTTGCAAAATACGGGAGAACCTGCAAATGGTTAGCTAGTACTGCCCTACCAGAACGGTCCAGGGCCTGTGAATAATTCGCCAGTGATCATTGACATAGATGAGCATATCGTAAGCACTACCCAGATATCTGCCGGGTTGAATAAACTTGAAACGATAAAAGGTAAAACCAGGGTTCATAAAATGAGCCAGCTCTTTATATCCGCCAGGAAAATACTGGGCATCACCCGAATATTCAAGCAATTCACTGGTAGTCGCATGCCAAAGGAGAATGTCCGTTTGTGATTTTAGCAATGGCTGGATCACGATGCCCGCCTGGCGGTCCAGTTTACGCTGATAGCGATATACTTTTTTACCTAAATCCCCTTCAAATATCGTCTCACAATCCAATAAGGTGGGTTTCATCTCACGGGTGATATCACGTCTTTCAGAAAAAGATTTTGACAGGATATAATCCAGCAATTGTTTGGCTCCCTGAGGCGTACCCGGAAATTGGTCTGTAATCGTCGATTGACCGATGGTGCAGGTAAATGAAAAAATGAGCAGGACGGCGAAAAATGAACGAAGCAAAAACATAACGCACATATCAAAATCAAGTACTTAGTCTAAAGTAAATAATACTTACTTAGTAAAAAAGCTATTTGTCCATCCAAACTATCACGTACATTTATTCTATGAATACTGAAACACTCACGCATTTGATCAAAAAAGAGGGCTACAGGCTGGGGTTTGATATGATAGGTATTTCTCAGGCTGAGTTTCTCGAGAAGGAAGCACGAGATCTGGAAAAATGGCTGAATATGCAACAGCATGGGACTATGACCTGGATGGAAAACTATTTTGACAAACGGGTAGATCCCCGTCTGCTCGTCCCCGGAGCAAAGTCTGTGATCAGTGTCATTCACAATTATTTCCCCCAGCCAGACTCCTGCCAACCAAAGGATGCGCCCAAAGTTTCTACTTATGCCTGGGGCGAAGACTATCATAAAGTACTCAAAAAGAAACTGTATGAATTATTTCTTTTTATTGAAGAAACAACCGGAACAGAAATACCGGGAAGAGTATTTGTGGACTCAGCACCCGTCATGGACAAAGCATGGGCCAGGCGAAGTGGATTAGGTTGGATCGGTAAAAACACCAATCTTATCACGCCCCACAAGGGTTCATGGTTTTTTATCGGGGAAATTATCCTTGATCTGGAGTTAGTAGCAGACGGTCCGGTCAAGGACTATTGCGGCACTTGCACACGTTGTATCGATGCATGCCCTACCGAGGCACTGGAGCCTTATAAAATCGATGCCTCCCGATGCATTTCTTACCTGACGATAGAATTGAAGGAAAATATCAGCGCTTCATTTGAAGACAAACTGGAAGGCTGGGCATATGGCTGCGATATTTGCCAGGAAGTCTGTCCATGGAACCGTTTCTCGACACCTCATCCAGGGGGAGAATTTAAGCCCTTGCACCATATCACCCAATTTGATCGCGCAGACTGGGAGGAGTTGGATGAAAAAGCATTCAAAAAACTCACACGCTACTCTGCCATGAGCCGTATTAAATGGGGGAAAATGCAGGACAATCTAAAAAAAAACCGAAAATAGAGACCGGTCTCGATATTTTACACACTCCTTTCAGCACCTACCGGATTGCCCGGATATTGAATCCTCGAATGATAAATACTCAGCAACTGTTTGTGAATGACTTTGCGAATGACTGCGATATCGTTGAAGGTGAGGTTGGAGTTTTCGAGTTGATTATCCTTGATTTTGTAATCAATAACATTATCAACCAGTTCCTTTAACTTTTCCGGAGTGGGGTTTTTCATCGCACGGGAAGCTGCTTCTATAGAATCAGAAATCATCAAAACAGCCGTTTCCTTCGAAAAGGGCTTGGGCCCGGAATACCGAAATCTGTCCTCAAATTCGGGCGCATCGCAGCTGTTTTCCCGTAGATAAATCCGGTAAAAATACTCCACACGTGTGGTTCCATGATGCGTTTCAATAAACTCAATGATTTCCCTTGGAAGCGAATATTTATGCGCCAGCTCAATCCCCCTTTTTACATGCCCAATGATGATCGCAGTACTTTCTTCGCAGCTCAACTGATCATGAGGATTTTGGCCTTCAGACATATTTTCGATAAAAAATCTGTGGTTTACCATTTTCCCCACATCATGGTACAAGGCACCCACATGGGTAAGGAGGGCATTTCCGCCTATTTCATTTATCGTTGCCTCGGCAATATTGGCAACCTGAAGACTATGGTGAAAGGTGCCCGGCGCTTTCCTCGCCAATTCTTTTAATAGTGGGTGATTGGTATCCAGCAGTTCCAGGTACGTGAGGTCAGAAGTCAGACCAAAAATCTGTTCAAACAGGAAGATCAGATTATAAGCGATAATCGTAATCGCTACATTGATGACAAACAGCAGAATTGTCCGGTAGTTGATGTCCGCAAAATCGCCTTTCGAATAGATATTAAAAAGGATATAAGACAAAGTATATGCGAGGAAAATATAGGCCAGTGTATAAAAGAAAATTTCCCGCTTCCTCAGTTTGCGCAGACTGTAAACAGCCACTGTACCGGCAATCATCTGAACAAATACAAATTCCAGCCCTTGCTGGATCAGTACGCCCCCATAAAGCGCCACCAGAATATTACAGAGGAAACCCGTGCGAAGACCAAAAAAGTTGGTGATAAAAATGGGCACAATACACGCAGGGGCAATATAGATATAGGAAAGATTCAGATTGGGGCCGATAATATCAGAAAGCCTTTCTGCCAGATCATTGAGTTTGGTAGAAACAACCATTGCGGCCACCGCCAACAAGAGCGTAAACAATATCAGCCCCAGCTTAGCATTGTTGAAATAAATCCTCGGCCGGTTGACACTCAGATAGGAAAGCAAAATGACAGTAATCACCAGGATAATCAGGAATTGACTGACGATGATACTCATTGCATTTTCACCCCCCATGTGCAGGCTTTGTTCATGGATCAGCGATCGGAGTTTTGCATCCACCTGCTTATCCACGATTTCATCTTTTGAAATAATCCTTTCCCCCTCCTGAATGCTTCCATAGACAGGAGACACCAGTGCCATCTGCGCATCGCGCACCTGTTGTGTCAATTTATCATCATATCTCAGATCAGGCTGAATATGCATCAGCACCACTCTTTTTATTAGTTCCTGCTCCGCATTATTGCCGGAGGGGGTAATGCGGTTCATAAAATCATTAAGCGGATCCACTCCCAGCAGCATGCGGCTCAGGGGTCTGTATTCTTCATATGCAGGTGCCAGACGAAGAGAAACCAGATCACCGATAGAATCAGGCAATACTGAGTTTATATAACCTTTTTCCAGAATTTCCCGGGCGAGATTGACACTGGCCGTAGCCATACGCTCCTGCCAGTCTTTGGTGTAATTGTCATTCAGCTTTTCAGGGGCAACTTTATATTGCCGGCTAAAAGCAGCCAAAAGAGCGGGAATTTCACTTTCTGCGCTCCCATCAGCCTGACGAATTTTTTCCAACTGAGCGACGATATTTTCCCATTCTTTCCTGATATTTCGGGAAACCTCCGGAAAAACTGCAGAATCTTTTACAAAAATAGGCAGCACCTCCTGTCGTACCCGCATTTTTTCGGCCTGTACGCTATCAGGAGATTTGTAAATCGAAAAGGGAAATGGCGCAACAAGGTCTGCCCCCTGCCAGGCTTTTCCCACTTCATACTGGAACTTCAACCGGAAGGATCTAGGCATCATCAGGGTCATTAAAACAAGGTATAACCCCACAAAAGCCATTCTAACCAAATATCGGCTATCGCGAAGCCGCCGGTATCTGAAAATATTTCGCCTGCTGTTCACCATAATTATCCACAGCACCCAAACTCATATCACTGTTTTTAGTTGGGTTTGTAAGTCAAATGTACTTATTTTGAAGGTTTTCATTGATATAAAAATTCATTTTCAATCATGATAAAGGAAAATCATAAAGGGCAGGCCGTCAGAAACTTTGAAGCACCCGATTATTATATGATGGATGATCTGCTTACCGATGAGCAAAAGCTGATCCGCGCATCCGTCAGAGACTGGATGAATCAACACATTATTCCCCATATCAATGAATGGGCACAGAATAATGAATGTCCGAAACACCTGGTAAAAGAAATGGGCGCCCTGGGCCTTTTTGGGCCTTCTTTGCCCGAAAAATATGGGTGTCCCGGACTCGATGAAATTTCTTATGGCCTGATCATGCAGGAAATAGAAAGAGCAGATTCGGGCATTCGGTCAATGTGTTCTGTACAGGGTTCATTGGTCATGTACCCGATTTATAAGTATGGTTCAGAAGAACAGCGCATGAAGTATCTTCCACTGCTTGCTTCAGGAGAACTTATGGGATGTTTTGGTCTTACGGAACCAGACTTTGGCTCAAACCCTGGCGGAATGGCTTCCTCCTTCACCGATGAAGGCGACCATTATCTGCTGAACGGATCAAAAACCTGGATATCCAATGCACCATTTGCAGACATTGCAGTCATATGGGCAAAAAATGAAGCGGGAAAAATCCATGGGATGATTCTGGAAAGAGGCATGGAAGGATTTACTACTCCCAAAATTGAAAACAAATGGTCGCTTCGCGCTTCAGATACCGGCGAGCTTGTGTTTGACAATGTAAAAGTACCCAAAGAAAATCTATTGCCCAATGTCAGCGGTTTACGCGGCCCGCTGGGTTGTCTCGATAAGGCGCGATATGGTATTTCATGGGGGGTCATTGGCGCCGCTATGGATTGTTACCATACTGCGCTTACCTATTCGAAAGAGCGTATTCAGTTTGAAAAGCCGATCGGCAGCTTCCAGCTTACCCAGAAAAAGCTGGCTGAAATGTTGACAGAAATCACCAAGATGCAACTACTTGCACTCAGACTGGGACAACTGATGAATGAAGGCAAAGCCTCTACACAACAGATTTCTATGGCAAAACGCAATAATGTCGAAAACGCCTTAAAAATTGCCCGGGAAGCCCGGCAAATTCTCGGTGGCATGGGTATTACCGGAGACTATCCCATCATGCGGCATATGATGAATCTCGAATCAGTGGTTACCTATGAAGGGACACACGACATTCACCTGCTCATTACAGGCATGGATATTACGGGACTAAATGCTTTCCGGTAAGCGATTACTTGCTTACCCCTATCCCCCACTGGTACACCATCACCCCGCCTTCATGGGCGCCATAACTCATGGCGCCCAAAGAAGCGGCAAATAAGGCAAGAAACACCCATTTGCCGACGCTCCCCATCTTTCCATGGCGGATAAACTGCCACACCCACAACCCCGTGAATAGCCAGATGGAAAGATAGCCGAGCAGTTCATGGCGTTGGAGGATATCTGCGGTTTCAGCAGAAACCTCCACCATACTTTCGGCTTGTCTTCCCGAAAAAATCGAGAGAATCATCGCAACCAGCCCCAAAACATGAAGCAGATTGGCAGACCGGGTAACCCAATCCTGCGGTCGTACTGCATGCCAGACAAAGAGGCCAAAAGCAGTATATAGCAAGGCGATCGGGAAATGAACGGTTTGCGGATGAAAAGGCATAATACTACTCTTCTGCGGCAGTTTCTTCCTCCTTCTCAGGCGTAGCTTCTGTAGTTTCCTCTGTACTCACTTCCAGGCTGACATTAAAAGCCTCCAGAATTTCATACCAGGAAACAAGTTTTTTTACATTGGAAGGATACACTTTTTCCTTGTCGTAATTAGGCAGTACCTCTTCAAGAAAACTCATCAACTCATCTTTACTGCTGAGTTTGTTTACGGGTAGCCCGTCGGCATATTTTTCTTTGATGTTTTTCAGGACACTGATCAGGGGCTCACTGTCATCATCGGTATAGATACTGACATCCATCAGCTTGGTTACCACCATATTTCCCTTGATCAACTGCCGCTTTTTACGGTCGTCCATGGACTCTACCACGATGGCTTTTTCGTCGGCTTTCAGGATTTTGTGTAATCCCGGAGCGCCAGCAAGCGCCACGACATCTTTAATTTCTACAGATTCTGCGGACATATTTTGATTACTATTTGTAAACCGGGTTGCAAGTTTTGAATGTTACACAAGAAAACCAACTGGTTTTTTAAGAAAAATTGTCTTAACAGCATATTATACATGACAAATATGCAGAAATAAACGATCTTTGTGCACAGGGCATGCCCTTTGTACCTGATTAAAAGTTGACATTTCTACTTATCAGGTTGTGTTGCCTCCAAGCAACATGGCTCATCACCAACCTATTTTTTCGATAAGATGACATTTTTCAATATAAATTTTGACCAGGAAAATTTTCTTGAGGATGAGTTTCCAATCATTTCCAATTCAGAGGAAAAAATGATGGCGGAGGAAGATATTCCGGAAGAAATCAGCATCCTCACACTCAAGAATACAGTTCTATTTCCCGGAGTTGTGATTCCCATTACCGTTGGCAGGGACAAATCAATACAGTTAGTAAAAGAAGCTTATAAAACTCCGAATAAAATCATCGGGGTCGTCTCCCAGCGAAATATGAATATTGAGGATCCTCAAAAAGAGGATCTTTTTACCACAGGTACCCTCGCGCGGATTCACAAAATGATCCGGATGCCTGACGGAAGCGTTACGATTGTCATTCAGGGTCGAAGCAGATTTAAAATAGAATCATTTACCCAGGAACAGCCCTATTTTCGGGCAAAGGTGAAAAAAGTACCGGAGATTTACCCCCTCCCGGATGAATCCCGGGCTATTATGTATAGCCTGAATATCGAGGCCTCCCGAATCATAGAGCTCTCGCCCAACATTCCAAGTGAGGCCCAAATTGCGCTGGAAAATATCGATAGCCTGAGTTTTCTGATTCATTTTATCGCATCCAACCTCAGCCTGAACGTACCCCAAAAGCAGGAAATCCTGGAAATAGACTCCCTCAAAGGAAAAGGTGAATTGGTTTTGCAATATCTGGGAAGCGAACTCAAAGTACTGGAACTGAGTGAGGAAATTCAGATAAAAGTAAAAACTGATCTCGACAAACAACAACGGGAATATATCCTGCGTCAGCAAATCCGCACCATTCAGGACGAACTGGGGGAAGCTGGGCCCGATTCAGAGCTTGACGATCTGCGCAGAAGGGCGGAAGATAAAATATGGCCGGAAGAAGTTGAAAAAGCCTTTCAAAAAGAAATAAACCGGTTAAGCAGGCTTATTCCGGCTATGCCCGACTATGCAGTGATCATGAACTATATCGAGTGGCTGCTTGAACTCCCCTGGCAAAATTATTCGGAGGATAATTTTGATTTCAAGGAAGTACAAAAAATCCTCGATGACGATCACTATGGTCTGGAAAAAGTCAAAGAAAGAATCCTTGAGCATCTGGCTGTATTAAAGCTCAAAGCAGACAAAAAAGCGCCCATTATCTGTTTCTATGGCCCTCCCGGTGTGGGAAAAACCTCTTTAGGCAAATCTATCGCAAGGGCGATGAACAAAGAATTCATCCGGATTTCCCTCGGCGGAGCAAAAGATGAAGCAGAAATTCGCGGGCACAGGCGCACCTATATTGGCGCTATGCCGGGAAGAATTATACAGGGCTTAAAAAAAGCCAGCACCAGCAATCCGGTACTCATGCTCGATGAAATCGACAAAGTAGGCAATGATTTCCGGGGAGACCCATCTTCTGCTTTGCTCGAAGTACTGGATCCAGAGCAGAACAATACTTTCAGAGATAACTTTCTGGAAGTAGAATATGACCTTTCACAGGTTATGTTTATCTGTACTGCAAATACGCTTTCTTCTATCCACCCCGCCCTCAGAGACCGGATGGAAATTATAGAAATCAATGGATACTCTCAGGAAGAAAAACTGGAAATTGCCCGTCGCCACCTGGTCCCCAAAGCCAGAAAAGATCACGGGTTGAAAGCCAGTAATATTAATTTCTCCCCCAAATCCATTGAAAAGATCATCGAACACTATACCCGCGAATCCGGCGTACGGGCACTCAGCCAAAAAATTGCTGCGGTTTGCCGGGGTGTAGCCAAGGAGATTGTCCTCTTTGACAAAGAAAACGTAAGGGTATCGGAAAAAAACCTCACGCAGTTTCTCGGCATCGAACAATTTGAAAAAGACCTTTACCAGGATTTGAAAGTGCCTGGTGTAGCCATCGGGCTTTCTGTCAGTTCGGTCGGCGGGCGTATTCTCTTTATCGAAGCTACGCTCACCCCCGGAAGAGGCAGACTCAGCATGACCGGCCAGTTGGGCGATGTAATGAAAGAATCTGCCACCCTGGCCTTTACCTACCTCAAATCACAGAGCAGCAAGTTTGGAATCCCCTATGAGGTTTTTAACCAGTGGGACGTCCACCTGCACGTGCCTGCTGGCGCCATTCCCAAAGACGGGCCTTCGGCAGGCATTACCATTCTGACGACCCTCGCATCAGTCTTTTCCCAGCGACTCGTAAAACCGTCCGTCGCGATGACAGGTGAGATTACACTCAGAGGGAAAGTGTTGCCGGTGGGAGGAATTAAAGAGAAAATCCTGGCAGCAGTGCGGGCAGGCATTACCACCATTATCCTGTGCCGCGAAAATCAGAAAGACGTCAGCGAAATCAAAGCCGATTATCTCAAAGGAATTGAGGTCAGATATGTCTCCGATATGAGCGATGTATTGACATTGGCGCTGGAAACCGATAAGGTTACCAACGCCATGAATCTTTTACCCCAAATCCGCGAAGAAGCAGGGAAGGATATCAGTCAGTTGGAGCAGATCCGGAAGATTGTCGCTCAGGCTTAGACTTAAATAGCGGCTTTCATTATTTCTACCCCCCGGGAACGGTCTATTATTTTGCCATTCAGGCCGTGGATGATGCCGGAAATTCCAGCCTGTCCAATGTGGTGCGGATGTTGGTCCATTTGCCACTTTGTTCGGAGATTTTAACAGGCCAATGATGAACATTAACGCTAGTATTGTGACCGATAAAAACGGCATTTTCACAGGTGTGAGAGTAGGTGATCAGACGATCTCGATTGAGCAATGGAATAAGGATAACTCGGGCCCAATGTCAGTAGATGAGTTCAAAGAACAGTACAAGGATTTATACAACTCCTTATTTGGTAACCAAGAATAAAAAAATTTAAGATGGTGAATATCGTTCAAAGAAAGAATTTAGAGATACCCTTGATTATAATGGGGGTTCTGGTTTTGACTTCTTTTGTTCCAATTATCCAGATAATGATAATGACCTTGAATGGAGGAGTTATGTATTTATTCTCTATGCTATTTGGTAGCAAGGAGCTTGTCTCAAACTTTTTATTGGCGATTGAAGGCTTCATATCGTTGATTGGATTGATTCTTTATTATAAGTCAATTAAAATCTCTTGGAGGATACTCTCAGTGATTTTCACTGTTTTGTTTTTGCTACCATTGATGGCTTACATTTTTGAGTTTCTTGAGACAGATACGTACTTTTTACAAAACTTGGTTGCTGGGTTTGCAGTGGGCTTGATCCTTCTTGTTGTGGCGTTATTGAAAAAGAACCCTGACCATTAGCCTTAAAAAATAGAAATCAAGATAGTAAGAGAGCTTCTACAGTTGATGTAGAAGTTTTGTTATTGCGTAGCAGGCAGGTTCTTTTGAAAGAAGTCCTGGAACTTCTTTTTGGTCAGTATGGTAACGATCATTTTAAAAATCACATTCCGGTCATCGTCATCGAGTTGATTGATCAATTTTAGTTGCTGGGTCAATGGTTCATCTTCGAGGTTTATAAGCAGATCGGTGGTCATACCAAAGCGCTTGGCAAATTTGTAAAGCACAAGTCAAGTTGATTTAAAGAAAAATGTTACTTCGGAACTATCTGAAACCATATAGCATTTGTCCCAAAAAGTAACCCCCATGCACCTCTCCGCCCAAAGCCTGATCGAGATGTAGCGCGAGAATGTAGAGCCAGATTATAATCTGGCTCTACGGGACCTACCGGGTGGGTATATTTTGGTTAATCACTATCAACTAGCCGTTCTCCACCGGCTAGATGCTGCGGAGTGAAAATGATACGATTATGATTTACCGGCAATGACAAATTCTTTCAGGAGATCATTTCGGTATAGGTCTTCTATCGGAAAACACAGATCAAAATCATTCCAGTCGAGGTTCCCGGACTTTATCTGAAAGTTTTGGAATAAAGATTCCTGAAGATATTTTTTGATTGCGGGGTGAGTGGATTTTTCGAGAAAAGGTTTGAAATCAACCAGTTTCTGATAACCATCCGAAAACCTTAGACGGATCGCAAAATCTCCAATATAATACGCCTCTTTGATAAGAACAGGGGTGCTTTTCGTCGTGTATTGATATCTTTCCGTAATTTTCATGTACTACAATTTTTGC
The DNA here is from genome assembly GCA_041391665.1 of Bacteroidia bacterium. Taxonomy (NCBI): domain Bacteria; kingdom Pseudomonadati; phylum Bacteroidota; class Bacteroidia; species Bacteroidia bacterium. The sequence continues at coordinate 1,127,241 of JAWKNO010000002.1, read as the reverse complement.
GTAATCTTCTCAAAAGTCACTTCTCTATGATAGACGAAATAGTCAATCCATTTACTTACGATTTCGTCGGCATAATGGGTTAAAAAAGTTTTCAAATGATTCAGTTCTTTGCCTTTTAGCGGCTTACGTCCCTTTACATCGGAAATAATAATCTCTGCAATCTTCCCATTCAAGACAAAGATTTCGGCTTTACTTTCGTATTCTCCTTGCCGTGCATGCACATGAATCGGTTCATGTTCGTTCGAATAAAAAAATAGTACAATTCCAAGGTATTCATAAAGCTTAGGCATGGATCTGCTTGAATTTTATCCCTTAAAGTTACAATTTTTCTTCCAAAAGTTACCCATCCACCTCAACAAACCCTACGAAATTACTTTCACCGGGGGACCCAATATCAACCAAAAAATTCGTTATATTTATGCTTGCCCTGAGCCTGGTCGAAGGGATGCCGCAGGCACCAAATTAAGTCAGGAAGTCGTGAATACCTCCAATACCGTTACCAAAACCTCGGATTATGTGGGCGCTTTTCATTACGAAAACGGCAACCTGATTTTCCCTCAAATGGAAGAAGGCAGGGTACGGCTCGACGGCACTGACTGGGTGTATGAGTATCAGATTAAGGTCGAAGATCTGCCCGGCAGAAGCATTTGGGTAATGTCCGGGTTATACTTCGGGAGCCTCAGCACAAGCCTTTGGTGATCTGAATGATGATGGGATTCTTGATCCGAATACGGAGATACAGGATACGAATGATTACTATGCTTGCATCCGCCCAAGCGGACCCTTTCGGCCTGCGCATGGCCGGAGAAAACACCCTCGTGGCTTCGCCGGGGAATGAATATCTGTATAATGGCAAGGAACTACAAACGGAGCTGGGGCTGGGGTGGTATGATGGCGTTTACCCTGAGCGATCGTCGAAGGGGGGCTAGGATGTATGCGCCCGATGAAGGGCGGTGGAAGGGGATGGATGCGTTGGGGGAAAAGTATGTGAGATTTTCTCCCTATGTGTATGTGGCAAATAATCCGTTATTGTTTGTGGACCCGAATGGGAATGATATTTTTATAGTAATTGATGGGCAATCCCAAAGGGTTACACAAGAAGTGCTAGATAATCCTGATAACAATTCTTCTGTAGTTGAATCGTTACGCATTGCTCTTCGCATTGAAGATAATTATATCGGAAAATACTTAGATAGTAAAGAGCATGACGTGTATATTTCTACATCCCAAACCCTAACGAAAACATTGACAAATGCTAATGAGTTCAATGCCGGAGAGGAAGAATCCTTTAAACTTGATTCAAAAGTTCCAGAGAAATTTGGTGAGTTGGAAACCCAAGGACTTGATTCTTTTAATGGGCTGGATGTTTCTTCATCAAATGAGGAGGGAAAAACATACTCCTTAGTCTTATTAAATAGTGATGTATATGGTGAAACGGCAACAGAAGAAAGTATTAAGGGTAATATGGCACTGTTTGCAGGAGGAACTGAAGAATTTGAGAAAGTGAAATATCAAGGCGCATATGAATTAAATCATGAAGCTGGAGCTCATATAGATAATCGGAATGATCCAAAATATCCAGGTAATCCACATGCACCAGCGAAAGGGGCCAATCCCAATAATCAATGGGATTATTGGGGTCAAAAAGAAGTAATTTTACGCGCCAGGGTTAAGGATCTTTATGAAAAAGATAAGAATTAACTACTTCATAGACCTATCGACATGAAATTAAATATTCTATCTGTATCAGTAGCCTTAGGTTCATTAGTTGGGCTAATTCTTTGCGGATGCCACAGTACTCAGGAATTTGTTTTCAATGTAAATAAGAATATTGAAATTCACATTTACTCTAAGCATAAACCTATTCAAAATGAAGAAAAACCTGACCCAATTCAAGAATTATTGACGGTCAAAGCAGAAGATTTGATTAGAGTAAAGCTAGATTGTATCCCTGAATGTACCATAGAGATAATAACTGACCATTCAGGCATTCATATGGCTCGACAATTACTAAATCCTTCACACAAAGCAGGGTGGATATACTTTCGTTTAGTTGATTTAGCATGCCCATATCGAAGCAAAATTCAAGGAAACGGATTCAGAACTAATAGAATATATTTACGTGTCCGACTATCATCAGGAGAATATCAAAATATTGGGTTTTTACTTAATAAACCAATATTAGTGTGTATCTAGACCTTTTTTAGGGTATCCGTCCCACGAAGTACATGTTTGAAAAAGGGATTGGCGTAGCGAGGTTCGTGGGATGGAATTGCTACGACCTAACAGGTCGCAGCCTCATATCAACCAGAAAATTCGTTATATTCGTTATATTTATGCTTGCCCTGAGCCTGGTCGAAGGGATGCCGCAGGCACCAAATTAAGTCAGGAAGTCGTGAATACCTCCAATACCGTTACCAAAACCTCGGATTATGTGGGCGCTTTCCACTACGAAGACGGCGATCCCGGTAAGGGATTTTCGTCCGTAAAGGGACTTCAACCTGATGTTCCTTCAAATGGAAGAAGGCAGAGTACGGCTCGACGGCTCGGGCTGGGTGTATGAGTATCAGATTAAGGTCGAAGATCTGCCCGGCAGAAGCATTTGGGTAATGTCCGGGTTATACTTCGGGAGCCTCAGCACAAGCCTTTGGCGATCTGAATGATGATGGGATTCTTGATCCGAATACGGAGATACAGGATGCGAATGACTACTATGCTTGCATCCGCCCAAGCGGACCCCTTCGGCCTGCGCATGTCCGGAGAAAACACCCTCGTGGCTTCGCCAGGGAATGAGTATCTCTATAATGGCAAGGAACTACAAACGGAGTTGGGGCTGGGGTGGTATGATTATGGGGCCCGGATGTATGCGCCCGATGAAGGGCGGTGGAAGGGGGTGGATGCGTTGGGGGAGTTGTATGCAAATTATGGAGCCTATACCTATGTACTGAATTCACCGATCAACTTAATTGATCCGGACGGACAATCGGTACAAGGCATCGCCGGACAAAGAGCGAAAACTTCTCGACCGACTACCTATTACGGCCCTGATGTAAGCCTAAATAATATTTCCCATCTACTCGGTAATGCCGATCCGGGGGAAACCTTTCATCGAATCACGGGCGAAAAGATTCATGATGACGGCCTTTCGGATGGTAGAGTCTATGTTGGAATCAAAACGGACGGTTCCGATCGAGAATATGTGGGGCAACGACAAGATATACCCGATAAAACCCTGGACGCTTATGAAACAATTAATAATTTCAAGAAGATGGCCATTCAGTTGAGATTCGATGTTGATCATGGCGTCTTAACATCAGGCTATTTAAGCCATAAAATCGTTACTATTTGGACATGGAAACAAGCAGTTACTGATCATTCTTATTTTGACTCAAAAAATGACAAGGAAAGTTTACTTTATAAAAAGACTTTTCCTGAAATTGCTAAATTTTATGGCTTTTTTGAAGGCCGTTTGTTACGATATGATGCTTTTGGGAATCTAGCCTTTGGTGCTGCGGCCAAAGCCTATGGATTGTCCCTTACACTCAACCTATTTGGGGGTGGGATGAATCAACTTTATAAGGGGTGGGAATTAGACTTTTCACCGGAAGCCTTCGTACTTAGGCGATTTTTAAGAAGAACCGGTCATCCGCTCGGCGGGCCTTCAACCTTTTTTGATACCGAAAAGGATGCCTACTGGGTGAAATATGGATACAATAATTTTTAAACCACAATGAAATACCTGATTGCGATTGTTCTCCTTATTACCTTGTTTAGCTGCTACCAACCCAAAAGCACCTATAAAATTGAAGTCAAGGATTTAGAAGAATTTGAAAGGGTCTATCTTTCAATGGATACCTTACTGCGGAAAATCAATGAAAAAGGCTGTCCCGATGACAGCCCCTGTGATTTCAGTTTCATAGAGGATATTTTATTTGTAGGAACCCATAGGTATAAAGTTTCGGAAAACTTTAAACATTCAGACAGCTTGTTTGAGAACTTTACCCCTGAAGAGTTTTCACTTCTACAAAAGAATATGTCCTTTATGTTGAAGGAGAGAATTGCAGGAATAGGTCCCGAAATTTGCAATTCAAGGTTGTTCCTTTATAAACAAACAGATAGAGATGAATGGTATGATACAGAATTTTTAACCTATGTTGAATCAGAGGAGCAGTATCATTGCCTGGAGGATAATTTTTTTGTCCGGGTTTTCGATCGCAAAGGTAATATTGTTCTGGTTGTAGGTAAAGATTGAAAATAACCCCGTTTTTTAGCAATCACTCTTATTAGAGATATTTTTCAGTATAATCCCTCAACAAATTCAGACCAAAGGCTAAAGTGCACCAAAAGAAAATGAACCTCCCCGCCCAAAGCCTGATCTATACGCTCCTGATCAGCCTGATCGTGAGCACCTTGCTGGGTGGGTATATTCTGGTTAATCATTATCAACTAATATTTCTCCACCGGCTGGATGCCGCAGAGCGGGCGAGGGAAAATCTACGCTCCGGGCTGCTCTGGTATCTCCATCTGGGGTGGAATCTAGGGGAGACCTTTGAGACCGATCTTTTTGACTTCGGCTCAGATCATGTATCTATCTCCAGTGAACCCTGGGGATTGTTGGGTCTTTTTCATGTGCAGGGGCGGTACAATCAAACGGTAGCCGAACAATCCTGCCTCGTCGGTCAGGGACGAAACCTTTCGACTGATTTTTCCCTTTCCCTCACTGACCAGCGCCAGCCGCTGGTGATAGTGGGAAATACAAGACTGGAAGGGAAACTCCTCCTGCCCCAATCCGGTATCCGGTCCGGCCAGATTGGTGCAACTGCCTGGATCGGTTCCACCTTGCCCACAGGAGCGAATGCACCGATTTCCATCCCCTCACTCAATTCCCGTTATTTCCCTTCATTAGAGAATTTCCTCCGCAACGTAGCAGAAATGCAGCCTTCCGGGGAATGGTATTCTCTTGAAAATGATTCTGTTTCCCACCCCTGGACAGAAAAAGTATATGAACGGGTTTCGCCACATTCGCTCCTGATATCTGCCAGTAGTTATCGTGGGAAATGCCTGATTCTCTCCGGAGGAGAGGTGCGAATAGCTGCTTCCACCGAAATGGAACATACCCTGATTTTTGCCCGGCGGATTACCTTTGCCTCAGGCTTTCGCGGTTCAGTTCAGGCCGTTGATCACCGGGGGAATTACGCGCAGGAAAAGCGGTTGATTCTGAAAAGATAAGCCTCTGCTAGTTTACTTCCCCAAATTCTTTAGACCACAAGCAAACTTGATTTAAAGAAAAATGTTACTTCGGAACTATCTGAAACCATATAGCATTTGTCCCAAAAAGTAACCCCCATGCACCTCTCCGCCCAAAGCCTGATCGAGATGTAGCGCGAGAATGTAGAGCCAGATTATAATCTGGCTCTACGGGACCTACCGGGTGGGTATATTTTGGTTAATCACTATCAACTAGCCGTTCTCCACCGGCTAGATGCTGCGGAGTGAAAATGATACGATTATGATTTACCGGCAATGACAAATTCTTTCAGGAGATCATTTCGGTATAGGTCTTCTATCGGAAAACACAGATCAAAATCATTCCAGTCGAGGTTCCCGGACTTTATCTGAAAGTTTTGGAATAAAGATTCCTGAAGATATTTTTTGATTGCGGGGTGAGTGGATTTTTCGAGAAAAGGTTTGAAATCAACCAGTTTCTGATAACCATCCGAAAACCTTAGACGGATCGCAAAATCTCCAATATAATACGCCTCTTTGATAAGAACAGGGGTGCTTTTCGTCGTGTATTGATATCTTTCCGTAATTTTCATGTACTACAATTTTTGCGTAATCTTCTCAAAAGTCACTTCTCTATGATAGACGAAATAGTCAATCCATTTACTTACGATTTCGTCGGCATAATGGGTTAAAAAAGTTTTCAAATGATTCAGTTCTTTGCCTTTTAGCGGCTTACGTCCCTTTACATCGGAAATAATAATCTCTGCAATCTTCCCATTCAAGACAAAGATTTCGGCTTTACTTTCGTATTCTCCTTGCCGTGCATGCACATGAATCGGTTCATGTTCGTTCGAATAAAAAAATAGTACAATTCCAAGGTATTCATAAAGCTTAGGCATGGATCTGCTTGAATTTTATCCCTTAAAGTTACAATTTTTCTTCCAAAAGTTACCCATCCACCTCAACAAACCCTACGAAATTACTTTCACCGGGGGACCCAATATCAACCAAAAAATTCGTTATATTTATGCTTGCCCTGAGCCTGGTCGAAGGGATGCCGCAGGCACCAAATTAAGTCAGGAAGTCGTGAATACCTCCAATACCGTTACCAAAACCTCGGATTATGTGGGCGCTTTTCATTACGAAAACGGCAACCTGATTTTCCCTCAAATGGAAGAAGGCAGGGTACGGCTCGACGGCACTGACTGGGTGTATGAGTATCAGATTAAGGTCGAAGATCTGCCCGGCAGAAGCATTTGGGTAATGTCCGGGTTATACTTCGGGAGCCTCAGCACAAGCCTTTGGTGATCTGAATGATGATGGGATTCTTGATCCGAATACGGAGATACAGGATACGAATGATTACTATGCTTGCATCCGCCCAAGCGGACCCTTTCGGCCTGCGCATGTCCGGAGAAAACACCCTCGTCGCTTCGACCGGGAATGAATATCTCTACAATTGAACGAAGTGAAATCCCCTTGGGATGGGAAAGAGTTGCAGGATGAGCTGGGGCTGGGGTGGTATGATTATGGCTTCCGATTTTACGACCCGGAAAAGGCGCGGTTTGTGTCGGTGGATCCCCTGGCGGAGTCTCAATCAGCTTTTACACCATATCATTACACATACAACAATACCATTTTATTTGTTGATTCGTCAGGACTAGCATCCTTTAAAATAGCTGCTAGGGATTTTTTAGGTAGCGGAGGGAGAAATAGTAATAATAATCTCCTCGGAGGGCAATCGTTATTCATTGAATATTTAGCTCATATTGGTGCTCACGAAATTTATCATACGATGAGATATAGAGCCTATAAGTGGGATTGTTATTCTGATTCTGAAGCAAAAAGTATTGCAATCGGCCATTTGGGTGGCCCAAGCTTAGCTCAGGATGGATATTATTCTGAAGATGCCTTCTTCCCAAGCTCAACAATAGCAACTAAAGAAAACCGACAAAAAGTAAATCAGATTCCAGCTGAAGAGCGTGCTTTGATTCTTTTTTATTACGGGAAAAAATAAACATTCCAATGAAGGGTACTATTTATATTCTCGTCATATTTTTGATAATCTTTCAAATGGGATGTTTCAAAAATAACTGTCCAAGACAATCAAAAATAAATTCGATGAATTGTTCCTTTTCAAAAGAACACTTAGTCGATGTTGTTTTCAAAAATGATTCTAGATTTAGCGTTTTTGAGAATGAAAAGGATTTTTCAGCCCTCGATGCTCACGATACCCTCCAACTGTCATGCGGAATCAAATTATATACCTTTAATTACTTTGACTTATTTTTTTCTGTAATTGAAAGTGAACAGTTAAATCTATGTGAGATTTTGGATTCTGATGATTTGACTCAAATTCTCGATTCTAAATCGGACATTGATGATCTCACTTTTTTGCGAGAATGTCTAAAGGATTGTTCTGACTTAAAACCCTCGGATATCCGATCAATCTTAGAACATATGTACTTTCTGTATATGTATCAACAGTCACCTAATAATTATTCTAAAACTTTGGATCATCTATCCAAAGAGATTCCAAATGCACTATTTTCTTCTGGCCACGATTCTTTAACAATAGTTAAGAAGATTGATTCAGTCTTAACGAATCAACAAAAGGAGATCGAAAAGAATAAAGCAATCTATTTCTATTATCCGAACTATACAGAAATAGTAAGTGTCTCGATAGATTCTTCCAACCCACTTAATTTCAAATTATCAAGCTATGATATTGAAAAAGAAAGGTAACTTGGGAAGTAACAGGATTCAGAGAACGGAGAGTGTAGTTTCCCCCAATTTTTGGGACAACAAGTTATGGTGACAAAAAGTAAAGCGTTACCTTATGGCTACAATCAAATAGTGTAGCATTTCCTCAAAAACCGCCAACCCCCATGCACCTCCCCGCCCAAAGCCGGGGCGTGACGTAGGGTGAACACGTAGAGCCAGATTATTATCTGGCTCTACCAGGTGGGTATATTCTGGTTAATCACTATCAATTGATGTTTCTCCACCGGCTGGATGCCGCAGAGCGGGCGGGCCTATACCGGCCCGGCTTTGCGGGTCAGCACTCCCGGTATGCAACCTATTATTCTTCCACAAATACAAACCCCGACGGAATCACGCCTGCACGAAAAGTATCTATTGCGGTACCGCTTTCTTCAAAGCGAAGCATAAGCCCACGCTGGGAAAAGTCCAATGCATCGGCTACATACAATGTGCCGGAAACCGGGTCAACCCCCAGTCCATAAAAATAACTACCCTCACCACTCAAAACCTTGGGTGCTGCAGGAAGTGTAGTCGCATCAATAGCGATTTCGTACAAACCATTATTCAAGTAGTATATTCTGTCTCCGTCAGGATTTACTGACAACCGCACAGGATAATCGCTTGTTGTGAAGGTGAAACTTTTTAGTGTGGAGAGATCAGAAGGATTGATTACCGAAAGGGTTCCGGCAATCCCGTTAAAAGAGTCTCCGCTGCTCAATACCCACAGTCGCCCCTGTTTGTCCAGCCTGAGGCTATTGGAACCAAGGCCAACTTCCACACTGTCCACCACCTGGTCAGTTGCCGGGTCAACCACATATACATATTCACTGGAAAGATTGGTTATAAATACCCTGCCTTCGGCCAGTAACATCTCTTCCGTCCATCCGGGCAAAGCGATCGATCCCGTAATTGTATTTGTATTCAGATCAACAATGGAAACTGCACCGCCAAAAAGATCGGATACATACGCTTTAGCACTGCTAACCTGCAACAGGAAGCGAGGGCTGGTAAAACCCGTAATTGTGTTTTGCACAGCCAGATCGCTGAGCGTTACCACCTCGATTTTCTGCGAATTATTCACGACAATATATCCTTTATCGCCAATAATCGTCATGGATTGAAGCACATCTCCCAACGGAATCTGATTTCTGGAGGAAAAAACATCGCTGGAAAGCAGGGAGGTTTTCGGATCAAATTGGTCAATGCTTGCGTTTCCAGCCTGAAAGTTACCTTCATTCAGAATAAAAACATTACCAGATCCTTTGGGGTCAACAGGAGCATCTGGTTTGCATGAAGTAAAAACCAGCCCAAGAAGTATTGGGAAAAATAATTTGTTAATCAGGTTGGTGTACATATGAATAATTATAGATTGGTTACTGTTTTATTTCTGAGGGCTTGTCAAAAAACAAATCGAGCCGAAGGGTATAGTTGCGCAAAGGCATCGGATAACCGGCCACCACCTGGTAAGCGGTATTCCATATATTCCCTACATTCAATGAGCATGACATCATATAATGGCGCCATGTCCACGATTTACCCGTGCCCATACGCCCCAGATGGTAGGAAGGCAAACCGGAAGAATGGTCGGAAGTGATATACCGTTTGCCGCTATAGGTATGGTTATAGGAAAACCATACACCTTTAAAGGAGAAGATGGAAAACGCCTGAACGTTGTGTTCGGGTATGTATATCAATTGTCGGTTTACGCCATCATCCCAGGCAGAAAGTTTGTTCTGCCGGGTAGATTTTACCCACTGATAGTTGATTTTGCCTTCAATTGTCCAATTGCCTAAACGAAAAGCGCTGGAAGAAATACCCGCCTCAACACCACGGCTCCAAACCAGTTGTACATTATCTGGTTTCCAGAAGCTACCGCCCGGAAGCCAGAGAATCCAGTCTTTGATACGGGAATGAAACAGCGTAACATCACCAGTAACCCTCCCCTGCCCTACGGGCATGTGATAAGTCAGCCCCGTCTCGCTGCTAAATCCTGACTCTGGCAGCAGATCGGGATTGCCCCCCGGTTTCCAGTACAGATCGTTGAAAGTCGGCAGCCGGTAGTTACGACCCGCATGCATTCTCCAGACAAGCCGTTCGTTCCATGTTTTTTCCAGCCCGATTGCCGGGACAACGGGAAGTGCGATCTGATTTCGAAATCCCTGCCTGATGCTGGCAACCAGATTCAGGCTGTTGGGGAAAATGTGTTTATAAGAACCAAAAAGAGCCGCATTTGACTCGTTAAACCGTTCTTTTCCATAACCATCGGCGGTTGCACGGAGATAACTGAAGTTTGCCCCGGCCTGGATGATATCGGATCCGGAGAGAATGACCCTTGCTTCCGATTCCGTTGTCAGCACTGCGGACCTGCTTTGGGAGAAAATCCCTGAAACAGAATCAGCATAACCGATTTTATCACTAAAATACCCAGACCGGATCAGGAAAAAAGTTCTTTCAGCATTCCTTTCCCATATCAGCGCAGAGCGAAGGTTTTGGTCGTTTTGTTGTGCTGTGGGAGGAAGTTGGCGGGGACTGTCAAAATACCAGAGATGCAGATGCAGTTGCTGGCGAGGGTTTATCCGGAAAGATTGGGAGAGTGTTATTCCTGTGCGGGAAAAAGCGCCATGATCAAACCGGGCAGAAATACCTCCGGGTTTGACGTAGCGGAAATCATTTTCTGCATCCTGACGGAAAAAGGCAACAGAAGTCGAAGACTGATCAGCGCCAGAAAGAAACCGCGCAGAAAGACCGCGTTGGCCAAAACTGCCGGTTTCGGCAGAAACAGAAATTTTCTGTCCGGCACCATAGTGCGGTACTGAGGAGAGGTAAATAATTCCGCCCATGGCCCCGCTGCCAAATAAAGCAGAAGCCCCTCCGGGCTGAATGCGGATTTTATCGGCCATTCCCACCGGGATCAGAGAAAAGTCCACCCCACCATGCATTGGATTTTGGAGGTTAAACCCCTGCCAAAGGACAGCAGTATGCCCGGAACCCGTACCGCGGAAAGAAGGAGAAGACACGCCGCCCGGGCTATAGCTTTTAATAAAAATGCCAGACTGAGCCGCCAGCAAATCCCCCAGAGAAGCATTTCGGAAATACGATTGAAGCGAACTGTCAGGAGAAAACTGCTTCAATCCGGACGAAAGCAGATCTTGTCTTTCCGCAGAAATATTAATCGGAGAAATATGGGCAAATACCGAATCAGTCTGAGCCGGGAGTTCAGAAGAAAAAAACCATAAAATCAGCGATAAGCTATAAATTTTCTTTTTCATAAGCTGCAACCGTAAGGGCGCGCAGCTTCGAAGTAAAGGCAGGAGAACCTGATGTTTTCCACTATTAACAGGAATTGAAATCAGGATCTGTAAGTAACCATATGCCCTGCGGTAAAGCAGGATGTATGGCTCTTTGCTTTTTCTCCGAAAGCTCCGAACCTGATTTCCGGCAGGTCTTCTGACTTACTTCACCTTGCCGGCCTTCCCATCTTTTCAGAAGACAGTGGCTATTGTCGGCAGAGGTTTAGCTGAAAAATCAGCTGAAGATTACAGCAGCGGGAACTGTACAGGATTTTCACCTGATTCCCTATTATCCCAGAGGAAAAATCCACATTGGGACCGAAAATCATCCAAAGGTATGGGAAATTTTTGATAAAAAAACTGCAATTATTATTAGCAAGTCTAATTTTTTTATCAGAGATTTATACCAGGAATCAGCGGTTAGTATTAAGGCGGGTGGACGAGTAGTCCAGATTTTTTCCACATTTGGGTGTGAGTTTTCCACAACACTGTGCATAACCCTGGTAGAGACCTGCTTAGATTGCCGTGAAGGGACATACCAGAATCTATAAATGTGGATAAATTTGGCATCTTTTTAAGTTACTGATAAACAGCGATTTGTGAAACTATTTCAATTTTCGTCTGATTGGGGAGCGGAAAGACTATTCGTATATTGACCTCCCTTTTCAACAAAAGAACACCAAACGACCAGAAGGCCTATGTCTGACCATTTAAACCGTGATTCCCAGCCACCTTTTTCTAACCCGGATAACTTACAGGGAAAAGTAAGACCCATCACCACGCCTTCCCTGGGTGCAGGAAAACTGCCACCACAGGCACTGGATATGGAGGAAGCGGTACTGGGTGCGCTGCTGCTTGAAAAAGATGCGCTGCACAGAATCATGGATATCCTCCAGGCTCATATGTTTTATAAGGATGCGAATGCGCTGATTTTTGAGACGATTCTCGAATTGTTTCAAAATTCGGAGCCAGTAGATATCCTGACCGTAAAAAATGCCCTTCGAAAAAAAGGGGAGTTGGAAAAAACAGGCGGTCCTTTTTACCTCACAGAGCTCACTTCAAGGGTAGCCTCGGGGGCAAATATTGAATATCATGCGCGGATTGTAGCAGAAAAGTTTATTCTCCGACAGTTGATACGGGTCTCTGATGATGTCATTCGCCAGGCCTATGACGAAACTTCTGACGTGTTTGAGCTGTTGGACAAAGCAGAACAGGGACTGTTTGAGATTTCCGAAACCAATCTCCGGCGCAACTATATGTCTATGCCCGAACTGGTAATGAAAACCCTCGATCGTCTGGAAGAAATGCGTGGCAAAGATTCCAGCGTGACCGGTATCCCGTCAGGCATCGCCGATCTCGATCAGATGACTGCCGGCTGGCAGAAAAGCGACCTGGTCATCATCGCTGCCCGTCCCGCGATGGGAAAAACTGCGTTGACGCTGACATTGGCCAGAAATGCGGCGCAGCGGTTTAATGAACCCGTTGCATTCTTTTCTCTGGAGATGGCCGCCGTGCAGCTCGTACAACGTCTGATTTGTGCAGAAGCCGAACTCGATGCCCAAAAGGTGCGGACAGGCCGGCTGGAAGACTATGAGTGGAAACAACTTATCACCCGGATCGGTTCGCTTTCCAAAACGCCCCTCTTTATAGATGACACGCCCGCTTTGTCTATATGGGACCTTCGCGCCAAATGCCGGCGCCTCAAAGCAGAAAAAGGAATCGGAATGGTCATTGTCGATTACCTTCAGCTCATGTCAGGAAATTCGTCAAAAGGCGGAAACCGCGAGCAGGAGATTGCAGGCATCTCGCGGGCACTCAAAGAAATGGCCAAAGAACTTAACGTCGTCATGATCGCGCTGTCGCAGCTCAGCCGTGCCGTAGAAAGCCGGGGGGGAGACAAACGCCCGGTGCTGTCCGACCTTCGTGAAAGTGGAAGTATTGAACAGGATGCGGACATGGTTATGTTTCTCTACCGCCCGGAATATTATGGATTTGAAACGGACGATGAAGGAAACTCAACCCTTAGTATGGCTGAATTAATCATTGCCAAACAGAGAAATGGCCCTACAGGAACGGTCAAAATGCAGTTCATCGGGAAGTACGGAAAGTTTACCGACTGGAATACAGGCACTCCGGGACTCGACATTCCCAAAGGGTTTAATACACTTGACGCAGGTAATACCAACACGATCACGTTGCCCTCAAAAATGAACCACGACCAGGGGACAGGGGGAGACGATGACAGCGTTCCATTCTAACCCGAAAGACAAGCCTTTTCCAACATGTAAGATTTGGGGTAAATTAGCGGAAAAAATGGAGCATTAAATTGCTTCCAAATTTGCAATATCCCAAATGCTTAATTTATATTCGTAATATCATTTTACGTTTTTTTACATACCTCATTCCAAAGCTCAATCTTTAACATTAACCTGTACCGTAACTGGCGCGTTTACCCACCCGACAGAAAAATTTACGGCAATTTTTTGAATCTGAACAAACGCTTACTCCTTGTAATTATGATCCAAAGAAAACCCTTTCTGATCATTTTGACGCTTTTGATATGCAGTCAGGCATTTGCTGCGGACAGAAGCATTCCGTTTTTTTCGGGGACACTTGATGAAATCCAGTCGCAGGCGATGGAAAGTAATCAGCCATATTTTGTCTATTTTTCTGCGAGGGAAAACAGATCGTGCAAGCGAATGACCCGTTATACCTGGACAGACCCCATGCTCAACCGGTTTATTTCGAAAAATTTCCTTGCTGTGGAAATTGATATTCTGGAGGCTGATTTCAACCTTGTCCAACAATTTCAGGTTTACGCCTACCCCACCATTCTTCTTTTCAGTCCTGATGGAAAAGTCCTTGGCAGAGCCAGCGGATACCTGGCGCCAACTACCGTTTACCATATTCTTAAAAAACATATGGCATCCATCAACGAGGAAATGCAGAATACCATCCTTGCAGAGGAAAAACCGATTGCGCCAGCGCCAACGATAGAAAATAATATTGCAGAGCCGGAAGAAACTGTAGCCCAAACAACGCCTGTCGCAGCTGAACCGCAGCTCGCTATGGCTACCCGTAGTGCCGAACCCGCACAATCGCAACCCATCATCGATATGAATCCCAATATCGTTATGCGTGGACAGTCAGCAGCAGTTATTCATCTGGATATTCCCGGGCTGGAGGCTTATAGTCTCAAAAGACTCGCTATGGAGCCCGGACAAGATGTGTTTGGACTCCTCGTTGACAGCCATACCAGTTACCGTAGTTTTGAGGAAAAAGTAAAACAATACAGGAACCTCTGGAAAGGAGAAATATGGGTCTATGCAGAAGAAGTGGCGGAAACTCCGGTATATAAACTTATTCTGGGTGCCTATGCAACAAAAGAAGAAGCAGACATCTTTGCACAAGCCATGTATAAGTTTGGTAAAATCAATAGCAGCATCCTTAACATAGGCCACCTCAACCGATAAAAATAAAGTATGTATATTGGGGCGGAATCTTAACATTCCGCCTTGATCTCTTTTTTTCAGGAATAATGAAATATCCTGAAAAATTCTACGTATTTTTTTTAAAATTGGATATTGCAGTCTTTCTTATTTACCCAGCAAACACATGCAACTTCTTTCAGTCCATGCCTTTACTTTTATTCTTTACTTTTATGCTGTTGTTTTTCCGCCCTTCTCACTTTTTTCCACACTGAAGGGGGAAAATCCAGGCAGTGGAGATCCGACTTCCCGCGCAGAGGGATTCGGTACCGGCTCTGGGTTAATTCTAAAAACAACGTACAGTAGTAATGATATCCGACCAAAATCCATTGCACATTCTGGTAATGGATTGTTTTTCGCGCAAAATATGATGTATCGCCACTCGATTACGGTTTTTGACCGAAATTATACGGTGGTGAAAACGATTTCTGATAAGGTGGATTTATCTAAATTCCCCCTGGATGGCTATCGTGGCATTGCACAAGGATCGCCTGTGGAAGTAGCCTTCTCTGCCGATGGCAAATATGCATGGGTTTCCAACTATAAAATGTATGGAGAGCAGTTTGGCAACCCCGGAACGGACAATTGCCAGATCAGTCAGAAGTATGACAATAGCTTTGTCTATAAAATCAATACCCAGACATTTGAAATTGAGTCCGTCATCGAAGTCGGTTGTATTCCCAAATATGTAGCCATTACTCCCGATGGCAAATCTGTTTTGGTAACGAACTGGTGCAGTGGGGATTTGAGTATCATTGATACCGAACTGGAAGAAGAAGTGAAACGCATCCCGCTTGACCGATACCCGCGGGGAATAGCCATTGACTCCAAGTCACGGTATGCCTATATCAGTATCATGGGAGAAGATGAAATTGCCGTTATCAAACTGGCTGATTATTCGGTATCCTGGATATCGGGTGTGGGAAAAACTCCCCGCCACCTCTGTATTGACCCCACAGACCGCTACCTATACGCGACTCTTAGCAGGGAAGGCGTGGTAGCCAAAATTGACCTGGTCAAAGCCCGGGTAATCAGCAAAATATCCACAGGCAATGCCGCAAGAAGCATGACCATGACCCCCGACGGGCAGTTTCTTTATGTCGTAAACTATATCGACAATACGCTCACTAAAGTAAAAACCGACGATATGTCTTTGGTCGAAACCGTTTCAACCAAAGAAAAACCTATTGGCGTTACCTTTGACTCCTCCACAAAGTCTGTTTGGGTTGCTTGTTATACCGGAAGTATTATGGTTTTTGAAGACAAAAATTATTATGACCTCCGCGAAAGGGTAGATCTGATGGAAGCCGGTCCTCTCCCTCCGGCCAGTACCGTTTCCAGAGATTACCGAAGAAATTACTTCAACCCTGCGATAAAAGAAAAAGAGCAGGACGACCATTATTATATCTACAAAAATCACGAGGTGGAAGATGATGAAGACTTTAATGCACCGTCTCTTTCACGGGGGAATGCGTGGATTACGGCCACGCCAGAAAAACCTTCACCTGAATCTGTAAGTTCCAGCCCCACAACTGCTTCAGAAGAAGAGATTTCCAGATCCAGAACCGTGCTCTCCAAACCTAATATTTCATCTCTTTCCAAACTTGACCAGATCAATGGACAAGTATCGGGTTTCCATGTGATCGTTGGGAGCTATGACCAACGGGACAATGCCATCGTCAGAGTTGAAAAACTAAAAAATCAGGGAATACAAGCCATGATTCTCCCCACTGATGATGGAAAATTCCGTGTAAGTTGTTTTCAGTTTAATACACGGTCTGAAGCCGAAAAATCTCGTATTGAGCTTTTTCAAAAACACAAAATTGAAGCCTGGATTCTGGAAAAATGATCTACGATATAGTCATTGTTGGAGCTGGCCCTGGTGGAGCAACCTGCGCCCTTGCCCTCGCCGGTAAGGGTCTGAAAGTAGCGGTAGTCGATAAAGCAACATTCCCACGCGACAAAATCTGCGGAGATGCACTGAGCGGAAAAGTTCTTTCTGTGCTGAAGTACCTGTCTCCGCAAACCCTTGAAAAACTCCATCAATTTCCCCCTAAAATTGGTTCGTGGGGCATCCGGTTTGTCGCCCCTAATGCAAAAATCCTGGACATACCATTTAAACATGTCAAAACGGCTTCCAGTGATTTTGCTCCCGGCTATATTGCCAGGAGGATGGATTTTGATGATTTTTTATTTCGCCAGATTCCTTCAGAAACGGCGGTCTTCCAGCATTATCCGATTTCTTCCATTTCCCACGAAGCCGAGGGTTTCCTGCTGAAAAGCGGAGAAAATACGCTACGCGCGAAAATGGTTATTGGGGCCGACGGCGCACATTCTATTGTAACCAAAAGCCTCGGCAATATTCCCGTTGAGAAAAAGCATTATAGTGCAGGAATCAGAAGCTACTACCGCGGGGTTACGGGCTTTCATCCTGAGAATTTTATCGAACTACATTATATCCATGATTTGCTGCCGGGCTATTTCTGGATATTTCCCTTACCTGATGGGCAGGCAAATGTGGGATTAGGCATGCTTTCTTCTGACGTGAAAAAATATCGTGTAAACCTGAAAGAAAAGCTCCAAACCATCATCACGACACATCCGGAAATTTCCCGTCGTTTCACGCATGCGACGCCAATAGGTGAAGTGAAAGGATTTGGCCTGCCGTTGGGATCAAAAAAAAGAAAGATTTCAGGAGAGCGGTTTATGCTGACCGGAGACGCGGCCTCTCTCATCGACCCATTTAGTGGAGAAGGGATTGGAAATGCCATGCTTAGCGGAAAAATTGCAGCAGCGCATGCAGTCAAGTGTTTTGAAACCGGCAACTTTTCCGCGCAGTTTATGGAAGGATATGACGATGCCGTTTACGCCAAAATATGGAGCGAGCTAAAACTGAGTCACAATATGCAAAAGCTGGTCAACTTCCCGTGGTTATTTAATTTTATCGCAAAGAAGGCCAACAGCAACTCTGCGGTACAAACTATGCTTACTATGATGTTTGACGATCTGAACATCAGGAAAGAACTTAGTAAACCTTCTTTTTATTGGAAGCTGATCGCAGGCTGACCAAGGCAATAATAAAACAGGGAATCATCAGCAGAAGTAACGGAAACACCGGCACGGCAAACCGCGAGGCCCCGGAACTTCCCGTAAGCCCGGCAATGTACAAAACTAAACCGATGATTATCACCCGGTTTTCAACAGATACCCTTCGGCAAAAGGCAAAATAAATCAGCCCCGCCAGTTTCACCGCATTTGCCAATGCAACCAGGACCAGCAACAAAACGATCAGCAAGGGTTGTTTTTGCAGATATAACCCAATGCCTCGATATCCCCCCTCACTAAATGCCGACAAAAATCCTGGGCTATTGTGCTGCGAATCGATACCTGTAAAGGAATAGAGATCAAAACGACCAGGGTCCATAAATAAATTGATCATGCCTTTGATGTGAAATTTGACAAATTGCAGCTTATGTGCCCGGATAACGTCTGAACATTCTTTTACCAACAGTTTTTGCCCTTCCGCATAACTGGGTTGATCGAGCGAACGATACAAAATCCCGTCGGCGAGAACTAACGCACTATCGGGACCATAGGTGTGAATCAGCAGATTGTAGGTAGTATATTGGAGTAAGCTGAGATTTTGAATGCTCGAAAAATGAAAGTAACCCGTTTGCCTTTCATTTGCCTTCATATAAGCCCCCCAGATCAGAAAGGGAATCACCAGATGCCATACACCCATCGGAGAACGCCATCTGACAATGAGTGCGGCGATAACCACTGAATGAGGAATGATAAAGAGGTACAAAACAGGTTTTGTCATCGCACCCGCGATCAATAGTAAAGTATAGATGCCTATCCACCGCCAGGATTTTGCGCTTATTCCCTTCATTGCAGCCAGTGTCATGCCCAGGAGGAATGTCTGAAAAAGTATTTCTGACATGACCATATTGGCGTAAATAAACTGAGCCGGATATAACAAAATCAGCGGAATCATCCATCGAAAGTGTTTTTCCTGAAGTCCAATGAAGGTGCCGATTTCTATGAGCAGGATAAAATTAAAGAGGCTCAGCAGGTTCTGAAGGATGATTACAAGCCACGCATTTCCCCCAATCCCAAAAACAAAGGAAAGAAAAAGCGGATATACGGGTGGGCGTTTGGTAAAATCATCATACCTTACAGGCTCATCAAGCTCTCCGCAGTAAAAAGTACCCGTTGAAAGAATATTTTCCGCCTCAGCTATATACTCCTCAGAATCAACCAGATACAAATTGCCATTGACCACCTGCCACCCTAAAAACAAAAGGTGGGCGGCCAGCACCAACAAAAGGAAAACCCGGTGTTTCCCATATATTTTAAACATCATGCGAATCATCGAGGGTTGATATTAAGCAAAATCCGACAATTTAGTATATTGCCACAATAAGCAAACTCCGTTAGCAGGACATGGTCCAATTTGGAAAGGATGAAAAAAGGGACTGGGAACAGACCCTCGAAACAAATACTATTCCGGCAATTCGCCGGTTCCTTGCTATTTATCCGATGAGTGTGCATGCGCCAGAAGGTATGCGCATTCTGGCAAACCTCAAAGAGGAAAAAATGTGGGAACTCACAACAAGACAAGATGTGATGTTTGCCTATGAAAACTATTTGAAAGAATATCCTTCAGGCAAGTACGCAGCATTGGCAGGTGAAAAAATAGAAAAACTTGAAGACCAGCTTGCGTGGAAAGAAACCTGCAAAAAAAATACTGTATCGGCATATCTTGAGTATAAGAGTAATTTTCCTTCCGGTGAATTTGTCAGTGAAGTAGAACAGAAAATCACCGCCCTCGTCAGGGCCAAATCAGGCAATAGCGGTGGCGAAACAGAAGATGACGATACGCTTAATGAGGAAGCCGCATTGGAAGCAGCTACAAATGAAGATTCTGTTTCGGCTTACAATCAGTTTTTAAAACGGTTTCCCGATGGAGAGTATGCCGACCAGGTAAGAAACCGGATTCACCAACTAGAAATACATCTGACCAGGCAGTACCGGGCGATTGAAGAAGAACTTCAGGCCTGGGAATACGCCGACAAGCAGGATTCGCTGCTTTCTTATCGGGATTTTATTAAAAATTTCCCGGAAGGCAGATTTGCACCACTCGCCCGCCAACGGATCAAAAACCTTGAGCGAAAACTACAAGGCAAAGTCGTCATTAAATCAGGTGAACATATTGTATCGGGCCAAAAGTCCAATTCTGGCAACACCGCCAGCAAAAGCACAAAGCCATTTGTCCCTGGTGAAAAAGATAAGTTGGAGAGAGATCTCCAGGGATTTCGACTGGCGGTGATCTGGGGAATGGGTTTTGGTATATTGTCGATTGCCACCAGGTTGCTGTCACCGGGATTTTTTCCACTCAGTCTGATAGCGGCCATTTTGGTCGGTGGATTTTTTGTTTATCAACGCAACAAACATCTTACTTCAAAAGAGGTTTCTATCTATTTAGCAGGCACCGGGTTGATTATTTTCTGGATTACCATAGAAATATTCCTGACAATGCTCAATAATTACGCGGTTGCTATTATATTCAGCGGAATATTTGCCATATTGTTTGTCATCATCCTCCGGCATTATTACCGGCGGTATCAAAATCGAGAAGGGTAATAAAAATTATGGATTTCTTCAACAACCCTCCCCAAGTATTGATCAGTGCAGGATATATTGTACTGTATCTGGCTACATTCTTTTTTGCTAAATGGCTAAAAGGATTATTTTCAACTTACAAACTCGACGAACAGCTTACCCAATACGACAACAATGCCGTATCTGTGAGTGTTGCCGGTTATTTTATTGGGATAACCCTGATCTTCATCAGTGCGATCAGTGGCGATTCAGGTCAGGCTGTGGGAATTGAGTTTTTGACAGTGGCTGGCTATTCCCTCTTCGGGATCCTGCTGCTCCATGTCTCAAGGATTGTCAACCGCAAACTGATTTTATATAAATTTTCGGTTGATAAAGAAATCATTCAGGATCAGAACCCCGGAACCGGTGCAGTGGAAGCAGCCACTTATATTGCTTCGGGATTGATTATCGCCGGCTCTATTTATGGCGAAGATGGAGGGCTATTGGTTGCCCTGGTATTTTACATGATCGGACAATTATGTCTTGTACTCTTCTCGCTGATGTACGTAAGGTTTACGCCCTACTCGGTACATGAAGAGATCGAAAAGGACAATATTGCCGCAGGCCTTAGTTTTGCCGGCGGATTGATTTCCATTGGAATCATTGTCATGCATGCAGTATCCGGTACCTTTGTGGGCTGGAAAGAAGATTTGCTTTCCCTCGGCAAAGATGTCCTGATTGTATTTGTGTATCTGCTTGTGGTAAGAATCATTTTCGACCGGTTTGTGCTTCGAAATTCCAACCTTGCAACTGAGATTGCTAAAGATCAGAACATTGGTGCAGGTCTGCTTGAAATGGTAGTTGCCATTTGTTTTTCAGCGGTTTTGTATTTTGTGATATAATTGGTCCAGCTTTCCCACGGCCCAATTACCCAGAGGAAAATAAAAACCGAAAAAAATAGCCATTCCCAGGCTGAAATTCCGGATACCGAAAACCTGATCCAGCATATTGTCGGGATAAGCGTAGGAAGTCTGAAACCAATACCCGGCAAATTCGAGCAGGGCCATTGCGACCAGCCCATAAGCATATTGCTCGTACCATTTCAACTCCCTGAGCAGCAAGGAGATGGGTACCATATACAAAATATAGCAGGTAATCACCTGCCACCAATAGGTAAACCGCGCGATAGCCGTCGCCTGGCCGATGTAGTTCATCATCAGTCCCCAGCAAAAATACAGGGTTATATAAATCAACAACGTATGTTGCGGTACACGCAGTTTGTCTTTTAATACTGTAAGATTAATCATAGGATTCCATCGTAAAGGCATGGCTAACAAAATGTCCGTGGTGGCTGAGTGAGAGATCAAACACCTGCTTTATGCCGCGAATATATAACCGGGGAATTCCTTCCTTCGATTTCAGCAGCACAAAGTTTTCAATACTACTAAAAGGAAATAGTTTTTTAAGGTGAGCAAATAAATGCTGCCTTACGGCAACCGAAGGGTTTTTAGTCTTTGGGAATTGCCCAATGCCTGTGTAAAGTTGTTGCAAACGGCTATTTTCGGACGAGGCAACTGCTGATATATAGTTGTTTTGTATTACTACCCGGGCATATACAATTCCTGCCGGCGTTTCTACTTCGATACCGACTTTCGGTGTGAGCGCAGATACGACAAACCGCTTAGGGGCAAACAAACGCGTACGGCTATGTTTTACCCATACCTTATAGGCACTTTCTTTCAATGCCCAGCAGGTCCAATGGCTTAAGCCTGGGTTTGGAGAAGATAAAATCAGTTCCTGTTCCGCAGGGCCATAAATTTTATCCAGATAACGCGGGTTTCGAAAAACACCCGATACATCTGAAGCAGCGATACAGATGATGTCATTGCCAATCATGGCTTTGCGTTTATCCGCTCAGAAATAATCCGCACAGCTTCACCTACGGTGAGCATTTTTTCTGCTGATTCGTCGTCAATGTCTATATCAAACACCTCCTCAGCATCAAGGATAATATCGACCATGTGAGCAGAGTTGATCTTAAGATCATTGAGGAGATCTGTTTCACCGGTAACCTTTTCAAGCAAAGACTTATCCTCGACATAAGGCGTAACGATCGTTCTGAGTTTTTCCGTAATTTCTGTTATTTCCATAGTAGCTATTTGTTTTCCCAGCGTTTAAAAATAATACAGGTATTGACATCGCCAAAACCAAAGCTGGATTTGGCAATAATTTTAAAACCGGTATCCGTCACTAATTGTTGTGGCACTTTTTGAGGATCAACCCATTTGGCAACTTCGGGATGCATATCTTCACAGTTGAGCGAAGCGTGAAAAAATCCCCGATGAAGCTGAAGCATTACGGCAACACTTTCTATTGCACCCGCGGCGCTCAGGCAATGGCCGATCATTGATTTCAGTGAATGAATATAGGGAAAATCCTTTCCTTCTCTTCCAATGGCCTGTGCCCAGTTGGCAACCTCATAGGGGTCAGCCATGGTAGAGGTAAGGTGGCCTGAGATTGCATCAATTTGCCCGGACTGAATCCCACTTGCCCGCAAAGCAGCCCTGATGCAATGCTGAACCCCTTCACTGTTGGGCGCAGTCATAGACCCGGCGCCGCGTTGTCCGCCTGAGTTGATATTACCACCGAGGATTTCGCCATAGATTCTGGCGTTTCGGGCAAGCGCGGTTTCCAGCGATTCGAGGATGAGTGCGCCAGCGCCGCCTCCCGGCACAAAGCCGGAGGCTGTTGCGCTCATCGGCCGCGAACCCTCCTCCGGCCTTTCGTTAAATTTCCTCGCCAGCACACGCATTGAGTCAAAGCCGCCCCAGACAAAAGGGTCCGGACTCTCACAACTTCCGGCAATCATTCTTTTTGCCTGTCCGCTTCGAATTCTGTCGAAAGCCATCAGGATGGCTTCTGTTCCGGTTGCACAGGCAGAGGCATTGGTTGAGACCTGATTCCCCAGGCCAAGCATTCCCCCCAAATGTGCACTTACCCCACTTACCATACCCTGGTCAACCGCCCCGCTTCCCAACCTTCTCGTATTGCCTTCTTCAATCAAAAAGAGGCTGCGTTTGATAATTTCTCCGGCTGCCTGACCCGTACCCATAATACACCCCGTGTCCCAATCGGGCGATTGTTCTTTATCTGAAGGAATAGCGAACCCGGCATCCTCCCAGGCTTCCAACCCTGCCAGGGTAGCGAAGATGATACTTTCACTCCGCAACATTTTCATCTGCACGGGTGAAAAATATTTTTCTTTCAGGCTATCCTCAACTTCGGGTTTGCCTCCTATGTGGCAGGCAAAGTTTTTTTCTGCGAGTATTTCTAAAAACCGGATACCTGATTTCCCCTGCCGAAGGGCAGATTCGAATTCAGCCAGTCCATTCCCATTGGGAGATATTACTCCCATCCCTGTAACCACTACCCGGTTTTTGATGTTTTCCATGATAGAATCACTTATCGTTTGAGTAACATGCCAGAAAGTATCCCCCGGCAAACTGTTTTCCCTTCAGCATTAAACATCTGAGCTTTTACCTTGAGTTTTCCCAGGCGGAAATATATTTTCTCCGCAGAAACGACTACCTGTTCGCCGGGCAAAACGACATGAAGGAAATCCACCTCAGATCCTGTCAGAACAAATGCCGGTATATTTGCCGGATCAGAAGTATCCCAACCTTTGTCTTTACCCAACAGGTAAATACCCAAAGGAAGCAATCCTGCCTGCGCCAGCGTTTCAATGAGAATTACGCCCGGTGTTACAGGATTTCCGGGAAAATGACCTTTATAAAAAAATTCGTCCTCCCGATAGGTATAGAACCCGGTAACAGCAGATTCGCTGACATTGGTAATTCCATCCACAAAACGAAAAGGCCGCTCATGGGGAATACAAGCCAAAATATTATCCGAAAATATATGCATAACTATACAAGTCTTTCACCGCCATCCACGGGTATGATTGCGCCATTTATCCAGGAGGCTTCATCCCTGCAAAGTAAATATACCGCATTGGCGACATCTTCAGGAAGAGTCAGGCGGCCAGATGGATTTCTGAATACTGCACCTAGCTTCAGATTTTCATTGCCGGGAATCATACGTAAGGATGGGGTATCCGTGACGCCCGCCTGAATCAGATTGGTGCGAAGTCCCAGATGGGCCAGTTCGACCGCCATAGAGCGGACCAAGGATTCGAGGGTAACTTTCGCGGCAGATACAGCTGCATAAGAAGGCCATACGCGTTGGTTGCCTTCACTTGTGAGACCAATGATCCGCGCATCGTCAGCAAACAAAGCGCGGCTGATACACTGCTGTGTCCACGTAAGCAGGCTGGTTGCCATAGCGTGAATGGTCAACCGGAAATCTTCTTCCGAAAGATGTTGGCCGGATATAGGTTCCAAACCAAGGGACTTTTTCAGGTTTTCCCAGGGTTTTACCAGTTTTTCCCCATCTACATTGGCAAGGGAAGCAAAATCCGGATAATCAGATTCAGAATCCCTCACAATCAATGGCTTAAGATTTCCTTTTGCTATGGAGTGGAACAGCAGACGGATTTTGCCTGTGCTGCCGGCAAGACTTGAAAATTCATCCAGCACCTTAGTCATTCCCTCTTCCTGAAGCGCATTTACATTCATACTTTGAAATGCTACCCCCGTACGACGAATCACATCAAACGATGCTTCAATAGCCGGAATTTCCGCCCTTCGGTCGCGGTGGACCACGAAAATATTCATCCCTTCATCAGCCAGTTTTTTTGCAGTTGCCAGGCCCATTCCGCTGGATCCGCCAAGTATCAATGCCCAATAACCACGATTGGTAAATGATAATGCCATCTTCGATTGATTTTAATTTAACGCCATTGCAGTAAAACTCTCTGGGCGGAAAAACCCGGACCAAAACTCAGCATCAGGCCATATTCTCCTGCGGAAATTTCCTTTCTAAGAAATCTTTCCAGCACATACAAAACGGTAGCGCTCGACATATTCCCAAATTCGCGCAGTACGGCTTTCGTGTCGTCTATATTCTTTCCCATATTTCCCAGCAACCCTTCCACCATTCTGACGATTTTTTTTCCTCCGGGATGGAAAATCAGGTGTTGAATGTCTTCGATGGTGAGATTATTTTTTTCAAGGAATGGGAAAAGAATATCATCAAAATGCGCTTCGATCCGCTCAGGTACCTGAGGGTGAAGCACCATTTGAAAGCCGGTATTTTTCACATCATACCCCATCATATCGATAGCATCAAAAAAGTGATACATTTCCCCGTCGAGAATTACAGGCCGAAGTTCATCTGTGGGGCCAAGAATTGTACAGGCAACGCCATCTCCAAAAATGGCTGCACAGACAATATTGGTCATTGAAAAATCTTCCCTTACTACTGCGCAGGAGGGAAATTCTGCGGCCAGAATCGCTACCCGTTTACCCGGGTTTGCTTTGAGGAGATTGTGGGCATAGATCAGCGCGGAAGTACCTGCTGCACAACCCATTTCCGTAACCGGGAGCCGCACAATGTCTTTACGCATTTTGAGCCGGTTGATCAGATAAGCATCCACCGAAGGAATCATAAAACCTGTGCAACTGGTGGAAATAATAAAATCGATATCCTCCGGTTGAAGGTTGGCCAGTTTGAGGGCATCTGTGAGGGCTTTTTCCCCCAGTGCAATGGCCTGCTCCATGTAGATTTGATTGCGTTCTTCAAAGGTTTCACCCGCAAGCATACTGGCGGCATTTCGCACAATATACCGACGGTCTACTTCTGCATATTTAAAGATACGCTGAGCTTTCTTTCTTTCACGCTCGGGGAGTTCATTTACCCATAAATCTACATAGGCAAGACTTTCTTCCTGAGTGATCGATTGCGCCGGCAAAGCTGTAGCCGTTGCTATAATTTTTGATTGCATGAATCTGCTTTAGATAATTCTGAAATTAAGCAGGTAGGTGTTGTGAGTGTAATTTACAACATCACCTGGTATAAAACACCAACTGAAAACGGAAAGCCCATTTCCACCTGATATGCCATTCTACGGGATTTAATATGCTCATTCTCTCCGCCAACTCTTTTCGGGTAAAACCCCGCATAATAGAAATCAGTCCATCGTGCCTGACGACCGTCGGCGACCGAAATAACCCGGTAACCATCCTAAAAAGAAGGAATGGCAACCAATGTCGCTGCAAATCATTGACAATCACAGCCTTTCGGCTGATTCGGGATAGCTGGTGAAAAATCTCCGGCAATTGCTCGTCGGGAAAATGATGCAAAAACAAGCTGCAAATCACCAGGTCGTAACTGTTTTCGGGAATCTCACCTGAAAATACGTCTGCCTTTTCATACTGAATCTCCGGAAATTTCAGGGATTTAGCACGCGCATATTCTATACAGGTTTCGTTAAAATCGAGTCCATAAAGTTGCACAGGAACCCCTTTCTTCATTGCCCAGGTAGCGATTACCCGGAGAATATCCCCACCGCCACAACCCAGATCTGCAATAGACAGCGGTTGCTTGCCCATTGGTTTCTTATCCAGCACCCTCTCGATTGCATCAACAACAATTTTTCTTCCACCCAGCAACTGATTGATCTTTTCCAGATTGTCAAGTTCAGAACGCAGAACGTCCCCCGAAAGCGAGGGGTCATCCATCGTTTCCGGGAGTTGTGTTCTTATATCAAACCGGGGCTGAATATGGGAAAGTGGCGTATTCTTTATTTTCATTTCCAAAGGGTTTTCCATGTGTTTGACGAACAATTGATTGGAGCAGATCCGGCTGTTTTGCC
Organism: Bacteroidia bacterium; assembly: GCA_041391665.1. Taxonomy (NCBI): domain Bacteria; kingdom Pseudomonadati; phylum Bacteroidota; class Bacteroidia; species Bacteroidia bacterium. The sequence goes on along the minus strand of JAWKNO010000002.1, from coordinate 1,100,098 downwards.
AGGAAGCGCACAGACAGGTTGGTCAGGGAGGGATTTCCAAAAACAGATTGCAGTCTTCTTCCAAGCCACATTCGCATACGAAATTCTTCATTCCATTCCTTTGAATAACCCTCAATCATTTGCTGACGGTTTATTTTTTGCCGAATAAATTTTTCCACCCAGGGGGCTGCCATCCAACCGGAGCGTATCGCCATGGCCATTCCGTTTCCGCATAGCGGTGTAATCATCCCCGCAGCATCCCCGATCATGATGATACCATCTGTAACCCGTGATTTGGGTGCAAAAGAGATTTCATTGATGGTAATAGGCTTGTCAAACAAGCGTTTTCCATTTTCAAATACTTCTCTAAGCCAGGGATTTTGCCCCAGAACCTTTTTCTCCGCCCCTTCCATGCCGCCGGCAGCCTTAAAAACCGACCTTTCCATCATATAACAAACATTGGTTCTGCCCTCCTCTACCCTGGAGACGCCACAATAACCACCCCTGAAGGTGTGTAACTCGACCAGGTCATCAGCTACGTCCCAGTTCATATGATATTTGATCCCCAGATAAGGCGAACGTTTCCGGAAAAACGGGCGGTCCAACACCCTGTCTAATCCGGAGCGTTTGCCAAAAGCGCCAAGTACAACCGGACTTACCCTTTTTTCGCCGCTCCGGGTCACGACTTCAAATCCGTCGCCGATAGCATTGACTGATGCGACTTCTGTACCGGGAAGAAATTCCACGCCCAGCGCCTCACCTTTACGCACCAGCGCATGGTCGAGGGTAAAACGACTGATGCCAAACCCTCCCAGTGGGAGCGGGGTTTGGGAGACAAAGCCATCGGGAGAGCTTAACTTAAAGCGATGAATGCTGACTGCCCCATGAGAAAAAGGATCAACGCCCAGTTTTTGGAGAAGCGGTAGTACCTCATTGGAAATATATTCGCCGCAAACCCGGTGAAAGGGCCAGTTTTTTTTCTCTATTAAGGTTACAGGGATTCCTTTTTCCCGAAGGAGAATGGCTGTTATAAGCCCGGAAAGACCTCCACCGACAATGATTACAGGAGAATTTAACACAAGCAATTTTTCATCAAAGATACAGGCTAAACTGTTAAAACAATTCCGCCTTTGCAAAGGTTTAATAATAATGTTGTAACTTTGTATTTTACAAATTTGATAATACCGTCATGATCTATACAGAAATCACTCCCAATCCTGCCTCTCTCAAATTTGTTGTGGATTGGACCTTATTGCCCAATGGCTCTGCCGATTTTCCGGATGTATCTGCTACAGAAGATGCGCCCATCGCCCGGAAATTGTTTGACTTTAAGTTTGTGGAGCGGGTGTTTATTGGTTCCAATTTTATTACTATCACAAAAAGTGCTGATTTTCAGTGGGAAGAGTTGATTCCTGTCATCAAAGATTTTATTAAGGCATTTTTTGCACAGGGACTTACGCCGCTTACCGGTAAATATGAGGAAATGATGGTTCCCGCAGCTGATCCTGATGATGATGAAGTTACGACCAAAATCAAATCATACCTGGAAAGTCACGTTCGTCCGGCTGTCGCTATGGACGGCGGAGACATCATTTTTGATTCCTTTGACGAAGGGATTCTGAAACTTCGCCTGCAGGGGAGCTGTTCCGGTTGCCCGTCTTCAACCATTACCCTTAAAAAGGGAATCGAAGGATTATTGACCCGAATGGTTCCTGAAGTTAAATCTGTAGAAGCTGTATAGCCCGGTACAAAGCTGTTTCCAGCTTCCGAAACGGGCAAAAATTGTTTAATCACTTCTTCCAGGCTGTCGCCGAGAAAACTACAATCCTTCAGATTCCGCAGAAACTGATACACATTCCGTTTGAGCATGCTGTCCGATGGCGAGGTACGCATAATGGTGCTTAATGTATCCTTCAGCGATTTCGGACCATTTATCTGGCTAATAAAAGCACGAAGAGAAGTTCTCACTTTTGCAGCATCACCGTTTTGGATAATGGCAGCAATCGTATCCTGAAGGAAAGCACAGTTACTCAAAACCGTAAACACTTTATCCATTGAGTCGGACATGATCTGGGTACTGTCTATCGCAGCAACCAATGGCTTATCCGATTGTGCGGGAATATCTCCCGGAAGCGTTACAAAAAAGCCCATTGATTTTCCGATTCCCCGGATATAATCTACAGCCATTTTATCAGTCTCGACCAGTATTCCTGCTTCAATGGCTTTGTTTTTTACGATTTCTTCTGTTTCGGCAAGCGCGTCTTTCATTTGCTGGTAAACTTCATAGTACATACCCTCTTCCTCCTTTGAGAAAAGGCCATTTTTGGCTTTGCCTCCGGTCTGGAAACGTTTGGTATCGGATAAGTTTATTACCACAGAATCCAGTTTGGCCACGGGCATCCGGTTGACAAACATCACCATGGAATCACCGCCACTGTGACGGGTCAGATGTTCTGTTTCAAAATCCAGCTCTTTCAGGTCCACCATTCCGGTAACCTCCACCGAAACGATAAACAATAACTTTGGCAAAGGCTCTCCTTTTCTTTTGAGCATTTCACCTTCGGCCTCCACAAGATTAAGTCTCCGTTTTTCCAGATCGCCCCTGGCGTCAAGGACATCTTTTTCAGCTTGCTGATAGGCTTTGATCGCCTTTTCCTTTACCTTTTTTAAATCTTTCCGGAAATCATCTGACTGCTTTTGCATTTCCTGGAGGATATTTTTCTTAGATTCAAGATTTTCGCGAAGCCTTTCCCGCCGAAGTTTGATTTGGTCCAGCATTTTGCTTTCAAGTTCCTTCATCTCCCGCTTTTTCGCATCCATAGTTTCATTTGCCTGCCGTTTCCGGTCCCGGGTTGTGTTTCTGGCTTTTTTAATCACCTCCTCCTGAGCAGAGACAGATTCGGCAGCTTTGTATTGCCGGTAACTAATGGCAACCACGGGGCCATACCAGGTGTCGGCGGAATCCAGTTTCCAGCGGATTTTATCAAAAGGATTGACTACCGGGAGATCAAAATGCTCAAGTGTATCGCGTGCGGCAAAATAAGCATCCTCAAATTTCTTCAAGTTTTCATCCGCCGAATTGTAGCGAATAATGGCTTCTTCCATCTTCGCTTTGAGGCTGTCGCGGAGAATTTCTTTCACGATCACTATCCGTTCGCCTTCACTTACCTGATCTTTCGCCCGCTCTACCAGTTGCTGCATTCGGTCAGAGGTGCCGATTGCCACAATCTCTTCATAGTAGTAAGTAACCAGACGCAATTGCTCGACATATTCAATCTTTTGGAACAGGGAGGTTACCTGCACCTGATCTTTGGATTTGGTAAAAAACTGCTTCTTCACAAAAAAGAAAACAATCACTCCAAGAACGAAGATCAGCAGATTCCGAACCCCGATCAGGCGAAAAAAATGTATGATGATTGATATAAATCCCATAGGTTTTTGATTAACGACCGCCAAATGGCCGCATAGCGGGTAAGAATCTGAAATACTTTTTCTCCAGCGCTTTTCGCTGCTCAGGATCGGTGATCGAAAAAATTTGCTGATACATTTTTTCGAGACTATCCGGCTGCATAGCGACAGGTTGATCGGACTTAACAAATTCTACCCGGTAGCCAAGATTATTTACCATATTGGTAATATATTCTTCCGCTTTATCTTCTGTATCATCAAGAATTCCATTGATAATTGCCCTTCGATGTACATCCAAACTGGCACTGTCCAGTGCCGTTCGTATTTTATCATACGCTTCCAGATAATTCGATTTAGGGTCAAATTTTTCCTTCATTTGTCCCCAGAAAGAACGCTGGAATGTATACTCTTTGGTATTCCGGACACTGATAATGGTTTGGGAAATTTCTGGTTCCGGCAGCGTAATCAGAATCAGGCTGTCAGGGTTGATGGAATAGCGAAGTTTGCTGAGATCAACAAACCCGCGCACTTCAGATGGGGCGACAATCAGAAACTGTAGTTTTTCTTTATTACCTTTTGTAATCGGCAGAATCGTCTCATAATGATGTTTGACCAGTGTCAGCTCCTTAATTCGCTTAATAGCCTCTACCTTGGCATAGGCGGGGTTTACGGGTTTGGGGGCAAACAGCGGTTTTATCAGGAAAAATCCCAGCACCAGAATGCCCAGCAAGAGGATCCCCATAACGATGGCAGACCCCACATCTCCTTTATCGCTTTTTTCATCTCCCGTACCACTTATGACCACAGGTCGCGCAAGCAAGTTTTTTATCTGCTCCAGTAAATTGGTCTGCACCTGCTCCGGGTCAGCAGGTGGCGGCGTGGGATTGTCCCCGGGAACCGACCTTGACTTATCCTGATCCTCGTGACTAAAAAATGGTTTCTTTGCCATCTGTAATTATCATGTGGAGGATAATATACAAAGATTCGGATAAATCTCAATAAAGTTGTCCTTCTTCCGCTTTTACTTCCACATTTTCAAGGAAAGCGTCAAGTGCAAATATCATGTTCTCTCCTACCCTGGTATCGAGTAGAAATACCTTTTTCAATGCTGGCATTTCAGATATTTTCAGCACATCCTCATCACTGATATCTGTATGGGAAAGGTTAAGTATCTCAAGGTTGGATAATGCTGTGAGATAGGTAAGCCCTTCACCTTTCACACAGGTTCCTGCCAATATCAATGTTTTAAGGTTGGGCATTCGGCTGAGATAATACAGGCCTTCGTCTGTAACTTCGGCTGAGACCAGGGAGATGCGAGAAAATGCTTCTGCATAGGGCTGAATATCCGCCAGCATATTGTCCGAGATTTTTGATGGAGGAATTTTCATTGAAAGGGCAAAATGCAGACTGTCGTCCGGATCAGGGATCAGTATCATTCCATAGGCGTCTGCAATGGGTTGGATTTTCTTTTGAAGCTTGTCCCGTTCCGCTTTCTTTTCCATCTGAATGACCTGTACCCGGCCAATTTCGGGGAGCAACTTATCAACGGCCATCGCAATCTCAGAGCCTTGAGATAGTTCTCCCAGCTTTTGTTCGGGATCAGCACCACTTTCAATCCACCACTTGAGTAATGCTACTTCGGATTCATTCATCTGTGGTTTTCCCGAAGGGGGCATATGTTCATCTTCCGTTTCCGCGAGGGTAATGCGGGCGAATAGCTCACTTTTGGTGAGATCACCGGGAGTAACCGAAGTTTTCTCACTTTTTCCTCCTTCCTGAAGGGCCGCAAAAGAGGTCATGATCAGGCCGCCTTTTTTCTTGTTTTTATTGTGGCAACTGATACACTTCACCTCAAATACAGGTTGCAGGATATCCTGGTACACGAGCAATTCTTCCTGAGGTTTTTGCACAATGGGAGCCTCCGGCCTGAAGAAGGGAAAAACCTCGGTGAGGTAATCTTCCCCATGGGTCAGACTTCCGCCCAAATGACCGGTATAAATCAGCCAGCCGTTGGCGACCAACAGAAAAAGGACATATAGTTTGTAGTAGATGGATGTACCTTCTTTATTCTGCCGCAAAAAAACCGAGGCAATAAGCAAAAGTAAGATTACACTTACTCCCCCCCAAAGGTGATCATTTACCAGTTCGCCTTCATAGCCTCCTGTTGCATAGAGAAAGTATCCGGCTAAAACAGCCCCGATAGCTGAAGCTACCGCAATTGCCATCATCCAGGGCCGATAGGAGGTGAGGGATTCATTTTTCCCAAAATAAATGAGCGCCTCCAATGCAAGCGGAAGCAGGATCAGCACAATAGGAAAATGAACAATCAGCGGGTGAAATCGCCCGATAAATGCTGCCAGCCCCTCCGACGGGAGTTCGTGTGGCAAAAAAGGAATCGCCATGGCAAGCAGTGCCGCCATCAACCCTCCTGCGAAAAGAAAACGCCGAAAATTAACCATAGAGTTCACATAGTTCTCCTGTAGCATCGGCAAAATTTTCTTTTTCCATGCCCAGTACGTTCATCATTGTAAGATATAGATTAGCCAGAGGGGTTTTTTCGGGAAAATTGATATTCCTGCCAGTCTTTAAAGCACCGCCTCCTTTGCCACCAACCACAATAGGCAAATTTACCGGAGAATGCCGGTTGCCATCACGAAGACCAGAACCAAAGACAATCATCGAATTGTCAAGTAAGGTGCCATCTCCTTCAGGGATTGCTTTCAGTTTTTCGAGCAAATATCCGTATTGTTGAATATGCCAGGTGGAAATAATTTCATACTGCGCCATCATTTCCGGAATATTGCCGTGGTGGGAAATGGAGTGGTGATTGCCATTTACACCTTCGAGGAAGGAAAAATTGCGCGTACTGACAGAGTTGCCAAACATAAAGGTCGCTACCCGTGAAATATCACTCCAAAAAGCCAGAACAATAATGTCTAAAAGCAGCCGGGTTTTTTCCGTAATATCAATTCCCTCCGTCAATGCGATATAATCTTCGATGCGTTCATCCATTCTGAGAATTTCCTGCTTGACTTCTTTGGGAAGTCTGGCCTCAAAATCACGCAAATCAGGCGTGTTTTCAATACGCATTTCAATCGACCGGATGGCTTCCATATACTCCGACAACTTATTCTGGTCTGCAGCGCCCAGATTTCGTTTCATGGCATCTGCATCATCTTTGACGATGTCCAGTACACTTTTTTTCCAGGGATTTTCCTGCTTTACAGGTTTTCCGGGAACAAAATTCCGAAAGAGACGGTCAAAGGCCTGTCTTGGTTCGATTTCTTTAGGATTGGGCTGGGTGGCACTTCGCCAGGAAATCGCAGAACCGTATAAGCGGGTAAATCCCACATTCACATCTACCCCGCTCTTAAACCCATCCAATGCATATTCCAGGGAAGGGAAAGCGGTTTGGCCTCCTACCTGGCCGGCGATCATCTGATCCACAGACATACCTCCGCTATTAATATCGGCACCTGTTGTTTTCTGAATTTTCATACAGGTGAGGAAATTGGCGGTTTTGGTGTAATGCCCATCCTGCTTGGTATCGGAATTTTTGTTGAACAGTTCGCCCAGTACCAGGATGTCATCTTTCACCGGAGAAAGCGGCTGAAGTACAGGTGAAAGTTTAAAGTTTCGCCCGACACCTTCCGGAGACCAGTTATGAGGGTGCACACCATTTGGCATAAACAAAAAAGCCGAACGAATGGGCCGTTGTTTTTCAAAGAAAGAACGGGCATTTAATCCTGTGGGGATCATTGCTTCAAGGAAAGGTAAGGCAATACAGGCGCCCATACCTTTCAGCGCCCTGCGGCGGGAGAGTTGCCAGGATTTATTGCTCATAGTTTAGTACTCTTTTTCAATGGGGTCTGAAATTTTGTATCGGAAAGGAAAGCTTAAAACCAGTTCACGTATAAAAGCGGTTGTATTAAAATCCGTTTCCAGTAAAGTTTCCCTGAGATGATCGATCGTACGTTTGTCTTTAAACTGTATCGACCGGCCCAGCGAAAATGAGATCATCTTTTCGGAAAGGTTTTTGGCAAAAAGTGCTTTATCCTTCAGCAGAATTTGTTTGAGCTCGACGGGGCCTTCGAATTTTTCTCCGGTTTTTAGAACACCTGTGGCATCCAGTGCGCCGGTTTCATAGCTGTCCCGCCACCTTCCGATGGGGTCGTAGTTTTCCATGCCGAAACCCAAAGGATCCATTTCCTGATGGCAGGAGCTACATGCAGGGTCCGAGGCATGTAAAGTCATGAGCTGTCTGACGGTAAGCTCGTTGCCTGCTTTTTTTGCGGCTTCCAGCTCCGGTACATTGGGTGGTGGTGGTTTGGCCGGCGTGCCGAGTATCTGTTCCAAAATCCATTTACCCCGAAGCACCGGGCTGGTGCGATGAGGGAGGGAGGTAGTGGTAAGTACGGCTGCCATACCAGTCAGACCGCCTCTTTCGCGATTGTGAAGCACCACCTTCCGCATTTCGTCGCCTTTTACCCCCTCTATGCAGTAATGTTCCGCCAGCCTTTCATTCAAAAAAGTATAGTCGCTGTCTAGCAGGTCCAGGAAATTTTCACTTTCAGTCAGCACATAGTGGAAATACATAGCCACCTCCTGGTTCATCACCTTCTTAAGTACCGGGTCAAACTCCGGAAACATTTCCGGGTCCATGCTAAAGGAAGGATCTTCCATCCGGCTGGTTTCCAGCCATTGGGTCGAGAAACTCTCGGCCATACGGAAAGATTTGGGGTCGCGGAGCATCCGTAACACCTGGCCTGTCAATACTTCCGGATCGTGTAAATCCTGACGGTAAGCCGCTTCCAGGAGGATTTCGTCGGGCAGACTTGACCAGAGAAAATAGGAAAGGCGGGTAGCCAGTTCAAAATTGGTAACGGCATAAGGCCCTTTCATCAAGGGGTCAGTTTCGGTGCGGAGAAGAAATTGATGGGAGATTAAAATCAACTTCATGGTCTCTTTTACCGCAGTTTCATAGGGCGACTCCTTTGCCGTACTATAGACTTCCTCGAAAAATCCAATCAACCTGTCTTCTTCTGCCGAGGTAAGAAACCGCCTGAAAGCACGGGTGGCAAAGGGAACAATTGCTTTTCGGCCAGCTGTGGCAATAACTTCATCGCTCAGATCTCTTCCGGTCCAGAGTTTTACCCACCACGATTTCAGGGCATATCCCACCGGCTTTTGAAAGGCAGGAACCCACTGGTTCCACTTTTCATTGTCCCGGCTAAATGTCTCAATAGCAAGTTCGGCGGCATCATAATATTTTTCCATCAGGAGGGTATTGATGAATAAAGTCCCTCCCTGGTTATCAAATCCGCCGCCGCCGGAAGGATCGGTAGGAAAAATCGAATCTACTGGCAATTTCACCCCCAGCAAGTCATATATTGAATACTTATACTCCCGGTTGCTCAGACGACGAGGCGGAATCAGACCCGGATCGGCGTCATTTAGCGCATCTTCCAGATAGCGGTTGATATAAGTGATGAGGGTATCTTTTTCAGCTTGCTCCAGACGCGGTTTGTGTTTGGGCGGCATTTGACCGGTTTCGACTTCCTCCATCAACTTAATAAACATGTTGCCATTTCTGACAACCTGGTGCACCCAGACATAATCCTCAAAGTTGATCCCGGCTTTTTTATCCAGGGCATTGTGGCAGCTTTGGCAATGTTTGACAAGGATAGGTTTGACGACCCTTCGAAAACGACGGTCCTCGTCTGTATCTGCCTGCAGAATACCTGCGGCGACAATTATCAGCACAGCAAACGCACAGAAATGTTTTAGCAACGATTGAGGGAGCATGGGCTTGTAGGTATTACCTGTAGTTTACAAATTCAATTTACTGATTTTCTGCGAATTAAACCCTTTGCGCAAACCATTTCATCAACCATTTTTTATCTGCCTATTCAAAATTCAGGATAAAGGCCCGTCAACAAGGCTCACAGGCAAACAAACAGTGAAATTTTGTATAATTACATCTCCAAAAATACATCTTGATGCAGATACCCCTTCTTGATTTTTCCAGTGAGGAGCGCAACGAACTGATGCACACACTGATTCAGAGACTGGAAAGTTATTATGCCCATACCAAAAGCCTGGCGGTTGCTCCTGTACTTGATCGGGAAACGATCATCCAGGCTGCAAGGAAGTTTGATTTTAATCACCCGGTCAACCCTCGGGAAGCACTTCTGGATATCATTGGTTCGCTGGAAAAATTTACTGTACATACCTCCCACCCCGCTTATTTCGGGCTATTCAACCCCAGATCCAATTTTGCGGGTATCATGGCTGATCTCATTTCTGCGGCTTTTAATATACAATTGGCGGCATGGAGTCATGCACCTTTTGCTGCTGAAGCTGAGAATTATCTGATCCAGGTGTTTGGCGAGAAATTTGGCTATGCCCCCGGAAGTATTGACGGGGTTTTTGCTACAGGAGGTGCGGAAGCCAACCAAACTGCTGTTCTTTGCGCACTCAACCATCACTTCCCTGAATTTGCGTCAGCAGGACTGAGGGGTATGGCCCGGCAACCTATGATATACTGTTCGGCAGAAGCGCATCATTCTATAGTAAAAGCTGCACGTACTTCCGGACTTGGATCCGGGGCAGTAAGAAGTATTCCTGTGGCCGGGGATCTCCGAATGGATCTGCAAATATTGGAAAACGCCATCATCGAGGATATCCGGAACGGAAAAATACCTTTTATGGTGACCGGGACCGCGGGAACCACAGGCCCAGGGGCCATCGATGATTTACCCGCCATTTCAGCCATTTGCAAAAAATATAATCTTTGGTTCCATGTCGATGCAGCCTATGGAGGTGCGGTTGTGGTGCATCCTGTTTTCAAAAAATGGCTGAAGGGTATCGAAGAAAGTCAGTCGGTTACCTTTGACATTCACAAATGGCTTTCGGTACCCATGGCTTGCAGCATGTTTATTACCAGTCAAAAAGATATCTTATCACAGACTTTTTCCATTTCTACCGGATATATGCCCCGGGATGCAAACAGGCTTCCGGTAACAGACCCTTTTACGCATTCCATTCAATGGTCAAGAAGATTTATTGGGTTTAAACTGTATCTGTCAATGGTTATGTTTGGCTGGGAAGGTTATGCCCAAACCATAGAACATCAGATCCACATGGGCAACTATCTCAGACAACAGTTGTTGGACTCCGGATGGGTAATAAAAAATCATTCTATGCTGCCTATTGTCTGCTTTGCCGACATGGCGCGTGAAGAAGAAGAGGGCTTTGTTTCCCGGGTTTGTGAATTTGTGGTAAAGTCGGGCAAAGCGTGGATTTCCGTTTTTCCGGTCAAAGGTCGTTCCTGCCTTCGCGCATGTATTACCAATTACGGTACAACGGAAACTGAAATCCGGGAGTTGATCCAGTTGCTACATGAGGCCAGAGCAGAAGTCGGCAAAGGGTATTAAACCAACGCGAACGGGGGGATTTTTTTTAAGAAAATTTTACTCAATCGTTTGTCCTTTCTGTAAGTTCATGTTATTTGTGAAAAAGGAGTAAGTTTCATCATAAAAAAGATATTCAACTAACAACTACTATGCAGCTATCTATTCATAACTGGATGCGGGCCGAATCACTGGAAACCACCCTGCGAAGAATTTCCTCCCTGGGATATCACAGCATAGAAATCTCCGGAGAACCGGATCGGTACGACACAAAGGAAGTTCGCCAGCTTCTGAAAAAATATAACCTTACCTGCTGGGGGTCAGTAACGCTGATGCTGGAACAGCGAAACCTTGTAGCCAAAGATCCCGCCCAACGCCAGATGTCGGTTCAATATGTGAAAGATATTGTCACGATGGTAAAAGAACTCGATGGGTATATGGTATCTGTTGTTCCGGGTACGGTAGGAAAAATCGTTCCTGACGGTCGTCCGGAAGAGGAATGGCAGTGGGCGGTGGAAGGAATGCAGGAGATCTGCCATTTTGCAGATTCGGCAGGCGTAAGGATCGGTATTGAGCCCATCAATCGCTTTGAAACTTACTTTATCAACCGCGGAGATCAGGCACTGGCACTGGCTGAGGCTGCCGGTTCCAGTTGCGGGGTATGTCTCGATATTTTCCACATGAATCTGGAGGAAAGTGACCCCTATGCCATGATAAAAAGAGCCGCCAGCCGGCTGGTTGGATTTCATGTAGCCGACAACAACCGCTTTGCTCCCGGTATGGGAACCCTCGACTGGCCCAGGATTGTAAGCACCCTTAAATCCGTCGGATATGATGGCGCACTCTCCGTGGAGTTTTCGCCGCCAGTAGATCGCACACCAGCCAATCCCCACAAAGACTCGATTGATACAAATCCCGAAGGCCTCAGCCCCGAACACAAAAAATTCCTTGAGGACCACGGAAGTTCTATACTTAGTGAAGAATTTTATACCATGCTTACCCGCAAATCCATCGAAACCCTTTCACCCCTGATTTGATGAAGATCGCAGATGTATCGGCGTATTGGCTGAGGTGCCCTATTCCGAAAGAAAAACAGCACACCTCCGACTATGGACTATTGACGGATTTTGATATGACATTAGTCGTAGTCACTACTGACACTGGTTTACAGGGGTTTGGAGAATCGAAAGCTGCCGTAGGCTCTTCGGGAGTATGCGCCTCTATTGTCACATGTGTGGAGCAGGAGCTTCGCCCGATCCTCATCGGAGAAGATGCCCGCAATATATCGATGTTGTGGGAAAAAATGTACAATGGCACGAGAGATCATTACGCGCTGTCGAGAGGCCGGGGGTTTCCGATATTAGGGCGCAGAGGCCTTACGGTATCAGCCATGAGTGGAATCGATATGGCGCTTTGGGATATCAAAGGCAAGGCACTGGGAGTATCCGTCGCCGAGTTGCTGGGTGGGCTCTGTCGTGAATCCATGCAGGCTTATGCCAGTGGAGGCTGGGCAGATGTCGAAAATATAGGCAGCCAGTTGAAAGGATATCTGGACAAAGGGTTTGATGCTGTGAAAATGCGTGTAGGGGTGATGGATCAGACCGTAGCGACCAGCGTAGCCAGAGTCAAGGCAGCCCGGGAAGCCGTAGGGCCGAATGTAAAAATCATGGCAGATGCCCATGGTACCTATAGTGTACCGGAAGCCAAACGGTTTTGCCGCGAGTTGGAAGATTATGACCTGTACTGGTTTGAAGAGCCTATCAGCCCCGACAACCGGCAGGGTACAGCAGAAGTCCGGTCTTCGACGGCCATTCCGATCGCTGCCGGTGAAAGTGAATACACCCGGTTTGATATACGGGATATGATAGAACAGCGGGCAATGGATGTCGTGCAGCCGGATGCAGCCATTATTGGTGGCATTACGGAGGCCATGCGGGTGGCTACCTTAGCCCAAACTTATCAGCTGGAACTTGCCCCGCATTGCTGGGGTTCAGCCTTCTCCTTTATGGCAGGCATCAATGTGGCCTTTGCCAGTCCGGCGGCGACAATTATTGAATTTTCCTCCGGAGGAAATCCGATGATGTACGACCTGGTCAATGAAAAAATTGCGGCTGTAAACGGACGGATAGAAGCACCTCGTACACCGGGACTGGGTGTCACGCCCAACTGGGATTTTGTCAATGAATTTAAGCAGTAAATACTGATTACTATGGCTACTAAAGCAATTCGCATCAATCACGTTACCCTGATTGTCGACAACCTCGAAAAAGCAGGGAAATTTTACGAAGAAGAACTGGGGCTGGAAGTTTTACCGGCATTTAAGTTTGACTACCCCGCCATGTTTTTCCGTATCAATGCAGAACAACAACTGCATATTTCCGAATGGGAAGACAAAGTTTCTTTCCGCGGTCATATATGTATGCAAGTCGATGATTTTAATGCGGCTTTCTATCGGTTTAAGGAACTGGGTATCATTGATGTAACGCCCTGGGGGCATGTACGCCAACTGCCTGATGGTGCCATGCAGATGTTCCTCCGCGATCCCTCTGGCAATCTGGTTGAAATATCTTCCGCTCCGGGAAGTACCATTGATCCTGCAATATTTAAGGATGAATTGTACCGGGAAGGCGTATATGTTTCCAACCGAAACGATGCCCGTGGGCCACAAAGTGAAGATGCGACACTATACCATAACTAATGGAGCAACCTCGCGTCCTGCTACTGGAAACCATTCACGATGAGGCCTATCAATACCTGTCCGGACAATGTGTGATTGTACCGGGTTATGAAGAGGCATCTGTGTCTGGCGATTTCCATGCGATCATCACTCGTGGGAAAGGTAAAGTCACGGCTGACCTCATGGATCAAAACAAATCCCTGCGGGTAGTTGCCCGTTGTGGTGTCGGGCTGGACAATGTGGATGTTGCTGCGGCTACTTCAAGGCAAATACCGGTAATCAACGCACCCGGTATCAATACTCAGACAGTAGTCGAACATACGATCTCCCTCATGCTGATGCTGGTGCGAAATATGTACAACAGTGTGACCGCCGTCAAGCAGGATCAGTGGCAATTCCGAAATTCCCTCGTGTCTGATGAATTGTCCGGCAAGACGCTCGGCATTGCCGGTATGGGTAATATTGGCAAAAAGGTAGCAAAAGTAGCGCAAGCGCTGGGCATGAATATTTGCTATTACGACCCATGGGCTGCGGTTGATGAATTTCAGAAAGTAGAACTGCACGAATTGCTCCAAACCTCAGATGTCGTTTCTATTCACTTGCCGCTTACCGGACAAACCCGAGGAATGATCGGAAAAACAGAACTGGCGAAAATGAAGCCATCATCTTTTCTTATCAATACTTCACGTGGAGAAATCATTGACCATCAGGCACTTGAGCAGGCCATTCGTTCGGCCCATCTGGCCGGATTTGCAGCAGATGTATTACCCGAAGAACCTCCTGAAACCGGTTATTCCCTCCTTTCTCATCCGGGCGTGCTGGTAACCCCGCATTCTGCCAGCCTCACAGCTTCAACTTATCGGCAGATGTGCCTGATTACCGTACAGAATGTCGTCAGCCTGCTTTCGGGTACCCCTTTCGACCCTCAATGTATTTTTAACCGCAGAGATATTCTGCCTTTCCAATAACAACTAACTCTCCTGAATCATGCGCTTGTTCTACCAATTAATAATTCCCGCTATTGCTGCATGTATGCTGCTTATAGCCGGGTGCAACACCCCCACAACCACGACTAATCCCGATCAGGGTATTCTGGATGCTTCTATGGACGGCATTGCCAGTCAGGTTCATCTACCTAAAGGCTTTAAAATCGAGCACCTGTACAGTCCCTCTGAACACGATCAGGGCTCCTGGGTATGTATGGCCAACGACGGCCAAGGCAATCTGATTACTTCTGATCAGTATGGCTATCTTTACAAAGTTGCCCTTCCAAAAACTGGAGAGACAGGTATTACCGTAACAAAACTTCCTCTCGAAGTCGGACATGCGCAAGGTATGCTTTGGGCATTTAACAGCCTCTATGTGATGGTCAACAGCGACAAAGGTATAGAAGGCAGGGGGAGTGGTTTATACCGGGTTACGGACTCAGATCAGGATGGCGAGTTAGACAAAATACAGCTTTTAAAAGAATTAAATGGCGCAGGTGAGCACGGTCCCCACGCACTCAGGCTGGCTCCTGACGGAAAAACCATTTTTGCACTGGCAGGTAATCATACCGACGTGCCCGAGGGTTTCACCTCCATTCAGCCTGCTGTATGGAAGGAAGACCGTGTTTTTCCGGCAATCAAGGACCCCCGTGGGCATGCAGCTTCCAGAGAAGCACCCGGTGGATGGGTAGCGATGACTGACTCCGCAGGTTCTTATTGGGAAATATTCAGCTCTGGCTACCGGAACCCATTCGATATGGGATTTGATGCGAGAGGAGAATTGTTCATTTTCGATTCTGATATGGAGTGGGATCTGGGAATGCCCTGGTACCGCCCGATCAGAGTATGTCATGCAACAAGCGGCAGTGAATTTGGGTGGCGCAATGGCACGGGAAAATGGCCTGAATACTATCCAGACAATCTTCCGCCTGTCGTAAATATCGGACAAGGTTCGCCCACAGGGGTAATCATGGGAAGAGACGCCGCTTTCCCCGCCAAATATCAACAGGGGCTTTTTGCTTTTGACTGGAGTTTTGGCACTATGTATTTTATTTCATGGGATATGGCAGGTGGGAGTTATAGCGGCCGAAAAGAAGAATTTGTATCCGGAGTTCCTATGCCGCTTACTGACGGGGTCATTGGTCCTGATGGTGCCATGTATTTTGCCACGGGCGGGCGAAGAACTGATTCGCACATATTCCGTGTTTCCTATATTGGGGAGGAATCGACAGAACCTATTGCGCACGATGTTTCAATGTCTGACGCATTTTCCCTTCGCCGGGAATTAGAAAGCCATCACCAGGATCCAAAACCAGCGGACCTTGAGCTGGCATGGAAAAACCTCGGCCATGAAGATCGGTTTGTACGATATGCCGCCAGAATTTTGCTGGAACAGTTTCCGCCTGCCCAGTGGAAAGATAAACTCCAGAAAGAAACACAACCTCAGGTCATCATTGAGGCTTCGTTATCCGCAGCGAGACTTGCCCCTTCCGACTGGAAGGAATCTGTTTTGGGATTATTGGGCAAAACCAAATACAGCGATTTGCCGGAACCCATGCAGCAGTCCTATATACGGGCTGTGGGACTGGCTATCAGCAGATGGGGAAATCCGGAAGAGACGAACAAACAGTCTTTGCTCGCATCCCTTTCATCCGCTTTTCCGGCAGAAGACCCACTGATTTCCCGCGAAATTCTGCCTTTACTGATCAGATTAGGAGATGAGTCTGTGGTGAAAAAAGCGGTGGAATATCTATACGAAACCGCCGTCTCTACTCCGGAAAAAACCTCACTTATCAGCCAGGAGATTACCACCCGCAGCGAACAATACGGCCCGCAGATTGCCGATATGCTTAAAAATATGCCTTCCTCTCAGTCAATATCTGTCGTTCAGAGCCTGAGTTATGCGGAGACAGGCTGGACAAGTCAACTTCGGGAAAAGTACTTCCTTTGGTTTCAGGATGCTTTAAAAAAATCTGGTGGCGTAAATTACCGGGGATTTCTCGATGCCATCAGACAAAATGCATTAGACAGAGTGCCTGCATCAGAAGCCGAGTTGATTGCCAAGGTAACCGGAAGTATTGCCGCAGATCAGTCGCAGGTTTTGGCCAATTTGCCACAGCCGGAAGGACCAGGCAAAAACTGGAATATCGGAGAAGTAGGACACTTTACAGGTCAGGCAGAAGATTCGCCCAAAGACTTTGCAAGAGGGGCAAAAATGTATGAGGCAGCTCTTTGCGCCTCGTGTCACATGATCCGGGGAAAAGGAAACAATATTGGCCCGGATCTCACACAGGCCGGAACCCGGTTTTCCAGAGGAAATATTCTGGAAGCCATTATGATGCCCAGCGATGTGATTTCCGATCAGTATGCCATGACCGTTTTTACTTTAAAAAATGGCACTACCGTTACGGGAAGAATATTGGATGAAAACAAAAATACTGTAGAAATCAACTCCAACCCTTATGCTCCTCAGCAAAAACAGTCCATTGCCACGTCGGATATCGCCGCAAGAGAACTTTCACGCGTCTCTATCATGCCAGCAGGTCTGATCAACCGGTTGAACAGTGGCGAGATCATTGACCTGATTGCTTACATTCAGGCAGGCGGAGACCCCGATCACGAGATATATAAAAAGTAATAAACACAGGAAGCGCCCTCTCACGAAGGCGCTTCCCATTTAATAGTAAAGAAATTTATTAATCAGAATGCATTCTGACGAGTCTTTTTGCTGAATACTGTCAGGAAAATGATTTTTATATCTGTGAGCAAACTCCAGTGATGGATGTACCAGAGGTCATGATTTACACGCTCGCGTTTTTGTAGCTCCGTTTCAGTTGGGCCTCTCCAGCCATTAACCTGTGCCCAACCTGTCAGACCAGGTTTTACATAATGGCGAACCATATACTCATTTACTACTTCACGGAAATCATCATTCAGATTGAGGCGGTGTGGCCGGGGACCAACTACACTCATATCCCCCTTCAAAACATTAAAAAACTGAGGCAGCTCATCCAGATCAAATTTCCGAAGGTATTTACCAATCTTTGTGATACGCGGATCGTTGATCACTGTCGAACGGGTACCTGCAACGGCATCATCACTGTCAGTCATAGTCCGAAACTTGTAGCAAACAAATGTTCCTCCTGCCTGTCCTTTTCTTAGTGGCTTATAAAATACAGGGCCTTTTGATCCCATTTTGATCAAAATTGCAATTACCAGAAATACCGGAGAGAGGAAAGTCAGTACAGCCAGGGCAAACAGAATATCAAACCCCTTTTTGAGCATAAAATTGTGGAAGTGATCCAGCGGGATTTGCTTGAGCTGATATACCGGCATACTTCCGATACTATAAGCCTTATAGTTGTGTTCAAACTCCGGCGGAAATTCAGGAACCAGGTTTACCCGTATGCCGCGATTGTCAGCGATATGAATGGCCGTCTGAATTTCTTCTTTCTTCTCAAATGGAAGCGCAATCACAATTTCGTCGACCGGTTTGGTATCCAGAACCCGGGATAAGTCATTCATTCTACCGAGCAGATTGATCCCGTTGGAGCCAGGATAATCATCATCAAGAAAGCCGACAACATCATATCCCAGATGTTTGTTTTGAGTAACAAAATCCAGCACCTCTTTTCCTTTTTCACCCGCGCCCAAAACCAGCATCTTTGCACCAAAATTATAGTACTTTTTACTTTGGCTGAAGGACTTTTGCACCAGTTCGATGGTTACCAGATTCAGTACATAAAATAATGCAATCGTCTGGATCGCCATTTCAATAAAAGAAATATTAATTCCTGAAAGGAAAATGGCCGTTACAGAAAGCCCGATCAGAATAAAGCAGCCTACCCCAAGAATCCGTGCCCGTGTAGAAAGTCGCGTTTTAAAGTATACATCTTGCGCACTGTTTATAAAAACAGTCAGTATCCAGGAAGAGAGATACACAAAATTTAACAGCAAAGCCGTCTTTTTAAACACAACCGGATCAAGACCGTAGGTTACACCATTTTTGATAGACCAGAATAGAATCAACAGGTTAGCGATACAGAGAATCAACAGTTCAAGGAAGATATATCCGAAGATTATTCTTTGCTTTTTTACTTTCATGGCTGATTATATGTGGGGGAATATTTCGTATTAAGTGGTACCATAGTGATGTGATATTGGCTCGAATTTTAGAATAAAAATGTTTTGGTTTCAGAAGGATGTTTGGTTTAGCGTATTTAAGGTAAATATAGCTCCTTTATGGCCTCAAACCTTACAATCAGAATGAGTAGAACAATTTAGATTCTGAAAGGTAAGTTTTGCCAGATGAAGTGATTTCCTAAAAGCAAAAGGTACAAGAATCAGGCCGAAATGATCAATTTCGCTAACTGGGTACAAAAATTATTTTTGGGCTTATAATATTCTTATAAGACAATTTCCAAAAAAGTATTACCCGGGAAATGAAAGAATTTGGTTTGAAAAAAATTTATTTATAAAGACAGATAAAAAACAGTTTGGCGTTGCTTTTGATAGATTCACGCAGAATAGGTCTACCGATAAAGGCATCAGGTAAGCCGTCCGTTCGCAATTTGTAACCGGTTGCAGTGCAACACACGCAAAATTTCCAGAAATTGACATACCTTCAAACCCGAATTCGACAAATACATATTTTATTATGAACCGGAACAGTCTGTTAATTTTCTTTGTAGTCTTAACAGTAACAACCCTTTCCTCCTGTATCAACTTTAAAAATCTCGTTTTTCTACAGGAACAGGAATCTGAAGAAGGGGTTGCACTTGACTCACTAAGACCTTATTTTAGTAAGTACCTGAGCGAAAACTACCGTGTCAGGCCTTTTGACCAACTCTATATAAAGGCAAGTAACTATGAAAATTCGACCATCAACTTCTTTAACTCTGCGGGTGATGGAGGTAGCAACTCCGGTGGCGGCGGTGGTGGTGGCGGCGGTGGAAATACAAATGCAACATTCTTATACCTAAGCAGCTATATTGTAGATAATTACGGCAATATTAATCTCCCGCTTATTGGAGATGTAAGTGTAATCGGAAAGACCACAGAAGAAATACAAGATACGCTCAATGTGCATTTACGAACTTATCTGGACTATGCTTCGACCAGCGTAAAGCTGGCAAACTTCAGAATTACAATGTTGGGGGAAATCAGACGGCCCGGGCAAATATATATTTTCAATACCCGCACCCCGCTTCTTGAGGCATTAGGAATGGCAGGTGATATTACAGAATATGCTAATATCAGGAGAGTTAAAATTATAAGAGAAGAAGGAAATGCGGCACATACGGTCTATATCGACCTGGCTGACGCAAATTTAATCTCGTCAGAATACTATTTTGTCAGACCTAACGATATCATTTACATAGAACCCGTCAAAGCAAAAGCTTTTAATCTAAACTCACGGCCTATCAGTGTCGGCCTTTCTGCCGCATCTGTATTATTGGTTATCGTAAATATTGTGCTAAACTCAATCAAGAAGTAAAAAATTGAAAACGACGCCATCTCCTTACCCTTCTAATAATAACCTGGATATCCAGGCCCTGCTTAACGCTTTATTAAAGCGTTGGTATTATTTTGCCATATGCATTCCATTATTCCTTCTGCTTGGTATTATTGCCATCCAGACTACAGCCCCTACTTACAAAGTCAAAGCAAGTATGTTAATTGATTTTGGTAAAGAGGACGAAGTATTGGGAAGCAACCAGTTCATGGAAAGCGGAATCCAGCTTTTTGGCAACAACCAGAATCTCATCAATGAGATTGCCGTAATCAAATCCTTTAATCTCGTTAGAGAACCCCTGAGATATCTGGGCTTTCAAGTTTCCTATTTTGAGAAAGGTGGTTTCAGCGACAAAGAGCTTTACAAAAAGTCCCCGTTTTCAGTAATCGCCAATGAAACACAGCAGCAAATCATCGATATACCCATCACATTCAAAGCCATTTCTGACCAACTTTATGAAATTGAAATAGAGACAGAGGACTACAAAATGCTGTTGCCAGACGGAAGTGTGCAAAAATTTGAAGGAAAAGAGCTAAAAATTAAACAGGCATGCCAATACGGTAAAGAATGTGCTACTGAATATTTTTCATTCTTAATTGTAAAGGGCGACAATTTTAACTCGGTAGAGTCGCTTAAGGATCGGGAAATCTATTTTATGCTTCACGACCTTGAAAAACTGACAACCAAATATATCAACGGACTTACTATTGCAGCTATTGACGAGGAGAGTACGGTCATCGAACTTTCCACTGAAGGTACAGTTATTCAAAAGGAAGAGGATTTTCTCAATACCCTTTGCAAAACCTATATTCAGGCTAAGCTGGACGAAAAAAATCAGTTTGCTATGGGGACCATTGACTTTATCGACTCTCAACTCGACATCGTAACCGACTCCCTTAAAGGCGCAGAGGATCAGATGACCAATATTCGCCAAAGTCAACAAACCCTGGATCTTAACCTTACTGCATCTAATGCTGTATCTAAAATGCAGACACTTGAGGCAGATAAGTCCAATCTGAGTGTCCGCAGTAATTATTATAAAGATCTTCTGAAAGGTCTGGAAGTTGAGGAGGGTATCCAGACGATTGTCGCTCCTTCCCAACTGGGGATCACGGATCCGGTTCTCAACGATTTGGTGATGGAGTTGAAGCGATTGAATAATGAAAAAATTGCGCGCTCTTTAGGAGGTGCGAACTCTGCTAATATTGAGCTAAAAATCCTTAATGAGCAGATTGCCAATAATATGAATACCCTTCGGGAGAATGTTAAAAGTATTATTAAATCCACAGAATATACCCTTACTGAAGTCAATCGCCGCATCGCCGAAGCGCAGGCTGTTGTGAGTCGGCTACCCAGAGATGAGCGCAACCTTATCAAAGTAAGAAGAAAATTTACCTTCAATGAGACGCTCTATAACTATCTGCTTCAGCGCAGGACAGAAGCGGGAATTGCCCAGGCAGCCAATACTTCCGACAGCAAAATACTCGACGAGGCACGAATGGCGGGCACGGGTCCTGTTTCCCCTAATATTCCTTTTATTCTTGTGGGCTGTATTATTTTGGGTATTCTGATACCTACGTTGTTGTTAAGCACACAGAGCATTTTGAATACCACTATTTCAGAGCAATCTCAACTGGAGAATAAACTATTCACGCCCATTGTTGGCAATATCCGCCAGGGGATCGCAAATAGCAAAAAACTAGACCTTGATAATCCTGCAAATGCTGCAGTAGTAGAATCATTCAGGTATCTGAAAGTCAATCTGCAGTATCTCGCGCCCGACCGATCCCGCAAAGTCATTTCTTTCACCTCGACTGTACCGAATGAGGGCAAAACCTTTTGCGCTATCAACCTGGCCTATGTACTGGCAATGGCCGGATCAAAGACAATTATCCTGGGAATCGATATGCGCAAACCCATGCTTGCCATCAACCTGGGGATTCCAGATAACCGAGGTATGAGTGACTATCTGACAGAACAAGCGGGACTAGAAGCAGTGATTCAATCAACCGGAATTCCCAACCTCGATGCGATAACCAGCGGGCCAGTTCCCCCCAACCCTGGCGAACTGCTTGGACTCGATCATTTCCGGGAATTACTCGATAAGCTTCGGGGCATGTATGATTATATTATTCTGGATACACCGCCAACAGGCCTTGTTGCAGATTTTCTGGCCATCGCTCCGCACTCAGACGTCAATCTTTATGTTGTACGTATGGGCTTCTCCAAATGGGAATTCCTGAAGGAGGTTGAAAATGCCAGCACCAATAAAGCTTTGAAAAACCTTTATGTAGTGGTCAATGGAGTACAGAAAGGCCCCGGTAATAAGAAATACGGATATTACTCCTCATATTATCGTCCAATGGACGGTAAATCAAAAAATAAAAACACCAAGCCCGGATCCGACAATGGTAATACCATGATTGACAAATTAAAAACATTGATCACAGCTAAATCTTAAATTGTGTCTGAAATAAAAAATCAACCACACGCACTTGTTACGGGCGGTGCAGGGTTCATCGGAAGTCATTTGGTTGACCTTCTCCTTGGTAAAGACTGGGAAGTAACGGTTCTTGACAATTTTGATCCCTTCTATGACCCTATTCTGAAAAGGGAAAATATTTCCCAGCACCTGTCATCCCCCTCCTACACCTTGATTGAGGGCGATATACGGGATCAGGAATTAATTGACCAATTAGGTGAATTTGACGTCATTGTACACCTTGCTGCCAAAGCAGGCGTAAGACCATCCATTCTCAATCCTACTGAATATCAGGATGTCAATGTGAAAGGAACCCAAAACATGCTGGAATTTGCCAGGAAAAGGCAAATCAAACAGTTTGTATTTGCTTCTTCCAGCAGTGTCTATGGTATAAGCCCAAATGTCCCGTGGCGGGAAGCCGATGCGGTTTTGCAACCGATCAGTCCTTATGCCTCCACAAAAGTAAGCGGAGAACTATTGGGCCATGTATATAGTCATCTTTACGGTATCCGCTTTGTGGGCCTCCGGTTTTTCACGGTCTTTGGTCCCCGCCAACGCCCGGATCTGGCGATTCATAAATTTGCGGAGAAAATGATCCATAAACAGCCTATTCCGGTATTTGGAGACGGCTCCACACGAAGAGACTATACATTTGTCGGTGATATTGTACAGGGAATTGAGAAGGCTATGCATTTTGAGGATAACAACTATCAGATTTTCAATTTAGCCAATGGAAACCCCGTATATCTTACCGATATGATTCATTTTCTGGAAGAAGAGCTCAATGTCAAGGCAATCATTGACAGGCAGCCCGAACAACCCGGAGATGTACCACAAACCGTAGCAGATATCCATCTGGCAGAAAAACTCCTTGGATATAAACCAGAAACGAGTTTCAAAGAAGGCGTCAAAAAATTTAGTGAATGGAAAAAATGCCATCAGTAGACAACATTTTCATCACAACCATTTTTTATATTTTCTCTAACAGATTTATTGGCTAAAATCCTTCATTGTGAGTGTAAAAAGAAAAGTTAAAGAATCTCTCCCCTACTCAATCGCTATTTCAGTATTCAATTTATTTATTTCCCTTTTTGGGATGGTTTATCTTGTCCGTTATCTGGACGAGGTTGAATATGGTGCAATGGGATTGTTTACGGGCTTGCCATTTATGTTGAATATTGCAATCTCAATGGGCTGGGATTCCTATATTACCCGGTTTATTCCTGGCCTTGTAGATAAAAAAGAGATAGGCACAAAATTCTGGCAAATCCTCGTCCCCAATATGTCTCTGGCAGCGGGCATTTGCCTGCTCTTGGTAATAGGATACGACTGGTGGGCACCCAGCTTTCAGATTGGTCAGTACAAACTGCATTTTATTGCCTTTCAGGGGTCACTTTTATCGACTTTTGGATTTGTATACGTCCAGAAAATGCTAAATGCACGCTTCATGCAGAAGCATATGTTGTATTCTCGGATTGCCTATCAGGCGTTACGATTGGGATCGATTATATGGGGTATCCAGACCAAGCAAAGCTTCCTCTATTTTATGTATGCATTCTCTATTGTGGATACGGTATACTTCCTCATTGGGATCTCCTTTGTGGTATTCAACTCCGATTGGCCGCGGTTTCGGGAAATATTCCGCACACCTGTAGAATTGCCTGATGAGAAAAGTTATCGCAGAGTCAGTTATATCAATAAAATCGGTACTTCTTTTTTAGGAACGGATATCGACAGGTACATTCTGGGATATTTTTCCAATCCCACCCAGGTAGCTATCTATGTACTGGCGACAAAGGTGCTTACCAAACTAATGGACTTTTATCCGGAGAAAATGTTTAAACCAGTTTCAGAGCCAGCATTTTTTAGTAACTACGACAACAGCGAAAAGAAAGAAAAGGAAGTAAATCGCATGTTTCGTTTTATGTTTAATGCCAACAATATCATAGGTTTTCTTTTCCTAGCGATTCTGCTTCCTTTAGGCAAGGACTTTTTGATTCTGGTATTTAAGAAAGACTATACAGCAGATGCCTATTTCCCCCTGATCGTCTTTCTGATCTTCCTGGTATTTTATTCTATGCCTCTGGGGTTGGTTGCGCAGGCCATTAAAAAACCTATGATTCTGGTTTACTCAAAATTGACGATTATTTTCAACATTGCCACCGGGATCCCACTGGCATATAAATATGGAGCGACAGGTATGGCTCTCTCAACTGCGGCGAGCGTTTTTTTAAAGAACCTCATGGTTTATTATATGACACGGCGCCATATCGAAGTAAAAATCCCCTGGCATTCTGCTGCGAAATCCACGATTAATACACTGGTTACTGCAGGAATCATCTATGCAGTCAAGCTATTTTTACCTTTAAACCTGTACATTCTGGCCATTCTGGCTACGATCGTGTATTTTGTTACAATGAAATTCAATCCAATTTTTACGAACAATCAGCGCACAATTTTCTTTGATCTCGTTCCTAAAAAAATGAAACGGGTCATGCACATTATTTTTTGATAACCAATTTTTAGTCATTATATCGCTGTTATGCTTCCAAATTTCCTAATCATCGGTGCTCCCAGAGCCGGAACCACTTGGATTCAGAAAAACCTGATTCAACATCCTGATATCTATATGCCATCAAAGAAAGAAATTCATTTCTTTGACCGGTTTTATGAAGAGGGAATCGGGTACTATGAAAACTATTTTGAAGGGGTTTCCGGTCAGACAGCGATCGGTGAAGCGACACCTGCCTATCTCCATCGCGAAAATGTCCCCCAGCGTATTTACGATCATTTGGGTCCGATCCGGATGATCGTTACCCTACGCAATCCTGTAGATCGACTCTATTCAAGATACTGGAATTCAAGGGGTAAATTTATCGAAAACAAGGGGCTTTCGTTTGAAGAAAAGGTCATGGCCAAGCCTGAGTTTATTGAAGAAGGTTTTTATGCTGCACATCTCAGTCGATATTATGAAATCTTTCCCAGGGAGAATATTCTGGTGATGTTTTTTGACGATATCAAAAAAGACAGTGATGGATTTCTTAAGCAAATATTTGAATTTATTGGGGTTGATCCTGATTTTGACTCCTCTATTTCTGATAAGCGGGTGAATACCTCTGACTCGAAAAAGCTCCTTGTCAAAAGTAAACCGATTTATTATTTATCTAAAGCTTCCCGCAAACTATCATTGACTAACCTGGCGACGAAACTAGAGGATATCAACCGTGCGACTTTACCTCCTATGACCTCAAAAACGCGTATGTGGCTGATAGACAACTACTATCGGGACAAAAACGAAAGCCTCGGAAATCTTCTTGGAAAGGATTTGTCTTCATGGAACAAAGTCTGAAAAAAACATATGGAACTGGTCAAACAATTCATCAAACATCGCTCAACTTTTCATACTCCCGGACAGGAAAAAAATGTTTTCCTGTTCTCTACCCCAAGGAGTGGCAGTACCTGGCTGACGGAAATCATTGCGGCTCAACCCGGCTTCAAAATGGTTAAGGAGCCATTTAATCTCAGAAACCCTGTAGTAGCTGAACATCTCGGCCTGAATTCATGGGAAGATATGTTTAGCATCACAAGCCGGGATAAAATTTATCAATACGTACAATCTTTTCTGAAAGGCAAAGACAATGATCTTCGCTGGAAAAGACCTGCACCATTTTCTGATCTCTGGCACCTTCGCACTGATAGGATTATTTTTAAGATTCTGTTTTCAGGCGAAGATTTTATCGGATGGTTTCAGGAAAAGTTTGACGGGCAAATTGTTTATCTGTTGCGACACCCAATACCAGTATCTTTTTCCAGAAGTAAAAGCCCCAGACTAGCTTCTTTCCTTCAATCTGATTTTCGCAATAACCTTAGCGATGAGGAGTACGGCTATGGCATGAATATTTTAAATAATGGCAACGATTATGAAAAAGCGGTACTTGACTGGACGCTTCAAAATCTTATGCCACTACGTCAGATGAGGAATGACTGGCTGTTTATTTCATACGAACAGCTGGTTCTGGAGCCGGAAAAAATGGTGTCTCATATGGTGTCAAAGCTGGGCTTTAAAGATCCTGATCAAATGTTGTCTCGAATAAACAAGGCTTCTGCATCATCACATAAATCGGCAAAAGAGTCACAAGATGTGCTACTTGATCCAGAACAAATAAAAAATAGCCGCCGCTGGTTGGTCGAAAAATGGAAATCCAAAATTAGTCCGGAGAATGAAAAAAGAACATTCGAGATTCTGGAAGCTTTTGGCGTAGACCACTACCAGTATGGAGACTTTGAAATGAACACAAAATACCAGATTCACTAACCAGAAATTCAGGTAGATTGAATAGAAAAATTTGTTTTGTCCTCCCTCACTTCCATCTGGAATATACCGGGGGCGCTGAGACCCAATGTTATTACCTCGCTCAGGAACTGGTCTCCCGTAATTGGGAAGTCCACTATATCCGTGAGTCTGGCAATAATCATCCGGAAGTCATGGAAGGAATCGTCGTTCATCCTATCCCAAAGAGAAAAAGCTATTTGAAATGGATGAATTTTCTTGCCATACGTCGCCAGATGAATTTCATCAAAGCTGACTACTGGTATACCCGTGCCAATATTTCTTACCTGTTCTGGCTGAATCTTTTTACCAGAAGTGCCGGGGGCAAAGTCATCTGGGCTTTTTCACGTGACTCCCAGCTAACTGCCGGAGGTGAAATGGAAAGACATGCCTCGCCTTTTATTCAGGCTTTTCATAAGATAAATGAATGGCTGTTTTTTCGCACCCTGCCTCGCATCGACCTGATCCTGGCACAAACCAAATACCAGGAAAGCCTATTGAAAAAAAATCTTGGCCTTTCAGGAAAACAAATTTATAACGCCCACCCGGTACCAAAAGAAAAAACGGAGGTGTCCCGCAAAGATAAAATTCTCTGGATTGGGCGAATACAAGATTTTAAACATCCGGAGCGATTTGTTGCGCTGACAGAATCCATGAAGGGTCAGGGACTCGAATTCGGTATGATTGGCGGCCTTGGAAAAGATCCATTAAGCAAACAGATACAGGAAGCAGCAAATGCAAATCCTGAAATCAGGCTATATGGTAAAGTTTCTCCTGAAGAAGTCCATGAAAAATTAAATGAGGCAAAGTTTTTGGTGAATACCAGTGACTATGAAGGGTTTTCCAATACTTTCATCGAAGCCTGGCAGCGAGGTGTTCCCGTTATTTCATTCCATGTCGACCCCGACAATATGATAACGGACCAGGACCTGGGGATTGTTAGCAAAGATTTTGATGAAATAAAAAGATGGATAGCCAGAATGCTTGCTGATGACAAACAGTGGGAAGCCATATCTCAGCATTGTAAGTCATTCGCCAAAGCAAATTTTGAAATAGGTGCAGCCGTTGATAATTTGGAGATGGCGCTGAAATCAACACATTAATATGAATATAGCCTACATACTTGGCCTGGGGCACAGCGGATCAACTTTCCTGCAACTGGTTCTCTCCACGCATCCCGATGTAGTTGGGATGGGTGAAATCGACAAATTATTGAAAGAGCTGGAGGCAGGAGTAGCAGAAAAAGACATCCCCCTGTGTTCCTGCGGAGAAAGTATGGCTGACTGCGAGGTTTGGGGAGAATTGAGGCACCAGATCAAAGGTTTGGACAAGCAGGAAGCACTAAAGAAAATCATGGTTCATTTTGAGGCAAAATTCCCAGCAACAACCATGGTTGACGCATCCAAATCGCTGGGATTTTTAAAAGATTATTATCGACCGGACAATCATCCCGGTCACAAAATAAAAGTAATCCTTGTTATCAGAGATATCCGAAGCTGGCTCACTTCGGTAAAAAAGACCAATCTTCGCAAAGGCCGGAAACATTACGGTGCAGTATATGAAGGGTATCGATGGCTAAACGCAAACCTCCGGAACTTAAGATTTCTGAAAAAAAATAATTTTGAGTATAAGGTCGTGGTTTATGAAGATCTTGTATTCCGGCATGAAAGTGTAAAGGCAGATTTATTCCGGTTTCTGGAGCTATCCCCCGCGCCGGAAGAAGCGTTTCCTTCAAGATCTCACGACATTTATGGGAATCGGATGAAAAATGATCCCTCTAAACAAGGGAAAATTGTATATGACCACGCATGGATGAAAAATGGATACCAGCCATTGGTTTCTATGCTTCTTTCACCCCAGTATGTATATAATAAGCAGTTTTACGCGATTAGTACCGGAACAACTCAGGGAAAATGATTGAAATATTTTTTGCAATAAGCGGAGCACTCGTGGTGATTTTCCTGGGTTTGATAATCCTAAGGAGTAAAAAAACCATATTCTGGATTTCTTATATCCTGTGTTTTACCCCACTGGGATATCTCTCTCGATTTTTCAATGTAAAAGGTCCTTTTAACCTCAACTGGTTTGCCTTTTTTGCGCTCGTGGCGTTGGCATTCGGTACAGCGTTATTCCGAATCAACAAAACCTACTATCCCAGGG
The DNA here is from genome assembly GCA_041391665.1 of Bacteroidia bacterium. Taxonomy (NCBI): domain Bacteria; kingdom Pseudomonadati; phylum Bacteroidota; class Bacteroidia; species Bacteroidia bacterium. Next base: position 1,071,149 of record JAWKNO010000002.1, on the reverse strand, counting down.
GTCCGGTACTGATATATTTGGGTATTGCGCTTATATCCGTTATGTCCATGCTGTTGAACTATATCACACCCTTTTCTGTGATTTTTCCGCAGAGGGGATACCTGATGATGTTTGCATATTTTGCCCTGTTCCGCACCATTTATGAATACTACGACAAAGAAGATATCTTTAGCTTTATTGTGATTACAGGAATCTTATCCGGCTTTTATGCAATTTTCCAACGAATGGTTTTTGTAACTATTCTAAAAATAGGATCGCCGGACATGGTAACGGGTTTTTTCCCTGCAGATGGAGGATTCAACTATTTTCAACTGATTTGTATTATCATTCTGGTAGTATATTGGTTTCAGGAAAAGCCAATGAAGAATCTGCCCGTATCAGTTCCCACCGCTTTGTTACTGATTGTGGGTTCTTTTGCATTTGCCAATGATAAGGTAGTTTTCATTTTCCTCCTAATTATTATTGGGGCCATCATCACGCAAACAGGTATTGAGGTGATCAGAAAACACCTGCCCAAACTATTTGCTGGATTTATTTTTCTTACTATAGTGGGAATAGTGTTTTCTGACTATCAGGATGAAGCATATAGTTCTGACGGAGGTGCGACAACTGCCGAGAAAATGATGGACATTGAGTTTTATAAAGCCTATATATTTGGAGACGAATCAGACGAAGGAAAATTCGCGAAAGGCGGGCAGCTAAAAAGAGGTGCAGCTGTGGTGGTTGCCTTTGAACAAATACAAAAAAGCCCTTTCCATGTTTTATTTGGCAGAGGCCCTGGATCTACTTCACAAAATTCCGTTCGGGGCGCAGAGGGAGAACTGGAGAAGCTGTTTCCCGGATGGGAGATTGGTCGCACAGCCTTATCCTGGTATATTGCTGAAACCGGTATACTGGGCATGATCTTTCAAATCCTTTTTATCATCTCCATCGGTTTCTGGAAGGCGCCAAATGCTACAGAAGAAGAATCTCATTTTCGAATCATCAGGAAGACTTACGCCTTATTTTCCTGTATGTATATCACTTTTGACAACCTGTATTTTCTTCCGGTCATGGGTCTGCTTGTCGTAGTAATGACCTATCCGATTCCTGTACGAAAAGTTAAAGATTCAGGCGAAAATGAAACAGAAACGCCCGAAACAGAACTCAAGACTATTTTATAATAATTTTCACCAACTGTAACACTTATTGTTTTGCGCATACTAATTAATGTACCAGACCTGAATGTAATTGGCGGCAAAGCCAATTATTACACTGCTCTTAAACCCCAGTTTACAAAGGATGTGTCTTATTTTACGTACGGTTCCCGCGGAAAAAAAGCAGGGAAAATCAGTACTATGATTCGTATGGTTACAGATTATTTCAATTTTTTTAAAACCATTAGGAGGAATCAGCCAGATCTTGTACTACTCAACCCTTCGCTGGAATTTAAAGGGTTTTTCAGAGATGGCATATTCTTTTTTATTGCCTCTCTATTTCCCGTAAAAATTGTGGTTTTCTGGCGGGGATGGTCTCCAACATTTGAAAAAACCGCTACCTCCAAATACTGGTGGTTTATGAAAAGAACCTTTATGAAGGCGGATGCGACCATTGTTTTGGCCCAGGAATTTGTCGAAAAAGTAAAAAAATGGGGCTTTACAAAACCTGTTTATAAAGAAACCACTGTTGTCGATCAACGTCTGGTGGATGGGCTTACCGAAATTCAGGTTATTGAAAAAATACAGGACGATTCTGAAGTAAATTTACTTTTTCTGGCCCGTCTTGAAAGGAACAAGGGAATATTTGAAATATTGGAAAGCTATGAAGCATTAAAACCCCGTTTCCCAAACCTGACCCTTTCTATTGCAGGTATCGGAGGGGCCTACCAGGAGGTTGAATCTTTTATCCAGTCTCACAATCTGAATGATGTGGAAATGCTGGGATTCGTTCAGGACGACGCCAAAAATGCCGCTTTTCACCACGCCGATATATATCTTTTCCCTTCCACCCACGGTGAGGGTATGCCAAATTCCCTGTTGGAAGCAATGGGCTGTGGACTTCCGGTTATCACTACCCCAAATGCGGGCATTAAAGATTTTTTTGAAGAAGGAAAAATGGGACTGATTTTGGAGGAAGTCACTTCCGCAAAGCTAACTCAAAAAATTGAACAACTTCTGGAAGACCAAACACTTAGAACCAAAATCAGTACCCATAATTTCCAATACGCTTCGACCAGATTCTACGCCTCTGTAGTCGCAGGCAGATTAGAAAACATTTGCAGTGAGGTGCTCGCTAATCCCGTTGAATCCATATCTGGAAAGACCGTTGTTCCATCCCGACCTTAACGCTGAGGATATAATACCCCTCAGGTATAAAATCGGGAATACGGTATTTCACCATTCCGCTCTCCGTTCTTATTTGCTTGGAAGCGAGTTTCCTGCCATTGGTATCAAATATCCTGGCGATCACGGTTGTGGTCCCCTCAACGGGCACCGTAATCGTAATAGTTGATCCAACAGGCAATTGGGTTGGAAAAACGGCTATTCCCTGATTTTTCCCAGGATCATAATTGATCTTTATTACCGATGAATATGCGACCGCGCCATCAAAATCTATTTGCTTTATTCGATAGTACATATCACCTTCAATAGGATCAATATCTTCAGCAGTATACTCGGTGGTTTTGGTTGAATTACCTACTGCGGTCACTGAAAACAAGTCTTCAAATACTAACTGATCCACGGACCGCTGAACCTCAAAACCACTATTGTTGGATTCTCTTGCTGTAGCCCATTTCAGGTCTATTTTTTTAAGCAGATAGTCTGGGGATCCGGTAAAGGAAAGCCACTCGACCGGAAATTGATCCCCTATAGCTGAACCAAACTCAGCTATACCAATGTCAGGAACCTCATTATAGGCCAATGGCGTATCGAAATAGTCAGAAGTTGCACCTACATTCACACCGCGATTGATAAGAGGGGAACCAGCACTGATCAGGAAGTCATTAACATCACTGATTCCAGAAATACCATTAATGAATTCAGGATCACCGAAAAGGCCATTTTGCTCATTTGAAAACTGACTTTTCAGATCCTGCAAAGAATAGGTTTTCCCGCCAGTTGAGAAAAACGGTGTCCCGATATTAGCGTTAGGTTTAAAGTAAAAATTGTAATCAAAGTTAAAATGTCCGCCAGAACCAAGCTTTTCACTATTTTTCAAGTTGAATAAAGGTGAGGAATTGCTTGCCCCAAAGACATTGTTCTTAAAAGTTACATTACTCTCTGTTTGTTCGGCAGATAGAAATGTAGAGGAACCTGTTTGCCAGAAAATGCAGTTATAAATTTCGAGGTTGTTGGCAGAACCTTCGCCCGGATTCTGAGAAAGCTTCATCAGGTTTTTATTTCCCAGAAACACTGAATATTCGAAGCGAATATTATTGGTTTTTTTCACCTTTAGTGCATCCAGATCGTTATAAGAAAAGTGTTTCCGGATAATCACATCGTGTACGCCATGACCAGTAACAATACTTCCGGCTGAATTGTCATGAGAAGAGTTTCCTTCGAAGAGTATTTGGCTTCCCGTAGTGCAATCAAAACCTTCTTCTCCTGCACCAACCGCTATATTATTGCGAAAGATTATGCCGTACCCAGCCTCAGCTTTACTGGCGCCCTTGTGGCAGGTAAAATTGTCGATTGAGGAACCTTCTACATAACAATCTTCCACCAGAATGTCCTCAAAACCGGAAAAACCCAATCCTTTGATACGGATTCCATTTTGTCCTGCACCAAAAACTTCACAATTGCGGATAATAATATGCTGACCGTTGGAACGGGCAATTCCATTGGATGATGCGTTGCGGAAAACCATATTTTCAACAGCAATCCAACTGCCATCAATATTAAGTCCCTCATTGATAAAAGCAGGCTTATTACCCGACCCATAGGCTCCATACACGACATAGGCTCCCGGGTTACCAGAATTATTTGCCTTGAACCCGACATTTGACCAGGAATCACCACGACGGAACAGGATAGAGTCTCCAGCTTTAAATGAAGTTGAATTCACCTTGTTGAGAGATTTCCAGGGACCGTTTCCACCACTTCCATTGGAGGGATAATAGCCGTTGTTGCCATCATCTCCATTGGAAGCAATGTAATAATTGCGGGCCTGAAGGCCGGTAAAAAGAAAACAATAAAGCAAGCACAAAACCAGAGCAAGGATTTGTTTTTGCATTTTAGAATACATAGCAGATTAATTTTAAGCATTCAATGATTAACATGAATAAACTTCTACAGGTTAAGTAAGACAATGAGCGATCCGGCTGATGGTTTGCGGCATCAGTCTGATTTTTTTTATAAATGGGGGGAAACAAAAAGAGCCAGATGTCAGCTCCTATAGCAGGGAGGACATCCGGCAATGAGATATTCGAATGAAAAATTCAATCTAAAAAAAGGATACAGCAAGTTGGGCAATGAAGCCTTTTGCATTTGCATTTAATACGTTATTAACCTATACCTAATTATCCAGAGGCACATGTTCTGTCCTTCTGAATTAAACCTTGAGGCTAATATACGGGTTTCGAATAAATTATCGCCATGCTTGTCAACACATAAAGTACCATCACAGGCACCAGGTCTGTTAGATTTTTTGTCTAAATGGAACTTTTAAGCAATCAGAAGGTCAGGAAAAGCCCTTTTAAAAGCGAAGTGTACCACTTGCGAAAGATCGCCGATGTAATATTTTAGCCATGATTTATCTATTTATGAGCAATTTTTAACCACCCATACGCCCTCGTTTGCCAACAGCCCAAAATCAGACATATTTATACTTTTTATGTTTTATATTTATAGCTAAACCGACGTACAAAACCATACATGCAAATATTTTATCTTAGCAATTCCCTCATCCCTTCGACTAAAGCCAACAGTATCCAGGTAATGAAGATGTGTCAGGCATTTTCCAATCAGGGGCATGAAGTAGTTCTCTACTGCCGCAAACCCCCAAAAGAAGAAAAGCCTGAGGAAATCTTCCGTTATTACGGAATCGAAACTCAATTCCGTATCGAAAGCATCCATCTTCCCCGTGTTCCCTTTCTTAGCAGGATTATTTTCTCCTTATTGGTACTTTGGCGACTGCGAAAAGAAAAATCGGATGGAACGATTTATGGCCGCGACCGCTATCTGCTGGGGGCCATAAGTATGTTAGGACTTTTGCGAAGACCATTTGCATTTGAAGCTCATACGCCCCCATCCGATGGATTCCAAACCTATCTTCAGAGGAAAATTTTCAGTCACAGAAAGTTTGTTCGCCTGGTGGTCATTTCGGAGGCTTTGAAAAATGAATATTTGAGACAATACGGAAATCTTCTTGAAGGAAAAATCATTGTGGCGCATGATGGTGCTGATGGAGCCCAGATTCCAGATAAGCTGATTTTGAATGAAAACTCTTTCCCTGAACGAAGTACTTTTAAAGTCGGCTATATTGGCCATCTCTATCCTGGTAAAGGAATGGAAATGATCGCCCGTCTACCCGCATTACTCCCCGAAGTAGAATTTCATGTTGTAGGCGGGAACCCGGAAGATATTTCCAAGTGGAAAAACACAATCAATGCTGCCAATTTGATTTTTCATGGTTTTGTAGCACCTGAAAAAGTCTATGATTATATGGCCGAATTTGATGTCATGCTTATGCCTTATCAGCCAAATGTAATCGTTGGCACTAAAAAAATTGATATAGGAAGCTGGATGTCACCGTTGAAATTGTTTGAATATATGGGTGGTGGCAAGCCCATTATTGCTTCAGATTTGCCTGTATTGAGAGAGGTACTTACGGACGGAAGAAATGCGCTGTTGGTAGATGCGACGAATCCTGATTCCTGGGCTGAAAAAATCAACATCCTCCGCCAGGACTCCCGATTAAGAAGAAAGATTGCAGAGAATGCACAACACGACTTTTTTAACGTTTATACCTGGGATAAACGCGCTGAACATATCCTTGAACATATAGCATAACCTCACGATGATTATGGCTGATTTAACGCCTTTTACTGGCCCTTTGTTTATTTCCGGTATGCCCAGAAGCGGCACAAAGCTTCTGCGGGATCTGGTCAATAACCACTCAAAAATTTCTATTCCTACCCATGAGAGTCATCTGATACCCTGGATGATCAGAAATTTTGGGATAGATTTTGATCTCAACCAAACACAAAATCTTGAGCGAGCAGTTGCGGCTTTTCGCACTACAAAATTCTTCGGGAATTATCCCGAAAAAGCGGAAAAAATAAATGCTGAGCACATTCGGAATTTTTCGCCCAATATCACATGGCGTGTTTTCTTTGAATACCTTTTCCGGCTTACTGCTCCGGAAAAATCCGGAGACTTTATCTGGGGAGATAAGACACCCGGGTACATCCTTCACTATGATCTGTTAAGAAGAATTTTTCCGGATGCAAAATTTGTCCATATTATTCGGGACCCAAGAGATTACGCCTTGTCAGTCAAAAATGCCTGGGGACGAAGTATGTATCGTGCAGCCCACCGATGGAATGAGACTATGCATTCTATACGCCAAAAGGCTGCCCAGGGCGGAGAATATCTGGAAATTCGCTATGAGGACTTGCTGGAGAACCCATCGAAGATTCTGAGCCAGATCTGCACTTTTGCCGGAGTTTCATATGAGGAAGGAATGGACCAGTTGCAACGGGTGACCGAAAACCTTGGCGAAGCCAAAGGCCAGAAAACTATAATGTCGGGTAATAAGAATAAATTTCTCGAACGCATTCCCCAAAAGAAACTTAAGCGAATAGAAGAACTGGTATGTACCGAAGCTGAAAAGCTATCCTATGAAATGGTAAACCCAGTTAACTACCGGCCACTCACAAAAAATGAGATGTTCTTCCTCCGAATATATGATGGATTTTCTTCTGCCCGGTTTCACATGGGAGAAAGAGGTCTTGCCAAAGGTATGCAGTATTTTCTCAAACTTCACCGTCAGGGAAGCTGGCGACAGGTTGAGGTTTCACACTAGATATCAGAGCAACTCAATAAAAAATGAGTCATCTCCTGTTTTGGATATGACTCATTTTTTTATTTGGAACCAATACTTTTCAGGCTACTGAAACTCATACTGGTAATCAGGATTTTCGCGCCATTGCTGCAGGCTCTGCGGGTATTTTTCCACAAACCAGACCAGAAAACCCGTCACATCGATCTTCTCATCGAGCATTTTCTGTGTCCTTTGCGCCCACTCTTCCTTGATATTTTCCATTTGAAGGATTTCCAGCGCCCTGGCTATCGCTTTTTCCTGGTCTTCGGGAGATTCGGTGAAGTTGTACACCAACTGGTATTTTTCCTCCTGCTCATCAGTGTATCCGCGGCCATCATTGTCTAGGAAAATAGAAGGCGTACCAAGCATAGCGCATTCGGAGGCCATCGTGGCACTTTCGCCAAACAAAAGGCTGGCGTAATACAGCGCATGATGTACTCTCTCAGGCTTGATTTTGATCTGGTAAGGCCGAAGCTCTTCAGGAAGTGTATCCTCAGAAGTAATAAATACCCGGGCATGTTTTGCAAATGCTTTGACCGCCTTGATTTTATTTTCCAGAGAGATACCGTTATGGCCGACATCGTGATTGGCCGTCCAGGAGACCAGCCTTACGATCACAAACTTTTCGCCTTCTTTTACGCCCAACTCATCCAATATGGCAGGATCGGGCTCAAAGTAGTTTTTGTGAAGGTATGCCAGTTCGTGGTACCCCTGATAAAACATCTGCTTTTTGCTGTTGAGCTCACGGTGAAAACACACCGGGTTGAGCATGACATCGCAGAAAGGAACCGTCAGCTTGTGCTGAAGGGTAGCGTGCTCCGTATCCTGAAGAAGGATATTCGGTTTTCCGACCAGAAAAGAAGCATGAGAACCATAAATAGAACCCATACTAATAAATATATCCGGCTTAAATTTCAAGGCAACTCCCCAGAGTTGTACGTCGTATTTGACGATGCCCCAAAGTTTGCCCAGCGCTTTTTTGTAGTGTTTGCCCAGGCATATGTATTCAAATCCGAGGTTTTGAAGCAATACATGGGAGATTTCCTTTTCCCTTGTGGTAAAAAGTACTTTGTGGCCACGGCTTTGCATGACCCATGCAAAGTTTTTAAACAAATGAACGTGAGCGGGATGATTAATATCAATCAATACTCTCATCTACATGAATTTCAGTTGTAATTTCAAATGATTGGGAAGTGGTAAGTTCTGATAAAATAACCGGGCAGGCCGTCTTTTTGTAAAAAGACGAAGAGTACCATCCCAGTATCGGGTGAGTTTGTCCGGAAACCATGCCGGGGTTCAGTTTTTTGTCGAGCACCAAATGCACCGCCCGGGCACCTTCTGCGAGAAGTGTAAACCGGTTTTCGCCCAGATCATTCACCTGTACTTCCGGGTGAAGGTGAAAGGGTATTTGAATCAGGTGTTCTTTATCATCTGTGATTTCGACAGAATCTGTAATCAGGAAAAGATTGCGTTTGCGGTCAAAATCGATCCGCCGCTTATGTTTCACGCCACTGGATTCATACCCATCATGAGATCCCGAAACCGTCTCAACTGCGCCACTCTCTTTCACTTCCAGTACGCGGGGATTGTAATGATCTGTCCACATCGTCGGGCCGCCGCGTAACGCCTGGTTTTTTCCATCTACACAGATGGTATTGTGGGCCAGCGTACTGATGAAATAATTTCGCCAGTCCATATCCGTATGATAGGAGAAGGTTCCCGGGTCAATGAAAATAAATTTCCCGTCCACACCCATATAAAACGAAAGCGCATCAGCATGCCCGTGAGCCGCAATCCCAAGATACCCCAGAGGCGCAACATCAAAGTGGAGAAGAATTTCCCTTCCGCCGCCTTCTTCCTTGCGAAAGATAAAGTGGCCATCTTCCCGGTAAAACTTGGAGCTTCTGACCTGGAACACATCTTTCACACTGTCGTATTTATCTTCACCCTCCCGACCAAAAAGTATCTGATTTTTCAGGTCAAACCCATTGCCCCGGGCTTTAAAAGCCTGGTCTCCATACAGGATCGCACCAGATGTCAGAAGAGAACTGTAATTGTTGAAAGATTCCTTATCTTCTTCCAAAATAAAGGTACGCCCGTCATCTCCATCACCATAATGATTGATTTTACCCCTGACATCCATCAGATGATAGATATATTCGAGAATGAGACGAAATCGATCGTACGATTCTGTTGATAATTTATTACCTGTTTTTTCCCCTACAACCATGGCGATGAGGAAAAAATCAGTAATAAACTGAATATACTCGGAGGTTTCCTCCCGATTCACCCCTGAAGGTGCATGCTGTTTGAGGAGTTCAGTTTCCACAACCTTTTTAGCTTCCCGGTTCCACTTGGGAGATTCCGGAAATTTCCAATAAGCTGATGCGATAAACAGTCCGACGCCTTCACTGATACGGTGATTATTGGCAGAAGTAAATTTGGAGGGAAAGTCATGACTATATTTACAATGGAGGTAAATAGTCGGGATCCAACGGGACTTGACAAAAGCATCAAAAGCGGGATCTTCCTCCATTAATGTATTCACATCAAGAATTTCCCAGCAGAGAAACCAGGTGATAAGCCGTACATTCACCTCAATATTACTGTACCAGTTTACCCCTATCAGATAGGGGTTCTCCACGATCCATGATTCGAGGATCGTTTGAAACAACTTGAGGTACTTGCGGTTACCCGTGGTTTTAAATTGCATGGCCAGGCGGGTGAGAAACTGGTGCCGGTTGGGCTCCCAAACATATTTGGCAATACCATTTTCATCAGAACGCGTATTGACGTTTCGGCAAAAAACACGCGGGAAGATACCCTGTGTACGGATATCTTTATGCCAGTCAATCATTTCTGAGTAGTCCCAATCCAGGCCGAGTATCTCAAAATGAGTGTCTTCGGAAGAGAAATGGATGTTTTCTGTATCCAGAATTTTTTCAGGGAGAAAAACGAGAGATTTTTCAGGAAAATAGCCCTGAAACTTCATCTTATTAATCCGGCGGTTGAGCATTTGATCCATCCTGAAGGCAAGTTCAGGCACCGACATGGTTTTTAGTCGGTTTAAATACCAGGAGATGTTCATAAATCCTTGAAAGTTTGAGTAGTTCGGTTCAATAGTTATACCAAACCCGAATAAAATTACAACTATATTCCATTGTGGTTTAGATTATTCGGTGAACATGTAATTTCAGGGCATCAAAAGTAAAAATCCGGTATTGAGCTGTATCTTAGGTATAGAAGTTTTTTGAAAAAAAATGAACACTGCTATACAAACGCTACGGTGTGCCAGAAAATATTAATGGCTGGAAAAACAATTCATGAAGTAAAAATGCTCGTTCGCGTGGCAAGATAGACTTATGGTCATAATGTGACAAAAAAGCTGGTTCCTTTAGTTACTTTTAGTATCCAATACAGCAACCCTTATATGTACTTATACCACTCGCGATTAGAAGTTCCCAGGTGGCTTTCTTTTAGGACTATAGCCATCCCTATATTTATAAATCTTATCCTTGCCACTTTCCTTTCTTATATTTTGCCCTTAAGAACGGACGAGGGTTATACGATGGCATCCATATCCTCCGGGTTCCTCCTGGCAATTAAGCGAGCTGTTGTTTTTGAAAACTACCCGCCACTCTACTTTGGATTACTGGCGATATGGAGTATCATAAGCAAAAGTTATTTCTGGGGGCGAATGTTTTCTGTATTATCCATCACTGGTGCAGCCTTATTGATCCCTGAACTGGGGAAAAGATATTTGCCGAAAGTGGCACCGGTCTGGATGGTTTGTGCTTTGTCCTTAAACCCGATGGTCATTGTACATCAGGTAGATATGCGCTGTTATGCTTTTCTTATATTCCTTTCAGCCATTTCACTTATTCTGTTTTATGATGGCTATCTGAGCGAAAATCCAAACCGGAAAGCCCGCTGGTTTTATATACTTGTTGCGGTAATAAGTCTGTACACTCACTATTTCAGCGGATTTCTATTGGCTGCCAATGGAGCGGTTCTCGTTGTTACGCAAAACTGGAAAATGGTCAAAAACTACCTGCTGGATATGATCATTCCGGCCATTGCACTGGCCGCCCTCATTCCTTTTATCCCCGGGCAGTTTGAAAACCAACATCATGAGGCGGATTCTGGCACATTGGGCAGTACAATCATTTTTTCAATCAAAGTGGTGGAGAGTTTTTTATTAGAAACAGATGCGGTTTCCCCCATACCAGAATTTCTCAAAAATTCCCTGCCTTTATTGATAGCCGGAATCCTGCTATTCGCGCTAACACTCAATATAAAGGAGTTGAAATACTTCTTCCGCAGCGAGGAACGATATATTGTTATTATCTTCTGCTGCCTGTTATTGTTTATATCCGCGATATTTTTCCTCTTTGGCAGATCAGTTGCACAACTCAAGTATATCATTTTCCTCTCGATTCCTACCATTTTCCTATTCTTTTATGCACTCTCTCTGAAAGACCGGAAATGGATGATTCCGGTGGGGGGAGGTATCCTTATGACTTCGTACTTTATCATCACACCCTTACAGTTTTTCCCTCCTATCAAAACGGAGGACTACAAAGCAGTAGGGGCATATCTGGAGGAAAAAGCAAAACCGGGAGAGCCCATTCTTGTTTTTGAAAATATCCATGAGTTGGTTCTAAAACACCATTACAACGGCCAAAACCAATTGTATCCTTTCCCGGTAGAAGTAAATCTCAATGAAGCCTGGAATCATAAAAAATGGTCCTTAAAAAGCAATGAGCAGGTAGAGATGTTTTTTAAAGAGAAAATCAATAACCCCGAATATTTCTGGCTGGTAGGGCATGAAAAAACCATTAATCAGAATGTACCACTTAACAATCACTATCTGGAGGAATACCTTGCGAAGAACTATGAGACCCTGGAATACAAACATTTCAGATATATGATAAATGTTAGATATCTGAAGAAAAAGGAGTAATCCGGGAAAATCGCTATCGGTCAGATTCTGTTGGCGAAGAGTAAATCACCAATGAAATAGCTTTTCTGACCGTCGGTCAATATGCCTGATTTCTCAATGTAAATTTTTGACTAATTATGGAATAAGTTTTGGCATAGTATTTTGTTTTTTACGCAAAGAAATATTTCATCCAATCTGATCATTTTCAAAAAATAACCGATTCACTCAAAATAATTATCAAATATTTTATGTCTGCAGTTCAACCACCTAAAAAAATTCTGGTTACCGGTGTTGCCGGGTTTCTTGGTTCCAATTTCCTTAAAAAGCTCATCGCTGAAGGTCATTCTGTATGGGGAATTGACAACCTTTCCATGGGTAAAATCGAAAATATCAGCGAATTTCTGGAACATGAGCGTTTCGTTTTTCTGGAAAAAGATATCGTTGAGCCAGCGACCTTCGAAGAACTGGAAGAAACCTTTGATGTGATTGTTCACCTTGCCGCTTTCAAAATCCCACGGTATGGTAAAGCGGTCGATACCCTTCAGATCAATGCAAAAGGCACAGAAAACCTGCTGGAATTTGCCCGTCATAAGGGGACAAAGTGCGTTCTGGCTTCTACTTCCGATGTATATGGAATGAGCCCTGATATTCCGTTTAAGGAAACCGGCAACTGTGTGATCGGCAACTCCAAAGTGCCTCGTTGGGGATATGCGGTTTCCAAGTTGTTTGACGAACATCTCGCACTGGCTTATATGGAGTCCTACGGCTTCCCCGTGGTGCTGCTGCGCTTTTTTGGCTCCTATGGCCCCAATCAGCACCTTTCCTGGTGGGGCGGTCCACAGTCTGTTTTTATCGACTGTATTCTGAAAGACAAAGTAATCCCGATCCATGGTGACGGTCAGCAGACCCGGACCTTTACTTTTGTGGAGGATACGGTTGCTGGTATTTATGCAGCCACCATGAAAGAAGAAGCCAATGGAGAAATTTTCAATATCGGAGCCAACCAGGAAATCACGATCCTCGGACTCGCAGAATTGCTGAAAAGAATTTCAGGCACTCCGGGAGAACTGAAGGTAGAACTGATTCCCTACGACCAGATTGCACAGGGAAGACAATACCAGGATGTCATGCGCAGAGTTCCCGATACGTCTAAAGCAGAGCAGATCCTCGGTGTAAAGGCCCAGTATGGTTTGGAAGAAGGTATGCGTCGTACGCTGGAATGGCAGAAAAAAATTATTGAACAAGAAATAGCGATATGAAAATAGGCATAATAGGCGGAGGTTTTATGGGCCTCGCACTTGCTCAAAAACTAGCCGGACCAGATACTTATGTAAAAGTATTTGAGCGCGACGAACAGTTGGGCGGGCTGGCAACTTACCACGACTATGGAGATTATGTCTGGGACCGGTTTTATCACGTCATACTTCCCGGGGACAAATACCTTCTCAGTTATCTGGAAGCCATAGGACTGAAAGATAAACTTCGGTGGAAAAAAACCTATACAGGGTATTATGTCAATGAGAAGTTCTATTCGATCAGCAATTCCAAAGAATTTCTCCTTTTCCCGCCACTGAGCCTCATCAGCAAAATGCGGCTCGCGATTACGATTCTCTACGCTTCCCGCATCAACGATTGGAAAAGCATGGAGAAAATCACCATCGAAGAATGGCTGGTAAAAGTAGGCGGACGAAATACGTTTGAAAAATTCTGGAAACCGCTGTTGCTCGCCAAACTGGGAGAAAACTACAAACGTGTTTCCGCTGTTTTTATCTGGACCTATATCAAAAGGCTTTTTGAAGCACGGGGCGATGACTCTGCCCGTGAAGAGCAAATGGGCTACGTCGAAGGCGGATACAAAACGGTATTTGAGCAGGCAGAGAAAGTGCTCATTGAGAAAGGCGCAGCCGTTGCCAAAGGAACTACCGTATCGCGCATTACCCCTGATCCGGAAGGCGGCCTGATGATCGAAGCCGACGGGCAAAAAGAACATTTTGACCGCGTTGTATTTACCAGTCCGGTAAACGTACTTCAACAAACTGCCGATCCATCTTTGGTAGCCATCACAGGCAACCTCGATAAAATCGAATATCTGGGTGTTGTATGTATGGTAATGGCGACAAAAAAACCCCTTACGCCATATTATGTACTAAATATTGCTGATAGCAGAGTCCCCTTTACAGGTGTTATTGGTATGAGCACGTTGGTAGAAACAGCACAAACTGGCGGGCATCATATTACCTATTTCCCCAAATACGTCCTATCAACCGATCCCGTACTGAAAAAAACTGAAGCGGAACTAAAACAATGGTTTATGGATGGGGTAAAACTCCTCTATCCTGAGCTGAAAGATTCGGACATCCAGAGTGTACACATCAACCGCGCATTCAAAGTACAGCCGTTGCAGTTTCTGAACTATTCACAGATTGTTCCGCAAACGGAAACCCGCCACCCGGACTTTTTTGTACTGAATACATCCCAGTTTGTCAACGATACCCTTAACAATAATTCTGTCGCACGGCATGTGGAAAGATTTGTTGAACAGTATGGTTCTCAACTTCTTCGCCCTGCCAGATCCGTACTAAACTTCTAGCTTACGAAATAATATGAGCAAGCCGATTGCAAGCCTATCTCTTGACCTTGATGATCAATGGACCTACATGAAAACCCACGGGGATCCCGGATGGGAAAGTTATCCATCGTATCATGCCTACGCCATCCCCCGAATTCTCGACTTTCTCGATGCGCACAATACAAAAATCACTTTTTTTATTGTAGCCCAGGATGCAGTATTTGATCATAACCAACAAGTGCTGGCAGAAATTGCCAAAAGAGGCCATGATATAGGGAATCATACCTTTCATCATGACCCCTGGCTGCATGTGTACTCTGAGGAAGAAATCAACGAGGAACTGGCACTTGCGGAAGCCCATATCGAGCGGGTTACAGGGGTAAAACCGGTAGGTTTTCGCGGACCGGGGTTCAGCTTTTCGGAGAATGTACTCAGGGTGCTGGCAAAACGCGGTTATCAATACGACGCATCTACCCTGCCCAATATTCTGAATCCATTGGCCCGCGCCTATTTTCTTTCAACCAGCAAGTTGAGCAAAGAGGAGAGAGAACAACGGAAAGGGCTTTTTGGTAGCTGGAAAGATGGTTTCCGCCCATTGAAGCCCTATAAATGGACGCTCGACAATATGCAGCTTACAGAAATCCCTGTAACTACGATGCCTTTGTTTAAGGTTCCGATTCATGCAAGTTATGTCTTGTATCTCAGCACCTTCAACTACCATCTGGGGATTGCATTCTTCAGGTTTGCCATAGCCATGTGCAAACTGACAGGTACGCAACCATCGATCTTACTGCACCCACTTGATTTTATTGGCAACGATGACACACAGGACCTGTCGTTTTTCCCCGCTATGCGGGTCCACAGCGACCTGAAACTTCGGGTAATGCACAAGATGTTTCAAATACTGAAACAGAACTATACCCTCAAAACTATGCAGGGGCATTATGAATCCATTGCCGGGAAGAAAGATCTCAAGGTACTCGACGTTGTTACAGCCTGAAAACCAATATCCAGAAAACATGACAGGCACAGAGATTATAAAAGATAAAAACAGCGATCATGCTATCGGCATTTTCTATTTAATGCTGGATCTTCTGATTTCGGTTGCAGGGCAGCTAACGCTCAAGTATGCCATGCACAATCTGGGCAGTATCCCTGAAGATGCGCCATTGACGGATTATTTGCTCAGTATGATTAGTCTGCCTGTTATCGCAGGCCTGGGGCTTTATGGACTGGGGATAGTTTTCTGGATATTGTGTCTGACCAAACTGGATTTAAGTTTTGCGTATCCGGCTGGTACGATTCAGTACTTCCTGATTTTTATCGGTGCGTGGGTAATATTTGACGAACAAATCAATTTTCTACGGATCGCCGGCGCGGTGGTGATTGTTGCCGGTGTGGTGGTCATGTCCAAAGATATAAAAGTATCATGAACCCGCATATATACATATTCAGCAGCATAACGCTGGTAACGCTGGCCCAGTTTGCCTTTAAGAAGGGCGTATCTGTTCCGGAAGCAGAAGGACCAGATAAAGGCATGATTTCGAAAATCATTGCGATGATTTTTCAAAAACATATTATTGCCGGGTTGATATTAAACGCACTGGCTGCTTTTTTCTGGTTACTGGTTTTATCGGGTTTAGAACTCAGTTATGCATTCCCGTTTCTGAGTCTAAGTTATATCCTTGTGCCTCTTGGAGCATGGCTTTTTTATAAAGAAAACCTAACCGTTTACAGGAAAGTCGGGATTGGTATCATTTGTGTTGGTATATTCTTAATTGCATTCAGCTAACTAAAATTCAATATTATGGCAACCAGCCCCCAATCTGCTGCCTTAGCTAATTCATTTGGTGCATCCGTTATGGAATCACTTCCGCTTGTCTCTATTATCACCCCGGCCTATAACGAATCTGCGATTATTACCAAAAATCTCACCCGGCTCTGTGAGTATATGGATAGTCTCACGGATCGGTATCGATATGAAATCATCGTAGTCAATGACGGCAGCAAAGACGGCACAGCCGAGCTTGCAGACAATTTTGCCAAAGACCATCATCAGGTCATCGTTCATCACCATATTGTAAACAAAAACCTCGGTGGTGCAATAAAAACCGGATTTGAAATTTCAAACGGGGAATATGTGATAGTGATGGACCTCGATCTTAGCTATTCGGCGGACCATATCGAAAGGCTCCTGACAAAAATGGAAGAAACAGAAGCAGACATTGTGATTGCTTCTCCTTATATGAAAGGAGGGAAAAACACGGCTGTCCCGGCTTTCCGTCTGCTGCTCAGTAAAGTGGTAAACTATTTTATGAAGATAGTAGCGCCAAAGAATATTTCCACTTTTACCAGCATGGTAAGATGTTACCGGAAATCCTTTCTTAAGAAGCTAAATCTTAAATCCAATACGTATTCCATCAACCCGGAGATCATTCACAAAGGCCTGATTTTAAGGGCGAAGATAGAGGAAATTCCCGCTCATCTTGACTGGAGTTTCCAAAAAGAGGTCGGGCAGACCCGCACGTCCAGCATCCGGGTGTTAAAAGGCATATTTGCCGGTTTAATGACCGGATTTATCTTCCGGCCCTATGCTTTTTTTATGAGTATCGGATTAGTGCTCTTACTTCTGTCAATGTATATAATCGGGTGGATATTCATCCATACACTTCAGATATACCCCGAAATTGTAGTTCCACCCGGATCATTTGACGATCAGTTTACGGAAGCTGTAAAAGCAGTATTTTATCAGACCCCTCATGCTTTTGTAGTGGGAGGAATCATATTTCTGGCTGCGCTTCAATTTCTCGGCATAGGCTTTCTTTCGCTTCAGAGCAAACGCTATTTTGACGAAATGTTCCATTTTTCCACAACCATCTATAACCAGCAGCAAAAAGAATAGTTATGGCGAAATTTCTTCTTTTATGCAGAAAGAGCCATTCTGCCGCCCCTTTGCTAAATCAGGAAAACGCATCTTACATATCCTCCCAGATTATACCCGACAATATTACACCAAACGCTCCTGAAATTGTACAAGTGGATTCGGGTTTGGAGTATGCAATTTTTAATCCTGTATCCATTATTACCCGACAACCCGGTGCAATTTGTATGGGTGCAGGTTTTCCCGAACGGGGAAAAAGCTGGATGCAGCCAGGGGATCCCAAACCTTATGGCTCTTTTGCTTTAAGTAGATTTAATGCCACACAGCTGGAATTGGTGGCTGACATGGTGGCCTCGCAGACGATTTGGTATTATCACGATGAAAATCTATTTCTCGCATCTACCAGCCAGCGGGCTATTCTTTATTTTCTCGAAGGTTTTCAGTTGAATACAGATGTCCTGCCCTGGATGCTTTCCAACGGCACCCTGGGTCCGGGTTTTTCATGGGACAAGCGGTTGCAGTGTGTGCCTCCCGACGCCACAGTAACCCTAAACAGAGAAACGTGGAAATTAGAAACCGTTGAAAACCCGATCAAACTCCAAATTACAGAAGGGACTCGCGCTTTCCATAAAAATCAGACGGATGAAGTGCTGGAAGAAATCGTGGGTAATATGGATTTTCCCGAAGACAAATGGGTTTTATCGCTTTCCGGTGGATACGATAGTCGCGCATTACTCCTGTATCTCAAAAACAGGAGAAAAACACGATGTGTAACCTGGGGACTGACATCTTACTTAAAACACCACCTCAGCGATGCTTATGTAGCAAAATCGCTGACCGAACATTTCAACCTGCCTTTCAGGTTCTTTTCTCTGGACAACTCACAGGTTTCCTTTCATGAGCTCTTCAGGCGTTTTCTCATTGCTTCTGAGGGACGCACCGATCATATTGCAGGTTATAGCGATGGGCTCGATCTGTGGAAACAACTGTTTGAGTCAGGTATAGAAGGTATGCTCAGGGCAGACCAGGTGTATGAAACGAAAAATATCCTGTCAGTCGAAGAAACCATCAAAGTAAATGGGATTGTATCGCTGGACCAGTATAGCAATACCAAAATCTTCAAAAAATTTGGCCTTGGTACGCTAACCTGGCCCGAAGGGCTCTGGCTGAAACAAGGCGAATCATTGATCGATTGGAGCGCAAGGTTATATCATAATTTTCGGCTTCCATATTTACAGGCGCCCCTGAATGCAATTAAAACCTGTTATGTAGAAATGGCATCCCCGTTTCTAAGCAGGCCAATTGTCAATAATGCCTATTCATTACCTGATGAACTTCGATTCAAAAAACGGTTGTTCCGGGATATTGTAGAGTCGAAAACACCAGATATTCCCTTTGCAACCTTTAATGCAAGTCATAAACTCACCGATTTGGTATCCACCAAAGAGGCTACAGAATTTCTTAAAGCTGAGCTGAAAAATGGGTTAGGCAGAAATGTTTTACCTGATGCAATCATTCAATTTCTAATTGACAAACTTCGCCCAGCCAATAGCGACCTGAAAAAAAAGAGCGAGAAGAAAAAGCTTCTGGAGACGATCAAACAGCTGATTGGAACAAAGACCCCGCTGGGGATGTCCAAGAAAAAAAATAAGAATACGATTAATCTTAACCTTGTGGCTTTTCGGGCGGTGATCAGCCTCCGGGCAATAGAGTTGCTTTCCATGGATCGTATAAAAACAACCTCCTTTGCTCAAAAAAATTAATTTTATACGACCCCCATTTTTTCCTATCTTAAGATGATAATTCTGCGTATATAAATGTCCAAATTGATCCTCGTCTGTAACCGAGACTCCAGTATTCCTGATTTTACTTCAAAGGCGCAAACACTTTTCAAGCGTTTGCTCCCTCCTGATATCCAGCCCCATCCACCGCTTATATCTAACTCCCAAAATCTTCATTGGGCGATTTTAAATCCGTCCCCAGTCCTGACTTATCATGAAGACTCTGTTTGTCTCGGCACCATATTTGACAGAGACGCGTTCTGGTGGCAACAAGGTCAATCCATTCCTGACGGAAACTTTGCCATTTTCAGAAATACAGATACGGCCATTGAAGTGGTGACAGATATGCTCGGCACCCGAACGGTTTGGTATTATTTCGATCATGAGCAGTTGATCATCTCCACCTCTCAACGCAGTATTGTTTATTTTCTTGGCAGCTACGAGCCCAACCCGGAAGTGCAATCATGGTTTTTATTTTCGGGAAACCAGGGCCCCGAATTATCATGGGACAAAAGAATCAAGTACCTGCCAGGTAATAGTCGCCTTTTCCTTGACCGCGACACATGGACCCTGGATGTTGAGACCTATCCTCTTACGCTCAACCCGTCTGATCATGTTGATACAAATTTTGAGGAAGAATATGAATCAGCACTCAGAGATTCGCTTTCAAAAATTAAACTTAATCCGGAAAACTGCGCGATGTTACTCTCAGGCGGGTATGACAGCCGGGGATTATGCTATTTTCTGCCTGAAGCCCAGAAAATGACAGGTATCACATGGGGGAAGGCTACCGCCATCTATTCCAAACGCACAGATCCCTATATCGCCATCCAAATTGCCAAAAAGCTCAAAATGAATTTCCGGTTTCTGAATATAAAAAATTCAGCTAGTGAGTTTGAGGAAATGATCAACCGCTTTCTGATCAATGGGGAGTGTCGTACAGATAAAATTTCGGGTTACATGGATCTGTTTGTTACGTGGAAAAACATTTTTGAATCCGGATTTGATGGAATTATCAGGGGCGATCATACTTTTGACTATCGCAAATCCAGCAGTGAATTTGAAACCCGCTATATCTATAGCCTCATATTATGGGAAGATTATAAAGGTATGGAATTGTTAAAGCCATTTGGCCTTGCCAAACAGGTCATTCCTGAAAAGCTAAAGCAACAGCCAGGTGAATCTTTTTCAAATTGGGGCGGGCGTCTCGACAGAATGTTTTATATTCCAGTAATTCAGGCTGCATTGGCAGATCTCAAATTGGGGTATGTAGAAAATATTAATCCATATATCAATAAATCTCTAATAGAGAGATTGGGAGCGCTACCAGAAAAAGTGCATATAGACAAGCAGGTTTTAAAGAAAATAATTGGGTCTGTTAATCCGGACATTCCATTTGCGACAAGCCAGGGATTAACGGAAGAGAAGAGTTTTATCAAACAACCCAAAGTTATTAGATATATTCAGGAAAGCCTGATGAATAACCATTCAACAGGGTCTTTCCCTCAGGAAATGAAGGCGATGATAGTTGAGGAAATAAAAAGAAGTATGCCGAAATCGTATGGGTTTGAGTATGGGTTTTTATTCAAAATCAAAAAGGCCATTCAATATTATATTCCCACAAACTTTAAGAATTCTATAAAAAAACCAAAAAGTCATTTAAATGCAGATTTTCCGCGTTTGGGATTCAGAATTGTACTCATAGAAAAAATGCACGAGTTGTTGCTTGAAGATGCTTCTATTATAAACAAAAATTTCGTTGATCAACCTAACCATGAATCCAGCATATAAAATCATCAGTATCGTAGGGGCACGTCCCCAGTTTATCAAACTTGCCCCCTTTACCCGGGCCATCGCCCGTCACAATGAAACAAAACACCCGTTTGTTACTCATAAGACGATCCATACCGGACAACATTACGATGCCAAAATGTCGGATGTTTTTTTTGAGGATCTGGAAATCCCCTACCCCGAATTCAATCTCGCCATAGGTTCGGGATCTCATGGAGAACAGACAGGAAAAATGCTCATCGGAATTGAGGCCATATTGCTGGAAGAAAAACCCGATATGGTGGTGATTTTTGGCGATACAAACTCTACCGCAGCAGCTGCGCTGGCAGCTGCCAAACTTCATTTACCAATCGCTCATATTGAAGCAGGTTTGCGGAGTTTTAACCGTACCATGCCTGAGGAAATCAACCGGATTGTCTCTGACCATATTTCAAATATCAATCTTGCACCAACAGGAACGGCCATGGAGAACCTAAAAAGGGAAGGTCTGGAAGCAGTTTCTATACTCACAGGTGATATTATGTACGATACCGTACTGCACAATCGAAAAATTGCTGCTGAGAAATCTACGATTCTGGCGGATATGGGCCTGACACCCGGAGGTTATGCCATCGCGACGATTCACCGTGCAGAAAATACCTCTGATGCACAATTGCTGGGCGGAATTCTCGACACACTCAACCTGGTAGCCGATACCCGCATTCCGGTAGTTTTCCCCATTCATCCCCGGGTTTTCCATCTCCTGCCCAAACTTCTCCCGGAATGGAAAGCATCCGCTAATTTAAAAATTTGCGACCCGGTAGGATATCTCGAGATGCTGCAACTGGTAGGAAATGCCCGATTTGCACTGACTGATTCAGGTGGATTACAGAAAGAGGCGTTTTTCCTCGATTGCCCCTGCATTACCCTTCGCACAGAAACCGAATGGCTAGAAACCGTGGAAGGTGGCGGGAATATTATCACAGGCCCTGATCCTGAAAATATCGTAAAAGGGGTAGATTTCTGGTGGGAAAAAACCATGGAGGAAAAACCTTCTTTCGAATCTAATGCCAGAAGATATTTTGGTGATGGAAATTCATCAGAAATAATTTTATCGGCTATTCTCCACCTATAAAATTTCTATTATCTTCATATTGACAAAAATTGTATATTTTTATTAATCATTCATAAGTCCCCCCATTATGAAATATTTTGCAATCACTGGTGTAGCCGGCTATATCGCACCCCGGCATCTGAAAGCTATTCACGATACAGGGAATAGACTCATTGCAGCGACGGATCCACATGATTCGGTAGGAATTCTTGACCGATACTTTTCCGATGTGGCGTTTTTTACTGAATTTGAAAGGTTTGACCGGCACCTGGAAAGACTTAAAAGAGATCCCAAAAGGCCAAGTATCGATTATCTGACGATTTGCGCCCCAAATTACCTTCACGACGCGCATATTCGTATGGCCCTCCGGCTGGGATGCGATGCAATCTGTGAAAAACCCCTGGTCGCAACCCCATGGCACCTCGACGCGTTAGCTGAGATGGAAGCTGAAAGCCAGGGGAAAGTATACAATATTCTCCAGCTCAGAGTTCATGATTCACTGATCAAACTGAAGCATAAGCTTGAAGCAGAAAAAACTAATAAAAAATATCAGGTGGAGTTGACCTATATTACCTCACGTGGCCCGTGGTATAACTATTCATGGAAAGGGGATGAAGATAAATCTGGTGGAATCGCAACCAATATTGGTATTCATTTTTTTGATATGCTGATCTGGCTTTTTGGAAAGGTCCAGCATAGTGAGGTCTATCTGAAAGAAAAAACAAAAATGGGGGGTATGCTCGAACTCGAAAATGCGGATGTATCGTGGTTTCTGAGTATTGACAAAAAAGATATCCCGGTTGATATTGCAGAAAAAGGGCAAACAACGTATCGCTCAATCAAATACGATGGCAACGAAATTGAGTTTTCAGATGGATTCACAGACTTGCATACACGTATGTATGAAGTGATTCTGGAGGGAAATGGCTTTGGATTGGATGACGCACGCCCTTCTATTGAACTTGTTCACAACATTCGCAGCAGTCCCGTAAAAAATGAAAGAAAAATGAATCATCTGTTTATCAAATAGGTTCTCTTTTTCAATATAAAAAAGGCTGTCTTTTCTCAAAGACAGCCTTTTTCTTTTTTATAATTTGTTTATCTGACCATTAACCGGATACTCTTCTGACCATAGGTGTAAACCATCTGAGCAAAATACAAACCTTTGGGCAGGTGTGATACATCGATTGTTTCTTCCCACCGGGCAGCAGATGGATTAGTTTCATATACAGCTTGTCCGGTGAGCGATAATATTCTCACGGTTTCGAGCATCTGGTCCCCTTCTATAGCAGCCTGCAATGTGAGACTACTCGAAGTAGGATTGGGATATACGGCAAAAGAAGCCCGATCATTACCCCAAAGTACCAGTTCGACGGTTTTGCTAAAACTAAACCTTCCATCTATGTCCACCTGGCGAATACGGTAGGACAAGACAATACCGTCTGCATTCGCCGGAATATTGTGATCTTCAAATGTGTAAACCGTAGCTTTGTCTGTAGTTCCTGCGCCTTCGGTTCTGCCAACTTCGCTCCATGTGTCGCCGATACTGCCTTTGACCGCTCTTTCTATGACAAAATAGTCATTATTGATTTCCTGGGTAGTTCCCCACTGGATTTCTGCGACACGACCGGCCACGCCAGTCTCCCATTGCGCCTCAATAAACGCCCATTCTACAGGGAATCCGGCATCACCCAAACCTTCAAAAGGCCCCAAATCAACCGTTCCGTCCTGCACGCGAGCTTCTCCGTCCGCATCAGAAGCGGTTATACCCGGTGCGGAGTTTGTTCCGGCGTTGAGCGCCGGAGATCCCGCGCTAAGACCAAAATTGTCATCATCTGTGCAGGAAGTATTATCAGAACCATTGGCATCATAAAAAAGCGGGTCGTTGTCGAGATTGTTGCCACCATCTGTAAAAGCAGATGCCCATCCCCCCCCACTGCCGTTAGAACCTTTGATCAGTGTATAATACGAGTTTTTTGAAGAGGTCGAACCGTTGGCATAGGCCTGAGAGTTTGCGGCAGCACTGCCATTCTGATCCGTATTATCCCAAAATATACTGTTGTAAAAACTACAGGAAGAGGAAGAAACAATATAAAATCCGCCGCCATTTCCGTCAGATTCATTTTGATAGAATGTGCTGTTGGTAACAGTAATGGCACTCAAAGAATGATTGTAAACACCGCCTCCGTTGCCTTCAGAGGTATTTCCGGAAAAAACAGAGTTTACGATCATCAGGCTGCTCAAAGATTTGTTGTACATTCCCCCGCCACCTTCTTCTGAGGTATTGTTACAGAATCCACAACTGCGAACTACAATTGCACTGGTATTGTCATTGTACATTCCGCCCCCTTTTTCAGCGTCATTTCTGCGAAAACGGACATTCTCGACAGTTACGGAGTTGGAGTTTTCATTGTATATCCCCCCACCCTTGATCGCTTCACAGTCCTGAATCAAAAGGTTTTGCAACAATACATTACTGGCATTGGAAAGATAAATGCCTCCACCATTGGCATATGACGAGCTGCCATCTGCTTTTCCATTACTAATCGTAAACCCGTCCAATGTAGCCCCATTCAGGCTTGCAATATACACAACCTGATACACGGAGGTAAGGCCGGTACTGCCATTTAAAGCCGTTACATTGGTAGCAGGGTTGCGCTGAGAAAGGAGATTCTCCGAACCTGCAAAACCACCATATATACCAATTGATTTGTAGATACGAAAAGTTTTTTTCCTGCTATCAGCTGGAACGACACCCGATTTATCCTTCGTAGGATAATAAGTACCAGCTGCGACCCATATTTCATCACCGGAATATGCAGCTGCATCAATGGCAGCCTGGAGCTGGGTGTAGGCATGGGTCCAGGATGTACCATTGTTGTCTCCTGTAGCATTATGTTTCACATAAATGATGGATGCCTGGATGTAAGAAAAATACAAGAAGAAAAGGGAAAAGGTAATAATGTGAGATGCTTTCTGCATTGGGGGTAGTTTTTCGGTTGTTTAAAAGAAGTTGGAAGATGTAAGATTCTGTTAAATTACGTACAACTTCGCATTTCACTACCCCTATCAACCCCTTCAGATAAAAGTCGGTTACCAATGGTTATTTTTACGTATTAATCGGAAACAATTTTTCACCGGGTTTTTCAATTTGCAGAACTATCCATTCTGATATTAAACCTGCCTGTTGATATATCATAAAATGGTTTCCATTTTTCAAAATATTCGATTTTTGAATTTTATTCACAGGAAAGACCTTATCCCGGCCTCCATTTAGTCTTATGACCGGAGTTTCCAGGGACAGACCTCTCCAATGGACAAGCTGTCTGATCGCCCACATTCTGTAATGGTCTGAAAAAGATTTAAAAATATCCACGAGCAATTGTTGCTCTTCACGATGATGAATACCAAACAGCCTGCTCCAGTATTTTAAGGTATAAATTCGCCACTTCCCCCGGGATAGCCGGTATAAGGGAACTTTCCGCATGATTGAAAAATGGAAAGGCAATTCGGCGGGAGACTGAATGCCAGATATCATCAGGATTTTTTCCACAGGGCGAAAAGCCGCCATTTCCTGTGCTACAATTCCACCAAAAGAGACCGCTAATATGGTTACCGGTTCCTGAACCGGGATTTGGGCTGCCATTCTGCGGGCATAATCCTGAAGAGATTCTTCGGGAATGGGTTCAAGCCATTTCAGAAAATACAGATGAAAGGGCAGATTCAGCCGGGAAAAAATACGTTCATCAGTACCTAAGCCAGGAATGGCATAAATGATTCGGGGGGGAACGGTTGATAATACGTCAGGATTCATTTACTTTACCTGTGAAATCGAAAATAATATGCTCATACCCATTGTTTTTGTGGTCTGCATCGTAGTCGTTGTTGCGCTGGTCATCGCAGGGTTAAGCCTTCAGCGGAAATTCACCCAAAAAGAAAATCTTCACCGGGAACTTGCCAGACGATTGAGTCTTCATATAGCTTATACCAGCGAAAAAGATTTTACCATTTTCGGGCGGTTTCGCGATTACCCGGTAAAGGTCATTCCTTTCGACAAGATTGTCAAACCGGCGTGCCTGTGTTTTTCGGTTCCCATGATCAACCCCAACCTCAAATGGCTAAAGATCAGTAAAAATCTTTCGGAAAATCTTGAAGCCATCACACAAAATGACAAGTCTATTCAAGTCAATCACGATCTTGATACAGATATCCGTATTGAGACCAACGACATGATGTTTTCGGGTCTGCTGTTGTCGGAAAATGTAAAAATCAGTATTCACGATACGTTTAAAGAGGTAACAGAAGCGATATTATACATTGATGGAGAGAATATGAATTTTGTAATGCCCAGACAGATAAAAGCGGAGCAAGATATTCTTCTTTCCACCAAAATCATTCATTTGATGTGCGATATGAAAGACGAGCTGAATTGAAGGATTGGGTTTCGTGAGCGATCAAATTGCCCATACTAAAAATGGCAGGTAAAAAACGCCATCGCCCCATATGCGGTAGCGCTCATTTATACTGAACCATTTTCGCTGAAAGATCAATCCCAGAAGAATCCCCAGCATAAACCCATAAATGGCTTCTACAGCCCATTCTTTGGGCGAGAAACCCAACCCTCCCCATAACCCCAAACCGACGACAATCAAAGATAGAAACCCGATAAGCCCTTTCGCTTTTTTTTCTCCTATCGCCCGCACAAAAGAGGTCTGGTTGTCCCGGGTATCTGTTTCAATATCAAACAGAGAAAATATGATAAGATTGATCAAGGCAAGCAGAAAAAACTGTATAAATAGATAAATCTCCATCAGGCTCACCGGGTATCCGGCCATTACCAGCGGCCCACCCCACACGCCCACAGCATAAATTACCGCTACGCCCAGTTCTTTGTGAAGCAACCAGGAAGTTTTACCGCCGACCCACTGCACCAATCCCAAATGAAATACCACAAGCACTCCCATACCCAGCCCCAGGTACAACATTTGCGCTGGCACATAAAAGGGTATCCAGGTGAGACAACTCAAAAAGAGGATGGCCCACACGCTTCCAATCACCCGAAAATGGCGGTAGTGAAATAAATGCCTCTCCGTATGTGCCTGATTTTTAAGCCGGGAGGCATCGAGCAGATGGTCGAGCGTATAGATTACCCAAACACTTACGGGAAGGGCTACCCACCAGATCAACGGCATTGAAACCTGCAGCATTTTTGCAGCCATTCCCCCTGAGGCAACAGCCCCCACAACGACATCGAGGCTTAAAATCTGAAAATACTTATACATCCTTTTCATAGGTATAAGTCAGAAAACGGGGATATAATCCTTGTGCTCAAACGGCTGTATATCAGCCAGGGGAAGCGTTTCCAATATCTGACTGACCGTTTGATCAAAACCGGTAGGAACCCACCCGGGCTCCAGGTCGGCGAAAGGAACCAGAACAAAAGGCCGTTGAGGATAGAAAGGATGAGGAAGCGTGAGACTTTCAGTCGAATGAATTTCCCGGTTGAATTCCAGAATATCAATATCTATCAACCTTGGGCCCCATTTATAATAGCGATAACGCCCCATGAGTTGTTCGGTATCCAGCAAAATCTGCAACAGCCGTTCGGGGGAACCGTCAAAGGAAACCTCGCATACGATATTCAGAAATTCGTCCTGAGTTTCGACTCCCCAGGGAGGGGTTTCAAAAAGCCGTGAACGGCGACGGATCAGAACCTCAGCAGAGGACAAGTGATCCATGGCCGCAATTATATTCCGGACTTTATCACCCATATTCGAACCCAGACCAAGAAAAATCATCTTTAGCAAAGATAGCTTATTTACAGGCAGGATGAGAAGTTCTTTTAAAAGTTTTGTTATTGTAGGTAAATTTACGTCTCAAACAGGTATTACTGCGTAATATCTCTAATTACAAATGAATATAAAATATGAATTTTATTAAAAACATTTTTGCAAGTTTTCTTGGAGTAATGCTTGCCTTTTTAATCGGGATTCCCATTTTGTTTCTGATCATAGGTGGAATTGCCGCGGCAATTGGAGGATCTGGTGATCAGGTGGTCGTGAAAGCCAATACTGTCTTAAAGTTGGATCTCTCAGGAGAGTTTGTAGAAAACGCAGCAGCAGATCCCCTTGAGTTTGATTTTAGCGAGTTTATTCCTTTTGCTGGCGTGTCAAATACCAAAACCGGTCTGTTTCAGGTCATCGAATCCATTCAAAAAGCCAAAGAAGACGAAAAAATCAGAGGGATTTACCTGACACTCCCTGCTGGGCTTCAGGCAAACTGGGCTTCACTCAAATCTGTACGCGACGCATTGATTGATTTTAAGACAAGCGGAAAGTTTATTTATGCCTATTCCGAGATTTATGCAGAAAACAGCTATTACCTCGCAAGTACCGCTGACAAGCTCTATATGCCAGCGACCGGGATGCTGGAGTTTAACGGTTTCGCTGCCCTGCCAATGTTTTATACCGGGTTGTTTGAAAAAATCGACCTTAAACCTGAAATTTTTCGGGTAGGAACTTTCAAATCTGCGGTGGAGCCCTATTTTCTTAAGGAAATGAGTGAGGCAAACCGTTTGCAAACACAAAAATATATGGATGACCTTTGGCAGGTATTTGCGGAAGATGTGGCCATTTCCAGGTCAACGACCGTTGAAAAAATCAACGCGACTGCCAGCGATTTTATCTTTGGAGATGGTGAAGATGCCCTAAAAGCAGGTTTGATTGATGAAGTTGCTTATGAGCAAAAAGTACTCGATGAACTTCGGACTGAACTTGGCCTCGATGAAGGCAAAGCAATTACTTTCCTTAGTTTAAAAAAATATATGCGCGCACCTTCTTCAAAAGACAAGTACTCCTCCACTAAAATAGCCGTTGTATTTGCAGAAGGTGGCATTCAATCGGGGAAAAGTAGTGATGGTACGATGGGCTCTGAGACAATTGTAGAAGCGCTCAGAAAAGTGAGGAAAGACAAAAATGTGAAAGCAGTTGTGTTTCGCGTCAACAGCCGTGGAGGCAGCGCGATGGCCTCAGATGTGATTGCTGATGAAATCCGGCTTCTGAGTAAGGAAAAACCCGTAGTTGCGTCTATGGGCGACTTTGCCGCTTCTGGTGGGTATTATATCTCTGCTCCCTGCGATAAAATTTACGCACAAGCTAATACCATTACCGGGTCTATTGGCATATTTGGTGTACTCTTCAATACCAAAGAACTTTTTAATAAAAACCTGGGGATTACTTTTGACGAAGTAGAAACACATCCTCACGCAAATTTTGGCAATCCCAATTTCCCTATGCCTGAGATGGAACGCCAGCTTATGCAGAAATACGTAGAAAAAGGCTATGGCACTTTTCTCAAAGTTGTTCAGGAAGGCCGGGGGTTTGCAGATTCCCTTTCTGTAGATAAAATTGCACAGGGGCGGGTATGGTCAGGCACGGAAGCGAAGAAAATCAATCTTGTAGATGAAATAGGCGGATTGGATCAGGCGATTAAGGCGGCAGCAGAACTCGCAGAACTGGGAACTGATTACCGGCTTGAGCGGCTGCCTAAAGCCCAATCACCCTTTGAAGAGATCATGGCAGGTATGGCGGAATCCTCTGCTTCTTATATCGACCAGAAGAACCCACTTTATGAAGAATTGGAAACAATTCGCACCATCAAAAAAGACATTCCCCAAAGCGGACTTTACACGCTGATGCCTTTTCAGCTGGAGGTTCGGTAAGGGTTGGGGCAGGTAAAAAGTAATAAAAAAAAGCCGCGAAATTCGCGGCTTTTTTTGTTGGAGCAAGAGACGAGATTCGAACTCGCGACCCCGACCTTGGCAAGGTCGTGCTCTACCAACTGAGCTACTCTTGCGATTGGGATACAAAGGAATAACTTTACTTTTAATACTCCAAAAAAAAAATCAAATTTTTTGCGATTGTATGCCCCGATTTAGAATTTTTTTTCCCAAAATCAGAGATGCGACCCAATAAACGCCATAACTGAGTGCAAAATATATCCATTCTTCCTGCTGATAGCAAATAACTGTGTCCACGAACATCAGTGCGTACACAGGCATAAACGGCGACGGTTGTCGCTGATAGCGAATGGACAGGTAAGAAGCATCGATCAAATTGTACAGGATATATCCTGCAAAGCTTGCCAGTAGCACAGCCCAGCTTTTAAAGATCATGGCTGCGACCAGCAATACGATCATCGTTATTGCGACGATACCGGTCAGATAAGATTGTTTGCTCTTTAAATGGGCATACATCACACTATAAACCAGAATCGCCTTATGAAAAATAATAACTGATGCCAGAAAGTAAAGTAAATACACCATGCAACATTCCTTAATACATACAGATACTAATGCAACTACAATTATTATTCCAACGAAAAAAACTGGCAATTGGAAGCCTATTGATGAAAAACGCCCGAAAGAGGTAAATTGTTTTAAAAATTTATACCCAATCTGAAACCGGTTTTTTCAGTTCCCTAATCGCTTCAAGCGGATCAGGGGTGCGAAATACTGAACTTCCTGCGACCAGAACATCCACACCCGAACGTACCAGTTGTTTTACATTTCCATTGTCCACCCCGCCGTCAACCTGGATCAGCGTATCAGACCCAACCGCTCGTATCATGGCTTTCAGTTGGATAATTTTATCATATACATAAGGAATAAAGGCCTGCCCGCCAAAACCGGGATTGACCGTCATAAGCAGAACCATATCGGCCAATGGCAGAATATGCTTTAAGACCTCTACCGGCGTAGCCGGATTAAGCGCGACCCCTGATTTTATGCCTAGTTTCCGAATGGCATGAAGGGTACTGTCCAAATGAGTAACCGCCTCCTCGTGGATGGTGATCCTGTCAGCTCCGGCATGCTGAAAATCAGCCAGATATTTTTCAGGCTCTACGATCATCAAATGAACATCGAGTGGCTTTTTTGATATTTTTTTTACCGCAGAAATTACGGGGATGCCGAAAGAAATATTCGGCACAAACCGCCCGTCCATGACATCACAATGAACCCAATCGGCTTCTGAACGGTTAATCATCTCGATTTCGTCACCCAAACGGGCAAAATTGGCGGCAAGGATAGAAGGAGCGATCAAATGAGACATAGCGAATGATCAGGCTGACGGAATGGTAGGAGGATTATTTTTCCCCCAATAAATTTTTCTGACGGACGGTAACAACAGAAAGGTTACGCCGAGAAAACAGACGATAGCGAATACAATATTAACGACAATAGACTCCAGCAGGGGATAATCCTGTGGCAGAATCTCTCGTTCCATTACCTTACGTGTATATTCATCCCAACTGCCGACCAGTTTCCATGCAATGGCAGAAAAACTTCCGGCAAGAATGGTAAGCAAAATCAGACAGGTGGCCCAGCCAAACCCGGTATACAGTCTCAGACCTATACCCAGAATCAGCAATGCCAAGGGGAGGTTGATGGCCAGCAAATCAGCACGGCCCAGTTCAAATCCACCAAACAATGGAATCCATTTTAAATCACACACATTCCAATGCAGGACTTTACACATCAAAACGAATAAGAGAGACACGATTCCTGTCAGCAGCAGCGCTGTTGACATTACTTCGATGAAAGCATGATCAGATTCAAATATGTCCCGAGGTTGGTCATCCATACAATACTAGCCCGCCTGAAATTATGCCGGAAATCGAATGGCAAGCTAAAGAAAATTCTTCATCCCTACCAATCAAAAGCATTTTTTCCGCTCAGGAGGCGCCTGTTTTGATCTGCCTGGCTATGTTTGTCCGCATGGTCTGGAATAATTGATCCGGCCGAAAGGGTTTGGATACGAAATCATTCATTCCGGCGTCTATTACGGTACCTTTTACAGGTGATAATGCGGAGGCAGTCAGGGCAATGATGGGCAAGTTCTGGTAGTATGATTCAGAAATTGCGCGTATTGCCCTCGTAGCATCATATCCATTCATTTCAGGCATATGGAGATCCATCAAAACCAGGTCATACTGCTTGGCCTGTACCTTTTCCAAAGCTTCTTTCCCATTTTCAGCAATATCAAAAAGAATCCCCCATTTACGGAGGTAATTGGAGGCTACGATCTGATTTACCCGATTATCTTCCACCAGGAGCACCGATGTGCCTTCGAGCCCTTCAAAGACGACTTTTTCGTGCGGGGGCACACTATGAGGCAGCGAATGGGAATTTCCTTTTTTTACTTTCAATGTAAACGTAAACACAGACCCTGCGCCCAATTCACTTTTCACGGATATCCTGCTTCCCAAAAGCTCTACGAGCCTGCGCGTAATCGCGAGCCCCAGCCCTGTACCGCCAAATTTGCGCGTGGTATCGGATTGAGATTGCGTAAAACTTTCAAATATCAGATCCTGCTTATCTTCCGGAATACCAATACCTGTATCTTCGACTTCAAATTGGATATGCACAAAATCATCGGTTTCCCCGCGGTAAACAATCCGAAGTAACACATGTCCCTTCTGGGTGAATTTCACTGCGTTACTCATAAGATTGGTGAGAATCTGGGAAATACGAACAGGGTCACTCGTGAAGGTATGGGGTAACCTGTGATCAATTTCGACCCCAAGTGAAATGTCTTTGTCCCGGGCTTTATAAGATACGGATTCTCTGATACTAGAGGTCAACTGTTTCAGATCAAACTCCACTTCTTCCAGTTCGATTTTACCGGCTTCTATTTTGCTGAAATCCAAAATATCATTAATAATCACCAAAAGGTTCTCTCCTGAAAATTTAAGTATTTTCAGATTTTCCAATTGTGCTTCCGTCAGGTCTTCATCCATCAACAAATCGGTAATCCCAATCACCGCATTCATCGGGGTACGGATTTCGTGGCTCATATGAGACAAAAACTGAGACTTTGCCACTGCGGCAGCCTCCGCAATTTCTTTGGCTTTGATCAGCTCATTTTCGGCATTTTTGCGATCTGAGATGTCTCTTACAATCGCCAGAAAAAAATGTTCATCTTCCAGACTCACTTTACTGATCGTGATTTCCATAGGAAATGAACCTCCCGATTTCCGAAGCCCCTTGATCCGATCCTCACTGTCTTTTTCTTCAACTTTACCGGTCAAAAAAAGTGATTCCATCATTTCTTCATACCACTCAAACGAATCGGGGTCAAGAAGATTTTTGCAAGGCATACCGATAATCTCGCTGGCCTTATAGCCAAAAATAGCTTCAGCTCCGGGGTTAAACGTCTGAATTCCAAACTTGGGATTAAAGGTAACCACACCATCGACCACATTATCCAGAATTGCGGAGATAATCACCTCACTTTTTTCCTTCTGCTTTTTATTCGCTTCAAATAATTCTTTGGACATCAGTTCCACCGAACGATCTTTTTTTCGCCGTTCTTTATCAGCCTCATCATAAGTATCGCTTACAATACCGGCAAATGCTTCCAGTAGTGCTTCCGGGTCACTGAATTTACGCTGAAGTACCTTTAGCTGCCGTTGAACCAACTTGTGCATAATACGATGTTAATTTTCTGCAAATACGGTAATGGTCATGGTCTGATTATGTAATTCACAATTCCCCGCCTCTACGTGAGGCGAAATCTCTCCGTACGAATAAAATCCGATCCGGGCAACATGGCCGATCTTTTCCTCCAATACTTCGCCTACCGCCTCTGCTTCATCTGCAATTCTCTGCCCCAAAACAATTTTCCGCCCCACACAACTGATCAGCAACGCGAGTTTGTCGCCCGATGCTTCCCGTATAGTATTCAATGATGCATAGGTTGCCGCCTCTGCGGCCCCATCGACAAGTCTGTCAAAATTGGCCATCATCAGTTGAGCCACATAACCTTCAGGCATATCGCCTGCAAATATCATAGCCCCTTCTGCTTCGTTGATAGAAAGAATGGTACGGACAGTACCACTGCCCGGATGAGCATTTTCTCTAATTGACAAGGGAAACTGTAAGGCACTACCCGGAAGTTTTTCTGATTCTTCGCCAAGATATGTTTTATACAAATCCAGAGCAGGCTTGCCATCCAGTTCAAATAATATGTTTTTCTCAGCCCGGGTTATCATTCTTTCGGGACCAAAAACATCCCATCCACCGACAGATCCATGTCCTACCTGAATTGCAGAACCATAAAAACCTATGGCGGCAATTCTACCCGATTCCGGAACATGATTGTGGCTTACCAGCGTCTGCTCAAATCTTGGCCCATCACCTGCAAGACCACCTGTGATTACTACATCGTCAACTAATGCATGGGTAAGCCCCTTGACCAGCTCACTTCCATTTACCCGATTTCCATCAGAAATAATAAATACTGCCTTCAGATCCTCAGCGGATAACCTTCCGCCCAGGACACTACCGGCGGAAAAAGAATTTTCAACATCCGAAATCAACAAGGATTCAACCCTTACCGGGGTTTTTTCCAAAGTAATGGTTGAAACAACCACAGTTTCATCCATTACCTCATCCCCCAAAATTTCACCTGAAGTCGTACATCCCACGAGTTCTGATTCAGGAAAGCTATTTTTCAGTGTCTGATAAATTTCGCCGGAAACCAGCGCGTTTTTCCCACCAAAAAACAAAACAAGCTGGGGAGTACTGGATTGAGTGGGTAGTTCGGGATTCCATCCTGTAGAAGGTTCCCAACGAAATTGCTGAATAAGCATATTGCTTTATGTTTAGAAGAAGACACAACATCATGTCCCGCATTTCACAACATTAAACAATTATTCAGTTTGCAAATAATCCCAATTATGTATTTTATAACATATATAAGTGAATATTATTTTCATCATTCATAATTGGGATACAACCTCCTTTGCGTATCGCTGTGAAGAATCTCGCCGGAATCGCTACTGATCCAGATGGTACGTGTAAGAACAGCAGTACATCCATTGGTAAAGCGACATTCACCTTCTCTGGTGGTACTGGTTGAAATCAGACATAGCCGCCAACAACACATATTGTCCCATAAGTCCAACTGACATTCGAGATGATCATTTTTTTTGATTTCAGCCCGGATACCTACATTCCCGGCGATTTCGATGGCTCTTTCCTGTTGGATTATTTTTGCATCATTACATTTTTCCAGGCTATGCACCGCTTCAGAAAGCACCTCAAAATCTTTAAACCGGCCCGGGTCCGGGAGTAACTCCTTCTTATAGGTAAAAACTTCATTTCCCAGGGTATCCACATAGCCGGTTTTACCTTGAGAAAAGGCCAGGAATACCGATGAAGAAGGGGTTCTTTCCAGTGAGTCAAATTTTATATCTGTAAATTGTTGCCCGTTCATTCCGAGTATTCCCCATTTTCCTGCATTTTCAGCGAGGATTGTATTTTCACCATATACGGGCGTCAGACTGTCAAAAATTAAAGGAATCACCCATTTCCCGGAGGTATCCAGATACCCCATTTTCCCGGCTCTTTTCACCCTTCCCATTCCGCGCCAATAGGGAAATACCTGATCATACTTTACGGGGATTATGATTCTGCCTGTTGTATCAATTGCGCCCTTCTTCCGTCCCCGGCTCACGAGGATTATGCCATTTTCATCCGGAATAAAATAAGGGTCATCATAACGGATTGGGATAATACGATGGCCATTGGTATCGATCTGCCCCCATTTCCCTTTATACTCTACTGTAGCCCTCCCAAGGGAAAAAGAAGTAGCACTATGAAATCTGGCAGGAATCACAATTTGTTCAGCCCCATTGAGGTAGCCCCATCGCCCCCTCTCCTTGTAAAGATTTCGTTCGGAAACCTGAGCCGAAAGCATAGCACATAACCCCGCGACTATAAAAAAAAACAGTCCGGCTATTTTTAATTCTATCCCCAGATTTTTTAGGTATTCTTGCATAAACCTACCGGATGATCGCGATGCAAGGAAACCAAATTTCGACTAAAATCAAGATTTTTTGTAAAATTGCCGTCTATGAATAAAATTCTCGTTACCGGGGCCGACGGATTGCTTGGAAGCAACCTGGTTCGCACCCTGATCTCCAGGAACTATGATGTGCGGGTTTTGATCCAGCGCGACAGGAATGTTCCATCCTTAGACGGACTAGAAATCGAGCGTGTAAGCGGCGATGTACTTGACCGAAATTCGCTTGAAGCAGCAGCAAAAGGGTGTAAACAGGTTATTCACGTAGCCGCAAACACCAATGTATGGCCGTCAAGAGGTGAAATTTATCACAAAGTGAATGTAGAAGGCACACGCAATATGATTGATGCCGCCCAGAAGAATGGGATAGAGCGATTTGTACACATTGGCAGTGCAAGTTCTTTTGGTGTTGGCACGAAATCCAAACCAGGCACCGAAAATGATCCTTGCGTCTCAGCCAAATATGGATTGGATTATATTGATACCAAGGTAAAGGGGCAGCTTGTGGTACTGGAAGCCGTAAAAAATGAAGGGCTTCCGGCAATTGTAGTAAACCCAACATTTATGATCGGGCCATATGACACCAAACCCAGCAGCGGAGCGATGATCATTGCAGCTGCCAAAGGTCAGGTGCCGGGTTTTACCGGTGGGGGAAGAAACTGGGTTCACGTCAGAGACGTAGCCGAAGCAGCAGCCAACGCCCTTACCATGGGCCGGATAGGCGAGGCCTATATCCTGGGACACGAAAACCTTACCTATAAAGAAGCGATTACCCAGATTTGCGAAGCGGTAGGAACCAAACCGCCAAGGCTGACAGTCCCTGATTTTATTATTAAAGGTATTGGACTTGCAGGAACGGCAATGGGTAATATCACGGGAAAAGCACCCAAACTTACATACCCGATGGCATTGGTATCGTGCGATGAACATTATTTTTCGCCGGCAAAAGCGATCAAAGAGCTGGCACTTCCCCAGACGGGCCTTAAAACTGCGGCAAAAGAAGCTTTTGATTGGTTTAAGGCAAATGGATATTTATAAATTTCCTGCCTGATAGGGAGATAAAAAAACAGAACATGCAAAAAAAACTGGAAGGAAAAGTAGCGATTGTTACAGGGTCGCGGATGGGAATCGGCAAGGCAATAGCTATTGAACTGGCTTCCCAGGGGGCATCCGTCGTACTGAATGCGCGAAATATCAGTCAGTTGGAAGAAACTGCCGAAGAACTCCGATCTATGGGCTTTCAAATCGCAGCCGCAGGGGGCGATATCAGCAAATGGGAAGATGCTTCTGCACTCATTCAGACGGCAATTGATACGTGGGGAAGGCTGGATATCCTCGTCAATAATGCAGGCGCAGCCACACGCGGGTCCATCGAATCCATGAGCCCGGAGGTCTTTCGCAATATTACGGATACCAATATTCTGGGGTCTATTTTCCCCAGTAAGGCGGCACTCCCATGGATCAAAAAAAGTAAAGGGAGTATTGTCTTCATATCAAGCATTGCATCCTTTCACGGACTTCCCTTCAACTCCATTTACAGCGCTTCCAAGAAGGCACTTACAGCCTTTTGCGAATCGCTGAGGCTGGAAACCACAGGAGCGGGCGTTCATGTGGGCATCGCTTATGTGGGCTTCACTGAAAATGATCCCAAAAAGGTCATTATGGATGCAGACGGAAAATTAATTTATCTGGAAGACAGAAAAGGAATTAAAAAACAAACACCTGCACAGGTCGCCGCCATTGTCAGCAATATGATCCTTAAAAGGAAAAAAAGCACAACCCTCTCCCTGATGGGGAAAGGGTTGCAATTGGTTAAGTGGCTTGCGCCTGGGCTGGTTCACTGGTTTTTCTCGCTCAACATCGAGAAAATCAAAGCCAATTCCTCAGGCAAACCGAACTATGTTGAGCCGGTTTCCTGATTTTTCAGAAACAGGCAACCGGCTTTGATTTGATGGCTATAATTGGGTTTCGAGTTTTACTGAAATGCCAAAATAGTCTCTCATTCGCAGCATCCAGAATCCAAAGAATACCAAAACCAGAGTAAATATCGCTGTAGGCAGCCAGGCATAGTTCATCCCCAGAAAGAGGAAGGGGATATTCACCATGACAAACAACAGCCGGAATATTTCTACATATAAGGCAGCCTTTTTTCTTTCCATGAGTAGCCCAAAACTCAGCACAGAAATCGCGATTATAGATGCAATCTGAGCAATAGGAACAGCGGTGAGTTCGGCCCTTCTGATCATCAGAAATACAAATCCGCCAATGGTGAGAAGCGTATTAACAAAAACGTACAACTGTAGCCGGAATGGCATGTCAAGCTTGTATTTTTTGCGTTTGCCGTTCTCATCTGTTTCATATTTCAGTTTGGGCAGGGGGTCATCTTCGGGTGCCCAGGTAGGAGGCATAAGAAAGACCCGGATTTTATCTTTCCAGCTTTTGGTTCTACGCGCACGTTTAAACAAATCCACCCAATAGTAAAAATACGCCCAATAAGGATTAGAGCTTTCAAACCCGGTAGTTATGCCATACTCGGGTTCTTCCTGTTCTTCTTCAAAAGTGCCCAGCAGACGATCCCAGAAAATGAAGACATGACCGTAGTTTTTGTCCAGGTAGTGTTCATTTCTTGCGTGATGTACCCTGTGACTGGAAGGCGTAACCATGATATACTCCAGAAAGCCCAGTTTACCAACCAGACGTGTATGGGTAACAAACTGGTATAGTCCAATAAAAACGGTTGCAAAAGTTACCACACCGGATGGAAATCCGACCATAGGCATCCAGACAAAAAAGAAAGAGCGATAGATCACAGAAACTGCGGATACACGAAAAACCGTGGTAATATTCAGTTCCTCACTTTGATGGTGGACAATGTGACCAGCCCAAAGGAAATTGATTTCATGACTCAACCGGTGATGCCAGTAAGCGAGAAAATCAGCCACCAGCAAGGCCAGGATCAGTACCAGCGCCTGAATCCAGACAGGTTGTCCGTCAAAAGGTATATGAGCAATCGCAAAATTATCGTAGAGGTAAGCATAGACGAAATACATCATGACCACATAGAAGAAGTCAAACAGTCTTTCCAGCATCCCACAACTCATATTTACGATTGTATCGCTGAAGCGATAAGCCTCTACATTTTTCCGGCGGGAAACGAGGTATTCCAGCAAAGCCAGAAATAACAAGACCGGAATAATATAACCTGCATATTGTAATCCTCCCATAGGAATAATTGTTGATTATTGGTTTTTAGAGAAAGGCATTAATGCCGGCTGAAGCATCAGCGCCCCGCGCAGCATAATTAAAATATAGATCGACATCAACACATGACTTAGGTCATGGTAGTTGAAATATTTATGAATGGTGAATTCGGTATTGTAAACAATGGCAGGGATTATTCCCCATATCACCGCTAAGGCAATGATTTTGCTTCCACCAGCCTTATGCTGCAACCAAAGCCATGCATGAATAGGCAGCACAACGCCTACAAGCCCTACGGTTGAATTGATTTTTACTGTAGTGAAATTGCGGGTCTCGGGAAAAGCCATTGTACCCAGGAATACCAGAAGCTGCAGGACACCGAAAATCTGGATGAGGCGGGTTCTTCTTGTACCAATCAGCGGTTTTGCATACTCTGCGGAGGAAAAGCCCAACATCATGATCGCAAGTGCACTAAATGTCCAACCGATCATTTTCCAGTCTGTCGTAACCATATACAGGAATGCATGTCCAATGAATGCAGCAAACGTCATCCCAATTCCCATCAGTAGAAAATAATAACGCATCAGGCTGTGGACATTGTTATTCGCGTTCTGTCGCTGCAAAACCAGAAAAGACAGGAAACATACGATTGCCGTGATAAAATCAGTCAGAGAAGTCACCGGCTCCAGTATCAAAATACCCAGTGGTTCAATTTTGGTAAGCTCCATTGTAAAAGGAAAATAGACCTTTTCTTAATTAGCCTGCAATTTACAACCTTCTACCCCAATTTTACAAATCAACTATCTGTCGTTTTCCTTTCAGGAAAGAATCAGTTCGCCGCCTTCCTGACCTGTTTGGGCCCCAATCGCCACCCCCATTCCTCCCAACCTTACCGAAACTGCGACATTCGGACTGATTTTTTCTACGATCGGTGTTTTGGTCTTTCCCAATCCCATAATACCGCTCCATCGCCGGGAGATTGTCCATTTTATACCCGGAAGGATCATCTCATCGACCAGGCGATGCAGCTCTCCCTGAATGACTGCTGTAGAGCCCGCCTGATCGGTCGTCTCTCCTTCAAAATCTTTATTTCTGGCTCCTCCTATCAGCAATTGATTGCCCACATTGCGGAAATATACATAACCCTCATCGTAATGATAACAACCCCGCACCTTCCAGCCGGGGATGGGGTCGGTAATCCATACCTGATTTCGTCCGGGGTTTACCGCCAGGGCAGGAAACAATTTACGGGCAAATCCATTCGTAGCGACCAATACCCGGCTGGAAAAAAACTCCCATTCGTTTTCACACTTCACCCCTACCCGATCGCCCTGGTCAAATAATTCACGAATCCCTAATCCATTGATGATTTCCACATTCAAAGCCCGTGCCCTGGCAATTAAAGTTGCCATCATTTTTCCTGTATCTATCTGTCCCTCAGCGACATTGGCAATCATTTTCTCCACTCCGGCAAATCCCAGCGAAGCAATCCGGTCATTTTCTATCCGGAATACCGTCTTTTCCCCAATGATGGCATACAACATCTGGTTGATTTCGGACATCCGGTCCTGACACTTTTCAAAAACCAGCCGGTCTTTGGCGGTAAATATTTCGTAGCCGCCATAATGTTCGTAGCCAATTGCTGAATCCCCTAACAAGCTGCGGAGTTTTTTTAATCCCGCCCAGCGTTTTTCCACCAGACCGGCAACCGCGTCCGCAGGCTGGGCGGAGAGGTCTGCCAGCAGTTCGGTCATACTGCCAAAACAGGCAAAACCTGCATTTCGGGTGCTGGCACCACTAGGCAGAGGCCCTCTCTCCACCACAAGTACCCGCA
Organism: Bacteroidia bacterium; assembly: GCA_041391665.1. Lineage (NCBI taxonomy): Bacteria > Pseudomonadati > Bacteroidota > Bacteroidia > Bacteroidia bacterium. The sequence goes on along the minus strand of JAWKNO010000002.1, from coordinate 1,030,169 downwards.
AGAGCGGGCTTATCGTTTTAATGTGAATCGCGGCATTCAGTCCCACAATCCCACTGCCAATAATCAATACATCCGGGTGGCCGATAAATGATTCGGCTTCCCAGAAACTCATTTCCATCATGTCAAACTGGGGTTAATAGCCCGCTGCCTGCCCGTCTTTCCGGGATTCGGATGCGCCGTAATACACACCGTTTTTGGCATCATACATAATCGCCTGATATCCGCCATAATTTCCCGAGTCAAACCCAATTTTATGGCCTTTTAGTTCCAGCCCGCGTATCGTTTCATAGGGAAAGCCGCTCTCCAGATTCAGCACCCCTCCATCGGTCATGACACTGCCTGTGGGGGAAGAAGAACCGTCGTGGTTCATCCGGGGGGCGTCTCCCGCCTCCTGAAGGTTCATGCCAAAATCAATCAGATTCACCAGAATCTGCACATGTCCCTGGGGCTGCATATCGCCCCCCATGACACCAAAACTGATAAAAGGCTTTCCTTCTTTGGTTACAAATGCGGGAATAATTGTGTGAAACGGACGTTTTCCGGGTTCGTACACATTAAAGTGCCCTTCTTCAAGGGTAAACAATTCGCCGCGGTCCTGAAGCATAAAACCCAGATCGCCAGGTACTACGCCAGAACCCATTCCCCGAAAATTGCTTTGAATAAAGGAGACCATATTGCCTTCTTTATCGGCTACGGTCAGATAAATGGTATCGCCATCTTTGATTTTGCCCGCAGGATAGGATCTTCCTGCGCGATTGAGATTCAGGAGATTACGCCTTTCATTGGCGTATTCTTTAGAAATCAGCCAGTCAACCGGAATTTCATTAAAGGCCGGATCAGCATAAAATTTTGCACGGTCTTCAAACGCAATCTTTTTTGCTTCGGTAAGCACATGCAGATATTCGGGCGTACCAAACCCCATGGATTTGAGATCGTAGGCCTCCAGAATATTGAGCATTTGCAAGGCAGCAATCCCTTGACCATTGGGGGGAAGTTCCCACACATCGTAACCGCGATAATTTGTAGAAACCGGTGTTACCCATTCAGAAGTATGATTTTTGAGGTCTTCTTTGGTAATAAATCCGCCCACTTCCTTCATATGAGCAGCAATTTTGGCGGCGATTTCGCCTTTATAGAAGGCTTTCCGCCCGTCATTGGCAATCAGTTCGAGGGTGTTCGCCAGCCGGGGATTTTTGAATACTTCGCCTTTCCGCGGGCAGTGTCCGCCGGGCATATAGGTATCGGCAAAGTTGGGCATATCTTTATAGGCACGCTCCGAAACTTCCAGATAAAAGGCAATCAGTTCCGAAACAGGAAAACCCTCTCTGGCATAATTGATCGCCGGGGCGAGCACAACTTTCATGGGGAGTTTTCCAAATTTTTCATGCAATTCAAACCACCCATCGACACAGCCTGGTACAGAAACCGGCAGCGGTCCGCGGGGAGGAATGCTGGTGTAGCCGTTGTCCTTAAAATACTGAAGGGTGAGGGATTGAGGCGAACGACCAGAGGCGTTAAGGCCGTAAAGCTGCTGGGTTTTGGCGTCCCAGACGATGGCAAACAGATCGCCGCCAATTCCCGAGCCGGTGGGCTCCATGAGTCCGAGCGTTGCATTGGCAGCGATGGCGGCGTCAACTGCCGTTCCGCCTGCCTTGAGGATATCAAGCGCGACCTGAGTAGCCAGCGGCTGACTGGTAGCAGCCATTCCATTTCGGGCAATGACTTCTGATCGGGTAGCGAAATTGTAACCGGTGAGTCGATCCTGTGCGCGAGCCATAAAGCATACAAAAATAAGCAGATTCAAGTAAATAAACCTTTTCATAAATATTCAGATTGAATGGACAAGGGATTAAGCTAAGAAAAAGCCGTGAAAAAATGAGAAATGAATAAATGTTTTGGAAAAAAAGAAATTTGGCGACGGGTACCTTCATGCTTAAATTAGCGTTTCTATTCGTAAACAATTAAATCAGACGGAAGTCATGAAATTTATTTCTTATTTATTCTTTTCTATCGTCCTGTTGACCTATATCGGTTGTGATGATCTTCCGACCTTCGAAGAGCAACTTACCATTGACAAAGCGATAATCGAAGATTATATCGCTGAAAATGGCCTGGTTGGTCAATGGACTACTAACGGTGTGTTTTATACCATGGAAAAAGAAGGCGTTGGTACTGCTCACCCAACTACTTCCAGCTCCATTGAAATCATCTATGAAGGTAAATTTCTCGATGGCACTACCTTCGATTCTTCCAAAGGCTTTCCTGTAAATTTTAATGTTTACTCGCTCATCAGAGGCTGGCAGGAAGGCATTCTCCAGTATAAAAAGGAAAGTAAGGGTACCATGATCATCCCTTCGGGTCTTGCCTATGGCCCCAATGGCACCTATGGCATTCCTGGCGATGCGGTGATTCTCTTTAATATTGAATTGCTGGACTTTAACTGATCTTCAGAAATCCTGAAAAAAGCCCTGCTTCCGGCTATGGCCGAGTTAGAAGCAGGATTTTTTTCTTACTGCCCTATTAACACTGTTATATTTTATTTCATTTATAAATTAGTTATTTTTTTCTCCAATTTTGCCCAACTTGAGTCCCTATATCCAATAATACACGACAATGGAAAAAATCCGCTGGGGAATCCTCGCCACTGGTAAAATTGCCCACAAATTTGCACAAGGGCTTCAAACCCTGCCGGGCGCGATCATTCAGGCTGTAGGATCCCGCTCTGAAGAAAGTGCCAAAAGCTTTGCGGCAACCTATCAAATCCCGAATATCCATACCAGTTATGAAGCACTGGCAGCAGACCCGTCCGTGGATGTTATCTATGTCGCCACCCCTCACCCCTCGCACAAAGCAAATACGCTCCTTTGCCTGGAAAATGGAAAACATGTTTTGTGCGAAAAACCTTTTGCCGTAAATGCCAGCGAAGCGGAAATCATGGTTTCCAAAGCCAGGGAAAAAGGATTATTCCTCATGGAAGCTATGTGGACGCGGTTTATGCCCGCCAATATTGAATTGCGGAAAATCCTCAAAGATCAACTGATAGGAGACATCCGTATGCTGACCGCTGACTTTGGGTTTGGATCGGCATTTGATCCCCTGGCAAGAACCTATAACCCGGAGCTCGCGGGCGGGGCGCTTCTTGATGTGGGCATTTATCCGATTTCTTACGCTTATATGATCTTTAGGCAGGAACCCGCTCATGTCAGTTCCACCGCTTCAATTTGCGCAACTGGCGTGGATGATCAGTCTGCTTATCTGTTTGGGTATAATAATGGAGCTATCGCGCGCCTGAGTTCCTCCGTAGCAGTTGAAACTTCTAAAGAAGCAGTCATCCATGGAAATAAAGGCATGATCCGGATTCCTCTTTTCTGGAAAGCAAACGAGCTGCATATTCAGCAGGAAGGGAAAGAAGCCGTTACCTACAAATTCCCCTATGCCAGCACAGGGCTTCAGTTTCAGGCAAAAGAAACGATGAACTGTATCCGTGAGGGAAAATCAGAAAGTGCCATTATGCCTTTGGATGAAACGCTGCAAATCATGCGCATGCTTGACCGGATTCGCGCACAATGGGGAATGAAGTATCCGATGGAATAATGAGTTACGACAGGATTCCTTTGATTACCTTACCGTGGACATCGGTCAGGCGAATATCTCTTCCGCTAAAGTGATAGGTCAGCCTTTCGTGGTCAACGCCCAAAAGATGCAGCATGGTGGCATGCAGGTCGTGAATGGTCGTTTTATTTTCCACTACATTATATCCGTATTCGTCGGTCATCCCATAAACCGTTCCTGCTTTTATACCTGCGCCTGCCAGCCAGATACTAAATGCAGATGGATTATGGTCGCGGCCATCTGTTCCCTGTGCAAAAGGCGTTCGCCCAAATTCACAGGCAAAGACGACCAGTGTTTCTTCCAGCAATCCACGGCTTTTCAGATCTTTGAGCAAACCAGCAATCGGTTGATCTACGGCATGTGCATTGAGGGTATGTCCTTCTTTTAACCCCTGATGTTGATCCCATCGGTCGGCCTTTACCCTTGGACAGGTCAGCTCAATAAATCGCACGCCTCTTTCGACCAGGCGGCGGGCAAGGAGACACTGCGCGGCATAACTTCTTGTATTGGGATCATCGGAGAACAGTCCGTACATATTTTTCGTTGCCCGGGTTTCTCCTGAAATATCTGCCAGTTCGGGCACCGATGCCTGCATACGATAGGCCAGTTCGTAGTTGGATATCGCCGATTCTATCTGATCTTCATGGCCAATTTTGCCAAGCAATCGCTGATCCATCTGCTGCATAAACCGCAACTTCTGATCCTGAATGGCCGGGGTTGCTTCGAGTGGGCGAATATTGGCCAATGGCATTTCCCCGGAATTAAATATAGAAGCCTGATAAGAAGCTGGCAAAAATCCGCTCTTAAAGTTGTCAAGCCCTCCCGGAGGGGTTAATCCGCCATCAAGAACCACATAACCGGGCAGGTCTTCATTTTCACTTCCCAATCCATAATTGATCCATGATCCCATACTCGGTCTTCCCTGAATCCCAATCCCTGTGTGGAGGAAATAATTGGCATTGGTATGTTCGGGAAAGTCAGAAACCATCGACCGAACAACCGCTATATCATCTACACAGGTAGCGATATGGGGAAACAAATCACTCACCCAAATGCCGGATTGCCCGTACTGGCGAAACTCCCAGGGGCTTTTCAGAATTTTTCCAATGTTGTTGAATTGTGTAGCCTGTACTTCAAATTTTTCGTAGGGGTTTTGTCCGTTTTCCTTAGCCAGTCTAGGCTTAGGGTCAAAACTATCCACCTGAGACACCCCGCCATCCATATAGAGGAAAATAATACTACGGGCTTTTGCCGGGAAATGGGGAACAAGTCCCGGATTAATTCCGCCACCGGCAGCCAGTTTTTCAGTCGTGGCCATTAACTTTGTGCCAAAGGGAATGCTACTCATTAGCCCCATGAGTGCCACAGAACCAAATCCATTGCGACAAAGGGTCAGCATTTCTCTGCGCGACATCCGGTGATTGCAGGTATGGGGTTTCATAATAGGTGAATAAATTCCTTGAGGTTAAAAATCGTATGACAGTAATCCGCCCATATCTGCGGCTCATCCATCTCCTGTCCGTCCTCACAGCCGTAATAAACAGCCTGCATTTTCAAAAACTCTTCTGCCTGACGGATATCTTCTGTTGTTGGTTCCCGGGAAAATGCCCGTTGGTAAATGGCCGCAATCCTCGCTTCCCTGGAAGCAGTAGCTGCCATCACATTTGCGGCCCAGTAACCAGCTTCTTCCTGCACAAATGGATCATTCATCAGGGTAAGCGATTGCGCCGGGACATTGGTAATATTACGGTTGCCAAATGTGGAAAAAGGCACAGGCATGTCAAATACCAGCATCATCGGAGAGAGAAAATTTCTGCGGATTGAAAGATAAATGCTTCGCCGGCCACCGCCGTCCAGAGGGCCGGAAATATCGGGGCGCCCTCTGCCAGTCATAAAGGGTGTGAGATGAACAGGAACTGACTCGCCAAACATGGCAGAGTCCAGACAACCAGATATGGCCAGTATTCCATCGCGGATAGATTCTGCTTCCAATCTCCTTACCGGAAAATGGTGCCACAGAAGATTTTGGGGATCTGCAAGTTGGTTTTCCGGAGAGACTTCGGAAGCTCTTCGAAATGTCTGAGTGAGCACCAGGCTTCGGATCATTTTTTTCACTGACCATCCGTCCTCAATAAACCTCACAGCCAGAAAGTCCAACAACTCCGGATTTGTCGGGAGTTTACCCTGAAGACCAAAATTATCAACGCTTTCAACAATCCCACGTCCATAAAGATAATGCCAGATACGGTTGATCATCACCCGGGAGGTAAGCGGATTAGCAGGATCAGTAACCGCTTTTGCCCACGCCAGCCGGCCACTGCCATTCTGCGGAAACGGTTCCTTCCCTGCTACGGAGTGTAAAAACTGATGCTGCACATCAAACTCGCTGTAGTTTCCCACTTTCCCACGAATAAATACCGGACTAAACACAGAATCCCCTTCTGTAAAACCGATAATGTAATCCGGGCGCCAGGCTTTTTGTGTGAGCACCTGCCATTTTTCCACATCTTCCCAGACCGGATCCAAAGAAACATCCACTTTATGAGTTTCAATCAGTTTGTTTATCAATTTTAATTCTGAAAGACTTGCTGTACCTGCAATCCAGTTTTCAATAGCCGCCCGGGCGCCCGAAGAAGAAGTGGAAACCGAGGGCTCTGGCAATTCCGGTGATTTTCCCGACCAGGTAACCACATATTCCACCTCAGCCCAGGCATCTGAAGGAAGAGAATAGGTATGCCGGTCAAATAATCCGGGAAGAATTTCCACATACGCTTTATGTCCTTTCCACATCGCCACATCCATCCGGTAATTGGTCATATTTTCCCCGGCAATCGTCTTCGAAATATCTCCGTAAATCGGCCATTGGATAAGTTGAAAATTATCAATTACCGCGCGAATGACACTATTTTTACCCGCTGCCCGAACTTCAATAAAATCGTCGGTTATCGTAAAATTGGGCGAACGAAGTGCGCCGTGAATGCCGGGCCCATAACGACGCATTGTCGCAGAAGGATATGAGATTGCAGATAACTTACAGGTTGCTGTGTCGGGTAAAAACTTCCCTTCCGCTGGTTTTTCACCAAAAGCCAGTCCGTCGGCGTACCATCCATCAAAAGTTCCCGATCGAAAGTCACCCAGTACAGAAAATGTCGAACTGTCGTTGTCTTCGGTTGCGCCGCCATCAACAAGAACCGCATTGATAACCGGAGGAATCGTTTTAGTCAATGCTTCTTCTTCCAAAGACTGAAGCATTTGTCTGCCCACAGCGTTTCTCAAAACCGTTTGCTGCCTGTCGAGCATATTCAAAATATCCTGATAGTCAGGAGACAAATTTACAGGTTGAGGCGTAAAACGGGCACTTTCCAGCATCCCGTACATGGCGTAGTAGTCGGTAGTAGGAATGGGATCGAATTTATGATCGTGGCAGCGGGCACATCCAACTGTAAGTCCCTGAAAAGTCTTGGACGTTACATCAATCATATTATCCACACGATCGGCCTCCTCCTGTTTGATACTTACCGGGCTATGTTTTCCTTCACCCATGTAAAAAAAAGCAGTTCCGATTACGGATTCATTACCCCCCTTGCCAGGTTGCAGCCGGGGATTAGGCAGCATGTCTCCGGCAATATGCTCCATCACCAGTTGGTTGTAGTGCACATCTTCATTAAACGCCCGTATCAGGTAATCGCGATAATGCCAGGCACCCCCCACATTGTAGTCAAATTCATGCCCCATAGACTCGGCATACCGCACAAGGTCCATCCAGTGCCGCGCCCACCGTTCTCCAAAATGCGGCGAATCCAGCAACCGGTCCACCAACTTTTCGTAAGCATCGGGGGAATTGTCAGCCAGAAAATCACGCACATCCTCCGGAGCGGGGGGCAAACCGGTAAGCAAATAAGACAGGCGCCTGATTTGGGTGTGTTTATCCGCTTCAGCGGAAGGAGTTATCTTTTTGTTTTTCAGCTCCTTACCGATAAGATAATCGACCACTGCTGAAGTTCCTGCTTTGGCCACTTTTCGGGGGATTGCCGGTTTTTCAGGCGGAATAAACGCCCAATGGGTTTTCCATTCAGCGCCGTTGTCAATCCATCGCCGGAGCAGTTCAATTTCCGTTTCGGAGAGAATCTTTTTTGCCTCCGGCGGGGGCATCTGCACTTCCGGATCATGAGAGGATATGCGCCGCATCAATTCACTTTTGGCTGCATGCCCCGGCACAATTGCATGTCCGCCATCTTCCAGAGGGGAAGTAGCATCGGCAAAATTGTCAAGCCGAAGGTTTGCTTCCCGGCTACTGGAGTCGGGGCCGTGGCAGATATAGCAATTGGCCGAGAGAATCGGCCGTATATGATAATTGAAATCAGGCGATTCCGGCAAGCCGGGAAACGAGGTATCCTGTTTCCAGGGATTAATCATAAACCCGGTAGCCAGCAAAACCACCCATGGCGCCCACCATCGGAGATATCGCCAGGAGAAGATTTGAATAAACTGGCGCATCAGCTTAGACCTTTATTTCCCACCCAGGTTCATACGTTCTGCCCCAAAGTTCCATCGCCTGCGGATCACCGATGATATGCCCGTTGCGCTGGTCGATATTCAGTACACGGCCGGTACGCTGGGCGATATTGCCAAGCTGGCAAAGCAGGGTACTTTTGAATCCGCCTTCAATTTCGCTATTAAGCGGGCTGCCATCTCTGATTGCTGAGAGGAAATTGGCAATATGCGGGGAATCATAGCGCATGCCGGGGCCCATAGTGTTGGTGGTTTGGTCGGGGGAATCGTCCTGTTTTACATCTTTGATGATCTTCGCCTGACTGCTGTTGTCATACACCGTATAGGTATCATTTCCCCTGACGACAATCGTTCCGCCTTCGCCGTAAAAGATTACCCCCGCTCCGGTATTTTCGGGCTGATAGCCATTACAGCTCCGGCCTTCCCAGGTCATGGATTTCCCTTCCTCAAAATCAAAACTGATGACCTGTGTATCTGGCGTCTGCCAGTCATCTTTATAATGATATCTTCCGCCAGTGGAAACAACCCTTGAGGGGTAGTCCAACTGCATACCCCAGCGCATCAGGTCAAGCATGTGCGTACCATTGTTGAGCGACTCACCGGTACCCCAGTGCCAGAACCAGTGCCAGTTGTAGGGGTGAATATTGTCCTGGAAAGGCCGACGCGGTGCTGGCCCCTGCCAGAGGTCAAAATCCAGGTAGTCTGGTACGGCGGTTTGTTTTCCAAATCCAATCGGGGCACGGTTGTTTGCGTACCAGCCTTTGCTGTAATACACCCTTCCAATTATACCGGAATGAATTTCGCGGATACATTGCTGCATATTGGGCCAGGTCCGGCGCTGATTACCCATTTGCACCATACGGTTGTATTTGCGCGATGCGGCGACCAGCCATTCGCCTTCCTGCGGATTGTGGCTACAGGGTTTTTCGACATACACATGTTTACCAGCCTGACAGCCAATAATCGCAGCCGGCGCATGCCAGTGGTCGGGAGCGGCAATGGCAATCGCATCTACATTTTTATCTTCCAGGACTTTGCGTATATCCTTTTCAAGTTTGGGGCGTTTTTTCTGGTATTCAGACATCCCTTCGATTGCTGGCTCAAAATAGCGCTCATCCACATCAACCAGATAGGCAATTTCGCAGTCGGGCTGCGCGGCAAAATTTTGGGTAAGCGCATGCCCCCGACTTCGGAGACCCATGATGGCAACTACGATTTTTTTGCTGGGCATGCCTTTAGCAAAAATCTGAAAGGGGCTGGCAGCAATACCTGCGGTTACGCCGGCTGCTGCAGAAGTTTTGATAAATGACCTGCGGTTTATCTGATTTTTCATTCGACAAAGGGTTTGGGTTTGTTCAATATCGGACTTTTCCGACTTTCTTCAAAGCCGCGTGCAGGTATTCATTTTCCCAGACCGTCAATGTTTACAGCTGCCCCTTATACTTCTAATCGTTGCGCACCCATCTGAGCACGCCTATTTGGCCATTTTGCAATAACTGAACGATATAAACGCCCGCAGGCAGATCTCCAACCGTTACTTCCCACTGGTTCCATCCGGCTGTAAAAAAGGTTTGCCCATCATACCATTCTCTTCCTGCCAGATCAAAAATATGCAGCGCTGCCTCGCCCGCCGAACGGGTCTCGGAAGTGAGCGTAAACGATGTTGTTCCGGGATTAGGGGTAATTCGCATGAAGATTTCGCTTATATCGATATCTACTGTGGTACGTATAAAAAAGATCTCCTCCGACCTTCCGGTACAGCCATTGATATCGGTTACCTCTACATAATATTTACCCGAATCAGCAGCTACATACAGTGAATCATTTGCTCCCGGAATGGCAACACTGTCCTGATACCACTGAAAGGATACCCCCGAACCGGCCCATAACGTATCGCCCGAAATGGTGATTGCCGGAGCAACTGCGATCCCCTCCTGCACAACTACAGAGGCAGAAACCGAACACAAAGCAGAATCTGTCACGGTAAGCGAATACGTACCGGGAAAAAGGCCGGATAAATCAGCGGAGTCCGGGCCATGAGACCAGGAATAGGTATAACTTCCGGTACCCCCGGTTACAGCAACCGAAATACTTCCGTTTCCAAGTCCGGCACAGCTCACATCTTCGCTTTCCAGCGAAACCGATAGCCCGTTACAACTTTCTTTTAATTGGTAAATAATACCATTGCCCGTTCCGGCAACAAATATTTCCCCGTCAACATTTTCTCCAAAAGAACCTATATTGTATGTCGGAGAAAGCACCCCATGGTCGGTAATCATCCAGCCGGAAACAGCTGTGGTATCCGGGTAAATCGTCCAGAATCTACCCGAGCAATAGTCGGCAAAAACATAATAGCCATACATGGCCGAATAGTTGCTTCCCCGATAGACAAACCCGCCAGTTACGGAACAGCCGTTGGCCCCGCTGTGAGCATATTCAAAAACGGGAAATTCGAATCCGGTGCTACCACATCCGCTTTGATTGAAGTTGTGCGTACCTTCAAAACACCGCCAGCCATAGTTTTCGCCACCGGGGGAGGTTGCAGGCTGAAAATCAATTTCTTCGTATTGGTTTTGCCCGACATCGCCGATCCACATATCTCCGGTAAGTCGATCAAAGCTAAACCGCCAGGGATTTCGGAGGCCATACGCCCATATCTCATCATTGATATTGGGCACATGCACAAATGGATTGGTTGGGGGGATAGCATATGAATTTCCCTGATTCACATCCAGGCGGAGAATTTTCCCCAGCAGAGAAGAAGTCGTCTGTCCATTATTTTGAGGGTCTCCGCCACTTCCACCATCTCCAAAAGAAATATACAAATAGCCATCCGGACCAAAAGCCAGGTCGCCACCGTTGTGATTTGAATACGGCTGACTAACGGTAAGGAGAATCACCTCACTGTTGGGATCGGCAGAATCAGGATTTGCTGTAACCGAAAAACGGGAAACCCGGGTGTCTCCGTTGCTATTGATATAATCCACATAAAAATAAGGGGTCGAAGGATACTGCGGGTGGAAAACGAGCCCCAGCAATCCCCGCTCCGAACCACCCGTAGATAAGACTCTCGCATCTATATCCAGAAATGGGGTAGGATTTACATTTCCTGCGGAATCGACAATAAAAATATAGCCATTCCTTTGAACGACAAATAGTCGGCTGTCACCCGAATGGGCAATATCTACCGGCTGAGTAAACCCATTGGCAAAAGGATCCAACACAAGCGTTGGCTGCGCAAAAAGAGACATTGATCCGAAACCGATCAAAATCAGAGGAAAAAGTAAATATTTCATCATCAAACAGCATTACAGTGAAGCCCGGAAGCCAGGCTATATATAAAACTACTTTAACAGACAAAACCCTCTGATTGATTGATTGTTTTTATTTTTTCCTGGCGACTACATTGGAAAGTGTACCGATTGCCCCAATGGTAATGTTGACAATATCTCCGGGCTGTAGCGTAAAGTCGCTGTCAGGAACAATCCCTGTACCGGTCATCAACAGACAGCCTGTCGGGAATTCACATTCGCGGTACAGCCAGCCGGCCAGTTCTTCCGGGTTTCGCTTCATTTGAGAAAGGGTAATATCTCCGGAGAAAACGACCTGATTCATCCGCAAAATTTCTATAGAGACGGGTGTCTCGGCGTCAAGCGGTTGTTCTGGCACATAGATACAAGGACCTAAACCCGCACAACGCTCATAGGACTTTGCCTGTGGCAGATACAGCGGATTTTCACCTTCTATGCTCCGCGAACTCATATCGTTGCCGATGGTATAACCAATGATTTTGCCAGAAGAGGATATCATCAGGGTGAGTTCCGGCTCGGGCACATCCCAGACCGAATCTCTCCGAATGTACACCTCTGTCCCAGAACCCGCAACACGGGAAGCTGTTGCCTTAAAAAATAATTCCGGCCGGTCAGCATAATATACCCGGTCGTAAAAATCGCCCCCACCGGCAGCTTCTGCTTCCTCCATACGTGCAACCCGGCTGCGAAAGTAGGTAACGCCTGAAGCCCATACTTCCTGTGTTCCGATCGGTGCCAGCAGTCCATTTGCGATACGTTGATCGCCATCTGACACCGGTGTCATCTGAAGCACGGCTTTCAAAACCTCTGCGCGCAGATTGTCCCGGTTGATAAATGTGTCCCAACTGATATGGGAGAATAGAAAGTCGCCCGTCTTCAGGCGAACCAGAATGCCCTCATTTGTGTTAAAAATATGCATAATTATTTCCTTTTATATCACTCCGGGTTTGTCTCTGGATGACAGCGAGATATGCAAATGATCTGCTGTCCCGGAGTGACGCAAGGTATTAAATCCCATCAGGATAAAATATAATTGAAGCAATTTATTTCTGATTTCTCCGTGACCTTTTGTACGAAGATCCATGGCATGAACGTAACCATCTTTTTGTTTGTAATGAAGAGAATTTTTTCCAGTTTTCAATCCCATCGCATGGTAATCTTCCTTTACCCGGGAGAGATCCGTGATGAGCACCGACTGGTCCAGCAGGAGGAGGGTACCGGCCGACATCCGCAGAAGCGGATGCAAAGAGGAAAACTCTTTTCTGACCTTTTCAGTTTTGGCATTGGCCCCGGAGAGGTTGATCAAGGTATACCCTCCATAAAAAACCAACAGGCCCGCAGCCAGCCATGCTTTGATTTTCAACGCGCTTTTGTCCAAGGTTTTCGTTCCGGTAAACCATTGCCAGATCATTACGAAGTAAATCATGATCACTGCAAATGCCAGGATAAACATCAACAAAATCGCCAGCCAGTGATACCAGTGATGATGTTCGTACAAGTACACAGACCCCCTGATGATGAGCCAGAACGGAGCGGCGATCATGATTGTCAGTTGAAACAAAACAGACAGATATTTTTGAATGGTATGCTTCATGCTGGAAATAAATAGATTTTTTATATTTTGGCTACGAGAAACAACCCAACAAATGCGGTTATACAGGATCTTCTTTCTTTTACTATTGACATTTTTCTTCGCAAAAGTGCACGGAAACGCGCCAGAATATGTTCAGGCCATGGCCGGACCGGGAGACGGCGTATATTCCATTCTGGACAAATACAAAGCAAAAACCCCGTGCAACATTGAACAATTCAGGAAAATCAACGGACTGAAAAAAAATCAGGGATTACAAAACGGACGGGAGTACAAACTCCCTATTTTTCTTTATACCTATAATGGAAAAAGTATTCGGACAACCACCGGAGTCAACGATCTTCCATGGGCTGAGGAAGTACAAAGGTACAACGAGGTTATGGTGAAGTCTGGCTTAAAAACCGGCGATTACCGAGATAACAAAGAACTTTGGGTGCCCTATCACATGATGTACTGCAAAAATGAGTCAGTACCTTTGGAGGAGGTGGAAGCAGCGGCCATTACCCAAACCGCTACTTTGAACAAACCTGCGAAAGGCGTACCGCTCAGAGGTACTTACGATATTTTCGGGGAAAAATATTCACGGGTTCCCCTCGAAAGTACCCGGCTTAGCGGAAAAGTATTTTATATCGTAAGTGGGCACGGCGGTCCTGATCCCGGGGCTATTGGCACTTACAATTCTCACAGTCTGTGTGAAGACGAATACGCTTACGACGTAGGGTTGCGATTGTCCCGCAGCCTCCTCGCCCACGGGGCGACGGTGTATATCATCACCCGTGATGAAAATGACGGCATCCGCGAAGGGGAAATCCTTCCCTGCGACAAGGACGAAACGCTTTGGGTAGATCAGAGAATTCCCGCCGGGCAATCAGACCGGCTTTTCCAACGCTCCGACCAGGTGAATATGCTTTTTGAAAAAAACCAGAATCAGGGCGTACGCTATCAGCGGCTGGTAATTATACATGTTGATTCGGATGACCGCACAGAGCAGATCGACATGTATTTTTATCATCGGGTAGATGATATAGAAAGTAAAACCTTTGCGACCACTTTGTATGACATGATTAAAGCCAAATATGACGAGTTTCGCAAGGGAAGAGGGTATGAAGGGAAAGTTACCCCCAGAGACCTTCATATGCTCAGGGAAACCTTGCCCACCGCAGTTTATATTGAACTGGGTAATATCAAAAACCGAACGGATCAGTCGCGGCTGGTAGTAGAAGCAAACCGGCAACTCATGGCCAATTGGTTATTTGACGGCCTGGTACAGGATGCCGAAGGGAAATGATTTTTATCGGGCCTATTCGCTCTTTTTCCTTCTCAGCCCTACAATCACCCTTTTAGAGTGGATTTGTTCCAATACTTTATTAAGATTGTACAAAGTGGTATCCAGTTGTGCGGATAACTTCGGATCGCTCAGCACTCTTCCGGCGATACTATTGTCATCATTGAGGCCTTCCATCACACCATTCACGGCGCTCATGGTTTTGTTCAGGTTATTCAGTGTGGTTTCCATTTGTCCGAGCAATGAGTCTGCGCGGGGAACAAGCGTGGATTCGGCAGAGCGGGAAACTGCTTCGAGTTGGGTCAACAGGGGCTCGGTTTTTCCCATGAGATGATTCACTGCGGTAAGTGTAGTATCTACAGAATTGATCAGACCACTTCTTCGCAAATCTGAAAGCAACAAATTCAGGTTGGTGGCCGTGGTGGAGAAATCTGCGGTAAGTTTCGAGATTTCCCGTGAATCCATTTGCCCCATAAAGGCCTGGATATTGCCCATAAGGGTATCCATCCGGCCAATAATCCGGTTTATTCCGGCCATATCAACACTACCGGTTATTTCCCCAAAACCCGAAAACGCACTTGCAAAATCGGGGGAAGTTTTACCGGGAATAAACTGACTCAAGTCAAAGGGTATCCGCTCATTTCCCGGAAATATTTCAATCATTTTTCCTCCCAGAAGTTCTTTGATCCGAATCTCCGCATGTGCATCCTGAAACAATTGTACCCGCTGGTCAATGCTAACCGATACTGTCATAAAATCCTGTTCAGGGTGAATATCCACTACCCTGCCCGCGAGATATCCTCTTACATTCACCGCATCTCCTTCAAGCAGGCCACTTACCTGGTCAAACTTTATTTGATATAATGTCTCATCGGGTGCAAAAAAATGAATCCTTTTGGCCCAGGCAATCATAAGATATAGCAGGGCGATTCCTGCCAAAACGGTTAGTCCTACCCTGATTTCGTTTTTCATTATACTGTCGTTGAAATTTCCTTTTCCCGCTCCACGAACGATATTCCAAAACTTTCGAGTTCCTGCAGCACCGGTTTATAAATTTCCGGCAGAAGGGGAAGCATCACACCGCGAGACCGGATCTTTTCCTGAAGAATCAATTTTACTCCCATGGCGGCAGGCAATCCTACCGTTCGGGAAATGGCCGTATGCAGCGGGTCCAATCCTTTAGCTACAAGGGACGACTCCCGGGCAAACATACGCCCATTCAGTTGGTATTCAAAATAATCGAGCATGACCAGCATATCGGTGTCTGTCTGCCGGAACGAAAGTTTGTCGAGCAGCAGATCAAGCAGAATTTCTGCCGGTGTACCATTATTCCGGGAAATTTTCTCCTCTGAAAAAAGGCCTGCCCATTCCAGCCTTTGCATGAGCGGACTGCCGGGAATCGTCTCTAGATAATCGGCTAAGGCCTTTTCAAAGTCGTTGTCATCTGCTGCCGGCACGTACGCTGCGACCCATTCCCGGTAAGAAAGGCGGGAAGAATCGGGCAAACTATAAGAAGGATCCGTAATTCCCAATTTGACCAGCGCGTTCCATGCTTCGCAAAAGCCGGGATAACGCAGGGTTCCCCTGTACATCGTGGGAAGATCCTGTAATCTGTATTTTTCCCGGTAAACCAATGAGTCGCGGTTGGCATAGGCTTCGAAAGTGCCACAGCCGGGAATTTCAATGGCCTGCGTAGAAGAAAACAACCGGTGGTAAGGTATATACCGGCGTTTTCCCCTTTCAATAAAACGGGCGGTATGTTGGCCTGCGACAATGATATTCATCGGACTCCAGGTAAATTTATACCCCCAGGGATTATCATTGGATTCAGGTGCGACCAATGCACCACAGTAGGACTTAAACGCCAGCAATTTGCCCCCCATTTCTTTGATCTGATCGATATTTTGCATGGCGCTCATATGATCAATCCCAGGGTCGGCGCCCATTTCATTGAGGAAAACCAGCCCTTTTCGTTTTGCCTGCTCATCCATGGCTGCAATCTCCGGAGACAGATAGGAAGCTGTAACGAGATGGCATCCGAGTTCCAGACAATCACGGGCAATCAGAACATGCATATGTGGCGGCAAAAAAGAAACCACCAGATCAGCATGCATCAGTTGCTGACGACGCATTTCCTGATCATTGGCATCAAAAAATATTGCTTTTCCGCGGGGATGGTTACCGGTTTTTTCCTGAGCGAGAGCTTCCGAATAATCACCTACTGTAATTTCCCAATCATTCTCCCTTGCAGCGTGAAGCAGATATTCAATCAGATCAGAAGCAGAGCGACCTGCACCTATAACAAAAATTTTCTTCATACCATCAACCGTTCCAGGTTATTTCGGGTGCCTTTGTAGAATGAGAAAAAAAGCGACTAAGGACAAACAGCCAGTCAGACAGCCGGTTGAGATACGTGATAATCACCGGTGCCACTGGTGACTGGGAATCCAGTTCTACTACCCTGCGTTCTGCGCGCCGGCAAACGGTCCGCGCGACATGTGCCGTAGAATTGGCGGGATGCCCGCCCGGAAGCACAAAGTTTTTTAAGGGGGGCAGACTTTCTTCCATTTTGTCCATCGACAATTCCAACAGTTGGATATCGGCTTCTGTTATTTCGGGTAGCTTGAAAACAGATTTGTCCGGATCACTTGCCAGAATGGAACCAATGGTAAACAGGTTGTTTTGTATCTGGCGAATCTGCGAGACAAATTCCAGCGCAGGCGCCTGGTCGCCGACCAGCCCCATCCATGCGTTGAGTTCGTCCAGGGTGCCATACGCCTCTATCCGCAGATTTGCTTTAGAAACCCGGGTTCCACCCAACAGAGAGGTTTCGCCTTTATCGCCTTTTTTGGTATATATTTTCATCGAAATTGATATTAATTTTGTTTTATACTATCGATGCCAGCTTGCACCTTAAAAGGAACCGCCACCGAATCGGCCAGATATTCCGGCAGGGTATTTACAAAGTTGAGGGTGATTCCCTTTTTATTTTCAGCGAGCAGCAGCCGCACTTCCATTTCCGGGGTATATCGCGTGCCCGCATTCCAGGAGTAATCTCCATAAGTACCGCTGTATATCCCGTAGCTGCTGTTGAAATAGGTTTGAATTTCGCTATAAAGCTGGGCGGTCTGCACCTCATCATTGAGCGAAATATTTGCAACAATAGAAGCTACGCGTTCCTGCGACCGTTCATTGCGGATATTATCAGAGTAATAATCCACCAGCATAGTTGTCGCGGAGTCAATGGGGATAAAATAACTGGTACCCAGTTTATCGTCATGTTCAGGCCTATTGGGCAATTCTACTTCCCTTACATGACTCATCATATCGCCGATATTGGTCCCGCGGAAAGTAGCAGAATCATTGGCAAATATATGCCGGAACAGAGCCGAATGTGAAGAAATCTGGTCATGGCAAGCCGTCAACAGCAAGCCTGAAAATATGCCGAAAGCAAGGAGATATGGTGTACTTTTCCTCCGGATCATCGGTTTTTATATGTGTTGGCAAATTGCACAAAATAATCCAGTGAATCAGGATTTTTCATCGCATCTTTACTGGCAACCTGCGGAAGGGGCGTTCCCATGAGTATTTTTTTTACGGGTGTTTCCATCTTTTTTCCGCTGATTGTGTAGGGGATTTCATGGGTTTGGAAAATCGCATCCGGCACGTGCCTGGGGCTAAACTGGGTTCTCAGGGCCTGGTTGATCTGGCTTTTCAGTGAGTCTGTCAGTTCCACCCCATTTTCCAATACCACAAAAAGCGGCATAAAAAACTCCCCGCCTTCTTTTTCTATGCAGATCACCATACAATCCTTCACTTCCGGAATACTCTCCACCGCCCGGTACACCTCGCTGGTTCCGATTCTGACTCCCCCCCGGTTGAGCGTTGCGTCCGACCTTCCGTAGATGATTACAGTTCCGCGTTCCGTGATTTTAATCCAATCGCCGTGTCGCCATAAGCCAGGATACATGTCAAAATAACTGTTAAAATATCGCTCATTTCCGGGATCGTTCCAGAAAAATATCGGCATGGAAGGCATAGGAGAAACAATGACCATTTCACCTAATTCACCAATAACCGGTTTGCCCGACTCATCCAGTGCAAGGACATTTGCGCCCAGCATTCTGCATTGAATTTCACCGGAATATACCGGAAGATTCGGCGAACCACCGACAAAACCGCTGCACACATCCGTCCCGCCACTCAAAGATATGAGCCAGAGGTTTTGTTTTATGGCGCGATAAATCCATTCGAAGGCTTCAGGCGGCAGAGGCGAACCGGTAGAACCCATAGATTCCAGATACTGTGCCGCCACCGAATCGCGAAGATCCAAACCCGCTTTCATACAGGCTATATAAAATGCGGCTCCTGCCCCAAAATGGTTCACTTTTGCCTTGCCTGCAAAATCCCACAGTACATTCAGGTCGGGATACCCCGCAGAACCATCGTAAATGACGACAGTCCCCCCCGTAAGCATCGCAGCAACCGAGTAATTCCACATCATCCAACCAGTTGTAGAGTACCAGAAAAAACGGTCGCCGGGTTTTACATTCTGATGAAGGCCGAGGGCCTTGACGTGTTCGAGCAAACACCCCCCAACACTATGCGTAATTGCTTTCGGTTTTCCGGTCGTTCCGGAAGAATATAAAATCCACAAAGGATCGTTAAAAGGAATGCGATGAAACGACAACGGAGGAGGATTGCCGGAAAATGTCGCTGACCACAGAACCGAATCAGAGATATTTTCAGGAGCGGAATTCTGATTAAGGTAAGGCAGGAAAATCAGTTTTTCAACCGAAGGCAGCGCTTCAACCAGTTCTTCAACAGCTAACATCCGGTCGTGAGATTTGCCATTGTAGCGGTAACCGTCAGCGGCAAATAATATTTTAGGCTCGATCTGAAAAAAACGATCGATTACACTGGCTGTACCAAAATCAGGCGAGCAGCTTGACCAAATGGCTCCCAGCGCATTGGTAGCGAGAAAAGCAATTATCGCTTCAGGGACATTGGGAAGGAAAGCAGCCACACGGTCGCCGGGAACTACCCCCGACTTTCGCAAAAAATCAGCCATTGAGGCCACTTTCAGCGTTAGTTCGTCCCACGAAATTTCAACCAAAGGAGAATTTTCCGATTGAAAGATGATTGCGGGATGGGATGGCGTCTGATTTCGGAAAATATGTTCGGCATAATTAACCCTTATCCCCTCAAACCATTTTGTGCCAATCATGCCTGAGTCTGGAATATCTGTTACCCTGCTGTAATTCCCCGCATAAACAATTTCAAAAAACAGAAACACAGACTCCCAGAAATCAGAAGGAGCCACGACCGACCACGCATACAGTGCATCATAATTAGCGAATTCAAGCCTTTTTTCGGCTTTAAGCCATTCAACAAAATCATACATACGCGATGACCGAAAGAACTCCACAGAAGGAGACCATAGCGGCGGAATCAGGGGCGATTGGTTCATACCACAGAAAATTTGCAAAAATCAAAAGGTCGGCAACATTTACCACCAGACCAGTTTCAAAGGTAAAAAAATCTAAGGCCGTCTCAAACAAAACCAAAGATTATGACCGAACATGGCTTAATTATTGCCGCAATCCCTGAAACATGCTAAAAATCTCGCAAAGGTTGGTTAATTTTGAGAGAAATAAAGGTTCAGCATGTATTGAACCAGGTAACTAATCGAAGAAAAGAGGAATTGTCAATGAGTCTATTCACGGAAAAATCTTTTCAGGGCAAAAGTGCGCTGGATCCTGCGCTCCAACGGCAAAGAGAAAAAGTAAATTTGCTGCTGAAAGAGATGGAAAAAGTAGTAATTGGTCAGCAGAAAATGGTCAACCGGTTGTTGATTGGGCTGTTTACCAATGGTCATATTCTTCTCGAAGGGGTACCGGGACTGGCCAAAACCCTTACGATCAGCACATTGGCAAAAGCGCTGAAGCTGGACTTCATGCGCATACAGTTTACCCCCGATTTGTTACCCGCCGATTTGATCGGCACCCTGATTTACAACCAGACTACAGGGAAATTTGAAGTCAAAAAAGGTCCCATATTCGCCAATATTATTTTGGCAGATGAGGTAAACCGTTCCCCTGCAAAAGTGCAGAGTGCATTGCTCGAAGCCATGCAGGAACATCAGGTATCCATCAGCGACCAAACTTATACCCTGGAGCAGCCATTTTTGGTCATGGCTACCCAAAACCCCATCGACCAGGAAGGTACCTATCCGCTGCCAGAGGCCCAGGTGGACAGGTTTATGATGAAGGTATTTGTCTCCTACCCAACCAAAGAGGAAGAAAAAGCCATTATGCAGCGGATGGCCAAAACCAGCCGCAAACATGATATTGATGAAGTATTTTCCAGGGAGGACATATTTGAGATCCGCCAGATCGTTGACGACATCCAGCTTTCCGGAAAGCTGGAGGATTATATCATAGATATCATCATGGCGACCCGATATCCGGAGCAATACGGCATCCCGAAATTGCAGGAGTATATTGAATTTGGCGCATCGCCGCGCGGAAGTCTGGCATTAAACCTGGCGTCCAAGGCACATGCCTTTTTGCAGGGGCGGAGTTATGTACTGCCCGAGGACATCAAGGCCATTGCTCATGACGTACTCAACCACCGGATCATCCTCAACTACGAAGCAGAAGCCGAAGAAGTGACGTCTGGCGACTGTATCGACCTGATATTGAGAAGTGTAGAAATTTGATCTGCAATTTTTCAGCAAAAATTTTATTATTACAGATTCACCAGCTATATTTGTGCCCACATTCAGTAGCACACATAGCTCAATGGATTAGAGCACCTGACTACGGATCAGGAGGTTGAAGGTTCGAGTCCTTCTGTGTGTACACCAAAATCCCTTTCTTTTCCGAGAGGGATTTTTTTTTTGGAAAAATTTTAACCAGAAGGGAAACGAAGGTGGATGTTTTTTTTGTGTCCCTTGTGATTGCCTTTGTGCCCCTTGTGGTTCCTTCCTGGCAAAACAAAGAATAGTCTTTCAATATTTTTAATCGACGATTTACCCAAAGCGGATAAGCCACGAATGACACGGATTTACACGAATGGTTTTTGCGCTGATTTTCGTGGTTATTCGTGTTATTCGTCGCTGACTTCATCAAGCCAAATCATCAATAGCCACGAATGACGCGAATTTGCGCGAATGGTTTTTGCGCTGATTTTTGAGGGATTCGTGTTATTCGTGGCTGACTTCATCAAGCTAAATCATCAATAGCCACGAATGACGCGAATTTACGCGAATGGTTTTTGCGCTGATTTTCGTGGTTATTCGTGGGATTCGTGGCTGACTTCATCAAGCCAAATCATAGATAGCCACGAATGACGAGAATTTGCACGAATGGTTTTTGCGCTGATTTTATAGTAGTCATATAATTTGGCCGGGAATCAACAAGCACCTCTAATCCCCAACTATTTTGCCAAAAATCAGAAATTTCGCTTATATTTCAGAAAGATAAATAGTTTTCATGCCTGATCCATCACACACCGGAAGCGGAGACAATGTCGGAGGAGATAAAAAACAAATCGACCGCCAAATTAATATGGGGGACAATAGTACCTATATTGAAAAGATCGTTTATCCTGGCGACCGAAAAATCCCCCGCCACCTCACTACTCCACCCTTTTTGTCTGAAGTTTTTATCGGCAGGGAAAAAGAGATGGAAACCATTCGCAAGAAACTCTCCTCCGGCGCCGGGCTGCTTCTCCTTGTCAATGGCCGGGGTGGGATTGGCAAAACTTCGCTCGCTTCGCGGTATTATCACAAGTTTCAAGCCGACTACGCCCATACCGCCTGGCTGCTGAGTGAGTCCGGCATCGCTTTTGCCCTGCTTCGACTGGCGCATTCACTCGGGATTACCTTTGAGGACCGGATGCCGATTGACGAACGCCTCGACCTCCTTCTCGCCGCTATGGCCGAACTCAACCGCCCCTGCCTCCTGGTCATCGACAACGCCAATGAGGTCGAAGACCTGAAAGAAAACTACCTCCGCCTCTCCCGCTGCCGCAACTTCCACCTCCTGCTGACGACACGGGTGTCGGATTTTGAACAGGCGGAGACCTTCCGTATCGAAGGCCTGCCCGCTGCCGAAGCACTGGCACTCTTCCAAAAATACTACCCCAAACACCAGCCTTCGGAAGATGGGCTGTTTGAGCAGATACGCACCGCCACCGGCGGCAATACCCTCGTCATCGAACTCCTGGCCAAAAACCTGGCCCTTCTCAACAAACTCAAAACCCGATACACCCTCTCCAACTTGCTGGCAGACCTGCAAAGCAGAGGCGTACTGGCCCTGAGCCAGAGCCGGGCGGTGCGGACAGGCTACCAGAGTAAGGACGTACTGCGGGAAGAAAAACCCGAAGCCATCATCGAAGCCATGTACGATCTGGGAGGTCTGAGCCGGGAGGAAGTGGCCCTGCTTTCGATATTTGCCGTCCTGCCTGCGGAGCAGATCCCTTTGGCTCAACTGGAAGTCCTCTGTCCCGGTCAGACAGAACTGGATCAGACGCTGGTTTCCCTCAGCCAAAAAGGCTGGCTCGAATACAACGAAGAAACCACCTCCTTCAAAATCAGCCCCGTCGTACAGCAGATCACCCGGAAGAAAAATACAGACCTGTACGAGGATTGTAAGGGAATGATCGGGGTGTTGCTGGAAAAGCTAAAGTATGAAGGTGGCATCAGTCATCTGGTCAATACCACCTACGAAGAAGCAGCCCTTTGGGTGAGATATGCCGCAGCCGTGGTAGAGGGGTTGGAAGCGCCTTACCATAACACAAGCATTCTTTGTGAGCGGATGGGAGCCTATTTCACTGCCACCGGGGATTTGATTCAGGCATTGGCTTGGTTTGAAAAGTATGAAGAGATTTCCACCCGCCTTTGCGAAAGCGATCCGGAAAATTCAGACTTTAAAAACGGACTGGCCATTTCGTACTCTAAATTAGGCAACACCCACACCGCACTCGGACAACTCGACCGCGCACGCGCTTTCTACGAAAAAGACCTCCAGATTTCGAAAGAACTCTATGAGGCCTACCCCAACAACGTGTCCTTTAAAAACGGACTGGCCATTTCGTACAATTTCTTAGGCAACACCCACACCGCACTCGGACAACTCGACCGCGCACGCGCTTTCTTCGAACAATACAACCAGCTTGAAAAAGAACTCTATGAGGCCTACCCCAACAACGTGTCCTTTAAAAACGGACTGGCCATTTCGTACGCTAAATTAGGCGAGACCCACACCGCACTCGGACAACTCGACCCCGCACGCGCTTTCTTCGAACAATACAACCAGCTGGAAAAAGAACTCTATGAGGCCTACCCCAACAACGTGTCCTTTAAAAACTCACTGGCCATTTCGTACGAAAAATTAGGCTCCACCCACACCGCACTCGGACAACTCGACCGCGCACGCGCTTTCTTCGAAGATGAAACACAGCTGTTTGAGCAACTCTATGAGGCCTACCCCAACAACGTTTCCTTTAAAAACTCACTGGCCATTTCGTACGAAAAATTAGGCGAGACCCACACCGCACTCGGACAACTCGACCGCGCACTCGCTTTCTACGAAGATGAAACACAGCTGTTTGAGCAACTCTATGAGGCCTACCCCAACAACGTGGAATTTAAAAACAATCTGGCCATTTCGTACGAAAAATTAGGCGAGACCCACACCGCACTCGGACAACTCGACCGCGCACTCGCTTTCTTCGAACAATACAAACAGCTGGAAAAAGAACTCTATGAGGCCTACCCCAACAACGTGTCCTTTAAAAACGGACTGGCCTTATCTTATCAATGGTTGGGATGGTTTCATAAAAACAAACTCCAGAACATACCAAAGGCAAAAGAATATTATCTGTCTTCTCAAATACTGCTTGTTGAATTATCCGAAGCTTTTCCTGCTTATGTAGAATTTCAGAAAAATCTCAACTGGGTGCAAAATGCCTTGAAGGAGTTGGAGTGAATTGGCGGATGAGACAAGTTTAACCACAAGGGACACGAGGGATTCACGAAGGGCACTAAGGTGGATGTTTTCTTTGTGTCCCTTGTGGTTGCCTTTGTGCTCCTTGTGGTTCCTTCCTGGGAAAACAAAGAATAGTCTTTCAAGATTTTTAATCGACGATTTGCCCTAATCGGATAAGCCACGAATGGCACGAATTTGCGCGAATGGTTTTTGCGCTGATTTTCGTGGTCATTCGTGTTATTCGTGGCTGACTTCATCAAGCTAAATCATAAATAGCCACGAATGGCACGAATTTGCGCGAATGGTTTTTGCGCTGATTTTCGTGGTCATTCGTGTTATTCGTGGCTGACTTCATCAAGCCAAATCATAGATAGCCACGAATGACGAGAATTTGCACGAATGATTTTTGCGCTGATTTTCGTGGGCATTCGTGGGATTCGTGGCGGACTTCATCAAGCTAAATCATCAATAGCCACGAATGACCCGAATTTACGCGAATGGGTTTTGCGCTGATTTTCGTGGTCATTCGTGTTATTCGTGGCTGACTTCATCAAGCCAAATCATAAATAGCCACGAATGACACGAATTTACACGAATGGTTTTTTGCCTGACAAAGTTATTTTATCCCCGCCAGCGCCTCCTCGGCGCGGGTTATCGCGGCGTCGTCTACGTCGAGGTGGGTGACCATCCGTATCCAGTCGTTGCCGAAGGAGGAAACCCGTATGCCTTTTGCTTTGAGTGCATCAACTACTCCATCGCGGGTGATCAAAGTTGTATCCGGGCGGAAAACAACGATATTGGTCTCCACCGGCAGCAGTTCTGCCACCCAGTTCAGGCGGCTTAGGGTTTCTCCCAGCCTGGCTGCCCTTCTGTGGTCGTCTGCCAGGCGGGCGATATGTTGATCGAGTGCGTAGATGCCCGCCGCAGCGAGATACCCTGCCTGGCGCATCCCGCCGCCAAACATCTTCCGCACCCTGATTGCTTTTTTGATGTCGGCTTTACTGCCCAACAACAGCGAACCTACCGGCGCGCCGAGTCCTTTGGATAAGCAGACAGACAGGGTGTTGACATACTGTCCGTAATCTTCTGCTTTGTCGCCGCTGGCGACCAGGGCGTTGAAGATGCGCGCACCATCCATATGCAGGCGAAGTCCGTGCCTCCGGCACACTTCGCTGATCGCCGCCACCTCCGCCAGGGTGTAATAACTGCCGCCGCCCTTGTTACAGGTATTTTCCAGTGAAACAAGTGCCGTCGGGGGAAAATGGATATTTTCAGGATTGATACTGTCTTCGACCTGCTGTGGAGTCAGCCGCATACGGTCGCCGGGCAACAGCCGTACCGATGCATGCGAAAGCGCAGCTACTCCCCCGCCCTCATACAGGTAGATATGGGAATACTGATCGCAGATTACCTCTGTCTGTGGCTGGGTCGAGATGCGGATGGCAATCTGGTTGCACATGGTTCCCGACGGACAAAACAGGGCTGCCTCCATGCCAAACATCGCGGCAATTTTCTCCTGAAGGGCATTGATGGTGGGATCCTCGCCAAACACATCGTCGCCCACTACGGCTTGAAACATGGCTTCCTGCATGGCCGGGGTCGGACGGGTAACGGTATCGCTTCTGAGATCAATCATAAGGAAAAATAAAATAACCAGTTCGCATTTTCCGTCTTTGGCAAATCTGGAAAGTCTTTAACCAAAGAATGAAAACGGCTGTATAAGGGCGGTAAAAATAACTAATTGGTCGAATTTTTTTGCACTTACAGTCTAAATCCGGTAATATTCCAGCTATGAGACGAATTGACCCTATCTCCAAGAAAAAAGGTTCATTCCTGGCAAATCTCAAATTGCCATTCAAAATCCCCGCACCCAACCCAAACGCTAAACTCAAAAAAAAACGCGGCAGCTTGACGGGGGTTTGTGCAGGCCTGGGCGAATACTTTGGGGTGGAACCCATTATCTTCAGACTGATTTTTATTGTGACTAGTTTCTTTTCGGGGATTGGTCTGCTGGCATATCTGGGTTTGTCGATTTTCCTTCCTATGGAAGGAGAAGACAATCAGGCTACCGATGGCAGGTTTCGTCTCAATAAACGCCCGAATATATTTGACGATGGGATCAATTACCGTAAATTCGAGGCAGATGAATCGCCGGAAGAATCACTGGCCGTATGTCCCAAATGTGATACCGTCAGCAAACCCAACGCACGCTTCTGCCATAAGTGCGGAGAGCGTTTGTAATAAAGAATAACCGTCATATAAATCATGTCCCGCAAAATCCTCCATGACCTCCTGACGTATGAATACGAACATCCATTTGACAGAGAATCCCTGGACCGACTGGAGCGCACACGGGGACTGGATCTATTGACTCAGAAGATTCTGGATTATGGATTTGAAAAATATCTGTTGATTAAACATACCGGAGGCAATATCCGGGTAACTGGAAAAAATATCCCTGAGCTGCACAATTTGCTCAAAGAAGCCTGTCGCATAGTCGAAATGCCCAATGTGCCGGAATTGTATATCGAACGGGAGGATAAAATCACCGCTTTCACCAGCGGGGAAAAAAGGCAGATTATCGCCATCAGCAGTGGCGCCATCGAGTCGCTGACTGACGATGAAATTCTTTTTCTTTTTGGACGCGAACTGGGCCATATTCGCAGCAACCACGTCCTGTACCGAATGATCGCCGAATCGCTCCGTGTGGTAACCCAACTCATCAGCGATGTTACCCTGGGTGTAGGCAACCTGCTCTCCATGCCACTTCAGATGGCCCTGATGCACTGGTACCGGATGTCGGAGTTTACCGCAGACCGGGCCGGACTCCTCACCTGTCAAAATCCTGAAGTTGCCGCAAGTGCACTCATCAAAACCGCCGGTTTACCGGAAAAGTATCAGGGCAGAGTTTCTACCGAAGATCTGCGCTTGCAGGCTGCCGATTTTGACGGAATACCCGAAAATACTTTCGACAAGCTGATTCGCTTTGCCGCCGGGTACGAAAACCCTGAGCCATTTACCATTATCCGCGCTTCTCAATTGTTTCAATGGATTGATGCGGGCGAATATCAGCGGATTATGAACCGCGAAGTCGTAGCAAAAGCGCTAAAAAACAAAGGTCTTTGTCCGGCGTGTGATACGCCTTATTCCGCTGATGAAAATTTTTGCCATAAGTGTGGTACTAGGCTAGCGAGCGCAACACAATCCGTAGAAAATTAGTCCCTTCTCCGAGCAAAATCCGCATATTCACCCGGCTAAATACGACGCCTTCGCGCAGCTCAACCTGAAGTGGGGTGAGTTTGAGATTTTTTTGCCGGGAAGCCAGAAAAATAAATTCAAGGTCGGCCAGGTAGCGGTTGATCGTTGTCTGAAGGAAAATAGCCCGGCCTGAGGCGTTAAACCCCTTCAGTCCACACTGGGTATCGGTAATCGGAATGCGGAGAAAATTGCGGATCAGAAAACGTAGAAACCGGGAAACTTTCACCCGCATGGGCGGCAGTTTGTCGTAATAGTTCTGGTTTTTGATGCCTACGGCAATGTCTGTTTCCCCGCCCGACAATACGCCATAAATTTTCACCAGACTTTCCATCGTATAAGGAAAATCGAGGTCAGTAAATATGCTGATAGCTGCATCTGACACGGCCATTCCCTGGCGAAGCGCATACCCTTTGCCGCGATTGACAGAATAGGAAATGTATTCAAATGCCGGCAAGGCCTCGCGGAGTTTTTCAATCGCTGCCGGATCGATGGGAGAAGGCGAACCGTCATTCACCAAAATATAACGGATATGCACCTCCGGAAGCCGGGTTTTCAGTTCTTCGGCGGATGTGATAATCCTCCCAGTCCAGTCTTCCCGTGGATGAAAACAGGGAAGGATGATATCGAGTTGGTTAACGCTCAAGGTAAAAATTGTTGTACATCAGCGACTGTCCGGGTATTTCCCGGAACACGTCCGTATTCTCCTGCCGGATGAGGAATGACTCTGCCTCCGGATATTTGTCTTTCAGCCAGAATTCCACCCGGTTGCCTGCGGCTTTTGGTTGAAAAGTGTATTCCACCATCATCCAGTCTTTGTAAATGACTTGACCAAACATGGTAGCGATTTGCTGGTAATCGACCTGATTTCCGGCATGGTCATATTCTCTGTAAAAAAATCCGGGGAAACCCGATTCCTTCGGATCGACCCGCATCCAAAGCGAAACATGCAGCCTGCTGTCGGAGGGAATAGTATCGTTAAACAGCCAGAGCGGATCACTTTCATTTCCCCGCAGCGTTTCAGCGCCAAATGGGCTGTGTTCATTCTGGTCGTAACCATTAAAATACACCCAGCTTTCCCGGGTTGATTTATGAACCGGACCGTCGGCAAACAGGAGGCTGTCCTTTTCCGCGGCAAATCTTTTTTCCACTTCCCCCCACCGCGTAGAAAGGCTGTCAAGCTCCAGCCGGTAAAGGGCAAATCGGTCTTCGGGGGTAATCCGCACCGCTTTTTTCATCAGATTTTCTTCGCCTGGCGATAGTTTGACTCCCGATTCAAAGAGAATCAGCAGCGGTTTGCGGTTGGGATAATCGGCGAGAATGGTTTTTTCTATATAATCCCCGCTGAAAAGCTGAATCAGTTTTTCTGACTGGGAAATGGAAGTTCGCGACATGCTCCCACATGCGATTGGAAGCCCCAGGTTGTACGCCAGCTTAAAGACCCGGGCAACCGTACCATCGGAAGGCGGGTAAGGCACAAATTTCTCCGAACCGGTGTTAAAAGCGGGAATTGGCAATACAGCCTGAAAATCATCAGGATTTCCCCCTGCATCAGCCAGCCATTTTGCAAAGTCAGGTTCAACATTGGCCAGCACATTATCGCCTTTGGTTTTTAGCGCCACATCCGCATGGATTTTAATATGAATGGCCGCTTCCCATAACCAGAAAAACAAGGCGGTCACCACAATGGATATCGCAGAGAGACGAAGCCCTTTTTGGGAAAATCGCCGGAAGATCATATATACATACACTGCAGCATATACAGTGAATGTATAAAAAAACACCCAGGCAAACCGCCCCAATGATCGGAACTGCCGCAACGGCGTCAACACATCGAGCAGCCATTCGAGATGCCAGCGAAAAGGCAATGCCATAGAAAACAACAAGATCAGAAACCCTGCCCAAAAGGCTACGGCCAGATCACCCGGCAGCGCCGGCCAGAACATCCGGTCATACCGAATCTGCCAGCCGTACCGTACGGTGCGGAGAATTGTCATCACGCCAATCACAGTCGCCAGCATGCCGACATAAGAAAACCCCTCCACTTGTGGGCGCGGCGTTTTAAAAAACCAGTGCCAGCCGTCCCACAACGGACCCTGTACCGGAAGAAATACACTTTCCCAGTATGCGCGATAGAAGAAAAATCCGGAAGGATTGTCAGGCCTGTCACCAACGGTATCCGTCAGTGCCATGAAAGTCTGGAAAATTACCAGCGGCAATAACAGTCCCAGCCCGGTTTTTATCAGCGAAAGGATCAGCTCAGATCGGTTTTTACGGCGGCTGAAAGCAAATACAGCCATATAAGCCCCGGTAAACAGAACCCCCATCAACAGATAATACGCATGTACGCCGCCAGCAAGCGTTACGGTCAGCAAAGCGCCAGCAAAACCCAGCCAGGGGCGCGGGCCCGTTGTGCCGCGAATCAGCAGCCACCAGAGCATCGGAATATAGATAGTATAAGCCAGCGCATAATGACCGGCAAAACGGTGAATCTGCGGAGACAGGCAGGCGATAATGATCGCAACCGGAATGGCGTAAACCGCGGGCATCAGAAAATGCCGGAGAATTTTATACAGAAAGTACATACAACCCACCAAAGCCCCCAGAATAAGACCATTCATAATACCCACAGTATAATCCGCCAATGGGAAAATGTGATTGTCAATCAGGTTGAGGAGCCAGGATATAAGCGGCTGATTGTCAGTATAAAGCACGTGCTCGCCAAAAGGATAATTCATCCCCGAAAAATGCAGCCCTGTGTCATACTTCAAATACCAGGCAGGCGTGAAATAATTCTTCAATCCGTCCTGAGATTTACCCAGAAGGTAGTTGTTGGGGTTGCGCAAAATCTTCAAAAAGGCCTTATCCAGAATCAGGTAACCCAGACCCAGGAGAACAGCAACAGAAAGATATGGCTTTAACCTTTTCACAACAACAGCTAAACTTTGCGCCAAAAATAGTATTTATCCGCAAACAAACCGTTTTTACAAACATCTTTATCACCCGGTCGTAAACGCCATATAAATATATCCAGACATTATGCAAAAAAAATCTGTTGTAACCATTGTTTTCTTTTTGCTCCTATCTTCTGCTTTTTCTCTTTTTGCACAAAGTGTTTCCCCATCAAAGATCAAGTTAAGGCTCAACCTGGAAAAAAACGACCATTTTACGATAAGCTATTTTGCCCATCAGGATATCAGTCAGGTGTTGATGGAAACAGAACAAAATATCAATCAGACCATTGGCATGTACTATACCTACGATGTACTGGAAGCCGATGCCAAGTCCTATGAAATCAAGGTTACCTATTCGCGGGTTATCTTTAACCAGGACGGCGTCACGGGCAGCACTCGTTTTGATTCAGACAGTATCGTCGAGACTGTGCCTCCGGCAGCCAAAGGTTTTGCCGCTTTGGCCGGACAATCTTTTTTCATGACGATAACACCTATGGGAGAGGTGACGGAGGTCAAAGGGATTGATCAGATGCTGGATAATATGCTCGTTTCTTTTGAGGGGCTGGATACCGAAACCCGCCAATCACTTTCCACCTCATTAAAAAATCAGTACGGAGACGAAAACACCCGTGCCACAATGCAAAATCTCATGGCTATTTATCCCCGGAAAAAGGTAGGCATTGGGGATGAATGGACCCGCGTAACGACCATTAATCAGGGATTCCCGATCACCATGGAAACCAGTTATAAAGTAAAAGCCCTTGATCAAAACCAGGCAACGCTCGAAGTGTTTTCCAAAATGGCTTCCAACCCGGATGTTCCGATGGAGATGATGGGTATGCGGCTTGCCTACCAACTGGCAGGTTCACAGCAAGGGGAAATACTCCTCAACCCCCGCAACGGATGGACAATCAGGACGTCGATCAACCAGGATTTAAGTGGAGAAGTGAATCTCACCAGTGATCTATTGCCAGAAGGGCAGCGCTGGCCTATTACCATGGTTTCAGAGTATGAGATCATAACAGAATAAAATACCCATTCGCAGATTTTGAGGATTTTTTCAAAAAAAATGTAAATTGACGTAGGCTTAGGGTAATATTTCCTACCTTAGGTTATGCCCCCACCACAAAAACTATCCTCATGCGTATTAATTCCCTTTCAGAATTAGAATCCAAATTCCGGACACCAGAGACCAACAAAGGCTTCAAACTCGACTCTTTTTCCATCGCTGTGCCTGGCGAGTCAAACCTTATGTTGAATGCGACACTGGCAACCCGGAAAGATGGTTATCGCGATTTTTACGAAAGCGAAAAGTGCGATAAAGACAAGGTGGTCATCCACTACACGGTCGGGCATGTTTTAAGCGATGTCACCACCCTTTCCCCAAGGCCGGCTACCGGGAGAACGCGTCTGAGTGTCGCCTATGTGATTGCCCGGGACGGTACGATTTATCAACTTTTCCCCTCTCACTACTGGTCCTATCACCTCGGCTCTGAAGCTTTGGGCGGAAACAGTATCGGAAGCAAAAGCTCTATCGGGATCGAATTATCCAACTTCGGCCCGCTGACATTAAGCCCCGATAAAAAAACCCTGGAGACGGCCTATTCCCGGGTAAAAGGAAACCCGGTAGATACCTATTGTGCGCTGACTGATGCAGACCAGTATATTAAGCTGGATAAGCCGTACCGTGGGTATCAATATTTTGCGGCCCATACCGACAAGCAATATGACAGTTTGATTATATTGGTTCGATACCTCACCAGTTTATACAACATCCCTCGCGAGTTTATCGAAGAAAGTAAGCGTTATGAAGCAACGCTGGAGAACGCGCAATTTAAAGGCATTACTACCCACGTCAACTTCCGCACCACGGGAAAAACAGATATAGGCCCTGCATTTGACTGGAAAAGGCTGATAGATGGAGTAAAAACCGCACAATATTTACCATTGGGAAGTGTCAAATTTGGCACAATGGCAGCAGCCGCTATGGGTGGTGCCGCAGCAGCTTCAGGCCTCGCAAGCGCAGGTGTTTTTGGTTCTTCTGCTGTTTCTGGTCCCCCCCCTTCCAAATTTCCCGTGTACCAAAACGAGGACGAAATGGAAAAAGCGCTGATCCCCCCCCTGGCAAGATCAAAAGGTATCTTTTTTGACGAAGATTTTGGTCCGGCGCCAGAGGAAGAAATGGAAGTGGAAGAGAGAAACTGGGTGGAATAAACCACCCTTTTATTTAAAAAACTTCTCAACTTTGTGAACCGCAGAAGGAAGGGTGAATACCACCACCCGATCTCCGCTTTGGATAAAGGTATTTCCGTCGGCAATAAAGCTATCTTCTCCCCTGACTACACCGGCGATAATCGCATCGCGGGGAAACTGAAGCTTTTTAATGGGAATATCAGCAATTTCACAGTCTTTATGGACGATAAACTCCAGCACTTCGGAGTCAACGCCATGCAGGCTGGTAAGCGCGGTTACCTGACCTTCTCTTACGTAGCGGAAAATATTGTTTACCGTGATCATTTTTTTATTAATCAGGGTATCAATTCCAATGGTCTGCGAAAGGCTGATATAATCGATATTTTCCACGAGGGCGATAGCGCGTTTCACACCATGGTTTTTGGCGACGAGACAGGAGATAATATTGGTCTCAGAATTGCCAGTTACCGCGACAAAAGCGTCCATTTCCTCAATTCCCTCCTCTTCCAGAAACTGCACATTGCTGCCGTCACCGTGAATGATCATCGCATGGTCAAGTTCTTCTGCCAGGCGATAGCATTTATTTTTGTCAATCTCAATCATCCGCACTTTATAATTGTGCTGCACATAGCGGGCAAACTCCCGGCCAATGAGACTGCCACCCAAAATCATGATTTTCCGGATATCTACCTTTTCTTTTCCGGCGAGGTCCATCAGCTTATGGGTATTTTCAGGATGAGTAATAAAATAAACGTGATCGTTTTTCTGAAATACCGTATCTCCCCGCGGGATCAGCGTTTTGCGGCCACGCAAAATTGCAACCACAGTAAACTTCACATCCGTATCTATCTTAACTGATTCGATCAGATTCATCCCAATAAGTGGTGCATCTTCCTCTAAAACCACCCCTACGAGCGACAACTTCCCCTCTCCAAATTCGAAAGAATCGGTAAGTGCGGAAAACTCAATCAGGCGATGGATTTCCTGCGCAGCGAGGTTTTCGGGAAATACCATCGAATCGATACCCAGTTTCCGCAGATCCAATTTTTCCTTATCTGTCTGAAACTCAGGGTTGCTGATTCGCACAATGGTCCTTTTGGCGCCAAGATGTTTGGCAATAATTGCAGTAGTAATATTGGTCTCCTCCGAAGAAGTAGCGGCAATCACAAGATCTGCCCCATTTACCCCCGCCTGCTCCAGCAATCGTATGGAAACCGAATTTCCTTTCAAAACCCCGACATCTATATGTGACTCAGCATGCGAGAGCCGCTCTTCCACTTTATCTATCAGGATAATATCATGGTCCTCATGAGACAACTTTCGGGCAAGGTGAAAGCCGACTTCTCCAGCTCCTGCGATAATAATTTTCATTATGATTTTCTCTAATAATCAAACAGGCTGCAAAATTACAAGATAAACCTGAGATTTACGAACGTAGGTGATCACCGACATTTTACTTCAGGCATTTCATCCGACAAAGATGACCATTCGCGCAAAAATCGATCAAAGGAACGCTATTTTAGCGTTTCTTCGTGGTAAGAAATGCTTCTTGTAACCCATATTTTTGAACCCTATAATACGTCATGGATAATTTGAATCTCGAAATTCTTGCTAATATCCAGCAATTACCGCCTGAACTTCGGGAAAATGTATCTGACTATGTCAGTTTCCTCCTCTTTCAAAGAGAACAAGCCAGAAACAAACACAAAGAACCGCACTACGTTGCTGAGATTGATAGCGGAGCCGGAATATTTTTGTTAGATGAGAGTCTGGAGGAACCTTTCAAACTGTACAAACAGTTTAAATCTGATATTACCTGACAAATAACATTTCCCGGTATTTGGGAAGTGGCCAGTTTTCATCGGGCACAAGTCCCTCCATCGCGTCTATCTGTGCGCGGATAAGGGCAAATACAGGAACGACCCGTTCGGCATAGGCTTGGGCGATCAGGCGGGTAGAATTTGTTTTTGCAGCAAAAGCTCTGGCTTTATTCATTTCCGCTACTCCGCTTATGACGGCATTGATTTGTTCGCCGAGTTTTTCGGCGAGCTTTTCCTGTGAAGCTACAGCCACTGGAGAAATATTCACTGCACGGGCACGGGCGATATTTTTAAGCAACTGGCCCTGATAGTTAACTGCTACAGGCAGCAAACTTGTCATGGCTAATTCTTCGATAATATCTGCCTCAATACGCACTTTATTAAGGTAGTTTTCGACTAATACCTCGTGGCGGGCTTTTAATTCATCGGCAGAAAAGACCTCTGCCTCAGTGAAAAGCTTTACTACTTTTTCTTCCAGCAATGCATCCAGTGCGTGAGGCGTAAACCGTATGTTCTTCAGGTTTCGTTTCCCTGCGGCTTTTTCCCATTCCGGGCTATATCCATCACCTTCAAACCGGATACTTTTACTGGTTTCGATATACTCGCGAATAATGTCGAGAATTGCCGCCTCCTGTTTGCGTCCCCGATTGATCTTGCTCGCTACACGCTGAACAAAATCCTGCAACTGTGCTGCGACGATTACATTGAGGATGGTCATCGGTGCCGAACTGTTCATAGCAGAACCCACGGCCCGAAACTCAAATTTATTACCAGTGAAAGCAAACGGAGAAGTTCGGTTGCGGTCAGTATTATCGATGAGCAATTCAGGAATTTCGCTGATGCCCAAATGCATCAGTTCGCTTACATGATCGTTTTTTTTCCTTCGGGGAGGATTTTCAATGTCGTTGAGAACGCGGGAAAGCTGGCTGCCAATAAACACCGACATAATAGCCGGAGGCGCTTCGCTGGCACCCAGACGGTGGTCATTGCCGGGAGAAGCAATACTTGCCCGCAGGAGGTCTGCATATTCATGTACAGCCTTGATGACTGTCACGAAAAATGTCAGAAACATAAGATTCTCTTTGGGGTTTGATCCGGGGGCCAGAAGGTTTTTCCCGGTATCAGTCATCAGGGACCAGTTGTTGTGTTTACCGGAGCCATTCATTCCGGCGAATGGCTTTTCGTGCAGAAGTGCTGCCAGGTTGTGTTTTCGGGCGGTACGGTCTATGAGATCCATTACCATCAGGCCATGGTCCACCGCCACATTAAGATTTTCAAACTGAGGCGTACATTCAAACTGAGCGGGAGCGACTTCATTGTGTCGGGTACGCAGAGGAATACCATGCCGGTGGCATTCCTGTTCCAACTCATTCATAAAAGCAAAAACACGCTCCGGGATAGAGCCAAAATAATGGTCATCGAGTTGCTGTCCACGGGCAGAAGCTGCACCAAAAACGGTTCGCCCGGTAAGTATCAGATCAGGGCGAAGGTCGTAGTAGCAGCGATCAATCAGGAAATATTCCTGTTCAATGCCGAGTGTAGGAGAGACATGTCTGACCTTTCGGTCGAAATAACGGCAGACTTCTGTGGCCGCCTTATCGAGCATCCTTATGGAGCGAAGCAGCGGGATTTTATAATCCAGCGCCTGCCCGGTATAAGACACAAAAATGGTGGGAATACAGAGGGTTTTTCCGTAGGTAGTTTCAAAAATAAAAACCGGGGAGCTGCAGTCCCATGCTGTATAGCCCCGGGCTTCAAACGTCGTGCGAAGCCCTCCACTGGGAAAAGAAGAAGCGTCTGGTTCCTGCTGACTGAGTTCGTCACCAGAGAATTTATCGATCGGTTCGCCGTCCGATATCTCCAGAAAAGAATCGTGTTTTTCTGCGGTTCGACCAGTAAGCGGCTGAAACCAGTGGGTAAAATGCGTAGCCCCTTTGTCAAGAGACCAGGATTTTATGGCATTTGCTACCGGACCTGCAATTTTCCGATCCAGCGTTTGTCCCTGTTCAATGCTTTCTTTGAGCGAGCGGTACACCTCTTCGGAGAGGTATTGTTTCATTTTTGCCCGGGTAAACACATTCTCCCCAAACAATTCACTGGGCCGGCGTGACTGGTCGGTCGGTGGCACAGGTTGCCTGGTCTGGATCAGATGAAGCGCTCTAAACCGCGGGTTCATACGCCTAGTCCCGCTTCAGGAGTTTGAAGGCAATTTCACTGCCCATTCCCATATTATTGCCGAGGCGAACGATCAGCACCGCCATAGGCTCAAGCAGGCGGGCGCTGCTAAGCGGGCCACAATCGACGGGTTCAAAACCAGTAGCTTCAATTAATCTGGCAACAGACGCCTTCGCATCGGCATCATCTCCGCAGTAAAACATAGAAGCATCGTTGGGGCCAAAATATGGACCGTTTGCAATATGCTGGGCAAAAGCGGTATTGTATGCTTTGACTACCCGGGCAGCAGGGATCATTTTTGCGATTTGCTCTGCAGCGGAAGTGGTAAACCCGATGGCGAGTTCTGCAGGATTGCCCATAATCAGAGGGTTTGTACAATCTACGACCACTTTTCCCTGAAAACTATCTGAATTGCGCAGCACATCCTCAATAGACTTATAAGGTACTGCGAGAAAAATGATTTCTCCGTAATGAATGGTACTGGCTACCGTGCCTCCCACGGCGTTATGCTCCATTTCCCCGGCAGCTTCATTGGCTCTTGCCAGAGAATGAGAGGCAAACATGACTTTATAACCTTTTTTTGTAAGGGCCTTTCCCAGGGAAAGACCTATGTTTCCGGTTCCGATAATGCCTACTTTCATATATTTGGGTTCAATTCGCGAATGGATAAATATAGGTGGGAATGATCAAATTAAAAATAGCTAGAGATCTAAAGGATGTGCTATTCCAACTCTTTTCCTGAGAAATTTGTTTTCCGTCATTTCCGCAGTAATAAAATCAGCGACATCTTCTACGGAGACTTCATTTCGGGTACGAGGGGGATAATAGTCTGCTTTTACAACGTATTTCCCGGTTCGGTCTCCATTATGCATAAACGCCGGAGCGACCAGCGTCCAGTCCAGATTGCTTGCAGCCAACCCTTCATACACCCGCTGATGGTCCATGGATATGTTTTGCAAATTGGGAGGGAAACTCAGACTTTCCATAATCAGCAAATCTTCGGTTTCCTGCAAAATACCTGCGCCCGTAATCGTCAGCAGCCGCTTTACCCCTCGCTTCTCCATGACACCTATGATATTTTTAATACCTGTAGAGAGGAGGGTAATCGGGCCGCCAAACTGGCGGATGCCAATAACGGAAAGTACAATATCCTGTCCCTGCACCCCTGCATCAATCAGGGAGGGATACAAAACA
The DNA here is from genome assembly GCA_041391665.1 of Bacteroidia bacterium. NCBI lineage: Bacteria > Pseudomonadati > Bacteroidota > Bacteroidia > Bacteroidia bacterium. The sequence goes on along the minus strand of JAWKNO010000002.1, from coordinate 992,272 downwards.
TCACCCGTCACAAGTGAAAGGCGAGGATGCTGGATGGGGTAATCCTCCATATTGCGGGCAAATGCAGTTACATCATGCCCTTTCTCAAGTGAATATTCGACGAGCAACCTTCCAGCTCTTCCTGTTGCCCCTATGACGAGAATCTTCATGTAAAAATTATACTATAATTTCCCGGTTAAAAATTTGCACTAAATAAACAAAAAGCCCTTATAAAACCAGTTATACCCCCAGAGATTCCATAATTGGGGTAAGATTTATATGTGTTTTAAACAGTTCGACCGCTTTCCTCACTTTCCAGGGGGTGCGTGTATTGATCTTAACCTCAATTCTGGAGATTTTCATTACCACTTCATATGTATCCATCATAGAGCGAAGAACAGGAATTTTATGGTCCTCAAAATACTTATTATATTCTTCCGAAGGCTCTCCCTCACCTGTGATAATAATACCGCTCAGCGGAGACTCATCGGTATCCATCAGTCGGGTGACCTGGCTGAGTTTCCGCAAGGCATCTTCTAGTCTTTTGACACTTACGACCAGAAGCTGATTGTTAAAATTTTTCAATTGTGTCAAATCTATCAATGAGCCGGCAATAATATCTTTGACTTTGTTGTCCAGATATCCTTCGTTTTGTGTAACAGTCGCACCAATTCCTTTTACAATGGTGCGCATGATAATTTGCCCCAATTCTTCTTCATAAGGCAAAATACCGAGGAGCGGCAAGCCGCGTTCCTTGAGTACCTTGCCCACATAGTACTGAATTTTATCTATTTTGGAAGGCAGCGCCTTGTTGATAATCACCCCAATGACCGGGATTTTTTTCTGCTCGAATACAGAGAGATTAAGATCCAGCGAATCAATCGTTTTGCCTATACCGGCTTCTACCACCATGATCAGCCCTGCGCGCAGCAGCTTCGCTACTTTTGCGTTGGAGAGTCCGACGACACTTCCGACACCGGGGTGTCCGGTCCCTTCATAGACCATGACATCATAGTTTTGGTTCAGGATTTTGGAAGCCTTCAAAATCCGGTTGCCATAATTGTATTGCCGGGGGTTGTCGATGTATGCCGTAGTTGCCCCGTCGCCAAGTATCACGGGGCTATGCAATTCCGGCACAAGGTCAAAACCCATCACGGTAGAAAAAAGTAAGGCATCTTTATCAGCCCGGCTGGAACCCACATCAATATATTGCTGGCCGACGGGTTTACAATAACCCACGTTAATTCCGGAATCCCGGAGAGTGGCCAGCAGCCCCAGGGTAGAAGTAGTTTTACCTACATGCTGGCTGGTAGCCGCAACGTAAATCTGTTTTGAAAACATAGGGCAAACATTTGTTTTATCAGTACCTTATTTTTCAGTTCCAAATCCATAAATAGTTGTACTCCTGTACATTTCGCCAGGATTTAAGACAGTGGAAGGAAACGCAGGCTGGTTGGGGGAATCGGGGAAATGCTGGGTTTCCAGACAAAAGCCTGATCGGTTCTGATAGATAATCCCATACTTGCCGGGCTTACGACCCTGAAGGAAATTCCCTGTATAAAACTGTACGCCAGGCTCTGTGGTGAATACTTCCATTACCCTGCCTGTATATTTTTCGGTTACCCTTGCGACAAGCGCCAGCTCGTCTTCCTGATTGTTGACCACATAATTATGATCATAACCATTGCCAAATCTGATTTGTTCATCCTGGCTATGAATTCTCGCGCCGATAGGCATAGCATGAGAAAAATCCAGTGGCGTACCTTTTACGGGCCGAATTTCTCCCGTGGGGATCATTACGTTACTTACCGGCGTAAACTGATCAGCAAACAGCTGAAGTTCATGATCCAGAATCGCTGTGGCGCCACAATCTTTCAGATTGAAAAATGCGTGGTTGGTAAGGTTGATGACCGTAGTCTGATCGGTTTCCGCTGTATAATCGATCCGCAGTTCATTCTTTTCTGTCAGGGTGTAGGTCACCTTCACAGATAAGTTTCCGGGATATCCTTCTTCGCCATCTTTGCTGATGTAACGAAGAATGACTCCGGCTCCAAGGTCGTTGGAAAATGGTTCGGCATCCCATATATGAGTATCAAATCCTTTGAGTCCGCCATGTAAATGATTGGGGCCATTGTTGACCGCCAGTGGGTAAGTTTGACCGTTTAAGGAAAATTTCCCGCCGGCAATCCGGTTTGCATATCTTCCGACAATACAGCCATAAAACGGGCGGGTAGCCTCAATATCTGCCAGATTATCAAAACCAAGAACAATATCGCCAGGGTTTCCCTCCCGGTCAGGAACCTTTAATGAAATAATTGTCCCGCCGTAATTGGTAAGGGACAATTCTGCACCCATCCTGTTTCTGAAGTGAAACAAATGCGCTTCCCTTCCATCTCTGGTTTTCCCAAATGATTGTATATCTCCTGCACTTTTCATAATAGTTTATTCCGAAGCTGACAAATATAGAGAATCCCCCGCGTTTTCACATTTTATGACCAAAGTCTTATATTAAAAATCATAATGTTTTTATCTTAGGAATCAATCTTGATAAAATTTACTATGAACGGCTCGAGAAGAAAATTTTTAGCAAATACTGGCAAACTTGCGGCCACCGCAGGATTATTAACAAGTGGATTAGGTTCCCTTGCCAGTGAATACCCCTTTACGTCCAACCTGAAAAGATTTGGACCAAATGATACCATTCGCCTCGGTATTATCGGTACTGGAGGCAGGGGAACAAACCTGATGGAATCCATCAATGAAATTCCCGGGATGGAAGTGGTTGCTTGTTGTGATATCCTGCCTTTCCGGCTCGAAAGTGGAATGGCCCTGGCAGCAAAAGGTGCCAAAGGGTATGACAATTATCACAAAATGCTGGAAGACAATTCGTTGGACGGCATCATTATCTCTGCCCCGCTTTATCTTCACTTCGAAATGGCCAAAGCTTCTCTGGAAGCGGGGAAACATATCTACTGCGAAAAAACCATGACCTTTACCATTGATGAGGCAAAAAAACTGGGAGAATTGCTAAAATCAACTGATAAGGTTTTCCAGGTGGGGTACCAGCACCGGTATAATCCCATCTACAAAAAAATCAATGACGTCATCCACGGCGATGAATTTGGGCCTCTTTCACATATTGAATGTTACTGGAACCGTAACGGCAACTGGCGCAGGCCTGTTCCTGACCCACAATTTGAGCGAATCATCAACTGGCGGATGTATAAAGATTATTCGGGCGGCCTGATGGCAGAATTATCTTCGCATCAGATCAATGTTGTCAACTGGATGCTCGATGCAAGCCCTGTGCGGATTATGGGAATGGGCGGAATTGATTACTGGAAAGATGGAAGAGAAACATTTGACAATACCCATGCGATTTTTGAATATCCGGATGGTGTTAAAGCCAGTTTTACCTGCCTGACGACCAATGAGGAAATGGGTTTTCAGATGAAGTTTTACGGTAAAAATGCCACGATCCGACTGATCCGTGCGGAAGGTTATCAGGCAACTGTAACGATAGAACCCGCATATCTGCGGCAATTCAAAGAAGAGAAAAAGCTCGATGCCGTTTCTGCAGCTTCGCCAAAGTGGGAAGCCGGAAAACCCATGCCTTTGTACCAGACTGAGCCGGGTAAAGAAGACAGTGAACCAACGAAGGAAGCGCTTGCAGGTTTTGGTGTGTGTATCAGGGAAAACAAAACCCCGGTGGTAGGTTATGAAAGTGGCAGAAAAAGCGCGATTGCAGTAGCACTTGCCAATAAGGCGATATATTCAGGGGAGATTTTGAATTGGAAAGATTATGTTTAACGCGATTTTTTGCCGATAATTGGAAACCGGTATCAAATGCCGGTTTTCAATTCCCCTAAAATCTTTTGTATGCTTTTCCTCAATAAATCATTTTTGGGTATCACGGCCTTCATCCTGCTAATATTCAACTTCGCCTGTCAGCCCGATTCTGAAACTACTACAACTCCCCCCCCTAATATCATTTTTATATTGGCCGATGATCTGGGATATGGCGACCTCAGTTGTTATGGGCAGAAAAAATTTCAAACACCCAATCTGGACAAGCTGGCCGCAGAAGGTATCCGCTTCACGCAACACTACGCAGGAGCAACCGTATGTGCACCTTCCCGATCCTCCCTGATGACGGGCCTCCACACAGGACATACATTTATCCGCGGCAATAAAGAAGTTCAACCTGAAGGGCAATGGCCCCTGGCAGACAGCATTTTCACCCTGGCCGAAATGATGAAGGCGCAGGGATATGTTACGGGTGCTTTCGGAAAATGGGGGCTGGGTTATCCCGGATCAGAAGGAGATCCCAATCGCCAGGGATTTGATGAGTTTCTGGGCTATAATTGCCAACGGCTGGCCCACAATTACTATCCCCGGTATCTATGGCATAATCAAACACAGGTATCGCTACCGCAAAACTCCGGCTCCTTTACAGGATTATATGCACCGGACTATATTCAGCGTAAAACACTTGAGTTTATAGAGAAAAATAAAGACACTTCCTTTTTCCTGTATGTTCCCAATACTATTCCGCATGCCGAGCTGCTGGTGCCAGATTCTTTAATTGCATTGTTTAGGGGAAAACTTCTTCCCGAAACACCCTTTATCGGAACCGATGATGGCGAAAACTATCGCAATGGGCCTTACGGCTCTCAGGCAGAACCCCATGCAGCTTTTGCTGCAATGGTTTACCTGCTCGACAAACAAGTGGGCGAAATTATGGACAAACTGAAATCTGCGGGCATTGACGACAATACGCTGATCATTTTCACTTCAGACAACGGGCCCCATGTGGAGGGAGGAGCTGACCCCGACTATTTTGACAGCAATGGCCCGCTCAAAGGCTATAAGCGAGATCTGTATGAGGGCGGGATCAGGGTTCCGGCAATCGCCCGATGGCCGGGAAAAATAAGCCCGGGAACTACCACAGACCATATTTCGGCCTTTTGGGATCTGATGCCGACACTGGCAGAAATTACCGGGGCACAAGTCCCGCCAAACATCGACGGAATCTCCTGGTTACCCGCGGCGCTGGGAAAAGGCGAACAAGCAGAGCACCCGTATATGTACTGGGAATTCCATGAAAAAGGCGGCAGAGTCGCTATCCGAAAAGGAAAATGGAAAGCCATAAAATACGACTACATTGCCCGACCTGAAGCGGCATTTGAGCTCTATGACCTTAGCCAGGACATTGGAGAAACCCAAAATCTGGCAAACGCCCATCCCGAAATACTTTCAGAAATGGAGACGATTCTGAAAAACGCGCGGACAGACTCAGAAATATTTTCTTTCAACAAAGGAAAATAGCTGCTATTGCGTAGCTTAAAGCAACAACACTGAATTTTCTGTACCTGGATACGGCGCGGAAGCATACTTGTCAGCTTCCGGATCATTGATCCAGTTCTCTCCATTTATCAGGTATCTAAACTGGTAAGCCTGCCCTTGTTTCAGGCTCAGGGTGATAGAAAAATCACCAGATTTCAGCTTCTTTAATGGGAGTTCGTCTTTCTGCCACTCATTAAAATCACCTACAAGGCAGACTTTCTCAGCGTTTTTTACCAGATCAGCAGGCAATCGAAAAGTAACTTTGCATGTTAATCCGTTTTTTTGAAAGCTCTTTTTGATACTCATGAATTGTAATTTGGGTTATTTCCGGATTATCTCCTAAGGTAAATTCATCGAAATATGATGCCAATAAATTAAGGCATTATCCATCCTGATTAATATCATACCCCCAATATGAGTACAGATTAAATTTAGGAAGCAAAAATGATGAATAAAGCAGGGTGAATAATTTGACAGAGTCAGAATAAACCCCCAAATTAAGAAAGTATCATTTTCTGTATGTATTACTAATATCTACCTATATTATGGAGACAAACGTTACTCGTCGAAAATTTCTCACTTCTGTAAGCATGCTGGCCGCAGGCAGTCTGATGCCACTTCCAGCCTGGGGATTTGGACTTGGGCAAAAAAAACTCAGGATCGTTTTAGTCGGAACAGGCGTAAGAGGCACTTCCTTTTGGGGCCGGAGGCTGGTTGAGCAGTATTCGGATCTGCTCGAATTTGTCGGGCTCTGCGATATCAATCCCGGAAGGTTGGCTTATGCAAAAACGTATATGAAGGTAAATTGTCCGACGTTTACCAATTTTGAGGAAATGCTCAATCAGACCAAACCTGACCTGATCATCGTTACGACCAAAGATTCCACCCATCATAAGTTTATCATCAAAGGACTTGACATGGGATACGATGTTCTCACGGAAAAACCCCTTACGATTGACGAGCAAAAATGCCAGGCTATCCTGGACGCAGAGCGCGCGTCAGGTAAAAACCTGATTGTAGGCTTCAACTACCGATGGAGCCCTTATATGACAAAAATCAAGGAATTGCTGGCAGCCAACAGCATTGGAAAAGTAACCTCCGTAGACTTTCACTGGTACCTCAACACCTACCACGGAGCCGATTATTTCCGCAGATGGCATGGCCAACGGGAATCCAGCGGTACATTGTGGATCCACAAAGCCACTCACCACTTTGACCTGCTCAACTGGTGGATAGATTCCGATCCCAAAGAAGTTCATGCATATGGTTCGCTCGAACACTATGGAAGCAATGGAACATTGCGCGGGAAAAGCTGCCGGTCATGCGAACATAAAAAGGAGTGTAAATTTTACTGGGATATCACTAAAAGCGACCACATGATGAAGCTTTATGTGGACAATGAAAAACACGACGGCTATGTTCGGGACAACTGTGTTTTCCGGGAAGAGATCAATATCTACGACAAGATGTCTGCACAGATCGTCTATGCCAATAATGTAGTAGCCAACTATTCCCTTACAACCTACTCACCTTTTGAGGGATGGAGAATCTCATTTCATGGTACAGAAGGATACCTGGAAGCCTGGGTGGATTTTCCCTGGTTAAAAAACGAAAACCTCGATCAGTCTTCTCTGCATGAAGCAGAAATGGCCCAAAACCAGCTCGAAGCAGCAGACTTTGAGCCGATGATTCTTCACAAAACCTGGGGAAAATTTGAAACAGTAAAAGTGCCGGTTGTCAGAAGCGGGCACGGAGGGGGAGACGAAAGGCTTCACGACAAAATTTTCAAAAACCCCGATGCACCAGATCCTTACCGTCATTCTGCTGGTTCACGCGATGGCGCCATGTCCATTCTCATTGGTATTGCAGCCAGAAAAAGTATTGAATCTGGCCACCCGGTACGTGTTGCTGAGCTGACCGATCTTGAACCCAGAGCACAAAGACTCTAAAAAAAATCAAAAGACAGTCGGGGAATAATCATTTACACAGTATATTTCCATTTCTAACAGGATCATTCCCCGATTTTTATTCCAAATCTATTACTATGTCTAATAAAATTACTCGAAGAAACTTTGTCAGGCAGACCGCAATGGGCGGCGTGGCACTTTCTGCAACTACCCTCGGGTTTAATGCAAAAAGTTATGCCCGCATCATGGGTGCCAATGACCGGGTAAATTGTGCTATGCTGGGCACCTATCGCCGGTTTGGTGCACTCGCGCCCTCAGTCAGCAAATGTGATGATGCCGGCATGATCTATGTCTCCGATGTGGACAGCCGCAGAATGGACAAAGGGGCAGAAGCGGTAAAAAAACTGACCGGTACAAGCCCTAAAAAAGAAAAAGATCTCCGCAAAATCATCGAAGACAAAGATGTCGATGCGGTTTTTGTTGCCATCCCTGACCATTGGCATGCCGCAGCAAGCTGGTTGGCTCTCGATGCGGGCAAACATGTCTATGTCGAAAAACCCTGTAGCCACAACCCCCGTGAAGGCGAAATCCTGATCGCCCTTCAGCAAAAATACGGTAAGGTTGTCCAAATGGGTAACCAACAGCGCTCCGCGCCTGAATCACAGGAAATTATCAGCGAAATCCATGGCGGCGGCATCGGAGAAGTATATCTCGCAAAGGCTTTCTATTCCAACGGAAGAGGTAGGGTCGATAATGCCAAAAAAACTGCTGTACCCGATTATCTGGACTGGGACCTCTTCCAGGGACCCGCGCCCAGAACCGATTTTATCGACATCGTCGCTGACTACAACTGGCACTGGTTTTGGGAATGGGGAACCGGTGAAACCGGCAATAATGCTACCCACGAACTAGACGTCGCCCGCTGGGCACTTCAGGTTGAATACCCCGACGCCGTATACGTAAATGCAGGCAAACGCCATTTCAAAGATGATCCCTGGGTAATGTATGATACCATGGACGCTACCTTTGAATTTAAAGGTGGAACCAAAACCATCATGTGGGATGGAAAAAGCCGTAGTAACTACAATACGTACGGATCAGACCGGGGCACAGTCATCTATGGCTCAGAAGGCACCGTGTTTGTAAACCGCAGTGGTTACAAACTCTACGACCGCAACGGCACACTGGTACGTGAAAGAAAATCCCGCGGAGAAGAAGGATCTACCGGACTCGGCGGCGGCGGGGATATGACTACCTTGCACGTACAAAATTTCTTTGATGCGATCAGAGGAAAAGCTGCGCAGAACTCTCCCATCAGAGAAGGTTCTCTCAGTGCAAACCTTAGCCATTATGCCAATATATCTTATCGCGCAGGAAACGCACATCTCCTGGTGAATCCGTTAAATGGCCGGTTCCTCAATAAAAAAATCCAGAAAAAATACTGGGGAAGAACCTACGAGCCCGGCTGGGAGCCACCACAAATCTAAGGATTTACGACCTCCAGTTGCGTGACAACTGTTTCGCTTAAACCATCCGAAGTCAGGGCCAAAACCCTGACTTCATATTTTCCGGTGGCATCTGAGGTGTAAAATTCTATCCGTGCCTTTCCGTCTTCGCCGGTACGTATATCCGGCTCCCAATGCAGCAGGTTTCTAAAATCAGGTATATGGGCAGAGGTATTCTCTTTCTTAATAACAGGAGAAAAAATTTCGGGCGCAGTATATAAAGAATAGTTCTGTCTCAGATAGCTGTCCGGCAATTTCACGGCTTCGCCGTTACCATCGTAGGTGATCAGATGAACCGCTCCATGAAAAAAATCCCCATCTGCATAATACAGCGTACTCAATACCTCGATGTCTTCGATTTGCCGGGTGTTGACCCCGAGCAGGTTTTCTGCCTGAAGAAAGGGGATTCCGTCTACCAACATCAAGGGATCTTCTTCCAGCATGGCATCCTGATACTGGTCATAGATGCGAAGCAATGTTTGATTCTGACGGTGAAGTACATGTACCTGATATACGATTTCGATAAATGTTTCTTCTATCGAAAACCGGGTATAATCATCCAAATGATACTTGCGCTCTGCCTGACCAAAAAATGGCTGCATTTCAGGTACGGGCATAGGCTCACTTAAGCTGATGATATCTCCATAAGCCGACTGAATCTGTTGATTGAGAAAAATTTCCTGTAACTGCCTGGCTTCAGCCCGGGAAAAGGAAAGAGTGGGAGAAACAGGAGGGGGAGTACCCGCAGCAATCGCCGGATCCAACACAACTTTAAGCGGATTTCTGGCGCTATCAACCCCAAAGACAACGACTTCTTTGACGCCGTACAGGTCTTCCAACTGAAAATAAAACCGCCCGGCTGTATTGGGTTTGGCAACTCTGACGTAAGGGATTTTTCCGGGAACTGCAAGAAAAATCCGGGCACCGGAAGTATGCGGGGTTTCTGAAACTGAGCCACTGAGCGTCATGCCATACAACTCAGGGATAACTGACGGTTTTTTTTCTGAAGCAAGCGGTGCCAACGGCCGGCAAAGCATATCCAGATCATTGACCAATTTATTTCTTTCTGCAAAACCAAAAGGCAACGGCGCTTTTTTTGCAACACTAAGCGAGAGGTTGGCAGGCCGGGGGTTACCGTTTATATCAACAGTCTGAATATCAGCAACTATCCGCGTACCCACCGATACCGCTTCAGAAGAGAGCTGTATATTCACCATCAGGGGTTTAAGGTCAGTTATCCAGATATTTCTGCGTGCAAGTATGCGCGCATTCCGGTCTTTGATAAAAATCTCAAGTACACCCTCCGGAAAAAAACCGGAAGGAACAGATATCCGGGTTTCACCACCCGATAACTTTACCGTAACAGGAGCCAATTCGACCCCACCCCTTTCCATATGTACGGTCAACATTTCTTCATCGGAAAGTGTGCTCCTGATGGCAACTGAAATATCCCCGTTGGGCTTTTGTTCTGCCATCAGGCTTACACCAACTTCCTGAACATCAGGCAAAAAAACCTGCTGCGGGTTCCCGTCTTTTTTTCTGACAAATACCTTGAGGTCGCGATTAGGTTCAACAGTTATCGAAAAAACACCCAACCCGCGATCGTCTGTAAAAAACTCACTTAACCGCGTCCCGGAAGAATCACTGATCCAGCCAGAAGTCTCTACCCCTCTCCCCCATTTATCTTTTACAGCTACCCCTACCCGACTTTCCAGTCCCGCGACGAGGTTTCCTCCTTCAGGAAATAAGGCAATAATTAGTTTATCAGACAGGTTTTCAGGCAGCTCATCAAAAACCGGTATTTCCTCTGCCGGGTTGACAACCGCTACGGTTGCGAGAAAAAAATTTTCAGCAGACCCATTGGTCATCCAGCGGGTATAGGCTCTGATTTGATAATAACCTGTAGAAAGCCCGGATTCAACGGGAAGGCATACCTGGCCCATTCCATGAACCACAGGAACACGCAGTTGGGTTACGGGATTACCTTCAGGACTCCAGAGTTCGACATACACAACTTTACTAAAAGTCGAAAGCCGGTTAAATGCGGCATCCGTAACATACAGTTTCATCCAGATTTTTTCTCCGGAAAGGTACAGATCCCGATCATAGTGAATAACCACCCTTTCCTGAACAAAAGGCTGAGAGAAAACCATGGGTATCATCCAGGCAAAACATATGGCAGAAATCAAGTATTTTATCCGCATTTTCTTGGTCTTTATGGCCAGAAGGCTGGTTTTTTCAGATCACCTTGCACGGTGCAATCAGAACATTTTTTGGTACTGCCTGTGTAACCAAGAATATTACCGGCAAAATCTGCGACTGCTCCTACCCAGGCATTTCCGGCGAGGACATATCTTTGCATATCATCGATATTCGAAAAGAATATATAAGGGCAATTTTCCAGTCCTGTCGGAATCAATACCGGGGGAACATCAAGTCTGTCAATAAAAATCCGCTTTTGGGAAAAGCCATCTGCGCTAAAATACCCGATCACCGGCTCGTCCGGGTCATCGACATTTTGAATATTGCCGGTAATATCTGTGGGGATTGGGTCAAATAATGTCCCTAATTCCTGATTGATTTCTTTGGTCACACGCCAGTAGTCATAAGCCTCTTCGCTCAGGGTATATTGCTTCAGCAGAATACTGTATTTGAGGGTAAGCCGATCCGTTTCCGTGGAAATATACAGAAACGGGTAATCCACAATTTTATCCTCCGCAAGCCCTTCGGTGGTATTCAAAATGATATCTACAGATTTTTCACTTTTGTAGCAGGTACGCCGAATAGAGTCTGGCTCTACAAATACAGGTTGTTTGTTGGCAATATCCCAGTATCCCCGTGCAGGATATGGCACACGAAACATCCAGGTTTCTTCAAATTCCCACCGGTAAAATCTGCTGTTTTGGTCAGAGGAAGAAGTATTGAGATAAAGCTGCATACCCATGAGCGTATCAAATCCGGTAACATACGTCTCAAATCGCGGGTTTATCGATTCAATCGCTGCTCCTTTTTTCATGAATTGCCAGGTAGATTCATAGGATTTGCCATCGGCGGTTTCAATGACAAGCTGATAACTCCGCCCGGGTTCCCCTCTGACTACGGTTGTGTCTGATTCATACACGCCATTCCCTTTGGCGACCAAACGATGTTCTTTCCCCTTGTCATCACGAATATATACAATGGCCCCGCTGATATACTCTGGTTTGTCCTCGTCGAAGGCAAAAGTACGGCTGAGGATTACCCTTGCAGGATTTTTCCCCTCCAGCATATGGCCTTCTACCACCAGCGCATTTTCGTAGTTTTTGATATCGGGATTGAAAGGCTCCACACAAGCTGAAAGCCATAGGTTCAACCCCAACAGCATATAGATAAATGGTCTGCTCATTTTATGGTGAAGTTGTAGGTTGCAGTAAAAATAGGTCTTCCAAAGATTGACAATTTATATCCCTGTACACCTTTCGTTTCCGTTACGAAGTAAATAGAGTACACATTTCTCCGGCCCAACACATTGTACACGGCCAGAGAGAGCGAGTTATGTACAAATTTTTCCACTTTATGGTTGCCTTCCAGATTCATTGAAACATCCCATCGGAAGTAGTCAGGCACACGAAACTGATTCCTTTGGGAATAACTGAGACGCGTACCATTTCCAAACTGATATAAAGCAACCGGATAGGTAATCGGCCTCCCGGTATTCCAGGCAAAATTGCTTGAAAAATTAAACCGTCTGGAAAAACGATAGTTTGCCACCAGCGAAAAATCGTGTGGCTTATCAACCGTTGCCGGATAATACTGACCTCTGTTAATGATCTCATCAGGATAATTTCCTTTCACCCGAATCAAGGTGCGCGCATAGGTATAACTTACCCAGCCATTGAGTTTTCCCCGGTCTTTTCGTATCAGAAACTCTGCACCATATGCCTTGCCAAGGCCACTCACCACGGCTGTTTCCACATATTGATTGAGCAACAATTGCGCGCCGCTTTTAAATTCGAGCATATTGGCAATTGATTTTACATAAATCTCTACTGACGTTTCGATGGAATTCTGCCTGAAATTGCGGTAATAACCCAATGAAAGCTGATCGCCTACCTGTGGTCGGATATATGGGTCGCTCAGTTTCCATGTGTCGGAAGGAGAAATCGAAGTCGTATTGGACAACATATGCAAATACTGTCGCATACGGTTATAACCCAGTTTAATTGAGCTTTTTTCATCCAGGTTAAACCGTGAAGTAAGTCTGAATTCAGGGCCACCATACGATTGAACCAAACTACCTGAAGAAAACATGGTGCTATCTGTGAGATTTCCAACTTTTCGGGAAGCGCCAGACAGATAATTATAAATGGTTTGCGGCCCCAGCATTCCATACCACGAATAGCGAAGTCCGGCATAGATTTTCCACCTGCTGCCAACATCAAATTCATCACTCAGGTAAATGCCACTTTCTATTCCCTGTTCATTTTCCAATGCCTGGGGGCTGACCAGAGAGGCCGGGTCTGTAGCAAACCGATTACCCGGAGAAAGATCATAGCGAATCGCATTTACGCCCATCCTTATCTGATGTTTGGGGCCGGGAATAAAGGTAAAATCGGTTTTACCCTCCTGATAACGAATCTGATACCCAACCTGAAACGATGTTTCAGGGGACTCCGAAATGTCTATTTTATAATTATATTGACTAAAAATCGCAGAAGTGACTGCATACAGGCGGTTGTTGAACAGATGCTTCCAGCTTAGGGTTCCATTTAGATTCTGATAGTTGTAGGTGGTGTCTTCATTAAACAGAAAATAGTCCCGGCTGAAATAACCGGAAATATCCATCCGGTTTTTTTCATTCAGCCCGATATTTAGCTTGCCGTTAAAATCGTTGAATGCAGCTTCGCTGTTGCGGATGGCGGCATTATTAAACTGGCGGAGTATCCAGTTGGAATAGGTACTTCGCGCGCCCAGTATCACCGAACTTTTGCCCTTAAACAACGGCCCTTCCACCGTCGCCCTTGCCGTAACCGGGCTAATACCTCCACTTGCCACCCATTCTTTGCTGTTGCCGTCTTTCATGGTGATATCGAGCACGGAAGCCAGCCGGCCACCAAACCGGGCGGGTATGCCACTTTTGTACAGATCAAAACTTTTGACAATGTCAGGATTAAACACGGAGAAAAAACCAAACAAATGAGAGGTGTTAAAAACCGGAGCCTGATTGATCAGAACCAGATTCTGGCTGGCAGTTCCGCCCCGCACATTAAAGCCGGAAGCACCTTCGCCGACAGACTGCACCCCCGGCAAAAGAAGGGCGGATTTGACGATATCTACTTCTCCCATAAATGCCGGCATCTGTTGCAGGCTTTCGATCCCGAGGCGGGTTACGCCCATTTGAGCGCCTTGTACGTTGGCAGCTCTTTCTGCTTCTATCACTACTTCATCCAGCATATGAATATCGTCCCGCATCTGCATATTGAGTGCACCATCTCCTAAAAGGGAAACCTGTTGTTTCACCTCCTCCTTTCCATAGCTCCGAAAAATCAACTCGTGTTTTCCTTTGGGTAAGGTCAGAGAATAATACCCATAAGTATCCGTATTTACCCCTATTCTTAAAGATTCAACCATTACTACTGCACCGGGCAATGGTTCTCCATTTTCCTCATCCCGGACATATCCTGCAAGCGTAACTTTTGAGGACCTTGCCGGCGACTCTCCGCCAATTTCTATCATCGCTTTATTTGTTGTGGAAGCAGAATCATTTCCTGCTGTAATCGCCGGACGAAAGGATGAAACAAAAGATTCGTTTTCATTTGAAGGGCGAAGGATTTCCGGAGGACGAATAGAAAAAGTAAGGCTGTCTGAAAGTATTCGGTTTTTTGAGAGAATAATCCTTCCTGCCGGATCCGTAAACCATGAAACAGACGTTTGGCTAAGCGAAGCCCGCAGGATATCCAACAGATTCATCGGTTGCTCTGACTGGCGTACAACCACCGAGTCCACCCATTCATCCACATAGAAGACGGTGATTCCATAGCGGGGGGAAAGCGTCTGAAGAAGCCGGGTGATTGGTTGGCCATCAAAATTATCCTGGATAATGACGTCCTTTTGCTGGGCGTTCATGCTCAGCGTCAGCAAGATCCAAAGACCGAAGAAAAAGGGAAAATGGATTTTCATAGTTGATCGCAATAACGAAGAAATTTAGCAAGCAGATCTGGATTTCGCGTCCAGTCACGGATGTGATGTTCCCGCCAATAGGGTTTTACAAGCTCTTTCTGATCAGCAAACAGTGAAAAAATATCCCGGTTGTTACCCACTTCATAAAAAGCCCCTTCTCTAACGATATACCAGGCGGTTCGCGCTGCAAATCTGCCAGAAGTTTCGGTGTTGTCGCTGGTGGTCAACAGCGCTTTAGTTCTTTTTGCCAGGAGAAGCGTTTTCCCCTGATAATACAATTCAAAATAACCCGGCGAAAGCCGGATTTGATCCATAGCATCTTTTTCCGGGCCTCTTCCCAAATAAACAAATTTCATCCCTGAAGTTTCAAAAGCCACAATTTGAATCGGGTTTAACATGACCATATCCAGGCTGAAAGAATCGGGAAAATAAATCAGGGCATCCTTATATGCGTCGTACTGAATCGGAATATTGCGGAATACATATTTGGGCGTCTGTATATTACCGTACAGCCATACGCCGCTAAACCAGAAAGGCGTACCTCGCACAAACGGATATTGGGCCTGAAACCTTCTTCCATGAAGCAGGCTGGTCATATCACCACTTTGAGCTGTAATTAGTTTCGCCATTTCACCGCGTGAAAAAGCGAGGATGTCTGAGGCATGGTCTGTAGTACCCTGTGCGTTACCGTTTTGAACTGAAAACAGAAAAACAGATACTACAATCAAACCGGACAAAACACGGAAAAATCTATTTCCGCAGGTAAAATTTCGCAGCATTTTCTCCGAGGATTTTTCGTTGAGTTTCTTCCTGAAATTGGGAAACATAAGTACGGACAATGCCCATCGTTTCGGCATATTCACCCGACAGTTTGCACACAGGCCAGTCACTGCCGATCATCAGCCGATCTTCACCAAATGCGTTCCACACAACATCCAGATAAGGGGTAAAATCTGCATTTGTCCATTTTTGCCACTGGGTTTCCGTCACCATTCCAGAGAGCTTGCAATAAACATTGGGAAAGGCGGCAAGCTGCCGGATATCTTCAGTCCATGGGCTGAAGCGCTGGGCTTTGATATGAGGTTTGGCAATATGATCGAGGACAAAGGGTTGTTCCGGGAATTCATTAACCAGGGAAATGGCACGGGACAGGTGTTTCGGAAAAAGCAGCAAATCATAGGTCATATGATACTTTTTCAGCAGACCTATTCCCCTGCGAAAATCTTCTCTGAGCATAAAATCATCGTCGGGCTCATCGTGAACAACATGTCTTACCCCCACAGCTTTAGGATGGGAAGCAAATAGTTCCAATTGGTCTTCGGCCTGATCACTGCAAAGATCCACCCAACCCACAACCCCTTTGATCCAGTCGTAATGCTCAGCAAGTCCAAGCAGAAAATCATTTTCGGCAAGCGTTTGCCGGGCCTGTACAGAGATGGCTCCTTCAAAACCAGCGTTTTGCTGCTCTTTGGCAAGTTCGTCAGGATAAAAATCGCGTTTAATAACCTTCATGGAATCGCCAATCCATCCATAATCTTTAGCGTCATATTTCCAGAAGTGCTGGTGTGCGTCGAGGTTCATATTAGGATATATTTTATAGTTTGCCCGAAGTCCATAAGGCCGCGCGCCGGAGTATCCGCTGAAATTCGTATTCTTTAAAAGATTCAGGTGCATGCCCCAGCACAGTCTGAAAAACTCTCCCTTCGCCATAGCTATATGTCCAGGCCATGGGTTCCAATGAGTTTTTGACAGTAGAAGTAGCCATGAGGATTACGTTGATTTTCCCATCGCCCCGCTGGTTGTAGTACAGTTCGTCCTCCGTCGAAAAATTTTTCATTTCAAATGTAATGGGATGCGTGGAAGGGGTTTTCGCTACCACAAATTTGCCAAAGGGGTCATGCCCACTGCTGTCATTATGATCCCAGTATCTGCGACAAATATTGCGGTATTCGGGCCAGTCAGAAGCTCCGGCACCGGGCAATGAATAGTTCCATGCGCCATTGGCAAAATGTATCAACATCAGTCCGCCTCCGCCTTCCAGGTATTTCACAAATTCTTTTTTAGCCTTTTCACTCAGGCCAGTCGAATCTTCCCAATTGCAATAATTCAGTAAAATAAAATCATAATCTTCCAGCGTATAAACCCCCAGATCACGAATGTCTTCCGACACGTCGATATAAATGGATTTTTCTATCTCCAGCAGTGATTTTATTACTTTTGTTTTTGCTTTCCAGTCATGCGCCGGATGATCATTTCCGGTGAGAATCAACCCCTTAACGGTTCGATCATACAAAATTTCCGTAACCTCACGGTCTTCATAAAACGGGGCATCCATTCCATTTGCCGGCACTTCCACTCCTGCAGCCCAGACAATTCCGTTGAGCATCAGTTTACGGAATTGGTCGTTCTTCCAGTTATCGAAAAAATGGCCCATAGTCGTCGAGAATCCCCGGCTGCCATTTTCCCGTTCTACCGCCCAGGCGACCAGGTCGCTGTGTGGCAAATCGTTTTTCAGCGAGGGTACATTCAGGATCGGTATCAGCCCGGGATCGCTGTCGCGAAAGCGTATCTGATAGTAATATTCATCTTTGAGGCGAAAATCATTGGGCAAGCCCCGGGAAATCGGGTGCGCAGGCGAGGCAAGGGTAACAGTTGTGTCGAGGGTTTTAATTGCCGAGTACCAGTTCCTTGCGCCGGTATCATCCTGCCAGTCAAAATATCCACCACCCCAATCCAATATTTCATCCGAAAGATTGTCAGGGGCAAAAGTAGAAAAATGAATCACCCCAAAACTACAGCCTCTGGCCATTTGTTTTTTCATGATTTCCATTCTTTCGGGCAGCATAAATGGAACAGGAGAATATAAATCTCCATCCTGGCCATCTGATATAGTGAGAATCAGGCTGGCATTGTCCAATGCTTTTGGATATTCGGGCCAGCCGTCGTAATAGATTTCGGTGCGAATATTCAGTCCCTCCGTCTTGTCCAGCATCGCTTTGATGAGACGGGCACTTTTGATATATTCATGTTCACCGGGTCCATGGCTTTTTTTACCTGCAAGAATAACGATTTTGGTCTGTTCACCAGACCCGGTCAATCCGGCGCAAGCAGAAAAAAAAGAAAGCGAAACAATAAGTAGAAATGAGGTAGCGGCATTCATAGACATCGTGTATGTCCGTGAATTTAATCATTTCAGGAAAAAAGTCCGTATAATTCTCCCTTTATCCTGTTAATGATAATGCCGAGGTGCTCGGGGTTGTCCCTGAAATTGAGATCACCTACGGTAACTTCGATTTTTTTTCCATAATTGTAAGTCTCATACCACGCTTCGTAACGTTCGTTGAGCCTTTTGAGGTAATCCAGCCGAATGGAATCTTCGTAGTTTCTTCCTCTGCTCTGGATTTGTTCGACCAGCGTAGGAATGCCTGCCCGCAGATAGATCAGCAGATCGGGAGGCTGTACGAGATCGGCAATGGTTTCAAACAATTCTTTATAGGTTTCATAGTCCCGGGTGGACATCAGCCCCATTGCGTGAAGGTTGGGAGCAAATATCTGTGCATCCTCATAAATGGTCCTGTCCTGAATAATGTTTCGTTTTTCACGTCGAATGATAATCAGTTTTTTGAGACGGGACTGAAGGAAGGAAACCTGAAGATTAAATGACCAACGCGGCATATCCGAATAAAAATCCAGCAGGTACGGATTCTGTTCGTTGTCTTCAAACAGCGATTCAAATCCAAAATATTTGGATAAGAGATAGGTGAGGGTCGTTTTGCCCGCACCGATATTTCCGGCTACACTAAGGTGCATAGGATTTACATTTAAGCATAACTGGCAACGCCAGGGTTGTACCCCATTCTTTCACGGACCCTTGCCAGTACCGGTTTGGCCACGGCACGGGCTTTGGCTGCACCTTGGGCGAGTTTTTCATCTATTTCCCCGAGGTTGTTCATATAGTGGTCAAAGGTGGCTCTTTCCTTTTCAAAACGGGTCATAATACATTCAAGCAAAGCTTTTTTCGCGTGGCCATATCCATATCCTCCACGAAGATAGTTTTCGCGCATTTCTGCCGTCTGCGCAGGAGAAGCCAGGAGTTTGTATAACGCAAACACGTTGCATGTATCCGGATTTTTGGGATCTTCCAGAGGTGTTGAATCCGTAACGATACTCATCACCTGTTTTTTCAGCGATTTATCATCTGTGAAAATCATAATAGTATTGCCCCGGGACTTGCTCATTTTTTCCCCATCTGTACCGGGCACCACCATGACCTGTTCGTCGATCTTTGCATCGGGAAGCACAAAAGTGTCTTCACCATAAGTACGGTTGACCGCTTCGGCCATATCGCGGGTAAATTCCAGATGCTGTTTCTGATCTTTACCGACGGGCACTATCTCAGAGTCATAGAGGAGAATATCGGCAGCCATCAGCACCGGGTAGAAAAATAATCCCCCGCTCACCAGATCCATCCGATCCGCTTTATCTTTAAAGGAGTGTGCCAGTTTCAGTCGGCTGTAAGGCATAAAACAGCCCAGGTACCACATCAACTCGGTGACCTCAGGCACATCAGACTGCCGGTAAAAAACGGATTTATCTGTATCCAGGCCACAGGCAAGCCATGCAGCAGCGGTTCCATAAGTATTTTGCCGGATCGTCGGGCCGTCATGAATCGTGGTCAGCGAATGCATATCGGCGATAAAAAGAAACGAATCATTGTCGGGATTGGCAGACAACTCAATGGCAGGGATAATCGCTCCCAATAAATTTCCCAAATGAGGGATACCTGTACTCTGTATTCCCGTTAAAATTCTGGACATAACCGTAAAAAATCAATATTAAATGGTTTATACTCCTCAACAGCCCTTTACGTTTGAATATAAAGCCCTGCGAAGGTAATAACAATCCGGGCAAAAAGGAAAACAGGAACGGATTCAGGAAAATTCTGTAAATTTCGGGCGGAACAGAAACCTATGTCAATTGAGATCAAAAACCTGCGGAAATCCTTTGGCGAAAAAGAAGTTTTGAAAGGAATTGATTTTCACTTCGAAAGGGGGAAAATCAATATGATTATCGGTGCCAGTGGAAGCGGAAAAAGCGTTATGCTAAAATGTGTGGTGGGTCTGATCAAACCCGATGAAGGACATATTCTTTATGACGGAAAGGATTTTCATGCATCAGATTTCCGGGAAATAAAAGAAATCAGGCAGAATATCGGCATGCTGTTTCAAAGCTCCGCTTTATTTGACTCGATGACAGTCGAGCAGAATGTGAGTTTTCCGCTTCAGACATTTACCAACAAAAAACCCGCTGAAGTCCGCGAAAGGGTCAACCTTTGCCTCGACAGGGTCAATCTCACAGGCTCTAATAAACTCCTTCCCTCCGAAATCTCTGGCGGAATGAAAAAACGTGTGGGTATCGCCCGTGCCATTGCGATGAATCCCAAATACCTTTTTGTGGATGAACCCAATTCTGGCCTCGACCCGCTTACTTCCTCTGTCATTGATAAACTGATACAGGAGATTACCCTGGAATACAATATGACTACCGTTGTCGTGTCTCACGATATGAATAGTGTGATGAATATCGGAGACAAGATTATGTTTCTGTACAAAGGCAACAAAGAATGGGAAGGCTCCAACAAAGAAATCCTCTACTCCGGTTGCCCTCCTCTGGACGAGTTTATTTTTGTATCAGACCTTATTAAACGATAATTCTCCCTTCATTCAACCTTACGATCGTGTCTCCGAAAGAAAGAATCGACTACCTTACCCAGGAACTCCATCTGCACAATCACAACTATTACACCCTCAATAAGTCTGTGATTTCGGATTATGAGTTTGACCAGTTACTGAAAGAGCTGGAACAATTGGAATCCGAGCATCCGGAATTGAGGCATGCCAATTCCCCTACCCAACGTGTTGGCGGCACTATCACCAAATCATTTCCCACTTTCCGGCATACCCGTCCCATGCTCAGCCTGGGAAACAGCTATTCCATGGAAGATATCGTGGAATTTGATACGCAGGTAGAAAAGCTGGCAGGAGGGAAACCATACAGCTACCTTGTCGAACACAAGTTTGATGGCGTATCGCTGAGCCTTCACTATGAAAATGGTTTACTGATTCGGGCGGTTACCCGTGGCGACGGTGTGGAAGGGGATGAAATCACCCACAATGCCCGTACGATTAAAAGCATCCCGCTACAATTGATAAGCACTGACTATCCGGCAAGTGTGGAGGTGCGTGGAGAAGTAATTTTGCGGAAAAGTGATTTTGAAAAAATCAATGAAACCCGGCTGGAAGAAGGCCTTCAACCCCTCAACAACCCACGAAATACAACCTCTGGCACCCTCAAAAAGCAGGATTCCAGCGAAGTAGCCGAGCGACCGCTTGTATTTTTTGCCTATTACCTCGAAGGAGACGGATTGGCAATGGAAACAGATGCCGTGGCTATGGATCTGCTCGAAAAATGGGGATTTAAGCTCAGTGGTTTTCACAAAGTTTGCCAGAATATACAGGAAGTAGAAGCCTATCTTGGAATATGGGAAAATCAGCGCCACGAGCTGGACTATGAAATTGACGGCATTGTCATCAAAGTCAATGAGCGCGATCTTCGGGAAGAAATCGGTTATACAGCCAAGGCGCCCCGTTGGGCGATTGCGTACAAATACAAAGCGGCAGCCGCCGTCACCCGCCTCAATTCGGTATCCTTTCAGGTAGGTCGTACCGGAAAAGTAACCCCGGTAGCCAATCTTGAACCTGTATGGCTGGCCGGCACTACCGTCAAACGCGCATCCATTCACAATGCAGACGAAATCGAAAGACTGGATCTGCATGAAGGAGACTATGTGCATGTAGAAAAAGGCGGAGAAATCATTCCCAAAATTACGGCCGTGGCGTTAGAGAAAAGGGCGCCGGGGGCAAAACCCATCGTCTTTGTAGCCGACTGTCCGGAATGCGGAACCCCGTTGGTGCGAACCGAAGGAGATGCCAACCACTATTGCCCCAACGAGTCCGGTTGTCCGCCGATGATTAAAGGAAAAATCGTCCATTTTGCCAGTCGGAAGGCGATGAATATCGACGGACTCGGAATAGAGATCGTCAACCAGTTGACAGATGCAGGTCTGATCCGCAATTATGCCGATTTGTATGACCTGACCTACGAAAAACTTATCGCGCTGGACCGGTTTGCAGATCTATCGGTACGCAACCTGCTTGCGGGAATCGAAGCCAGCAAAGAAATACCATTTCCGAAAGTATTGTTTGGTCTCGGTATTCGTTATGTAGGAGAAACCGTAGCAAAAAAACTGGCACGGTATTTCAGTAGTATTAACGAACTTGCATCGGCAGATTTTGAAAGACTGGCTGCGGTACCAGATATTGGAGAGAGGATTGCAGAGAGTGTGGTAGCGTTTTTTCAGAATCCGGAGAACAAAGAAATAATCCTCCGGCTTCAACAGTCAGGATTGCAGCTTGAAACGGCAGAAAAAACCGGTCTATCGAACAAGTTAAATGGGAAAAGTTTTGTAATTTCAGGCGTATTTTCATCCCGTAGCCGGGAAGAGATCAAACAGATGATTGAAGACCTTGGTGGAGAAGTAAAAAGTGCCCTGTCAAGCAAAACGACTTATCTGCTCGCGGGCGAAAGTGCGGGGCCTTCCAAACTCTCAAAAGCCCAACAGTTGAATGTTACAGTCATCTCTGAGGATGAATTTTTGAATATGATCTAATGGAGTGGTTAAACGACATAAAAGAAAAATTCAGTAAACGACGGATTCGCAATCTCGACCGGTCGGAAGAATACCTGCGTGATTTTGTGGATATTGAAAGCGCCAAAAATATTGGTGTGATTATCAATATGAATGCACTTTCTCAGGAAGAGCTTAAGTTGGTCAACAACTATGTCGAAGCGCTTCAGAAAAGACATAAACGATTGCTGGTGATTGAGTTGAACTTCAACAAAAAATCAGAGCCCTATTTTACCAATTCAGTTGAGTCCATTTTTATCAACCCTGCCAAACTCAACTGGCTGGACTACCCTACCCCCGGTATTGAAAATCAGATCAGGAAATACGATCTCGACATCCTGATGGATTTTGACTTTTCTAGCCGGATGACTTCCAAATATATCTGCGGTATGGCCAAAGCCAAAACCCGTACGGGTGTACATCGGGAAGGATTTGAAAGTTGTTATGAATTAATGATCGACCGTGAAGACGAAAGAGATATTAAGGCTGTGATCAAGGAGTTTGATTATTTCCTCAATATGATTGACAACGGTAAAAAGGTAAAGGTACAAGGCTAATCTAAACAAATGCAACAATTCTCCGGCACCGGAGTGGCAGTTGTCACTCCCTTTTCCAGTGACTATACCCTGGATACGTACGCATTGCGCAAAACGATCAACCATTTGATCGATGGCAAAGTTGAATATCTGGTTGTGCTTGGCACAACAGGTGAATCCGCCACCCTCTCCTCTGAGGAGAAAAAGCGGGTAATAGACATATTTTTCGAGGAAACCGACAATCGCATACCGCTCGTTCTGGGTTCCGGAGGAAATAACACTGCCGAAATCTGTAAACAGGTTGAATATTATACCGAAAAATACCGTCCGGCAGGCATCCTTTCTGTAAGTCCTTACTACAACAAACCCTCGCAAGAGGGGATATATCAGCATTATAAAGCTGTGGCTGGAAGCACGGATCTGCCGGTCATTCTCTATAATGTACCGGGTCGTACCAGTTCAAACGTGCTGGCTCCCACTACCCTGCGTCTGGCCCATGATTGCAGCAATATCGTAGCTGTGAAGGAGGCCTCCGGCAATTTTGAGCAGTTTATGGAGATATTGCGGGAAAGACCCGCCGGTTTTCAGGTATTGTCGGGCGACGATTCGATCAGCATACCGATGATCAGCCTGGGGGCTGAAGGTACAATCTCCGTGATTGCCAATGCCTTGCCGCTGGAATTCAGCGATATGATCCGCGCTGCACTGGCAGGAAAATATGAGGAGGCGAGAGAAATACACTACAGAATATTTCCGTTTATGCAGCTAATTTTCCGCGAAGGAAATCCCGTAGGGATCAAAGTGCTGATGGAAATGCTGGGCATTTGCAGCCCAACCGTGCGGTTGCCTTTGGTGGAAGGAACCGCAGCATTGCGGGAAGCGATTCAAGGCCAGCTGGCTGCCACGCGATAAACGATAAATGCATATTAGATGGTCAGGCGACCAGGCTAAAACAAAAAACGGGTTGACCCAATGGATCAACCCGTTTTCTTTTTAAAGAGTATCAGGCTTATTTCATGTCCTGAATTTCTTTTCTGATATCCTGAGCGAGTACTTTGATGTCCTGCATAGCTTTTCTTGCACGAGTTCCGGCAGCTTTGTTGCCTTTATCGTAGAACTTTGAGAAATCATCCTCAATACTAATGACCAGGCTTTTTAGTTTTGCGTATTTTTCCATTTTCTTTACTATTTGTTGTTACAAGCAATTAAAAAAAAATCCTATTTTTCGCCAAATAAACTACATTTTTATTACAGGCAATTCCGAATTTAGATACACACCAGCCTCAATATTCGCTCTTACTGCCTCAAAAGCGTTGAGGGTATAGTCTACATCCGCCTCGGAATGCGCTGCGGTAGGTATTAGCCTAAGCATAATCACCCCTCTTTCCACTACGGGATAGGTAACAGGTGAACAGAATATTTTGTGGTTGAAACGGATATCTGAAACAATTCCAATCGCCTCTCTGTCCGAACCCTTCAAATATACGGGTGTAACTGGAGATTGTGTAGGTCCTATATCAAAACCACGCTCTCTAAGACCATTTTGAAGTCGGTTTACAATCGTCCAGAGTTTTGTTCTCAGTTCCGGTTGGGTGCGAAGAAGTTCCAGACGTTTGATTGCTCCGATAGTCATAGGCATACAGAGAGACTTTGCATAAATCTGGCTCCGCATATTGTACCGAAGATAGTTAATAACTTTTTTATCTCCGCAAACAAATGCTCCGAAACCAGCCATAGACTTAGCAAACGTATTAAACAGCACATCTATTTTATCCTGAACACCAAAATGTTCACCTGTACCGATTCCGGTAGCGCCCATGACCCCAAATCCGTGCGCATCATCGACAAAAAGTCGTGCATTATACTTCTCTTTTAGCGCAGCAACTTCGTCCAGCTTACCCATATCGCCTTTCATGCCAAATACCCCTTCGGTGATAATCAGAATTCCACCTCCGGTTTTTTCAACAATCTTTTTGGCTTTATTGAGTCTGTCCTCGAGTTGTGCCATGTCATTGTGGGCGAAAACAAATCGTTTGGCCAGAGACATGCTCATACCATCAAGGATACAGGCATGAGACAACTGATCATAAACGATAACATCCCGGCGATCTGTCAATGACTGAACAATCGATACACAGCCCTGATACCCGAAGTTCAGGAGAAATGCATCTTCTTTTTGCATAAACCCGGCAACTTCTCTCTCAAACTTTTCGTGATTGTCGCTATTTCCGGTGAGCATTCGTGAGCCCATAGGATAAGCAAGCCCATACTCAGCGGCAGCATCAGCATCCGCTTTGCGAACCTCGGGGTGGTTGGCCAGTCCCAGGTAGCTATTGAGGGACCAAACCAGTAGTTCCTGTCCCATATACCGCATACGTGGTCCGATTTCTCCTTCCAGCTTAGGGTAAGCAAGATACCCATGCCAACTGTCGGCGTACTGTCCCAAGTCCGTCGACATCATTCGGTCTATCTTATCAAATACGTCCAAGATCTTAGTTTTTGTAGTTTTTAGGTCAATTTCTGACGGAGCAAAGTTAAGACTATTTCCCAAAATTGAAAATTATTCATATTCCCGTGATAATTCTTTGACAAAAGAATAAACCGGCAAACACAAAAAATGTATTGGCCGGTCTGATTTTCACCGTGTTGTGTTTTTTTTCAATCCTTCATTTTTCCCTATCTGTTGGCACCTTTATCTCGCAATTCTCTTGCCTGATGGGCTTTTTCTGCCGACCAGGTAAAAGCAGGCTCTACAGAACAGGCCTTTTCGAATAGCGAAATGGCCTCATCATAACGCCCCAACTTGAGATACAGATCGCCCATAGAGTCATAGGGGTTGCCGGAAGCGGGAAATAGCTCCATATAGGTTTTGAACGCTTCCTCAGCCTTGACGTACTGATCCATCGCTATATAAGTATAGCCGATCATGTTGTAAGCGTTACCTAAAGTGCCATCAAGTGCCAGCGATTTCTGAAATTGCCCTAAGGCAGCCACATAATCATGCAAGCTGTTTTTATAAATATATCCCAATATCAAATGAATGTACTTATCGTCAGGATACATTTGTTCAAGCGACTGCCAGATTTCCGCAGATGAAGGGCCCTGCATCATTGCCGCAATAAACATTCGCTCTCCTTTGGAAACTTTACCGGCGTATTTCTGCGCCTGCTCCATGGCGTTTTTCTCCCCATCTGTATTGCCCATCGTGCCATAGTGCATCGAAAGATACACCCATGCCAGCGCAAATTCCGGATCGAGCGCAATGGCCTGTTTCAATAATTCGAATGATTGCGAAAGGTTGGTAAAGTCATGTCTGTATTTTCGCGCCATCTCAAACCGGCTTAATGCCCGGTCTGAATCAGTGGTTACAGGCATGACCAACAAGCTCTTGTCTGTCTGTTGTTCGATAAGTTGTTTACTGATTTTTGCTTCGGTCATCAGGGGATCAGAGGGGGATTGGGTTTTTTTCAGCGCTTCTGAAGTTCTGCTGCTACAACCCACCAAAAGGGAGATAGCGAGAACCAACCCAACTGCGATCAGGCTACGGAGGGTATTTTTCATAGCAATTGGTTTTAGGTTAATTCATTCTGCGGGAACGTGTCCAGGGAAACCAGGGTTCACTGAGGAAGCAAAAGGAGTAAAATACTTCAACGAACAGGGGGCAAAACACAACCGAATTGTATAATATAGTGAATATTTTGGGAAAATCAAATGAAATTCTGGCTGGATAACGTTGTCAAATGGTCTTTGTTTCTTCCACTGGGTGCCGGCCTGGCCATCTTATTATTTGCTTATTCTGATCACCTGATGGACCCGACGCTTTTACCCAAGTTTCTGGGAATAAATTTCGTGGCCGCAGGTTTTCTAGTAGCGAGTTTCATTAAAGACCGGGGCCAGAAAATCACAAAAATCCTGGCCTCCAACCCCTGGCTTTGGGCCTACGCTTTTTACCTGATGATCTCTGCTATCAGTCTTTTGTACACCATCAATCCTGCCGATGGTTTTTTTGAATGGAGTGTCGCCCTTCTGCTTTTTGTTTATTTTCTGATCCTTGCCTCCTGGTTGCCTGATTCTGCCAGGGTTGACAAATGGATCAGCATTTTCACCCTGATTATTCTCGCTGCGGGTGTCAACCAGTATATGACCATGATTCGCGCATTTGGAGCCTCCCACAATACCAGCTATCTGGTTTCTTCTGTATTCGGGCATAAAAATACGTTTGCAGAATGCCTGCTGCTCCTTTTGCCGATAAATTTTTATGGGACTTTGCGCCAATCGGGCTTCTGGAAAATCTTTTCGGCAACTGCCCTTCTGGTCAGTCTGATATTTATCCTGCTGCTATTATCCCGGGGCGTGTGGGTAGCTTTTTTCGGTGCAACGGCGGTAACCATTCTGCTTTATTTTTTTATCCTCAACAAAAATTTAACCTTCCGGATAAATCGCAGATTTCTGCTGAGAGGCGGATTAATTGCGGGCATTTTGGCGTCAGGGACCATTTATTTCTATTCACAAGTCGATACATCGGAAACCCTGGTGAAACAGGTAACCTCTATTGCCGATGTTTCTCACCAGTCTACCGAAGACCGGCTGGGACTTTGGAAAAGGAGTTTTAGTCTGTTTATGGAAAAACCTTTTACCGGCCACGGAACCGGAAGCTGGAAAACGGAAGTGCTACGGCTGGGTACAACAGGCATGAAATCAGCTGCTGGCGGATTTCATTTTGTACGCCCCCACAACGATTTCCTTTGGATCCTTGCTGAAAATGGGTTGCCGGGCTTTCTGGCTTATGCGGCTTTTTTCCTTCTCCTGATCTGGCAGTTGATACGAATATTAATAACCCACCCCGATGACTCCCTGCATTATCTGATGGCTGGTTTTGGCCTGTTTGCCTATATGCTCATCGCGTGTGTGAGTTTTCCCCGAGAACGTATCGAACACACCGTAATCCTGGCCATTACGCTTCTGCCTTTTCTCTCCCAAACAGGCAGTGCGCAAATCAAAAATCAAAAAAAGCTGATTTCTGGTTTGGTTGTGATTTTTCTGACTGGTATTTTAATCGCAGGTTTATACGTAGGTTTGGAGCGGTTTGCCGGGGAACAACATATCTTTAAAGCTATTCAATTCGAACAAAAACAACAATGGGATCCCGCTTTGAAGGAACTCCACCAGGTAAATCTGCGTTTCCTGCCACTGGATCGTACAGGTACCCCCATTCAACTTTATACAGGATCCATCTATATGCTGAAATTTCAGCCTAAATATGGTTGTTCGGAATATCAGCGCGCGTTGGCGGTGCACCCTTATAATCCCGAGGTTATTGCAGGACTGGCCCAGTGTTACAAACTTTCCGGACAAAAGGAGCAGGCCGAAGTTTTCTTTAAAAAATCTCTCGAAATTGCCCCGTTTAACAGTCAGGTACTAATAAAACTCACAAATTTTTATCTCGAAAATGGCCGATATCAGGATGCCATCACTACCCTTCGCAAAGCAGATCCCCGGAGGAATGATATCGCCTATGACGAGGCAATTGAAAAAATTATTCAAATAGAAATAGAACAAATATCCACTGCGCCAGAACTCGCACCGCTGGCTCTCTGGCTGGCAGACACGACACAGACAAAACCCAACTATCATCATGTTTTCAGGGAATCTATTTTCCGACAGCAGCCATTTACCCAATTGCTTCAAGAATACGCAGACATCCGTTAGCCCTTAATCATTAAGTCAATGCAAACACACATATCAGAGAAACTTACTCATCAGGAACGGGATCTGCTGAAAACGATGCTCTACTTTGATCTATTTTCCTATCCGCTAACTGTCGCAGAAATTCACAACTGTTCACGGATAAAGGGCCTGCCACTCAACGAATGTCAGCGCATCGTGGAAAAACTGAGCAAAAACGGATACATATTCCAAAAAGGAGATTTCTGGGGTATAGACCCAGATCATTCGTATCATGAACGCCGGGTTAGCGGAAATCTTCTTGCAGAGAAAAAACTGCCGCAAGCCCGCCATATTTCACAATGGATTGGCGCATTTCCTTTTGTAAGAGCCGTTTTTTTGTCGGGTTCTATTTCCAAATATTTTATGACCGAAGAGTCAGACATAGACTACTTTATCATCACCGAACCACGCCGGCTATGGATAGCCAGAACGCTGCTCGTGCTTTTCAAAAAAATCTTCCTCTTAAATTCCCATAAATACTTCTGTGTCAACTACTTTATAGACACAGAACATCTTGTGATTGAGGAGCAAAACCAGTTTACCGCTACAGAAATCGTGCATTTGATTCCCACTTACGGCAAAGAATATTATCAGCCTTTTGTGGAAGCCAATAGCTGGACAAAGAAGTATTTCCCCCAGTTCCCATCCCGGTTCAGTCCGGATATTCCCGGGTCGAAAAGCGGGCTGCTCAAACGGCTGGGCGAAATTTTGCTCGGAGGAAAAGCCGGAGAGTGGCTGGACCGGTTTTTTATGAAAAAAACCGTTACCTACTGGAACCGAAAGTTTGATTTTATGGATAGGAAAGAAATAGATGTTGCCCTAAAATCGCGCACTTATGTTTCTAAACACCATCCACAAAACTTCCAAAAAAAGGTGTTGGATGGCCTGAAAAAACGAATTAGCGATTTTGAAGAGAAACACGGAATCGAACTCAACTGAAGCTATGGCAAAAATTTTACTAACGCCTTCCTATTTCTACCGGTTTGACCCCAAACAATGGAAAACTGCGCAACCTTATCCTCCTCTGGGTACGATATATGCTGCTGCGGTCATGCGGGAAGCCGGCTACGAAGTTGCCCTTTTCGACAGTCATCTCTCCAGTGGCCCTGAAAACATTCTACCTGTTCTGGAATCTGAAAAACCAGATTACCTGGTGATCTACGACGATGGATTTAACTACCTGACCAAAATGTGCCTGACTGTCATGCGCGAAGCTGCTTTTCGTCTGGCCGAATATGGAAAAACGCATGGATGTACCGTCATTATTTCCAGCTCTGATTCTACTGATCATTATGAAAAATATCTTTCAAAAGGAGCGGACTATGTGATCATGGGAGAAGGAGAAATCACGCTTCAGGAATTGATAGACGGGTTGGAGAAAAAAGCTGTACCCGTGTCTTCAATTGCGGGAATTGTCTTTTCAGATGGCAAAGAAGTGATCGCAAATCCCAAAAGACCCGTGCTTCGCGACCTTGACAGTTTGCCACAGGCTGCCTGGGATCTCATCGACATTGCGCCCTACCGCAAAATCTGGGAGAAAGCACATGGTCATTTTGCCCTCAATATTGCCACCACCCGCGGGTGTCCATTTAAATGCAACTGGTGTGCAAAACCCATCTACGGCAACCGTTATCACTCCCGTTCTCCGGAAAAAGTCACAGACGAAATCGAGATGCTGATCAAACGCTTTGGGGTAAATTATTTCTGGATGTGTGATGATATCTTCGGCCTGAAACCCGGATGGGTGCAGGCATTCAGAGACGAAGTAAAGCGAAGAGCGCTAAATTTTAATTACAAAATCCAGTCGAGAGTGGATCTTTTACTTCAGGAGGATACGATTGACGCATTGGCAGAATCTGGGCTTGACACGGTATGGGTAGGTGCAGAATCGGGTTCCCAAAAAATTCTGGATGCCATGGACAAAGGCACCCAGGTAACCCAGATTTTTGAAGCGAGAAAACTATTGGGAAGCAAAGGGATACGGGTGGGATTTTTTCTTCAGTTTGGCTATCTTGGAGAAAATAAAGAAGATATCAGGCAGACGATTGATATGGTATTACAACTTATGCCCGATGAAATTGGCATTTCGGTCTCCTATCCGTTGCCGGGGACAAAGTTTTACGAAAAAGTAAAATCACATCTTGGGAAAAAAGCCAACTGGGAAGATTCCGACGACCTCGCGATGATGTTTCATTCGACGTATTCTCCGGTATATTACAAACGACTGCACCGGTATGTGCATAAAGTTTACCGCCGAAAACAGGGAATAGAAAGCCTTAAAAAAGTATTTTGGGAACCGGGAAAAGCAAAATCACAGCAAATCCGCGCAGCATTGTCAACTCTTTATTATATTCCCACTTCTGTTTTGGACAAAATACAGTTGAATAAGCTCGAACGTATGGGGGAAGCTTCGAAAAATTGAGATTATGACACCTTTTGATACGATTGCAGCCGAATATGACCATAGCTTTACCCACTCAGCCGTAGGACTAATCCAGCGCCTGCAGGTTTATGCCTATCTGGAATCTGTTCTCCCCGAAAAGCAAACACTCAGAATTTTAGAACTAAACTGTGGCACAGGAGAAGATGCGCTTTGGCTTGCCAGAAAAGGGCATCTGGTAACTGCTACAGACATATCCGCTGAAATGATATCCATAGCCCGACACAAATCAGTGGTACATGGAATGGGCAAAAAAATCCAATGTAAACAACTAAGTCTGGAACAGGTAGCAGAAGGCGCGGTTCATACTCGTTTTGATTGGGTTTTTTCCAACTTTGGCGGGTTGAATTGCATTGACCCCAACAAGCTGAGTGCATTGATTGAGGAAACTGCCACACTGATGAATCCCGGCGGGAGATTTATTGCGGTCATCATGCCCAAGACCTGTATTTGGGAGTCGGCATATTTTCTCAGCAAACTTCAAATCACCCATGCTTTCCGACGGAGAAGCAAAGAGGCCGTTCAGGTAAAACTGGAATCTGAAATCGTAGATACCTGGTACCACACCCCAAGGGATGTGGTAAAACTGCTTCAACCCTTGTTTGATGTTCAGGCATTAATGCCTGTCGGATTCGCTGTTCCGCCTTCTTATATGAACCCCTTTTTCAGCAAACGCCCCCGACTCCTGCGCAGACTTGCTGCCTGGGACAAAAAGCTTGCAGAAAGGCCCGGGCTTTCTCCGTTTGCAGATCATTACCTTATTGATGCCAAACTGATTTGAAAATACTACTTACACACGGCTATTTTTTGAATGAAGACCCTAAGGAAAGGGAAATAATGCGGCCCTATCCCCCGCTGGGTATTCTCTATATTTCGGCATGGCTGGAAGAAAACGGGCTGAAAAATACGATTTTCGATACTACCTTTTCCGCACCTGCACAATTGTTTGATTATATCCTGGCTGAACGTCCGGCTTATCTGTTGGTATATGTCAATCTGATGACTAAAATCAACGTTCTGCGCCTGATCAGGTTTGTGCGTAGCCAGCAGGATCTCAACCATACCAAGATTATATTGGGCGGGCCGGAAGTAAAATATCATGCAGCGAATTTTCTGGAAAACCAGGCAGATTTCCTCGTCATTGGAGAAGGAGAAGTAACGACGCTCGAACTCCTCCAGGCACTCGAAAGTGGCGAAAATGCTGATATCGCCGCCATTCAGGGGCTTGCATTCCGGGATGGCAGCGGCAACGTCGTATTTACCGAAGCGCGTACAAAGGTCAGGGATATCGACAGCCTTCCCTTTCCAGCCAGGGATAAAATAGATTTGCATCAATACATGGAGACCTGGCGTACACACCACGGTAAAAGCACCCTTTCGGTCAGCACGATGCGCGGCTGTCCTTATACCTGTAAGTGGTGCAGCCGGGCAGTGTACGGACTCAGTTACCGGCGTCGGTCGCCGGAGAAGGTAGCCGAAGAGCTAGCCTATCTACAGCAACACTACAACCCCGACTCCCTGTGGTTTGTCGATGATGTGTTTACAGTCAGCCACAAATGGCTGGCCGACTTTCGCGATGCCATAGCGAAAAAAGAGATTCATATCCCTTTTGAGTGTATCACACGCGCCGACAGGATGAATGAGGAAGTAATCAAAATGCTGAAGGAAAGCGGCTGCTTTCGTGTATGGATTGGCGCGGAAAGTGGCTCACAAAAAATCATTGACCGAATGGACCGGAGAGTGGATGTAAATCAGGTTAGGGAAATGATTATTCTCACCAGAAAACATGGCCTGGAAGCCGGCACATTTATCATGCTGGGATATCCCGGCGAAACAGAAACGGATATTGAAGAGACCATTGATCATCTCAAAATCGCCAACCCCGACCATTTTACCATTACAGTCGCCTACCCGATCAAAGGTACGGAGTTGTACCAGGAGGTTGCGGCCATACAGACCGTTCTCCCCGAATGGGCAACTTCCACTGACCGGGACATAGATTTTGTCAGAACCTACCCGAGAAATTATTATAACTGGGCAGTAAGGCATGTGGTAAATGAAGTAAATTTCCACAAAAATGGTTTAATTCACCCCCGGTATTCCTTCACAGGCCTGGGACTGAAAGCACGGTCAATCATTGCCAAAACCGGGATGTGGTGGATTCGCTCACGCAATGGACTATCAAAAACGCAGGTTGACTTATGATCAAACATACAAAAACTGTCAGAAAATTTACTTATATCACAGGCATAGCGGCGATAGTCGTAGGAATAATAGGAATTGTGTCTGTACTGAGTATACTTCAATATAGAAAATCGCAGGCTGCACAAGTAAACAAACCCTGCGCGGCTTTTATCAGCGAAGATCTCAGCCCGATCTCTTTTCAGGTAAAAGTGACACATGTTACCAAAGAAAATACCCACACTTGTTTTGAGACAGAAAATCCAGTCGCGGGAAGGACTTCATTTTGCATGTGCCTTTCTATGGACCTGGAGCGAAGATTTACGATATCTGCGGGAGATATTTTCTCAAAAGAAGCGGGGTCAGACATGGTTACTTTTCTTAAAACCGCCGGGAATCAGTCAGCTACATTTAGCTACCCATGCTGTAATTAAAAAAAATCATGGATACAACGGTCAAAGACATTGATACCTATATCAGTGAATTTCCGGAAGAAATTCAGGTCATGCTGGAACAAATCCGCGCGACGATCCGGAAGGCAGCACCTGAGGCAGAAGAGGCGATCAAATACGCCATGCCCACCTTTGTTCTGAATGGCAACCTTGTCCATTTTGCCGCATTCAAAAATCATATTGGATTTTATCCGGTTCCGTCCGGGATCAAGGCATTTGAGGCAGAACTTTCTGTGTATAAGATGGGCAAAGGTTCGGTACAGTTTCCGCTGGATAAGCCGATGCCACTGGAGCTGATAGATAAAATTGTCAGGTTCAGGGTTGTGGAAAATGCAGACAAAGCCACAAAAAAGAAGCGGTCTGGAAAATGACCGGCAAATAGCTGTAGTTTTGGAATTCCGCTTCAACAAATGTATCTTCGGGATTCTTGCACCCAATCATTCTTTAGGAAGAAATGCCTGATAAAAACAAAGGCGTAGAGATTCTCTCACCCGTTTCTGAAAATTTTGAGAAACACTACCTCAAGGTTAGAAGAAAGGAAAATCGCATCTATTCAGATGCGGAAGTACGCGAATTGCCCGATACTTTTTTTTACAACCTCCACAGACAGGAATGGGAATTGCGCCAAAAGTCTCTTCAACGTATATTTCAATACCTCAAAAAAAGAGAAAAATCCGCCCGCGTACTTGATCTGGGGTGTGGAAACGGATGGCTTTCAGGAAATCTTTCAAAACTCCAACACCTGGAAATTACCGGCATGGATGTGAATTTATTTGAACTGGAACAGGCGGAAAGAGTGTTTGATGCACCTAATCTTCATTTTGCCTACGGCAATATTTTTGAAGACATTCTGCCTTTTGCCACCTTCGATTACATTATTCTCGCCAGTGCTATCCAGTATTTTCCCAATTTACCTCAACTGATCAACCGTTGCCGGCAGTTTCTGGTTCAGGGAGGGGAAATACATATTCTGGACAGTTCCCTGTATCAGGAAAAAGAACTTGAAGATGCGAAGGAAAGAACCCTCAAGTACTATCAGTCTATCAGCTGTGAGGAGATGGCAGAACGTTATTTCCACCATCTCCAGACAGACATTCAAGGGTTTGATTTTTCGTATTTATACCGCCCGGGCGGATTTTTCAACAAAATCAGGGGCAAACGAGACGTTCCTTTCCCCTGGATTCGCATTATCAACTGATCATACCCGCACCAGCTTGATCGGATACGATTTTTCTGCATTCCACTGACATACGTAGATATTTTCTTCATTGTCAATACATACGTCATGGCAATGCATAAATACCGGCGTTTCCTGTACCATTAGCTGCAGTTCTCCTTTGCGGTACACAGGTTTTGTACCGCCGGGATTAGAAATCACCTTGTCATTTTTGTCCAGAATCGTTACAAAACCCGAACGGTTGGTCTGATTGAGGTACTTAAGCCGGGACCAGCATACGCCTGCGTAGATATTTTCACCGTGAATCACCGGCCGGCACACAAAAGCCCCCGGAAGGAAAATCGTAGAAAGATATTGCCCATCCAGTGTAAACCGCTTGAAGCTGTTGTGCACGCGGGAAGTACACAATAAGGTAGGGTTAGCAGGATTACGGCTATCTATACATACCCCGTGTGCAGTTTCAAACTGTGATTCCCCATCACCTTTACCGCCAAACTTTCGGATAAACTCCCCGGTAGCCGAATACTGAAGGATCCACTGAGAGCCGTACCCATCAGCGACATAGATATCCCCATTGGGACCAATCGCAGTTTCTGTTGGTTTAAACGGATCGGTATCTTTGTATTCGCCAATCTCTTTGGGGTGGCCGATTGTCAGCAGCACTTTTCCATCGAGGGTGGTTTTCTGAACAATCCCCAGATTGGGATCGCAAATAAACAAAAACTCCTCTCCACCGGCATTCCAAAGCGTAAGTCCATGGCCGCCAGGGTATGCAGTACCCCAGGAGTCCAGGATTTTCCCCGACTTGTCGTAGATGAGAATATTGTTTTTGATTTCATCAGTGACCATGATCAGCCGGCCTTTGCTGTCCATCATCATTTCGTGGCAATTGTTTACCGGAAATTTTGAGGGATCCTGATTTCCCCATTCTTTTTGTACACGGTAGCGATGTGAGCCGTGGCCAATAATATCTTCACTCATCCGGGGTGGAGCAGGAAGAATATTAAAGGTGAATCCAGGTGTCAGAAAAGCAGCACCAGCCAGACCGGCCGTAGCTTTGACAAAATCTCTGCGGTTGAGGGAATTGGGTTTTGATTTCATAGTGGTAGTATTCAGTAGAATCTTCAGAAATAATAATTACAAATTTCCGCGTTTGAGCTCATTTACAGCATGATCACAAGCCCGGGCAGTCAGAGCCATATAAGTAAGCGAAGGATTCTGGCAGGCGGAAGAAGTCATACAAGCACCATCTGTCAAAAATACATTCTTCGAATCATGTACCTGATTGAACTGATTCAGTACCGATGTTTTAGGATCTCTTCCCATACGGGCTGTACCCATTTCGTGGATTCCCAGCCCGGGGTAAGCACCATTGTCGTAGGTAGTTACATTTTTTAGTCCTGCGGCTTCCAGCATTTCGGCAGCAGAATCGGCCATATCTTTGCGCATTTGCATCTCATTTTCCTTAAATGAGCAATCAATGGTCAGGGTGGGTTGCCCCCAATTGTCCCTTACGTCCTGATTAAGCGTTACCCGGTTATCTTCGTAAGGCAAACATTCGCCAAAGCAGGTAAGTCCCATGGTCCATGGTCCAGGCTCGGCCATGCTTTTCTTGAATCCTTCACCAATGCCATCGACATTGGCGCCCCGTGTCCAGCTTTCACGCATACCACTTCCCTGAATTCCGAACCCACGGATATAGTCAGGATGTTTGTCTTTGACATTCCGGTACCGGGGAATATAGATTCCATTTGCCCTGCGGCCTGTATAATTTTCGTCTTCAAACCCCTCATAATAGCCTCTGGCACCTGTCATAAAATGATGATCCATCAGATTTCGCCCCAGCATATCACTGGAGTTGCCAAAACCATTTGGAAAACTGTCGGAGACGGAGTTTAGCAGAATAAAGGTCGAACCCAGCGTCGAGGCATTGAGGAAAATGATTTTTGCGTAGTATTCCAGCCACTCATTGGTTTCCGCATCAATCACCCGTACCCCCACCACTTTTCCTTGTTTTTCGTCGTAGATGAGTGAGTTGACGATTGACTGAGGGCGAAGGGTCAGGTTGCCGGTTTTCGCAGCCGCAGGAAGGGTCGCAGCATTACTGCTGAAATAACCGCCATAAGGACATCCGCGGCTACAGAGGTTGCGGTACATACATTTTCCGCGGCCATTGTGAGGCTGCGTCAGGTTTGCTACCCGCCCAATGGTCATGATCCGGTCAGACCAGTTTTCTTTGATTCTTTTGGCTACATGTTTTTCCAGACAGGTCATTTCCATAGGGGGGAGAAACTTTCCATCGGGTAAATGTGCAAGCCCTTCTGCCTGCCCGGAGATACCTGCGAACGATTCGACATAATCATACCAGGGAGCCAGATCTTTATACCTTATTGGCCAGTCAACAGCAACCCCTTCTTTGGCATTGGCTTCAAAGTCCAGATCGCTCCAGCGATAACTCTGCCTTCCCCAGATCAGGGAGCGCCCGCCTACATGGTAGCCACGAATCCAGTCAAATCGTTTTTTCTCGGTATAGGGATTCTCCTTGTCATTGACAAAGAAATGTTTGGTTGACTCAGTGAATGCATAAGTGCGACTTTGTACGTAGGAAGTTTCCGCTTCTTCTGCTGTCAGCTTATTGCGCAGGGGAAGTTCCCACGGCTTCAACATGGCAGTAGGATAATCCTTAACATGCTCTACATTTCTTCCGCGCTCCAACACCAGGGTTTTTAAGCCTTTTTCTGTCAGCTCTTTGGCTGCCCAACCGCCACTGATGCCCGAGCCTACAACAATTGCATCATAAGTAGCTTCCTGTTTTGCTTTTATATTTAAGTTCATTCGTTTTGTAAATAGGTAAGGTAATGGATAATAGTGGAAATTATACAGCCCACGCTTTTTGTCCCGGCTTCATGGGTACGCAACCTTCAAAATTTCCGGGAATGTGGAGATACTCAAGCACCTTGCTTGCGCCAACCTCCGAAGTAAAGTAGCCGAGAAGTGTCAGCTCTTTCATCATACGCATAAAAGGTTTGTCAGATCCTGACTGTTTTTTCCCGTCCTGTTCCGCCTGAAGCAGAATATCGGTTTGCGCCTGCTTATCCAGTGAGAGAAAGGGTTTTCCTCCTGCCTGGTTGATCGCTTCCAGACCTGCAAGAAAGTGATCCTGCTCAGCCTTAGGGAAATGAACCATAAACAATTTATCAATCAGCCGGTGCACAAGCACATCTTTAGCTCCGGGTGTATCCGTAGCCGGAATGATCATCTCGGCAATCTCAGCGACCAGGTCCCCTTGCTCAATGGAAAAAAACTCAGGTATCCAGTCAGGGCGGGTGTCGGCCTCACATCCCTGAAGAATGCCTGCTACAGCGGGTACCGAAAGTGCACCGCCGACAAGTATCGCTACTTGTTTTACTGCGTCTCTTCTGTTCATATTTCTGCTTTTCTTAATTTTTTTACAATCTCAATCAGCCGTCGGCTCAAAAATGGCGCCCCCGATGGCTGTATAATTTCCGCAACCATCTCATAGGTTCCTAATGAATCGGGAAGCACAATGGGGATTATGACAGATTTTTCAGTATCGGACCCTACCGAAATATTCTCCGTCGCCTCTGTCAAAATTTCTTTGCCCTGTCTAACCACCATCTTTACAGGACCTGACCATGATTTTTTTCCGCTTACAGAAACCACTACCGGAATTTCCGCCTTTGTGCCGGGGAGATACTGGTATGTATAGTCATCGATCTGCACAGAGACATGTGCCTCGTGGCTGGGGTCATTACTTCCGCAGGAAAAATAAAACAGCGCAAACACCATCGCGCCGGCAATCAGGGTAAATCGTGAGTAGTAACGCAACATATCTCAAAATATATCATTCGACCCGATAAAGAAAAAGGGAAAATCGTTTTAATTTATCAGTTATAACTAAAATTCTGCCCGTTCGCCATTTTGCAATACGCTGTATGGCTGCCTTTCGCTGTTTGCATAGTGGATAAAATACTGAGGATCAGCTGTATTAAACTCAAACATATCATAGTGGCAGGGAATCACGCATTGGGCCGATACCTCTTTAGCCAACAGGACTGCCTCTGCCGCATTCAGGTTACCGGCAACCCTTCTCTCCGGAGCGCGCCCATTGATGGGGAGAAGGAGAATGGATGGTGAATATTCCTTCAGCCGGTCTGCCAATCCCGGATACAATACCGTATCACCACTGTGGTAAACAGTCCAGTCCCCAAAAGAAAAAATATAACCCAAATAGATGTGTCGCCCTTCGGGGTCAGTTTCCAGTTCTTCATGGGCTGCGGGAATAGCCGTGATCCGGAAACCTGCTATTTCTGCTGTTTGCCCGGCTGTCATCCCTAAGGGAAAGTTGATTTCTTTTTGAATGCGGTTGGCTGCGAATATACGGTTGGCTTCAGGAATCACAAATATCGCTTGCGGATTGGCAGCAAACAGCGGAATCAGCGTTTCTCCGTCAAGATGGTCGGTGTGATTGTGGCTGGAGGTAATGATATCGATGAAGTCCAACCGCGCCGGATCCACAACTCTTTCCGTAATCCGGACGTGGGGTTTGTCGGTGGCTGAATATTTTTTCGTGAGGGAATCCGAAAGATATGGATCGATCAGCAAATGTTTTCCCTGCCACTGGATCAGAAACCCGCTTTGACCGAGCCACCATAGCCGAAAACCCGAATTGAGTTTCATCCCGGACTTTATATCGGCGATCAGTTGTTCGTCTTTTTGAAATGCGGGTTTCATCTGCCTAATGTTTTTCTTACGACACGGGCGCCTTCGACCATATTGCGGAGCTTTTGCCGGGCAGCCCAGCGGGCAGTCTGACTCAGTCCGCAATCTGGTGCGACGGCCAACCTTTCAGGGTGGACATATTTCATACACAAACGAATCCGCTCCTCAATATCCTTTACGGTTTCTATATAATAGCTTTTGACATCGACAATTCCCACCGCCACATGTTTATGTCGGCCAATCATCTCAATGAGCTCAATCTCCGCAAACTCCCGGCTTGCCATTTCTACATGGATTTCTTCTACTTTAAAATCCAAAAAATCTGGAAACATGGGAGCAATACGCCGGTAACCTACTGCCCGGCCTTTATAGTTGCCAAAACAGAGATGGGTGGAGAGCCTGCATTTTCCGGCAACAGATTCTACGGTTCGGTTAAAAATGTCTACAAACCTGCGGGTATCTTCTTTGTAGGCATAACAACTCATCGAGGGTTCGTCAACCGTAATTTCTTTGCAACCGGCGGCGACCAGTGCTTCAAGTTCTGCCCTTATCAATGGAATCAATGCTTCAGTAATTGCATAACGATCGGTGTATTGGCGATTAGGCAGCAGTCGGCCACTTAGCGTAAAGGGGCCTGGAATACTCGCCTTGAGCACGGGTCCTTCGGGGGCAAGCTTTTTAAGCCGAAGGTATTCCGCTACTACACCAAGTCCCCTCGGAGCAGTGATATCTCCCGTAATCGTGTGTTTGCCCCGCTGGTCGTGTGCAGGTGGACCCCAACGCCGGGGCGAGTGCCCCTGGGCATCAATTCCTTCCAGAAAACCATAAAAGGAGAGGTTAAAATCCAGACGGGTTTGTTCGCCGTCGGTAATTACGTCTAGTCCGGCAGTCATCTGGTCGTGAATCGCGGCAATTACGGCATCCTCCTGTATTTCGGCAATGTCGGCTTCGCCAAACTGGTCGAGGTTTTGGGAAGCAAACTCCAGCCATCCGGGAAAGGGATAGCTGCCAATAACGGTGGTTCTTATAGGAATTTCACTCACGTTCAGGGGGTTAGGGTTTTTATCTTGATATTGCGGAAAGATACACCATCTCCGTGATCCTGGAGTGCGATATGACCTTTTTTGTCTTTTCCATAGCCAGGCATATTGGCAAATTTGGTCTCTGCAACCATGGCCTCCCATTCAGGCGTCCACAACTCGTAAGAAACGACATTCTTACCATTTAACCAGTGTTCGACGTGGCCATTATTGACGATGATGGTCGTAGTATTAAATTCTCCTGCGGGTTTGGCTGCCAGTTCGGAAGGAGCCTGAAGGGCATAATTGGCGCCTGATTTTTGGGTGTCATCCAGCGGATCGGGGTAATTGACATCGTCGATGATCTGAAACTCGGGTCCTGTTTCGTAGGTCGTAGGGTATTGTGGATCTTCCGTTACACCAAAAAATATCCCGCTATTGCCCTGAGGCTCGACTTTCCACTCGATCGCAAGCTCGAAATTGTCAAAGGTAGCATCAGAAACCAGGTCGCCATTTCCTCCCGGCGTAGTAAGCGTTCCGTCTTTCACTGTCCAGCCGGAGACGCTGTCTTTCAGGTAAGAATGCCAGCCATCAGTGGTTTTTCCATCAAAAAGCAATTGCCAGCCGGCGGTTTTTTCGGTATCGGTAAGCGCATTCATCTGAATTTCTCCCAATAGTGTTTGTGTATTCTCCGAATCATCGTCCTTGTCTGGCTGACAGGAAAACAACACACATAGAACCAGTAAAAATGGGGTGAGATTTTTCATTATTTACAA
The DNA here is from genome assembly GCA_041391665.1 of Bacteroidia bacterium. Lineage (NCBI taxonomy): Bacteria > Pseudomonadati > Bacteroidota > Bacteroidia > Bacteroidia bacterium. The sequence continues at coordinate 950,578 of JAWKNO010000002.1, read as the reverse complement.
TTTAGGTACAGGTTTAGCTGATTTTTTTTCCTACTTCCGCAAAAAGCCGGGCCATTCGGTGGGCATGTTCATCATAAGCGCTTTCAAAGAGATTTGTGGCCTTTTCGGTTCCTACCAGACAGGTAGCGGTCAGCACTTTGGGAGGTACGCCATTTTCTGTGAGCAATCGCGCGGTTTCGGCTTTGATTGCGTTGATCATCATCGCACCTCCGACCGTTGATCCCGGAGAAACGGGAGTTTCAAGTCCTTGCACCCGAACCATCGAATCACCGGCAGGCGCCCCTGTATCCAGTATCAAATCTGCAAAATCTCCGAGTTTTTTTCCATCACTCCGCTTACTGGTTGACCGGGCAGAATGTTCCTCTGTAATTAACGCTACAACCCGGATATTCTGATTTTTAAATTCCTCTGCGATTTCAACCGGAACAATATTGGTTCCGCTCGATGAAATCACCAAGGCGGTGTCCTGTGCCGAAAGATCAAAATTTCGAAGAATACGCCCTGCAAGTCCAGGTACATTTTCCAGAAACATCGCCTGTCGCTGCCCGTTGGCGCCTGTGACAAGGTTATGAAAAGTAAGAGACAACTCAACAATCGGATTAAAACCGGGAAAAGAACCATAACGCGGCCACATTTCCTCCACCATGATCCGGCTATGACCCGATCCAAATACATGAACCATTCTTCCGGCAAGTATAGATTGGGAAAACCATTGGGCAGCAGTTTCGATCAATTGTTTTTGTTCGCGAACCCGGTTGAGGATTTGGCCACATTTGTCAAGATAGTCATTGATGGGGTCGGTTGTAGGGAAAGAATTGTCTATAGCCATATTTAAGCGTTTGAAAGTGCATATAAAGCGGCCCCCGTTGCACCGGCGAGATCGCTGAAAGCGGCGGGGACAATTTGTACAGCCTGATTATTGGGGCGCCATTCGAATATATCCAGAAAAGCGGAAAGTGGCTCAAACAAAGCGTTGCCCGCCCGGGTAATACCACCACCGAGGATTACACATTCGGGAGAAATCATATTGGCGATCCCTGCAATGCCTATGGCCAGCTTTCGCACGGAGTTTAGCCAGAAATATGCTGCCAGGGGATCACCCGCTTCATAAGCGTTGACCAGATCAACCGTTGTGTCAAAACGTCCGAATGTACGGCGTTTGATGGTACTTTCGCCGATCGCATCTTCCAGGCTACCCGGCATATTGGAGATTCCCTGAATCTCGCTTTCGGCGTCCATACTAAAATGCCCGAGATGCCCTGCCCGCTGAAGAAAACCCTCACAATAACGACCATTGATCAGCATTCCACCCCCAACCCCTGTGCCTAGCGTGAGTAAAACTACATTTTCAACGCCTTTTCCGGCACCCAGTTTTGTTTCTGCCCATAACGCTGCCTGCGCATCATTGATCACTGGCAGTTTTTTTTCACCGAGGAAATCTGCCCATACAAATCCTTCCAGGCCCTGCAAGCGCCCCGGCATAAAATTTATACACCGGTGGTTTTTGTCGGGTAAACCCGGAGCGGCAAGTCCGATCGCATCTACCGTGTGAGCAGCAGATTGTTTCAGGTCGTCTACGACTTGCCTGACACCTTCCTGCCAGGGAGTAAAAACATCAGATGAAGGCTGTGATTGATGATCCAGCGTAAGTCTTTCCTTTTCAGATAAAAGGTTTCCTTTTTCATCGATGAGCACGCCTTTGATCCGGGTGCCTCCAAGGTCTATGCCTATCGCGGTTTTTTTATTCATGTTTTGGGGGAATTTGTCCTTCGCTCAGCAGCCAGCCGCCATCGACGGAAAAGACCTGGCCAGTGGTAAAGCGGGAAAGATCAGACATGGCATAACAAACCATACCAACCAGATCGTCTGGCTTGCCCATTCGGCCACCATCAAGGGGTTGTTTGGTGCGGATAAACTTCAAAATATCTTCATCCTCAGCTGCCCGGCGCGACATCGGCGTTTCGACCAGGCCGGGAGCCAGCACGTTTGCACGGATATTGTGGGGGGCATAGGCGGCTGCAAGGGAAAGTGTCAGTCCGGTAATGGCAGCTTTTGCTGCTGCATAGGCATGGGTAGTAAAAAAGGCAGGAGAAGGGGAAGCGGCCAGTACAGAGCCCACATTCAGGATGGATCCGCCGACGGCATGATCGAGCCAGAACCTCACCGCAGCCTGATTGCTGTACATGACGGAGGTAAGGTTGAGCGCCAGTGTTTTTTGCCAGCCTTCGGCTGTAAGCTGGTGAATCGGGCCGTCGCCCCATTTCCGTCCACTGCCTCCGGCAACGTGAAACAACCCGTCCATTCCACCAAATGTTTCCACGCAAAGATTCACTGCCAGAACGGCCGTTTCAGCCAAAACCGCATCGCCGGCTATTTGCAATCCGTTTCCGGAATATATCTCCCCTGCTGCTTCGTAATATTCATTCTCCAACCCTACAGCAACTACTTTTGCCCCACTATCCATAAATGCTTTTCCGGCAGCAAGTCCGATCCCACTCGTACCGCCAATGATGACGATCCGCTTATCCTTCAGTCCCGGGTAATAACAGTGAGTAGCAGGTTTATTTTCCATCGGATGAAAGCTACAAACTTTCACGGAAATCTCGAAAAATGACACGTTTGAAAAAGAAAAAGCTTCGGATATATCCGGGAATCCATTTTTTCGTAGATTGAATTAGCATTAACCCTAATTTCTCCATTTATGAAAACAAACACTTACCTTTTTACTATTTTATTTTCTCTGCTTACCGCTACATTTTCCCAACTATACGGGCAGGGCACATTTACCATGAGTGGTAGTTTTTTCCAGCCTGTGGGCGAACTTCAAACGCAGAATTTTCGCCAGGGCGGCGGAATCAGTATGGATATGATTTCCGACGATCTTCGGGAAAACCGTTTTGGAAGCCTTCAGATGGGATTTCATTTTGACGCGGGTTTTCACGGACAGGAAAAACGCCCCGTTGACAGCTACTATCCGATTGAAGGCCCGGTCGATCTTCAGATTTCCAATGAATCGATTGGCATGTATGGACTGGCCCGGGTGATTACGCCTGCGCGGTTTCCTCTCAGGTTGTATGCCGACGGACTGGCTGGTACGAGAATGTTTGCCAGCACACAGTACGTACTTCCTGAAGACGAACATCAACAAAGCGACGATTGTGAGGGAGAAAATCTCACCCGCAGCTGGACATTTCTTTACGGCGCCTCTGCCGGTATGCTTATCCGGATCAACCATGAAATTTCCCTTGATCTCCGCTCAACCCTGACAAGGGGCAGTCATGCGCGTTTTGTAGATTTGGGAACCGTATCTTTAGCGGAACAAAATGCCCTGGGATACAACACGCGTCGGGCAGCTACTGACATGGTACAGGTTTCCGTGGGGCTGAATATGCTTCTGGGGCCTTGTACGCCTTCGCGGAGCAGTATGGCAGGATGCAACAATTGTTGTTCCTCCGGCAGCGGATTTTCGGGAGGATGTAACCGATAAAATTATCACTTATACTTCGCTTCAATCGCATCCAGCTTCGACTGAATTTCTTCCCGGGGAAGCCATTTTCCCCTATACATCACCCCTGACGGATTTTTCATATTTGACAAATCTGTCAGGGGATTTTTGTCAAGCAGGATAAGATCTGCCGAACTTCCCTTTGCGACGACCCCAAATTCCCCTTCCCTATCAAAATACTTTGCCGGATTGAGGGTACCCGTAACCAGGCATTCATAAGGCGTAAGTCCGGCATCCAGCATCGCCGCCAACTCGTGCTGAATGGAAAATCCGGGCACATTAAATACCTGCGGGGCGTCGGATCCCAGTACAATCAGTGCGCCCTTTTCGTGGAGGACCTTCAGAATTTTTTTGCGAATGGCGATAAAATCTGCCACACGGGCTGAATCGTAGTTTTCCAAACGCTGGAAGCCAAATTTACTCTGTACCCACTGGTCTCTGGTGCGCGGCGACATATACTTCATTTCTGGTTCGGCAATGGTTATTTCGGGCTTTTCGGTGGAAGTCCACCGCACCAGCAACCCTTGTGTAGGCACAACGGCGACATTGTGAGAGAGGGTAAGGTCAACGAGTTCGGGGATCAGGGAGGTATCAACAAGATCAGTAAAATTAAACCCAAAAAAACCATTGTCTTCCGGCTTTACACCTGCACTTTGGGGAACCAGCCCTTCGAGGTATCCATCGATATGGTCGACCGAAGCGTAGTCTGACTCCAACGCGTGGCGGATGCCGACATAGATAGATACGTGTCCGGCGTAAGGCATTCCTACTTCTTTGGCTGTGCTGACGATTTTGTCAAACACTTCGCGTTTGATACCTGGGTGCAGCTTCATAAAATCATAACCGGCAAGCTTCTGCGCCCGAACCGTACTGTCTGCGATTTTCAGGTCGGGGACCGTATTTCCGTTGAGTGAAGGACCGGAGGTAAAAATGCGCGGACTGACAATTTCTTCCCTTGCCACACGCGCCTTAAGTTCAAGGTGAAAAGGATCACCCAGCATGCCCCGAATAGTAGTAATACCGTTGGAGAGGTACAGGAAAAGCGTTTCATCGACTACATCTTCCTGCCCTTCCCGTGGAACGGGAATATGCGCATGCATTTCCGCAAGGCCGGGCATAAGATACTTGCCGGTAGCATCGATCACCTTTGCAGATTCAGGTACAGAGATTTGTCCGGCATCACCCACTGCCAGAATTTTCCCCCCACCGATGACAACTGATTGATCTTCCATCACCCGCTCGCTGTCCATGGGGATGACATTGACATGAGTAAACACAAACTCAGGTACCACACCGCCAAAATCGATAGTACTTTTTTCCTCACAGGAGAAAAACAGCAGTGCGGAGAATAAGACGAGGGAAAGATTTTTGATCGTTGTCATGAGCATAGGATTTGGGGGAGAATTTACAAAAATCTATTTTTAGTAGAATGCAGGTACAGAAAATTTTCTATCCCTCGGATCCCTGTCGTATTTGGAAATGCGCGCATATTATTTGGCGCGAAAGCAAAATTTATCCATTTTGGTCAGGAAAAATTGTGCACTTTAGTTTTTCTCAATCTGAATCCGACAGCTGACGATGGATCTATCTGTATTTTTTCAGCCGGTTGACCCGGTGCTTTCCGAATTTCAACAAACCCTCCATCCCGACAGATGGGGACGCCATATTCCGGTTTTCACCCAGAGTTTTCCCGACTGGGAAAATGCAGACATCCTGCTTGTGGGATGTCTGGAAGAGAGGGGGGCACTGACCAAAGGTCTGTCCGACGGAGCAGACGCCGTGCGAAAATGTCTGTACGAGCTCTCCCTCCCGGCAGCAGAGCCCCGGGTAGCTGACCTCGGCAATCTCAAACCCAAAGAAACGCCGGAAGCGTATTTCGAAATGCTGGCTTATGTGCTGGCAGAAATTGTACGTAAGGGGAAAACGGTACTGATTATTGGTGGGAGCCAGGAAATCGCTTACGGGCAATTTATGGCGTATGAAGATATGGGGAGAAATATTGAATATGTTCATGTGGACGCCAGGTTTGATGTCGAAGATTCTGACATAATGCTAAACAGCCGTTCGTACAACCACAAGATTTTCCTCCACAAGCCCAACTATCTTTTCAGTTATACCAACCTCGGCTATCAGAGTTTTTTTGTCTCACCCGAACAGCGCCAATTACTCAAAGACCTCAATTTTCTGGCGGTCAGATACGGCGATATCAATATGAAAGCGGAGGAGGCAGAGCCCCCGATCCGCACGGCAGATATGATGAGTATAGACCTCTCATCCGTTAGGCTTCCAGAGGCGCCCGGCGCACTTTCGGCTTCTCCCGGAGGATTTTCTGCGATGGAAATATGCAGAATCGCCCGCTATGCAGGCCTGGCTTATGGGCTGAGCACATTGAGCATTTGTGATTTTAGCGTAAAAAAAGACCATTCCACCCAGACAGCTCAACTCGTAGCGATGATGTGCTGGTACTTTGCGGAAGGCTACTACAACCGCTGGGAAGATTATCCCGCTGAGGACCGGTCCAACCTGCGGAAATATGCCGTAAGACTACATGCCAGTATAGAAGAAATCCTATTTTACCAGCACCCGACTACTGACCGCTGGTGGATGGAAGTGCCTTATCAGCATTCGCTGGGAAAGAAGAAACCGCAAACAAGGCTCATCGCCTGCTCACGCGCGGATTATGAATTTGCCCGCACAGATGACATTCCCGAACGCTGGTGGCTGGCCTACAATAAGCTGAAATAAACGTGATACAAATCGACCATATATCCAAACGGTTTGGCCAGCAACCTGTGCTGGAAAATATCTCAATGGAAATTCCTACAGGGGCCAAACTCTGCGTAGTCGGCAGTAGCGGGGCGGGAAAATCAGTCCTCTCACGGTTGATTATGGGGCTGGAGAAACCCGATTCCGGAGAAATCTATATCGACGGAGAGGCAATCAGCAGTCTGAGTCAGAAGGACTGGCGGCGGATTCTGGACGAATTTGGGGTAGTTTTTCAGGGAGCAGCGCTATTTGACTCTCTCAATGTACTGGAAAATGTAGGGCTAAAACTCTTTGAAAATCGCGAAGGAACCAAAAACGAGATCAAAGACCGCGTAGTGCAGGCACTGGCGCAGGTAAATCTGGGCACTGAAATTTTACAGAAATACCCGGGGCAACTTTCGGGAGGCATGCGTAAAAGAGTGGGCATTGCAAGGGCCATTATTCACGACCCGGTGTACATCGTGTATGACGAACCCACTACGGGACTTGATCCGATCAGCGCTGATACCATTGACGAACTGATAGAAAGACTTGCAGAAAAACCGGGCAGAACGTCTATCATTATCACACACGACATGGCCACCGTCCGGAATATTGCGACCCAGGTAGCAATGATTTACCGGCATCAGTTGTTGTTTGAGGGAAGTCCCGCAGCTTTCAAAGATTCTTCGGATCCATCCATTCGTGCATTTCTGGCAAGAGGATAACCTTCGCTAATGCATCAGCCATGCCACGGTAAGCTCCAGTCCCCCTCCCAGTTGATTGACAAGGGTTATCCGGTTGTCATAGCCAAAGCCTACCCGAAGATCTGCTTTCCCCTGTTGCACAGGTGTAATGATGCCCACGTTTCCGTGAATAGCGACAGTATTGTCCACCCCAAATGTTACCCAAAAAGGAATCCGCGAATTGAATGTCATCCGCACATTCATATCCATTTGCGCAGCGGCATTGCGGATCATTCGAAGCCATAAATAGGGTTCTACCGAACGGAAAGGCCCCACCCGGCGGGCAAGCGTAGTGCCAAAAAGGAAATAATAATGATGCAGTCTTTCCCGGGTACCATTGGCAGTAAGGCCTACAATTTTGGGCATGGAAAACCCGGCAAAATAGGCCTGATTGGTATAAAAAACGCCAATCCCCGGGTCCAGATAAAACTCGGTTTTGTCGCTTCCTGTAAGGGTAATATCGCCGGGATCTGTTGTGGTCAACAGCGCATTCCGAACAGAAAACTGCGAAAGTCCCAGCGACAATCCTGCGTACAAATGCTGATCTGTGCCCAAATCTCTGTGTGCAGAGAATGTTGTGTACAAACCTGATACGTTGCTGGTACCGACTCTGTCTGAAAACAAATATCCTCCAGCCCAGAAATCTACCCCCCTGTCTGATGGTTTAAGATATCGCTGATAAGTAGCGGTATAGGTTCTGGGGCGATATTCACCAAATGCCCACCATTGGTCGCGATAGGTCATGGCCGCAACCTGCCGGTATTCAAAAGTAGCAGTTCCGGGGTTGATAATCCTATGAGAAACCGGAATGGCCGGATTGACCAGAAAGCTATTGGCCTCATGGTGTGTCATAAAGGGCAGCAATTGCGCCCTGAGCCATGGTGTAATAACCAGAAAAAAAAGTGTAAATAGTATTCTCATAGCCGGGAAATTGAGGAATGTTCCAATTTAGCGCACAATCGTAATCGCGCCACGGGTGGTTTGTCTGACTCCATTAATAGTTATTCTCAGGACATAAAAATATGTTCCCTCCAGCAGCGGTTGTCCGCCTGAAGTGGTACCCGTCCAGTCATTGTTGTAGGATCGCGAATAATACACCTGATTGCCCCAACGATTGAGGATAATCAGTTCATTATTGGGGAAGTTTTCAATGTTTTGGATGATAAAGGCTTCATTCATGCCATCTCCATCAGGGGTAAATGCGGTAGGCGCACGAATGACAGAAATGATTTCCTCCACTACAGGAACTTCCACGCAGGGCGCAAACACAGAACTGTTACCCAGGACATCAGTAGCAATTGCCGTTACATTCAGTCCTGAAAGCGCATAGTTTCCAGAGAGTTTCCAGGTCTCGTCGCCCTGAACTACGGTTTTTCCTAACAGATATTTACCTTCACAGGTATTTGTGTTGTTTGCACAGCCTCTTGAGTCAGCAGCGTAAACATCGATAGTATCCCCCGGGTTCCCGGTGCCAGAAACCGTATCTACAGTTGCAGAAAGTATGATTGGAGGGATTTTGCCCAGGTTGGTATTTTCATTTTCAAAAACGATTGCCCCATTTGCCTGACAAAACATGCGATTGCCCGCAAATTGAATCTGGCTGGAAAATTTGTCGACGTATATGCCAGTATCATTAAAGGCAATGATATTTTGCTCTGCGGGGTTATTACCGCCAAATTTTATTTGATCTGATTCGAATACATAGATTCCATAGCTACTGTTGCCAAGATCGAAAAAATCACCGGTAGTGTCGGGAACTGTTCCAAAGTAGTTGCCCTGAATCAGTACATCACTACTTCCCTCTGCCAGAAGAAACCCTGATAAACTACCTGTAAACATATTTCCTTTGCCTGGAGCCCCAACAATATTGCCCACTCCACCGATTGCGAAGGCAGCAAACGTAAAATTGCGAAAATGCAGGCCATACACTTCTAAGGTGTCTCCTATTATCGTAATTCCTTCTGATAATCCCAATCCATCGATAATGACCGAGCCAGGCACATAACCGGGTTGTGTAGTGGCGTCTATCCTGAGGTAGGGATTATTTATGTTAATGGATGTTAAAGTGGAAACCGGAATTTCCCACGGAGGCGGGCCGGGCAGATTAAAGGAAATCGTCCGGGGCCCCTCAAGTGTTTTTGCGCATGACAATATGGAGAGAAAACTACCGGGACCTGTTTCCGACAGGCTTGTCACGACCAGATCCTCATTGGCACATTGCACACTGGCGCAAGCTGAAAACGCAGAACTTTCACCAGTAGCAGCAGTAGCAATGGCCACAACCTGCATCCCCGCCAGAAAATTCCCATCTGAAAGCCGCCAGGTATTGTCTGCGCCGACCACTGCGGTGCCCAAAGGTATTCCACCCTGGCAGAGATTCTGAAAACAGGCATTTTGAAAAGGCAGTTCATCTGCCGAAAAAATTTCCACTGTACTTCCTGCCTCTCCTGTGCCGGTAACGGCAGAGAGCCTGGCTTCTGTAATGGTCGGAGCAGGAAAAGCACTCGTAGGGTTGCCTTTTAAAATTCCTTCGCCTGTATTACAAAAAAACTGATTCCCAAAAATGCTCACAGGCGCAAAAGCTTCAAACTCAATGCCCGTCTGATTATAAGCGATGACATTCCCTTCGCCAGCCTTACTGCCTCCGATAAGGTTATATCCTGCAGTACTGGCAATAAATATACCCGCATCACTATTTCCTCTGTTCAGGTAGGTTCCGTCTGGAAAGGGCTCAGCACCTATATAATTGCCCTGAATCGCATTCGACGCGCCATCCAGATATATCCCTCTGGCTCCCTCTGCCATAATATTCCCTTTACCTGGTGCACCTATTCGGTTATTGGATCCCGTCAGACTCAAGGTAGGCCAGGTTGGATCACTTGTCGCGCTGGTAAGATGAAGTCCATACACTTTACAGAAGTTGCCGGAAATTGTAAAATTTGAAAACAATTCCGCCATATGCAGCTTTATCATCCCTAATTCATAATTGGGTTGAGTCGTGGCATCCAATGTAACATAGTCCGATGACAGAGCGAGAGAGGAAGTCATCATAATTATATGCGGCCCTGCTCCCGGTATATTAAAATCAATGATCACACTATCTGCGACCGCTATACTTGCAGAAAAAAGTGCCCATCGCAGGGATCCTGAGCTTCCGTCGTCCAGTGTATTGGTTACAGTGAAGGTCAGGGTCTGAGTGAAAGTTTGAGATACAATCGTTATGAAAAACAGAAAAAGGAATAGTTTCTGACGCATGGGTTTTCAGGTTAAATTTTCCACTGAAAAAATACTTGCATAAAATTCTGCCGGGCAAAAGAAAAATCAAAGAGCCCATTTTGGAAACGGCTCCCATATCGAAATCCCACCATAGGTCCCCGGTTGACTTTGCCCAAGGTCATCTCTGCAAACATATTCATTGCCAGATACGATCCGGGGTTGTTTCTGATCTCCGGATCAAATTTTTCTCCAGCCGGGAAACTGAGGGTATCATATTGTTTTCCCAGGAAAAGCAGACCGGTACGAACTTCCTGATTGACGGTTTGCACAGATTGTCCTTTCTTCAGTTTTGCTTCATATTGTCCGGCACCTGCAAGCAGGGTGGAAAAACCACCGCCAAAACCTATTCCCACCCAATCATTGAAGTGAAACCGGCTCTGGGCCAGCACATCCAGATAATACAGGTTGATCGAAAGGTCTGTGCGAATAGAATCACGGCGAAAGGGGTCATCTTCCGAAATATACAACTGCGACTTGGCGCGCATAAACCGGTACCCCGAATAAGCCAGTTCAGACTCAAAAGCCTTACCTTTATGCACCGGGTTGTCGGCAAATGTCACCGCCGCAAAAATATTAGAGAGATCATTGGCACTGGCGATCAGTTCACTGAGGTTTCGCCCCAGATTATACCCGACCTTTATCCCGATGGTCCGCTGGCGCACTTGTATATCAATCAGGTTGGTGTAAATGGTATCATCTTCTGTATCGAACTTTATTGCCGCACGGGTAAAAAAGGCATCTACATCCGGGACTTCCGGCGCTTTGGTACCCTCTGCGGCAAGGGGTTTGATACGATACACAATTTCTCCTTTTGTAGTCTGATTCCGGAGGGTCTCTGCCCCTTTGGTTCCGGCCAGGCGCACGTTTTTGAAAACAAAATCCACAAATCCTTTCTGCTTTTCTATCTCCAGACAACTCGCCCGTTCGGCCAGACTGTCTGCACATGGTGGACAAAATTCGGATGCAATCGTTGCCTCAAGCACTTCCAGACTGTCGGGATTCAGCGCGGGATCGATATTTACCCTTACCCGGATGCCGTTGGCGTTTCCCTCTCCTTTATTTTGAAAAAATACCCGATAGAGAATGCTGGTATCCACCGAAACCGGGTACTCGATCGTACGAGGTATCACCGTAATTCGGTTTGGGTCATGGGAAGCCAGAATCATCATCGTTTTGGTAAATGAGGTACCCGCTTTTCGGATTGGGCCCTTATCAGGAATAAAAAAAGCCCGGATTCCAATTTCTGTTCCCACATGCGGACTTTCAACCTGAAGCGAAACAAACAATCTTGCGGGTTTTGCAGAAGATCCGGACGTATATGCGTATGCCACAACACTCTGGTATTCTCCCGCCTGAGATTCAAGATAGCTCAGATATTCAGGATTGGCTTTTACAGAAGGATCCGCATAGATATCTGCAATCTCCTTTTCGCCACTGTAAGTTCGGGAGGATAAATAACGGAAACTCTTCCGGGTAGAAAGTTTTTCATTAAACGCCAGCACGATTTTCCCTGAGGAATAACCGGGAGGCGGAAGATAATGAACCACCAGTTGCATTTCCTCCCGCATGACCAGTTCGTTGTTGTTACTGGTAAGGCGAATGGCAGAAACCGGCGTCAGCAAGGGATAGGATTTCTCCGGGGGGGTTGTGCCCGATTTCGATATTTGTACAGACTGCGTAAATTTTTTACCGCGATCGAGCGAATAAGCCGGCGTCAGACAGACATTTACTACATACTCACCAGGACGGGAAAATATATGAATGGGCGATTCTTCCTCCGAATAGTGCCCATCACCAAACTCCCAGAAATACAGCCACTTAGGCTGAACAGTTCCCCCCACGGGCTTTAGGGGAGGCACGGGTTTCGGATCGAGGGAAAATCGATATCCGCTACCCGAAGGCTCAACCTTCATCGGGGTAGTCTGCGCGCTCATATTGAAGTGAAAAAAAAGGCAGAAAGAGAGCAAAATCAAAATCTGGTGCAGACGCATATTGTGAAAGTAAAAAATCACTTTATATCATATTGTTTTCTGATGTGAGTGTCAAGGATATTCAGAATGCCTTCATTGAGAAAATCAGCCAATGGCATCCGGAAATCATTCCACACACGAAGGTACTTGTCGTCAGACGCTGTGGCTATCCATTTTCCGTCGGGAGTGAAAGCTACTTTGTTGACTATATTTTTATGACCTGAAATATCTGCAATCGCATATCCCTCCAGGTCATACATGACCACCCGTTCATCTTTGTAACCAACCAGTAGCAGCGTTTCGCCGGGATTTACAGCCACCGTATTTACGGGCTTCGCCAGGTCGCCAAATACCCGAAAAAGCTTGCCGCCTTTGTCCCAAAGTCTGATTTTCTGATCCTGGCAACCCGTGAGAATCCGCCCCGTTGAAGGGGTAAAACCAACACTTAGCACTTCTCCCTTATGCCCGGATAGAACCTGAACTTTTTTACCCGTTTTATCCCAAAGATAAGCCGAAGAATCTTCACAACCCGTAAGAAAGTAATTCCCATCCGGATTGAACGCAACGGAAAATACCAGTCCCTGATGTGGCAAAACCAGGCTTTCTTCACCCGTGTCGATATTCCAAAGCCGGGCAGTGCTATCGGTACCCCCGGTCAGCAGCCATTGTCCGTCGGGGGAAAATGCGGCACTCAGCAAGGCGATTTCTCCGGCCTGAAATTCGCGATCAATCGCCTTATTTTCAGCATCTACCCGCACTACGCTTCCGTATTCATCGACAGAGCCGACCCTTCCATCCGGAAAAATTGCTACGGCCAGAATCTGTTCCCGGTGATGCTGGTGTGTCCATAGAAATTTACTATTCACCGGATCGATCAGGCTTACCATCTGATCACGGCCACCTGTCACAATGCGTTGCCCGTCAGGAGAAAATGCCAAAGCAGAAACCCCTCGCCCATGCGTTTCGGTTTCGAAAAAAGGAGGAGGATCAGGCATGTTCCAGATGCGAACTGTCGAATCCAGCCCGGCTGTCATCATCAGATTATCGGCGCCAATACTCACCGAGCGAATCTCGCCTGTATGTCCCAGAAGTCGCACCGGACGCCCCGCATTCATGGGCCATAGAACTGCCGTACTGTCGGCACTCCCGCTTACCAGCCAACGGCTGTCGGGAGAAAAAGCCAGCGCATGAACGGCTGATCGATGTTGCCCAACCTGCTTCAACCATTTAATGGAATCATATCCAACTTCCCACAGTAAGATCTTTCCGCTTCCATCCCCACTGCTGAGATATTTGCCATCAGGTGAATAAGCCAACTTTTGAATCGCATCACCCGGCATGCTAAACCGCGCCGTTTCCCACCCGGACTCCGTAAAATAACCATAGATAATATCATGCATATTCCCCGCTACGGCAAAGGAAGCAGCATGAGGATGAATCGCCACGCAGGTAATTTCCATTTGCGCATTCAACTCAAAGATGGGCTGCTGTTTGCCGGTAAGCCATATCGAAACCTTCCCATCGGAAGCGCCCGACACAACATGTGTGCCTGCAGGAGAAATCGCAACCGAGCGAATATCGGCAGCCTGATCACCTTCTGCCGGTACAAATGTATCGGCAGGTTTTCTATCCTCTCCCCAAAGAATAGCGGTTTTATCATTACCAGCCGAAGCGATATGTCCGTTTCCGGCAATATCAACATCATATACCGGATGAATATGCCCAGTCAGTTCTCCGGTTTTTTGACCTTTCTCATTCCAGATTTGCGGCACTGGTGAGGAAGCCGTTACGGTAACCAACTGATGGCCATCCACTGACCGGGCAGCAGCAATCACCGGCCCATCGAGTTTGAGCAAAATCTGGTAAAATGCATTTTTACGGTAAGTTTCAAACATATCCTGCCGGATGGCAGCATTATCGTCTATGGCATAGGCAGCTTCTTCCAGCCGGAGAGCCATGGAGGGATCGGTTGTGCTAATCTGTCTGGCTTTAGCGTTGAGGTATTGCGCCTGATAACGTTGGCCCTCGATATATGCCCGGATGCCGAGCACCGAAATAATCAACACAATCACAGATACGGCTCCGGCCAGAAATTGTCCTTTTCTTTTGACCGATGTTTCGCTTTTCCGCACAAAAACCTTCACGGATTCATTTAGTGGAAGGGACCCCAGATAGGGCCGCACATAGTCCAGGTCTTCACGGTTCATCAGTACCTGGCTGCTCTCATAGCGGGCATATTGTTCCTGAAGAAAACGAAGCATCTTCCGGCGAATTTTTTGTTCGTCGGAGACCATTTCCTCAATTTGTCTGGCCAGTGAATCGTGGGTAAGTTCGTATTTCAAAATTGTCTGTGCGATTAAAATTTCACCCAATACTTTTTAGAATGCGCATTTCCTCAAATCTGCGGATACAAAAATTAAGGGTTTCTGCCGAAATTCCCATATCTGCCGGCAATAAGTCGCGGATTTCCGCCTGTCCCAGACTTCGCTTTGTCCCGTCATCCGTTACCAGGGTATATAACACGGTCAAAGGTACGTCTGCACGTCCTACTTCCCGTCCGAGTAGATTCAGTTGCTCTTCCAGATACAGTGCCAGAACATTCTCGATTTCGCCGGCGGCAACAACGAGTGCCGGATCAAAAACGACCTTTTTTTCAACACCATACAAAGACTGAAACTTGCGGTACAGCCTGTCCAGATATACCTGAACATGCGTAAGATCAATGCCCGTTTTTTTGTTCCCCAGCTTCGATATCATGGCGTCAAGGGTAACATCAGGCTCGTCCATCCCGATATCAAAAGCCGCGGTTGTTCCGGCAATCACTTTTCGCAGATTTTGAGCATTCATTTTTTCCAGGCGGATCCGGTTGTCAAATAAAGTAGGGATATATTTTTCATACTCAGAAAGTGAGGCAATATATTCTTCCCGCATGGAAAGGATAATGGTAACCTGAATATTGATTTCCAGCAGACGGGCCAGTTCTGATAAAAACAGTTGTTGTTCTGCTTCAGTGCCAAGAATAAACAACTCTTCAAACTGATCAAAAATCAGGTATATAGGCTTGTAATGATCGTAATACAGGGATTTTAGCGAGGGTACGAGCCCGGTAGTTTCATCAATCGGGGTAATGCTCCGCCGGCGAATCTCCCGGTGAAGCGAATTCAACAGATTATCCCCCCGTCGTACAAACATTGCAAACCAGTCGGTATCCTGAAATTTGTTGCTTAATCCACAGTTGATCAGACTCGTCTTACCTGTACCCGACGCGCCATACAATAAGATCAGACGTGTTTCAAACAGCTTCTCATACAGCAATTCCACCTCAGCCTCCCTGCCAAAGAAGATCTTTTTGTCCTCCCTCCCATACGAATCAAGAAATTTAAATGGACTGTTCATAGAATTGGCTGTTGGCTGTTGGGTTTTATTTGGTAAATAATTGAAACTGCTCCTGAAGCACGGCATAGGACGCATCTTCGGTGATGATCTTATCCGGTGCCTCGGGGTCAGGTTTATTGATATTAAAATTCACACTCAGGTATTCATAATTACTACCAACCCGGGCGTTGAACATATATACATTAGGCACGGGTTTTCCCGAAAAAGCATTCTTGTCAACAATGAAAGGTGAGAGATTGAGAAAATGGTCGATATCCCGAAGGTCTTTTACCAGAAGAATTGAATGGCTATCGGTATAGATATGCTGGTCTCTGGCTTTTTCTCTTAAAAACTCGCTGTCAAATGCATTGAGCACGCCCATTTGTACCCGGAAAAGCGGTTCGCGGTGGCGGGGCTTGAAAATTCCTATATCCTTAATGGTAATGAGGCGGTATCCGGCAAGAAAAGCTATTTTCTTCAAAATGACGGAAAGGCAAAATTCGCATTCATTACAAAGTTGCGCGAGTTCTTCCGGAGCGATGGAATTATCATTGAGTCGGTTTCGTACACCTTCCAGAAACTGATACGCCAAAAACACCTCGTCTTTAGCCTCCAGGCTTTTGAATATGACTTCCACTTCCTTTACATAAGCGTCAATTTTTTTCTCCCGAAAAATGTCCCTCGCCTGGTCGATCAGTTGGAAGAAATCATAATTATCGGCCTTCTCGGGAGTAATAGAAAGGAAACTATCCAGGAGATTGCTTCCCAGACTTCCCTGGCCTTTATTTTTCACCTCCCACAACTGCGCGAGCAAGATATAACACAAAAATTTGGCGCTTACCACATACGCATAGATCAGCTGACGCAGCCGCGATAGTCCCGGCGCATTCATCATATCCGAATTGGCCACAAGAATCCGCAACTGTGCGCCAATCGGCCAGGGGAAATTTTTTATAATAAGCTCAGGAAATTCGCGGGGATCGCGGGGGTCGCCAAATTCGTCTTCCATTTCCCGGTACAACGCTTTATTGTAAGCGGCCATGGCTTCCAGAACGGTGACAATATATTCATTGACTTTATGGTTTTGTCTGACCGAAGCACCAAATCCTTCCGGGAGTGCCACCTTTTTATGATCTGGCAGTTTCCATTCGAGCACAGATTCTGCCTCCGGATGAATGTAAAGTCCCCACGGTATAGTTTCGTTGTTTTCGTCTGATTCGGACCAATCGGCACTGCGAAAAATCCCTGCGGCCCGGGCATTGCCGTATTTGGTTTCAAGAAAGGCGACGGCCTGGTTAAAAGCATTACGGACATTGCCACTATTGGCGAGAGATTGGTACAACTGCACGGCAAATTCCGAGGCCATATTGTCATTCACGGGGACGGAAGTAGCAATTACCGCCCGAACACCGGCTTCAAGCAGGCGGGTAACCTGGCTTCGGGTAGAGCAACCGTTGAGTACCACCAGCTGGAGCGAGGTTTGCTCACCAAACATCCGGGCCAGTCCCCGCGCATCTGCCTGCCGGTCTTCCAGTTGCAGATGCGTACTACTGGCATGGCCGCCATAGTGAAAGATGGCGACCCTGTCCTTAAAGCGATTGAAATTATAGAAAATATCGTCGATAGCAGCACTTTCTTCCCGGTACAATTCGATGTACTGCTGGTCGTGAAGGGACTGCAAAGTCCGATATATATCCCTGCCTTCCTGCTTAAGCATTTCGAGATGAGAATCCGGATCATTGGCAAAGGCTAAGAAGATTACAGGGCGCTGCGACATAAACTCCAGAGTGTAAGGTGCAATTCTATTCTAAAGTAGGAGTTTACAGGATCATTCGCAAAGAACCCGTATAATTGGTCCTGGTATAATTTATTTTTCAGGGGAATCTTCCAGCACAGGAACCGTCTTAAGATATGACCACAACGCATGCGTCTCCTCGTCTGAAAGAAAATTAAACCTTGGCATCGCGGGGTCTAATGGTTTATTATCAGGTCTCAATCCGCCGGTTACCGCTACACGAAACTGCTCTTCCGTCCATTTGCCGATTCCGTCTTCCGGGTGCATAGTGATATTGGCAGAATACACTACGTCAGAATGCTCATTTTTATGGACCGGGTTACCTCCTCCAAAAAAGTTTACAGATTTTTCCGGATTTACCAGATCGTTGGTGTCAAAACCTGCGCTATGACAGCCACCGCATCCCAGTCTCACATTTGCCAGATAACGGCCATGCGATACAGGGTCAGCTGGATCGGGATGTGGCCACGGCTTAACGCCATCAGGCGTGGGCTTAAATATCCCTACTCCCGCAATCAGCACTTTTGCCAAAAATGACCAATCCGCCGGCGGTGGGGTAAATTCAGAATATCGATTTATGGGATGATCGGACCGCAAAAAGGAAATAATTGCCGTAATATCTTCATCTGACATAAGGGTATGTTCCATAAAAGGGCCAATGTAGCGACCTTCACGGGTAATGCCCCTGCGGATGGTGTAAGCGAGTTCTCCGTCTGAATAATTATCCAATGTTTTGTGCGTAATATTGGCGGACCATATTTCGCCAAAACCTTCTTCTTTGGAAGCAAAAATTTTTCCGCTCAGCGTCCCGTCTTCACCCATATGGCAATACGCACAAATCGCAGTGGTAATTGTTTGCCCATGTGCGATTAGGGATGAGTCATTGACCGCTTTAATGGCCAGTGGCCGGACCGGGAGTGGCGGCATATTCTCAAACTTCCAGGCACTATATCCGCCAAAGGAAAGAATGAATAACAGAAAAAGGCCTATAATGATACCAGAGATTTTCAATATCTTTTTCATTTTGGGGAATTTAAAGGGTTAAAAAAACTGCCCCGGCCTTTTGCCGGGACAGGCACTTTTGGTGTCGAAAAAAAACTAGTAACGACGTTTCACCCAGTAAGATTGGTCCCCTGTCGGCCAGGCCAGTTGAATTTCTTTGACCAGATTGTGGGAAAATGAACTGGCTTGTGCAGCGTTTCTCAGTGCGTCAAGCGAGCTGTTTGCGCTGGCAGCGGGGTTTGCTGCACCATTGGCATAAGCTTCTACATATTTTTCTGTGGCGCTTGCGAGTACTTTGTTATAAATCTCTTCATACAATTTATCAGGATTGGCGGTATTGTTTAATTCTGCCATAGTCTGCGCATAAATCGTCTGGATGGTATTTTCGTATTTGGCGATCAGCTCCTGTTCCAGATTCTGGCGGTAAATCTCGGCATCAGCCATGATCTTTTCGTACATGGCCATATTTTCAGCGTATGAGCGATCGTAGGTTTCCTGCACTTGCTGCATGACTTCCTGCTGCATGACATTCGCATTTTGCTGAATGGCTTCATCAGAGTATTGTTTCATCAGATCCTGATACATTTTGTCTGCATTTGCTTTGATGGCTTCGTCAGACCAGGGATCGACGTTATTTTGTGCAATAGCGGGGAGTGTGAGGAAAGTCAGCGCGGAAAGGATGATTGAAAGGATGGTCGTTTTCATAAATTTGTTTGTTATAAGTGATGGTTAAATCGAACAATACAAATCTATGATCTGCCCCTACCCTTACACATCCGCAGAGGTTCGTAATCTGACTACGCAGATTTGCGTATTTTTCAAACACAACTCGATTTCCGCTAATTCCAGCGCGGATTGGTAATCAAAATAATCAGCATCAACAAGCCGGCGATAACGCCAGGCACAGCCAATACCCCCACCAGAATTTTGGCAGCAAGAAGATTGCCAGAACTTTTCAGCCAGAGACTGCCAAACAATACGCCACCGACTACACTCAACAATCCTATCCAAAGGAGCATATTGTTAGCGCTGACGGATCCGTCCAGCAGTCCAATGATAAAAAAATATACAGCAACCAATGCCACAATGGCGCCGATGCCAAACATTACCCAATAGGTGCTCATATAATTTTAGTTGCTTACCATAATAAATATGGCAAGCAATATAATGCTATTGTCTGAAAATTCTACCTCTTGCCTTTTTTACCTCATCCGAAGTAACTGCTCCGGCAGTATTGCCAAAACTTCCTCTGATATAGGTCAATATCACAGCCAATTCTTCATCTCCCAAAAACTGATGCCCCGGCATGACGCCATTATAGTTTTCCCCATTCACCTCCATAGGGCCTTGTTTTCCATGTAAGACTATATCGATCAATCGGTTTTTGTCCCCCGTTACCCAATCGGTTCCGCCAAGCGGCGGAAACCGCCCGGCTGCTCCGAGTCCATTTTGCTGGTGGCAGGTACCACAAAATGTATTGTAGAGGCGCTGCGCTTCACTCAGATTTTTCTGAAGGTTGTCTTCAGTTTCATCAGGCACGCGGATGTGTGAAAGGGTTTTGCGCGCCTCCATTCCAGCCAGTTCTTTTTCTCCGAATGTCTCTCTGTCGCCTTTATACATCACCCGCCAGATTTTCCCTTTATTGGACTCAGTAATATACAGCGAGCCATCTGGACCCACTGCAAGCCCCATCGGACGGTATGCCGCATCGCGGGTATTGACGACAGGGTCAACGCCGGTAAACCCATCCGCAAAAACCTCCCATTCCCCCGTAGCAACCCCATTTTCGAAGGGAACAAAACAGACAAAATACCCCGATTGGGGGTACGGTGCGCGATTGGTCGAGCCGTGAAAAGCGATAAATGCGCCATTGCGATATCTTTCAGGAAACTGATTTCCCCGATAAAACAGTACATCATTGGGCGCCCAGTGCCCGGGAAAACCCATTACCGGCAAGTCCATATCTTCACATCTCCCTACTATTTTCCCATCACCGCCATACTCAGGAGCCAGCACTTTCTTTTGCTGCATATGGTCATAAAAACAGTACGGCCAGCCATAGTCGCCGCCTTCTTTTATTCTGATAAATTCTTCAGAAGGCAGCACCGCACTTTGCCAGGGAGTAAAAAACTGAGGAAACAAACTGTGAAGATTATCACGCCCGTGCATGACGATATACAGACTTTTGTCCGCCGGGTTCCAGTCCATCGCGACCACACTCCGAATACCGGTAGCAAACCGGGTTCCGTCTTTTTGGGTAAGCCCGGTTTTGCCGGCAGGAAAACGCCAGATTCCGGCGTGTTCTTCCAGTTCAGGACAAGGATCCAGCCCCACCCCACCGGGAGCGCCATTGGGGGTAGCTGTAATATCCTGACAGGCATTGGAGGGAGAACCAAAAGGCACATACATAAATCCCTGATCGTCAAAGGATACCGGTTTTGTAATATGCCAATGGACCCCGTGTTCATGGTCATCGGTCAGCACCACCTCACGTTCGCTGTCGGGAATCAACTGTCCAGGCTTCAGCTTGTAGCGAAAAAGTTCGAGCGCAGAACTAAAGTACAAATAACCATTATGGATGGTCATGGCTGTACCATAATAGCCTCTTTGGGTACCGATTCCTCCGAAATAGCGAATAATGTCGGCCCTGCCGTCGTGATTTGTGTCCCGAAGTGCGACATTGCCGCCCCGCACACTGTCAGAAGAACTGAGTTTGACATAGACATCTCCGTTTTCATTGACGGTCAAATGGCGGGCACTTCCAGTACTGTCTGCGACAACCAGCGCATCAAAACCACCTGGGAGAACAAGTCCCCCATTGTCAGAATCGCCGGGAGGGAGTTTTTCGGCAGGCGTGCAATTTATCAAAGGGAAAAATAGGGTTAGAAGCAACAGTTTATATACCGTTGCGCATTGAAATTTTTTTGGGTAGTCAAGATATTTCATAGTTTTGAAAAGGCTATTTTTTAAATTCCCGGGCAGAGATTCCATTCAGATCCCAGACAATTTTCCCGGCCCGGATGGTCAGTTCTGCTTCCAGCTTTCGCTTTCCGGTGATCCGGTTGCCGCCAGCGTCAGTAAAGCCAAATTTCCCTTTCCTCAGCGCCAATACAGCAATATCTGCCACAGAACCTTCACTCAAATTGCCCAAATCTTCTCTTTTCAGGGCTTTTGCCGGGTACCAGGAGCCACGAATCAACACGTCCTCCAGCGGCATGCCCATGGCCAGATATTTGGACATAACATTCAGCAGGTCTTTCATCCCGGCGTTGACGCTAAACCGGTGCATATCGGTGCCAAAAGAATTGGGCCAGAGCCCTTGTTGCAGCGCAGGGATTGCCTCACTAAACCAGAAGCCGGCGCCACCATGGCCAAGGTCAAATAACACCCCCCGGTTTTTTGCTTCCATGACAAACGGACGCACCTGACCATTATCATCAATGACTGACATCCGTTCAGAGACCTTTTCATAGGAATGGGTAATCATGTCGCCGGGGCGCATTCTCGCCAGTTGATCTTCCAGTGAATACTGTGGAAGATGGCACTCCACAAAAACAGGTACACCGGCCAATTGTCCTGCTTCAACAGCCCGGTCAAACGGAGTCCATTCAGGCCCTTCATAATGACCGATTTTGACGCCGGCAATCACTTCAGGGTATTCCCGAATGGAAGCAGCAGTTTTGGCCGCATCCATATCTTCGACATCCTGTTGGGTAGGATTGCCACTCATGCCGGAGCCTGCGATATTCAGAAACGCGAGGATGCGCGTTTTGGACTGGTCGATAACCTGAGCCTTAAACTGCGCAAAATTGCGCCAGCCTGAGGTACCGGCATCCACGACCGTAGTAACCCCCGAGCGCAGCGTAAAGTCATCGGGAGACAGACTGTTTACCCCATCGGCAAACTGGCCGGATTTACTGCCTACAAATACATGGGTGTGGATGTCGATTAACCCGGGACTTACCCAAAAACCCGAAACATCTATCACCTTTTTTGCACCGGCTTCCGGGATATCCGATGCCACCCGTTGGATTTTCCCATCGGATATGGCCACATCCATCACAGCATCTATCCCGTTTTTGGGATCAAAGACGTGCCCGCCTTTCAAAAGGATATCGGCAGGTTGAGCAAAAATCCACACGGGAAACAGACACACAATGATCCCCGGCAACCAATGATACCTGGTTTTCATAACGATTGTTATTGTTTTTTTCCCGGCTCATAAACCGGCATGCTGATCCCATTCAAATCCCAGACAATGCGCCCTGCGCGAAGGGTAAGCTCCGTTTCGAGTTTTTGAGTGCCTTTATATTTGATTCTACGGACATCTGCAAAACCAAAATCGCCCTGTCTCAAAGTAAAAACCGCCACATCTGCCTCTGTTCCCACACTCAGATGGCCCAGTTCAGGGCGGTGAATGACATTGGCAGGTGCCCAGGTCGCGCGCTCGATGACTTCCGGCAATGTATACCCCATCGCCATAAACTTGGAAAGCACATTCGTGAGATCTTTCATTCCGCTATTCATGCTTTGGGTATGAAGGTCTGTACTGATGACATTGGCCTTAAATCCTTGCTGGGTGGCAGGGACCGCCTGACGCCAGGAAAAAGCACCGCCACCATGGCCGACATCAAAAACAATCCCCCGCTTCTGCGCAGCGAACACAAAGGGCTTTACTTTTCCGTCTTCGTCCACGATCGTTTCGCGTTGGGTCGGACCATAGGAAAACGTATGCGTAAACATATCACCCGGTCGCAGATGTTCCATAAATAATGATTCGATCGAATTAGGCGGGTCATGTTCACCAAAATCCACCATAACCGGCACATTGGCGAGTTTTCCCGCCTCTACGGCTTTGTCAACCTGAGTAAAATCACCCCAGTAATGCGCAGATTTTATTCCGACGATGATTTCCGGGTAGAGCTTTTGAATCATATGAGCGGTCATCACCGGATTCATATCCTCGGTATCCTGTTCTTCAAACCGACCTTCCATACCTCCCCCTACAATGTTGAGCAGGGCAAGCACACGTGTCTGGGCAAGGTCAATGGTCTGCGCCTTAAACAGGCGAAAATTGCGCCAGCCGGAGGAACCAGCATCCACCACAGTCGTTACCCCCGAACGGAAAGTAAAGCCGTCAGGCGCAACGCTGGTAGCACCATCGGCGATATATGCGCCCGGTTGATTGCCCATAAATACATGGACATGCATATCGATCAAGCCCGGTGTCACATACATTCCACCGACATCAATTACCTTTTTTGCCCGATCAGCGGAAATTACCGAGGCAACTTCCGCGATTTTCCCATCCGCGATCGCTACATCCATTACTGCATTGATACTGTTTTTCGGATCAATTACATGACCGCCCTTTAACAGAAGATCATACTGCTGTGCCTGAAGAAAAACGGGAAAAATCAGTATTAGCAGCAATAACAACCAGTGGCTTCGAAAAAACCGGGGGCTGAGGGCACTCGAAGCCCCCGGATTACCCGCATTCATTTTATTTTTCATGATTTTATCAGGTTGCAAGTGGTGGTCCGCCGGGAATGACAATAGGTCTGCGCTCAGATTTGTAGACAGCCCGTTTGGCAGAAAATTTAGCGGTAAGGTATTCGCCCAAAAATACAGAGCCTGTCATCACATTATCCTTTACTTCGCCGGAAAACCAGTAAGTAATACCGTCTCCTGGTTTGCGGTGCGAGCTTCTCAGTTTTACCTTATTGCCTTCCACCATTCCGACAATTTCTGTCATAGAAAAATCGCTTTGATGCGTGCCCTGTATCCAGTTTCCATCCTGATCAATAAAAAACTTATGCATACTCTTGCTGGTGAAAAACTCCATTTCCACCTCCCAATGTCCGCTGACAGAAACCGTGGGGGTTTCCAGCGCTGCAGATTTGGGTTTGCGTTTTTGAGACAGCACACCATGCAGGCGGTCTGCTACCAGTTTTACCTGCTCCGCTTTCATCTGGCTGGGCGTAATGGTAATCGAAGTACTTCCTTCCCGGCTACGGCTTCCAATGGCAACGCGGGGCTTTTTCCGGGCAAGATCTTCTGCCACCTCATCGCCGGTGATGTGGAGTTTTTCAGGATCCCAAGATACAATGAGTGTTGGTGCGTGATTGGACAAACCTTCAGGTTCCTGCACAGATGCCGTGATGCCGTCGATTTTTGTGAGGCGGTCAGATATTTGCCCCAGCCAGGAAAGCCAGGTTTTCCATTCTCCGGCGTGATCGCGTTTAGTCCAGGCCTCAACGGCTGCGAGCATGCCGAGCATTTCTTCTTTTCCCACTTTGTTGTCTCTGCCCGGGCCGTGGTGCGGCGAACTTGCCTGCCACGCAGACATAAGCAGGTTTTTGTCACCGAGCAGCAGGCCGGCGCACTGTGGACCACAGATGGCCTTTCCGCCACTGTAAGCGACAATTGTTGCACCGCGTTTGAGGTGGACATTGGGGATCGTCAGATCTTCAGCAGCGGCATCCACCAAAACCGGGATATTGAGCGGTTTGGCTGCTTCTGCGATAACTTCGAGCGAAAGCGGCTGCCCCTTGTCCATCTCCCCGCCTGCCACGAGATAAATCATTGCTGTGCGCGAGCAAATGGCATTGCGAAGTTCTTCCGGCGTTTCTACAGTGATGACCGTAACCCCAACATTTCTCACCGCATGGTCATACACGTTGCGCGAATAACGGGGTATGATGACCTCGGTTTTTTCCAGTCCGGTAAGGTCGGGAATGCGAATAAGTTTTTCGGGATTTCCGCCCGTTACGCAGGCAGCGGTGACGTGTTTAAGTCCGGCAGCACAGCCCGCAGACACCATGCCCCATTCTGCCTGTGTAAGCTCGGCCAGCCGGCGGCCAATACCATAGGCCATTTCATCGTATTGAACAAAATATCCTGAAGCAGCTTCCATAGCGGCAAGAACTTCGGGTCTTTCGATCGATCCGCCAAGAATGGTAAAGGTACCGCGGCAGTTGACGATCGTTTCGACCCCAATGGATTCGTAGATATTTTCAGCATCCAGAATCGAATTTACCAGCGCATTTTCGGCAGCCGGTGCTCCGTGCAGCGATTCTGCATATAACATGCCTCCTGCAATGGGAAAGGCAGATAAATGTTTAAGAATTTCTCTTCGGTTCATAATAGTAAGTTATAGTTCTGACGAAAGGACAAAAAATCAGAGTTAAGGTAATAAAAAGTTAGGTTCATCCTGAACCAATAAAGTGAATTTTTACCTAAAATCCATTCGCTTTCTACAAAATACTCCTGCCTGGTTTTGGAGAAACAGACCCTTCATTATATATTTGGCTTCACAGCCAAATAGCCAAAAAGACGGCAAAATACCACCCATTATTTATTCCTTATGAAAATATTCACCTGTATCCTTTTGATATTTCTCGGTATTAACGGTTATGCGCAGGATTACCTGGAAAAAATTGCCGCAGAATCCTGTGAATGTGTCGACAAAATTCCCGATGGACTCGACAGAGAAAGTTTTTATATGGAAGCGGGCTTTTGTATGATTCAGGCAGCCGGACCTTATAAGAAAAAAATCAAATCAGATCTGGATATTGATTTGGATAATATTGTAACAGACGGAGAAAAACTGGGGAAAGTACTCGGAATGAAAATGGCCCTGATTTGCCCGTCAGTCATTGTGAAAATGGCAAACATGGACGATGAAACCGAAGATTCGGAAATTGAACCGACAAACCAGATATACAGCCTAACTGGAAAAATCACATCCATAGAAGATGATTTTTTCGTCACTTTTTCTGTAAAAGACGATGCGGGAAAAACTGTCAAATTCTATTGGATTACTTTTGTGGAATCGAATACAGAACTCATTGATTCTTACAAAGATCTGCTGGAAAAATCTGTAAGAATATCCTACATAGCTCAGGAGTTTTTTGATCCCAGGATCAGCGAATACAGAATATTTAACATCATATCAAAAATCGAGGTTTTGGACTAGTTTTTCAGGGGATATCACGTCCTAAAGCTTCATATCAAAAAAGTTTTACCTTACTTATTATAATTCCCAAAATGCCACAAATCAAAAACATTGAAGGTCTCACAACGGGAGAGATCAACCGCGAATTGCGCGAAGGTGCAAAATTTGTCATTTTTCAGTATTGTATCTCTATTGTTTTAATGACCTTCAAACGCGGTAGCGATATCTATTTTATCAGAGCCGATGAATCGCCTTTGAAGTATAGCTTTGGCTTTACTTTGCTAAGTCTTGTACTGGGCTGGTGGGGCATTCCCTGGGGACCGATCTATACTATAGGTTCCATTTACACCAACTTGTCAGGTGGAAAAGATGTAACCGAGGATGTATTGGCAGCGATTGGTGATGTTCCGGAAGCGCAATAGGAGAAAGTTTTCTTTAGGCAAAATATTCACTTACTATAGGAGGGCAATTCGATAGAAAATTGCTTAGCTTGAGTGCTATGACAAAAATTACCAGATTTTTTGCACTTATTTTTCTCCTGGCAACTATTGGCTGCGACAAACAGGATTACGACCAAAGTTTTCCCGCGGAAAACACACAGCAAAAATTGCTCACAGATCAACCAGTTGAGCCGGAAAAACCCGCGGTCGAACGAAAACTGATCACAGAAGGTCGGGTCGGGTTTGAAACGCCTTCGATTGACTCCAGCAGAAACGCGGTTTTAAGGGCGGTAAATAAATACGGCGGATATGTTTCCAGCGACCAGGCTTACAATTCTCCCGGAAGAACAACCGTCACGATGGTCGTTCGTATTCCCGCCGGCCACTTTGATGATCTGTTGCGCGAGGCTACAGCGGGCATCAAAAAGTTTGACAGTAAGGAAATTGATGTGAAAGACGTCACAGAGGAATACCTCGATATAGAAGCCCGCCTGAAGACGAAAAAAGCGCTGGAAGCGCGATACGCCGAACTCCTGAAAAAAGCCAATACCGTAACAGAAATCCTGGAAATTGAAAAACAAGGCGGAGAATTGCGCGTTGAAATCGAATCCATAGAGGGGCGCATGAAATATCTGGAAAACAGGGTTTCTTTTTCCACGCTCACCCTCACTTTCTACGAATCGACTCCGCTGGACAAATCTTTTGGGAAAAAGTTTGCACAGGGCTTCAAAAACGGATGGGAAAACCTGATTCTGTTTTTCGTTTTTCTGGTCAATATCTGGCCGTTTGTGCTGTTGCTGGTTGCAGTGATTGTCGGGCTGAGAATGAACGCCCGGCGAAAAAAGAATACATAACGTAGAATGGGAGATCTTTCGGCCCTGGATTCTATTTGACTGGCTCAATCAAATCCCACAGATTTCCATACAAATCTGCAAAAACTGCGACTTTGCCGTATTCTTCCACGGAAGGTGGCCTGACGATTGTAATATTCTGATCCTGAAGATTCTGAAAGTCCCGGTCAAAATTATCGGTATAAAGAAATAAAAAGACGCGCCCGCCAGTCTGATTGCCGATGCGGCTTTTTTGTTCGTCGCCTACGGCTTTTGCCAGCAGGATGCCGCAGCCATCCGAACCCTTGGGTCTCACTCTCACCCAGCGTTTGGTTTCACTCAACGGGGTATCTTCGAGCAGGTCGAAGTGGAGTTTTTGTGTGTAAAAAGTAATCGCTTCGTCGTAATCTCCTACGACGAGGGCAAATTGGGCGATGTGTTGTTTCACAGGATTAAAGTAAATTATATGGGGCAAAAATAAGGATTCTTTCTGCCCCACATAATTGCCACCATATTTATTGTGGCTGATGGGAGGTCTTGTACCAGCCTATGGCCAATCCAAAAGCTGCAATAGCTAAAATGATAGCCACAGGTTTGTGATCGGCCCACAACCAGTAAACACCTCCACTGTCAAACCGAAAAGCAAAGCAGAGGAGTCCGCACATGATGGTAGTGCTCATGAATAAGTTTCTTTTACGCATATTGTTGTTGGTTAATCAGATAGTTATCTGTTTAGCCAAATGTACGTTTACCAAAGAGGTGCGAAAAGAAAACCAGGGTTGAAAAAAGGTTGAGACCGGGGTTGAAAAAGGGTTTATACAGATAAATCCCTCGTCTTTCCCATGAGTCTGGCCTCCCTGCGGCTTTTGATATCCAGCTTTTTATATAACTGATTGATATGGGTTTTGAGGGTGCTTTGTTCAATCGAAAGAATACTCATAATTTCCTTATTGGACTTTCCCTGAGAAATGAGCTCAAACACTTCTTTTTGTTTTTCGCTTAAAGTATTAATCTTTTCTTCCCTATCGGTAGTCTGTCCGGTAAAATTAACCTTAAGATCGGCTATCCGGATTTCTGTTTTTTTGCTTTCAATCCTGATCCAAATCATAGCTGCCAGAATAGCCCCCAGCGTCAAAATCATTGCAATAAATGGATAGCCATCCCAAACCCATTGGGTATCTGACTGGTTAAAGCGAAAGGAAATCGCACATAGCAACAAAAAAACTGCTACGGGAGCCAGCCATTTTTGTCTTTTGTACAACAGGTCTGAGAATTTATCCAGGAAACGCATAAACAGGTTTTCCTTAATGTAACCAAATATCAATAAAACTTTTCTCCCTTTGCCAGTTTTTCCAGAATGGACTTCATCCTTCGCTCGCGGGTTTCTGGCCTTTTGGCAGTATGAAGCTGAAAGGCGATGTAATAAGTATTGGTTTTGTTGAGCGTCTGGAAAAAGGCCAGTGCGGCAGAGTCTTTGGCCAATTCTGCCATAAAATCTTCGGGGACTGTGATGTTGGCGGGAGAATCATAAGCTTGATCCCAGCGTCCATCTGCTTTGGCTGCTTCGATTTCTTTCCATCCCTGGGGTTGTATTCTTCCTTCCTTTTCCAGCCTTTCTATATGTTCGAGGTTGCGTTTCGACCACATACTTCTTTTTCTGCGGGGGGTAAATTTCTGGATGTAGGAAAGTTCGTCGTATTTGTTTGTCTGACTGTCAATCCATCCGTAACAGAGGGCCACATCGAGCGCTTCTGCGTAAACTATCGTTTCTACACCGGAATTTTTTTTATAAAACCGCAACCAGATTCCATCTGAATGAAGATGGTTTTCAGCGAGCCAAACTTCAAAATCCTGCGAAGCAGGGAATGCAATGATGGGGAATTCTTTTCTGGGTTGGGTTGGACTCATGTATAGTGAAATTATTATTTTTCAGATAATCTGAATACTTAGCCGTTTGCCCAAACCAGCTTCGATAATTTTTTTTAGGGTCAACAACTCAATGTCGGACTTATGATTTTCAAGCCGGGAAATATAATGTTTGCTTGTTCCGCTCTTTTTCGCCAGTTCTTCCTGAGTCAGTCCGGCTTCTTTTCTAGCCTCTTTTACCATCATTCCAATACGGATATCTTGTTTTTCATCAGGCACACTATTTTCAAACAGCACCACAGGATCTACTTCATAGGGGTAATATACTGTTTCGCCCGAAAAATCGCTGGCGTAGATCCCTGTATTCCGCCAACCGATAGTATTACCCATAACTTCAATCCGGTTAAATTCCTTTACATCATCTAATAGCTTATATGCGGGATGCCTTTCGGAAAAGTTATTCCGGCTTTGGAAAAACTTTTTAAAATCAATCACTCGTGATTCTCCATTATTAAACAGACAAGATACGTTGTACCCATCCACTTCGTTGATTTTCAATATTTTCGGGATGCTGCGCAGACCTTTCATTACTTTATTTATTGGGGTTGAATTCATTCCATTTCAAAATAAGAAATTCCTGATTTTCACTTGCCCATTCAATCACCCGTTTTCTCTGCTTAACAGGGAGCTTACCACGGCAAGTTTTGAGTGTCATAATTTCAATTAATTCTTCATGCTCGTTATATTCAGCATGGAAGTGAGGAGGCATGTGATCATCAAAATAAATAAGTATTCTGATTGAATTGAGAATGAATATGGTTGGCATGCTTGGGTATATAGTATTTGTAAATATACAATTTGTTAACTATTTAAGCAACACGTCTAATTGGTTTTCTCCAAAGAATTCATTTAGTTTAGACTATATACAACCTACTTTTTGCAATTAATGAATCTATGAAAAACATCGCCATTACCACTCTCACCTGCCTGATATTCCTCTCATGTTCTGCCCAAAAGCCCGCAGCAAGGCTCATCGTTCGTGGCGATGATATGGGATACGCCCATTCGGGAAATCTCGCCCTCATGAAATCATGGCAGGAAGGGATCGAATCATCCATAGAAATCATCGTACCCTCTCCCTGGTTTCCGGAAGCTGTCAAAATGCTAAAGGCAAACCCAGGGATTGATATCGGCATTCATTTGGCGATCACCAGTGAATGGGACAATGTAAAATGGCGGCCATTGACAGATTGCCCCAGCATCACCGATGCCGACGGCTATTTTTACCCGATGATTTACCCCAATAAAAATTATCCCGGCCAGTCGATCAAAGAAAATGAATGGAAGATCGAAGATATTGAAAAAGAACTTCGCGCCCAGATTGAGATGGCGCTGAAATATCTGCCGGAGATCAGCCATGTTTCTGCACATATGGGTTGTACCAGCATCAGCGATGAGGTAAAAGCTATGGCAAAAAACCTCGCCAAAGAATATAAAATCGATATTGATCCCGCAGACTATGGGGTGATTTCTGTTCGGTACGAGGGCCCAAAGGAAACTTCAGAAGAAAAAATTCAGAGTTTTCTCAATATGCTCGCAAAACTCGAAAGAGGGAAAACTTACCTGTTTGTGGATCACCCTGGACTCGACGACGCGGAGTTGCGGGCCATCCACCATATAGGTTATGAAAATGTAGCTGCCGACCGCCAGGGCGTAACTGATTTGTTCACCAGTGAAAAGGTCAAGGCTTATATTAAAGAAAAAGGAATCCAGCTAATCGGATATAATCATCTTGTTAGCCGTTAGCTTTTAGCTTTTAGCCGTTAGCTGTTAGCTTTTAGCTTTTAGCTGTTAGTAATTGACAATTAACGATTATCATCACATTTGGGAACGCAAATCTTTCAGTTCCTGATTGAGCAATTCACGGGCGCGAAATAGCTGTGCCTTCACAGTTCCCAGCGGGATCTGCAACTCTTCTGCAACTTCTTCATAAGAAAGCTCCTGAAAATATCGCAATTCTACCAGCACCCGGTATTTTTCAGGCAAACGTTCGATCGCCATATTGAGGTAGCGGCGACGCTGATCTTTGAGCATGCTTTCGTTGGGATCCAGGTCTTCAGTTTTAACATCAAAACGCATGGAGGAGCCATCATCTCCCTCTACCGGAGAGTCGAATGAGACAGTCTGTACTCTTTTCTTTCGGATATAATCGATACAATTATTGGTGGCAATACGAAACAGCCACGTAGAGAATGCGAATTTAGAGTCGAATTTTTCAATCGAATTAAAAGCTTTAGCAAAAGCTTCCTGCGTCAAATCCTCCGCATCATCGGGGTTTTTGACCATCTTAAGTAGCATATAATATACCGATTTCCGGTATTTTTTAAGCAAAGTCTCGAATGCATTTGGCTCTCCTCTTTTCGCTGCCGCCACGAGATCGCGGTCTTCTTGCGTATTTTTGGAGACTCTGGGTGTTAAATCCATGAAGGCTTTCTGGTTAGTCCAATCGGAACGGCCGATAAATTGTAGATAAAAAACAAAAAATCCAAAACAGGATATAGCCAGATTATACGTCGCATACCAATGTTGTCTGCAATCTTTCCCAACAATATCCCGCTAAGTGTAATTCTTATGATATATAACGAAAAAAATCCCCAACCTGTTAGGTTGTTCATACAAAGAAGCAACCCAAACAGATAAAATCCACTATGGGAGACGTGAAATATTCCGAGAATGAGTTTTGTTTTCACCGAATAGGCACCTGACGCACTCACATGCCGTAACTTCTGCCGAAACCATGTAGAAAAAGTGTGTTTGGGTTCGGAAAATACCTGACTTGGGGTGGAAACCATGACTGCCGTGTGTGTGTTTCGGGCGAATGCATTCACCAATAAATCATCATCTCCGGAAAGCCTGCTTCGAAATTTTTCAAATCCGCCATTTCGCTCAAAAAAAGTGCGGGTATAGGCGATATTTCTCCCGACGCCCATATAGGGAATTCCCCTGACAGTCAGACCGATATACTGATACGCCGCGTAAAATGTCTCAAATTGTATAAACCGGTTGAGCAGCCCCGGGTAGGAAAAATAGGGTCCCACCCCCAGGATGAGTTCGGTCTCGCCGGAGAAGTGTTTATTCACTTCCAGCAACCAGTATTTGCCGGGCTGACAATCGGCATCGGTAAATACCAGGTGTTCGTACCTGGCTGTCCGGATTCCTTCTGTCAATGCCCATTTTTTGGGTGCCCAGCCTGTGGGCGTTTGACGGATATCTACAAGGATTAACCGGTCGTTTTTTAATGCGGAAAGCCATTCAAGACTTCCGTCATCACAACGGTCCAGTGCCACCACAACCTCATAATTATCATAATCCAGAGACAATACGGACGGGAGGAATTTCTTCAGGTTTTCAAGTTCATTGTGCGCGGCAATAATGACTGAGACAGGCAGGATATCCGCCGGCGGGGTTGTCCGGGGCGTTTTTATCCAACCGGTAAACATCCACCCTTGCAGCAGCAAATACACGAGTCCGCAAACGATAAACAGCCACAACATAGGCACAAAATCGGCAGGCCATTGAGTCTATTCTTCCTTATAAATCACAGCCAGCAGCGTCTGACCTACGGCCTGCAGCGTCTCTTTGGAGATCACGTCGAGATTATCTCCATGGGTATGCCAATGCTCAAAAAAACCACGTCCTTCGGGTTGATCAATAATATCCACCGTGCCAATTCCCCCCTTGACGCTTATATATACATGGTCATCGATGATTGGATCGGTTCGTTGAATGGAGAAATACTGACCAAATCCCAGTAAATGAGCCTGACGCCATATTTTCTCTACTGCATTGGGCGCGTATTGAAGTGAATGCCCTTCTTTGGAGAATACAGCATTTTTGGCCCCTACCATATCGAGGTTGATACCATACATGGCCGTATAGCCGGGTTTATGTTTGTTTTGAGTCCAGTATTGAGATCCCAGGCAATAGGAATTGGGCACGTCCGAATTTCCATAATCCTCTGCATCCCAGAAGACAATGTCCACCCCAATATTGGTAGAATCCTGCCCGAGGATACGTGCAATTTCAAGCAAAACCCCAACGCCACTGGCACCGTCATTTGCACCTGGGATGGGTTCGTCTTTTCTCACACTGTCCTGATCTGCAAAAGGCCTTGTATCCCAGTGTGCAGTCAGCATTACCCTTCGTTGTTTTTCCGGTTGAAACGACCCGATAATATTGATCATATTCAGCGGAGTATTGTTAAACGCCTGAACGACTGCGGGTTGTGTGATAACTTTTGCACCAGCAGCTTCCAACTGAGAAATGATCCAGTCTGCACAGGCAGCATGGCCGGCAGTATTGGGCACACGAGGACCAAAGGAAAGTTGTTTTTCGATAGCAGCATAGGCATTTTCAGCCTGAAAGACCGGAACAGGAATATCTTTGGCCGGAGGCGGAGTATCCTTGTGATTTTTTTCTCCAGTCCCGCCGTTGCAGGAGGAAAGAAAAAAGCATATCCCCCCCGCCAGAAGCAGAAGGGATATTGCGCGTATTGTTGATATTTTACTGTTCATAATACCAGTCGGTACCTTCTTTGGTGTCCTCCAGTTTAATATTCACTTTAGAAAGCTCATCTCTGATCAGATCAGAAGCTGCCCAGTTTTTATCTTTACGGGCTTGTCCTCTGAGCTGAAGGATCACATTCATCAACCCATCGATGGTTTCGCGGGCCTGTCCCCCTTCATCAGACTCTGCTTTCAGTCCCAGCCAGTCAGAGAAGACCGTATGGAAAAATGTGCGGAAGCGATGAAAAGTATCGGGATTTACGGCAAACCCTCCGGTTTTGTCTTTAAACAGCTGGTTGACAACCGGTAAGGTGTCAAACATACGGGCGATAACCTTGGCTGTATTAAAGTCGTCATTCATAAATGACGTCACATCTGCCTCGAAGGAGGCCAGGTTCTGTTCAAACTCAGGATTAATCGCAACAGCTCTGACATCGGGCTGAATGGCATTCAGCCGTTTGATCGAATCGGCCATTCGTTTCAGTGCCTTATCGGCAGCCTGAAGTGCCTGATTTGAAAAGTCAAGGGTGCTCCGGTAGTGAGCCTGAAGGATAAAAAACCGGATATTCGCAGGTGAATAGGCCTGTTCCAGCAAGGGATGTTCACCCGAAAAAAACTGATGGAGGCTGATCGCGTTCCCCAGTGATTTTCCCATCTTCTGCCCTTCGTAGGTGATCATATTATTGTGGAGCCAGTAGCGGGCTTCGCCATGTTTCTCTTCAGGAAGCTGGCAGTTGCATGCATTAGACTGGGCGATTTCGGCTTCATGGTGCGGGAAGATCAAATCCATTCCGCCACCGTGAATATCGTATTTTACCCCCAGATACTTGGTACTCATGACCGTACATTCGATATGCCAGCCGGGAAAACCTACGCCCCAGGGCGAATTCCACCGCATAATATGCGAGGGACTGGCATTTTTCCAGAGGGCAAAATCTGCCGGATTTTTCTTTTCGTTCTGGCCTTCCAGGTTGCTGCGGGAATCGGCCATCATATTTTCCAGATCACGACCTGAAAGAATTCCGTAGCGAAAATCTTTATTATAAGCCTCCACATCGAAATAGACAGAACCATTGGTCACATAGGCATAACCATTTTTGAGAATCTCTTCAATCGCCTCGATTTGTTCGGGAATATGCCCGGTCGCTCGGGGCTCAATACTGGGGCGAAGCAGATTAAGCGCGGTCATATCATTCACGTAAGAATTATAATACCGCTGTGCGACCTCCATCGGTTCGAGTTGTTCAACTCTCGCCTGTTTTTCCACTTTGCTATCCCCTTCTTCCCCGTCATTTTCGAGATGCCCTACATCAGTGATGTTTCTAACATAACGAACTTTGTAGCCAAGATGCTGAAGGTATCTGAATACCGTGTCAAAAGTAATCGCCGAGCGGGCATGCCCCAGGTGCGCATTGCCATACACGGTAGGTCCGCAGACATACATACCGACAAAAGGCGGCTGCATTGGTTCGAATACTTCTTTTTTCCTTGTGATTGAGTTATAGACTGTCAGTGATTCCATATACAAACAAGCCCTTTATATGGGCGTTTTAGCTATCGATAAATAAGTGCCGCAAATATACAATTTTTATGGTACCAGATGGTAAGTGGCTTGTATCGGGTAATGATCTGATACATGGGAGTGGAAAATTTTATGGTTTAAAACCTGCAACTCGCGTGTATAGTATTGATAATCAATACGCAAGCCCAAAGGCCCAACCAATGGATAAGTCCAACCGATTCCACTTCCTCCTTCTGCAAAACTATCTGAAAAACGGCTGCGAAACTGATTGCCGATACGGGTATGCGGGGGAGAGTTAAAATCCCCGGCAATAATCAGCGGATAGGGATAAACCATGGTTTTTTCGAGCACCATCTTTACCTTTTCCTGCTGAAGTGGCAAAACGATTTTCACCCTGTCCCATACGCCCTGAAACTTATCCTTTACCTTTTCATTTTCTTCGAGCGTTTGGGCAGCCTGAAAAGAACTGAGATGAATATTTGCTACACCCACCTTCCCTATCGGGGTTTCAACAGTTGCCAGGATACCGCTATTGATCTCTTTTTGAGGTAAAAACAACGTATCGATCGCAACAATCGGATATCGGGAAAATATAACCGCCCCATGAATATGTACGGGCAAATGTACAAATGCAGCAAAAGGCATTTCCAGTTTTTCTTTCAGATAGTCAAGCGAATGAATATTACCAGCCAGTTTGTGGTTGCGAAATTCCTGAAGGGAAATCACATCCGGATCCATACTTCTGATCAGAGCTGCTACCGTGTCTATTTTTGCAGGTTTAAAGTCGAAGGTTCCGACGTTGAAAGAGGCAATCGTCAATTGCCCTTCTTCCAATGTGCTCTTTTTACGAAACACCACATCTTTTTCTGCTACCCAGATACAACAGAATATGGCTGCCAGGGAAACCGCCATCCACCGTACCGACTTTCTAAAATAATAGAAAAAAGCCACCAGAAACAGAGGAAGCAAAAACGGCAGAAATGCCGGGATTAATTGTATAAACGAAAATATCTTTACGCTTACCCATGGCGCAACTGCGCCCATAAACGTAATCAGCGCAAAAAAGAGGAACAAGCCTGTAAATAAGAGGTAAAAAAGACCTCTATTCTTTTTTTTCATCCTCTTTCTGGCTTGATGCTTTAAATAGTAATTCTTTCTCTTCCCGGGTCAGGCTGTCGTAACCTTTATCGTTGATCTTGTCGAGAATATCATCGATGATGTCCTGGGTAATGACACTTTTACGCTCTGTCTTAGCGGAACCGGGCTTCTTACTTTCAGGGAAGGCAGAGCCGTATTTCACCGTCATTTTGGGCTTGGGTTTACTGTCCTGATAATAGGACCAGATAATTTCAGTAATATCTGTACCGCTTTTCAGCAAAAAAACATGCAAATATCCGAGTACGGCACCCACGATCAGCGCAATGCCCAACGGCGTAGTGAACCCTGCCCACATGAGCTCAATACCCAGTAAAATGACCCCTACCCAGACGATCCGCACCTGCCCAAACAAAAATAGCTGAATCGGGTAATTGGGAACCAGAGTAATGGCGGATACCACCAATACCATAATCAGGGCAATCATACCCGAAGCATGCAGGTGATTGGGGTGAATGGCGGCTGAATAAACCGCGGCTTCCAGCACTTGAGGCGCGTCTGCCTGCATTTCTATTGCCACAGACTTATCGACGCCTGTGGGGATTGTCGTAGTTTCGAATGTAAACATAGACGAGAACGCAATGGTCAACAGCCCGATCAGTGGTACTGACAACATGACCAGGCGTCGTGTGCGCAATTCACCCAACACCTGCTGGTGAATTCTTCCAAAAGCGAATAAAATCAAACCATTGACCAACAGGCGTAAGGGGTCAATTTTTGCCATAAACAGTGGCCAGGTAATAATACTCCAGGGTTGGGTAAGCCAGGTTTTCAGCGAATACGGCAAAGTCAGTGCATACATCACAGACTGATAGGCAGGTTTATTGTCGATCAGTGCAAAAACGAGAAGTAACAGTACCTGCAATATAAAGCCGCCTACCATCAGGCCAATCAGCCATCCCACAGTTTTGTGCCGCTGAAGAAAGTCTTTTATCTCTTTTTGGACGTCCATGAAATATTATACGTATTTTCTTCTGTAAAAGGATGTCTTAATATTTTTGTCTTACAAATTTAACAAATTGATATCCTTCGCCAATACTTACCTTTAATTGCGCAGGAAAGGTATGTATTTTTCGAGGTAAAAAAACAATACCCCGGCCAACATACCCGCCAGGTGTCCGAAGTGCGAAATATTGCTCATTTCCGCCACGCCTTCTCCCGCTACCTGCAACAATGCCAGTACCGCAGATATAATAGCTGCGCCGATAAACAAAGTTTTGGCTTCTATTGGCGGAAGAAAGAAAAAGCTGAGCCGGGAATGGGGAAACATGATTCCATAAGCCGCCAATATTCCCGATATGGCAGTAGAAGCTCCCAGCACAGGATTGTTCTGCGGATCAAGGAAAGCGAGTACGAGCGCCGCGACAACTCCACAGAATAAGTAAAACTTTAAAAACCGGCGGGGGCCCAATGCCATTTCGACCGGAGTACCGATCGAATACAGCGCAAACATATTAAACAGCAGGTGAAAAACGGCAGTATGCGCAAAAAAACTGGTTACGAGCTGATAGGGCTCAAACGGGAAAAAATTCCCTGTGCGGAAACCTAATGCATTGCTTTTCCCCAGAACAAAAAAGTACTGCAACCAGCTGGTATAGGGAATAAACAGCAACAGGAAGACAATAACATTCACAATGATCAGGTTTTTGACAACCGGTGTAATCTGTGTCATAATTTTTTATCTGAAGTATTCTTCCAACTCTATCGATGTGATTACCTTGAAAGTGGGTTTACCTGTTGGTGAAAAGCCCGGCACATCACAACGAAAAAGATCAGAAGCGATATTTTTCATTTCTATCATACTCAATTTCTGGCTGGAGGTTACGGCAGAGCGATAAGCCACAGCTTTTGCTACGCCTTCCTGCAACCGCTCCTCAACGCGGGTAGTGCCGATCTGCCGTATATCATTCAACACCTGATCGACAATTTCTTTTAGTTTTCCCGGCGCAATTCCGGCGGGCATACCGTAAAATATCATGGTATTTCGCCCAAACTCCTTAATCTCAAATCCCATGCGGGTCAGTACCGGTTCGGCTTCCTCCAGGGAAGAAAAATCGAGGGGAGAGAACTCCATCGTTTGGGGAAACAACAACTGCTGGCAGGGAAGACGGTTATCTTTATTTGCGTGAAGAAACTTTTCATACAAAATCCGCTGATGCGCCAGATTCTGATCTATCAAATACAACTGGTCTTCTTTCTGTGCCAGAATCCACGACTGCATAAACTGAGCAATCACGGCATCTTCCGATAAGACCGGCCGGGCAGGAACGGTGGTTTCAAATAAACCTGGCGTACGGGTAATTTTTGCAGGTTTCTCTTCTGAAAATGTGGATTTTCCTACTGTTTCGTTTCCGTATAGCAGATCCCAGTTCATGCCACCGGGCACTTCGGGTTTGCGGGTACGGGGAAAACTCCCAACGGTAAGCCCACTGCCAGAGTCTGGTTCTGGCGATGACTGATAAATGGTATGTTTGAGGTCAGAATCGGTAAAGTCAAACTCTGGCGCCTGTTGTGTTTCTCCCAGCCCGCGTTTTACGATACTTTGGAGCAATACATACAGGGTTCGTTCGTCGTCAAATTTCACCTCAGTTTTGGTAGGGTGAATATTGATATCTACGTGTACGGGATCTATTTCGAGAAATATGCAGTAAAAAGGATGGGCGTCACCGGGAATAAACTCCTGGTAGGCATTTGCCACTGCATGATGCAGATAGTTGCTGCGAATAAACCGGTTGTTGATGAAAAAAAACTGTTCACCACGGCTTTTGCGGTAAACTGCCGGGTCGCCGATATAGCCCGAGATTTTCACATAACCGGTTGCTTCTTCCACATACTTGAGTTTTCCTTTAAGATCTTGTCCCAAAAGATCGACGATGCGCTGTTCCAGCGAGGATTCGGGCAGGTCATACACCAGCGTCTCATTGTGATTGAGCGACATCCGTATGCTGGGATTGCCAAGTGCCACGTGGATAAATTCGTTAAGCACGTGCCGGGATTCGACGGGATTGGACTTCAGGAAATTGCGCCGGGCAGGAACGTTAAAAAACAGGTTTTTCACCGAAAATACCGTTCCAGGAGGTGTGGTACACGGCGACTGGCTTTTGATTTCACTGGCTTCAATCTGGATTTCAGTGCCGAGTTCTTCTTCGTGTTGACGCGTGCGAAGCCTCACCTGCGCTACCGCAGCGACAGAAGCCAAAGCCTCACCGCGAAAGCCAAGGGTGCGTATATTAAACAGATCGTCCTGCGTACGGATTTTGGAGGTAGCGTGGCGTTCAAAACACATTCTCGCATCCTGAGCAGACATTCCGCAACCATTGTCAGCAACCTGAATCAGGATTTTTCCGGCATTTTTCAGAATCAGTTCTACCCTTGAGGCGCCAGCGTCCACGGCATTTTCGAGCAATTCTTTTACTACGGAAGCAGGTCGTTGGACAACCTCCCCCGCGGCAATCTGATTTGCAATAGCGTCCGGTAATAATTGTATCAGGTTCTGCATACGACTATTCAGCCCAAAATTTACAACTTATTCGTTTGCCGTGAAATCCAGTTGTAAATTTTTACTTGAAATCCTCCTATTTCCTGAATTACCTTCCATATTAAAGCCCATTCCGATGAAATATCTACATCTACTATTTCCCCTGTCACTTTTTACCCTCCTTTCGGCTGGTTTAGTATTGGGTCAGTCGCAAAAATACCAAGAATATTACAGCCGAAATACCTTTTTCTTTGAAGGATTGGGACGTGCTGTGAATTTTTCCTTTAACTACGAGCGAAGGTATATCCCCGCCCCCAAAATAAAGCTGGGTATCCAGACGGGTATTGCACCAGACATCCAGCAGGTTAAAATCCCGCTGAGTCTTTCAGTGCTTTACGGCCTGGGGCCCCATCATCTCGAAGTGGGAGGAGGAATGGTCTTGCCATTTAACAGCGACGTAACTGCACACAAATACATCTATAACCGCCTGCGGCTTGCGGAGGATCAAATCTATACGCATGCTTTTGCTGGCTATCGCTATCAGCCCGACCTGGGCGGCTTTTTTTTCAGAATCGGTTATACTCCGATGTGGGGCGTTGCTTACAATCCAGTGATGGAGCCATTCTACAGGTTGGGGAAAAATCTTCAGCACTGGGCTGGGGTCAGTGTGGGATATTCGCTCAAGAATGCGAATGTGAAGTGAAACTATCTATTGGTTTAATGGCTGTATTATCCTTTTACCCGATAATTAAATAAAAAAATAATCCTATCTTAGCCAAAAGAAAGTGGACACCCCAAATGAACACAACTACGCTCAAAGACCATTTTGACCAGATTTACACCACCTGCGAAAAAGTGATTCATCGCAGGCCGAAACTGTTTGGTGTAATGGCGACGGTATTATGGGCTTTGGCTTTAAGTATTTTGATGATCCAGGCTGTGGTTTGGGAATGGATCACCCCGCTACCCGCTTCTGACGAACTGGCTCATATCAGCAATCCGACAGCCTCAGAGGTATATTCAATCGACGGTGTTTTATTGGGGAAATTTTACCTCGAAAACCGAAAGGACGTTTCCTTCTCCGAACTTCCCCGACATTTGATTGACGCATTGGTGGCAACAGAGGATGTGCGTTTTTTTTCACACGATGGTGTGGACACCCGAAGTCTGATACGGGTGTTTGTCAAATCGCTGATTCTCCGCAGCGAATCCGCAGGCGGGGGAAGTACAATTACCCAGCAACTGGCAAAAAACCTGTTCCCCAGACAGACATTCGCACTATTTTCCCTGCCTATCAACAAAGTCCGCGAATCAGAAATTGCCCACAGGCTGGAGAAAATCTATACCAAGGAAGAAATTATGGTTCTGTACCTCAATACCGTCTCCTTCGGGGAAAATGTATTTGGCCTTGAGGTCGCAGCCAACCGGTTTTTTAATACCACTACCGCTCAACTAACGCCTGAACAGTCTGCGGTTTTAATCGGGATGCTCAAAGCACCGACAGCCTATAATCCGCGTATCCATCCCGACGCTGCACAGGGCAGGCGAAATGTGGTTTTCTCACAAATGGTCAAATATGACTTCGTACCTGAAGCTACCGGCGACTCACTGAAAGCCATTCCTCTTACGATCAACTACAGCTTTCAGTCCCACAACACCGGGCTTGCCCCCTATTTTCGCGAACACCTGCGAATGGAGCTGGACCAATGGTGCAAAAAGACCTTTAAAGCCGACGGTAGCACCTACAACCTCTATACCGACGGACTGAAAATTTATACAACCATCCATTCGGGTTTGCAGAAATATGCAGAATCGGCAGCCCAAAGCCACCTCAAAACGCTCCAAAAAGCTTTTGACCGGAACTGGAGCACCAAAAACAAAGAAAAAAGTACGGGCGAAATGGTCAGCCAGGCCCTGCGAAAAAGTAAACGTTATCAGTCTCTGCAAAAACAGGGTTATGATGCAGCCGCGATAGACAGCATCCTTCGTATCCCTATTCCCATGAAAATATTCGACTGGGAAGGCGAACAGTCTGTAGAAATGAGTCCGCGCGACTCTATCCTTCACGATGCATTTATGCTGCACTGCGGTTTGCTGGCGATCGACCCGCAAAACGGACAGGTACGCGCATGGGTCGGCGGCATAGACCACAGCTATTTTCAGTACGACCACGTAACCTGCCTCCGGCAGACAGGTTCGATATTCAAACCCATCGTATATGCGGCGGCACTGGAAGCGGGAGAATCGCCCTGCGAATTTATTTCCAATGAAAAAACCGTATTTGCAGCCTACAACAACTGGTCGCCCAAAAATTCGGATAATGTATATGGGGGCGAATATTCGATGCAGGGCGCACTGGCGCACTCTGTAAATGTGGTAGCGGTAAACCTGATCATGAAAATCGGGGTGGAAAAAGTGGTCGAAATGTCGCGGCGGCTGGGGATCAGGCACGACCTGCCGGAAGTACCTTCGCTTGCCCTGGGTGCTGCCGATCTTTCGCTGGAAGAAATGACAGGGGTTTACAGTTCGTTTGTCAATGGCGGCAATTTTTTTGCGCCCACCCATATTCTCCGGATCGAAAATTCTGAGGGCCATATTCTCCTTGAGACATCGGCTATTCCCCCTAAAAGAGCCATGAGCGAGCGTACCGCCTCGATGCTCACCTATATGCTCGAAAGCGTGGTCAACGAGGGCACAGCCCGAAGCCTTCGCACCCGTTACGGACTCAAAAACGACATTGCCGGAAAAACAGGCACATCACAGGCCCAGGCCGACGGCTGGTTTATCGGCGCGACACCCGATCTGGTGGTAGGCGCATGGGTGGGAGCAGACGATCAGCGGGTACATTTCCCCTCTCTCACACAGGGACAGGGCGCGAGTACCGCACTCCCGATTGTGGCGCAATTTTTACAAAAGACCTATGCGGACAAAGAGTTTGCCTATATGAAAAAGACACCCTTTACGTTCCCATCCGATGAAATCATGGACGAGCTGAATTGCGATGATTTTTGGTTTCCGCTGTCAATGAGCGATTTTCAGGAATGGTGGCAGGCACAGAAAGAGAAGGAAGCGGCGGGGAAGAAGTAGTTGAAGGGGAGGGTTTTGTCTTGCAATGATACAGTGAGCCTGGCATTTATATATCGGTTTGCCAAAAATCCAGTTTTCATTCGTCCTTAATTCGAACATTCGTGGTTATCTCACGATCTATATAGAATCAGATCAAGCCACGAATGTCCCAAATGTGCACGAATGATTGGCATATCTGTGAGCCGCAGAAAAATCTTCGGCTCTACTTTGCTCCCTTCAAAAACCGCACCGCCGCATCTGCGCACTTCATGCCATCAATGGCCGCTGACATGATGCCTCCGGCATATCCGGCACCTTCCCCGCAGGGGAAGAGTCCCGCGGCACCCGGGTGCATGAGAGTCTCCGCGCTGCGCGGAATTTTTACTGGTGACGAAGTCCTCGATTCTACCCCTACAACGATGGCTTCTTCGGTCATATATCCTTTCATCTTACGGCCAAAGGCTTCGAATCCGCCGCGTAGCCGCCCCGCGACGGAAGCGGGCAGTACGTCGTACAGCGAAACGGGGGTAATGCCCGGCAGATAGCTGCATCCGGGCAGCGATTGCGATATTTTGCCCGCCACGAAATCGGTCAGCCGCTGCGCCGGTGCTACTTGTTTTCCGCCTCCGGCTACAAAGGCTTTTTCCTCCACAGAGGCCTGAAACCACATACCCGACAGGGCGTCGGAGCCAAACTGTCTGTATTCTTCAGGCCCTACTTCCACCACTATACCTGAATTGGCATAGGGGCTGTTGCGTTTGGAGGG
Source organism: Bacteroidia bacterium (assembly GCA_041391665.1). Taxonomy (NCBI): domain Bacteria; kingdom Pseudomonadati; phylum Bacteroidota; class Bacteroidia; species Bacteroidia bacterium. The sequence goes on along the minus strand of JAWKNO010000002.1, from coordinate 906,519 downwards.
GGACCAGCCATTGACCACAACTTCTGTACTGGTGGTTGCTGCCGGACAGATGATTCCCCCCGGACACATACAAAAAGAATAAACGCCCCGACCCTCCACCTGCTGTACCAGTGCATAAGAAGCTGCGGGCAGGTTGACAGGTCTTTCCGTCGGACAACTGTACTGTATGCGGTCAATGATCTCCTGCGGATGTTCGACCCTGACGCCGAGGGCGAAGGGTTTGGCTTCAATCGCCAGTCCGGACCGGGGAAAAAGCTGGAAAATATCGCGGGCAGAATGCCCCGTTGCCACGACAAGGGACTTCACCGAAATTTTTTCGCTTTCATTGAGTTGGATGGCTGTGATTTTTCCTCCGGCGATTTCCCAGCCGGTGAGCCTTGAATTGAACCATACTTCGCCGCCACATTCGATGATTTTTTCCCGCATATTCTGAATGATGGCGGGAAGTTTATTGGTCCCGATATGGGGATGGGTTTCGATGAGTATTTCCGCCGTTGCGCCAAAGGCCACGAGGGTTTCCAGCACCTGCCGGGTATCGCCACGTTTGGTAGAACGGGTATACAGTTTTCCGTCGGAGAATGTTCCCGCTCCGCCTTCACCAAAACAATAATTGCTGTCGGGGTTGACGATTCCTTCCCGGGTAATATTGGCCAGATCGCGGCGCCTTTCGCGCACAGCTTTCCCCCGCTCGATCAGAATGGGTTTGTACCCACTGGCAATCAATTGTAAGGCGGCAAACAGGCCAGCGGGGCCCATGCCGACGATATGCACTTCGGGCGAATTTGTTACATTCTGAAGCGGAAACTCCGGATCTGGCTGTGGCTGGTACGGTTCATCAACCCAGACTTCGAGTTGCAGGACAAATACCGGCGGCGCTTTCCTGGCATCGACAGACCGTTTGGCCAGGCGCACAAATGTGATATGACTGGGTGAAATGCCCAGTTTTCGTGCCGCCCGCTTTTTGATTTCGTCGTTTTCGCCAACCCTTTCGGGTGAGATCGTTATGGAACAGGTTAAAGCAGCCAAATCAGAAGTACCCTTGTTTTTTGCGGTCTTCCATGGAGCTGTCGGAGCGTTTGTCGTCGGCCCTTCCGCCTCGTTCGGTGACACGGGTGGCAGCTACTTCGGCGATGACATCCTCAAGATTTCCTGCATCAGAGAGAAATGCCCCGGTACAGGTAGAGTCGCCAATGGTCCTGAAGCGAACCTGTCTTTTTTCATATTTTTCGCCGGGAAGCAGGCTGATGAAAGGAGATTCAGCCAGGAGAATACCGTTTCGGTTCACGACATTCCGCTCATGAGCAAAATACAGGCTGGGCAATGGAATATTCTCCTTCATCAGGTACATCCACACGTCCATTTCAGTCCAGTTGCTGATCGGGAAAATGCGAAAATGTTCGCCTATATGTTTAAAGCCGTTAAACAGATCCCACAGTTCCGGGCGCTGGTTTTTGGGCTCCCACTGGCCAAATTCATCGCGGTGGGAGAAAAATCGTTCTTTGGCGCGGGCTTTTTCTTCGTCCCTGCGTGCCCCTCCGAGGCAGGCGTCAAATTTATTGGATTCGATGGCATCCAGCAGGGTGATGCTTTGCAATCCGTTGCGGCTGGGGTTTGCACCTTTTTCTTCCACTGCGCGCCCCTGATCAATGGAGTCCTGGACATAGGCGACCATGAGACGTGCATTGATTTTTTTCAGAAATTCATCGCGGTAGGTAATGGTTTCGGGGAAATTATGTCCCGTATCAACATGTAAGAAAGGAAAAGGAATTCTCCCCGGCCAGAAAGCCTTGCGTGCGAGCCAGGCGATGGTAATGGAGTCTTTACCTCCGGAAAACAAGAGCGCAGGTTTTTCAAATTGAGCAGCGGCTTCACGAATCACGTAAATAGCTTCGGATTCGAGTTGTTGCAGTTGACTAAGTCTGTAATCTGGCATAAATGAATCGCAACTTTTTTATAAAATTGATGGGATTGCGGCAATTTTCCTAACCAAAATCATTAATTCTTACACCTGTGCGTTAAACAGAAAACACAGCCTTCCGGATATTTATGAAATATGTTCTAATTTTGACCTGTCAGGCAAACACAATTGACAAAATTAACTATGAAACAAACGCTCGTTTATCATCCTGAGCTCTCTGTAAGAGATGTCATGCGGGCAATGGAGGCTACCGGAGAAGGGTTTTTAGCCGTAGTGGATGAACACAACCACTTATTGGGAACCATTTCTGACAGCGATATCCGGAGAGGCATTCTCAACAACCGGACACATGTGATGGAAATCATCAATCAGGAGCCGGTGAAAATTTTGCAAGGCACTGCCCTTTCCCAGGCCGTGCAGGAAGGGAAATCAAGGCAAAGCCGATATATTCCCGTCGTCGACGAGACGGGCAAACTGCTGGAACTTATTCCGATAAACGGGCAGCTTTTTAAAACCCGCCCTAATAAGGTAGTCATCATGGCCGGTGGTTTGGGACGTCGCCTTGGGGAGTTGACGGAAGATTTGCCCAAGCCTATGCTTCCCATGGGACACAAACCGATCCTTCATATTATTCTCGACTCTTTCCTTGAATATGGTTTTCGGGATTTTTACTTCTGCGTGAACTATAAGTCCGGAATTATCCGCGAATATTTTGGTGACGGCAGGTCTTTTGGTGCGAATATTACCTATGTAGAGGAATCACAGGCTTTAGGAACTGCCGGTGCGATCAGCCTGATTGAGGAAGTTTTTGATTCGCCATTTTTCCTCATCAACGGAGACCTGATCACCTCACTCAATTTTGACAGCCTGCTCAATTTTCACCTTGAAAGGGAAGCCACAGGCACCATGTGCATTCATGAGTACAGCCAGCAACTGCCTTACGGTGTGGTCAATGCCCGCAACGGACGCATTCTTTCTCTGGAAGAAAAACCCTTCCATACCTACTATATCAATGCAGGAATCTATGTCCTCAATCCCGAGGTAAAGTCCCGCATTCCCTTTGGGCAACCTTTTGATATGACAACCCTGTTTGAGAACCTGGTAGCTGAAGATTTTGAGGTAAATGCGTACATTATCAACGAATTCTGGGCTGACATCGGGCAAATACGCGATTACGAGCAGACCCGGCAGGTTTTTTCCAAATTTGGTATTTGATGAAAGGAAAGGTGCTCGTTACGGGGGCTGATGGTTTTATCGGAAGCCATTTGACCGAACATCTGGTCTCATGCGGATATCCCGTGCGGGCATTTGTCCTGTACAATTCCTTCGGAACCTGCGGATGGCTTGACACTTTACCGGAATCGATGTTAAGTCAGATTGAAATATTCCGGGGAGACATTCGCGACCCGTCTCAGGTACAGAAAGCGCTTGCGGGCATAGAAACAGTTTTTCACCTGGCGGCCTTGATTTCCATTCCCTATAGTTACGAAGCGCCGGAACAGTTTATGCAGGTCAATACCGGCGGCACGATGAATATTTTACAGGCCGCCCGGCAATTGGGGACCCGACGCATTTTGCTGACCTCCACCTCCGAAGTGTACGGCACCGCACAGTATGTCCCTATGGATGAAAACCATCCACTTGCCGCACAATCGCCTTACAGCGCTTCAAAAATCGGGGCAGATAAACTTGGAGAATCCTTTTTCCGCTCCTACGGCCTCCCCGTTACGATTGTCAGGCCTTTTAATACTTTTGGCCCAAGACAGTCTTTGCGGGCGGTGATTCCATCCATCATTGTGCAGCTACTTCAGGGGAAAAAAGAAATACATATAGGCAACCCCGAACCCACCCGTGATTTTGTCTATGTAAAAGACACCGCCAAAGGATTTCGGATCATTGCGGAGAGCGAAAAGACCATTGGACAGGAAATCCATATCGCCACACAAACCGAAATTGCGATTGGAGTTTTGATACAACAACTGACAAACAAGATTAGTCCGGCGGTAAAAATCGTGCCGGACACTCACCGTATACGCCCCCAAAACAGCGAAGTGATGCGCCTCATGGGCTCCCATAAAAAACTTCACGAATACACCGGATGGGTGCCCGAAACATCCTTCGAAGAAGGATTACGGCAAACCATTGAGTGGTATGACAATCCGCAGAATCTTGCGTATTTTGAACGGGTCAAAAACCACCTATGATTCCATTATTTGAGCCCCATTTTTCAGGAAATGAATGGACCTATGTCAAAGAATGTCTGGACACCGGCTGGGTTTCTTCCGCGGGGAAAAAAATAAAAGACTTTGAACAGGCAATTTCCGCTTATACAGGCAGCCCTTTTGCAGTGGCAACAGTCAACGGAACCTCCGCGCTCCACCTCACCCTGGTGGGATGTGGCATACAGCCAGGAGACCGCGTGATTTTGCCCAACCTTACCTTCGCAGCCACAGCCAATGCCGTACACTATACAGGTGCCACCCCCGTGCTGGCAGACGCAGATCCTCTCACCTGGCAAATGGATGCAACGCTGGTAGAAGAGTGGCTAAAAAAGCAAAAAGGCCCCTTACCCCGCGCTTTGGTATTGACACATGTGCTGGGTAATATGGGAGAGGTAGAAAAACTGGCGAATATTTGCCATTCCTACGGAATTATTTTGATAGAAGACGCCGCCGAATCACTCGGCACAACAAAAGACGGGTTACACGCCGGAACATTCGGAAAAGCCGCTGTTCTCAGTTTCAACGGAAACAAAATCATCACAACCGGAGGTGGCGGAATGATCCTTACCGCAGATCAAACACTGGCGCAGAAATTGCGGCATTTGTCCACACAGGCAAAAGCAGATCCTGAAGAATATTTTCACGACGAAGTGGGCTACAATTACCGTTTACCCAATATCCTTGCTGCATTAGGACTGGCGCAAATGGAGCAGTTGGAAAACTTTCTGAAAAAAAAGCGGGCAGATGCTGCGCTATATCATGCATTGTTGAAAAATAGCGAAGCAGTTACCGGATTTCAGAAAACACTTTCAGGTGTATGGCCCAATTACTGGCTGTTTACGGCGAAGATGAAAGACAAAAAAACCGTGAAGGAAACATTGGCCAAGGCAGAAATTCAGTCGCGCGCTTTGTGGGTGCCGATAAATCAGCTTCCCGCTTACCAACAATGTGAATACATCACCCGGGGCGATGTGTCCGGTCAACTATATGCAACTTGCTTAAGCCTGCCGGGATCAGTTTCGCTCAAAGAATCACAGATACGAGAAATTTGCAAGATCATTACCACTGCATAAAATACAATTAACCAATACCTGATTTATGGAAAATTATTTCGCACATCCCACTGCTATTGTTGAACCCAGGGCCGTTGTCGGAACAGGCTCAAAAATCTGGCACTTCTGCCATATTATGGACGAAGCCGAACTGGGTACCGGATGTATTCTCGGCCAAAATGTATTTGTAGCTGCCAAAGTGCAACTGGGGAATAATGTAAAAGTGCAGAACAATGTTTCCATTTACGAGGGAGTAACCTGTGAAGATGATGTTTTTCTCGGCCCTTCAATGGTATTCACCAATATCCGCAACCCGAGAAGTGCGATTATCCGCAAAGGGCAGTACGATTCCACTTACCTGGAAAAAGGCGTTACTGTAGGGGCAAATGCGACGATTGTCTGCGGTACGAGACTGGGACACCACTGCTTTATCGGAGCGGGAACGGTTGTCACCAAAGATATTCCCCCTTACGCCTTGTATGTGGGAAATCCCGGAAGGCAGATTGGCTGGATGAGCGAATACGGTCATCGCCTGGCATTTGATGCCGAAGGCCTCGCGACCTGCCCTGAAAGCGGCCAGCAATATCGCCGCACAGAAAGCGGCGTGGAAAAACTGTAGATTCCACACCGACAAAATATCCGGACTTCTAACATACCCTCGTTTTCCCCTTGCAGAGAAAATGCTTTTGAGTAATTTTGTTACTCAAACTCTGCTATGATAGAGACACTCATTTCATCGAAAACCAGAATCAAGTTACTGTTGAAGTTTTTCCTCAACAGCAGCCTGACTGCGTATCTCCGGAATCTGGAGAGCGAATTTGGTGAATCGAGCAACGCCATACGGGTAGAGCTAAACAGGCTCGAAGATGCCGGATTTCTTTCATCCGAATTTGAGGGAAATAAAAAAATGTTTCGCGCCAATACCCGCCATCCTCTGTTTGGAGAACTCAACAGCATTGTGATGAAATATGCGGGCATTGACCGGATCATCGAGCATGTAGTAAAATGTCTGGGAGATGTGGAAGAAGTATATCTCACCGGCGAATTTGCCCGGGGACTGGACAGCAAAATTGTGGACCTGATCATGATTGGCAATATCGACACCCGGTATCTGGTAGAGCTGATTGAAAAAGCAGAACCACTCATTCACCGGAAAATACGCTACCTGATTTATTCCAAAGAAGAGTTTGAGAAAATTGATTTTTCGAATGTAAACACCACACCCTTGTTGCTGTGGAAAAAAGATAAATAAAAAACCTAACACCTTTACTGTTCCTGACAACCTATGAACCTGCTGTATCATTTTTCACTTACCCTGCTCTCCCTATTGGGAACTCCACCCGCCGATTACCATACCACCGCCATCATGGCGCCTGTGGTCAATCTCGGCGCAGATGTCATTGCCTGTGATTCGTATATGCTGGACGCAGGAAATCCTGGTGCCGCCTATTTATGGAGTACGGGCGCGACTTCGCAGACGCTCAATGTGACGAGTTCGGGAATATACTGGGTAGATGTAACCGATGGCTCAGGCACCACACGGGACAGCATCAATATGACCATTCTAAACACCCCCGGTTCTCCCCTGATGAATGACACCTCTTTGTGCGGCAGCGGTACCTATTCTTTTACACCACAACATAGCGGAGACTGGCTCCTCTGGTATCAGCAGACAAACAGCCCCCTGCCTTATTTTATCGGCAATACCCTGAACCCAACCATTAGCAATTCGACTACCTATTATGTCGAATCAGCAGAACTCGCCCAAAACGTCAAGGCGGGACAGGAGAATCCCGTCGGAAATTCAGGCTATGCTTATCTCTCCCTCCGTGGCCTACGGTTTAATGTGCTTTCGACCTTCCAGCTTAAAAGTGTATCAGTCATCGGCGATCTGGCAAAAACCATTACCATTCAGATCAGAGACAGTGCAAATAACACCATCTTCTCCACTACGGGCACGACGGTACTAGGTGTAAAAACGCCCATTGCGATCAACCATGTGTTATATCCTGGCAATAATTATAAAATCCTGGTTACAAGCCTTCCCGGAGGGGTAGGACTTACCCGGCTCACCAGTTATTCACAATTTCCCAAGGTCTTGCCGGGTGTGTTGTCCATCACCGGAGATGAAAATGGAGGAACTTCGCTTTATAACTATTTCTTTGACTGGCGAATAGATATCCCGCAATGTTTTTCAAGCCGTGTGCCATTTACAGCAACCATTCTTCCTTCACCCGAAATAGAACTTGGACCAGATACGATCCTCTGTGGGGGAGGAATTACCCTGGACGCGACATTTCCTGGCGCAACATATCTGTGGTCAACGGGAGAAACTACCCCTACCATATTTGTATCTAATACAGATACCGTAAAAGTTGTGGTTTCAACCGGCACATGTAGCGAGACCGATTCAGTTCGTGTCAACGTACTGACAGTACCCCAACTCCTGAGCACAAAAGATTCTACGATATGTGAGCCAGCAAATATCAGCCTGACTGCACAAAAAAGTGCAGATCACCTCTTGTGGTATGACGACCCGGTGAGCAGTCAGCCCATATTCATCGGGAATGTATATTCATCTTTTATCCCCGATGACAAAACCTATTATGTGTCGGCAGCCAATACTGCCAAAAACTACCGGACAGGGCTGCCACAACCAGGGCCTGCCAATATCTCTTATGTCTCACTTGCGAACCAGGGACTGATTTTTGATGTGCTGACTCCTTTTACACTCAAAAGTTTTGGCGCTTTCGCCAACTCACCGGGTAGTTTTAACTTTCAGATTCGCGACGCGAACAACCAGGTGCTTTTCAGCAGTTCGGGGCAGATTCCTTTTGCCTTTACCGAAAGCAAAGTGGCGGTTAACTATACCTTTATCCCCGGCAACAATTACAAGATTATCGCAACCAATATTTTCGGTGGTGCAGGGATGGCCCGCCAGACAGGTGGTGCCGCTTTTTACCCGATCCAGATTCCCGATGTCGTAAAAATCAAAGGAGACGCCACAGGCGCCAACAATCTCTACAACTATTTTTACAACTGGGAAATCGATATCCTGAAGTGTTTTTCGCCGAGAGACTCGATCAAAGTAGATGTACAGATTCCGATCGATATGCCGTCTTATATTTACTCGTGTGAGGCCACAACGATTTCAACTTCTGTTTCGGGATTCACCCATTTATGGTCTACCGGCGCAACAACGCCAACCATCCCGGTGACCGAATCAGGCACCTACTCTGTGATTGTCTCCAATGGTGCCGGCTGTGTGGTCAATGACACGACGGTCGTCGTCATTCCGATTGACGCAGGGCTACAAGATGACGGTATTCTTTGCGGCAATACCCTCAGAACCAATTACGGAACAGGCGCAATATTCAACTGGAGCACAGGCGATACCACATCCACCATTGACATCTCTTCTCCCGGCACATACTGGGTGGTCGTGGATGAACCAGGCGGCTGCCTGCTCACAGACACCATCAATGTTACAGGTTTTGATGTTTTCCCGACCGTCAACCTGGGTAGTGATTTTACCATTTGCGAGAGCGCGGTACTGGATGCGGGAAACCCCAATTTTCAGGTACTATGGAGCACAGGAGCGACAAGTCCCACACTGACTGTTTTTGCCAGCGGGACATATTCCGTTACCGTAACCAATACCAACGGATGCGCAACTGCTGATACCATTGGGGTATCTGTCATACCCGTACCAGAAGCATTTTTCTTTGTACCGGATACCGTTGCGGGAACCAATTTTGCGGTAACCTTCAACAACCTTTCCGATTTTGGTGCCTATTTCTGGAACTTTGGAGACGGAACCACAGGCACAGCCAACAATCCCGTCCATACCTACAATGAACCCGGTGAATACTGTGCCACATTGATTGTGACAGACCTGCTGAATTCCTGCGGACAGGATACTTTCAGCAAATGTTTCACCCTGCTGGAATACAATGTGGGACTGGAAAAAGATTTGTTTAACGCAGCTATTGAGGTATTCCCCAATCCTGCCGATAAAGAGATTTTTTTCAGGTATCGCGATATCCCACAGACTGTGCAGGCCACACTGACCGACCTGACAGGCAAAACACTCAGAAAAACCAACGAACAGAGAATGGATATATCGCCTTATCCATCAGGCGTTTACCTGCTTCGGTTTGAGTCAGCCGATGGCAAAAAAACGGTAAAAAAACTGATCATTCGTTAACCCATTCGCTCTAACCCAAACTAACCCGCAGATGAAAAAACTGCTGAGCCAAAATATTCTCATTCGCACGCTTTCCCGTCTTTACAAAGCCTTTCCGGCCAACTTCAGACGAAAAAGCATATGGGTAATGCTTTCCCAAACCCTGAGTTCTTTTCTTGAAATTTTTGGTCTGGCGACTCTTTTACCGGTTTTCTCCGTCATCATGGAAGAAAATGCCATTGAAGATCGGGAATACCTTCGGATTATGTACCACACACTTGGGTTTCATGACAAAACCCAGTTTGTGATTGCATTGTGTGCGGTGATCATCTCCATGATTGTTGCGAAGAATATCATCAACCTTTGCATCAAATATTTTGAAGCGAATTTTTCGTTCTCCCTCTATCAGTATTTCTCCGGTCAGCTTCAGCGATATTATTATCAGCAGGGATTTCTTTTTCTCAAGGATCAGAATTCCAACGAACTGGTTCGGGATGTCAATGAAGTAACGATGCGGTTTGGCCGCAATCTGGTGTTGCCCGTACTCAATTTTTTGAATGAAATTGTTGTTACCATCCTGATTCTCGGGGCATTGCTCGCTTATAGTCCGCAATCTGTTTTATTGATCATTGCCATCATTCTCCCGACATTCCTCCTCTTTTACCGGATCGTGCGCACCCGGCTGCAAAAACTCCAGTTGGATTTCCACGCCCTGAAAGCCGAGCTCACCAAAAGCCTGTATGAATCCATATTTGGCTATGTAGACGTGCAGATCAACAATCGGGAAGAATATTTTTTCAACCAATACGAAAAACAGGTAGAAAAATCCAAAAAAATCCAGACCTGGCTGTACGTCCTCAATCAGACACCGCTGCGCGTGATAGAGACCACAATGGTATTAGGGATTTTGGTACTGGTACTTTACGGGCTCACTTTTATGGAAGACAAAGGCAGCCTAACGCTGCTGCTGGGCCTGCTGGTGCTGGCGGCCTACCGAATCCTGCCTTCCGTGAACCGGATGCTGGTCGCCTTGCTGGAAATTAAAGGAAACGAGTACACCATCGGCATTATGGAGCAGGTAAAATCGCTGCAACCACAGCTCAGAGAAACTGCTCCTGCCATGACTTTTGAAAGAGAAATACAATTCAAAAATCTATCCTTTTCCTATAAAGGCCGCCAGGAAAAAGTGCTCGACGAATTATCTTTTCAGGTAAATAAAGGCGAAGCCATTGGACTTATCGGAAAATCAGGCTCGGGAAAAACCACCTTTGCCAATATACTCCTTCGGTTTTTAAAAGAGACAGGCGGGGAAATCAAAGTGGACGATACGGAGCTTACAGGCGACAATATTCAGGCGTGGCGGCAATTGCTGGGATATGTGCAGCAGGAAGTATTTCTGATAGATGGCACATTGGCGGAGAATATTTGTTTTGGACATAGCGTGGTAGATGAAAAACGAATTTACGAAGTGCTGCGTCAGGCCAGCCTGACCGAAGTGGTGGAAAAGCTACCACAAGGCATTTACACCCGTATCGGGGAAAGAGGCGCACAACTCTCCGGCGGCCAACGGCAACGCGTCGGCATTGCCCGGGCGCTGTATTCAGGTGCACAGATTCTGGTATTTGACGAAGCAACCTCGGCCCTTGATTCGGACACAGAAACCGAAATCACAGAAGCGATCCAGCAACTTTCGGCAGAAAACCTTACCATGTTTATCATCGCTCACAGGGTTACTACCCTCAAATACTGCGACCGTATCATTGAACTTGATAAAGGAAAAATCAACAAAATGCATTCTTACAAAGATTTGATTGTTAGCCATTTGTAATATGCCACAAACCCAAATTATCATAGAAATCGCCCAGGCACACGAAGGCAGCCTCGGTATTTTGCATTCCTATATTGACGCAGTTTCGCGCACAGGTGCCGATGCCATCAAGTTTCAGACCCATATCGCGCAGGCGGAAAGCAGCGAATACGAGCCTTTTCGGGTCAAATTTTCGTATGAAGACAACACCCGGTTCGACTATTGGGACCGGATGAGTTTTACGGAAGACCAGTGGATCGGCATCAAAGACCACTGCGAAGCAGTAGGGCTGGAGTTTATGAGTTCGCCTTTTTCCATTGAAGCGGTGGACATGCTCGACCGAATGGGAATGAAACGCTTTAAAGTAGCTTCGGGCGAGGTAAACAACTTCCTGATGCTGGAAAAAATGGCGCGCACAGGAAAACCGATTCTGCTTTCTTCCGGTATGAGTTCGTATGCAGATCTGGACGCGGCCATTGCTTTTTTAGCAGATTATGGCAACGAGGTAAGCATTTTTCAATGTACGACCGCCTACCCTACCGCACCTGAGCAGGTAGGATTAAATGTGATTCCCGAAATGCAGCAGCGGTACGGGCTTCCGGTAGGATTGTCTGATCACTCCGGCAAAATCTATGCGGCACTGGCAGCAGTTACACTTGGTGCGGCGATGATCGAGGTTCACGCCGTATTTCATAAAGAAATGTTTGGCCCTGACACCAAAGCATCCCTGACATTGGAAGAGATCAGGCAGATGGTGGAAGGCATTCGATTTATCGAAGCCGCCCGCAATGCGCCAGCCAATAAAAGCGACCATACCTCATTTGAGGAATTGAGAAAGATATTCGGAAAATCATTGGCAGTGCGAAAAAACCTGCCGGCCGGACATATCCTCACCTTCGACGACCTCGAAGGGAAAAAACCCGCCGGTTATGGCATCCACGCCAGCGAATACCGCAGCGTGATCAACCGGAAACTCAAAAAAGATATTCACCAATATAGTTTTTTAACCTACGAAGACTTGCATGACTAAGCGAAAAATATGCGTCGTAGTGACGGCCCGGCCCAGCTACAGCCGCATAAAAACTGCCCTCCGGGCAATCCAGAACCACCCCGAATTAGAACTACAGCTTGTAGTCGCCGCTTCTGCCCTCCTCCAACGTTACGGCACCGCCGTCAACTACATCGAACGCGACGGGTTTGAGATCAAAGCCCGCGTATTTAATGTGCTGGAAGGAGAAAATCTCACCGCTATGGCCAAAACTACCGGCCTGGGCATCCTCGAACTTTCGACCGTGTTTGAGCGGCTTGCGCCCGATGCCGTTGTCACCGTGGCAGACCGCTTTGAGACGATGTCCACCGCCATTGCAGCCTCCTATATGAATATCCCGCTGGTACATGTACAGGGCGGGGAAGTTACCGGTAATATCGACGAAAAGGTCAGGCATGCCATTACAAAACTGGCTGATATTCATCTGGTTGCCTCACAAAAAGCTGCCGAGCGCGTGATCAAAATGGGCGAAGACCCGTCAACAGTTTTTGTCACAGGCTGCCCATCCATAGACCTCGCAAAAGAAATCCGCGAAAATCCGGTGCTGGACTTTAATCCCTACGAAAGATATGGCGGAGTGGGAACAGAGGTAGATCTGGCCAACGGATACCTGGTGGTCATGCAGCATCCGGTAACGACAGAGTACAACCAGTCGCGGGCGCATATCACAGAAACCTTACACGCCATTCAGGATTTGAACCTACCCACTTTGCTGTTTTGGCCAAATGTAGACGCAGGGGCAGACGGTACATCCAACGGTATCCGGTCATGGCGGGAAAAAGGAAAAATGGCCAATGTTCATTTTTTCAAAAATATGGAGCCCAATGACTTCCTGAAAGTGCTCAAAAACAGCAAGTGCCTGATCGGCAACAGTAGCGTAGGCATACGCGAATGCGCCTATCTGGGCGTGCCCGTCGTGAACATTGGTTCCCGTCAAAACGGACGCGAACGCGGGCGGAATGTCATCGACGTAGGCTACTCCCGCGAGGATATAAAAGCAGCCATTTCGCAACATATATCTCACAACGGTACACCACAGGACGATATATATGGCGATGGCAGTGCAGGAGAACAAATTGCAGAAGTACTGAGTAAAGTGCCCTTTTCGATTGAGAAAGTGCTGGCTTATTAATAAACCCAAACAGATGAATACGATCACCCAAACCACCACCACACGTGCAGAGCGCATCGCTTCCCTGGCTTACAATTACGAACAACAGGAAAAAGTACGCCTCTCCCAATGCAATCTTTGCGGGGAAGGAACTCTTTTTACCATTACCCATAAAGACCGCTACGGATACCCCGCATCGGTAGATGTATGCACTTGCTGCGGCCTCACATTTCTGAATCCCAGGATGACCGCAGAGGCTTATACTGATTTTTATATTTCGGTTTACCGACCGCTGGTAAGTGCCTATCATGGAAGACTGATTGACTCCAAAACCGTACAGGAGGATCAGAAGGACTACACCGCCAAACTTACAGAAATCCTCCGCCCCTGGCTCGAAAAAGGATCCTATCAGTCTCTGCTGGATGTGGGCGGTTCTACTGGCGTGGTTTCTGTCGGACTCAGCCAGGCCTATGGCCTGAAGGCCACCGTGATTGATCCGGCGCCTGCCGAAATAGAAGAGGCACAGGCACTGGGTATGGAAACCATTACCGCCTTTATTGAAGACTGGGACCCCAAGGGAAAAAAATACGACGTCATCGGTATTTTCCAGACCATTGACCACCTGCTGGATGTTTCAGGCACTTTCAACAAACTCCGCTCGGTGATTGCTCCCGACGGGCTGATGGTTGTGGACATTGTGGATTTTCGCCATGCCTATCTGCGCAACTGGTCGATCAATGAAGGAACAAAAATCGATCACCCTTATTATTTCACCGAAGAAAGCACAGAAGCTTTGCTGGCGCGAACCGGCTTTCAACCTGTCGGAAAAGTAGTGAGCGAAGACCTGTTGCATATTTTCTATATCTGCCGCCCTTCAGTCCCCAATCCCCACGCATTGCCAACTGCTGATTCTGTAAGAGAATATCTTCGCGAGATCAGGTTTGTACAAGGTACCCAATGGAAAAAACAAAAATAAGCGTACTCGGTATTATCCCGGCGCGAGGTGGCTCCAAAGGAGTACCTCGCAAAAATATCCGCCCCCTGGCTGGCAAATCGCTCATTCAACGAACCTTTGAAACTGCCCGGGAAAGCCTGTCGCTCGACCGGATTGTATTGTCAACTGATGACGAGGAAATCGCCGCCCACGGGCGGGAGATCGGGCTCGAAGTTCCCTATATTCGACCCGAACACCTCGCGTCCGATACTTCTGCGATGGTAGATGTAATTATCGATATGGTCCAATTTCTGGGAAAAGACAACTATTTTCCGGATGCAGTCATGATCCTGCAACCGACTTCTCCCTTTCGGAAATCTCACTATATCGATCAGGCAGTACAACTGCTGGGAAACCATGACGCAGTCTGTGGGGTTGTGCAGGTTCCACCCGAACTTAGCCCGCATTATGTCATGCGCATTACAGCGGACGGGTTTATGGATTTTTTCCTCCCGGAAGGAGCGCTGATCAAACGCAGGCAGGATGTACCCAAAGCCTACCGCAGAGAAGGGACGGTATATCTCACCCGTACCGAGGTGCTGTTGCGGGATAAAACGATTTATGGAAAAACATGTGTGCCGCTTCTGGTAAATCCCGAAGATTCGCTCAGCATTGACACAGAAAAAGACTGGGAATACGCGGAACAAATCATCCGGCAGCAACACATTAACAACTGATCCATGCTTATCGCCATCAATTATCACTATATCCGGGACAGCTTCGAGGCGCCTTTTCCCGCCATATTTGGGCAGACGCCGGAAGAATTTGAAAACCAGCTCCGCACGCTGGGCCAACAGGGGGAGTTTGTCGGACAGGAAGATATTCTCAACCACCTGGTACACGGCAAATCACTTCCTGAAAAGTCTGTTCTTATTACTTTTGACGACGGGCTGAAAGAACAATACACCCGGGCGCTGCCTATTTTGGAACGTTTGGGCATACCGGTGGTTTTTTATGCCAATGCACGCCCGCTGGTAGAGCCCCGCGTGTTGAATGTGCACAAAATCCATCTCCTCCGGTCGCAGGTCGCACCGGAAGAATTGACGCAAAAAATTGTCGAAGCTATTGAAAAACAGCAGATTGCCGTTGATACCCAAAAGCTGGAAAGTCAGGCAACACTCACTTATCGATACGACAGTGAAGACAATGCCCGCATAAAGTACCTGCTCAACTTTGTACTCGATTTTCGGGAAAGAGAGATTTTGATGGATGATTTATTTCGCCAGTATTTTGGAGAGGCAGAAGCTGCGATTCACCAAAATCTATATATGGATGCCGCAGAAATACGCGAGGTTGCAGAAAAGGGATATCTGGGCTGCCATAGTTACGAACATCTGCCGGTAGGTCTTCTGGGAAAAAATGCCCTGCAAAAGGATATTTCTCTTTCAAAAACCATACTCGAACAAGCCGCAGGAAAACCAGTCTACAGCTTCAGCTACCCCTATGGATCGGCGGAGGCCTGCCAGAATGTAAAAAACACCCTCAGGCAAAACCATTTTCAGTTTGCCTTCACCATGGAACGCGCCATCAATCACCAGATCGGCGACCCCTTTTACCTTTCCCGGTTTGACACCAACGATGTGCCGTTGGGAAAATCGTATCCCTTCCAGCCGGAAGAAATGTTTGAAAAACTCAAAACCAAATCCTGGAATCTCAATTAACCATGCAGAAAGTTGTCATCATCACCGGTAACGAATTGCGCCATCAGTATTACGTATCCAGAATTGCCGAAAAACTGAATGTCGTTGGGATCGTTTTTGAGAAAAAAATCAATCAGGCAAAGAAGTTTGAGGATAAACCACAGGAACTTGATATCGCAGCCCGCCATTTCCAAAACCGTGAGGTTTCGGAACAATATCATTTTGCAGATAAAATCCTCCTCCCTGACTGTCCGGTCATGGAAGTAGAAACGGGCCATTCCAATTCGGAAGAAACATTTCAATGGGTGAAACACTGTCAGCCCGACTATATTCTTCTATTTGGATGCAGCATAATTAAACCGCCATTGTTAAGCCATTATGATGGAAAAATCATCAACCTCCACCTCGGGCTATCGCCGTATTATCGCGGTGCAGGTACCAATTTCTGGCCGCTGGTAAACGGCGAACCGGAATGCGTGGGAGGAACCATTCACCTCGCGACCCTCAAGGTGGATGCAGGAGATATTTTATACCAGGTAAGACCTCAAATCTCCGCCGGAGACAATCCCCATGATATCGGCAACAAAACCATAGCAGCCGCAGTCGCGCAGATTCCGGCGATTGTGGAGGCGTATCACGCCGGACTCATGCAAGCGCAAAAACAAAATCTTTCAGGAGGAAAAGTGTACCGGAGAAAAGACCTTACGACAGCGGCCATCGAACAATTGTACCAGAACTTTGAAAACGGGCTGGTAGAAGATTTCCTTAATAACCGCGAACAAAGACTTCGGGCATACCCAATAATAGAAAAGGCATGAAACGGAAACGCTCCATATTACTCATTTTGCCAAATGTCGTCTCGCTCCGCGACGTGATTTTCACAGGTCTGCTCAACCGGCTTTCCGTTGATTTTCAGGTGGATATCATGTGTGCGGCGGCAGACAAACCCAATCTCCGCACCTATTGTGAGGAAAACGGATTTGGGCTGTATAATACGCCCGAACAAAAGCCCGGGAAGTTTTTCGCATGGCTCAACCCCTGGCTCCTCGCGTGGGTACACTGGTTTGGGAAACAGCGCATCGCCCGGAAGGGGAATATTCACACCATCCAGACAGAAATGGAAGCAGAGCGGCATCGTTCCCCGCTAAAATACTATTCAAAATATCTGTTGAGCATTTTGTTCTTCCAGTTTTCTCCTTTCTTTAACCTGCTGCTAAAGGCCTATAAAACAAGCCTCGATACTTCCGAAAGCGTAAAACTGCTTGCGGAAATCAGCCCGGCCACCATTTTGATATTTGATATTTTTGCACCTACCCACCAGCATGTGATTGCCGCAGCAGAAAAGACGCCTTTCCCAATGGTCGCCTGGATCAGAAGCTGGGATAACCTTTCTGCTAAAGGGGTGATTCTTTACCATTTTCACCGATATCTTGTCTGGAATGATATCATGCGGGAGGAACTGCTCACATACTACGACCACATCCCGGAAACCATCATTGATGTCATTGGCGGGCTGGTTTTTGACTACCATATCCGTTTTCTTGAAGAGCCGGAGCCTGAAAGTTTTCTGTACCGGGAGCAGATTCATGGGAAAAAAGTCATCACATTTATGCTCAATTACCCGGATCTGAGTCCAGGGTATCTGGAGGATGTAAAAACCATTCTGGCAGCAATTGAGGATGGAAAATTTGGGGAAAACACGTTATTCATCGTTCGCATTCAGCCCGGTCCACGTAGTGAAGGGCAGTTTGACAAACTCAAACCATTTGAAAACCGCATACTGATTGACCGCTGGCCGGCAAATCCACCCGACTTTAGTCTTGACGCATGGATGATCAACCATCGCCATTTCTGTCAGTTGGTGCAATACAGCGATGTACTGATCAATTATCCCTCCACGACCACGATCGACGGCGCTATCTATGATGTGCCAAGTGTTACGATTAGTTTTGACGGCGACGGAGAAAAACCCTATAATCAGAGTGTAAGCAGGATTTCGAAGCGCACACATTATGTGCCTTTGGCAAACTGTGGCGGCAACATCATCGCCAATTCCCCGGAAGAGCTAACCGCTGGCATCCAGGCCTATCTGGAAAACCCGCAATTGCACCAGGAAGAAAGAAAGCTCATTCTCGAAAGAATGTGCGCCGGCAAAGTCGGTAAAGTCGGAAAAGAAGTCGCCAGCCTTATGGCAGATCTATATTTACCCACAAGCATACACACCAACCCCAAACATGCCTGAATATGAAGCAGTTAATGGAAATTTTCTCAAACCGAAAACGACAGGTAGCCTGGACGGTTCTGATAGTATCCGGCTTATCTGTGGTTATCGCCCTGGTAGAATCTCTGACCAGTCTGAATGTATATCCTTATATCCTCGGGTCGGCCGTGGTGTTGTTACTGACCCTGCTTATATTCCTGGTTTTAAGGCTTTTGGAATTGCCCGACCACAACACCCGGTTGTACGAGCAGGTCGAAGCCCTGTTTTACCTTCGCTCCGTACTTCCTGACAAACGTTACACCAACCTTCCCCGGATGCGGGACTATGCCGCTTCGCCTGATTTTCTGCGTGTTCTGGCTGAAAAAACAATGGAAGCCAAACCAAAACTGATCGTCGAAGCCAGCTGCGGATTGTCAACCATTTTTCTTTCCCATCTCCTGGCCGAACACAGCCCCGAAACCCGCCACTTCGCGCTGGAAGACTCCGAGTATTACGGTGGACTTTGTCGGGAGCGCCTTGATCCCGGTGCGCTTTCTCAGGTGATTCACGCACCGATGAAAGAGTATTCCCTCAACGGCAAAACCTGGAAATGGTACGAACTCAGCCAATTGCCGGAAGGAGAAATCGATATGCTGATTGTAGACGGACCGCCATTCCACATACAACTACTGGCCCGTTATCCCGCTTTGCCTTTGCTGTTTGACCGCATAAAACCCGGTGGCCTGATCATTCTCGATGATGCAGCGAGACCCGACGAAACAGAAATCGTCAGAAGGTGGGCGGAGAACTATCACTTCTCTTCCGAATTTATCAACACCGAAAAAGGCACGACGATTCTGACAAAAAAATAATTGCACGATGACTGAGAAACTGGTATATGTCGTTTCCGAACCTGCCTGTCTGATTCCGGGCACAGGTGCTTTCCGCCATATAGAGGCAGGAAGGGAAATGCTCAGCCGGCATTTCTCAGTTACTTTTTTGCCTTTATGTGCGACACCGGAAATCGTTCAGAATTCGGGTGCCACACCTTCTGAAGCCCTTCAGGTTTCCGCGCTAAAACAGTCATTTGTCTGGGGTACATTAAAGGATATTTACATACTCTTTCGTCATCACCGCAATTTCATCTATTGGTACAAAAAACTAAAAAGCGAAAAGCCTGAGGTCATTTATGAAAGAGCTGCCTATCTCAATTTTAACGCCCTGATTGCTGCCAGACTATTGAAAATCAGGCATATCTATGAGGCAAATGGCATTCAATATCTCGTAGCGCAAACACAGTATCAGTCATTGCTCAGACCAGTAATGAAGCTGCTGGAGAAATGGGCATATAAAAAAAGTGATTATACCTTTTTTGTAGGAAGCTGGGGAGATGTGTTGAAGATGAAGAAAAAAAACTGGGAGAATATTGAAAACGGAATTGAAGCTTCATTTGCGGACCAGTTTGCCGCAGTCAACCGCCATGCCGGAGATATTATTCATGTATGTTTTATCGGCACACTCATGCCTCATCACCGGATGGATGTCCTGACGGCAGCACTGGCGAAGGTACAACACAAAAACCGCATCCATTTGCATCTGGTAGGGAAGAAATTCGACTCCGTGGTAAAGGAATTTGCCGAAAAATTCGCCATCACTACCCACGGATTTCTGGATCGGGATCAGCTAGCCGAATTGCTCAAAACCATGGATATCGGCGTCATACCCGGCGGGTTTGAATATCCATCCTTTATGAAACTGTTTGAATATGGCGCGGCAAAACTGTTGGTTCTCGCTCCCCGGCTTTATAATCTCAGACAGTGGTTTGACGAATCGGAGATTCTATATTTTGATACAGACAACGCACAGGATCTGGCAAAAAAAATAGATAATGTAGTTGAAAACCCTGAAAAGGTGAATACCTATGGGGAAGCCCTCTACGCAAGTATCCGGGAAAAACACACCTGGGAGAAAATTTTTGAACACAAAACACAAATTATCCAATCGCTTCGAAAGTGAAAATTCTGCACCTAAACGATAAAACCGCCATTCTCGGAGGAGTGGAAGTGTATGTAGAGCAGCTACAGCAATTACTTCCTGCTACCGGAGCTGAAAGCGTTTGGATGGGGATTTCGAAAAATGAACAAACGTATTCGATGCAGATTTACCCCTCAGAAAAAGTATCTGCCCTGGGGGATCTCGCAGCAACAGGAGATTTTTTGCGGCAGTGGGCAGACAGGGAAAATATCGATCTGATCAACATCCACAGTATTTCTGACCCGGATTTGATCAGTCTTTGTTTTGCGATCCGGCCCGTAGTGCGCTCATTACACGAGCCCAGAATGTTTTGTCCGGGTCAGGGGAAATTCTGGAGGTTTTCCGAAAAAGTATGCAACCAGCCTTTTGGTATTCACTGTTTGTGGCACACCTACACCCAGGGTTGCTCCAACCGCCACCCGGTTAGGCTGAAACATGCCATGGAAAATACCTGGTTTGAATTGAACACTGCGGCACCTGCCTATCAGAAAATCGTCGTGATGTCCCGCTATATGAAAGACGAATGTATAAAAGCAGGAATCGCAGAGGAAAAAGTCGGGATTATCCCCTACTTCACCCTTTACCGGGACAGGATGGCGCCAACTGATTATTCCGGCCCAAAACGACTGCTATTTATGGGGCGATTTATCAGCCACAAAGGCATTCACCTGATGCTTCAAGCCCTTCGGCCCCTGCTGGAGCAGTACCCCGATTTATATCTCGATATGGTCGGAGACGGAGAATATTACCCTAAACTCCAGCAGGAAATTGAACAACTGAAGACAGCAAAAGTAGCAGAACGTGTGGTTTTTCACGGGTGGCAAAACCGTAGACAGGTGGAAGCGTTTCTCACCAATTGTTATGCAGTCATTTTCCCATCCATTTACCCTGAGGCATTTGGGATTGTGGGAATTGAGGCCATGATGTATGGAAAACCCGTGGTCGGATTTGACACCGGAGGCGTTAACTCCTGGCTCAACGACGGAGTTACCGGCTTTTGTGTGCCCACAGGAGACACCGCAGCTATGCAAAACAGTGTGCAAAAACTCATTGATTCACCCGAGCTACACAGAGAATTTGCCCTCGCGGCGCGTCAAACCGCAGTGGAAAAATTTGTCCCGGAAATACATATTCGTCAGTTAAGTTCCGTTTACCAGTCAGCCATATGAAAATTCTCCATCTGATAGCAGAAATGAATGCAGGCGGTGCCGAAAATATTGCGGCGGGGCTGGCCGAAGCAGCAGTTGCACGCGGCCACCAGGCCGGCATACTGACCATTTTGCCGGGAAACGAATATGAAACACGGCTTCAGGCATCAGGGATTCGTTTTGATTCGCTCAATTATTCCGGAGGATTTGGCGTCCGGCGAATGCTTTTTCTTTCCGGGATCAGGCAAGAGTTAATGGAGAAAATACGTGCCTTTCAGCCGGATATTATTCATTCTCACTTGTTTATCCCTACGATTTTGCTGTTTCGCGCTGCGGGAAAACTCCCATGTCCGGTGGTACATACCCAGCATGACAACTGCCCCTGGTGGTATAAAAAAGACCTGAAGTCGCGGTTTCAGACAGCCATTGAAAAAAGGTATGCCCAATCGGTAGCCTCCGTTTCTGCGTGTATCAGTCGCTCGGTAAAGGCAGATGTGGAAAATATTCTAAAAATAAACCCAGAGAAAGCGCCCCTGGTTTACAATTTTATCCGGTTCCCGGAAAATATGCCCCGCCCTGCAGACCTTTCCCGAAAGCCCTTTCGCATTCTGATGCTGACACGGCTGGACATGGAAAAGAAGGGAATTGATCTGGGTCTTCAGATTTTCAGGAACCTATTGGCAGACATACCCGATGCCCAGCTGGTGATTACGGGTAAAGGACAGGACGAAACCCGGATTCGCGAGTTGGCGGCCACGTTACAGGTTGAAGGGAAAGTAGATTTCAGAGGATACCAAAGCGATATTTACGCAGAGTTTGAACGCGCACATATCGTGCTCATGCCTTCCCGCTGGGAAGGATTTGGCCTCGTCGCAGCCGAGGCGGGTGCCGCTGGCCGGCCCGTTGTCGCCAGCGATGCGGGCGGTCTGCCGGAAGTCATCCGCCACAACCATACCGGTATTGTCTGCGCTTCCGGCGATGTACAGGCGTTTACGAAAGCCATCCTTACACTCAACCATGACCCGGACGGTTATGCTCGTTTGGCACAGGCTGCCCAGGAGTTTGTCAGGGCACAATTTGGGATTGAAAGAGCCTTTCAGCAATATATGGACATTTACCAAAAACTGATTCCCCAACACAAAACTTCGTCTGTTGTATAGTTTTATCAGCAAATATCGCGGGTTATTCCTCCTGATTCCGGTGTTTTTTATACTGGGCAATATCTTCGCGCCGCTGAGTTATGTGCTGCTGTTTTTTGTCATGAGCTTCTGGCTGATCAAGGGGAAACACGAAACTGCCGTCATTGCACTCGTGCTGATCCTGGCTATGGGTGACAGCCGGATGCCCAGCATGGAATTTGACAAGACCCTGAGGATTATCGCCATTCTGCTGATTGGCATCCAAACGATTGTCGATTTATTTAGAAAAAAATATCGCTTCAGAGGCGTCATGCTGGCGAGTATTCCTTTCTTTATCGTAGCCACCATCGGAGGCCTCCGGAGCCCTGAGACAGGGACCTCGCTTTCCAAAATGGTATCCTACTTCCTGATTTTGCTGGTAGCTTTTCACTATTTGCCCTACCACATCCAACGCACAAAAGGAGCTTTATATCTCGATATTCTGAAACTGGCTGCGTGGATTCTGGTAGTGGGGCTGGTGTTCATTGTACTCAACAACAATGTCGCTTACCTGCTCTACCGCTATCGCGGGCTGATGGGAAATCCCAACGGACTGGGGATTTATTCCACCATGATTTTTATGATGATGATGGTCGGGCGGAGTCTGTTTCCACACGAACAAAAATTTATACGATTTCTGACCGCGTTGATTATCTTCTCGGTCCTGCTCAGTGAGTCGCGAACCTCCCTGGGAACCATCGGCATATTTATGGTTCTGTACTTCTTTTACAAATCGGGCAAAGGAAGAAAATGGAGTTTATGGCTATTTTTCCTGCCACTAGGATTTCTGCTGTTTAATTTGCTCGATTATGAAGCGTTGCTCAAGTCAATGGGCCTGGGCGAATACCTCCGGGTAGAATCACTAAGCACCGGAACGGGCCGATACCTCGCATGGGAAATTGGCTGGCGCCATATGCAGGAAAATCTCTGGATCGGACGCGGGTTTGCTTATGAAGAGATATTTTTTAAAGCTCAAAAAGGATTTCTGATCTCTACCGAACACCAGGGCGGCATTCACAATTCCTATCTAACCTTTATTATGAACAACGGGATCATAGGATTTTTGTGTATCGCTTTTTTCTATACCCGAATATTTACCAAAATCAAAATCGAAAAATTTAAGATGCCGGTAATCATTACCGTGTTGATTTCTGCCAATTTTGAATCCTGGCTCACCTCATCGCTCAATGCCTTTACGGTTCACTACCTGATTATACTGGCTGTACTGATGAACTATTCGCTCATTCAAAAAAGTATCCGAAAATGAAAGTACTGTTTTTATATACCGAAATCGCCACTTATTTCATCGCCGGGGTACAGGCGCTTGTACGGGAATATGGGGCAGAAGTGCTGATTATCCGCTGGCCGGTAAATGCGCAGGCACCATTCAAATTTGAATATGGATCAGGGATCACGGTAAAAGACCGGACAGCATTTGACGACGTTTCCCTGTTGGCCACCTGTGAGGCATTTGACCCAGACCTTGTAGCGCTTTCGGGCTGGGCCGACAAAGGCTATATGCGTGTGGCAAAAAAACTGCGGAAAGCGGGAAAAACTACCGTTTGTATGATGGACAATCAGTGGTTTGGCACCCGCAGACAACGTTTGGCAACTGTGCTTAGCCCTTTTTTCATCCGCCCTGTATTTACGCATTTTTGGGTGCCGGGATTGTTTCAGTATGAATATGCGCGAAGGCTGGGGTATCCGAGAGAAAAAATCCTCACGGGTATGTATTGCTCTGAACAGCAGCGGTTTTACGCAGCGTATGAAAGCCAGCGGGAAGAAAAAGCACGAAATTATCCCCATCGGTTTTTATATGTGGGCAGACTTTCGCCGGAGAAAGGTACCCTGAATCTGTATCACGCATTTCAAAAAATAGCAGACAAGAAAGACTGGAAGCTGATATTCATAGGTACAGGCCCTGAAGGTGAAAAGATGCAACCCTCCGACCACATCGAGATGCGGGGATTTGTGCAACCTTCGGAGCTTCCGGCATTGGCTGCCGAAGGGGGATGTCTGATTTTCCCAAGCCTGCGGGATGCCTGGGGCGTATCTATCCACGAATTTGCAGCTGCGGGACTACCGCTGGTAGTAACTGATGCAGCGGGAGCGATAACCGCATTTGTACGGCACGGGTACAACGGGTATCTTTTCGCCAGAGGAAATGAACAATCGCTGCAAAAGGCCTTGCAAAAAATCATACAACACTCCGATGAAGAACTATGCGAAATGGGGAGCCGTTCTGCAAAACTTTCTCATCAGATTACCCCGGAAAGCTGGGCAGCTACGCTTGCCGGTATTCTGATCCAAGACTAAAAAAATGAAAGGACGAACCTCTATAATGATCATGATTGACTGGTTTGCCCCCGGTTTCCGGGCGGGAGGCCCTATACGGTCATGCGTGAATCTTGCGCTCGCGCTTCAGGAAGAATGCGAAATCTTTGTGGTGACAACCAACACGGACCTGGGAGAAGATGAGCCTTACCGGAATGTGGCCTCAGACGAGTGGACCGATTATTCGGACCGGGTGAAAGTATGGTATTTTTCACGGGAGGGATTACAAATGAGCGGAATGCACGCCTTAATCCGGGAAATTAACCCGGACTATATTTATCTCAACAGCATGTTTTCCGTTCCATTTACCGTTTGGCCGCTATGGCTCATGCGCAAGGAAAAAATGCTGGAAAAAGTAGTATTGGCTCCGAGAGGTATGCTCAAACCTGCTGCCCTGTCATATAGTCCGCTCAAAAAGCAGGTTTACCTTCAGATTATGCGCATGACCAATATTCCCCGCACGATAACTTTTCATGCAACCAATCTTGAAGAGTCCTATAATATCCGTGCCTGCTTTGGCCAGGATGTCCATGTCAGAATTGCCCCCAATCTGCCGCAAATGCATCAGGGGCCGCTGCGTCCGATCAACAAACAACCCGGCAAACTGAAGCTCGCCTTCCTTGGCAGAGTACATCCGTACAAAAACCTTTTATGGCTCCTTCAGCGTTTGCAAAACCTACAGGGAAAGGTAAAACTTAGCATTTATGGGCCGATGGAGGACGAATCCTACTGGGATCAGTGCATGAATGTCATTTCGGAATTACCTGAAAATATTGTCGTAAGTTATGAGGGAGGATTACAACCAGAGGAGGTAACGCAGGCACTGGAAGCGGCTCATTTCCACACATTGCCCACCCAGGGTGAAAATTTTGGCCATGCAATATTCGAAAGTTTTCTGGTGGGAAGGCCCGTCGTCATCAGTGACCGCACCCCCTGGGTCGATCTGGAAACACAAAAAGCCGGTTGGGTGATTTCGCTTGAAGATCCCCGGAAATACGAATCGGCACTTCAGGCTGCGCTGGACATGGAGCAGGAAACCTACAATGAGTGGGCCCAAAGCAGTTGGAATTACGCAGGAGAGTATATTCGCAACTCTCGTTTAAAGGAGAAATATTTAGCCCTATTTTCAACAATATGACTGAAAGAAAACAGGTAAATTTGCGATCATTCAACAATGACTGGTACAAGCCGGGTGCAGGAATCCTGCGCAGAACCCTCTGGTATTTTGTCAATGTGGCGTTCTTTCTCAATCCGTTCAACCCCGTTTCTTCTCTTAAGGTGTTTTTGTTGCGGTTGTTTGGTGCCAGGATCGGCCAGCGGGTAAATATCAAACCCTCGGTCAATATCAAATATCCTTGGCTTCTGGACCTGGGTAATGATGTCTGGATCGGAGAAAATGTCTGGATCGATAATCTGGCAAAAATAACCATCAAAGACAACGTATGCCTCTCTCAGGGGGCAATGTTGCTTACAGGAAATCACAATTATTCACGGACAGGCTTTGATCTCATGGTCGACGAAATCATCCTGGAAGAAGGAGTGTGGATCGGTGCAAAATCAGTAGTTTGTCCCGGTGTTACATGCCGTACCCACTCGATTCTCGCGGTAGGCTCTGTAGCAACGCGGGAACTGGAACCTTATGGAATTTATCAGGGAAATCCCGCACAAAAAGTGCGCGAAAGAGTTATTATATAAACACAAACCCAAATTAGATATGACCCGAACCATTTTAGTTACCGGTGGCGCAGGAAATGTAGGCGGTAGTCTCGTAGGAAGACTCGTGCAAAATCCCGAAAACTATGTTGTCATATTCGATGACCTATCTACCGGCGATAAAGACAAACTTCCTGGCCCGGAGTTTACCAACTGGAAATTTATCCGTGGCGACGTCAACCGCTGGCAGGAAATCTCCGCAGTCATGACCTCCTACAGGTTTGATTATGTTTTTCACTATGCCGCAGTTGTCGGGGTAAAACGCACGCTCGAAAACCCGATGAAAGTACTGGCAGACATCGAAGGCATAAAAAATGTGCTGGAACTTTCCAAAAACACCGGTGTTAAACGTATTTTCTATTCTTCCTCTTCGGAAGTTTATGGAGAACCTTTTGAAATACCGCAGAATGAGGAAACAACTCCCCTCAATGCAAGGCTCCCTTACGCAGTGGTAAAACAAACCTCTGAATGTTTCATCAAATCATTCCACCGGGAATACGACCTGGACTACACCATATTCCGGTTTTTTAATACCTATGGCCCCAAACAAAGCGACGACTTTGTCGTGCCCAAATTCCTCAGCGCAGCCATACGTGGAGAGAATATCACCATTTACGGCGATGGGAAGCAGACGCGAACCTTCTGCTATATAGACGATAACCTGGATTCTACCCTCAAAATCCTCTATGAAGGGCATTGCATCAACGACGTGATTAATCTTGGCAGCGAGGAAGAAATGACGATTGTCGAGTTGGCGCAAACAATCATCAATACAGTAAACTCTACCTCGAAAATCATTCATTTACCTGCACTGGCAGAAGGAGATATGAAACGCCGCTGTCCGGACAATACCAAGATGAAAAATCTGATTGGCAGAGATCTGGTTACCCTGGAAGAAGGGATCCGGAAAATGATGTCCGCTTATATTAACGAACACTCCGTCAGAATCTAATTCCGGCAGTCCCTTTCAACATTCATATCATCGATCATGTGCGGTATTGCAGGTCTTACAGGTGAATTTAACTCACAGGCAGCGAAATCTATCCTCCTGAAAATGACCAACCGGATGGCCCACCGCGGACCAGACGGAGATGGCCATTTTGTACAACCCGGAATCGCCCTTGGCCACCGGAGATTGTCTATTATCGATCTTTCGACGGCAGCTTCCCAGCCAATGACTGATCCCTCCGGGCGTTATACGATCGTTTACAACGGCGAAGTATATAATTTCCGCGAAGTAAAGGCAGAGTTAAAAAACCAGACATTTCAAAGCAACAGCGATACCGATGTCATCCTCGCAGCGTACATTGAATGGGGGGCTGAATGTCTGAGTAAACTCAATGGCATGTTTGCCTTTGCGATTTGGGACACCGTAGAGGAAACCCTGTTTATCGCCAGAGACAGACTGGGAATCAAACCATTGTATTATCATTTTGATGGAACAAACCTCGTTTTTGCCTCTGAAATCAGGAGCCTGCTCGAATCCGGAAAAGTGCCGCGCAAACTCAGCCGGGCTACCATTTCCGAATATCTAAGGTATTATACGATCAATGGGCCCAACACCCTGATCAGGGATGTATATATGCTCCGTGCGGGTGAATACGGAATATGGCAGGACGGCAATTTTTCCACCCATCCTTTCTGGCAATTGACTCCGGAAGATCCGCAGGTTCATACCGACAATTACCAACAAACCTGTGCCAGAGTGCAGGAATTGCTGCGGGAGGCAGTTGCCAAACGGCTGATCAGCGATGTGCCCTTTGGCGCATTTCTTTCGGGAGGAATTGATTCGAGTGCGATTGTCGCGCTGATGGCCCAGGTCTCAGATATGCCTGTCAATACATTTTCTGTTACCTTCCATGAAAAGGCTTTTGATGAATCGCCTTACTCCGACCTGATTGCAAAAAAATACAATACCACACACCACCCGATCAGACTGAGTCCCGACGATTTCCTGAAAGATCTTCCGGAAGCATTGGCTGCCATGGATCATCCGTCGGGCGATGGGATCAATAGCTACGTGGTATCCAAAGTAACGCGCCAGACAGGGTTTACCGTGGCGCTTTCCGGACTGGGAGGCGATGAGCTCTTTGCTGGCTATCCGGTGTTCCGGCGGTTTGAAAAACTGCACAATATGCGGATGTTTTATGGCATCCCCACGCCCATCCGGTCGGCTTTGGGCAAGTCCGTTTCAACTGTTTACAACAACCAGAAAACAGCCCGGCTGCAGGAATTGATTTCACTCGATGGAACGGATTTCGAAGATATATACCCTGTTTTCCGCAAATGTTTTGACGACGACGAAATCGTACAATTGGTAGGATTTCATACACCGGCAAACAAACAGCTTTTGCAGGTAATCGATGAAAAAGAACTGGGCAGAATCAATGGTTTGCCCGTGTTTAGCCAGGTGAGTGTAGGAGAAATCAGCACCTATACCCGCAACGTGCTCCTACGCGATGCAGATCAGATGTCTATGGCAACTTCCCTGGAAGTCAGAGTGCCCTTTTTTGACCATGAACTTGTAGAATACACCCTGGGAATCCCCGATGAATATAAGAACCCGGTTTTCCCCAAAAAACTATTGGTTGACGCACTCGGAGATTTGCTGCCGGGAGAAATT
The DNA here is from genome assembly GCA_041391665.1 of Bacteroidia bacterium. NCBI lineage: Bacteria > Pseudomonadati > Bacteroidota > Bacteroidia > Bacteroidia bacterium. The sequence goes on along the minus strand of JAWKNO010000002.1, from coordinate 877,311 downwards.
GTGCACCGGCCTAAAATGGGCTTCGTCTTCCCGTGGAACCAATGGATCAGGCAGGATTTGAAAAAGTTTTGTGAAGACCGGATCTTTCGGCTGGCAAACAGAGAGCTATTCAATGGCGAAGTTGTCAGGACGATGTGGAAAGAGTTTCTAAACAATAGTAAGCGGGTCAACTGGATCCGAATCTGGATGCTCGTAGTGTTGGAAGACTGGATGGAGCGAAATGGAATTGAAGCCTGAGTGAATATGTATCAAAAAAAATCAGATGAAAGTTTCCATTATTACCGTATGTTTTAATGCCGAAAGCGTTATAAAAACTGCCATCGAATCGGTATTGGCACAAGATTATCAGGATATCGAATACATCATTATTGACGGAGCCTCTACCGATAAAACCATGCAGATCGTACAGGCATACGGAGACCGCATTCACCATGTAATCTCCGAGCCCGATGAAGGATTGTACTATGCCATGAACAAAGGTGTGGCAGTGGCTACCGGTGATATTGTGGGCATTCTCAACGCCGACGATGTGTATGCCGACCATCAGGTCATCTCCAAAGTAGTCGATTCATTTAAAAACAATCAGGTAGATATGACCTTTGCAGATCTGGTATATGTCAAAGCCGATGACCTTAGCCAGATCGTTCGCTATTACCCCGGGAAAGGATTTGAGCCTGAAAAATTTGCCAAAGGCATGATGCCGCCGCACCCGACTTATTTTGTGCGCAGAGAATTATATGAAAAGTACGAAGCATTTAATACGCGGTACAGGATTTGCGCTGACTTTGACCTGATGGTCAGATTTTTTGTAACCCATAAAAGGCCTTACAGCTATATTCCCGGCGTAATTGTCCATATGCGGGTAGGTGGCAACAGTGCATGGGGGCGCAATACGCGGCAAATCAACCGCGAAATGCTCCATTCGCTGCGTTCTCATGGGGTACAAACCAGTCTGCTGAAAATTTATTCCAAGTATTTTACCAAGATATTTCAATTGCTGGCAAAACCAGCCTGATCAAAAAAACTTTATGCCTAAAATTCTTATCACCGGCGGATGCGGTTATATCGGTTCTCATACCGCGATTGAAATGCTCAGCAGACCCGGATACGAAATTGTATCGGTAGACAACCTCGTAAACTCCTCCATTCGCACATTGGATCGCATTGAGCAGATTTCAGGGAAGCGAATGATCAACCACACCGTAGATGTCTGCGACAAAACCGCTTTGGCGGCCATTTTTGAAGCAAATCAAGATATTGAAGGCGTCATTCATTTTGCCGCATTAAAGGCTGTTGGGGAATCCGTTGCCAAACCCCTTTGGTATTATCACAACAACCTCGTTTCGCTGATCAACATTCTCGATTGTTGCGAAAAGTTTGGGGTGAAAGCCTTTATTTTTTCTTCCTCCTGTACGGTTTACGGCGATATCGAAGATTTACCGGTGACAGAAAAAACGCCCACGGTGGAAGCTGCCTCCCCTTATGGAAATACCAAGTTGGTTGGCGAGCGTATCATCCGGGACTTTGTAGCTGCGACCGAAGGGATCAGCACCATTGCGCTCCGGTATTTTAATCCGGTAGGCGCCCATCATTCCGGTCTAAATGGGGAAGACCCGATCAACCGCCCCAACAATCTTGTACCAGTCATTACCCAGACAGCAGCGGGAATTATTCCCGAGCTGACCGTATTTGGTGGCGATTACGATACACGCGATGGCTCCAATGTGCGCGATTATATCCATGTTACCGATATAGCGCTTGCGCATATTCAGTCGCTGGAGTACCTGTTGGAAGGAAAAAACGAATCGCGGTACGAACAGTTTAATCTCGGTTCCGGGCAGGGGGTTTCTGTTTTAGAAGCGATCGATGCTTTTGAAACCGTTACTGGCGTAAAACTCAATTATCGGGTTGGTCCGCGCAGGCCGGGCGATGTGGTGGCGATTTATTCCGATAGTTCCCTGGCAAAAGAAAAACTAGGCTGGGAAGCCAAAAGAGGGATTGAAGAAATGATGGCCTCTGCGTGGAAATGGCAGCAGACCGTATTGGCGGAGAAAAACTAAGCCGAATTTCTATCGAAACAGGCTCCTCAAATCGCGCCGCACGTGTGCGGCAGATTTTTGATAAGGATGATTTTTATCCGAAGCAAGTTTATCTGCGAGTTTCATCGCTTCTGTTTCCTGGTGGTTTCCTACCAGCGCGAGAAGAAGATACCATTCTGCCGTTGTTGAAAACCGCGAATCGTGGCTGTCTGCTATTTGGCGTAGCGGCAAAACCGCAGCCCCCGGGTTGCGGGTCAGCAGTAATGCATTTCCCAGTAAAAGCTGAGATTCCATGAAGTGTATATCAGAAGTACCGATAGATTTGAAAAGATGAATGGCCTGCTCATAATTACGTGCCTCATAAGCCTGCATGGCCTGTACCCAACGTGAAGTATCGGAATCAGACACTCCACGAAGAGAATTGCCCGCATACGCCCCGGTATAATATTTCACCAGATTTTCATCTGAATAGCGGAATTTCCCATACCGAAAACCTGCAATAAGCAGCACTAAGGCAAGTCCGGCCGCCAAGGCCCAATACCACCTGAGTCTGTAAACCTTATGAGATTGAGGTGTTTGAGAAAAGTCAGTCCGGGAGCTCAGTTTTTTCTTCAGATGAATGCCTGCCCCTATTTTCAATATTGTGTGCGCAGCCTGATGTTTACGAAAGACCGAAGCAAACGACGCGTCATTGGCCAACCGATCTTCTACGGTCCGGGCAGCCTTATCATCCAGCAACCCTTCGAGGTAATCTTCGATCAGATCGAAATCGTCCTGATTTTCCATTCACTTTGCTTATTAGGGTTTTAATCTTTCCAGTAAATCAGGATTTTGGTCCAGAATATCGAGTAAATGTTTCATACAAAGCCGCTTTTTTTTTCGGGCAACACCTTCTGTTTTGTAACCAAGGACTCCGGCAATTTCCTTCATCGAGTAACTCAGCTTCCAAAGCTCCAGCACCTTGCGGCATTTGTCGCCAAGCAACCCGAGCAAATGATCCACTTCTGCTTCCAGTTCCCGGTCTACCAATATTATTTCAGGAGATTGGGCTTCGCGGAGGTCAGATTCAACAATCTGTGGATTTATCCCACCTTCTCTGTGCATCGTCCGGAACTGTTTGAGCCAAAGATTTTTCCCGATCCCAAACAAATATCCACCTATCGAACCCGTGCCCTGATATTTACCCGCCCTCACACTCATTATCAGGTTGCGGATACTGTCCTGAAAAATATCCTCCGCATCTTCCGGTGAGCCTCCTCGGCTTTGAACAAAATGAGAAATCTGCCGGCGAAATACTCCTTCCCGATACAAATGACGCATAACATGCTCCAAATCCGGACCACCTTTTACGATAGCCCGGATGATGTCTTCATCGCTATGAGGAACCATGGTATGCAATAATATGTATCTCCGGGAAATAAATTGTTACCGTGAGCAGACATATTTTACAGGGAGAAATTCCGCCCCGCTTATCTCAACTCTATGATCTCACTGAATACAGCTCCACCTTTCCCCCGGATCAGCAAAAAGTATGTTCCGGCGGGAATTGCCTTCAGGGAAAGACTTTCGGTTTCACTTCTCATATTTATTTCCTCCCGCAATACGGCCTGGCCCATCATATTGGAAAGGCTAACCGAAATCTGCGACTGGCCTGCCATCAATGATTCTATCTGCAATGACTGGGCTTGTTCAAGTGGATTCGGATATACGCGAAACGCTTTCTCTGACTGGTCAAAAAACACCTGTACCAGCGGAAAAACTTCTGTCTGTCCGTCAAAGTCTGTCTGTGTCAACCGATAATAGCTCATCCCGGCAATGGGGAAATAGTCGGTGGCCGCATATTCACGTGTAACCGTGCCATCTCCTTTGCCGGCAACTGTGACAACTTCTTCGAAGGAAATACCATTTCGAGATCTTTCTATGGTAAAATAATTGTTATTCAGTTCACTTGCGGTAATCCAGTTAAGCTGAACCATTTTTTGAAATGGCGTGGCAGTAAAACTGAGTAGTTCTACCGGAGCCGGAGCACTGCCGCCATCACCCGATAGGGAAACATTCACTGCTGCATTCCCACCAGTGTGAGTTACTTCAAGTGTAGCCGTTTTTAATCCTGTAGTGGTTGGCACAAAATCTACGGGAATATTGAGTGAGCCGCCCGCAGGAATGACCACTGGCAGAGTAACGCTCAAATTAAGTGCAAACTGATCGCTATTTGTTCCGGTGATTTGGATATCCTGAATAATTGTTGCCTGGTTTCCCACAGAACTCACCAATATTGAAGTAAGCGAACCGATATTGCCAACGCTTACAATTCCATAGTTCAGGGAATTGGCCGTAGGGTCGATATCACTCGCTGTAATCGCCGTTCCAATTGGTGTGCCGCCACTATAATCACCCTGTACAAGATAGTTGGGATCGGTACCCGCAATATTGGTTCCCCCCCGAACCGGAGATGCCCCTGCAGCGATATAAATCCTGCCATTGTTGGCGATAGGCTGTGAAGCGTGGCGTCCGACATTCATTGGATTCCAGGTATTCCAGGTAAGCGTATTTAAATCAAGCGCCTCGACATTATCGGTGGCATTGGTTGACAAATCATTTTCTCCGCCAATCACAACTACATGGTCATTAAATAAACAAGCCATGGTGCCAGCCCTTACCGTGGGAATATTGGATGCAGGAGGCAGGGTTGTCCAGGTATTCGTGGGAATATCATAGACATCGACTTCTGAAACCGTTCCCTGAAAAACATTGGCGCCAGAGCCGCTTCTTCTCCCTCCGGCTACATAAATTTTACTTCCGGAAAGTACTGCCTGAAAATGGTCGCGGGAATGGGGCGCATCGGCCAGCTCTGTCCATGTATTGGTCTCAGGATCATACACATCTGTCCAGGGCACCCAGCCACTCTGGTGGCCATTCTGGATACCTGCGATGACATAAATTTTACCGTTGTACACAACAGCGCCGGAAGAACCTCTTCTCCGTGAAACAGGAATCGTGGGACCAACAACCCATTGATTAGAAACAGGGTTGTAGATATAAATATCCGGAACAGGAGTTTCTGTAGGAAAAGGTCCGGTCATCACCCCAATGGCATAAATAAGCCCATTGAGCTCTACCGCCTGAAAATGGTGCATTTCCAATGGGTGTTGTCCGCCATTTGACCATGAATTGGTTCCGTAGTTAAATACTTTTACCTGAACATTAGAAGCATCACTGCCTCTTCCGCCCAACAGGTAAAACCGATTTCCGGCCTGTGCAAATGCATTTTCGTGTCGTGCTTTAGGCGCTGCCCCAGTAAAGGACATGCCCGTCCAGGTACCCTGCGCAGATAATAAATAGGGAAAAAAACAGATGCCGGAAAGCAGGATATAGAGAATATTTTTTTTCAAGGTAGTAACTTTTGAGAGAATAATATATGAGCAAATTTTCTTCTAAAAATTCAGGCCAAAACCATTCCAAAAACGATTTATTGCCGAATGATTTGCATAAGATTCACTAAAATTTCAATGCATATTTACAGGATAAAATCAGATTTTTTATACACTATCGGGGGAATAAAAAAAATAGGGCTTTGAATGGTGATGTTTAAGGGATGACCGGCACCATGATGAAGCCATCTATTTTTCCTATATTAGGATAAAAATCATGTTTTGAAGAAGTTGTCGTATCTGGTAGTTTTTCTTTTATATGACGTTGTGTTCCTGGCTGAGGTAATTTCCCAGGTTGATTCTCCTGCGAATCCCGATTCATTGCAGGCGGAAAACTGGTACCAGCAAGCACAACAATTGTCGGATGCTGCCAGCTATGACAGTGCGATTTTCTACTTCCAGAAATCCGCAAATTTGTTTCGGCACTCGGGGCAGACAGAAGGTTATCTCCGGGCAATCAACCATGTTGGCGTCATTCATATATTTAACGCAAGAATTGAAATTGGAAAATCTTTTCTCGATACTGTGATCCGCCTTTCAACCCGCAACCCCCGCCTGGTCAACCAACGTGCCCTGGCATATAATTATCTGGGAGGATATTATCAGCGAAAATCCCATCCGGATTCCACCACTTTTTGTTATCAGCAAGCCCTCGCATTGCAAAAAAAATCGCCAGATGTGCCGCCTTTTGATCTGGTAATGACTTACAACAACATCGGTAGTAACTACAACGAATGGGGCGCATTTGACAAAGCGATCGTTTACCTGGATTCTTCCATGTCTATCGCACAGCAAAAACTCCCGGACAATGAACCGATACTCGGCATTTTGTTTAATAATCTCGGATTCAGCTATTCAGCCCTGGGAGAGTATGACAGATCTGTAGCCTTCCTCGAAAAGGGTGCCCGAACCGAATTGAAAATTTTAGGGGAAAAACACCCCAACCTGGGGATTACCTATGTCAACCTCGCCCGAAGTATTCAGGAAACCAAAGAGTATGACAGGGCATTGACTTATTATCAAAAAGCTTTAACCATATTTTCTACGGCATTCAACCCCAAACACCCCTATGTAGCCTCCACTTATACCAATATAGGACAGGTTTACGGGATAAAAAATGAATTTTCACAGGCCATACGCTTCCAGCGAAAAGCCATTCAACTGAAAAAAGAGACACAATCCCCCTTAAATGTCAGCCTGGCCGCCAGTTATGGACATATGGCCCGCGCGTTTTCGGGTATAGGGCAACCAGACTCCGCTTTACACTATTACCAGATGAACCTGGATATCCTCGAATCTGTATATCAGGGGAAACACCATGAACTCGCGGTTGTTTATCGGGAGAAAGGAGAAGTTCTCCTACAGACAGGTCAAAAAAAATCAGCCGAAACGGCATTCAGGCAGGGAATCACCGCATTGTGCAACAACTGGAATCCGGAATCAGTATCCATTTCAGAATCAGGTGATTGCATCATTCACCCTGAACTCATTTACACCCTCGCGGCATTAGGAAAGTACTATTTCAAAACTTATGAGCAGGACTCCAAAATAGAAACGCTTGAAAAAGCCCTGAAATGCTACCAACAATCCGTATCAGCTGCCGATGCCCTCCGAAAAGGTTATCACTCTGTCAGTGCCAGGGAATCACTGGCAGCCCGTACCGCTGATACTTTCAGAGAGGGATTAGCGGTTTCTTCTACGCTATACCAAACAACCAACGACCCCCAATACCTCGAAACAGCTTTTTGGTTTTCTGAAAAAGCGCGTGCCCTTGTTCTGCTTGAAGCAGAAAGAGAAATTGCGGCGAAAACGTATGCTGGCGTTCCAGACTCACTGATTGACGAGGAGTACCAGTTAAAAACCAACAGGGCTTTCTACGAAAAATTATTATTTCGCGAACATAGAAAAGGAGGAAATGCATCGGATGAAATCCCCCGGTTGAAAGACAGCTTATTTGTCATAAACCAAAAACTTGCTAGTTGGCAACAATCCGCCCAGATTCAATTTCCCGATTTTTATCAGTTGAAGTATGGGGCCCAACCGGTCACCATTCGTCAAATTCAACAGTCCATTATTCAGTCTGGAGAAACATTTATTTCTTATCTCGCCAGGGAAAATCAATTATTCATATTTCTGGTCACAACAGAAAATTCCATACTGGCGGCTGTACCGCTGGAAACCCCCTTATCCCTTTGGGTTGACAGTCTCCGAACCAGTATTTGCGGATATCATTTATCAGATCAACCGACCGAACCCCTATATCTTGCCCTCAATCATCAATACACACGCCTTGCCCATAAGCTATACCAAAAACTGCTTGCTCCGGTTGAAACCCAGCTAACCCAACGTTTGATCATTGTACCTGACGGCGTGCTAGGCTATATTCCATTTGAAGTACTGCTTACCCAAAGCCCTGAGGTCGAAGGCGCGTTTAAAAACTATCCGTTTTTGATTCGGAAACACGCCATCAGTTATGTCTATTCCGCCAGCCAGTATAGAGAATCTTCCGAAAGAAAACGAACTCCCACAGAGTATTTCCTCGGAATGGCACCGGCATTTTATGGCAATGCAGAGAATAAATACATCTCTGCCCGGGAGATTCAGGCAAATAACCTTATGCCACTCCGGTACAATCAGGAAGAAGTCAAAAAAATCAGCAAAATGCTTTCGGGAAGAACCGAACTGGGCGACCAGGCAACTTTGGAAAAATTTCAATCTTTGGGGCATTTGTACCGGATCATCCATCTTGCGACACACGGAAAAACAGACGACGCATATCCGGATTATTCATTCCTGGCTTTTCGGCAGGAAGGTAATCCAGACAGTATCGCCAGACTTTACATCAGCGATCTCTATGCGCTCAACCTGAATGCAGACATGGTTGTGTTGAGCGCATGCGAAAGTGGTACAGGTAAATTGCTTCACGGCGAAGGCATTTCCAGCCTTGCAAGAGGATTTTCCTATGCTGGTGCGGGAAGTCTGCTCACCACGCTGTGGGCAATTAATGATCAAAAGACAGCCGATTTTATGAAGGATTTTTATGAAAAAATCCATGAAGGAATGACCAAGGATGAAGCCCTTCAACAGACAAAAATCCAGTATCTTGCGACCCACGACAACTATTATTCCCACCCCTTTTTCTGGGCTGCATATATAGGTATTGGCGACATGAAACCCATGCAAAACCCGTCAAATCCGGTATTCGTATGGCTGTTGTTTTTCCTCCTGGCAGCGGGAATGGTGGGGGGAATCTTATATTCTAAAAAATCAATATTCACACGATGAAAAAACTGTTTTTATCTATCTGCTTTTTGCTGACAATTTACGCAGTGTGGGGACAGAGCGGGGAGATTTTGCCGCTTTCTGCAGAAGAAACCGCCCTTATCATGGCAGGAGATACCGCCACGCCTATGCGCGTATTTCTGATCACCCAATATGAAGATTCGCTTCTGCTGCGGTCAAAAAGCCTTCCGGTAAAAGCGGACCCTGCCGATACCGTATTGCAGCAATTTATCGCACGCCTATATCGCACGGTGACCGACTCCGCCTCTATGGGGGTGGGCATTGCAGCCCCGCAGGTGGGTTTGCTTCGCCAGATTATATGGGTACAGCGATTTGATAAAGAAGGATTTCCTTTTGAAGCGTACCTCAATCCAGTGATTCTTCAATATTCGCGACTCAGCCGAACCGGAATGGAGGGGTGTCTTTCTATCCCCGATATCAGAGATACCGTTAATCGCGCCTACGCGATTTTGATAGAATACGACTATCCTGACGGTAGTCACCATATTGAAATGGTAGAAGATTTTACCGGCGTGATTTTTCAGCATGAAATCGATCACCTCAACGGGATCGTATTTACTGACCACCTGAAACAGGAGATCAAAGACGCAGAGGAAAAAGAATTGAAAAAAGAATCCGATAAGGAGTAAGAATGAATCAGTGGATTTATACCGGTGGCTGAGGTCACTCGAAGCCCCGGTATAAATCCACCAATTCACTCGCCAGCCCCATGGTGATGTTCTGGCTCGGGAACCGGATCATACCCACTGCCTCCCCAGGGATGACAGCGGGAAATTCGCCGGATAGCCATCCATCCCCCTTTGAGCGGACCGTGTTTTTGGATTGCCTCTACCGCATAATGGGAACAGGTAGGTACATATCGGCAGGTCGCCGGCGTAAAGGGAGAAATCGCCCCCTGATAAAACCGGACGATCATGATCATCAACCAGGAAAAAAAATTCCTTATTATTTTCATTCTGCAAAAATAATATATAATCCCTTCATTCGCCTACTTACCCAGGATTACATCATAAATCGCCTGATGCACCCGCTGATAAATATCCAGTGAATACGTCTTTCGGTTGAGGCGGGTTGGATTTACCCGGTTGGACAAAAAGACAATCAACAGCTGATTTTCAGGATCAGCCCAGGTAAAAGTACCCGTAAACCCTGAATGCCCGAAACTGCTATCACTGGCGTCTATCGCACAGTAACCTTTTTCCCGGTCTTTCAACAAAGGTTTATCAAACCCCAGCCCCCGGCGATTTCCCCGGTCGGCAAACTGATAACTGGAAAATTCTTTCATCGTCGATGTGGAAATGTACCGCTTTCCGCCATATTCCCCCATCTGGAGGTACATCTGCATAAGTTTTGCCAGGTCATTGGCATTGGAAAATAAGCCGGCATTCCCCGTAACTCCGCCAAACATAGCCGCAGACTCATCGTGAACAAAACCATGAACCAGCTGATGCCGGAAGAAGGTGTCATTTTCCGTGGGGATAATATCTGACATCGGGAATTTTTTCCATGGGTTGTATGTGAGGTTTGTCGCACCCAAAGGATCGTAGATATTCTCGCGCAGATACGTTTCCATGTCTGTACCTGTTTCAAGCCTGATGACCTCCGGATAAAGCAAAAAACCCAGGTCAGAGTACACATATCCCTGATTGACATCCAGCTTAGCTTTTCGTATCGTCTTATACATTTTGTCCCAGTAATTGTAATAGAGGTAGTAAAACTCAGTCGTTCGTACAGGATACAATTCGGAGGAATCCCGGGAGAATGTATGTCTTTTAAAAGAGCCGTTCTTTTTAACTGCCGGCTTCCAGAATACAATAGAGGCAGGCAATCCTGCCTGATGAGCCAGCATATCCCTGATGATCATTTCGCCCTTGTCAGATCCATCGTAATAGGGAAAATACGTTTTCAAAGGCTTATCCACATCCAGCAATCCGCTGTCCACCATTTGCATCAATACCGGTAGTGCACCCGAAATTTTGGACACAGAAGCGAGATCATACAGGTCATTCAGATCAACCTGTTGTGTTTTTTGATTGGTTGTATAACCATAAGCCTGGTGAAAGATCACCTGATTATTTTTTGCGACCAGAATCTGACATCCGGGAAAAGCCATACTGTCGAGACCTTCATTAATTACGGCTTCAAGTTTTTGTCTGAGTTTTTGGCCATCCAGTCCGACAGCTTCCGGAACCGTATAGGTAAACCGCAAACCACCCATCGAGGAAAGACCTTCTCCCTGGCAAAAGTCTCCCGCATCTACCGGCATTCTACCCCTTGCTGCGAGCCCGCCAAACAACAACTGCGCAGCAACCGACTGACTGACGGAGGAATGCTGAAAGGTAAACAACAACGAAGAAGCATGGGAAAGACCCGTAAAGCCCGCAATCTCAGAGATTGGGGTAAATACAACAATGGTCACTTTTTCAGATTGAATCAGCCATTGCAGAAAATCTTTCATGGAGGGAGAAAAGTTCTCATATCCCTCAAAAATGCCCACCACTACCCGATCTGTCTCCTCCAGCGATTGCTTTACTTCTTCGATAGGTGCAGCAGAAGCATCAGCGGCAATCTGTTGGTGGTGAAATGAGGTGTAGAGTCCGAGCGTTTGCTGGAACACATTTTCCGCGTCCGCACCAATGACTAATGAAGTGAATTTATGCAGTCCCAGATTTTGAAAGGGAATCACAGAATGATCGTTGCGCACTAAAGTCAAAGCCCCCGCCGCAAACTCAATGGCTGGAAGCATGGGACGATACATACGATGAGAGATGCGGGCAGAAGGCGAATTTCTGCTAACGGTAAGTTGTTTGACCATCAAGACCTTACGGCACTTTTCGTCAATTTGTGCCTGGGTAAGTTTTCCGGCTTTTAGCGATTCTTTTATCTGGGCGAAAGCAGTAGCGACATCCGTATTTAACAAAATCACATCCTTCCCGGAGGCCAGCCATTCTCCCGCATGTGCCGATTGGCTGCGAATATCACCGATTGCCAGTCCTTCAAACCGGTACGTACTAGCTGAAAATGTGGGCATATCAGACCTTATTCCACCTAATCCCCGCTTGACCTGGACCATATAATCAGGATCCATATCTGAGGGCGCAACTCCCGCAACAGGCAGGATACCCTTTTCCTGAAGGCCATTCACAAACAAAGAAACACGCCCGGCATCATTGCGAAAAGCAGTATGAGAAACATTACTTTTCAAATCCAGGACTTCAGGCAAGGCAAAGTCAATGCCTGCAGAATGATATTTTTCGGCCAGTTCATTTGCCCAAACCGTCACCTGCCGCATATCAGCCATTGCCCCTATCATTTCCGGAGAGGGAAAGCGCTCATTGCCCGCCTGCGGGATTCCCCATGCACCTGACGCCGCACCTTTCAGGAGGGGCACCCGTCCCGACTGACTGAGCTGAGAAGATATCTGGCTCAATTTTCGGTAATCATCGGTAACGATCAGGCAGCCGCCTAAACGCCAGTTTTTTAGGGAAGATACCAGATCAGAAATGGTAAAAGGCCCTTCAGCAGGCACGGTCCACGAACGCCAGACCAATTGTCCGATTTTTTCATCAGCGGAGAGCGCCTTCATCAACGAATCAACCCCCTCCGACCGGGCAGCAGCAAACCAGGGTTGAAAAGGCGAAGGGTCAGCCTGTGCCGAAAGAAAATCCGGCTGACTAAAACCCAGAAAACAAAACAAAACCCATACGGGGAATGAGCAACGGATCAGACAAACACGCATAAACGGGAGTAGTTAGATGGTAAACCGGCAGATATATTAAGTTTTTTTGATCAAATAAGAAAAAACATGCAAATAAATGCACAAAGATTCAAATCTTCTTCTTACATTTGCATAAACCAGCATAAACACGCAAGGATATGCTTAAAGAAGAACGTCATAATTTTATTCTGGAAGAACTCCGGACCAAAAATAAGGTTCTTACTTTTGAATTGAGCGAAACCCTGGCAGTCTCTGAAGACACGATCCGCAGAGATCTGAAAGAACTTTCTGACCAGGGACAAATCAAAAAAGTGCACGGCGGGGCAGTTTCTCATTCGCTCAACCCTTACCATTACAACGACCGCGCGGTGTATGCCCATGAGGAAAAAATCCTGATTGCGGAAAAGGCAAAATACCTGATCAAAAATCAGCAGGTAGTATTTATGGACGGAGGGACGACGAATCTGGAATTAGCCCGTCGCCTCCCCCTGGACCTCAATGCAACAATTATCACGAATAGTATTCCTGTAGCATCTCAGCTTACCGAACACCCGAATATCGAACTGGTAGTAGTGGGCGGAAAAATATTAAAATCAGCGCAGGTCACCATCGGTCCCGAAGTGATTGATGCAATTTCAGGCATACGGGCAGACCTCTGTTTTCTGGGCACCCGCAGTATTCACCATCAGATCGGAATATCAGAAATTGACTGGGACGAAACGAAGGTCAAGCGCGCGATGCTAAACCACGCCAACGAAATCATTTGCCTGGTCATCCCCGACAAAATAGGCACTGTACAACCCTATATCATTGGAGAAACCCGGCAAATTTCCACCATTGTAACCACCCTTGACAAAAAAAATATTACGCTCTCTCCTTTCCTTGAAATGGGAATAGAAATCCTCTGACAAAAAACTATAACTAACCAACGCTATGATACAAACCGCTTATCCTTCCGTCTATCAGTACGAAAAAATCCCCACGCGTATCTACGATGACTCCGCGTCTGCTTCCAAAGAGGTCGCCCAGCAAATCGCCAACATTATCCGCCATAAAGCCAAGAAAGGCGAAATGGCTGTTTTGGGCCTGGCCACCGGTTCTACCCCTACCGGCGTGTACAACGAGCTGGTGCGAATGCACAAAGAAGAAGGTCTCTCCTTTAAAAATGTAGCGACTTTCAACCTCGATGAATATTTCCCGATGGCACCTACAGCGCTGCAGAGCTACCACCGGTTTATGTACGAGTACCTTTTCAACCATATCGATATTGAAAAAACCAATGTCCATATTCCCGACGGAACCCTGCCGATGGAAGAAATTTCAGCTTTTTGTGAAAACTACGAAAAGCAAATTGAAGCCATGGGTGGCCTGGATCTTCAGATTCTGGGAATCGGACGTTCGGGCCATATTGGATTTAACGAACCGGGTTCTGCCCTTAGTTCTCGTACCCGACTGATAGCCCTGGATCAAATCACCGTCCGCGATGCTGCCAGTGATTTTTTTGCCCAGGAAAATGTGCCCCGCAGAGCCATCACCATGGGGGTAGGCACGATCATGGAGGCCAAATCAGTAATTCTCATGGCCTGGGGTGAAGGAAAAGCACCCGTAATCAAAAAAACCGTCGAAGGCCCGGTTACGGAACTCATTCCGGCAACTTTCCTTCAGAAACATCCCAATGCGCAGATTATCTTAGACAGCGCCGCTGGCGCAGAGCTCACCCGCCTCAAAGCGCCATGGCTCGTAGGGCCCTGCGAGTGGACCGACAAACTTATCCGCGTTGCCGTTGTCTGGCTTTGCCAGCAAGTGAAAAAGCCTATCCTCAAACTTACTGACGAAGATTATAACGAACATGGAATGGGCGAACTGGTGGCAGACCACGGACCAGCTTATGACATCAATATCAAAGTATTCAACGAACTCCAGCACACCATCACCGGTTGGCCGGGTGGAAAACCCAATGCAGACGATACTTTCCGGCCGGAGAGAAAAGGGCCATTCCCCAAACGAGTGGTCATATTCAGCCCCCACCCCGACGATGATGTGATTTCTATGGGGGGTACATTTATTCGCCTCGTAGACCAGGGACATGAAGTTCATGTCGCTTATCAAACTTCCGGCAACATCGCCGTATTTGACGATGCCGCCATCAGGTTTATTGACTTTGCGGTGGATTTCAGTGAGAAATTCAAACAAGATCACGAGCGGATTGCCAAAATGTATAAAGAAAGCCGGGAGTTTCTGGCAAATAAAAAACCCGGACAGCCCGATTCCGAAGACATCAAACATATCAAAGGGTTGATCCGGAGAGGCGAAGCCAAATCAGGCTGCAGATACTGCGGGATTCCCGACGAAAATGCCCATTTCCTCGATCTCCCTTTCTACGAAACCGGAACGGTAACCAAAAAACCACTTGGCGAAGAAGACATTCAGATTACCGTTGATCTTCTGAGAAAGATTAAACCTCACCAGATTTATGCTGCGGGCGACCTTTCTGATCCACATGGTACACACCGGGTATGTCTGGATGCTATATTCAGAGCGATTGAGCGGCTCAAACACGAAGACTGGATGAAAGACTGCTGGGTATGGCTATACCGCGGTGCATGGCAGGAATGGGGAATTGAAGATATCGAAATGGCTGTGCCAATCAGCCCCATTGAGCTGAGAAGGAAACGCAACGCGATATTCAAACATCAATCTCAAAAAGACAGCGCACTTTTCCCGGGATCTGACCCCCGCGAATTCTGGCAAAGAGCGGAAGACCGGAACCGCAGAACTGCCAAGATTTACGACGAACTGGGACTACCGGAATACGAAGCGATTGAAGCATTTGTCCGCTACAAGTTTTAATCTGAAAAAATGAAAACCACCGAACAACCCTCCCACTACGACCGTCTGGAACAAATGTCCACCCGCGACCTGCTGGCAAATATTAATCGTGAGGACCGGAAAGTACCGGAAATCATTGGTGAAATATTGCCACAGATCGAAGCCGTTGTGGATGCCGTATATGCCAAAATGAAGGATGGCGGCAGGCTGTTTTACATTGGCAGCGGTACCTCCGGGCGATTGGGAATTGTAGATGCCTCCGAATGCCCGCCTACGTATGGTGTACCCCACGGTTGGGTGGTAGGGTTGATCGCCGGTGGAAACAGTGCCATTCTCAAAGCAGTGGAATACGCAGAAGACAGCACCACCCAGGGCTGGGAAGATTTGCGTGCCCATCAGGTCAGTAGCCATGACTTTGTCATCGGTATTACCGCATCGGGAACTACCCCATACGTACTGGCGGCCATGGATGCATGCAGCGCACATGGCATCCAGACCGCAGGCATATCCTGCAACCAAAACGCGGCACTCTCTGCCCGTGTCAATTTTCCTGTAGAAGCAGTGGTAGGGCCGGAATTTGTAACCGGCAGTACCCGCATGAAAGCAGGAACCGCCCAGAAGCTCATTCTCAATATGATTTCCACTTCTGTCATGGTCAAATTGGGAAGAGTGCGGGGAAACAAAATGGTAGATATGCAACTGACCAATGTAAAGCTTGTTGACAGAGGTACTAAAATGGTTTCAGAAGCGACCGGACTGGCATACGATGCCGCCAGAGAATTGCTGCTCAAACATGGAAATGTGCGCGATGCAGTAGATGCTTTTGCAGGAAAATAAGCCAAAGCATATCTCAAATGGGGAATTATGCTTAGCTTTCCCAAAAAGTTTATGTTTCGGCTTTTACACCTCCTTTCACTGCTTTTGCTCTCGGTATTTTTTTGTCTTCAGGGATACCCGCAGCCGCCCAAACGTGAATTTCGGGGCGTATGGATTGCGACGGTTAAAAATATTGACTGGCCTTACTCCACGCAATCCCTGGGAGAAGAACAAAAAGACAACCTCCGCGATCTGATAGCGTTTCATCACAACAATGGAATGAATGCGGTCATCTTTCAGGTCAGGCCGTCATCAGATGCCTTTTATAATTCCCGGTTTGAACCCTGGTCAGAATGGCTTACCGGCCAGCAGGGACAGGCGCCTTCCCCGCTTTATGACCCGCTCCAACTGGCCATTGATGAAGCACATTCCAGGGGAATGGCACTCCACGCCTGGTTTAACCCCTATCGGGCTGTAATGGACTGGAAACCCAATAAATCATTGGCACCCACCCATATTGCCCGGCTCAAGCCTGAGTGGATGCTGCAATATGGCAATAATCTCTATTTTGACCCGGGAATTCCGGAGGCCAGAGATTATGTCGTCAATGTCATCATGGATGTCGTACAACGTTATGATATCGATGCCGTGCACTTTGATGATTATTTTTACCCCTATCAAATTACGGGAACCGATTTTCCCGATACGCTGAGCTATAAAACCTATGGCAGTGGGTTTCCGGATAAAAATGCCTGGAGAAGGAATAATGTAACAGATTTTGTCCACATGCTTCGGGACAGCATGCTGGTTTACAAACCGGAAGTGTTGTTTGGTATCAGCCCGTTTGGGGTCTGGAGAAATAAAGATATGGACGCAAACGGATCAGCCACCCGTGCTGGCCAGACCAGCTACGACCATCTGTATGCAGATATTCTCCTTTGGCTTAAAAATGGATGGATTGATTATGTTGCCCCCCAGATTTATTGGAGTATCGGATACCCGCCGGCCGCATTTGATATCCTCGCCGAATGGTGGGATTCACATAGTTATGGAAAACATGTATATATCGGCCATGCGCCTTACAAGGTGGGCAATAATACCGACACCAACTGGAACAACCCCTCCGAAATCCCCAGTCAGATACGTATGACCCGTTATCTGCCCAACATCCAGGGAAGTATTTATTTTAGCTCAAAAAGACTGGAAGAAAATCCCCTGGGAGTAACGGACTCTCTGACAAGCAATTATTACCACTACCCCGCCCTCCTTCCCGAAATCCGCTGGGTAGATGATGAAGCCCCCAAACCCCTGCCGGAAGGACTGGATCCTGTTTCCGGCAAAGAAGGAATCATCCTGAGATGGAATCCCCCGGCAGAAGACGGTGCCAAATATTTTGGTATTTACCGAAAAAGAGGCGCCGATTCACCCGAAATTATTCCGGAAAACCTGATCCGGGTTATCAATCCGCAGGAAGGCTCTTTCCTCGACCGCGATACGCGTTTTCTGAGAAGATATAGCTATACACTTACCGGACTCGACCGCTTTCACAATGAAAGCGAACCTATCAGCCACGAAACTCAAATCAGATGGAGTGGTTGGTTTATTGGAAGAAAATTCCCAAAAAAGAAATAACCACAGGGTGTTTTTTATGCCCGGGTCCAATTCTGGCATACTGTATGCAGGATTAACCCTAAATTATGTATTACAACAAACACTATGGCAAATCTGAATACCAAAATTTATCTGATTGCCTTCCTCAGCATATGGCTGGCCAATAAAGCCAGTGCACAGGATATTTTGTATATGCAGGGAGGAAACAGACTTGAATGTCTGATCTCAGATACACAGGGCGGAAAAGTCAAATACAAAATGTGGCAAAACCGCCGGGGGCCTGACTATGTCGTTCCCAAAGAGCGTCTGCTAATGCTTTTTTACCAGGATGGCAGATATACTCTTTTTTCCTCAGCTTTCCCTGATGGAATGCAGCAGTTTGAAGCCTTGACTGGTACAGATCGCCTCATTCTCCGGGATGGCAGCTCGATTTCCTGCCGACTGGAAAGGCGTACGCCAGAATCCATCATCTACCTTGACCAGACAGAAAACAGGTTGGATATTCCGCTTTCTTCTATTGTAATGATTTTCTTCAGCGACGGGCAGCACGAACTTACCGGAAGTGCAGAACAGGCTGCCCAGATACTGCAAAATCTGGGGAAAAATAACCCCTCGCCCATTGAGCCACCGGCAACCCCGGAACCACAAATAGTAGAAGAGCCCATCACAGTTACCACCCCTGAGCCAGAACCAGAACCGGTGTTTGAAGAACCAGACCCCCACACCGCAGAATTTGAGGAGGCCGAAGAAGTGGAAGAAGTGGCAGAAATCCCGCCGGTAAATGAAAGTATACCGGCAACCGAACCTCCGGAGGAAACACTAACCGGAGCGACGACGGATGCGACACCGCCTGACAATACAGGCTACGAAATCCCGGCGATTGACATGAAAGAATATAAAGCCAAAGCACTGGACCGGACGCGAAATCTGGGGCAGTATTTTTCTATTATAGCCGATAAAGCAACCAACTGGCAGGATGCCAACGATGCCATTGACCTCGCAGTGGCTTTGTTTGTAGGAGAGGAAGCAACCGTCGAAGTATCCAGCGCGGGTTCTGCCGACAAGAAACTTTATCCGATCCGCCAATACCTCGAAAGACTAAAACTACTGAAATACGAACGGGTAGATATCACCTGGTCAGATATTGTCTATGTCAGTGAACTGAAAAAAGGTGTTGACGGCAATTATTATGGCATCATATCATTCGTACAAAAGTTTACCGGCTACAGAGACGGGCAGCCGGTCTATTCAGACTATACACGCAAGAATATTGAAATCGTACTCAAGGGTTATACCAAGCAGGTAGGCGGACAAACCAAAGAACTTTGGGATGTATTCCTTTCTGATATTGGCGTAGTTAATACCCGCAGAGGATAAATGAATTTATGACAACCTACACATCCCTGTTTTTTTCTTTCTTTCTTTCTTTAACCTTCATTTTTGCTCAGGCACAATCCGGAGATATATCTTCTGCCGAGGAATTGGGTTTTGCCCTTGAAGTTAAACAGCTTGATGAGTTTATCGAGCGGTTTAACTACGAGGAAAATACAATGGTGCTTCAATACATCAAGACTCATTTCCCCAATCAGATTCCTAATCGGACGGAATTGATCACCACACTGTTCAACCACAAGCGAACCAATTGGAACGATGCAGAAGTTGATGCATTTGTCAGACAGGTAGCAGACTCCTGCAACCCTGAGTATCTCAATTTTTTTGGTGATGGCTGGTTTGCCGAACTGGATTGCCAGGTTTTGTACAATGGCAAACCCGAAAAGGTCATCCTCATTATGAAAATCCAACTTCTTCCCAACCGCAGTTCAAAATGGGTAATTCAGGGAGTAAGGGCCGATTTTCTGAACCTTCCCAAAGAAGAAGACCAATACCGGTCGTTGAATCCGATGAGCCATGGAACTGACTTTATGGGATTGGGAAAAGCACTTGCCGATATCAACAATATAGGGAACTACGTCACGAGTGACTTTAAGCCTGACCAGATGACCATATTCCTTTCATGGATTATGGATGGAAGGATTACCTTTCGCCAGGTAAACCACATCTGTTACCATTTTCTTCAGGTTGAAGGATGGGTTTTTCAACTGGAGCGGTTTCTCCGAAATACCGGAAACTCGGGTTGGCTCATCAACAATCTGTTTCGCATCGACCCGGCTGATAAAGAAAAATATATGGAGGAAGTACTTGCCAGCAAATCACAAAACTGATTATTCGCAGTAATGAAACGCTTTACTTATTCAATATTATTAGCTTTTTTTATCCTGGGAAATCTCCCCTGTTCTCCTGCACAGGATCGCATATATTTACGGGAAGGGAGTAACCTGGAAGCGAAAGTTCTGGAAATAGGCGTGGAGGAAATCAAATACAAAAAAAGCGATTTTCCTGATGGCCCCATATTCGTTATGCAACGCGACCAGATCTCAAGGATTGTGTTTGAAAATGGCTATGAAGAATCCTTTGTCCCGCGTTCACCTGATGCCATTACGCTGAGAAACGGGGAGGAAATTCGCGCAGAAATTGTCGAGGTAAGCGAAAACAACGTCATTTTCCGCCAGGGTATGGAGACAGATACCCTGCCCAAAACAGAGATCGCCTTTATTACTTATATTAATGGCACAGTTGAAAAACTGGAAGGCCTGAATCCGGTAAAAAAGAAAAAGAAAAATAAACGCTAAACGCCCGCATCCAAATCACACACTATGTACAAATTACTCTTCCTGTTCTTGCTTTTGGGTTTCCAGATTGGCATGGCTCAACCCTCCGCAAAATCAGCCCTTACCACCCGGGATAAGGTAGAAATTACTTACAAGGCTGAAGCTATTGTAAGAGAATTGGAAAACCTTATGAATGTTATTTCCAACTCCGACCTCTACAAATCTGAAATTGACGATCTGATTTCCTTCAGCTATGGCGAATCCAACAACAAAATTTTCTACAACGACAAAATCACTGTGGAAGATGATATTGATCCGATAGCACATGACAGCAAATCTTCCCGCGATGTATCGATCCGGCAGTACCTTGGCGACCTCAATCTTCTCTACAACAAAAGTGAAGATCGATCGATCACCTTCTCCGATCTTAAAGTTTCCCGGGTTTATGAAGTAGAATATGTATATGTCAGAGTATATTTTGAAAGTGAGTTTTCCAATTCCCACAAAACCGTCAAAAATGCCTACCAGCGTACCCGAAGAGTCGCAGAGGTACGGGCAGAACAACAGGGAAAACAGTGGGAAGCCCAGATCGTCAGCATTGTCTTTTTTGACGAAGCGGAGCCTATCGAACCGGCAGACTATCAGGCCGAGAACCCTGCACCCGAATTGGCTAAAAATACCCGTACCGCAGCTGATTCAGTCTCTGTAAATCAGAAAATGATCGATGAAGCTGAAAAACAGCGGAAACTGCAGGAAGAGCTTTTCGAAAAAATGATGGTCGAAGTGCGCCGCCTTGCAGAAAAGGAAGAAGAGCAAAAGAAAGAAGCGAGCAAAAAACTTATCGAAGAAGGTGACCAGGCATTTGCGGAAGGTGATTACCCTCAGGCACTGAGAACCTACCGTGAAGCAAAACTCATTAATCCCTACCAAACCGTAGCTTTCTCCAAAATCAACCGAACACAAAAAGCCATTGAGAATCAGAAAAAAAGAGAAGAGCAGGCGGAAAAGTATTACAACGATCTGGTTAAAGATGCAGATTATGCCTTCAAAATCAGAGATTTTCAGACATCTATCAAACTGCTTCGCGAAGCCAAAACGCTTCGCCCAGGCGAAGACAAAATCGCCACACGCCTGAGGGAAACCGAGCAACTGGTGATTCCCCTGAGCACACTCGAAGCCAAATACAAGGCAGGTGATTACAATGGCGCATTAAAAGATTATACAAAAGCAATCAAAACTGAGCCGGAAAACCCCGATCTCTATCTGGGCAGAGGAAAATGTTATCTGAAACTCGACAAAGGGAAACAGGCTTTTGCAGACTTCAACAAGACCATCGAATTATATCCCAACTACCGGGAGGCTTATATCCTCCGGGCAGGCATTCATCAGCAGGAGCTCAATTACCCCCTTTCCATTGCAGATCTCAGCATGGCGCTGACCCTTGAAAGTCGCGACGCCAGTCTATATGTGCAGCGATCTTTTGTCCACCAACTGGCGGGCAATCCGGAGGAAGCCATAGCTGATTATACCTGGGCTATTGGCGTAGACTCCCTTCAGGGGCAATTATATATCGATCGCGGCATCCTGTACCGTAAAGCAGAAAAAATGCCTGAAGCGATTGCCGATTTTTCACGTGCCGTGCGAATCGCACCAGAACTTGCCGATGGCTGGTATCAGAGGGGGCTTTGCCGGATCAGCCAGGGTGAAATAGAAAAAGCAGCCAGCGATTTCCAGCAGGCCAGAGAACAGGACATCGATCCCTCCGCCTGGCAAAATGTCATTAATATCGCCTCGGGGCATTACAATACAGGAAAGGCTTATTTTAACTCCGGCAATTTTGACGATGCCATTGTGTCTCTCACACATGCGGTTACCCTCCTTCCCGAATACACGGAGGCCTGGTACGCCCGCGGAGAAAGTTTTGAAAAGAAGGCGGATATTCCGGCTGCAAACAAAAACTATACAGAAGCCGTGACCCATGACTCAACCTATTTTATGGCTTACTACCGCAAAGGGGTCAACCTCATTGGGATGGAAGCCTATGACGAGGCCGTAAGGGAACTGGAAAAAGCGACAAAAACAAAACCAGACTATTTCCCCGCATTTGTATCATTGGGCGATGCCTACCGGTTTCAAAAACAATATTCTGAGGCCCTGAACGCTTACACTCAGGCACTACAACTCAAAGCAGACTCACCGGAAACCCATTTTTATGCAGGCAGAATGCAGGCAGAACTCAACAATTTCCCGGCGGCCATTGAAAGTTATAGCATCGCTATTCGCCAGCATCCTACTTTTGCAGAGGCATTTTATCACCGGGGACTGGCGTATAATACAGCCAAAGATGACCGAAGAGCAATTGCAGATTTCTCCACAGCCATTAAGGAAAATCCAGCCTATGCTGCGGCATCTTATGAAAGGGGAATCTTGTATTATAAAAATAATAACTTCAGTGGCGCTGTAAGCGATTTTACCCAGGCGATTAATAATCAATCCAAAGAAGCCGATGTATATCTCTTGAGAGGAAAAGCTCAGGAAGCGCTGAAGTTATACGCCAAAGCGCTGGAAGACTATCAAAAAATGGCTCAAACCGAATCCGGAAGTGTAGATCTTTATACCCGTATGGGCAATATGTGTCTGTTTCTATCAAAATGGGCAGAAGGCAGAAGTTATTTTGAAAAGGCCCTGGCAATCGAAACACAAAATCCTCAGGCTTTGTATGGATTGGGCAGCACCTATGCAGGAGAAAACCAACCCGCACCCGCCATCGAATGGCTCAGCAAGGCTTATCAAACCGGTACATTTACAGCCAAAGAACTCAAAACCCATACCTGGCTGAAATCGCTCAAAAAAGAAAGCGGCTATAAAGAAATAGCCAAAAAATATCTGAAATAACATCTGAGATTTTTACTTAAAGAACCTCAAAAGACAAATTATTCACGGAATCCTTTACCGGATTCCGCGATTTTTCTATATTTCAGGAAAATTTTTTCTTTATATTTATTTTTTACTGTAAAATTCTTTGCTACTGATAGAATAAATTCCTGAAATTCAGTAAATAATTGTAAACCCAAAAATTATAAACATGTTAAAAGACAAGCACAGAATGAAAAAATGGCTGAAAGGTGCCCTGACAACCGCTTTCATGGTATCCTTTACCCTGCTGTTTTCCTTTCGCTCCCAGGCTCAGCAGGGAAACCACTATCTGATTGCGGGAAGTTTTGACACCTTTGAAACCGCCAGTGAAATGGTCGCTTCCCTCAAAACAAAAGGCTATAACCCTTTGATCATTTTCCCTGATGGCTCCACTAAAAAGTACAGAGTGTCAGTCTATCATTCGCTAAACAAACAGGAAGTGGAGTCTTTTTCCAGCGGACTGAAAGCGAAAGACAAAAACACAAAAGCTTATTGGGTTTATTCCCAGCAAGATCCTGCATCTATGGCTACCCGCAGCAGCGAAGTTGCAGATAGCAACAAACGAGTCAAAAAGGAGGATAAAAAGAAAAAAGCTAAAATCGATAACAGCAAACCGGTCTATCATCTGATTCGTGGAAGCGTCAACAGTTTTGAATCGGCACAGGAACAAGTTGCCACACTGGCTGCAAAAGGGTATGAGCCTTATATCATCTTCCCTTCAGGCGCCCAGACAGGTTACCGAATCTCTGTATATGCATCCAACGAAAAGGAAGAAGTAGAGGCATATTCTGACCTTTTAAAGAAAAAGGGAGAAGCAACAGGCTGGATTTTTGAAGAAAAGCCCGGCAGCAAAGTTACGTCAACCCTGGGAGCCAAAACAGCCACACAGGCGAGAATTTCGGCTGGAGAAGGCCCCACTTACCATTTGATTGGCGGAAGCTATAAAGGATTTGACCAGGCCAGTGAATATGCCGATCAAATGAAAGCCAAAGGATATGATCCGCTCATTATGTTCCCGGAATTGGGCAAATACGATTCATTCCGCGTATCTGTATTTCGGTCAACCGATAAAACAGAAGTAACGTCCTTTAACCAATCAATGGTTAGCAAAGGTGAAAAAGCCGGTTGGGTTTACGAACAAAAGTAAACCGAGTATCACTGTACTTCTAAAAAAAACAGGCATACAGAAAATAAAATCTGTATGCCTGTTCCTTTATTAGCTATGCCCTTATTGTTCTACCAGATATTTATAACTTTTGTAGTTGGTGTCGTTACGCCAGAACTCATAACAAGCCTTTCTTTGCACTTCTTCAAATGAAGGGTCTGCTTTAAGTTCTTCCCAGTTTCCCAATCCCAGGGTTTCGCAGAACTTATAATACTCATCAGTCTGTTTTCCGATTTTACCTTTGGGCAGTACCAATGAAGACAATATAGGCCGCCCGCGTTCATATTCCTGTTCTGAAATTTCTTCCAGTATCCGGGAAAAAAGCATCCGGTCGCCCTTTGTTTTCATATCCAACTGCAGTTGGAATTCATCACTGAGCGCCTGGTAAGAGATTTTTGCGCCATTTATTCTCGCAAGATCAATGAGTTTTCTTCTTAATTTATGGTCCATAGGTGTTTATACGATTTTTTTTCGCCTCCGTTCCATTTTATCGTGCCGCCAAACAGTCAGATCATATTTGGATTTATTAGTTTTTCCTGCAAAAATCACCAAAATCTTACAGGGTTTTTCATCAGCGATTTTTAAAAATTAGCTACCATGCAAAAAACCAAACCCAATTTCATACTTTACGGAAATACAAAATATCATTCTAGCCATTAACATATAAATCTATCAATCAATATTTTAAGTAGCAAAATTAATAATTAAAACGAATTTTGTAATTTTATCAAAAACAAATATTCACAACACTTACTCATTGCGTCACCAATGCCCCCGGTTCGCGTCAACAAAAAAAACAGTTCGGGGACAAAGTTTAACCATTCATTCAAACAGTACCGCCGGGGATGTTATTAATTCCTACTTTGTTTCATGTAAATTTGATCAAAACTCGTGTTAATTGTGGTTAGTTTAATCAATTTAAGGCATGTACTACATACGAAAATACTCGGGTAACTGGGCGGTTCACAACAACTATACCGGTAAAAGCCGCTCGCTCAATGATTCGGAGGTTCAGTTGATCCTTGCAGAATTTCCTAATCTGCAAAATTATCTGACGACAAGTCAGGCCGTGACTTTCTTCAGAAATAAAATCAGGTCAATTGCAGACCTTCCATAAAGATCAGGCCGCTGATTTTCACTTCTTTTGCTACGGATATTTAGTCCTTTATCCTTTTTTCTTGAAAAATTCACGTAATTCGTGAAAATTTAGGTTTATAGGACTATATTTAGATATGAAAATACAGCTCAAACAACCTGCTGCCTTGCACGAATCCGGTGGGAAGGAACTGAATGAAGATTTTATTTTTCCACTGGCAGGTAAAGCCGGCACACAAGGAACCGATCAGGTTTTTATTGTATGTGATGGTGAAGGAGGCCCCAATGCGGGAGAAGTTGCCTCAAAACTCGTAGCATTAAGTTTTGCCAAATATATTTCCAGTACAGCTCCGGAAGGTGAAATGACATCCGCCTACCTGGAAAAAGCCCTTCGTACAGCCGAAGAGGCGATTTCCGCCTATAAAGAAGCACATCAAGAAAGTGCGGGAATGTCTACCACACTCACGTTAATGTATTTTGGCGAAACCCAGGTTTCCTTTTCCTGGACTGGAAATAGCCGGATTTACCACTACAACAGCCATAAACCCGCCATCCGTATCATTAATCCACCATCAGAAGAAGATAGAATCCGGATATCGGGCAATCATCAGCCGGTAAAACTCAACTTTACCTCAATCCCTTATTCGGAACTTCACGCGGGAGATTCTTTTTTACTTGCCACCGACGGAATCGCCGACCAGGTCGATGCCAGTGTGCTGGAAAAAATCTTAAATGGAAAGAACAAAGTCGAGCCAACGCTGCTTGTCGAAGAATTGAATAAGTTTAATCAGGGTTTTGCCAAAGACAACTACAGCTGCTATCTTGTTCAGGTTGAACATGTTGAAGATGGTATAAACACTATACCAACAGCAGAAACGTCCTCATCACCAGAAACCCAGACCCCTCCAGAAGAGCCCAAAGGGGCAACCATTGAAGAACTGGAAGAAAAAAATGCAAAAATCCTGAAAAACCTCGCGTTTGCCGCGCTGGTGGTAGTAGTGTTATGCCTGGTTTTTCTGGCATGGCGCGCTTCTACCGGAAATAGCAACGATTTCGACGAACTGGTAAACCGGGGAGACCGCTCCATGGAGTCGGGTAACTTCCAGCTTGCCATCGCACAGTATGACAGTGCTTTCAAAGTGGCCAAAAACCCCACAAATCAGGAAATCGCAGCCCGGTTTAAAACCAAAGCAATGAATCGCCTGAGCCTGGCCAGCTTAAATCTGGATGCAGAACCAATAGATTCGCTCAAACTTACGGCGGAAGCTTATAAGGAAGCTGGTGATGAGTTTTTCAGACTGGGCAATTATGAAGAGGCACTTCGCTCTTATAACCGCTCCGAACGTGTGAAAACCCATACGGAAACCCAAACGCCCGAAATTCCCAGGGACAACGTCGCATTGGCTTATATTCACCTGGCAGATAAGGTTTACGAACAACCGGAAAAAGATTGCAATCAGGCAGTGGTGCTTTATTCTGAGGCCTTCAAGGTCTATGAAAGTCCGGAGATCACAAGCAGCGATCCGGAAATTTTTAAACGGGCGAAGGACAGAGCGCTCGAATGTAATGAAACCCTGGCAGGAAATACGGGGGAGGATAAAAAACTTACCCCTGCCCTCACAACAACTACGGATTCAACCGTAAAAAAAGAAATCGCAGAAGCCCCCAAAACAGAAACTCCGGCAGAAACATCCACGACGGAGACCAAAACCCGCTCACTGGAGAGTTTGCCAACTACACCCCCTACGTCAAAAACGACCACAACTCCTGCACCTGAAGAAACCCGCCGCACGGCGATTAACACCCGAAGTATTTCCCCGGAAGAGCAGGTCAAACTCGAAAAATATCTCTCCACTGGCAAAAGACTATTTGTCAAAGCCCGTGATTCCCA
Organism: Bacteroidia bacterium; assembly: GCA_041391665.1. NCBI lineage: Bacteria > Pseudomonadati > Bacteroidota > Bacteroidia > Bacteroidia bacterium. Next base: position 849,828 of record JAWKNO010000002.1, on the reverse strand, counting down.
ATCAGCTTTTGAGTACCGGTTGAGTGCAGAAAATCTTGAAAATGCGGCTCAGATTCTCGACGGCCCTTCGGCTTATATGCTGGCCTATATCTACAACTCCGGTCTGGGAGTTGATAAAGATGAAGCGAAGGCGTTGAAATATGCACAGGTTTCTGCCCTTCACGAGTGGCCCGCCGGTCATTATCTCTATGCGCATCTTCTGCTCAACCGCAAATTTGCAAGAGATACCGTAACGGCAAGGCAGTCATTAATTAAAGCCGCAAATCAAAACTTTCTCAAAGCAATCGAACGGCTCGACGAACTTGACGGAAACTAGGCAATGGCGAATTTCTGGAATGCTCCTGTAAAAATACTTGATTCCATCAATGAATGGACAGGCAAAACGACCGCGTGGCTGACAACGATACTTGTTGTTTTTATGTGTTATGATGTCATCATGCGCTATTTGTTTAGTCAAACTGCTGTATGGATTTCAGAACTGGAATGGCACATGTTTGCGCTGATTTTTTTGCTGGGAGCGGCCTATACATTGAAAGACGACAAACACGTCAGGGTTGATGTTTTTTACACCAATTTTTCACCCAGAAAACAGGCATGGGTCAATCTTTTCGGAACCATATTTTTCCTGATTCCCTTTTGCCTGATTGTGATTTATACTTCGATATCATACGCAGGAAAATCATGGGCCATAGGAGAATCTTCACCGGATCCCGGGGGTCTTCCTGCGCGTTATCTCATAAAATCTGCCATTACCGTTGGATTTGTACTCTTGCTGCTTCAAAGTCTGGCGGAACTGATGCGCTCAATATCCACGCTTACTACTACGAATACGAAACAAGACCATGTCTGAAATCCTGCCCTTTATATTTTTTGGATTGGTTTTTATATTTCTCCTTGCCGGATACCCGGTAGCCTTTACGCTTGGAGGCCTTTCTACACTTTTTGGGCTGGTCTTTCTGGGACCCGAATTTTTTAATCTGCTTCCCTTACGGATTATGGGCACGATGAGCAATTTTGTACTGCTTTCGGTGCCCTTGTTTATCTATATGGGGATTATGCTGGAAAAATCAGGTCTGGCAGAGAGCATGCTGGAAACGATGGCCCTGCTTTTTGGGCGATTTCGTGGGGGATTGGCCATATCTGTGATTCTTGTAGGCGCAATGCTGGCTGCTTCGACGGGCATTGTGGGAGCCACGGTTATCACCATGGGCCTGATCAGCCTCCCGACGATGCTTAAAAGAGGCTATAGCCCCGAACTGGCCACAGGTACCATTGCCTCTTCCGGTACGCTAGGGCAAATTATCCCCCCCTCCGTAGTGCTGATTCTGTTGGGCGATGTCATGCATGTATCTGTCGGTGACCTGTTTAAGGCAGCGATTATACCGGGACTGGCACTTGTCGGCTTTTACCTCGCATTTATTGTTGTGGTCGCTCTCATAAAACCTGATGCAGTACCCCGTATGCCCAAAGAAGAGCTGGCAGCTTTCAGGGCCGGGACAGGTAAAGAAATGGCAGCCCGGGTCTTCCACGCATTTTTATTGCCTTTTCTGCTGATTTTGGCAGTACTAGGCTCCATATTTGCCGGCATAGCTTCTCCCACAGAAGCTGCAGGTGTCGGCGCGCTGGGCGCAACGATTTTGACGATATTGGCTGCCCATCGGAAAAAGACCCTTTCACTGCAAATTTTCCAGGACGTCATGCGGGAAACAACCCGAATTACTTCCATGGTATTTCTCATTTTAATTGGTGCGACCACCTTCACCCTGGTATTTAAAGGAATGGGGGGAGATCATCTCCTGACCGATTATATAGAGCGATCCAATCTTTCGGCAGATATGTTCCTGCTGGTCGTGATGTTAGTAGTTTTTGTGTCGGGCTTTTTTATCGATTTCATTGAAATTATTTTCATTATTGTACCGGTCGTACATCCCGTTTTTGCCAAATTTATTGCGGCAGGAGAAGGGATATTTGGCCAGTTTCAGACCATGGGCGTGCCCGGGGGCGCCATGATCTGGATCGGAATTTTGCTTGCATTAAATCTCCAGACGTCCTTTCTTTCACCACCTTTCGGGTTTTCCTTATTTTATCTCAAAGGAGTCGCACCACCGGAAGTTCGCACAAGTCATCTGTACAAAGGAATTATTCCCTTTATTGCTATCCAGATTGTTTTTCTGGGTGTGATCATTGTTTTCCCCGAAATAGTAACCTTCCTTTTTTAGAAAGGCTGATAATCGCCTATCTTTGCTTTATGTCAAATACTTTTGGTACCTTATACCGCATCACCAGTTTTGGAGAATCACACGGCGAAGGAATCGGTGTGGTGATTGATGGTTGTCCCGCAGGCATTTCCCTCGACCGGGCTTTTATACAGTCAGAACTGGACCGAAGAAAACCCGGACAAAACAGAATCACGACCCAACGCAAAGAGGCAGATGAGTTCCAGCTATTTTCCGGCCATATGGATAATATCACGACCGGAACACCACTGGGCTTTTTTGTTCCCAACCAGAATGTTCGCTCCAAAGACTATGACCATCTAGCCAGGGCTTTCCGCCCTTCCCATGCAGACTATACCTATCAGGTCAAATATGGAGTCAGGGATCACCGGGGTGGCGGACGCTCGTCAGCACGCGAAACGATCGCCCGCGTCATAGGCGGAGCAGTCGCCAAACTCTTTCTTCAGAAAGTATCTGATATTCAGATTAATGCATGGGTTCAGAGTATCCATGATATCGAACTGGCTCATGATCCTACCTCATTTGACCTGACAACCGACTTTTGCGAAGCCGTCAAATGCCCTGACCCGATCGTAGCCGAAAAAATGTTCCACTTCATCGACGATATCCGAAAATCGGGAGATTCAGCAGGCGGTGTCATAAAGTGTAAAGTAAGCGGGATGCCCGCAGGTTTAGGTGAACCCATTTACGGAAAACTTTCAGCCATTCTGGGTGCCGCAATGCTCGGCATAAATGCGGTCAAAGGTTTTGAAATAGGTTCGGGATTCGCCGGTACACACCTCAAAGGTTCAGAACACAACGACCTCTTTTATACCGAAAACGGCAAAGTACGTACCCGCACCAATCGATCAGGCGGTGTACAGGGAGGCATCAGTAATGGCGAAGATCTGGAATTTCGGGTAGCGTTTAAACCCACAGCAACCATCATGCGTAATCAAACCAGTATCGATGAAACATTGCAGGAAGTCGTGCTCGAAGGGAAAGGAAGACATGACCCGTGTGTAGTCCCCAGAGCCGTTCCTATCGTAGAATCGATGGCGGCCATCGTGCTTGCTGATATGTTCCTGCTCCATCAGGCCAAACAAATGAAATAACGGCTTTTTATTCAGGTCAGGAACACGTAATTTTGCATAAATTTTTCAGGGAAGTTATGAGTTCATCCAAAAACAGAAGTTTTACACGGCTTGGCATCTTTGCAGGCATCGTCCTGCTCAGTATACTAATTGGCTACCTCACAGGGCATATACAAACTGTATTTGATATATTAGGTGCGATTGGACTTGTACTTGTCGGTATCACCATTCTCGTTACGATACACGAACTTGGACATTTTCTATCCGCAAAAGCTTTTGGGATGCGGGTAGAGGCCTTTTCCATTGGATTTCCTCCCAAAATATTCAGCTTCACCAAAGGGGATACGGAATATCAGATAGGCGCTGTGCCACTTGGCGGTTATGTCAAAATATCAGGTATCATCGACGAATCCCTCGACACAAATCATATCAATGAACAACCCAAATCTTATGAATTTCGCTCCAAACCCGTTTGGCAACGACTAATCGTAATGACCGGAGGGGTAATCATGAATGTGATTCTGGGCATTTTCATATTCTCCATGATGAAGTGGCAATTTGGCGAAGAAAAACTGCCCATGTCTGAAGTGAAATACGGTATCGAGGTGAATGAACCCTGGTACGAAAAAACAGAAGACGGGAAAGACTCTGTCAGAAAACAATCGCTGGGGTATTTTCTGGGCTTCCGTACCCGCGATGAATTGGTCTCTTACAAAGGGCAGGCACTACCCTATTTCAATGATTATATCAATCAGGAAAAACTGCTGGAAGACGACGCCTGGTTTGAGGTAAAAAGAGATGGAGAAATTGTCAGGATTGATATCCCCGGCTATGTCCAGAATTTTTTCAACAGCGATACGATATCCAGTGCCAATGACTTCATTTTTCCCGCTGTACCGGCTATTATTACTGTAACCGACAGTATCAATATCAGCCAGACAGAAGATACCAAAGAAATGGTGGCCTCTCCGGCTTTTGCTGCTGGGCTTCGCACAGGAGACAGAATTGTCAAACTTGACAGCACGAACGTTCTTTTGTTTTCAAACATCACCCGATATGTAAAAGGCAAAAGAAATTACCCTATTTCTGTTGTAGCAGAGCGGGAAGGGCAGCTTTTGACTTTTGATGTAACGACAACCAATAAAGGGCTTCTTGGGGTAGGAAGAATACCTATTGACTCTATATTCAAATCTGAGACAACAACTTTTGGCTTTTTCGAATCCTTTGTACCGGGTACCCGCGATGCGTTCACATTCCTTTCTGCAAATGTAAAAGGTATCCGAAATTTCAGTAAGGAAGGGGTTGATCCCAGCAAATCTATTATGGGTCCGTTTCAGATTGCTTATGTCTATCTTCAGGCGTTTAAAAATGGCGGGGTTAAGGCATTTTTGTCTCTCACCGGTATGCTGAGTATGATCCTGGCATTTGTGAATATTTTACCCATTCCGGCACTTGATGGCGGCCATGTAGTTTTCCTTCTGATTGAAGCAGTTACCAGAAAAGAGCCTTCTGTCAGAGTCAGAATCATCGCCCAGCAAATCGGTATGGTACTGATTCTCAGCCTTATGCTTTTGATCATCGCAAATGATATTTTCCGGCTAGCTGTTTAATCTGACTCATGTTGAAAATTTTCAGAAAAGGATTTTTTCCCCTGATTGCTGCCCTTACAGGCGCTTTTCAACTGTCTGTAGCTCAGTCTGTCATTGTCCTTGCCAACGACTCGCTGGCCCGGTCACCCTTCGCCATGTCTCCCTCCGGCCAAAGAGGCGGAAGCCCCGATACGCTTTCCATCGGCCCGAATACTCCCTTTTTCGACGATTTTTCTTATCCGGGTCTTTTTCCTGACTCTGCGCATTGGTTCATGGCTCCCAATGATCTTACCACACCGGTTATTTCCCGCAACCAGGCTGTAAATCCCCCCTCCCGCGGTGTGGCAACTTTTGATGGTTCTAATAAATACGGGGAAGCCTATAACCCTGCCAATATCGGCAGCGGAATCACAGACCGGCTGCTTTCTCATTATATTGACCTGGCCCCCTGGACAGTATCAAGCCAGGCAAAATTGTCGTTTTTCCTCCAGCCGGCAGGTTTAGGCGAAAAACCGGAAGCTACCGACTCCTTTTATGTTTATTTCCGTACGCCGCTTCCTCCGCCAAACGATTTTAAAAAAGTGCTGGCTATCGGGGGCACTCCTTCAAAACCTTTCCGGCAGTATGTCATCCCTCTCAATGATCCACTGTTTTTTCATACTGGCTTTCAGATTCTGTTTCAGACGCTGGGATCGCAAAATGGGATGCTGGATGTCTGGCATCTGGACTATGTGTTGCTCGGACTCAACCGGAACAGTAATGATACAACCTACAATGACCGTTCTCCGGTAAACCTTTCCCGCTCAATCCTCCATCCATTCTCGGCCATTCCGATAACACATTACCTGGCCGGGTCAGGTAGCAATATGCAGCCATTTACGGTCAATATCGATAACCTTGCCGGGCAGAACCAAAACGCAACACTTTCCGCAAAACTATCAGACCCTGTTGGCGGATCCGTGTTTAGTGCTACACAAAATCAAACGGCAAGCCTTCCCCCTTATGCCGTGAATCCTGTAAATTTTCCGGCTTTTGCTGATCAGGCGCTAAATGGAATCGCTGCTTACAAACTCGAAGTATCTACGCCAGCAACAGGAGATATTCGTCCGGAAAATAATGTGCTGGAAGAAATTTTTCGTATCGATTCCGTCTTTGCCTACGATGACGGTGAAGCGGATGCCTCATTTGGCCTAAATCAGGGACTGGGCTTTGGGATGAAATTTACGCTCTCTCAGCCAGACTCGCTGGCAGCGGTATGGATCAGCTTTGTTCCCACAGTAAACTACAATCAGGTAACAGGAAAGGCCACTTATATGAAGGATAAATCCTTCCGCCTGGCAGTATGGAAAGATTCGCACCCCGACTCCCTGATTCTTCAGCAAATCGGCGGCATGAAAGTAACCTATGGAAATACCCCCAATCATTTTCAGCGGTTTCCGCTTTCTACGCCATTGCAGGTTCCACAGACGTTTTGGGTAGGTGTACAACAAACCGATACAGAACCGCTGGGAGTAGGGTTTGATTTTAACTATGACAATGACGCCTATACTTTTTGGGATTCGCTGGGGCATTGGGTAAATACCCGTATGGGCGGCTGTCTGATGATAAGAGCGGAAATGTATAATACGACAGCGTTAGCGACTTCCATTGAAAAATCGGTTTCTCCCCCCCTTGTCAATCTGTTCCCCAACCCGGTTACCGGCAATACAGTTGAAATCAATCTGGAAAATATTGAACCCGGTACTTTGTACCATGCAGAAATCATGGATATACAGGGCCGAATCCTTCAGTCATTTCCTGCGGAGAAAATAAACAATCCCGCTTTGCGACTGAACTTGTACGAAAATATTCCCGCAGGCATGGTCATCTGGAAACATTATTTCCAAATGCCCAACGGAGACAAAAAATACTTTACAGAAAAACTGCTCATTTTACGCTAAAGACAATTTGTATGAAGCTTGATATTCTGGTTTTTGCGGCGCATCCGGATGATGTAGAACTCGCGTGCTCTGCAACTCTGGTAAAGATGATCAGTAAGGGAAAAAAAGCAGGAATCATCGACCTTACGAGAGGAGATCTCGGCTCCCGGGGAACCCCCGAAATCAGAGACAGAGAAGCAGAAATCGCCGCAGAAATCATGGGCATACATGCCAGAGAAAATCTGGCCTTTCGCGACGGATTTTTTTTGCATGACGAAACACACCAAATGGCTATCATCCGGATGATACGCAAATACCAGCCCGAAGTGGTGATCGCCAATGCGCCTTCAGACCGGCATCCCGACCACGGAAGGGCCAGTAAGCTCGTCAGAGACGCGGCATTTCTCAGTGGGCTGCGACGTATCGAAACACAACTCGACGGGCAGGAACAGCCAGCATGGAGGCCTAAAAGATTATTCTACTATATTCAGGATCATGCATTAGAACCAGATTTTGTTGTCGATGTGACTGAGTACTATGAAAAAAAGGTAGAAACACTGAGGGCATTTGGTTCCCAGTTTTACGACCCCAACAGCAAGGAGCCGATAACGTATATTTCCACGCCCGATTTTCTTCCGTTTATCGAAGCCAGGGCCCGAATATATGGACATATGATCGGGACAACATTTGGCGAAGGATTTATTTCAGAAACCCCAATCAAAATCGATCTCCCCACTGATTTAATTTAGTCACACTGCCAATATCCGGCATAGTTTGGGCGTTACTTTTTCAGATAAAGTAACGCCCTTTATTTATATATATTAAACAGTTGTTTAGTAAAATATTTTACAATGTAGATCATCCATTGATTGTGTTATTTCATCCGTATAAATTGACACCTGACGTTATACCTTATTGTAAGTCCCCGCTCTTACGAGTATTTTTAATTATGATTTACCCCAAAATGTTCTTTGGATATGAAATTTATGATTTATGTTTTCCTTTGCTTGCTGACTCTCCCCTCTGCTTCTAATTTTGCGCAAAATGCGCTTCGCCCTATCAGCTCGAATGAGCGGGTTGCTTCTACTACGGTTTCTTTTGAGTCGAAAAGTGACTTCGAACTTCAGGAACAACTCAAGCAAAAAGAACTCAACCAACTGATTAAAGATTACGGACAGGCACCTGAAAGTCAAAGAAGAATTATTCAGGAAAAAATCCAGCAGACGCTGTTTGACCTGTTTGATCTCGGTTTGATGGACATGGAAGCCAAGGCAATGAGCCTTGCTGAGGAGCTTCGGAATATGGAAAATACCCCGCAATTTCGCACGCGCTCCCAGGACATTCAATCTTTGCAGGATGCGTTGAAAAAGGTTAATTCCAGCATTGAATGGCGCAGAGCAAACCGGGACAAGATTGTTGCAAAACGGTTGTTTGAAATCCTTGAAAAATAGGAAATACCACTATTTACCCCGCCCCTCTATAATGACGATGATTGTATAGAGTATGATTTTAAAGTCAAGAGCGAGAGACATATTCTCCATATAGAGAATATCAAATTTGAGCCGCTCAATCATCTCTTCCACATTCGAAGCATAACCAAATTTGACCTGGCCCCACGATGTGATGCCAGGTCTTATTTTATGCAGATGCCGGTAATGTGGCGCTTTTTTCACGATCTGATCGATATAAAACTGCCTTTCCGGCCGGGGGCCCACGATGCTCATTTCTCCGCGCAGGACGTTAAAAAATTGAGGCAATTCGTCCATACGGAGCTTTCGGAGCCAGAGGCCGATTTTAGTAATACGCGGATCGTCGTCACTCGAAAGTGCAGGCCCAGCTTTTTCGGCATCCTGTCTCATGGTGCGAAACTTAATGATAAAAAATGGTTTGCTATTTTTACCGATCCGTTCCTGTCTGAAAAATATCGGCCCGGAAGAATCCAGTTTAATCAAGATACTTAATGTCAGGTACAGCGGGGAAAGGATAATCAATGCCCCCAGGGAAGCAATAATATCAAATGCTCTCTTGGCTACACTTTCCCACGGGCGCATAATCTGTGGGAAAATCTCAATCAATGGCGCGCCCAGTATGTGAGAGATTTTTACACTTCCGACGATATAATCATAAACACCGGGAACGACCTTTATATTCGCGCTGGTTCTTTCGCTCAATTCTATAGCTACTCCTACCTCTTCCACCTCATCTTTTTCAAGCGCAATTATCACTTCTTCAATTTTACGGGCTTTGATGATTTCATCCAGCCGGTCAAGGCTCCCAAAGTGTTTAAGTTTACCCATAAACAGGTTATCCCCATTTTCTTCGCCCAGCGATACATAACCGACAAAGTGATATCCCAGAGACCGGCGCATACTTTCCAGCTCATGATAAATCCCATAGGCCTGTGATTTGCACCCCACCAATACCGTCGGAAAACCCAGCTTTCTTCGCCGGATACGCACATTGGTACGGGTGGTAATCATAAAGCGGATAATTGCCACAGAGCCAAACTGCAAAGTCAGATAGGTAGTAAGCAGTATCCGATGCATGGAAGGGTTTTCGGGGGGAATCGGGTCATCCAAAAAAATCAGGAAAAAGATCGCCAATACGCCCATGAGCGAGTACTTAAACAACTGCGTGATTTCTTTTAGCCGGGACCGCCGAAAGGGGTTGTTGTAGAGGCCGGCTATTGCGTAAAGAATAATCCAGTAGATAGAAATCACCGCAGCGTTGACAAACTGCTGATTGTCCAGATAAGCGAATCCCTCAAGGGTCTGCCGTCTGAAATACACAAATCCCAGCCATACAATGTAAGTCGTCCAGAAGTCTGCGGAAAAATATAAAAAACGCTGTAGTCGTTTGCGCATTATTAGCGAAAGTGAACGATACGGATATTGTCGAGATATATAACACCGGAAGCAGCCTGTCCTGTAGTAGCATTAAGGCTGTTGGCCCGAATATATGGTTTAAAAAATGCGCCATCCTGCACAGACCTCACCCCATCATTTAAATGGACAAATACGGTATTCCACTCACCCTTGGAGTTGAAATACACCTCAGCAGGAATTTCCCCCACATCTACCCCTACGGAATAGAAAAGACCAACCGTGAAGGAGATATCATTTTTATAGGTAATTTCCATATAGATATCGTTACTGCCATTTTGAGGAAGACGAATAAAGTCTGCTGCAATCAGCTCTAATTGATATCGATCCGGAGAAAAGCTGATCTTCCCAGATTTGGTACCCATAAATACCGACTCTGTCGAAGAGGTTAGCGAAGTCGTAATGGCGGAAGATGAGACATTTTCAAACGCAATGGAAGCATTTTCAAAGGCTTCAACAAACGGAAAAGCAATGACGGTATCGGGATAATATGAAAATACCGGGCTGATGATCTGCGTATCGGCAGGAGAACTGTTTAAAGGCAAAATCAACGGCCTCCAAAACGGATACGGGGATCTTACGAGCGAAAGCCCGCTCTCAAATATTCCTCCCCGTATGACCACCGAATCTACCCCTTCCAACGGGATCAGCGGAACGACGGAGGGCAACCGGTAAACCCCCAACTGTCCGGGTCCATAATCCACCCACAAATCTTTTACCCCCAGTTCACTTTTAATAGAACCTGATGCATTTAGCCGGATTTCAGCACGTGGGAGACTGAGATAGACCGGAAGTGATTCCGGACGATCAAAGGTATTACAGCCAGCTACCCAGATTAGTATTGGCAACAATATATAGAATGGGTGATACTTCATGCCCGCCAATTGACCTGCAAATATAGGAGAAAGGGGAAATTTTGCCCAAAATAAAAGCGAATTCCGTCTCATTATTCTTTTTCATCTATAACGAAGGCGGAGTCAACAACGATGGATGGACAAAAAAAAAGGCCGGAAACATGCTTCCGGCCAGTGTAATCTATATATTACGATGTATAGAGACGAGAGAATATTAGCGAAGTTCTACATTGTGAGTCAGTGCTTCGCCATTCTTGATCAATACTTTTGCAAAAGAAGGGTTTGCTTCAATTGCTGTCGATCCTCTGGCCTCTACCATGACGATATAGGTTCCGTCTGGTAAATGCTCAAACCGATATTCTTGCCCCTGACTAAAATTGTGAGTGGAGATATACTGATTGCCATTGTCTGGTCCGTACAATGAAATACGGAAAATACCTGCGGTGCTCTTTGCGTTTCCAAAAACACTTCCCGAAATAGAACCCAGTTCAACTGCTTCCTGACTGGATTTATCTCTTTTCAGAAAGGTATATAAATAGTTTTTGGAAATTTTCTCGTCGTCTTTCAACAATATTTCTTTTACCCTTACCGTCATATCTTCCCCTGAAGGAGCCATTTCTATCACAACTTCCCGGTTGGTATTTCGATAAACGACCGAAAGAAACTCATCAGACCGCCCGTCAGCGGCAAAAGACACCGGCATTGCTTCGGCCTTTCCCCACACACAATCATCATCGATACAGTTTCCTTTCGCCTGGATAAACAGTAATTCGTTTTCTGCAAGGACTTCAATCTCTGGCAAAAAAGCGCCGGGTTGCGTGTTTACCCAAACACCGGTAAATTTACTGATATCAGCAGTCTGAGTTTCCTGGTTAAAGTTGAGCCAAAAGGATGAAATACAAAAAGATAACAAGAGTGCTTTCATACAAAATAAATGGTCATAAAATGAAACAATTTTGGGTCTTAACAGCAGCTTAATATACCAATGACAATTACTGTTCCAAATACCCAATGATTCACCGATATGTAGGGATTCGGGGCAAAAAAGAGTCATTTTCGGTAATGCTGTTTTGACGAATAAAACCCGATATTATCATTGTCGATGCACAAAATACCAAATACAGCCAAAATCAGAAATGCTAACTAGCTGTTTATGAACTACTTAAAAAGTTTAACACGATGTTAATATTTACCCTAAATGATTAAGTGAACGGATAGTACGGAAAATGGTTACAAATACGATTTTCACGAACAGTCAAAAACCGGGTATATCCGGTGTTGACCATTTGCGTAAGATTTTTGGAAAATTGTTCCATTTTTATAGCCGGAAGGCTCATTAATGGAAATTACTTACCTTCGTATATGATTTATTTCAGATGCAGGAACTATTAGAAAGGCTCGCCCAAACCATCCAGAATTATGAATTGATCCTCCCGGGACAAAAAGTACTTGTAGCCATAAGTGGTGGCCCTGATTCGGTATTTCTTGCAGGTGCTCTCCATAGGTTGGGCTACGCAATCGGCCTTGCACATGTCAACTACCACCTCCGGGGACAAGATTCAGAAAATGAAGAATTGCTCATCAGACAATACGCCCGCCAATGGAATGTTCCGGCTTTTATCTGCCATGCTACCCCTAAACAACACGCCCTGAAACACCATGTATCGCTACAGGTCGCCTGCAGGGATATCCGCTATGACTGGTTTGACCAAGTCCTTACCACAGAAAACTACGACTGCTGTGCGACAGCTCACCATCTCAATGATCAGTCAGAATCTATCCTGATGTCTTTGGTAAAAGGCAATAGCGAATCGGTTATTCACGGTATCCCCATAAAACGCGGGCCGTATATCCGCCCATTGACAGAAATTTCAAAAATCGAAATACTCGCCGCAATAAATGAAACCGGATGGGCATATTCTCTTGACTATACCAATGAAAAAAATGATTATACCCGCAATCAATTCCGCAACCAGATTATTCCCTATCTGAAAAACATTAATCCGGACCTTGAAAATCAGTTGAAAAACCGGCTCAAGTGGTATCAGCAGCAACATGCCTTCATCAGAAAAATCATCGAACAGCACCGGAAAGAGTTGATTACCATCTCAGAAGAAGTCATTTCTCTCGACTGGGGGCCATTTGAAAATAAATTTGGCCGCGAACATCTGCCTGTGCTCCTTGCTGAGGTTGTCGCCGAATGGGGGTTGCACGGCCATGAAATCGAACAGTGCATCCGGCTGATAGATAGTCAGCCGGGTAAAAGGATGGAAACAAAGTCCGCCAGGCTGACCCGCACCCGTTCCGGCCTGCTTTTTCAGGTAAAACCAGGCCAAGTGGAAGCAGCAACTCCCCTGAAGCTGGAAAACTTCCCCCAATCAGAGACCATCCATTTTGATGGTCGGGAAGTATCTTTCACAACGGAAACGCTATCACCAGCTGCAGAGGTTTTTATTCAGGGGAAATATCTGCTGGATATAGAAAAAATACATTTCCCGGTAACTATCAGGCATTGGCAGCAGGGAGACAGAATGAAACCACTGGGGATGAAAGGCCACAAAAAACTCAGCGACATATTTATTGATGAAAAATTTGACCCATTGGCCAAAGCAAGAGCGATCGTGCTGGAAGACCAAAGAGGGGTTATTTTTCTTTCTGAATACAGAATTTCGGATCGCATAAAACTCACTCCCGAAAGCCGAAAGATTGGAAGGATTGTCATTATCGACTAATTTCGCACCTAATAAAATGGAAAAATTATGTACGGACGATACTTTTTCTGGTTAGCGATCTGGAGCTGGGGAATCGCCATCACTACCGTCGGGTGCAAAGAAGATCCGGAAAATCAATCCACAACCACAGAAACCGCTCCGGCTTTTCTCTCAGATTCTGCTGCCGAAGATCCCCAGGTTCGCTTATTATCGCTCAACCAACAGATAGAATATAATCCCCGGGATTATACCCTTTACCAACAGCGGGGCGTAACCTACTACGAACTAGACAGCCTGGAAAAGGCGATTGCAGATATTGAAACCGGTATCACATTGTTTCGCAACAGTCCAGATCTCCACTATTGGCGGGGATTTTTTGCTTTTACCATTGATGATACGGCAACAGCTATGGCCGAATACCAGGCCGCAGCCGGCCTCGGTTCAAAAAGTCCGGAGACATTTTATCAGATGGGGCAGATATATTTTTTCCAGGGGAAAAACGAAAAAGCCCTGGAAATGTACGACAAAGCGGCGCAGCTCAATGACCATGATCCGCTCTATATTTTTGCCAGGGGTTATCTCGAAGAAAATCGCCGGCTTTACTCAAAAGCAGTCGAAGCTTATCTTCGCGCGCTGGAGCTGGATCCGGGTTATGACCGGGCCCTCATTCGCCTCCACGATGTTTATCTCGAACATTATGAGAATGAAACCGAAGCCATCAAATACCTCGATCAACTGTTGGCAGCACATCCCGGACATTCTCTGGCCAGGTTTTACAAAGGAAATGAGTATTTCCGAAAAGCAATGAAAGTGTACAATGACGCGCAAATGGAATCATTTCGCAACAGGATCAATGAAGCCGTAGCTGAATATACCATATCTATAAACCGCGACCCAGGATATGCGCAGGCCTGGTACAACCGGGGGTATTGTTACTTTCTTGCCGACCGATATCAGGAAGCCATGAAAGATTTTGAAGAATGCCTGAAAAATAATCCCAAACACGCCCAGGCGGCATTTATGCTGGGCTCTTCCTACGAATACTTCAAAGATTTTAAAACCGCACTTTATTATTACCAGCTTTCACTCAACAGCAAACCTGATTTTGCCGATGCAAAAAAGGCTGTACAGGAAATGCAGGAAAAACTTAAATAAAAAAAATATTCCATAAATAAATAGTCCTGCCAACAAATAGACCATTAGACAGATTTATCCCATTTGGGTATTGCATGTTGCCATGAACTTATTTACTATTGTAATAAGTTGAAAATTCGTTCATTTTAATACTTTGTTCTGATTTCCCCCAGATAGAAATAATTATGGATAAAGCAGAACTTGAAATAATTATACGAGAAGTTCTTTCGGTTTCCGCAGATGAAGCCGGATGGGCAAACCTTGCGAAAATAGGTATCCTGTTGCGTAAAAAAGGGGTAAGCTATGGAAAGCTATCCAGATTTTTCAGTGAGTTTACTCATATGGTTGAAACACGGGTAGATGACACGATCCAGCCGCCCATAACCTACGCAAGACTGAGGACCGTCGAATAAACGCCGATAAAAATAATGTTGGAAGATATTACCGTTATTGAGCTCGCCAGTGTGCTGGCAGGGCCAGCGACAGGCATGTTTTTTTCTGAGTTGGGCGCAAGAGTCATCAAAGTAGAAAATCCGGCCGGTGGCGATGTTACGCGCAGTTGGCGACACGCAGCAGAATCAGCATCCTCTGATATTACAGCCTACTTCAGTGCAGTAAACTGGGGGAAACAATCCCTTTCTCTGGATATAAAATCTGCTGAAGGCCGTGAAGTGATCTACAAACTGGCTTTAACTGCGGATATTATTATTTCCAGCTTTCTCCCCGGCACATCCCAACGCTTACTTTTAGACGCCGATACACTGTTGAAGATCAATCCGCGGTTGATCTGTGCTGAAATCAATGGCTACGGCCCCGATGACCCCCGCCCTGCTTACGATGCCATTATACAAGCGGAAAGTGGCTTTACCTACCTCAACGGCACACCTGGAAACATTGGAAAAATGCCCGTCGCACTTATGGATCTCCTGGCGGCGCATCAATTGAAAGAAACTATTTTACTGGCCTTAATCCGGCGAATGAAAACCGGAAAGGGAGGGAAGGTGAGCGTCTCCCTGATCGAATCCGGAATTACAGCCCTCGCCAACCAGGCTACCAACTGGCTCAACTCCGGTATAATGCCTCAGCCATCGGGCTCTGAGCATCCCAACATCGTTCCTTACGGTACCATTTTTACCACAGCTGACGACAAACAACTGGTTTTGGCAGTAGGCACAGACGCCCAGTTTCTGGCTTTGTGCAATGTGCTGGGGATTCTGCCTCCGGAAGAGATGTTTACCAATGCGGGAAGGGTACGCCTTCGGGAACAGGTAATGGCATGGATTACGCCTGAAATTTCTGCGTACAAACGGGATGATTTGCTCCAGCTATTACTGAATGCGAAAGTACCGGCAGGGGCAGTGAATGATATGAAAGACGTTTTTTCGATCCCCATTGCAGGCCCGATGATATTGAAGGACGAAAAATGGCTGGGGCTGCGCACATTTGCCGGGCAGGGCATTGGACAAAAATCGTTGACTCCCCCACCCCACCTGGGCCAGCATTCCTGGCAACTACTACAGGATCTGGGATATACAGAAGAAGAAATCTACCGGGTTTTGAGCTCAAACTGATCCAGTTGCAGCGAGGCGTTTATCGCACGAAGTTCAAGTTTATGGGGGCCATGAGAAAGGTTAGTGAGCAATAATTTTTGCCCGTCGCAGTTTTCCGTCCATTGCCAGTCGCGGGTATTGATGCAGGAAATTTCCCCCACAGACTTACCATCGAGAAACACTTTTACCCCCGTGGTTTTCCCATCAGCAGACCTTGCGCGAAGGCGCAGATACAGATTCTCCTGATCTTTAGTCCTGGGAGCAAAGATATATTCTGCACAGCCTTTTCCTGACGCTGTAGCCCAATAGCTGGTAAATACAGAAAAATCGCCCGGAGCCGACAAGCCGGTTTCCGTTTGAATGGTGATATTTTTCCCATCGTCAAACACCTCAGCATCAAACAGAAAACTTTTGGACCACCAGGAAGGATGACCGGATTCATGCCAGGCATCCAATTGGTAAAAAACAGGTTTACCCGCCACAGTCTTATCGTAGATATAAACGCTTCCCTGCCTTCGCACTTCAAACTTCAGCGTTTCCCCTTCCAGCTCAATAACTGCAATTTTTTTGTCTTCCACATTGCCTTTGAGATTGCTGTTGGGGTTGATATTACCGGCAATTACATACAGACGTTTTGAGTCGTGTTTTCTCACTGTCACCAGGATCCTCGGGTCGCCGGCCCAATGACGGATTACCGGAACGCCTTTTTCATCTTTGAGTGCATTCCCATGCCGGAGAATGTCTTCATAGCGGCTGGTGATTGCCTGAGCATAGACAGGTGTAACTGCCTGCCAGGCATAATTGCGGGGATTGGCAAGATTGGGCCATTGAGATTCATTAAAAAAGCCCGTGTAGAAAAACTCAGCCCCCACTACGCCCAGATTTTTCAGCAGCCCCAGCCATTGTGAGGGGCGAACATTTTCTTCCGGATTTTTCTCCCATCCGGCTCCGACAAAAGGAGAAAACAACCGATCGCCGGCGGCGATTTCCGTTTCCCGGCAGATTCTTATCCAATCCCAGCCACGCCAGGGGCCTGACCATTTTTCCCAGTTTCTCGGCCAGCGGGGATAAAAATCGGGGGTAGAATAGTATTGTCCGTTGATGAGATCGCCTATTTTCCGCGCTTCAGACCATTCAAACCGGTCGAGATTTTGCGGGCCGGCATCCACGCCATACCATGAGAAGGTCGTGTTTTTCAACTGAGGAAGTGAGAGAAACTGGTCGGCGTAAGCCTTGCGAAACCGGGTTTTCTGCCGGGCCTGATATTGGTTCCAATCAGTTATACCCGAAGCATTTTTATGAGCGACCACCGAAGGGCTTTTTTCCATAACAGATCCTTCGATTGGCAATGGCGGTACTTCCCCATTTTCATTAATGAAATCGATAGGACGGGTAAGTTTGCTCAATATCCGGATCAGGTATTGACGCTGCACCTGCCCATCGCGGACAAATAAATCGTCAGGAGCCGCAGGGCTGATTTGCGGATTTTTGGTATTGAAGTTACCGCCTCTGTCAAGAATATTGTCTTTTGCATCGCGGAGGTAGTACGCAGGCGGAAGATTTTTTCTACGAATGAAGGCATCAGGTTCTTTTTCACCCCCATCTGTCAGCCTCACCTGCGGCCAGATGGTGGTTATGGAAAAAGGTATTTCGGGATGTTCATTTGCCAGCTTAATCCATGCCGCTTCATAGGCGACCGGATTGTTGAGATTGGCTTCACGCGAAGCGCCAAGAGTATTTTGGAGCACCAGCATATAGTTCCAGTAACTTCCCAGCTCTTGTTGAATAGCCACAGAGTTGGCACAGGACTGCGCCTGACTTACTCCCGGAAAATTTCCTTCGGCAAAGTAGGTCATACCCATCCAGTTGAAATTTCGTCGCAACCCATTCCCCGGCAAAAACCGGGGCAGCGGGAAGGACTGGAGTTGGGCCACAGGTGAAATCGTTACTTCAGGATGGCCCGGCGCATATTCCCGAAGATCGACAGACTCCGTTTTTTCTTTTTGCCGGGGGATGACTACACTGCGGTCGTTCTGAAAAGAATAGTGTTTTCCACTTCTGCATTCATTATAATGTTTGCGATGCAGGGTAGCAGGAATGAATTGATTGTATATAGCCACCTCATCGAGATCACCCACAAAATATTGTTTTGCGGCGTCTCCTCTGTCGGAAAAATAAATCTGTTTATAACAAACGGCATTCCGGCAGATCAGACCTTTAGTTGGTACGTTTGAAGAAAAACCCTCAGGCATTTCACCGTCCACCCAAATTTCTTTCGTACCGTTTCCGGCATGGTATTTAAACACCATATGATGCCAGTTTCCATCGGTGTAATAGCCCAGGGAAAAAGGCCCGGCCCCATTGAGCGGAATACTTAACCGGTCTGGAACAGATTCTCCCGAAGCGGGTTTCACCCACGTCTCAAACCTTAGTTCCTTTGCGCTCATCATCAGAAATAGGCCATTGTCCTGCGTCCAGAAAAACCGCCAGGACGGGTTCATCTCACCTTTTCTGATCCTAAACAGAAATTCAATGGAAATGGCCTGATCAAAATCGACGATGGCAGACATCTGCCGGGACTTATCTGCCCCAAAAGACAGATAATTTCCTACCACAGGGTTTTCGCCCAGTATCTTCATCCCGGGATCTGCCTGCCATCTGGATTTACCCGTTTTTCCCGCTTCCCATGTTGGTGATTCGAAGTCCCAGTATGCGTCAGGCTGTATTTCCTGGGCAAATAAACTACAGGAACAGGATAAGAGAAGCAGAAAAAAAACAGGTTTCATAGATAATAATTATAAAAATGGCTGTGTGTCCAGCCGCTTTGAAATAGCAAAAGCCGCATTGACAAGTCCCACATGACTGTAAGCCTGAGGGAAATTGCCCCATTGGCTGCCAACCGTAGCATCTACATCTTCACTCAGAAGCCCCAGATGGTTGGAATACCCCACCAGCCTTTCAAATATTTCGATTGCTTCATCGAGACGACCTACGCAGGCCAGCGCTTCCACATACCAAAACGCACAAATCAGAAAAGTAGTCTCAGGCTCGCCAAAATCATCGGCATGCTTGTATCGGAAAAATAGGCCTTCTTTTGTTTTTAGTTCTTTCTCCAATGCTTCCACATGCCAGCGCGCGCGGTCACTTTCCGGATTGAGATAGTTCATAGTCACCAATTGCAGCAAACTGGCATCAAGATTTTTGGTACCGATGGCCTGGGTATAAACGCCGCGATCGGCATCAAAACAGTTTTCGAGTTGAACCGTTGATTCTTTGATCAATTTTTCAGCCAGTGCCTTCATTTCCTCATCATTGAAATGGCGGGCAATTTTGAGTGCCGCGTGGCTTCCTGCCCAGTGAAAAAGAAACGTATAAGCGTGTAGCTGTGATTTATTTCTAAATTCCCACAACCCGGCATCGGGTTCTGACATGGTAGCCTCCACCTGCCGGAGAATGCGCATAATGAGTGGTAGCAGGTGTTGTTTGTCTTCCTGAACCAATCTTTTGTCTACAAATAGAGGGAGCAAGGAAACCAGTACCTGTCCGTATACATCATTTTGAATGTGTTCATAGGCCTGATTCCCAACCCGTACAGGGGTATTGTTTTTATATCCTTTTAAGGGCAGAATTTTTTCAATCAGTTTATCCTCTCCGGTGATAGAATACAACGGTTGAAACCGATCTTTTTCCCCCAGATTCAGGGCGATATTTTCGATGTAATGCGCATATTGTTCCAATTCGGTAAAATGCCCAAGGTTGGTAAGCGCTTTCAGGGTGTAATGCGTATCGCGAATCCAGCAATAGCGGTAATCCCAGTTGCGGGTACTTCCTGGTGATTCGGGCAGGCTGGTGGTGGTCGCAGCGATAATGGCACCGGTATCCTGAAACTGGTGAAGCTTAAGTGCCAGCGCGGAGCGAATTACCTTTTCCTGGTGAAACTGTCCAATGGAAGTGCGTTTCACCCAGCTTTGCCAATAGAGTTTAGTTTTCTGGTAAAAGGTTTCCAGGGTAGTTTCGAGTTCGGCTTCCAACGGAATGCCCCAGGTAAGTGCGAGATGTTTGTTTTCATTGAGGATAAAAGCCTTTTCCTCCGAAATATAATTGAGCGCAATATTGGTGGTAAGGCGTACCTGGCGCTCCAGCCCCATAAAGCGGAGGTGGCTGCTGCCAAATAACAATTCAGGCACCACTTCCCCATATTCGCCACGTGGGCGGCATATTACCCGGATCCTGGGGGTACCCTGAATGGGAATCACTCTCCGGCCCAGAAGTAATGGCTTGTAATAACGTTCATACTGCAGAAACCTGGGGGCAAAATCCACTACTTTGAACTTACCATCGACACAGTCAAATTCCGTCACCAGAATATTGGTGTTTTCAATATAATATTGATGTGAGGTATAGTTTTCAGTTGCAGGTTTAATGGAAAACTCTCCGCCCTTTTCATCATCGAGCAAACCACCGAAGAGAAAACTACTGTCAAATTTTGGCCAGCATAACCAGCCGATATTGGCTTCGGTATCAACGAGCGCGAGGTAGGCACAATTGCCGATTAATCCGTAATTGTAGGTGTGTTTTTCTGACATAAAAAAATTCCTGTTATTTCGTTTCAAACTGTTGGTTTACCCACTCCCTTGCCGCAATATCGGTTTCAAACAGATCGTTCAAATCGGGATTTGTCACGAAGTGAACACTTTCCATCGCAGCCTCATTTAAGTCAGCCAACCGGGTAAAGGAGATCCGGCCTTCCCGGAAAAGGCGGTTGGTTTCTTCATTGGCAGCATTCAGAATACAGGGTACATTGCCCCCTTCTTCCATGGCCCGGAAAGCCAGTCCAAGGTTTTTAAATACCGATGTGTCGACTGTTTCAAATGTCAGCGAAGGGTAGTCGGAAAAATGAAATCTCGGGAAGGGGTTCTTTAGTCTTTGGGGGTAAGCGAGTGCGTATTGAATAGGAAGGCGCATATCTGGCAATCCCATCTGAGCTTTGATACTGCCATCTTCAAACTGTACCATCGAATGGATGATAGACTGTGGGTGAACCACTACTTCTATTTGTTCGGGGCTTAAGTCAAACAGCCAGCGGGCTTCAATGACTTCCAGTCCTTTATTCATCATAGAAGCTGAATCTATTGTAATTTTTGCGCCCATTTCCCAATTGGGATGTTTGAGGGCCTGTGCAGGGGTAACTTTGGTCAGTTGATCATGGCTAAACCCTCTGAATGGGCCTCCTGAAGCTGTCAGCAAGATCTTTTCTACCGGATTTCCAGTTTCCCCGACCAGACACTGAAACAGCGCTGAATGTTCACTGTCAACCGGAATGATCGCGACGCCGTGTTGATTTGTGAGCCGGGTAATGATTTCTCCGGCGACAACCAACGTCTCTTTATTGGCCAGGGCAATGGGTTTACCACTTTGAATCGCACGGATAGTGGGGCGAAGACCCGCAAAACCAACACAGGCAGTCAATACCATATCCACTTCGGGTAAAGTCATGGTTTCAGCCAGTGCCTCCTCTCCGGCATGCGTATGAATGCCTGTACCGGCCAATGCGGTATTCAGTTGCTGATAATGTACGGGGTTGCCAATTACCACGTGTAAAGGGCGAAAAATCAATGCCTGCCGGATCAATAAATCCACATTGGCATGGGCCGTGAGCACAACGGGCCTAAACAAATCAGGAAAGCGGCTGATGACATCAAGCGCCTGTGTACCGATTGAGCCGGTTGAGCCCAGTATGGCAATATTGCGGGGTGAAAACATGCGGGAGATTCCAGTTATTCTAAAGAATGGGGCAATTTAGTTTTTTCTCCCGGGAAAAATCATCCTTTTTTGCGCTTTTGCTGGCGCGAAGACTTCTGGTTTTCGTACCATTCGTCAGTAATTGCCATCGCCGCTTCGACCAGCTCTATGATATCCTCCGGAGGACCTTCGGATAACGATCCGTAAGTAAATTCAAAACCGGTATCGGTTTCCGGGCCTTCCAGCGCAAGGGTGAGAATACATACATCGCCCTTCGGGTCGGGAAAGGTATATCTGCCTGCGATTTCAAGGATATCGGCATGCAGCAGTTCCAGCCAGCTTTCGAGAAAAGGTTCGGGACTACTTCCCATAAACATGCTGGAAGCATCTTCCGGAGAGCCGTCACCGGCGCGATTTATCGCGCCGGATTTGCTCAGTCTGATATACAATAATTGCTGCTGGTTGACTTCCAGCTTGATAAATACACTGTCTATTGCGGGCAGATGCTCCATTCGCATTTATATCTGAAAATCTGCCTTGATGAGTTTACGCATCGCGCGGGCTTTACGAATCAGCTCCGCAGATTCATAAAAATTCAGGGTCTGCTGGCCATCAGATGCGGCTTTTTCCGGCACAGGATGAATCTCATAAATCACACCATCGGCACCCGCCATCATGGCAGCCAAAGCAACGGGTTCCACAAAATTGCGAATGCCAATCCCATGTGAGGGGTCAGCGATTACGGGAAGATGCGTTTTTTCTTTCAGAATTGCAATGGCATTGATATCCATGACATTTCGGTAGGCATTTTCATAATTCCGGATTCCACGTTCGCAAAGCATGATTTTTTCATTTCCTCCCGAATAAATATACTCCGCGGAGTGAAGCAATTCTTCAATGGTTCCGGAAATACCCCGTTTGAGAAGTACGGGTTTATCGACCTCCCCCAAAGCGTCCAGCAGATTGTAATTTTGCGTATTTCTGGCTCCTACCTGGAAGACATCCACGTATTCCATCATTTCTTCAATTTGAGATGATTGCATGACTTCGGTAATGATTTTCATCCCAAATTCTTTCGCAATCGAGGACCACATTCGCAGCCCGTCTATCCCCAATCCACGAAAAGAATAGGGAGAACTCCGCGGCTTATACACCCCGCCACGCATGATTTTTATTCCCTGCTCTACAAGGTGGGCAATAATTTCTCTGACCTGTGTTTCATTTTCGATAGAACATGGGCCAGCCATCATGGTGAAGCTGCCTTCTTTGATCACCACACCATCACCCAGATCAATAGCCGTAGGATCTACACGCCATATACGCGAAACCAGTTTATAATCATCTTTGATCCGGTGGATATCGCGTACACCGGGAAGTGAACCGATGCGGCGGGGATCGATTTCATTTTTGCCTACTGCGACCAGATAATGCCCGCCCTGGGTTTTTACTTCACGGGCCTTATAGCCAATTTTTTTTACTTCCTCTTCTATTGCCGTACGAGCGGCCTCAGAGATTTTGTTTTCTAAATGAATGATCATAGTTGATTAATAATTATTACTGATAATTGGGGGTTATTCAGTATAACATTCAGGACACATTGCGGATCTGGTTGATAAATGTCCGGACCGTTGTTTCGTCTGCACCCTGAGAAATTGCCTTAATAAAAGCACTTCCAATAATTGCGCCCTTATTATAGTCAGAAGCAATCCGAAAACTCTCAGGCCCGGAAATACCAAATCCTGCAAGTGTAGGGTTTTTCAGTTTCATCGCAGACAACCGTCCGAAATATTCAAGCTGTGCCTGTCCAAAACCGTCAGTTTTACCTGTCGTGCTATCTGTGGAAACCACATAAATAAATCCCTGCGATTCTGCATCTATTTTCCGAATCCTTGCCTCGCTGGTCTGAGGTGTGATCAGGAAAATATTTGACAGTCCACAGGACTCAAACAAAGAACGGTAGTTTTCGAGGTATTCATCCATCGGGAGATCAGGCAGAATTACGCCATCAATCCCGACTTCAGCTGCTTTATGGCAAAAGTTTTCCACCCCATATTGTATCACAGGATTAATATAGCCCATCAGCAACAGGGGAATATCTACGGTTTTGCGGATGTCCTTAATCTGCTCAAACAACAATGGGAGAGAAATTCCATTATATAGTGCCTGCTGATTGCTTTGCTGAATGGTTGGGCCATCTGCGACAGGATCTGAAAAAGGGATGCCGATCTCAATCATGTCAACACCAGCCTTTGCCAGATATTGAATCAGGGGGGCAGTATCTTCCAGCCCGGGATATCCGGCAGTGAGGAAAATGGATAATATATCTCCGCTTTTTTCCTGAAAAAGCTTCGTGATTCGATTGTTCATTCCGATTTGGGTTGATGATTCATGTAGGTGGCAAGGTCTTTGTCTCCCCGCCCGGAAAGGTTAATGACAACAACTTCCCCAGGTTTAAAGGTCATTTGAGGCAATGCGCCCAGGGCATGTGCAGACTCCAGTGCAGGAATGATACCTTCCATCCTACTGAGTAAATAACCGGCTGTTACGGCATCTTCATCTGTAACATATTGAAACCCGGCGCGACCGGATGAGAACAAATGCGCATGAACAGGACCTATCCCCGGATAATCAAGCCCCGCAGAAATAGAATGCGGTTCTACAACCTGGCCATCAAATGTCTGCATGAGCAGGGTTTTGCTTCCGTGAAGCACACCAGGCTTTCCCAGGTAAGTAGTCGCAGCCGAAAGACCGGACGCCAATCCGTGTCCGGCAGCCTCCACAGCCACCAGGCGCACCGAAGGCTCATCGAGAAAATGATAAAATGCACCCATCGCATTACTGCCCCCACCGACACAGGCCATTACGATATCGGGCAGTGGGTTACCGGTTTTTTCGGCGAGTTGGTGGCGCATTTCCTCACTGATTACCGACTGAAAACGCGCTACCATATCGGGATAGGGATGTGGACCGACCACTGATCCAATAATATAATGCGTGTCGCGGGGATGGTTGATCCAATGGCGCATCGCTTCGTTGGTCGCATCTTTCAGAGTCTGGCTTCCACTGGTGGCCGGAACGACCGTTGCGCCGAGCATTTTCATTCGCTGGACATTGGGCTTTTGCCTTTCGATATCGACCGCTCCCATATACACAATGCATTCCATGCCCATCAGCGCACAAACGGTAGCTGTAGCCACGCCATGTTGCCCGGCACCTGTTTCGGCGATGATTTTGTGTTTACCCAATCTTTTGGCCAACAAAATCTGCCCCAGCGTATTATTGATCTTGTGTGCGCCGGTATGATTGAGATCTTCTCTTTTCAAAAAAATTCTTGCACCATACAGCGCGGAAAGTCGTCGGGCTTCATACAAAGGGGTAGGTCTTCCTACATAATCTTTCAGCAATGCATAAAATTCCTCCTGAAAGCCAGAGTCGCCAATAATATCCAGGTAATTTTCCCGCAGTTCTTCTACATTGGGAAACAACATTTCGGGAATAAAGGCACCGCCAAATTCACCATAATAACCCCGTGCATTTGCCTGATAAAGGCTTTGGGTGTTTATCTTATCCATCTTTGCCTGTATTTATTAATTAAACATAGAGGTAGATAGTTCCTCTTTGAGCAGTTTTACTTTCTTGACATCTTTTTCTCCCGGCTGCACTTCAAACCGGCTGTTGACATCCAGCGCATACAGTTGGGGATGTGAAAATTGTGCGAGTAAAGGGAGTTCTTCGATTCCAATTCCCCCACTGAGAAAAAAGGGAACGGATAAGGTATATTCCGCCAACATTTCCCAGTCAAAGGTAACGCCATTACCGCCCGGGTTTTTTCCGCGGGTATCAAAAAGAAAATAATCAACTACCGATTCATAAGGATTGAGTCGTGAAAAGTCCATTTCCTCCCCCACCGAAAACACCTTGATCACTTCCAGGCCAGTCTTTCGGAGAGAATCACACATTTCCGGAGATTCATTTCCATGAAGTTGTACCATATCGAGTCCAAAATCATAGGCCTTTTCTTCTATAAAAGATTGTGTTGCATTCACAAAAACACCTACTTTTTTTACAGAATTGATAAAACGCACAAACTCCGGCCGTATCGAATCACCGACATTTCTGGGCGATTTTTCAAAAAAAATAAACCCCAGAAAATCCGGTTCCAGTCCAAGGATCATTTCAATATTCGGGCGGTATTTCATCCCACAGACCTTGAGTTTCATCGTCATCCGGCAGTTTGTTTTTCTGCTTCCAGAAGTTTGCGAAACTGTTGGATAAAGCGCACACAGGTTTTGGAGGGATTGGGCGTTTTCATAAAATGCGTACCGATTAGAAACCCGTCAAACCCGGCTTTCCTGAGCATAAATGCATTTTCTGGTGTATGGATTCCACTTTCAGAAATACGGGCAAACCCAGCAGGTATTTTGTCGAGCAATTCCAGTGAAGTATCAAGCGAAATGGTCTGTTCTTTGAGGTTTCGGTTGTTGACACCGACAAGATCGACATGGTCGTTGATACTGCGGTCAAGCTCAATTGCATCATGAACTTCGAGCAATACTTCCAGACCGAGCGAATGAGCAAAGGCAGAAAGTTTTCTGATTTCCTCCGGATAAAGGGCTGAGGCAATTAGCAAAATGGCATCGGCTCCGATCGAACGCGCTTCGATGATCTGGTATTCATCGATAATAAAATCTTTGCGCAGTACCGGACCATAGATCATCTGTCTGACTTTTTGCAAGTCTTCATTTTTCCCACCAAAGTATTTTTCGTCGGTAAGAATAGAAACCGCTGAAGCACCGGCATACATATACCCGTTGGCCACTTCGTCCACCTTGATATAAGGATTCAGCGATTTTTCGCTGGGAGAACGGCGTTTAATTTCGGCGATAATACCGACCTTATCCGGACGAAGAATATACTTTTTGAGGGAAACACATGGAGAGTCAAAATATATAGACTGTTCCAGTAATTTTACAGGATAGAGCTGGCGTTTTTTTTCAACTTCCTGTTTTTTGTTAGCGAGGATTTCGTCAAGAATAGACATGGGGATTTATTTTTCTATAAAGTTTTGAAAGGATTTTTTGGCATTGCCTGATTCCAGAGATTCTCTGGCAACAGAAATCGCTTCTACTCTGCTCAGCTCAGGTCGGGCACACCCAATAGCCAGTCCGGCATTTGCCAAAACCACTTCCTGCTGGGCGCGGGTTCCCTGATTATCCAGAACCTTGATAAAAATACGGGCTGCATCTTCTACGGTTTTACCGCCAAATAAGTCTTGCGGGTTCCATTTGAGAAAACCCAGATCCATTGGCGAAAAAATTTCATCCCCCTCATTACTCAGCAACTTGGTATTACCGGTCAGGGAAACCTCATCATATCCATCCATGGCATGCAAAATCACAAACTGCTTATCTGTCTTATGATAAATATATGCATACAGCCGGGCCAATTCCAAACTAAATACGCCAACCAGCTGCTTTTGAGGAAATGACGGATTCACCATCGGGCCGAGCATATTAAAAAAGGTCTTTATGCCCAGTTCGCGCCTGATCGGCCCTACATTCTTCATGGCAGGGTGAAACAGAGGGGCGTGGAGAAAACATATATTTGCCCGGTCCATCTGTTGCCTGATTGTATCATAATCATTGGTGAATGTACCGCCGAGATACTCAATGACATTGGAGGATCCCGAAACACTTGACACGCCATAGTTGCCATGTTTGGCCACAGATACCCCTGCACCAGCCGTTACAAAGGCTGCAAGTGTAGAGACGTTAAAAGTATCTTTCGCGTCGCCGCCTGTTCCACAAAGGTCTATCGGGTCATAATCGCTTAAATCTACCGGAATACACAACTCCAGCATCGCTTCGCGAAAACCCGAAAGCTCTTCTACAGTAATACTCCGCATCTGAAAAACAGTGAGAAACGCGGCTATTTGGGCAGGGTTAAAATGTCCTCCCTTCGCTATTTTTGTCAGAATATCTTTTGATTCAGCCTGTGTAAGCGTGTTATGCTCAAAGAGATAGTTCAGAATTGCCTTCATTCGTTTTTGGTTGGACAGGCTTCGTACCTTCGATATAACTACCTGTATGTTAATTGAAAGTTAATTATTTAACCAGTTTTGAATAATTTGAATGCCATATTCGGTTATCACAGACTCAGGGTGAAACTGAAGACCGTAAACCGGATAGGTTTTATGCCGGATCGCCATGACTTCGCCTTTATCATCTATTGCCAGAAGGTCGAGTTGCCCGTTGAGCGTAGCCTTTTGTACTGCCCAACTGTGGTACCGCCCAATGCGAAAAGTGGCGGGAACACCCTTGAACAAAGGATCATTCGTATCCAGAATCTGAATGTCTGTTGCCATCCCATGGAGGACTTCGGGGAGATTATACAATTGTGCGCCAAAAGCTTCTGCAATCCCCTGGTGCCCCAGACATACGCCCAGTATGGGTTTCTGCGGTGCATATTTGCGGATGACCTCGGGCATAATTCCTGCTTCGGAAGGAATGCCCGGTCCGGGGGAAAGCAATATCCGGTCATAGGCTGCAACAGCATCCAGTGAAAGGGCATCATTGCGGTAAATATCCATATTTTCACCGTACCCCAGTTCGCGGATGATGTGCACCAGGTTGTAGGTAAATGAATCGTAATTATCCAGTACAAGGATTTTCATTGTGCAATTGTTAAATTTCTTCTGCCTGTTTAATGGCTTTCCGGAGTGCCATAAGTTTATTGTTGACTTCCTGTAGCTCATTTTCAGGAACCGAACGGGCGACAATGCCTGCGCCTGCCTGGAAATAGAGCGTATTTTTTCGGCTTAAAAATGACCGGATCATAATTGCCTGGTTAAACGTACCATCGAATCCCAGATAACCGATACATCCCCCGTAAAATCCGCGGTTCTGGTTTTCGTATTTCTCGATCAACTGCATGGCCATGTGTTTGGGTGCACCAGATAAAGTACCGGCCGGGAA
Source organism: Bacteroidia bacterium (assembly GCA_041391665.1). NCBI lineage: Bacteria > Pseudomonadati > Bacteroidota > Bacteroidia > Bacteroidia bacterium. Next base: position 821,163 of record JAWKNO010000002.1, on the reverse strand, counting down.
AGTATCGGCAACAAGTTGAAGCGAGGAAACACTCGGCGCGATTTGGGCAGTCACGCTGGATACGAGGTGAATCACGTGGGAGAAATACTGGATTTCCTTGAATGTGTCCACCTTTACATGGCTGCCATTGCGGCTGAGATCATTGCGCGCGAGATCCACCAGCATGATGTGTTCTGAGTTTTCTTTGGGATCGTCAAATAACTTTCTCGCGAGCCGCGAGTCTTCTTCGTCATTACCTGTACGGCGAAACGTACCGGCAATCGGGTGGATCGTCGCTTTCCCGTTCTGCACGACCAGTTGCGCTTCCGGCGATGAGCCCATAAGTTTGTAGCTGCCATAATCGCAGTAAAACAAATACGGCGAGGGGTTGATAGAGCGAAGCGCCCTGTAAACATTAAACTCATCCCCCTCAAACTTCTGCGAAAATCGGCGCGAAAGCACAATCTGAAATACATCCCCCCGCTGGCAATGGCCTATACCTTTGCCAACCATTTCAAGGTATTCTTCAGGCGTATTGTTTGCACCTTCATCTCCTTTCATTTTAAAACGGTACAAAGGCAGGCTCGGATTATTTAACCAGGCCTCCACATGCTCCAGTCCTTTTTCCACGCCATTGTACACGTGCTCAAACATGTACATCTCGTTGTTGAAATGGTTGATCACAATGATATACCGGTAGGCGCGGTAAACCATATCCGGAATCGCTCTTGCATCGTCGGGATATGATTTTACCGCTACTGATTCATAGTACCTTACGGTATCATAAGACTGGTACCCAAACAGCCCATTGGTACTGAATTTCAGGTCTGTGGGCTCAGCAATAAAAGAGCGGGAAAAAGCCTGAAGCAGAGCGGGAAGTTCTCCCGGGTTTTTGAGCTCACGGGAAATCCGGGTTCCATCAGGATAGACTTCAGAAACGCCCCCCCCATTTACCTCAAATGATGCGACCGGTTCGAGACAAATGTAGGAATAGGCATTTTCATTCCCGTGATAATCAGAGCTTTCCAGCAGTAAGGGGTTTTCAAAATGATCTCTCAGGCGGAGAAACACACTTACCGGCGTAACGGTATCCGCAAGACGTCTTTTCATGCGGGTTTTTATGGAAAATGATGGTGCGAACTCCGCGGATTTATCAGTTTTCATTTTCAGTCAGTTAAATTCTGGCAAAAAAAAAGGGCTTACTCCTTCAGGGAGTAAGCCCATATCGATAAGATATCTTATGATTTATTGCATAAACATATCCGGGCCTCCCTGTGAAATAATCATAGGACGCCACCAGAAATAAGTATTATGCAAAAGATTAGTCATTTTTTTTCAATTCTTACAGGCAAATATAGATACTGAAATATGAATTGCAAATTTTTTTTCTTTAAACCCACAAAGCGTAGATAAACCCTCAGGGTTGAATCGTTTTTTTCCGGAGAATCACATCCTCCTGATGCTTGGATACGACATACTCAAAAAAGGTTCTGATCGCCTCATATTCACTGGGGAGAAAAGTTGTTTTATTGAGTAGAATGGTACTGGTGAGATGAAGAATCGGCCCCATTTCCAGCACATTATAAGTAAACGAGCCGCCATTATTGGGCAACAGCACACGAATAGGCTGAGGGAGCTGTGCGACCTCATACCCTTCAGGAATGCGCAGCCCGAGCATATGAGAATCGCGAAGTGGATAGGTAAAATCGACGGGGGTAAGTCGTTTTTTTTCGGTAAAAGGGTTTTCACTTACCATCTTGATCATCATCGGTTTGAGAAAAACCAGATCATCGATCGTGCGGATAAAGTCTTTGGTCGTAACTTCACAATTTACAATCAGGGGTTGGTCGTCGGTATTGTCGGCATTTTCTACATCTTCACTAATAATTTGGGGATTTACCATTCCCACCAGTACAAAGTCGCGAAGGTATTCATTTGGGTTGTCAGGAAATTGTTCCAGGCGGCCCCGCTCTATGACCGCACTATAATTTTCGTTGATGACAGAAATATCGCCAGACAACACACTGCCCGTATTATCGAGATCAAAACGGCTGTAAGTTGTGCGCACAATTTTGTTCTGGTCTCTGAGTTTCACCCACCTGCCGCCTTCTTCATCGACAAGATAACCGAGTTCATTCAGATCAATTTTGGGTAAAATGCCAAATACATCTGTTTCGCCTACCGCGTCGAGCAGCACTTCCTTCTCTCCCAATACCACCGATACCAGCAGGTGGTTAAACTGCGACATTGTGGGGTAGATGGTCTGGAGATTACCTTCGGCACGGGTGCGGATCAACACCGGCCAGGCTTTAAATCCGGCATCACGGAGCAAATAGAGCATCAACAGGTTGATTTCAGAAGAGGAGCCTGATTTGCGGTTGAGCGCCTGGCCAATGTTCCAGTTGTCAGTCGTGTATGTGCCATCCCAGGTATAGGTATTTCTGACAAAGTCATAAATCGATTTGGCCTTATCTCTGTCCCAGTTGTATCGGATCGTTGCTGCACGGGAAATGTGCTGAAGTTCTTCCCGAACAGATTTGTTCCTGACTCTGGATTTTTTGGTTACGAATTCGGCGAGGTCGGGCCAGTTGTCAAAAACAAGGGTTCTGGTACTTTGCGATAAAAAATCTTCGGAAAGCTCCAGCCGGATGCCGGGCAAATAGTCTTTGGTTTCGGGCGTAAAATCTTCAGCAACAATCGCAGGCAGGTTAAACATCAGATAGATATCATGTGTGCCGGAGAAATTTGCATAAAACCGGTTGCCAAAATCCCGTGTGGCATACTGCATATTCCGGGTAAACAAGTCCGTAGTATTGATCGACTGTTGTTGAAAACGCGTTGTGTAGTGAGTGATTTCCCCTTCTAACCCCTGCACAAGCCGGAGATATTTATATCCATCGGGAATATAGGTATGATATTCGGAGTGAACGACAGGCAGATTTCCCTGGAAAATCCAGGGCTTCAGCTGGGAAAAGTTTTTTGAAATCAATTCGTAGGAAAATTCTATCACTGAGCCTGATTTGACAAAAGGAAAGCTGATCTCCACCTCCATCGAGTCTTTACCGATCCGGGTTTCCTTTATTTTCCGTGGATTAACCTTAAACGCTACCACTTCCCCGACAGCATTGAGATTGTATGTGGCGGCTTTCAGGTCTGAGAACGTTTCACCTTTAGTTGGAGAGAGATATGGGATAATGACGCGGGAAATATTTGACCGGTTTTGCAGATCAAGGATTTTGATCTTGCGGTGATAAGTGTACCGAACCCGGGGAGTCCGGCTTACCAGTTCAAACGAAACGGTACTATAATCATATAAAACGACGGCTTCTGTTCCCGGCGCCCAGTCCCCCTCTATTGACTCAATCTCCTCCACAGTCACTTTTCCATATTCGGGAGAGGTTGTTTCCTGTCCAAATCCCAGTGAGGCGCAGAATAAGACGGCCGCAAATACAGCTGTTCGTTTGGCAAACGCGATTTTCATAGTCAGTTTATTTAGTATTCCGGCCTCCAACCCAGAACAATCATGCATGAATGTACTACTTAGCATTCGCAGAATCAATTTTCTTTCTAACAATTCGGCAGCAGAAATGTTGCGAAAACCCGCCATCCCCAAAAGCGAAAAGTCAACAATCGTATAATGGCCGACATTCACACTGCTTAGAAAATTTCTATATTTACCTATTGAATATTGAAGTCCCACATATTGCGCTTATCTACTTCAGCAGAAATACGGATGCTGAAAGCCACGCCAAACATTGGTTTGGCAACAAACGCGCAAAAAACAGGGCCATTGCCTCTTCCCTTCAGCTCCAGACTTCCCGTATCGTTCAGGAAGCAGGATTTCCCGTATTTCATTATCATGAGGGCAACCAGCGCGGTGATACGTTTGGTCAGCGGCTGGCTCACGCTTATGAAGAAGTATTTGCCCTGGGATACCAGGCTGTCATCGCAGTAGGTAATGACAGTCCGGAGTTGGGGCAAACTGACTGGGAAACTACCGCCCAAAAACTTTCAGCGGGAATTTGCGTGCTGGGACCTTCTCTCAGAGGTGGGGCCTATTTCATCGGAATTACCAGAGAAGCGTTTCATAAAAATGTTTTCCAGAATCTTCCCTGGAAAACCAATCGCCTGTTTGAAGCACTGAGACAATTTTGCTCATACAAAAACCAGGCAGCCCATCTTATCGCCCCGCTTCGGGATATAAATTCACTGTATGATTTGCGGGCAATTGTTAAAAGTGCCTTCATCACGCAGGGTTTTAAGCGACAGCTGCTTTTTTTGCTGGCTGAATACAAAAAATACATAGCCGAAGCACCGGTTAATATTCTGTCAACTTTTTCCCCTGAAATAGGGCCATCCCGGGCACCGCCTATTCTCCCTGTAATTCTTCATTAAACACATTCACCTGATATTCAACTTCATCAACACTTCTTTCCCCCAAAAGAAGCATAGCACCTTTATACATAAAATGGTAATGAAAAAAATATTCCTCTTAGCCATTCTGGCTATTTTTCATCAATTTGCTGCCGCACAGGCTGCGTTGGAAATCACGCTGGTTGACAGCCTGAACAATCCCCTGGGATTTCACACGGTGGTTGTGACAAACCCGTCCATTGGCTATATCAATGAAACCCTCACCAACGAAAAAGGAAAAGTTCAGTTAAGCGGGCTTTCAACTTCCGGAACCTATTCAGTCACAGCAAAGGAATCTGACAGCAATGTTTCTCAAGCTGTTTCAGGGATCACTTTATTTTCTGAAAAAACCAAAAGCGTAGTGCTTGTCCTGGGGCAAAAAATCATCAGTCTGGATGCGGTAAACATTTCAGCAGACAATTATCAAACCATCAATACCATCGACGCCGAAGTAGCCTCTGTATTGAGTGCCAGAGAGATTGAAGAACTTCCGGTCGAAGGACGGGATATCACCCGCGCATTATACAGACTCCCAAATATCACTCAGGCGACCGGTTTTTTTCCCGAAGCACCCAATGTATCTATCAATGGAGCCAATTCCCTCTATACCCATTATCAGATTGATGGAATGGATAACAATGAAAATTTTCTGGGGGGACAGCGGTTTGCCATGCCTGCGGGATTTACCCAAAACATTACGGCACTGACCAATAATTTTAGTGCAGAACACGGGTTGACGGCAAATGGCATCGTAAATATCACTTCCAAATCAGGAACCAATGAAACAAAAGGGGAAGTTTTTTATGTAACACGCCCCGGGCCCGTCATCGATGCGCCCTCTGCTTTTGCCCAGCGAGATCTATCGGGCAATCAGGTAAAAGATGGTTTCCAACGGCATCAGGGAGGTTTTGGGATTGGCGGGGCCATCGTGAAAGACAAAACCTTTTACTTCCTTAATGCAGAACACACCACCGACATCAAAGATAATTTGCTGAATGTACCCCAACTCGGAATCAATGAGACGGTGAGAGGCACCAATCAGTTTACCTATTTATCCGGGAAAATAGACCAGCACTGGTCTGAGAAGTTCCGGTCTTCGCTTCGGGTAAATACAGGTATTGTGAATATTGAAAGACAAGGTGGCGGACTCGATGGCGGGAACACGTTTCCCTCAGCCGGCAACCGCCAGGACCGGAATTCGGCGAATATTGCTTTAAAAAACACCTTCACGGGTGAAAAATTCACTTATGAGGGGAATTACCTTTTCGGACGATTTCGCTGGAACTACGCAAATCCCGAAAATAATTCCAGCCCGAATGTTTCCGTATTAGACCCTTCAGGACTCAGTCTGGCTTCATTAGGACATCCGGGTTATGTATTTGATGAGCGGGAAAACTTACATGTCCTCCAGCAGAAGTTTACATTCTACCAAAAATACCACCGCATCAAAACCGGCTTCCAAATCAAAAGCTCACACTTTTCATTGTATGGCGGTGGAAATCCCAATGGCAGTTACCTGATACAACTCAATCAGGAGCAATTGGCCCTGCTCAATGCTTCCGGGATCGGGAGCGATTTAACGCCCCAGGATTTGCCAGATGATGTGCAGGTATTAAGCTATGGCGTCGAACTTCGCCCCAATGCTTTCGAAAAGCGCCAAAATATTTTCAGCATCTATCTCGAAGACCAGTGGACCGTCCATGCAAAGCTGAATGTAAACTATGGCGTGCGCTACGACTACGACAATCTCTCCAAAGGAGGAAACCCAAAGGGGGATCTGAACAATGTTGCACCGCGCCTGAGCCTCAATTATCAGTTAAACAAAAAATCGTCAGTCAGGGCGGGGTACGGCATCTATTACGATAAAATATTATACGCTGTGTACAGCGATGCTATTCAGTTTAACGCGGTTTCGGAGGACTATAAAAAACAGTTGCAAACCTTGGTTAACCTCGGCGTGCTTCCACAAAATACAGATATTCAAGCTATTACAAACGAAGGCAACCTCGTTGCCAGTGATCCGAATGCAGCCTACCTGCAAGGTCCCGGGGCCAGTCAGTTGCAGGAACAGCGGGAAGGGATCTTTCAAAACGAACTCCGGGTTCTGAACCCCAATGGCTATGATAATCCGTACAGCCACCAGTTGATGCTGGGATATCAGCAAAAGGTAAATGAAAATATCGTTTTCTATATAGACGCATTGTACAACCGCTCTGAAAACCTGTTTAGACTGAGAAATCTGAATGCGCCCTCCGCCTACCCGCTTGACCCGGCGAATGTGGTAGTCAGAAGTACAACAGCCGCGGACCTTACCCGCCCTGTGCCTGTCTATACCGATGCCACCGGTAGTTATGCGATTGCCGGAAGAGATACCCTGAGAGGCGCAGCAAGAAATGTCGTCATGACTGAGTCTGCCGGGAGTTCCAATTATTACGCGTTGAACTTTACCCTTCAAAAAACAAAAGGCGGGGACAAATTTGCCTACCGTTTGATGTACACCCTTTCTTATCTGGAAAACAATACCGAGGATATCAATTTCAGAGCAATGGACAGCAATGATTTTGAAGCAGAATGGGGCCCTTCTATCAACGATCGCAGGCATTTGATCAACGGAATTGTCAATTATTATCCCATCTCAAATCTGACCCTGACGGTGGGTGCAATCCTTCAAAGCGGACAACCGATCAACCGGATACCCGATGCTGCGATTTATGGAACTACCGATTTAAATGGAGACGGGCGCGCATTTGGCGACGCTTATGTAGGGAACAGCGACCGGTATCCCGGGGAAAGTCGCAATAGTGACCGTTTACCCTGGGCGAAAACCTTTGATTTTAGTGCCTTTTACAAAATTCCGACAGGAAAAAACCAACATATTGAAGCAGGCGCGCAGGTATTTAATGTATTGAATGCGGAAAACCTGAGTGGATATTCCAATAATGCCACACAAAGCAACCAGATTCAAATTGGTCCGGCCAGTTCAGGGGTTATCGTAAGAAGAAATGCCGCTCCACCCCGGCAGTTTCAGTTTTCGGTCAGGTATCTGTTTTAGGTTTCCAAACATTTCATTTAAACACAGACAAATGAAAAAAATCAGTTTTATTATCTTCTCCCTATTGCTTATTGCTGCCTGTTCGCCAGCAGAAAAAGATACACCATCCGTTACGCTGATGATGTGGCAGGGCGATCCGATGATCAATGCGTATATGAGCGACTATGTTGTTCCCCAACTGAAGGCACAACAAGGGATTGACCTGAATATTGTAAGCGGGCAGGGAAATGAGATTGTGAGTGTGCTGATGGCAGAAATCGAAGCGGGAAAACCATCGAGCGAAATTGATATGGTATGGATCAATGGCGAGACCTTTTATCAGTTGCGTCAGATTGAGGCACTCTATGGGCCATTTGTAGAAACACTTCCCAACAGCCAGTATATCAACTGGGAAAGCCCTTATATCGCTTACGATTTTCAGCAGCCGGTGGAAGGATATGAATGTCCCTGGGGAAATGTACAGCTGGCACTCATCTACAATTCCGGGAAAGTAGAAAATCCGCCCATGGACCTGGCCGAGCTGGAAACATGGGCAAAAGCTAATCCCGGAAAATTTACGATTGGCACAGAGTTTACCGGAATGACGTTGCTCAAGTCGTGGCTCATCTACCTCGCAGGTGGGGAAGGCTCTCTCAGCGGAAACTTTGACGAAGAAAAATACCAGAAATACAGCGCCGAATTATGGGCGTATCTCAACCGGATCAAACCCTATTTTTGGAATAATGGAGAAAGTTTCCCACCTACGGTAGCACAAATGCATCAGCTTTTTGCTAATGGCGAACTATGGTTTACGATGAGCAACAACGACGGAGAAGTGGACAATAAAATTTTACAGGGGATATTCCCGGAAACCAGCAAAGCTTATGTGCCCGGTACCGGCACCATTATCAATTCGCATTATATGGGAATTGTCAACCACTCGGCCCATAAAGAAACAGCGATGGCTGTGTGCAATTTCCTCCTCTCTCCCGAAGCACAATGGGAAAAAATGAAACCTTCAGTTTGGGGAGACTACACGGTACTGGCGCTGACAAAACTGCCAGCGCCCTGGCAGCAGAAATTTGCCGAAATTCCCGGGAGAAAACAGGCACCAAAGCGAAGCGACATTCAGGACAAAGCCCTGATGGAACCTGCGCCGGAATATATGATCCGCTTATTTGAAGATTTTCGAAAAGAAGTGATAGAAAAATAATCGTGAAAAAGCGTATCGCCACCGGCCTCTTTGTATTGCTTACCGTCGTACCGCTTATCCTGGGTTTGGGCTATTCCCTGCTTTACAGCCTCGGGCTGGTGGGGCTGCTCAATCATGGCTTTACCCTCGAACACTGGCAAAAGCTTGTGCAGGATCAGTCCATATTTACCACTTTTGGATACAACCTCTACATTACGGCCACTTCGTTGGTTTTTATTCTTGCTTTAGCACTTTTCTTTTCACGGTGGCTGATGTTGTACCACCACAAAGGGTTTTATGGAAGCCTGTTTCTGCCGTTGACTTTTCCACCGCTTATTGCAGCATTCAGCTGGTATTATCTGCTCAGCCCGGCAGGTATTCTATCGAGAATCTGCTATTGGCTGGGGTTGACAGAAGGCGTAAATGATTTCCCCAGGCTGGTCAATGACTTTCTGAGTGCAGGCATTATTATCACCCATATATTTTTGGTTTTCCCTTTGTTTACCATCCTCTTTTTTCATCAGTCAAAAAAAGAACGAGTCGCAGAACTGGAAGCAATGGCCTGTACATTGGGAAGCACCAAAGGTCGTTTTTTCCGGGAAATCTACATCCCGCTATTATTAAAAAAGACTGCACCTTTCATTTTGCTTTACGGTATTTTTCTGTTTGGCGCTTATGAAGTTCCGCTATTATCAGGCAGGTCTTCTCCGCGCATGGTGACCGTTTTTATCACCGAAAAAATGACGCGTTTTAATCTGCTTGACATTCCACAGGGCCATGCCATGGCCGTGCTTTACAGCCTGGTAGTCATTGTGATTACCCTGGTATTTACCCGAAAATCAAAACGAATGATATGGTAAAAAGAGGTTTGTTTTTGCTCACGGGACTGATCCTGCTATTGCCGTTGGTATCTTTGCTGTACCTGACGATTGTACACCAATGGACATTTCCGGAGATAGCAGGAAAAGGCTTTTACGCCGGATATTGGCGTGATTTTTTCACCGGGGAAAACAACTTGTATCTCAGTGCAGGGCTTTCTTTGTTTCTTGCTGGAAGTATTGCCGCAACTGCTACATTTTTGGGATTTTTCATCTCATATTATCTCTCCCGGCAACCCGGCATACTTAAGCTTGCCTATTTTCCGTACCTCATTGCGCCGGTTGTCTTCGGCACTATGCTTCAGTACTATTTTGTGAGAATGAACCTTACGGGCACGGTCCGGGGGGTAATGATCGCGCAGTTTTTATTTATTTTCCCCTACAGTGTATTGTTGTTTTCAACTTTCTGGAACGATCGGGTAAGGCAAACCGCTTTTCAGGCAACTACTTTAGGTGCAAGCCCTGACCAGGTATTCCTTTCCGTGTTATTGCCCATGGCCAGGCCCTGGTTTTTTCTGTGTTTCGCACAATGTTTTCTGATTTCCTGGTTTGAGTATGGCATCACACAATTGATCGGTGTGGGGAAAATCGAAACACTCACCATTAAAACAATGTTTTTTGTCAAGGAAGCAAATCCTCATCTGGCTGCGCTCTCGGCTTGTCTGATGGTATTGCCAATGGTGTTTCTGCTTGTCATTCAACGCAACCTGTTTTTAGCCCGAACTACAACATCATGATTAAAGCAGAAGATATTGGGAAGCGATTCGGAGGGGAAATCGTTTTAAACAAAATCTCCTTTTCCCTTTCCCCTGGTACAACGCTGAGCATTTTGGGGAAATCAGGATGCGGAAAAACCACCTTGCTGAAAATCCTGGCAGGGCTACTCGCATCTGACGAAGGCACTTTCACCGTCAACGGACAAAATATGTTTGCTCTTCCCCCGCAGCAGCGCGGTGTCGTTTACCTTAGCCAGGAGCCTTTGCTTTTTCCACATATGAACGTGTTCGACAATCTGGCATATGGATTGAAAATCAGAAAGTTGGAAAAATCAACCATACGGGCACAGGTGACACAGCTGGCATCAAAACTGGAATTAGAAGACCATTTATCCAAGTCCCCGGAGCAGCTTTCCGGAGGGCAAAAACAACGCGTGAGCTTTGGCAGGGCCCTGATCATCAATCCCCAAATTATGCTGCTGGATGAACCATTTGGAAGTTTGGATACCCAAACCCGGGTAGAAATGCAAAAACTGTTTCGTTATGTCAGCCAGTCAGTGAAGATGACGGCTTTGTTTGTCACTCATGACCTCAAAGAAGCCCTCACGATGGGAGACCAGATCGCCCTGATGCATAGAGGATCACTAAAACAATATGATAGCGTACAAACCTTAGCCCAGGACCCGGAATCAGGTATAAAAGCAGAAATTGATTTTTGGAAAAACCTTCTTTAAGCAGGTTATCAAACCCATTTTACAATGAAAAAATTCAATCATATAGAATCCATTTACTGGGTGTTTACCCAACTCTGCAATGACCAATGTGATCATTGTTATAATCTCTCCGGTCCGCAGGGGAAACGAATATCAGAGGAAGATTGCCTGGCCATTGTCGGAAATTTGCCCGACGCTGTGGACAGACTGATCTTATCAGGCGGAGAACCACTGGCGGACAAGAAAAAGCTGTTTCTGATCCTTGACAAACTCAAAGAAAAATATGGCAACCGCACACAGATCATGCTGCAAACCAACGGCGATTTGCTCAATGAAAAAATACTGGATACGCTGATAGAAAAAGGCGTTACCCGTTTTGACATTGCCAGCATTGACAGATATCACAAAGCAGCAGGAGGGCGGCTGGCAAAACTCGCAGAAATGTTTGCCTCAAGAGGAGTCAATGGAGAGGAAAAAGAGCCATTGGTGCGGAAGGAAAATTATCTGCATAGTTTTCCCCTTAGTTGGGGGTATTGGGGTGCCAATGAAGAAATGTGGCTGGGAGGAAACTGGGCCAGAGGCCGGGCAATGCAAAAAAACATCTGGCTAAAAAACCCGGATCACAATTTTTGCGCGATTCTCTCGGGCGGTATAGGCTTTCTGAATGGCGGCGAAAATGTACCCCAGGAGATATCCATTCAGTTGTGGCAGATCAATCCCTGTTGCCCCGGCACAAAAGACCCCCTCGGTGATGCGAGAGTGGAAAAAGTTGCGGAGGTACTGGAGAGAGTATCCCAAAACCCCATATTTCAGATGCTGGACAAAGGAGATCCCTATAAAATGGGCGAATCAATAGGAGTAACCGAAGCCTATGCCCAAAAGCGCTGCGGCGAACTTCAAAACGTGTGTTTGTGGTGTGACGAATTTTTTGACAAACATTATGATATGAAAAACCTCAAAAAGAAAGAAGCGGAAAACCCCATCATGTAAAGAAAAAAAGACAACGAAATTTTACAAATCGTTGTCTTTCAGTTTTTTCGATGGTGATTTTGTACCGCTGCCAGGAATCGAACCTGAATCTAGAGTTTAGGAAACTCCTATTCTATCCATTGAACTACAGCGGCCAATTTTGTGCAAAAGTAAAGAAAATTCCTCAATGGATATAAAAATCAGGCACAAATTAGCCGCATTTCCAATAAATCAATAAGCAATGGCTGAGACAGACAAAGTTTCGATAATCTCGCTGGTATTGGTAACCAGCGTGACATAACACTTCATCGTACCCGTAGAGCTGGGCTTAAGGTTGATTTCCACGGTTCCGGTTTTGTCGGGAAGGATCGCATTTGAAGGTTCAACTACTGTCATACAGCTACAATTGCTGGATGATCCGGTAATACGCAATGGCTCGCCACCTGTATTTTTGAACTGAAAACGAAACGTTTGAGAAGCACCTACAGGCACATACCCAAAGTCAAAGAATTTACTTGTCCAGGAAGCTTCCGACTTCAGGGAAGGCGCCTCTAATAACGGTTTTTTTTCAACAGGATAAATCTTCTGGGGGAAAATCATCAATTGTCCAAAGAGTGAGCAGGTACCAAGAGTAAGGAAAGCAAAGAATAGTATAAGTACCCGAGTCATAGTTAATTAAGTTTGTCATCTATCAATCATACCGAAAGATAGACACAGACGTAACTTTGACAAATCTTGTTTTATACCTGATCTAACAGGCTATTGAATGATCAAACCCTCTTCTCCCATGGTGATTTCGACTCTTTTTCCGCCCAATTCCAACTGAATAATATGGTTGGCAAACTGGTCGTGATCATGCGATTCCAGCCCGATATCGCTCACTTTTTCCCCCATTAAAGCTGCCCAAACCGGCGAAACACTCATGTCAATCCTGTCCAACACTACCTGCCCCCGAAATTGCTGAAATACTCTGGTCTGTTGAATTCCGTAGTTCAACGGTTCGATACTTATACCCGAACTGTCTTCGCCTGCGTGAATCGTCAATTGTACGTTTTCCGAAAAGAAAAACTCCACCCAGTCCAGAGACTCAAACCCATCCCCATTTGAAGAAAGGTTTTTCCAGACTGTATAAATTACTTTTTCGAGCATTCTGCCTTTGACCGCTGCAAGCTGTTCCAGTTCTGACAGAGAAAAATATCCCGGAATTTGTTCAAACATGACCATTTTCTTTCTCCGGCAAATTCTGTAAGTTGAGTTGAAAAGCCAAATTCTGAAGTTTTTTTTTCAATTCCGGGCGCTTGAAAATGATTTTTCATGAAAAATATCAACCGCAGCAAATGGTTTTTTTTGATAATTTTTTTTCCATTGTGCAACTTCGGACAAAACCTTGTACAAAATCCTGGTTTTGAACAACACTCCGCACTTCCGGTTTTTCTTTCCTCATGGCCCCTGGTAACAGGCTGGACCAATGCGGGAAATAGCATCACTACGCCCGACTATTATCATTCAGGCAGCACTTCCGTGGCCACTGGTCTCCCCAATTCCCAATTTGCCCAAATTATCCCATTTTCAGATAGTGCAATTATGGGATATTATGCTTACGAAACCATCTCCACATCTTCCTATCGCGAGTATCTTCAGACGCGTCTCTTATCTCCGCTTATTCCGGGAATGGCATATCAGGTATCCCTTTCGCTCTCAACCGGCAAAACCAAACCTGCCGGATTTGGCGGAACCAATGGCGCGGGGGTGCATCTTTCTCCCTCACCTGTCAGTCAGGCTTCCGCAAGCCCCGCATATTTTGGACCGATCAATATTACCCCTGTATGGCATTTGCCTCATGTACTTTGGGATTCAGCCTGGCAAACGTTTAGTTTCATTTATTTGCCCGCCAACCCTGACGAGTACCTCACCATCGGCAATTTTCTCTCCGACCAGGCTACGGCAAAATTTCATCCAGACGGAGCCATCCCCTCAAATTTTGCTTCCTATATTTATGTAGATGAAGTATCGGTAACTCCCACCCTGATTGTACAGGGAAATGACACCATTTGCCAGGGAGACACGGTTTTTCTTTCGGCATCGCTGGCTCCTTCGTGGAAATGGATAGCCGAAGGGGGAACCGGACAACCACTCGCTACAACCAGCAGTCTGGTCGCAACCCCTTCCGCCACCACCACTTTTCTGGTTATTTCTGGTCCCGATACAGCGCGCCATACGGTTACCGTTATTCCCCGCCAGACGCTCAATCTCGGCCCTGACACATCGATTTGTGCCGGAGACAGCCTGAGACTCAACGCACAACTGCCCAATGCACAAAGTTATTTATGGCAGGATGGCTCGAATTCGCCTGCGATCACGGTCTTCCAGGAAGGAATATACTTTGTAAATGTCACCCACACCTGTGATCTGCTCTCCGACACCATTGAGATAGACGTTTCTACTCCGCCTGGCCTTGTTCTCAGCCCCGGTGACACGACCCTGTGTCCGGGAGAATCACTGCGGCTCTCAGCCGGAGCAGGGGTAGTTTGGGAAAACGGAAGCAGAGATACTATCCGGATCATTCAGGATGCAGGACTATATATCGCAGAAATCAGCAATCGCTGTGGAACAGCCAGAGACAGCGTGCAGATCAACGAAGGATTTGCCGCAACCGTAAATCTTGGCAATGACACCACCCTGTGTACCGGCCAAACACTACTATTGGAAACATGGCAGGATGGAGAAGCCAATTACTTATGGTCAGGCGGCAGCAAAGAGCCATTTTTAATGGTAGAAACGCCCGGTATATTTTCGGTGAGCGTGACCACAATATGCGGCGTTTGGCGGGATGAGATTCAGGTAAACTTTCTGGAACCACCGGTAATTAACCTGGGGAAAGATACCATTCTATGTGAAGACAGAAAGGAAATTTTGCTGTTGAATGTATATCAGCCTTTTGCATCTTACCACTGGCAGGACGGAAGCAATAATCCCTATTTTGAAGTAAATCAGGCTGGCCGCTATGAGGTCGAAATCAGCAATATTTGTGGCACAATCAGCGATGAAATACAGGTGGATTATACCCTGTGCGACTGCTCCCTATTTTTCCCCAATGCTTTTACCCCCAATGAGGACGGGGTGAATGAAACATTTGGCGCCAAATTCAGCTGTGAAATCGGCTCGTGGCAGATGGAAATTTTTGATCGCTGGGGAAAACGCATTTTATCGACCGGGAACCCTGACTATCAATGGGACGGCACATTTCGGGGGAAAGATTGCCCGGAAGGGGTATATGTGTGGAAATTGCGCTATCATCAAAAAAATCAACCCCTGACAGAAAAAGGCGGTACAGTTACTTTGATTCGGTAAATCAGGAAGGTTACTTTTGCCAAAACGATTTACTCAATGAAAGACCAGCCCGTAAAAATTGGCATTATCAATGTATCAGACCGCGCAAGTGCAGGAATCTATGAAGACCTGCCAGGAAAGGCGATCGTAGCAACACTGAACGAATACCTTCTCACTTCGTGGGAGCCGGTGTACCGCGTCATCCCCGATGAGCAGGATCAGATTGAAGCAGCCATGAAATACATGGCCGATGAAGCCGGGTGTTGCCTGGTCGTAACTTCGGGCGGAACCGGCCCGGCAAAACGAGATGTAACCCCCGAAGCAACCGAAGCCGTTTGCGAAAAAATGATGCCTGGATTTGGCGAGCGCATGCGCGCCGAAAGCCTGAAATACGTGCCAACAGCTATTCTGTCACGGCAAACCGCCGGCATTCGCAATCGCACCCTCATCGTCAATCTACCGGGTAAACCCAAAGCAATCAGGGAATGTCTGGATGCCGTCTTTCCGGCCATTCCATATTGCATTGACCTGCTGGAAGGTCCGTTTCTGGTATGTAATGAATCTGTTATTCAGGTATTCAGACCAAAATCTTCCTGATTGTCAGCAGTTTCGGTTTCTGCCAATATTTAGATACCGTTAATACTCGTATATTTGCCTGCTACAACTATATAAGACAACCAAAATCTTAAACTAATTATGAAAAAAAATTCCCTTGCATGGGGCCTTATCCTGGGGGTAATGCTGGCATCACACCCCCTGCTTTTTGCGCAAAGTACAGCTACCCTGAATATTGCGGCAGATACCGAGCAAAAAGTTAATCCTCAGGATGCAGAGATCCCTTTCGACCCGGAAACACGAACCGGCACACTTGAAAACGGACTTCGTTATTATATCAGAAAAAATGCCCTCCCGGCAAACTATGCAGAATTGCGTTTGGCAGTCAACGCTGGCGCACTTCAGGAGACCGATGCCCAGCAGGGGCTGGCGCATTTTGTGGAACATATGTGTTTTAATGGTACTGCCAATTTCCCCAAAAGTGCGTTGGTCGATTACCTCGAATCCATCGGCACTAAATTTGGCGCACACCTCAATGCCTACACCAGTTTTGACGAAACTGTGTACATGCTCCGCGTCCCCACCAATGACCAGGCAAAATTTGATAAGGGGATGAGTATCCTCGAAGACTGGGCGCATAATGTGTCCTTCGAAGGCGAAGAAATTGACAAAGAAAGAGGCGTCGTGGTAGAAGAATGGAGGACCCGGCTTGGTGCTTCCAATCGCATGATGCAGGAAACACTGCCCGTTACATTTTACAATTCCCGCTACGCCAATCGTCTGCCGATAGGCAAAAAGGAAATTCTGGAAACCTTCGAGTACGAAACGCTCAGGCAGTTTTACCGCGACTGGTACAGACCCGACCTCATGGCCGTGGTTGCCGTGGGCGATTTTGACGTAGATGCCGTCGAAAAAATGATCCGCGAACGATTTGGAAGAATTGCTCCCGTAGCCAATCCCAGGCCCCGGTTGCTTTATGAAGTACCCAATCACAAAGAAACTCTTATTGCGATTGTTTCTGACGAAGAAGCTTCCTCAAACCGGGTGCAAATCGAATACAAACACGATGTCAGAGAATATAAAACCATTGCTGACTACCGCCAGTCGATTCTGGAAAATCTGGCCAGCCAACTGATCGACCAAAGACTGGCAGAGCTTACACAAAGCGACAATCCGCCCTTTACTTTTGCCTACTCCGGATACAGCGGACTTTCCCGCACCAAAGATGACTACTCATCTCTGGCAATTGTACCTGAAGGAGGATTTATCCAGGGAATGGAAGCCCTGCTGACAGAAAATGAAAGAGCGATAAGATTTGGCTTTACTGCAACCGAACTGGAAAGAGCTAAAAAAAGTCTGATCGCCGGACTGGAACAAAGAGAAAGGGAAAAAGACAAAACCCAATCCAATCGGATCGTCATGTCTTATGTTTACAACTTTCTTTCCGGCAGCCCGGTACCCGGTATCAGCAATACACTTATGCTGCACAGAAAACTTTTGCCGGAAATCACTCTGGAAGAGGTAAACGAAGAGTTCAGAGGGTTTATCACGGAGGAAAACCGTGTGGTAATTTTGACCGGAATCAAAAAAGACGGAGTAAATATGCCCACGGAAGCTGAAGTGCGCGAACTGATTGCCAGCATTCCCCAAAAAGAACTTCAGCCCTACGAAGACGAAGTCATGGATGCGCCCCTGATGGCGGAGATTCCCCAACCGGGCACAATCACCGAAACAAAAACCATCGAAAGTATCGGCGTTACCGAACTCACCTTTGCCAATGGGGTAAAAGTAATTCTGAAACCCACCGACTTCCAGAATGATGAGATCAGCATGCAGGCTTACAGCCCGGGAGGCACATCGCTTTACCCCGATGCCCAGTTCATGTCGGCGTCTATGGCCAGCGCGATTATCAATCAGTCTGGTTTGGGAGAATTTAATAACATCCAGCTTGAAAAATACCTCTCGGATAAGGTAGTGAGTGTTTCGCCCTTCATCAGCGAACTTACAGAAGGAATGAGCGGAAGCTGTTCGCCCAAAGATTTGACCATATTTATGCAAATGGTCAACCTCTACTTCACCCACCCCCGGAAAGATGAAAGTGCATTCACTTCCCTGATGACCAAAACCAAAGGGTATTATGCCAACCTGCTTTCCAGCCCTGAAATGTACTTCCGCAGTGAAGTATTGCGAATCATGAGCAGCGACCACTTCCGCCGTGAACTAATCGCATCTGCCGAAAAACTCGACATGGTAAAACTCGATGATGCTTTCCGGATTTATCAGGAGAGATTTGCCGATGCCGGCGATTTTACTTTTTTCTTTGTAGGAAACTTCGATGTCGAAGCTATTAAGCCGGTTCTGGCTACGTATCTGGGCAGTCTGCCTTCCTCCGGACGGATAGAAAACTGGAAAGATGTAGGGGTGAAAAATCCGGAAGGATCATTTGAAAAAATCGTTTACAAAGGCCGTGAACCCAAAAGCCAGGTACAGATGAAATGGACCGGTGATTTTGAATGGAATGGCAAAAACCGCTATAACCTGAATGCGATGGTTCAGGTTCTTCGCATCATGCTTCGCGAATCTATGCGGGAAGATAAAGGGGGAGTATACGGTGTAGGCGCTGGTGCCAGCCCATCCAAAGAGCCTAAGTCCGAATATGATATTACCATTTCCTTTACCTGCTCGCCTGACAACGCCCGCGATCTGATGGAAACCGCTTTGAAAGATATTGAAACCCTCAAAAAGAAGGGCGCATCAGAAAAAAATCTCCAGAAGGTCAAAGAAACGCAACGCAAAGATCTGGAGGTAGGATTAAAAGAAAACCGTTACTGGATGCAGGGGCTTGTTTCTGCCTACCGGTATGAGGGAGACCCCGAAAATATTCTCAAACAAACCGAGGCCATAGACAAATTAAAAAGCAGTGATGTGAAAAAAGCTGCCAAAAAATATTTGAATATGGATAATTACAAATCCTTTCTGTTGATGCCTGAATCGTCCAAAACAGAAAGATAGTCGCCCTCCGGGTTCAAAAATTCAAAAGCCATCTCTCCACAGGGATGGCTTTTTGCTATTTTGAAAATTGCCAGATATTGCGGATCATTAACCAGACAAACCTTTTATCCTTATCCTCATGATTCAGCGAACCGGTGCCCTCCTTTTTTTTCTGCTTCTTTCAGGATTCATTCTCACTGCGCAAACCACTTCCAAACCCAATATTCTGTTTATCGCCATCGATGACCTGAAACCCGTATTAGGGTGTTATGGAAACAAATTGGTACAAACCCCCAATATCAACCGTTTGGCGAGGCGCAGTACGGTATTTCTCAACAACTATTGCCAACAGGCCGTATGTGGCCCGACACGTGCAAGCCTGATGACAGGCATGCGTCCGGACTATACCCAGGTATGGGACCTGAAAACTACCATGCGAAGTGTAAATCCTGATATCCTCAGTCTTCCCCAATACCTTATCAGTCAGGGGTATTCTACCCAGGGGATAGGAAAAGTTTACGACCAGAGATGTGTGGATAAAGACATGGACAAACCTTCGTGGAGCGTACCCTATTATAAAACCGATGAGAAGTATTATGCGCCTGAAACGGGAGAACCGGCCTTAGGCAGATACCAATTGCCCGAAACCAAAGCACTTGCCGCCAAATACCGGCAGGAAGCGATAGAAAAAGGACTGGGAAAAGGCGAAATCAACGACTATGTCGTGGCCCGGATCAGACCAACCGTAGAGGGAATAGATGTTCCGGACAATGCGTATGTAGATGGGGCAAATGTGCTTCAGGCAAAAGACATTTTGGCCGAACTGAGCAAAAATCCCCAGCCATTCTTTTTTGCCGTGGGACTATCCAAACCCCATTTACCATTTGTCGCGCCAAAAAAATACTGGGACCTGTATGACCGGGAAGACATGCCGCTTGCCGCTTTTCAGGAAAAATCAAAAAACGCCGTCGATATGGCTTACCACAATGCCGGTGAGCTGCGCAATTATTCGGATATACCAGATTTACTGTCTTTCACAGATCAGAAAGATTTTGGCCTCACGTTACCCGTTGAAAAACAGAAGGAGCTAATCCATGGCTATCATGCTGCAATCTCCTATACCGATGCAAATGTGGGGATTCTCCTCCGGGCTCTGGACTCCCTCGGGCTGAAGGACAATACCGTGATCGTTTTGTGGGGAGACCATGGCTGGCATTTGGGCGACCATAACCTCTGGTGCAAACACTCCAACTTCGAGCAGGCAGCCCATGCCCCGCTGATTATCTGTGCTCCCTGGTTGGCTGGATCCCGGGCAGCCTCTCCTTCGGAGTTTATCGATATTTTCCCGACGCTATGTGAACTTGCCGGGGTATCCATCCCTAATCACCTGCATGGAAAAAGTCTTGTCCCTGTGATGAAAAATCCGTCCGCTTCCGTGAAGACGTATGCAGTCAGCCAATACCCGAGAAGTGGTCCCCTGGCGGAATCTGAAAGACTGGGCTATGCCAGCAATAATTATATGGGATACTCGATCCGCACCAACCGCTACCGGTATACACTATGGATGGGAGATAATTTCAGAAGTAATCAGCCGTTTGACGAAAAACTAGTGGTCGGGGCTGAATTGTACGACTACAAAAAAGACAGGCTGGAGAAAGTAAATGTCGCGGAAGATCCTAAATATCAGGGCATTGTGGATGAAATGCACAGCAAAATGATTGATTTTTTTAACTCCCAGAATTTCTAGGCCGCCGCAAACCCAATTAACAATGAAACATCCCGCTTCCCCATTTTACAAGACTTACGCACAGGTATTTTTTTCAGTGCATATTCTTTCTTTTTGCTTTTTCGGCTTTACCCATCATCTCCATGCACAGGTATCGGGAAATAAACCCAATGTAATTGTAATCCTGACAGATGACATGGGCTATTCCGACATTGGATGTTTTGGAGCTGAAATCCGCACACCAAATATCGACCGGCTGGCAGGAAATGGGTTGCGGTTTACCCAATTTTACAATACGGCCCGTTGCAGTCCAACCCGTGCATCACTGCTTACAGGATTGTATCCTCACCAGGCAGGCATGGGGCATCTGTCCACCAATAATTTTGAACAACCCGGATACAGAGATGATCTCAGCAAAGATGCAGTAACCCTGGCCGAAGTTTTCCGCCAGGCAGGATACGCGACTTATATGACCGGCAAATGGCATATTTCACAGAGCATACACTTTGATGGCGATAAAAGTAACTGGCCATGTCAGCGGGGGTTTCAGCGCTACTTCGGGACATTGTACGGATCTGGCAGCTATTACGATCCGGGATCTCTCACAAGCAACAATACATTAATCGCACCCGGAAAGGACTTCTACTATACAGATGCGATCAGCGATACAACGGTAAAATTTATCAGGGAACATCCCCAGGACAAGCCGTTTTTCTTTTATGTAGCTTATACCGCTGCGCATTGGCCGTTACATGCGCCCGAAGACCAGGTAAATAAATATAAAGGGCAGTATGACAAGGGCTGGGATGCTGTTAGGGAAGAACGATTTAAAAAGTTAAAGGCACTGGGCATTATCAGCGACAATTGTGTGCTGACGGAAAGAGGTGTTGACATCCCCGAATGGAAAGATGAACCGCTGAAAGCATGGCAGGCACGAAGAATGGAGGTATATGCTGCCATGGTTGATATTATGGATCAGGGTATCGGCAGAATTATTACAGCCCTGGAAGAGAAGGGAGAACTGGAGAATACGGTTATTTTTTATATGCATGATAATGGCGGATGCGCGGAGCCACAGGGATCAGATAAGCCAGAAGTACCGCTTACGGAGGAACAAAAAATCCTGAAGCCATTTAGTTATGATTCTGTCTTTTACGGTAAAAACCCTGTCTATACCCGTGAGGGGAAATTTATCAGAAAAGGAGAAGGGGTGATGGCCGGCCCGGCCGATACATGGGTTGCATATGAGGCAGAATGGGCCAATGTAAGCAATACCCCTTACCGTTTGTACAAACACTGGACTCATGAAGGGGGCATAGCTTCTCCGTTGATTGTCCACTGGCCTGCCGGGATACAAGCCAAAGGCGAACTTCGCAGACAACCGTCTCATCTGATTGACATCATGGCTACCTGCATAGAGATCGCGGACATCGATTATCCCCAAACATTCAACGGACATACCATTCAGCCTTATGAAGGGGAAAGTCTTTTAAAGGCTTTTGAAAACAAGCCGTTGAAAAGAAAACCTATTTTCTGGGAGCATGAAGGCAACCGGGCGATTCGCGATGGAAAATGGAAACTGGTCTCTCAAACTCAGCATTTCAGGATATTTACTGCCGGGGATGAAAATGCCTGGGAACTTTACGATCTGGAAAAAGACCCATCTGAAACCCAAAACCTCGCTACAAAATACCCAAAGAAAGTAACGAAAATGGCCGCACTTTGGGAAAAAGAGGCCATCCGAACAAAAGCAAAACCCTGGCCCTGGAAAAAGGGAGACTAACCCGCCTCACACCTACTCTAATTTTTACATTAAAAAAATATTTATGGAATAATTTCTGACCACAATAACGATTGCATGGCAAAAATTGTTAAACTTGGGGACAAATTACCACTTGCCCAAATACTAACAGGAAAATATGTTTAAACACCCTTTTTCTTTTGACGGCCGTATCCGGCGGACAGAGTATGGTATCAGTTATATTATTTACACTGTCATTTACGTTTTCATCAATCTGCTATTAGTTTCTGATTCAAATCTGTCTTTAATAGCTTTTGTCCTCTATATTCCGCTTTGGGTTTTTCTCCTGGCTCAGGGAGCCAAAAGATGTCACGACAGAGGAAATAGCGGTTGGTACCAGATTATTCCGTTTTATGGATTATGGATGCTATTTGCCGAAGGAGATCATGGTCCCAACGAATATGGCCCTGATCCCAAAAATCCCCAGTACAAAAATATGGAGGATGATTTAATCGAGGAAATTGGCAGTGACTCACAGGATACTGATAACTACTTCACCTGAATTCCATTCTGCCATACGGCTTCGATATTTCTGATATCTTTTATCTGTGCGGTGGGTCTGCCATTGACCAATATAAGATCCGCTTTTTTCCCAACGCTGATCAGTCCTTTTTCGTGATCGGCCTTCAGGGACACAGCAGCGTAGAATGTTGCCGTGCGCAAAGCGTGTTCGGGAGTAAGACCTGCCTCAACCAGTAGCTCAAGTTCCCGGTGAAGACTTTCGCCAAAGGCCATATTTCCCTGCGTATCTGTTCCCGCACCAATCAATACTCCGGCAGAATCAAGTCTGGGCAAATTACGCATTCGCCAGGGCTGATCATTTAATACACCTTGTGCTTCTATGACCGAAAGTGTCGGTACATAAAGCACTCGCTTCTCAGCCATTAATTGGATAATGTCATCGGGCAACGCTTCGCCTGTGCCGTGTTCAATGGCATCTGTCCCCCAGGCAGTTACTTCGGCCACATCACGGGCGGTTCCGGTATGCACGGTTACCCAGAGGTTATTTTCATGGGCCGCCGCAATAATTGTCTTCAGTACAGTCGAATCTAGTTTGGGAAATTTTCCGCCCACATCGTCATATACGGCTTTAATGCCATTTACGCCCATATTTGCCAGTGCTACCACTTCTGCGCGGGCAGTTGCAGTATCGTTTACCTGACGGGTTCCATTTTCCACGAGGTAAGCATTGCCTTTGTAAATCGTGCCGGCAGGATGTCCGTCTGGCGCCGTAAATAATGGACCCGCGCAATACACTTCCGGGCCGGAGAGATCGCCATTCTGAATCTGCTCCCGGAGTTTGAGAATATTGCCAGCAATATCACCGACAGACCGAACCGAAGTGACGCCGGCGGCATGCAGATTTTTTCTCACATCTGGTCGCTGGCGGATATAGTCAAACAGTTGGCGGAATGAGGAAAGTTCGCGGTTTTCTTTGGAAGGTGCGTAAAAATGAATGTGCAAATCGATCAGTCCGGGAATCAGGCTTTTGCCTTTTCCATCAATGACTTTCGCACCTTCACCTGGTTTACAGTCTTTACCGAGGCAGTCAATTACCCCGTCTTTTACAGAGACGTGGGTTGAACCCAGCACTTTTTCGCCGTCAAACACTTCTATATTGTGAAAAAACACAGCCTCTGCCTTGTCTTTTTCAGGCGTGTACAGATTGGCTCTGAGTAAAATATAAAAAGCAGCCGTACTGATACTGGTAAACAAAATGACCAGTATCAATACGGTACGAAGACAGCCTGAAGGTTTTGCCTCAGCCATATGATTTATCTCTAGGTAAGTTCGTTAAGAATATCTGTTGAAATTCCTACACTGGAGAATCCCCCATCGTGGAAGAGATTCTGCATCGTCACTTTCCGGGTATAGTCGGAAAACATCATGATACAGTAATCTGCACATTCATCAGCGGATGCATTGCCCAGCGGAGACATTTTTTCACCATAGGTAAGCATTTTATCAAAGCCTGCTACCCCGGTTCCGGCAGTAGTGGGTGTAGGAGACTGAGAAATGGTATTAATCCTTACTTTACGCTTGATACCATAGTGGTAGCCAAAACTGCGCGCAATAGATTCAAGCAGGGCTTTGGCTTCTGCCATATCATTGTATTCGCTGAAAGTACGTTGTGCGGCGACATAACTCAGGGCCAGAATAGACCCCCAGTCGTTCATCAGGTCGCGCTGATACAACGACTGAATAATACGGTGAAAGGACATCGCAGAGATGTCATAGGTTTTGACCAGCCATTCGTAGTTCAGATTGGTATATTCACGTTTTTTGCGCACGTTGGGTGACATACCGATAGAATGAAGGACGAAGTCGATTTTCCCAAACTGTTCGGAAGCCACATCCAGCAATTTGGCAATATCCTCCATGTTGGTGGCATCAGCCCCCACAACCTGAGCGCCGGTTTTTTCGGCCAGTTGGTTGATTGTACCCATACGCAAAGCCACAGGCGCATTGGTGAGGACAAACTGTGCGCCTTCTTCGTGCGCTTTTTCAGCCACTTTCCATGCGATAGAAAGCTCATCCAACGCGCCAAAAATGATTCCTTTTTTCCCTTCAAGTAGTTTTTTTGCCATGAATTACGAATTGTTTTAGGGTGATATGGGGTGCAAGTACGAAAGTTTTTCTTAAGGAATCAAGACTTTGCCCACCGCTCAGCACGTTACAGAACTATAGCTTTTGGCGTTTAATGTGCAGAAAACTATGGAAAACAGAAAATCAATTGCGCAGAAACGCAACATTGGTTTTGAACTTGATGCAGGATTATTTTTCTTTGCGCTGGAAAAAATGAGACGTGCCAGACAATGGGTGAGCAAATAGTTATTGTCCCGACGTACAACGAACGGGAAAATATTGAAAGCCTGATCCGCAAGGTTCTTCAGATGCTGCCAGAGGCGCATATTCTCATTATTGAAGACAACTCGCCCGACGGAACTGCCGACATCATCAAAACCCTTCAGCAAGATCCGGACTTTGGCTCCAGGATATTTATGGAGCAACGTGCGGGAAAACAGGGTCTTGGCACGGCATATATCCACGGGTTTCAGTGGGCATTAAAAAATGGCTATGAATTCATTTTTGAAATGGATGCCGATTTTAGCCACAACCCCAAAGAGCTCCCGGTCCTGCTTGCGGCATGTAAAGATGAAGGCAATGACCTGGCTATTGGCTCCCGGTATGTAAATGGGGTGAATGTCGTAAACTGGCCCATTGGCCGTGTTTTGATGAGCTACTATGCCAGTGCATATGTGAGGTTTGTGACAGGTATGTCCATCAGGGATACGACTGCAGGTTTTAAATGCTATCGGAGGGCTGTGCTGGAAAAAGTGCTGGAAAGACCTGTCAGGTTTGCCGGGTATGCCTTCCAGATAGAGATGAAGTTCCGGGCATGGAAATATGGCTTTAAAATTAAGGAGGTGCCCATCATTTTCAGAGACCGCACCATGGGCGAATCCAAAATGACAAGAGGAATCTTTAAGGAGGCTGTTCTTGGAGTAATCAAAATGAAAATTTCTTCGTGGTTTGTAAAATGGAACTAAGTTGCCGGGGAAATTTTGTACCTTTGCAGGCTAATAACCCTTACCCCCGGTAATCAGTCAGATTAAACATATTCAACTCATGAGTACTAAACTAAAATTCCGGCCTGGCGTTCTGCACGGAGATGAAGTGCAGGAACTGCTCAACTATGCCAACGAAAAGAATTTTGCACTTCCCGCTGTAAACGTAGTGGGAACGAACACGGTAAACGCGGTTCTGGAAGCTGCCAAGGAAGTAAACTCTCCGGTAATGATCCAGTTTTCAAATGGTGGTGCGGCTTTTTTTGCAGGTAAAGGACTTTCCAATGCAGGCGAAAAAGCAGCAATAGCCGGCGCTATCTCCGGAGCACACCATGTTCACCTCATGGCAGAAGCTTACGGAGTTACCGTGATTCTTCACACCGACCACGCAGCAAAAAAACTTCTTCCCTGGGTAGATGGCATGCTGGATGCAGGTGAAAAACATTTTGAACAATACGGTCGCCCGCTCTATAGCTCGCATATGCTCGACCTTTCAGAAGAGCCGATCCACGAGAACCTCGAAATCTCTTCAGAGTACTTTAAAAGAATGGCGGCTATCGGTATGACCCTCGAAATCGAACTGGGGGTAACCGGTGGTGAAGAAGATGGGGTTGACAATTCCGATGTTGACAGCTCACGTCTTTATACCCAGCCTGAAGAAGTGTCTCTCGCTTACGAAACATTAAAAGCTATTTCTGATCGCTTTACCATTGCTGCTGCTTTCGGTAATGTGCATGGTGTATATAAGCCAGGTAATGTTCAGCTTCGCCCGATTATCCTGAAAAACTCACAGGATTTTGTTCAGAAAAAATTTGGTACCGGCCCCAATCCCATCAATTTCGTTTTCCATGGCGGCTCAGGATCTTCCCGCGAAGAAATCCGCGAAGCAATTGAATACGGTGCAGTAAAAATGAATATTGATACCGATACGCAATGGGCATACTGGGATGGTATCCGCGCTTACGAAGCCAAAAATCGCGGCTATCTCCAGGGACAAATCGGAAACCCTGAAGGAGCAGATAAACCAAACAAGAAGTTTTACGACCCGCGCGTATGGTTACGTGAAGGAGAAAAAACGCTGGTAAAACGCCTCCATCATGCATTCGAAGACCTTAATGCAATCAATGTTCAGGGATAGTCCTCTCTGTCTTTGAAATTTATATTCTATCCGCGTCTGGTTCTCCAGGCGCGGATTTATTCATCTTAAGACTTACAGCTATGACGCATCCCTTCGATTTTCAAAAAGATGTATTAATAAAAAGTACAGAAATACCGGTAGTCGTTGATTTCTGGGCTCCTTGGTGCGCCCCCTGTCGGATTCTGGGACCGGTAATTGAAGAACTTGCCGCAGAAGCCAACGGGCGCTGGGAACTGGTTAAATTAAATACCGAAGAACAACAACAGGTCGCTCAGCAATACAACATCAAAAGCATTCCCAATGTCAAGATGTTTTTCGAAGGAAAAGTTGTCGCCGAGTTTTCGGGGGCTCTTCCCAAATACCAGATTGAAAAATGGCTGTCCCGCCATTTACCTGACCCCCGCACCCGAACCTTCCACGCGATCCTTCGCAGATTGGAACACGATCCGGAAGCCATGTCTCAGCTCTATTCCTTTGTCTATGACAACCCGGATATGGGAGAGCCCCGGCTGACACTGGCAGGGATTATCCTTGTTGAAAACCCCGCAGAAGCGATCGAACTGCTTGAACCTCTCAAAGCGGGACATCCGTTGGCAGGTCATGCCGAAGATGTACGGACCATGGCTCAGTTACTAAGTTTTGAAACGACCGATGACACGGTCGTGGCTTCCAGACTCAAAGCCGCCAGAGAAGCGCTCTGGGCATCTGACTGGGAGGAAACACTCGAACTGCTGATTGAGTGTATTTCCATAAATAAAACATACGCTGGTGAGCTCCCAAGAAGAGCTGCCATCGCTGTTTTTCACCATCTGGGAGAACAACACGAATTATCCAAAAAATATCGCCCAAGATTCAGTATGGCGCTCTACTAAACGGTAGGGTTTTGCATAAGGAAATTGTTTCATAGGAAAATTGACCATTGCTATGAATCAAAAGGCTTTTCTGATTTTGGGAGTAATAGCTTTCGTTTGCACCATCCGGAGCTTCAGTCAGCCTTTGTTCAATAACTCTTTACCTACTTCCTTACCAGAACTGGAAGCAAACTTTATCCATTGGTCAGGCGAACATTCTCTCGACAGCACCAAAGGATGGAAGTGGTATGCACGATGGCAGGAACATTATATGGCCCGCGCTGACGGAAAAGGAAATCCCTCGGACCCATCGGTTGTTTTTAGCGAAATCATGAAAGCTCATCGGCTGCGGTCGCAGGGGCATATTGCCTCTGCCCGTACAGCCAACTGGTCTCCCGTTGGTCCAATGGCCGTACCAGCGAGCCCTGATCCCACTTCCCAACACGGAATGGGACGCATAAACACGGTTCTGTTTCACCCCACAGATCCTCAAACTTTCTGGGTAGGTGTTGCACAGGGCGGTATATGGAAAACTACCAATAGCGGTCAATCCTGGACCCCGCTTACCGATGACCTGCCCATTCTCCGAATCAGTGATATTGCCCTTGACCCTTCGAATCCGCAGGTCATGTACGCCTCGATTGGAGATTATGCCTATATGGGCGTTGCGCTCAACCTTGACAACCGCAAACGCCATACCCATTACGGACTCGGTGTGTACAAAACTACCGACGGAGGACTTACCTGGAACCCTACCGGACTCGGATTTAGCCAGACACAGCTGGATGGATCGCTGATCCGGCGCGTATTTGTCCATCCCTCCCAACCCAATACGCTTTTGGCAGCGGGAATAGACGGTATCTGGAAATCGTGGGATGGCGGACAAATTTGGAGCCATATTTCTGACAGCCTCATCTGGGATATTGAAAAACATCCTGCCAACCCTAACATCCTCTATGCCTCTACGGGGTTTGTTGCAACCCTTCAACAGGGAACAGCCGGCATCATGAAATCTACAGATTTTGGCGATACCTGGACAGTACAAAACACGCCATTCCCCGGAAAAAATGCCGTGCAGCGCATAGAGCTGGCGATTTCTCCCTCCGATCCTGAATATGTCTATGCCCTTGCCTGCAATATGGCTCGCGGGTTTTATGGGCTATCCCGCACCACCAACGGAGGTTCAACCTGGGAATTACAATCTGACCAGAATTCCGCCCCCAATATCCTCCACTGGTATGAGGGAAACAGCGGGAACGATGGGCAGGGAACCTATGACCTGACCATTCTCGTGGATCCCAACAACAAAGACCGGATATATACCGGAGGAATCAACCTCTGGGGTTCTGACGATGGTGGCGCTTCCTGGAAGGGCATTTCTTACTGGCGGGGCGATTTTGGCCCCAGTGTCCATGCAGATCAGCATTTTCTCAGTTATAATCCACTGGATGACAAATTTTATATTTGCAATGACGGGGGCATTATGCGCACCGATTCGCTAATCTTCGGGTCATGGGAAGATGCATTCTCCACTGGCGGTTATAACTGGCCTACGCAATGGGAAGATATCAGCGATGGAATCAACGTTACTTCCTTTTATCGGATAGGAATCACCTCCGCATTTCCGGATAATCTTATAGCCGGAGCTCAGGACAATTCGACTTTTTTCAAGACCGGCAATGCCTGGTTGAATATTATCGGTGGGGATGGAATGGAATGCATTATTCACCCTGACGATCCCGGTACTATTTATGGATCATATCAATACGGCGGACTCACGCGATCTTATGACGGTGGGCAGAATATAGATTATGGAATTGCGAGTGCCATTACGTCCGGTGCAGGAGAAGCAGGGGCATGGACCACCCCCTATGTTCTTCACCCCAATGACCCCGACTCTGTTTACGCAGCTTTTGGCAATCTATGGATATCTGACGATGGCGGTGATGTCTGGACAAAAAAGTCCAACTTTGCACCCATGACAGGGGTTGGTTATCCTTCGCCAGCCTCAGCCCTTGCAGTCGCACCTTCAAACCCACAGGTGATTTATCTTGCAAAAAGAATTTACCACAGTTTTAATCAGCCATCAGAATTGTGGCGCACAACCAATGGGGGCGACTCATGGACAAATATAACCGCAGGTCTGCCAGACTCGCTCTTTTTCTCAGACCTGACAGTAGCAGATAACAATCCCATGAAACTGTGGGTTACCGTGAGCGGATTTACCCCTGGCGGAAAAGTCTTTACCTCAGATAACGGCGGAAACAGCTGGACAGATATTTCATTAAACCTGCCCAACCTGCCAGCCAACACCATCGTGTATCAGCCGGGGACTACCGCCAATCTGGTTTATGCTGGAATGGACAGAGGTATTTGGATATTGAGCGATACCGCCAGCGAATGGCAACTTTACAGCGAGAATCTTCCCAATGTCATCATCAGCGAACTGGAGATCGATCCGGTTGCTGGCAAAATATATGCAGCTACTTTCGGCCGGGGTGTATGGGTCAGCGACGTGGTGGAAACAAACCCACCAGCCTCCTTATACCAAAACCAACTATACAAACTGGTCGCGACTATTTATCCCAATCCGGGTAAAGGCAATTTCACATTGGAATTGCACGATGCCCGGATGCCGAAAGTAGATTTGCAAATCATCGACATAATGGGCAGGCAGATTTTCAGCCATTCTATTTTTCCCCTTCAGGGAGAATATCGCGGCGATTTTTCACAGAATCTTTCCCCCGGCCGATACTTTATCCGACTTACTGCAGGGGGCCGTTCCAAAGTCCTTTCATATCTGGTAGAATAGCTTATGTGTCGGGGGTTTTTTGCAGAAAAGGGAAATTGTGGTAATTTCCCAATTATGCTCATTTAACGCAACTCACCAAAATGACACACAAAGCACTCTTTACCCTCCTTATTATTGTGTTTTCTATTCATTATCAAGCCTTTTCACAAAAGAAGGCCAAGAAAGAAGACGCCCCCGCAACGACTACCGAAGAAAAGGATCCGATGAATTCCGGCACCTTCTCCGGGCTAAAATTCAGAGCCATTGGCCCGGCTTTAACCTCGGGCAGAATTGCGGATTTTGCAGTTAATCCCAAAAATCGGGCAGAATATTATGTGGCCGTTGCCTGTGGCGGGGTCTGGAAAACTGTCAATGCCGGGACGACTTACGAGCCCGTGTTTGACGGCGAAGGCTCCTACTCTATCGGCTGCGTGACGATAGACCCCAACAATCCGGCGACCGTATGGGTAGGCTCTGGCGAAAACAATGCCCAGCGGAGCGTCGCCTACGGCGACGGGGTCTATAAATCCACCGATGGTGGTAAATCCTGGAAAAATATGGGACTCAAAGAGTCCGAACATATCGGCAACATTGTCGTCGATCCCAGCAACTCCAATATCGTTTTTGTCGCAGCCCATGGCCCACTTTGGCGCTCCGGGGGAGACCGGGGACTTTATAAAACCATTGATGGCGGTAAAAACTGGAAGAAAGTTCTCGAAGTGGATGAAAATACCGGGGTCAACGAAGTCATCATGGACCCCCGCGATCCCCATGTACTCTATGCTTCTACCTGGCAGCGCACCCGCAGGGTGTGGACCTTCATCAGCGGCGGCCCCGGGTCAGCTCTGTATAAGTCTACCGATGGCGGCGAAACCTGGGAAAAATCTCAAAGCGGATTCCCCGGCGGGGATCTGGGAAGAATCGGTATGGCTATTTCTCCGGTAAACCCAGATGTATTGTATGCCATTCTGGACGCAGAAGGCGGCAAAGGAGGGGTATTTCGTTCGACCAACCGGGGGGTTACCTGGGAAAAACGCGGGGACCTTGTTACCAGTGGAAACTATTATCAGGAGCTTTTTTGTGATCCGGTAAATGTAGATCGTGTCTATGCTATGGACATGCTCAACATGGTTTCCGACGATGGCGGAAAAACATGGAACCGACTGGGCGAAGAAAACAAACATGTCGACAACCACGCTTTCTGGATTGACCCAGCCTTCCCCGATTACTATCTCTCAGGATGCGACGGCGGTATTTATGAAAGTTTTGATCGCGGACAAAACTGGCAATTTAAGGCAAACCTGTCGGTTACCCAGTTTTATAAAGTTGCGGTTGATGAAGCAGAACCATTTTACAATGTGTATGGTGGTACTCAGGACAATTACAGCCTGGGAGGGCCTTCACGTACAAGCAGCCCTTCGGGCATCCTCAATGCCGATTGGTTTGTAACCAATGGCGGTGACGGATTTGAATCACAAATAGATCCCAAAGATCCCAATATCGTCTATGCACAATCTCAGTACGGGGGGTTAGTTCGTTTTGACAAACAAAGCGGGGAAGATATCTTCATTAAACCCATGGAAGGAAAAGGAGAAGCAGCTTTTCGCTGGAACTGGGATGCGCCTCTGCTCATTAGCCCGCATAATCATAAGAGGCTGTATTTTGCCGCAAATAAACTCTTCAAAAGCGAAGATCGCGGCGATAACTGGAAAGCCATCAGCGGAGATTTAAGCAGACAATTAGATAGAAATACTCTTCCTGTAATGGGCAAAGTATGGGGGGTGGATGCCGTTGAAAAGAACATATCTACCTCTATTTACGGAAACATCGTAGCCCTTGACGAATCGCCTAAAAAAGAAGGCCTGATTTATGTCGGCACAGATGACGGACTGATTCAGGTTACCGAAAATACAGGGGAAACCTGGCGAAAAATTGAAGCCTTTCCCGGAATACCGGAAAGAACCTACGTCAATATGCTGCTTGCATCCCTCCACGATGTCAATACAGTTTATGCGGCATTCAACAACCACAAAAACGGAGACTTCAAACCCTACCTGCTCAAAAGCACCGATAGGGGGCAGTCATGGACAAGTATTACCGCAAACCTTCCGGAAAGAGGTTCTGTTTATGCGATAGCAGAAGACCATGTGGATCCCAACCTTTTATTTGTCGGAACCGAATTTGGGCTTTTCTTCACCTCCGATGGCGGTAAAAAATGGATTCAACTCAAAAGCGGGCTACCGACCATCGCGGTACGCGACATAGCGATCCAACGCAGAGAAAATGACCTGGTGCTGGCTACATTTGGCAGGGGTTTTTATGTGCTTGATGACTATAGCTGTCTGAGAAATATCTCCAAAGAAACCTTTGCGCAGGAAGCGACCATTTTCCCGGTAAAAGATGCGCTTCTTTTTGTAGAGTATAGCCCTTTGGGAGGCAGAGGAAAAAGTTTCCAGGGAGCATCCCTTTTTACAGCAGAAAACCCACCGGTTGGGGCAGTATTTACTTACTATCTTAAAGATTCTCCCAAAACGCTGACGCAAATTCGCAAAGACCGGGAAAAAGAAGCTGAGAAAGCCGGAGAAGCAATCAAGTACCCGACTTTTGAGGAAATGCGTGCGGAGGACAATGAAGAATCTGCCTATACGCTATTCACGATTACAGATGAAAAAGGTGAAATCGTCAACCGGATCAAAGGCGGTACAGGTAAGGGTATTAACCGTATGGTCTGGAATTTCCGGTATGCCTCCAGCATGCCCATTCAATCAGGTGGTGGCGGACGCAGAGGTTTTGGTGGAGGTGGCGGGTATCTGGCCCTTCCTGGTAAGTACTTTGTGTCAATGGCAATCAGTGTCAATGGCCAAATGCGCGAACTGGTAGGTCCACAACCATTTATGGTTAATCCGCTCAATAACCTCACCCTTCCCGCAACTGATCAGGCTGCTGCACTGGCCTTTCAAAAAGATGCCACAGAACTGTATCGGGTGATCCGGGGAGCCAGCGACCTGCATAAAGAACTGACAGAAAAAAATACACGCATTATGGAGACCTGCAGGATTTACCCAAAAGTACCCGCATCCATACTTGGAGAGGCACGGGAAGCCGCGCAGGCGCTGATCAAAATTGACCTGCTGCTCAACGGAGATGCCAGCGTCGAAAAACGGCAGTTTGAAGTAGCCCCTTCCATCAACGATCGCATAAGCCGGGCATTATTTGGCCTTTACAGCGCACGCACTTCTCCAACAGGTACGATGCTTGAGCAATACAATATAGCCAGGGAAGAGTTTGAACAGGTAAAAAGCATGCTTCGTGACGTAGTAGAGAATATCAAGGATATTGAAGAAAAACTGGAAGCAGTAAAAGCGCCTTATACCCCTGGAAGAACTACAGTTTTAGAAGACTAATCGTATGAATAAGTCCATATTAACTCTTATGATACCAGGAAAGTTGCTGTTGGCAGCTTTCCTGGTTTGTTTGTTTTCTATGAATGCCTCAGCACAGGAAATTCCCAAAAACCTTCTTCCCCTCTGGAAAGAAAGCCCGCCCGACTGTGTGGAGGCGATTGAAACAGAGCTTGTCAAGGACGACCGGATCGGCAGGCGACTCAGCAAGGTGAAAATCCCCGGACTGGATGTATTTCTCCCTCCCGACTCTATCGCTACGGGTACAGGGGTGATTATCTGTCCGGGCGGAGGTTACACGATCCTGGCCTGGGATTGGGAAGGCACAGACATTGCCAAATGGTACAATGCACAGGGCATCGCGGCATTTATTCTGCAGTATCGGCTGCCGCACTGGATGGGAGAAGAATGCAGAAGTACAGCTGCCCTGCAAGATGCACAGCGTGCGATCCGGCTGGTACGAAGTAAGGCAGGCGAATGGAAGCTAAACCCCGATAAAATCGGCATAATGGGATTCTCCGCAGGCGGTCACCTTGCCTCTACGGCAGGCACACATTTTGACAGAGGGATTCGCGACTCCAAAGACCCGGTAGACAGGGTAAGCTGTCGCCCTGACTTTATGGTTTTGATGTATCCGGTAATAACGATGGATACCAGCTATGCACATATGGGTTCGCGGAAAAATCTTATAGGCGAAGATCCTTCAGAAAAGATAGCCGACTATTTTTCCAATGAAAAACAAATTACCCCGGAAACGCCCCCTACGATTCTTATACATGCAAACGATGATAAGAGTGTGGTGCCGGAAAACAGTGTGAATTTTTATCTCAATCTCCGGAAAAATGGCGTGCCTGCTGCCATGCATATATTCACGACCGGAGGGCATGGATTTTCCCTTGCCAAAGGCAAAGGCCCGGCTGAAAAATGGCCTGGACTCGTACTTGACTGGATGCAAGAACTTGGATTCTGATAGCATTTACGCATTACAGAAAGAACCCCCGGAACGCAAATGCATTCCGGGGGTTTTTCTATAATTAAAGCAGTTGTGGTCTATTTTGCCCACCACATTTTAGCACCAAACAAACCGGAATCATCCACTCCCTGCTTGCTGATCGCAGAGGCAAGATTGGTTCCATTGGTTGTAAACTCAGTAGTTGCATACGCAAAACGAAGGGGCACTCCTTTTCCAGGATATACAGAACCGGGTACTTCCTGAATAGTGGAAGGATAGCCAGTACGACGATATTCTGAAAAAGCCTCACAGCCATTTCCAAACAGAGCAATCCAGCGCTGGTTCGCTATCGCCTCTACAGCATTTGCATCAAAAGCGGCTTCAGCAGCAGTAATATAGTCGGTGTCAGGTGCAAGACCGTACATATCCATGGCAGCGGCTATACCGTCAAGATACGCCTGCTTGTCATTCTGAACTTCTGCTTTGATGAAAAGAACCTCCGCGTAAGTCATGATATGGGAAGGGCCTTTAGGATCGTCCCGGAAAGTAGGTCCGATAAGTGAAATCGTTCCAAAGTCTCCCGGCTGAACAGAACCATTAGGCTGCCCAACATAAGCAGTCGGATCATTTGCGGTAGGCTTAGCATATACAGCTAAGCGGGGATCGTTGAGGCTGGACAACAAATCAACCATCGTCTTACTGATAGCGTGGTCATTTCTGCCACTTAAATACTTGTTGGCATATAGTGGATTGGAGTAAGAAACATCACCTATATATACCAATGAAGCATTCTCGTCATTGCTGGAGATTACAGGAACACCTGCATTCAGCATAGATTCAAGCGTAGCTTTGGCGGAAGGATTTACGCCAGCCATACGGTTGAGCAGACGCATGCGGAGGCTATTGGCCAGTTTACGCCAGCTACTGATATCCCCGCCAAACAAAACATCACCGGCACCCAGATCATCGCCATTGTCGTCAAACATTGCAGCGGCTTGTTCCAACTGAGCAACCAGATCGTTATAGATATCCTGCTGGGAGTCATATACAGGCTGGATAGCTTCACCACCTTTCAAAGCAGAAAAATAAGGAATATCTCCCCACATATCAGTAATAACACTGAAAATGTGCGCTTTCATCGTCATGGAGGCAGCTTTCATATTAACGCCGACGCCTTCTTTTTCGATGATAGTTTGAAGATCAAGCAATGGCCCTACATACAATCCTGTCCAGTGAGCATCCATATTAGCCGTACGATAAGAATAATAATCCTCATCGATATACTGGATTTTCGCATAATGCTGAGCCCATAGACCGCCGTAGGTCATGTTCATATCAGCACCGTGAATCCGACTCACGCTATTGGTAATGGCTGATACCAAAATATTGGTTGAAGGTACATCTGTCGGTGCATTGGGGTTGGTATTCAGCTCGGCAAAATTGTCGGTACAAGCCGGAAACACCGAAGCAACCACCACCAGGAAAAATAATTTATACAAAAACTTTTTCATCATTATTAATTTTTTAGGTTAATCAGAAAGTAGCATCAACCGTAAAACCTACGGTGCGGGCGGAAGGTGTTTGACCAAATTCAAATCCCTGGATTCCATTGGCATTTCCAAATGCTGTTTCCGGATCAACATGCGGTATGTTTGAGAAAATCAGCCACAGGTTACGTCCGTATGCACCTACGCTTAGCTTGCCAAATGGTGTTTTGGAAAGGAAGCTGGAGGGCAGGTCGTAGGTGAGGTTAACTTCACGAAGTTTAACGAATGAACCATCAAAAATGGAACGGTCATGTCCTCCGAGTGACTGGTAGTAAAATACATTCCAGGTTTCTGCATCCATAGGAGAAGTATTGGGTGTACCGTCAGCATTGACACCGTCATATACATAGCCATTTTTAATTTCGTCAGCAGAACCACGTCCCTCAAGAGACTCCTGTAATACACCTGCATACCGACCAAACATATAGGTCATAGAGAAGATATCACTACCTTTTCTTACGTCAACCAGGAAGGTAAGTGAAGCATTCTTGTAGCGAATGGTATTGCGGATACCACCGATCCAGTCTGGGGTAATCGTTCCCAGCACACTGGGGGTAGCTTCTCTTACCGGCAGACCACCATCGAGGATGATATTACCTTTGTCATCATATTTGGCGGAGAACCCTCTGAAGTTTCCGTAAGCCTCGCCTTCACGTGCTTCGAGGTCCAGAGACCAGTAACGACCCAGACGAATGGCATCCACGCCTTCGGGCAACTCTCTTACCACAGACTTGTTTTTGGCGAAATTCACCATAATGTCCCATCCAAAATTGGTAGTGCGGATTGGCGCAAGGCTGAGCATAAGTTCTATCCCGCTATTGTCAATCTTGCCGGCATTAATGAGCTGGCTGGTATAACCGGTAGAAGGTGCAGCATCCACTGGCAGAATCTGATTGATCGTAGCCGCCTGATAATAGGTAGCGTCAAGTCCCAAACGGTTCTGGAATAATTTCACATCCAATCCCACTTCCAGAGAAGAGGTAAACTCAGGCGTAAGAGCCGTAGGAGGCAATACATTGCTGAGGGAGAAAGAGGGTGTACCCCCCCAGGCTGTATTCGCATTGTAAACCGCATTCAGCTGGTAAGGATCGGTATCAGAACCCACTTTGGCCCAGCCACCGCGCAACTTCACAAAGTTGATAAAATCAGGCATGGCAATCGCTTCTGAAAGCACCATACTCAGGTTCACCGATGGATAGAAGTAAGAATTACTTTCTACCGGCAGGGTCGAAGACCAGTCATTACGGCCGGTTATGTCTAAAAAGAGGAAATCTTTAAAAGCAAGAGATGCCATTCCGTAGACTGAATTGATCACTTTGTCAGATGTATACACATCGTTGATAGGATTTCCATCAGCATTGGATACGTTGTAAATTTCAGGAACGGTAAGCGCCTGAACTGTTACAGAGTTTCTCTCATAACGGCGGGTCATGTGGTTGGCACCCAGGTTAACAGTGAGCTGAAGGTCGCCAAATTGTTTGTCGGCAGTAACCAGCACATCGCTGTTCATCTCATTGACATACAACAGGTCTTCATCAAAACGACCGTTGGGATAGTCTTTGGTATCTTTGGCAAAGATACGCTTACGGCTTTCACGGTACAGGTCATCCCCTACTCTCGCCTTGATCCGCAACCAGTCTGTCAGTTGGTATTTAACTGCATAATATCCGTTGATACGGTCGCGGGTCTGTGGTTTTACGTTTTTGTAAAGTGTGTAAAACGGATTGTTCTGATAACTGTGAAGCCAGTTATAGTTGTTGCCAAACTCATCTTTTGTCTGCCACTTATCGCGGAGGTCATTGATATCAATCTGACGACCTGACCAGATAAACTGCTGTACGATGTTGTCACCAGCATACCCTGTACCCGGACGGTTGTCGGAGTGAGTCTGTGTGTAGGTAATATTACCTTCTGTGGTCAGTTTTTCGCTAAGATTTGCACCAAAGCTGAAGTTGAGGCTGGTTCGGCGGATGTCGGTATTAGGCACCATACCGGTCTGATCCATATTCGTAAATGACAAACGCGAATACAGCTTTTCGCTGGAAGCCGCAATGGATACGTTGTTGGTGATGCTCACACCGGTCTGAAACAGATCTTTGAAGTTGTCAGGATGAGCCACCCATGGGAGGTTTTTACCCTGATACTGGTCCATGAGAGCCCCTTCACCGGGTTCATCTGTCTGGCCGTCGCCATCATTGTCAATTCCATCATTTTCATTAATAGATGTGTTGAAAGCAGGACCCCAGCTTTCGTCAACACCATCATTTAAGCCTCCGTAGTTGCCATCAACATACCAAAACTGCTGGCCGGAGCCCTGACCAAACTCGTTCTGAAAGTCAGGAAGGCGAAGCGGATTGGAGAAACCAAAGTTGCCGGAATAGGTGATACCCAGGCCTTTCTGAGCACCTTTGCCGGTTTTGGTCGTGATCAGGATTACCCCATTGGCAGCACGTGAGCCGTAAAGTGCTGCGGCATTCGGACCTTTGAGTACGGAAACCGACTCAATGTCTTCAGGGTTAATGTCCATCGCGGCATTTCCATAGTCAACGCTGCCGTAACCGTCGTCACCATGATAGGTTCCGTTGTCAATCGGAATTCCATTTACTACAAACAAAGGTTGATTGTTTCCGCTGATAGAGGCATTTCCGCGGATAACTACGCGGGCAGAGCTACCCACATTACCTGAAGAACTGGTAATTTGTACACCGGCAATTTTTCCGGAAAGTGTGTTGACCACATTACCATCACGTGCTTTAGTAAGCTCTCCACCTTTTACATCCTGAACAGAATAGCCCAGGGCTTTTTTGTCACGGGATATACCTAATGCAGTAACAACTACTTCCTGAAGATACAACTCATCGCCACTCATTGTAATGTCAATGGTTGTTCTTCCATTAATTGCTACTTCCAGAGGCGCTTTCCCGATAAATGAGAAAACCAGCGTTTCTCCACTTTCTGGTACGCGAAGGGAATATTTACCCTGGGAATCAGTAAAAATCCCCACCGTTGTACCTTTCACCTGGACAGTTGCTCCTTCCAATGGTTCACCGCTGTCGCCATCGGTAACCCGGCCGGATACTGTCGTCTGCGCCCATGCGAAACTGAGCGACAGCGTGAAAGCAGTCACTAATAATAGAAAGTTTTTCATGAATAAAGCTTTTGGTTAGAAGTTGTGATATAATCTGAAAAGAACGTATTAGTAAATGTGCATTTCAGTTACAAAAAATGCAAGGAAATTCATCCGAATATGAAAGTTTTTAGAATTACATAGTTTCCAGAACAAGATTTTTAATCAGGAATTTTCCATAAAATAAGCCCTAAGCACCCGTATGGCGCCTTTTCCGCCAATGAAGTAGTGTTTCATCTTCACCGCATATTTCAAAGCCATTTTTTCGCAATACCCGCTGTGACGGGTAATTATCCCGGGGTGTATCTGCGGTAACGGTCCTTAGTTCAGGATTTTGCCACATCCAATCCAGCAAACACTCAACCGCTTCTGTGGCGATTCCCTGATTGTGATGCCGGTTATCTATCACATAACCAATCATGGTTTCGCCATTATGATTGGGCCAGGAACTCATGCCTATTCCGCCAATGGATTCGTTTTTCCCGGTATATACAATCTCCCAATGGGTAAACCACATATACCGCTCCGGATATTGACTGGTGTGAGAAATCCAGTAGGGTATGGCATCGTTCAACTCTGCCGCTATTTCTGCATTCATCCGGATTTCGGAAGGATTTAGCCCCAGTGATTGGGTAAGGAGATCGCGATTTTTCTGAAGCAACAACAACTGCTCCGTATTTAATGGAATAAGGGTAAGGCGTTGAGAATAAATACTAAACATGATTATTGGGATTAAATTTGTGGAATGAAAATTATTCAGACAACAGCTCTAATCCCTTCCAGGCATTGGAGTGGAAATGAAAGATAAAAGATAAGAAATAGGACTTTTCAGAGGCGTTTTATTACTTTACCGAAAGTAATAATTTCATTCTTTTTCCCCAAAGACCCTTTGTAAGTTTTTGTTATGAATATCTCACATACCGTTACCGAGCGTTTCCTCCGATACGTAACCATTGACACACAGTCAGATCCAAATTCTCCAACCTGCCCATCCACAGAGAAACAAAAAGACCTTGCAAAGGTTCTCCTGGCAGAACTGACGGCCATGGGTATTCCTGATGCGGAAATGGATGAGTTTGGGTACGTTTATGCTACCATTCCCCCCAATACCTCCAAAAATGTTCCGGTCATCTGCCTGTGTTCACATATGGACACTTCGCCTGACTCCTCCGGCACAAATGTAAAACCGATCCTTCACCGCAACTACCAGGGGTATGCGATTGCCCTGCCCGATGATCCTACTGTTGTCATTCGCCCAGACGATCACCCCGACCTGCTATCGCAGATCGGCAACGATATCATCACCGCCAGCGGCACTACTCTGCTGGGGGCTGACAATAAATCAGGGGTAGCTGCTATTATGGATGCGGCACACTATTTTATGACGCATCCGGAAGAAAAAAGAGGAAAAATACGGATTCTCTTTACTCCTGATGAAGAAATCGGCAGAGGGGCAGATAAAGTCGATATGGAAAAACTGGGCGCTCAGTTTGGCTATACCATTGACGGTGAAACGCTGGGTTCCCTGGAAGATGAAACTTTTTCCGCTGACGGTGCGATCATCACCATTTATGGCGTAAGCGCTCACCCTGGATTTGCCAAAGGCAAACTGGAAAGCGCCATTAAAATTGCGGGCGAAATCCTGTCCCGCCTTCCCAAACAGGGTCTCTCACCGGAAACCACCGACGATAAGCAAGGTTTTATCCATCCTGTAAGTGTCGAAGGGGTAGTCGAAAAAGCTTCTATCCAGTTTATTATCCGTG
This sequence comes from Bacteroidia bacterium, assembly GCA_041391665.1. Lineage (NCBI taxonomy): Bacteria > Pseudomonadati > Bacteroidota > Bacteroidia > Bacteroidia bacterium. The sequence continues at coordinate 779,730 of JAWKNO010000002.1, read as the reverse complement.
ACTTTGATGATAAAAAACTCGCAGAACACGAAGCCATTCTCGAAAATATCATGCATGAGGTTCTGAAAAACTACCCATCTTCCCGGGCAGAATTGACCGTCAAAGCTCAATACCGCAATATGAAGAATGTATTGGATCAGTTTCCACATGTGGTAAAATACGCCGAAGAAGCCATTTTAAGGGCAGGAATTAAGCTGAAAAAACGAAGCATCCGCGGGGGAACCGACGGGTCAAGACTTTCTTATATGGGTCTTCCCTGCCCCAATATATTTGCAGGAGAACATGCCTTCCACTCAAAAGAAGAATGGGTTTCGGTTCAGGATATGGAAAAATCGGTACAAACGATTATTCACCTGTGTAAAATCTGGGAAGAAAAAAGCTAACAGCCCCATCCCCTCGTATGAACCTTTCCGAATTTCGAAAACAAGCACATCTGTTGGTTGACTGGATGACCGACTATCTGGAAAATGTGGAGACCTTTCCTGTAAAATCTCAGGTGGAACCCAGACAGATTTTTCATCAGCTCTCCCCTGCGCCTCCTTTTGAAGGAGAATCCATGGAAACCATTTTCGAAGATTTTCAGCGGGTAATTGTGCCGGGCATTACGCATTGGCAAAGTCCGGGCTTTTTTGCCTACTTTCAGGCCAATTCCAGCCCGCCTTCCATCCTTGCTGAAATGCTCACTGCCACGCTGGCCGCTCAGTGTATGATCTGGGATACTTCTCCCGCGGCTGCAGAGCTGGAAGAAATGATGATCAACTGGCTGAGAGATATGTGCGGGCTCCCCCATTCGTGGACAGGGGCCATTCAGTCCACTGCATCTGAAGCTACGCTTTGCGCCATGCTTTCCGCCAGAGAGCGAATCACTGATTTCCGCATCAACGAATCTGGCTTTGGGCCCTCTGACCGGATCCGCATTTATTGCTCTTCCGAAACGCATTCCTCTATCGAAAAAGGCGCCAAAATCGCTGGTTTTGGTCGTCAAAATGTGGTGAAAATTCCGGTTGATCTCCAACTCGCCATGCGTCCCGATGCACTGAGAAAAGCGATTGCCGATGATGTCGCTGCAGGATACCAGCCGGGCTGTGTGATTGCTTCCATTGGTTCTACCAGTACGCATGCGATGGATCCGATAAAAGAAATCGGTGAAATCTGTGAATCGCTGGGAATATGGTTTCACATCGATGCGGCTCATGCAGGAACAGCCATGATATTACCGGAATACCGCTACCTGATAGATGGGATAGAAAAAGCTGACAGCTATGTTTTTAACCCGCACAAATGGATGCTGACCAATTTTGACTGCACCGCATATTTTGTCAAAGATAAAGGCACGCTTATCCGCACATTTGAGATTTTGCCCGAATACCTGAAAACCCAACATACTTCCCAAACCAACAACTACCGCGACTGGGGAATCCCTTTGGGCAGAAGATTTCGCGCCCTGAAACTATGGTTTGTTATTCGCTCATACGGCCTGGCTGGACTGAAAGAAAAAGTGCGTAACGATATCAACAACAGCCAACATATCGCAGATGTCATTCAGGCCAGGCCAGATTTTGAGCTATTTATTCCCCCACCCCTGAATCTGGTCTGTTTTCGATTTAAGCCTGAAGGCAATTGGTCTGAGAACCAAATCAATGAATTTAATTCTCAGATTGTCAACCAGTTAAATGCTTCCGGTGAAATCTATATTACGCATACAAAAATCGATGGCAAGTATTTAATTCGCCTTTCCATCGGACAAACAAACATGACGGCAGCTCATGTTGACCGGGCGTGGAACCTGATCAGTACAAAAGCTGCCGAAGTTCTTCAATCTGCACACCTGTCCGGATAAAAAATTACCGGGTCAGGTATAGGATTCGCGATGAGCGAGCCTGCTGATTATCCAAAATCACGATATACATCCCTGCGGATAAATCACTCAGATCCAGGGACACATGCTGGTTTTGAAACTGCACATTCTCGATTCGCTTTACTTGCATACCCAGAGAATTTACGATCGAAAGATTTACTTTTGTAAGTTTTTCGGTCAGTTCTACCTCTACCTGCCCGGAAGACGGATTAGGATAAACCCTGAAACTGGCCTTTGCCACCAACTCTTCAATAGATGTATTGAGAGAGTCCATGGGTGCATCGGAAAAATGGATCATACTGGAGGCCACAATCAGATGCGGGTTAAACCCGTCATTGCAATTGGGACAGGTAACCCCGCTCACGCAGTTGGGGTTATTGGCATGGCAAAAATCCTGATAGTTTTGATCAAAAATATAATCCAGCGAAATCTCCTCCAGGGGGATGTAGTTGCTCAGGTTAAAGTCATTCCACGGAGAGATTGCCCCAGGGCAAAAACCCGCCCGGTTGAAGTACCATGTTCCATTTTGAGGCTGACAGCCGTCGGGATTAGGGTTGCAGGTCAACCAGTTATAATGGGCAAAAGCGGGATTATTGTTAATCCGGAGCTGGTGGGTAGTTTCAAAAAATTCAGCGGCATTTGAGGTATTGTTATCGCCCCATCCATGTCCGGTAGCAATAAGCTTAAATCTGGAGGCCAGGGTATTCTGCGGAAACTTAATCGTCTGGGAGGGAACCGGCTGTAAGTTGGCAGGATTGCCAAAGTCAAAGGTTTGGTGCCATACAGGGCTGATTTTAGAATACGCATACATTGGCGTCCCTGCATGATAGAAGAGGTTCAACTGATATTTATAGCCATTGTCAAAAGTCTCACAGTTTACGCGAAAAGTAACCTTTCCCTGTAAAGCTGACATAAAATCCGTAACATCCAGGTCATGACTACAGGCAGTTCCATACGGCGTAATATACCGGATCAATTCAAACCAGACGCCCTCATGCGTTTTTACTTCAATTTGCGCTACGCGGTCCCATTCACCACAACCTCCGGGAGGACAGGAAACCTGAAGCTGAGCGGAAATACTGTCATAAGCGCCCAGAAATGAAGGTAAAGAAGCTTCTACTTCCTGATTAAAGATCGTGCTGTTTATCCAGATATTGGAAAAAGCATTGATCGTCTGGGTATTGGTATTGGGTGAAATAATAATGGGTACTGTATACGTTGCCACTGCACCAAAATTATTAAACGCCCTCACCGTAAGGTTGTAAAGGCTATGTGCCGGAGGTGTCCACCAGGCAGTGTAATGTTTATTTCCCCAGTCTTTGGCGGGGACCGTAGTTCCATCGATTTCAAATTCCAGGCTGGAAACCTGAAGCAATTCAGGGAAATCAATATCTGCAATCGCAGCAAGCTGAATGGGCTTTAGTTCGGGTACATACACATTTCCGGGCAGTGGGTTTCTCAGGTCAATATTGGGAACGGTTGCCATTGGGTCAATCACCATAAAAGACTGCGTAACATCCGTTGCCGGACTATAAGTAGTATCTCCTGACTGGGAAGCGGTTACCACCACCTGCCCGGCGGTTCCATCCAAAATTAAAGTATCCCCATTCAATGTTGCCGGGCCAGAGACAATCTGAAACGCAACAGGCAGCCCCGAACTTGCGGTGGCATCAAGTTTAAATGGCTGGTCTGAAATCAATTTATTGGACAGATTGGCAAAAGAAATGGTCTGAAAACCAAGCTGCAAAGTACCCGCGAAGTTGGAAGTACAGCCATTTAAGGCAAAACCAATCAAATCTGCATCCCGGTCTCCGGTACCTGTTTCTGAAATCAATTTGGTAATGGCTGTATTATCACCACAAGGCTGCCCCTGGTTAAATTTGTAATATAGCTGGAGGTTGGGTTCGGTTCCCGTAGGCTCTGTAGCCATCATTGCCAGAATCTCTGTTGCGGACAAGGCTTTATCCCAAACCGTAACCTCGTCTACCCTTCCCCCAAAGTAAAAATTCAGGTTAGTCAGAATACTTCTGCCAATCGTAAAGGGGATATTCGTCATCGTAATTTGCCCTGATGCACTTTTGCTTCCTTTATTCACGCCATCAATAAAAAGCGTTACTGAAGAGCCATTATATACCCATGCCACATGTTGCCACTGGCCGGGAAGAATGGTAAAATTGGGACCGACCACTTCGTGTAGTCCGGTAGATGTTTGTAACCGGCATTCCAGGGTTCCGTTGTTGAGCTGAATAAAATAGAAACCTTCCCCCGTTCCCCGAAATCCCAGCATACCTTGACCATACGCCAATTGATCGGTATAAAACCAACCCGCCATCGTAAAGGCAGATTTATTAGCGATATATTGAGAGCCATTGTCCAGCCGGACATAGTCATCCGTACGATCAAAATGGAGGTATTGATTGCTTTGAGCATAGCCCTGAGCGATAAACAAGGTCCATAGACTGAATAGTATAATTGTTTGTTTCATATTGGATAGGTTTTGGTATGTAAGGTTGAATGTTGGCTTTTGGCTTTTGGCTGTTGGCTGTTGGCTTTTGGCTGTTGGCTTTTGGCTGTTGGCTGTTGGCTTTTGGCTGTTGGCTTTTGGCTGGTGGCTTTCTTACTACGGCATCCACCACACTTTGGTGGAATGCTCATCGCCCCCCATCTTCGCGGCCTGGGTTGCCCAGTTTTGCGGGTTTTTCTCGGCTTCAGAAGGCGGATATTTGAATCGCATAAATTGATTGGCATTGCCTTCACGGGGTGTGGCATTGGTTCTTCTTAACAGGGAAAATGCTTCCCAGGGCTGTCGAAAACTGTCCAGCCAGCGTTGGGCGTAAATCAGCTGCAGTTTATCATTGGCCGGATTAAATATACTGATGCGATTATGGTTGACGCGGGAAAACAATTCTCCGGAAGACAAAACAGGCGGTTTGTTGACCCATATAGCGGAGTTTACCATCACATCCTGCCAGAACTTCATCGAAGCTGCTACGCCGGAGGTATATTCAGATTCTGCCAAAGGTGTATTTTGCGCTACGCCAAGTCCCCGGAGGTAAATTTCTGCTTTGATGAAATGCACCTCTGCCGCCGTTAAAATGATCTGGGGTACGTCCTTTTCATCTCTGATCAGATAATAGTTAAACGCCGAATAAATATTTCCCTGCCCTTTAAAATCATAGCTGACATCCCGGTGTTGCTGGTAAGGAATTCCGCCGGACTGTGGAGTGGTCGGATCAGGGATTTGGGGGAAAGGCTTCCATTTTCCGTCATTATTGGTGTCGAAAAATATCTTCGTACGCGGGTCAAAAATACCACTGCCCGTCGAGTCATCAGAGGTAGAAAGCCAATTCCAGACCGTCGTTCCCATCCGGAGTTTTTTGTGCTCGCGAAAAGACCAGTTTACACTAAGATTCAGCCAGTTTTGATCCGCGGGTTTCATCAAAACGTCCTGACCGTCATCTATCAGATCCAGTTTGCCTTCGATAATTTCTGCGATAACGGGAAACGCAAAAGCGGGATCTTTATCTGCCATTCTTAAAGCATGCCGAAGCCGGAGTGAATTGGCAAATTTCACCCACTCATGAAGGGATCCTCTAAAAAATGTATCAAAAGAACCTAAAGACAGATAGGCTTCACCCGTAGCTGTTACAGGATTAGCTTCCAGATTGATATTTTCTACTGACCATTTTAACTCTTCTAACAGAAACTTATAAATTTCCTCCTGACTGTCAAAAGCCGGACGGGAAAAATCAACACTTTCAAATGCCTTTCCTGCTTCAAAAAAGGGCATATCGCCAAAGAGATCAGTCATGCGGAAGGTCTTGTAAGCCGTGATGATTTTTAGCTGTGCTTTCACATTATTCAACGCTTCCGGATCGCCCGAATAGTCTTCCATTCGCCGTTCAATCTCCCGAATATGTGCCAGCGCGCTATAATATTGCGACCAGGCTTCTTCGGTTCCGATATTGATGTTTTGAAAAGTCTCCGCAGTCAAGGCCGCTTGTTGTGTAACCTGATAGAGCTTTTCATTATGCATGTAAAACTGCTCATTCCACCCCAGTTGCAAGGAACTGACTACAGTATTGAACAAGGGGCCTATGTCGGTCGTAGTTGGAGAAAAAGGATTTTTATTGATATCTTCAAAACCTGCGTCGCAGGAGGTCAATAAAACGAGCCAACAAGCTATAAAGAATGGATATATATTGTTTTTTCTCATTTGTTTACATTGAATAAAGCAGGGAAATCAAAAATCAAAAATTAGCCTGCACCCGAAAACTCACCGACCGCATCCCTGGATAGGAAGCCCATTCAAGCCCCTGGGCATTGCCCGATCCATTTATTCCTTCCGGGTTAATGCGATCAGGAAGGGTGGTATAGAGATAAAATAAATCACGCCCTACCACCGAGATATTCAATCCCTGGAAAACTTTTGTCTTTTGCAGAAAGGTAGTCGGAACGGAATAGGACAAAGACAATTCCCGCATTTTCACCCAGGTATTTTCCATGATTCCTGGTTTGGAGAGGAAATGCCCCCATCCTCCTGCATTGGGGATGTATTTAAAATAATAATGAACCACTTTATCATTGGGGGTACCATCGGCATACACACCGTCCAAAATGACGCCGATATTGCGCGTTTCACCACTGGGATCTGTATAGGGAAGCCCGCCGCCCTGTCTTTCTATCAGCGTCTCAGGGCTTTGTCCCGTTTGTAAACCAATCACATAAGAACCTGCATAAATATCTCCGCCCCATTTGAAGTCAACCAAAGTCTGCAAGGTAAAATCACCCAGCCTGATCTGGTTTTGCCAGCCGCCGATAAAATCAGGCGATGCATTGCCAATCGGGACACGGTTATTGGAAATCAAATAATGCGTCCCTTCTTCATTGAGAATCGGCTTTCCATTTTCATGATAGACATAATCGTAGCCGATAATGGTTCCGTACTCTTCCCCTGCCCTCACAGCGATTGCCGGGCCATTTAAATCCCAGATATTGGCCAGTTCAAGGATTTCAGCTCCGTCGCCCAGGCTCACGACATAATTTCGGTTGCGGGCGATATTCAGGGATGTTCGCCAAAAACTATTCTGCGTTTTAAAAATCGTCGCTGTTACAGCAGCCTCGATTCCTCTGTTTTCCAGCTTTCCGGTATTAATTTTAATCTGATTGGCACCGGAAGAAGCGGGCAAAGGCGCGTCGAGAATCTGGTCAAAAGACTGAATATAGTAGTAGGTAAAGTCCAGACTGAATTTATCCTCCCAAAAACCCATGGAAGTCCCCAGCTCGTAAGAATTGGCTTGCTGCGGGCGAAGCGCAATCGGGGGAATAGTTGTTGGCAAAGCTGCCGTCTGCGCATTTCCAAAGGTTCCGGTAGAATAGACAAAATCTACCTGAAAAGGATCTGTGTCCGAAGCGGTTTGGGCGTATGCACCCCTGATTTTCAAGTAATTGAGGAAATAATTGGAAAAATTAAACGCCTCCGAGGCGATAAAACTTCCCGAAACGGAAGGATAGAAATAAGAATTATTTTCCACCGGCAGGGCCGAAGACCAGTCATTCCGCCCGGTTAATTCGACAAAAAGATAATCTTTAAAACCCAGGTTCAGGAACGCATAGAGGGAATTGATATTTTTGTCATAACGGACCTCCGAAGGTATCGGAACAGAAAGCGGATCCTGATAATTATTGAAGTTAAACAACCAGGGATTTACCCAGGTCCCGCTTTGGCCTTTTATTCCGTAAAGTCTCCGTTGCCACTGCGTGCCTCCGACTGAAAAGCGAATATCCAGATCAGAACCAAGGATTTTTTCCTTTTGAGCTGTGATCAGGAATTCATTATTATTGACCTGATTTCTCGTCAATTCATTACTGTAATACCCTTCCAGAATCCCCAGCGCATCAATCGGATCATTGCGGGTTTCAAACTGGTCGAGGTTAAAATCCAGTCCGATTCGAGCCATAGCAGTCAGCCAATCGGTAATCTCATAATTCAGGGCCAGTGCGCCAATGACTTTATTTCGGGTCAATGTGGTGTTTTGGTGGTAGGTATTCCACCAAAGATGCGGCGGCGTAAAGGTAAAAGGATATTGGCCGTTGTAATTGTTGCGGGTGCCGTTGGGGAGAATATTCATTTCCTTTTCCAAACCTTTGTAAGAGCGCGGCCAGCTATAGAGAATGCCCTTGCCAAATGACTTATTATTATCATCGCCCAGCGTCGGGCTGTTAAGTCTTTCGTAGTTGATGTAGGAAAGGCTCAAATCAGCTGTTACTTTGGACGAAATATTGAGCTTCGCGCCGATATTGGCGGTAATCTGATCGTAATTGCTATTGGGGATTACGGCAGAATGGCTGGCATTTGAAAAAGAAAAACGCACAGATCCCATTTCGCCGCCGCCGGAAAAAGATACGTTTTGAGTCGTTGTATGGCCGTTTTGAAAATAGAGCGATAAATTGTCGGGCTGAGGTGAATAGTCCCGCATCTCGCCGTCCCACCACCTCACCATCTGCCCAAGCATTTCAGGTCCCCAGGAAGCTCCTGTTGAATAGAAACCAAATAGTTCGGTAGTGGATTTTCCAAAAGGCCCGTCATTGGTATGTACCGAAGCAGGATACATAAATTCGCCAGCGGAATTTTTGAAAAGCTCCGGTTCAGTGAGGCCAATCGGCCCGCCGGCTCCATAGACATTTTGCACATCCCGATAGCGATAGGGCTGAATCATCTTATAGTTGACCGTGTATTGAATACCGATTCCTTTTTGTTTTGCCCCTCTTTTAGTGGTAATCAATACTACCCCATTTGCCCCCCTTGCGCCATATAAAGCAGCGGCAGTCGGACCTTTGAGGATATTAATATCCTGAATATCGTCGGGATTGATATTATTGATGGCAGAACCCCAGTCAACACCCCGACCGATATTTTCAAGTCCGGGCGCATTCTCCAAAGGAACCCCATCTACCACAATTAAAGGCTGATTGCTGGCATTGATATTATTATTTCCCCGGATGGTGATCCGGGTTGTACCGCCGTCGACACCATTAGGTGTGGAAATCTGAACACCTGCGGCTTTTCCCGAAAGTGCATTTACCAGGTTGGGCGCATTGGAAAGGGCAATGGCATCACCGTCAATTTTGGTGGTAGAATAGCCAATTTCCTTTTCCTGGCGCTTGACGCCAAGGGCTGTAATGACGACTGCATCGAGTTTTTTTTCTTTCAGCTTGAGGGTAATCAGGATATTTTTCTGACCATTTTTTACCACTACACTTTCTGAGTTATAAGAGTAATAGGAAAAAAACAGTTCCAGAGAATCCAGCCGCTCATCTCTGATATCGATATTAAACGCGCCATTTTCATCCGCAAAAACGGCAACCCGGTCGGCATTAGCTAACACACTGGCGCCTACCAATGGATTACCTTCTTCATCCACTACTTTGCCGGAAACAGAAAATTGGCCGTAAGAAATCGCAGTAAATACGAAAAGAAATAAATGGGTTAGTAGTAATTGTTTCATAAACGAATATCTTTATTTCACTACCATTTTTTCAGGATCCCACAAAATCGGTTTCCTTTCAAAATAGCTCATATTGGCCGCCAGTGAAGGCCCTGCGGCCCGAAGCCCAAAGCTGGCATCTTCTACAACCGAACCGCCGGTACGAATAGCGTAAAAGAAATTGGTAAAATGATCGAGGTGTTCACTATATCCTTCGGGCGTTTTATACTCCATTCTTGCGGGCTCGATCACCCGGGTTTTCAGGTGGCCGTAAGCGACCAGGGCTGTACCAGCCATATTTCTGAGAAATTTTCGACGTGAGTGAGTAGTAGTATTTTTCATAGCGGGAATGTGAAGAAATTTCTGTAAAAATGCATTATGTTTGAATTTTCGTAAAATACAATTTTATATTATTTCCCAGAATAGTATTTTTGAAAATATCATAATGGACATATTTAACCTGTCAAAATTACCAAACAATATATGAAAACATTCTATTCATCAATTCTTTTATTGCTTCTGTTTATCATTTCCTGTAATCCATTGCAGGAAGAGCTGATCCTGCCCGATGGAGAATTAAAATCATCGGAGATGTTCATTCCGGGAGCGGACGCAGAAACAGGGGATATGAACACCCAGGCAGACCGTTCATTTCCATGCCGGATGCGTGGCGTGATGTTTCCGGCTCCTCCGGACTGGGAATGCAGGGTATTGATCGAGCTGGAGACGGGTCACCTTATCAACCCGGTAAATATTGAGGATTATTTTAGTGGAGAGGTAGAAAATCCGGTATTGGTAAAAGTCAGTTTTATACAGCTTCAAAACAGTCCAAACCGGTGTGGCAGAGCAATACCGGTACAGCTTACCTGCCTTACGAGGGATTCCCGGACACAAGCCACAATTCCGGGAAGGGAAAATTAAATGGCTAAAGAAATATTAGGTAGATTCATAGCTGCAGGAGGTCGGCCCAAAAGGCCGCCTCATTTTTTTTGCGATGATTTCTGCGATCATTTTCTCTTTTAGGTGGAATGTTTTTTAGTTTTGCAGCGCTAATCTGTACCGGGAGGCATCCATGTACAGATTTTTTTACGTTTATACTGCGACTAAACTAAATAACAAATGAAACGAGCATACTTTCTGATTTTTATGGTGTTAACAGCGGGGCTATTTTCCTCATGTAAAAAAGATCCCGTATTACCCAGCTTATATGAAACCCTCAAATCAAAGCCCGAATACAGCAAATGGGTAGAAGTAATTGAAATCAGCGGGCTGGACAGCCTCTTTAACTCCTCGACAATTTTTACGATTTTTGCGCCCAACAATACGGCCGTGGACAATTTTCTTGAGGAATTTAAATACGGCAGCCTCTCTGATATTCCGGTAAATGAACTGAGCGGAATCCTCGCCTATCATGTACAATATACCCGGGTTAAAACAGAAAATCTTGGTACCGGATATTTTGTAACCCCCTGTAATCTGGGGCCTGACGGGACCTTTATTCTGATGCAGATTGAGGAGACAACCCTGCTTCAGATCAACCGCAGAGCAAATATCGTCGATCCCGATATAGAAACAGGCAACGGGTATATTCAGGGACTGGATGGAATGCTCCCTATGCCTACTATGATGGATTTTATTGACATGAATGAAGGTCTTTCAACGATGAAAGAATTGATTGACCGTGCAGAGTTAAGGACGACTTTATCAACCAAAGGGATTTCACGTACTTTTTTTGTGCCTGACAATAATGCATTTAAAGCCTATTTCGATAAAGTTCCCGGCATTGTTGGTCCACAAGATCTTTCGGTAGAACAAGCACGCGCACTGGTATTGACCCATATGCTAAATACCAATATAACAGGCAGCGTCTTACTGGGGCTGGTACTTCCAACAGAATACACAAATCTGAACAATAAAACCCTCACCATTTCTCCCCTCATCAATGGTGTTGTGATCAACAACAATGCTTATACCACTTCCTTAAATCTCCAGTCGAGAAATGGCGTGATTCATTTTATGGAAGATGTGATTGACCCCAATTAAATCAGTACCTCTTTCCATTTTCCCCGTCTGAAAACTGCGACGCTGATAACTGCAATAAAAACCAGCGTCAGGGCTATGGCAATAAATACGCCGACAGGGCCCCAGGCCAACGTTACCGACAAAACATAAGCCAGCGGTATCTGTATCAACCAATATCCAATCAAATTAATGATGGTAGGTGTACGGGTATCGCCGGCTCCGTTAAATGCCTGGCTTACCACCATTCCGTAGGCAAAAAAGATATAGCCTGAGCAAATGATTTTCAGGCTCATTACGCCATACCGGATCACTTCTGCTTCCTGCGAAAACAGGCCTACAAAAAAAGAAGCGTTGGTGAAAAACAATGCTGAAATGGCTGTCAGGAATACCATATTATAAAAGGCAGCATACCAGACTGATTTTTCGGCACGATCGGGTTGATTTGCCCCAAGGTTTTGCCCGACAAGCGTCGCGGCAGCATTGGCAAGTCCCCAGGAAGGAAGGATTGTGAAGATGATGATCCGAAAAGAAACGGTGTAGCCGGCCAGAGCTTCACTGCCAAAAATGGAAATGATTCGTACCATAAAGGTCCAGCTAGCCGAGCCTATCAAAAATTGCCCCATTCCACCAAAAGAAACTTTGATCAGCCGCCACATCAGTGCCAGATTTGCAACCAGATCCTGGCGTTTGATCATAATCACTCCATTTCCACGGAAAAGTATCCATAGCTGCCAGACCACGCCAATTCCCCGGCCAATATTGGTAGCAACCGCGGCACCGGTTACGCCCAGTTCGGGAAAAGGTCCGTAACCAAAAATCAGGCATGGATCCAATAACATATTCAAGCCGTTGGAAACCCAGAGCACCCGCATCGAAATAGCCGCGTCTCCGGCTCCGCGAAATATCGCGTTGTTCAGAAACAGGAGCATAATCGTGAGGTTGCCTCCCAGCATCCACATGGCATAACCCGATCCCGCTTCGATCAGCTGCTCACTGCCCCCCATCAACCGAAGGATATCTTTAGAAAAAAACAACCCCGAAATACTGATGACTGCGGCAAAACTCAATCCAATAAACAGAGCCTGGGCTGCAGCTTTTGACGCCTCTTCGTGTTTTTTTTCACCGACCCTTCGGGAAATCATGGCTGTCGTAGCCATACTTAGCCCCACGGCGATGGCATAGACCAGAAATAAAATAGATTCAGTCAGCGCGACAGTTGCCAGTGCGTCCACACTTACCTTTCCTACAAAGTAAATGTCCACAACGGCAAACAGCGACTCCATCACCATTTCAAGAACCATGGGAATGGCCAGAATAAACAATGCCCTGCGAATACTTCCGGAAGTAAACTCCTTCTCCGTACCGTTAATTGCCATAGCGAGGAGACGGCGGGCACGACCGATCCTCGCTGATATAGACTCAGCTTGATTCATACAATATGATTTCTGCTACGTAACGGAGGGATGTAAAACGTTTCCTACGGAATAATATAAAAGTGGTTCTGAAGAATCTATTTTTTTTTTGAGTTTTTTAGATGCCATACTTTTCGGCGATTTGTCGCAGACCATCAAGCGTAAGCATAGGATCCACTTCGTCAAACCTGGCCTTCAGCGGCGCCAGCACAGAGGAAAGCCCCCCGGTAGCGATGACTTTCGCTTGTATTGGTAATTCAGCCTGTATCCGGTCAATCAACTCATTTACCAGCCCTACATATCCCAGCAATATTCCCGCCTGCAAAGCATGCGCAGTATTTTTACCAATGGCAGATTCGGGCAACTCCAATGGCACGACCGGAAGTTGGGCTGTATTGGAAAATAAAGCCAACATCGCCGTTTTCAGGCCAGGCGCAATGGCTACGCCCAATATTTCGCCCTCATCTGACACCGTAGTAAATGTCAAGGCAGTACCAAAATCCACAACAATTGCCGCCTGAGAGAATCGCGCATAGGCAGCTACGGCATTGGCAACAAGATCAGAACCGATTTCGTCCGGATTGTCGATCCGCATTTTCATCTTTCTGAAAATATCAGGACCAATAATAATGGCTTTTGAGCCGGTAAGTTTTTCGAGCATGGTTTTCACCGCTGGAGAAATCCCCGGAACCACGCTGCTTATCACGACCTTTTCAAATGCGTTAAGATTTATTCCGGCAGTATCTGCATATTTTTGGATAGCGGCTCCGGCAGAAGGATACTTTGAAGACGGATGTCGCCACTGGTGTAACCACGTGCCATTATCCCATACCCCCCATACGATGTCTGAATTCCCAATGTCTGTAACGAGTAGCATGTATATATTTTTCGCCGCACAAGATAAGAAGGTTGTGATGCTAATCATTCATACCCTCAACAAATTTAAGAAAAGTGTCTTTAAATGAATTGCTAATAGGGATTTCTTTGCCGGCAATAATTACGCGATTGTTTTGTATCAGTGAAATATGGTTTAATCCGATAATATACGACTTGTGAATTCGCATAAAATCTCCCGAGGGAAGTTTATCCATCATTTTGGTCATACTCATCAATGTGAGTATTTTCTGCCCGGGTGTATGGACCGCTATATAATCTCTCATTCCTTCAACATAGAGGATATTTTTGAAGTCCACTTTAAAAAAGCGGGTATCAGATTTAATAAAAAGATAGTCTTTATCCGAAGCCGTTTCTTCTTCGGGCAAAGTTTCTTCCTGGTTTTCAATCGCTTCCCGGGCTTTCATCTGATCGAAAGCTTTATTCACTGATTTGAGAAAGCGGTCAAATAAAAAGGGTTTTAGCAGATAATCGATCGCATCAAATTCGTAGCTGTCAACCGCATATTCGGAATAGGCAGTGGTAAAAATCACCATCGGTTTATGGCTTAGCGACTGAAGAAGTTGAATTCCGTTGAGGTCGGGCATCTGAATATCGAGAAAAACCAAATCTACCGGGTGGTTGCGAAAAAACTCGACAGCTTCTATCGGATTGCGGAAAGTGCGCAGCAACTGAAGGTTAGGAATCTTGCCGCAAAATCTTTCGATTACTTCCAATGCCAGCGGTTCGTCGTCTATGGCTATACAATTCAACATCATAAGGCAATGGTTAGGTTTATTTCAAAAAAACCATTTTTCTGGTCTATTTCAAGTCTAAATGCGTTTTTATATAAAAGATTCAGGCGTTTTTCCACATTTTTAAGGCCTATACCCCCAAAGGGTGCAGCGGAGCTTTCGCTCCGGTGAATGGTATTGACGACCCTAAAAGACAGGTCGTTTTCCAGGATGTTGAGCTGGATGACAATGGAGGAGGGTTTTGCTGTACTTACCCCGTGTTTAAAGGCATTTTCCACAAAAGGAATCAGAATCATAGGGGCAATTTTTTTTCCCTGTACCTCCCCCTTGACCGAAAAATCTATATCCACAGCGCCCTGTGTACGCAATCGCTGTAGGTCTATGTAATTTTCCATATAGCGGATTTCTTTGTCAAGCAACACCGCATTGTCGTTGGATTCATAGAGCATATACCGCATCAGGTGAGAAAGTTTGGCAATCCCCTCGGCAGTGGGTTCGTCGTCATTTTGATAGGCCAGACCGTAAAGGCCATTGAGAATATTAAACAGGAAGTGGGGGTTGATCTGATGTTTCAGGGCAGACAATTCGGCTTTAAGCTTTTCCTGTTCCAGGCTTCGCCTGTTTTGTTGTTCACGAAACCAGGCGAAAGTGAAGCCATAAAAATTGGCAACCAGCATGAATACTACATTCAGTACCGTATTGGTTTCTACCCAACCGCCAAACGATTGCCACGAGTCGGGAGAGGTCGGTAAATGGTGAAAAACCACAAATGAATAATCCAGAAAACTTTCCAGCAGCACAAATCCCGACAGGTAGATCAGGTTGATGAGAAAAAAATAGCTGATATTATTTTTCTTAAGATACCGTGGCAGAAGCAAATGAGCATAGGTATAAATCATAATGGCATTCAGCAAAATACCATATGTGATAAACCACAGATTTTGCCGGGGCGAAAAAACGGGCAGTAAAAAACGCCCTACACCAACAGGTTCTGGTGCCAGCAGATAATACGCACCTGTCCATAGGAGAAGGTGTACCAATACATAAATATATTTTGGCCGCATGCAAAAAGTCTTCCCGAAAGCTACGAAACCCTGACTATCACAGCAAGGTTACATGTCGAATAAATGATTCTGTTTGCCGAAGAAAGACTGCACCTCAGCGAAAGGTCAGGATAATTCTGTTACCTAAACCCATTTTTTCAGTATAACTCAGGTAAACACTAACCAAGGCCCTGATGTTATTCAAAAAATTCTGTTTGCTTCTGACAATTCTGGCCAGCATAGGTATCGCCACGGCGGCCTACTGTCAAACCAGCCAGGAAGGCATCCATCTGGCACTTACCCCTTACGCAGAAATGTATCAGGAGACAACACAAGCTCCGGCCAAAAAAACAACACAACTGGTACCGGCGGCTAAACCAAACTGTCAGCCAGACACCTGCAGGATGACACCGCCAAAATGCAATTTTACCAGTCCCGAAAAATCAAAAGATATCAAGAAGCCTTAACAAAAAATTGTTCTTTTCTCTCCATAATAAAGCCTTTTGAGCGTCAGTTGTCATTCCGAAAACTGACGCTTTTTTTATTTCTTTATATGCAGGCTGAATTGGAAGATTACAATTTTTTTTAATTATATTTCGACATATTAAAAGGTTAGGCAAAAAACATAGTTCAATATTCGACAAAAATAGCTTCGTATGAATCAAGGTGTAATGGAAACTACTAACTGCTGGATTTCGATAGATAATGACGGGATCCTGCGCTTGGTGACCAAACCCCAGACAAAAAGCACACTTGAGACGGTAAGAGAAGAACACCGTGCCATAAAAAAACTGATAGGAGATAAAAAAGCCATAATGCTGACCGATATCCGGAATATGATTTCGGCTACTCCTGAAGCCCGGGCCTACACAAACTCTGAGGAAATGACCAATACCTACCTGGCAGTAGGGCTTCTGGTAGGAAGTGTCTTTAGCAGAGTAATCGGAAGTTTTATCATTGGAATCAATAAACCTGACTATCCGGTAAAATTATTTACAGATGAAAACTCCGCCATCAATTGGTTAAAGCAGTTTGCGCAATGAGCGAATCCGTACATGACACAAAAATCCAGAAAATCCTGGAGCAAATTCTCCAGCTTGCGACAGGAAATCTGGAAGTACGAGGAGAACCCACAGATGCCAATGACGAGTTGGATGGAATTGTGCTGGGCCTGAATATGCTCGGGGAAGAAATGTCAAAAAGCAGAGAAAAGCTTAAAAATCAAGCAATTGCACTCGAAGCGCTTGTGCAGGAAACTGTAGCTTCCAACGAGCTGCTAACCAAAGAAATTTTGGAAAGAAAGAAGGCGGAAAAAGAAATCAGAAAACTCAATAAAGAACTTGAAAACCGCGTCCAGCAACGAACCGCTCAATTGCAAAAAGCAAATGATGAACTGGAGGCTTTTTCCTATTCCGTCGCCCATGACTTGCGTACCCCCCTCCGCAGTATTCTCAGTTACAGCCAACTGGCTATAAAAAAACATTTTGAGAGCCTATCGGAAGAGGGGCGCCATTACCTGCGGGTGATTCAGGCCAATACCCATGAGATGGGGCAATTGATCGATGACCTGCTCACCTTCTCATTACTCAATCAAAAAGACGTCAGCCACCAAAAAATCAATACCAATTATCTTATTGGAAGCATTATTTACTCTTTTAAAAGTGAAGCTAACTTCGAGAATATCCAATGGGAAGTAGGCCATTTTCCGGATATTTACGCCGACAGAACGCTGATCAAACAGGTTTTTACCAATCTTATTTCCAATGCAATAAAATTTAGCCACAATAATCCGCAGCCGCAAATATCCATTAGCTGCCACAATGAAGGCGAAGATTTTATTTTCCATATCCGAGACAATGGGGTTGGATTTGATATGCAGTACAAGGACAAACTTTTCGGGGTTTTTCAACGCCTACATGAAAAAGAAGAGTTTGAAGGTACCGGTGTCGGGCTGGCAATTGTACAGCGTATTGTAGAACGCCACCGGGGTCATGTGTGGGCGGAATCCTCGCCGGGCAATGGGGCCTCATTTTATTTTTCCATTCCTCAGAATCAACCATTAAATTTGTAATTAATGGAACTTAAAACTGTTGATATTCTCCTTGTTGAAGACAATGCCTCCGATGCCGAACTGATTCAGATCAGCCTCGAAGAACAACAACTATTCCCCAGCGTCTCGATTGTGAGAGATGGGGAAAAAGCGCTTGACTATATTTTTGCCAGAAAAGAATTCAGCGACCGGCAAGGAGAAGAAAATCCCAAACTTATCCTGCTTGACCTTAAACTACCGAAAGTCAATGGGATAGAAGTGCTCAACTCTATCAAATCTACGCCGGAAACCAAAAGCATTCCGGTAGTAATTCTCACCTCTTCCGCCCATAGCAAAGATATTGAAGAATGTTACCGGCTGGGCGCCAACAGCTATATCGTAAAACCTATTGGTTTTGATGACTTCAGCAAAATCATTACGCATACGGTCAACTACTGGCTTAAAATTAATTACTCTATATAACTTTACACTTTTCCTGCAAAATGAACCTACGATTGCAAAACGCTGTATTGTCCCTGATCCTCCTGACAGCTACCGCTTTTTTTACCGGCTGTGGTTTGGGATCTTCTGAAGAAGTAAACCTTCCTGATGGTCTATATGCACAAATAACCACCAATAAAGGAGACATAATCTGCCGCCTTGAATATGAAAAAGTCCCGCTGACAGTCGCCAATTTTGTTGCTTTGTCTGAAGGGAAAATGGAAAATACCTACAAACCCCTCGGAAACCCGTTTTTCGACGGACTGACCTTTCACCGTGTAATGAGCAATTTTATGATTCAGGGCGGAGATCCCCTCGCCAACGGTCTGGGCGGCCCCGGATATCAATTTGCGGACGAGTTTCACCCTGAGCTGCTCCACAATGTGGCAGGCACGCTCTCTATGGCCAATTATGGACCAGCAACCAATGGAAGTCAGTTTTTTATCACACATAAAGCTACGCCATGGCTTGACAACCGGCATTCTGTCTTTGGGTATGTAACATCGGGACTCGCTACCGTATATAAAATTGCGCAGGACGATACCATCAAACATATCGAAATCCTCCGTATCGGAGATGCTGCCGGGGCGTTTGATGCGCCTGCCGTTTTCCGCGAAAAAGGAGGGGTACCCGCCGCCGGCAACCCATGATACATGCCGTAATTTTTGATATGGACGGGGTTCTGATTGATTCGGAGCCCTTCTGGCGGCAAGCCATGATTGAGGTTTTTCGCGAAATAGGCGTAACCCTTACCGAAGTCCAGGCTACAGAAACCATGGGAATCCGGATCAATGAGACGGTTGCTTACTGGTATCAACGATTTCACTGGACAGGAAAAAGCCCGGATGAAGTCGTAGATGCTATCCTGGCCGGGGTAATCCGCATCATCAAAGCGAAAGGAGAAATCAAAGAAGGCGTAGCAGAAATGATGGCCTTCCTCCGGGCAAAAAATATTCCGATGGCTGTCGCCTCTTCTTCCGCCATGATCGTCATTGATGCTGTACTCGATACGCTCGGCATACGGTCACAGTTTGCCGTGATCAAATCCGCAGAAAAAGAACCTTTAGGCAAACCTCATCCGGCTGTTTTTCTGCTCACAGCTGAAGCCCTTGGCGTAACACCCGAAAGCTGCCTCGTGATAGAAGATTCCCTCAATGGCCTCATCGCCGCAAAAGCCGCCAGGATGAAAACGATCGTTGTGCCTGAACCACTCGTAGCTCAAAAGCCCGAATTTGTCCTGGCTGACCGAAAATTTGCATCTCTTACCGCTTTTAACGAGATTATCTGGAAGGAACTGGGGGGAGAATAACGACCCGGGAAAACACCACCCGCAGGTTTCCGTAAAATGATATCAAACGAATAACACCTTCCAAATAATAATTAATTATGCCATTACGACTAGGAGAAATTGCACCAGATTTTACCGCACTTACGACTCAGGGCGAAATACATTTCCACGACTATATCAAAGGTCAGTGGGCGATTCTTTTTTCACATCCTGCCAACTATACTCCGGTTTGTACGACAGAACTCGGAATGGCGGCAAGTATGAAGTCAGAATTTGACAAAAGAAACACCAAAATGATCGGGCTGAGTGTGGATCCCATCGATGATTTTGATGGATGGTTAAAGGATATTAAGGAAACCCAGGGCGCTGATGTCAATTTTCCCATCATTGCTGACAGTGATAAAAAAGTTGCGGTTCTGTATGACATGATTCACCCTGAAGCTGCGGAAAAAGTAACCGTCAGGTCAGTATTTATCATTGGCCCCGACAAAAAGATCAAGCTGACACTCACCTATCCGCCCAGCACAGGCAGAAACTTCGTCGAAATCCTGCGTGTATTGGATTCCCTTCAGCTTACAGCCAACTACAGCGTCTCCACACCCGTAAACTGGGAAGATGGGCAGGATGTCATTATCAGCCCCGCCATTCCCAAAGAAGATTTGGCCGCAAAGTTCCCGAAAGGCTACACCGAGGTAAAACCCTACCTGCGGGTAACCCCACAGCCCAATAAATAGAGAAGACTCACATACCATTCAATAAGGAACTTCAGGGAAAACCCTGAAGTTTTTTTTTGGCGGTTTTCCCTGAAGTGCCTATGGTAGCAGGAGGCCATATTTGTAAAGACAAACGAAATCTTAAAAGTTTGACTTTATGAAAATCATCCTGTTACATCTTCCACTTTTTGCTCTGCTGTTTTTCAGCATGAGCATTTTTGCACAAACCACAACACGCAAAGTCCTCGTCAACGGATCTTTGTTAGACACCCCTACCCTACAGCAACTGGACATGATGGCACACATTACCATAGCCGATGGCGACTATTGGTACGATCGGATGAATGGCTCCTGGGGACTCACGGGTGGCCCATGCCTGGGATTTACTACGGCCAATATGAATCTCGGGGGTGCTCTTTCGCCACGCGCATCTGCCGGCAATACGGGTGTTTTTATCAACGGACGTGAACTACATGCTGCGGATGTACAGGGGTTGAATACACTTTTCGCTCCATTTGGAACATCCACACAACGCGGCAGATATTGGGTAGATGCCTATGGGAATTTCGGTACAGAAGGCGTCCCCTACCCGACCGGTAATCTTATGCAGATGGCCCAAATCCTTCAGCAGCAGAGTAAGGGGAATGGATACTACAAAAACAATGCTACCTCAGGCGCCTATTCTTCTTTTGGGAGTGGGGGTGGATTTGGTTATTTCAGTTCCAAAGATAATAGCGGAAATCAGTCTTCTGTTTACACCAATCCCGATGGTAGTGTGGAAATATTTTATGACAAGAAAAATGATTAATACCATGAAAAACCACACCATTATTATCCTTGTCTCTTGCTTTATTATGCTGCTGGCAGGTTGTCAGGGCTGCTGCATAGACAAACCTGTTTGCAGTCCTACAGAAAAACTTCTGCTCGATGTCTGTGAATGTCAATGTAATATCAAGGAGAACGGCTATCCCTGTGCGGTTGGCAGCATCGCCCATCCGGATCCACTGGTCTGTTACTGCGAATGTCCTCCTGGCTATTCCGGAGACTTATGCGATATCTATTCCGGGTCCAGTCACAGCATTTGTGGGCAGGTACTGGAGGGTAACTATACGGTTTCTGATTCTTTCAATTTTCAGAAGGTCACCTATCCGGTTACATTTAAAAACGTGCTGCCTATCAACCCCATAAACGACAACTTTACCTATTCTTTTCAGATCGCCAATTTTGGCAACAGTGGCAATGAAGCTACTTTGGTAGCCAGTGAAGACGGATATATGTGCAACATGCGGTTTCCCAACGGAACCAGCCTAAATATATCAAACTATGGGAATCTGACCGAGTTGTATGGGTTTGCACATAATACCAGTGTGGGATTTCACAATCCTCCACATTTTGAGATGCAGCTTAATGTGGGAGGCACGCCGCATTTACTCTGGTTCACCCGAAACTAATCCTCATATCAACCCCTTCAATATGGCTTCCCTGACCAGGGCGGCCATATTGGGGACTCCAAATTTTTGAAGCAGGTTGAGTCGATGCGTTTCTATTGTACTCACACTCACAAATAGCCGGTCAGCCATCTCCTGTGTTGTCAGCCCTTCCACAATACAGACAAGAATATCCTTTTCACGAGCGGTAAGTTTGGGTATATATGCTGTCGAAGGCTTTATTCCCATGGCAGTACCCAGTATTTTTTTCTGTAGTTCTGACTGAATATATGCCTCATTGGAGTTATGTACTTTCCTTATGGCAAGGAGCAATTCATCGCGGCTGACAGATTTGAGTAAATACCCGCGGGCACCACTTTTTATCATGTTTTTTACAATCGCTGTTTCTTCGATATTGGTAAGGACTATAATACAGAGGCTGGGGTAGGTTTTGGAAATACGCCGGCACAATGCCATACCGTCCCCATCGGCAAAATTCAGATCCAGTAACAATACATCATAGTCATCTTCTCTCTGGAGTTTTTCCATAAGTGCTGCTGCCGAAAGCGCTGTACCAGTCACTGCCAAATCAGGTTCACCGGCAAGCATGGCGGCAATACCATTGAGCACAACCGGATGATCATCCGCCAGAAAAACACGAATCATATTTCCTTGTTTGAGGATAAAGGTAACTGAATAAAAACAGAAGTGCCACGCCCGGGGACCGAATGTATTTCCATTTTCCCACTTAATGCTTGTACTCTCATCTCTATACTGGTGAGCCCCATTCCTACAGACAACCCTTCAGGCATAAAACCCTTGCCATTATCCTCCACAGTAAGACTCAGCAACTTATCGTGGCGGTTGATTTGAACAAGGACTTCGGTAGCGGCAGCGTGTTTCAGCACATTATTCAGTAATTCCTGAACAATGCGATAAATCAACAGGTTTTGATTGTCAGACAAACTTTCTTCCCATCCATATACCTGCACATCGATTTTCAGGCTGGCAGAACTCGAAATTTTTTCACAGAACTGAACTAATGCAGTTTCAAGGCCCAGGCGGATCAAGGTTTCGGGCATGAGGTTGTGCGCAGTATGGCGGACCTCAACAGCAGCCTGGTCAAGGAGTTCAAGCGTTTTATTTAAATCTACATTTTCTTCCGGAGCAGGCTGTTTTTTGATCAATAGCTGGAAATGCATTTTCGCTGCGGAAAGCAGACCGCCGATATTATCGTGAAGATCGCGGGCAATACGCGATCTTTCTTTTTCTTCTCCGGCAATCAGAGCCTGCATGTGTTTGAGTTGTTCTTCCTGGCGAAGAGTTTTTATCTCCTGTGTGTAGATGATCCGGCGATGGCGAAGTCGGTTCAACAACAGAACCACAAGCAAACCAGCAACAAGAAACGCCCCAACAGATACGGCCACCCATGCATATACACGCCTGATTTCCGCAGATTTAGCCAAAATTTCCTTATCCTTTTGTGCAGTCTGATATTGTCTTTCGAGTTCGACTACTGTTTTTCTTTGTTCGCTACTCATTACGCTGTCGCGGTAGGCTGCATACAGCTGGTGTGCGGTCAGAGCCGCAGAATAATTATTTTGCCCCGCTTCGATACGGGAGCGAATATCCCAGGCATCCTGAAGTACGGAGAAGGAGTGATTTTTTTCACCGTAGTCAAGCATTTCCTGCTGGGCAGCATCAGCATCAGGCCAACGATTTAGGCGGATATACAGCAGCGCGAGTTCGTAAAGGACCTTTACGGTTTCATACCGGCTGGAAGCGCGGGCATAAACAAGTGCCTTTTCATAGAATTGAAGCGCTCCGGGTAGATCCCCCGCCCGAACTGCCAGCACCCCCATATTCACATGCACGACCGAGCGGATACTGGTTCCGGCATTTGCGTTACGGATGATTTCCCGATAAGCTTTTCGCAGATACAATTCCTCCTGAGCAGAATCACCCATCGCACCAAAGAGACTGCCCAGATTATTATAACAATCAGCGACAGAAGCCGTGTCGTTGAGCAACTGGTACTGGCGGGTGGCAGACTCCAGATATTGGCGGGCTTCGGAATAATTTTCCGTTTTTTTAAACACCACTGCGACATTAAACCAGATTGTCGCCAGATTGCGCAGATGTTTTTCTTTGGGTTGAGGAATCCGTTGCAGAACTTCTGCCGCCTTAAGAAAATATTGTACAGATGCGGCATAATCACCGCTATGTTGGGCACAGGAAGCGATGCCATTATAGGATCGGGCCATTCCGGGAAGGTCATTCAACGCCTCAAAAACCAGGAGTCCCTGTCGGAAAAAAGAATCAGCTCGCCCGTTTTCCCCCATAGACTGAAGGACGTAAGCAGCATAGTAGCACGACTTTGCTTCACCTTTTGGGAAGTGGGAGGTTTTGGCAGCGGATATCGATTTTATGTAAAAGTCCAGTGCCTTAGCAGGTGAAGATATTTCATATAACGCGGCAGAGTCCAGCCATTGATTGACCAGCAGAGAGTCGGGTGCGGCAGACAAAGTTGCAGCGAGCCGCAGGCAGACAACACCCCCAAACAACAAAAGGTAAAACCGCATCATTCCACAAAGATTAAACACTAAAGATGCGCAGAATATGGGAAAACCACAGGGGCTGATAATTTTCACCCCATACCCAAAACCGATGATTTCAATATTTTTTCCACCTCCGCAGCGATTCCGGAGGCATCAAATGTCAGTAGCAAATATGTCCAACCACCCATCGGCACGAACAGTAGGGCAAGATTACAATCTGGCCTCAATTCTATTAACCCTTATTCTACCGTTCTAAGTAACAATACCCTTGTTCTGCGTATTCAATTCATTCACCGTCCCAAACCCAAAACTTACATTTTTTCCCAGCCCGATACCATTGGGCAAAAACACATTGGTGCGAAACCTGGCGTGAAAGGCGAGAACCCCTACCCCTTTTACCCTGACTTTAAAGGGTTCCGACAACTTTGTGATCGATGTTTCAATGGGCTTATCCACATACCAGCCAATACCCTTGGCCATTGACAGGATATTCCCCGTCAACTTCTTTTCGAGAAAAGGAATCTGGTCTGAAGGTCTTTTCATCCCCATAAACACGCGGTGCGCCTCCTGATTAAGGGCAATCCAGTTCTGAATCTGGTATTCAAACCCGCGGTCCCAGACCTGCATGACATACCCATTCAGGCTTATGTCCAAAATCTTCATCGGAAGTCGCCGTCCGCTGATTTCGACCGACCAGTCCTGCTGCGAAAAAAAATGATGAATCTCATCCAAACCCTCGCCAATACATACCAACGCAGGGCGATTGCGGATGCATTTGTACTGAATCAACGGGTACCCGGTCTCCTTATGGTTGTGAAACAATACCGATTGCTCCCCCACCTTCGCAGAAATTGCGCCGCGCAAAGCCGGAATTTCCCATGACTGGATAGCTCCGTCAAAGATTATCTGTAATACTTTTAGCTTCTCTGTCATTTTTTTTCCCATTCCTGTAGCATGCGATTCCTATACCATCACGAAAAACCTGCCGCAATGGGCAAATCCACCGATGACCAGTTGCATATATTGAAAAATAGTATCAAAATGTGATACCCGACCTCCTACAAAGGATGCCGGTTCTCTACAGAAAAGCTTATTGTAATACAATGATAAGATTAGGCAATTTAGTTATACAAGCATAATTTTTGCCGATATTTCTACACGTTTTGCAGGGCTTTTTCCAAAACTCGCAGAGGTTATTTTCCGTACGACAACAGAAGAGTATTTTGTGAGTATACACAACTAAACAGAACACTTTTCTTCATAATAAAGCTTTTGGTAGTTACAAAACCGATCCCCACAAAGGATCGGTTTTTTTCTTTTACCATTGGCAGATAAATCGTACTTTTGCGGAAGCTTTTAAGCGTATTTCTTAAACAATACGCTTTTATTTTGGTTACCTACTTAGATTAAGTCTAAATAAATTTAAGGATGACGGACGAAAAGTTCACCCCTGTGCAGGACCTGTCTGATGATGAAAAACTCATTCAGGAAGTCACCGGCCAGAAATATAAATACGGTTGGGTTACCGATATCGAGTCTGATCTGGCCCCTAAAGGCCTCAATGAAGATATTATCCGGCTCATTTCTTCCAAAAAAAATGAGCCGGAATTTATGCTCGCCTACCGCCTCAAAGCGTATAACCACTGGCTCAAAATGGCAGAACCCAAATGGGCGCATATTCACTATCCTCCCATTGACTTCCAAAATATTCACTACTACGCAGCACCTAAACAAAAGCCTAAACTCAACAGCCTCGATGAAGTCGATCCTGAACTTCTCAAAACATTTGAAAAGCTCGGTATTCCGCTTTACGAACAAAAAGTGCTCTCAGGAGTCGCCGTTGACGCTGTCATAGACAGTGTCTCGGTTAAAACAACTTATAAAGAAAAACTCAAAGAACTGGGTATCATTTTCTGCTCCTTCAGTGAAGCCGTCCACGAATACCCTGATCTGATTCGCAAGTATATGGGCTCGGTGGTACCTTATACCGACAACTATTACGCAGCCCTCAACGCGGCAGTATTCACCGACGGGTCTTTTGTCTATATCCCCAAAGGTGTGCGCTGCCCCATGGAGCTTTCTACCTATTTCCGGATCAATGAGCAGAATACTGGCCAGTTTGAAAGAACGCTCATCGTCGCTGAAGAAGGTAGCTATGTCAGCTATCTCGAAGGGTGTACCGCGCCCAAACGCGACGAAAATCAGCTCCATGCTGCTGTCGTAGAACTCGTTGCCTTCGACCACGCAGAGATCAAATACTCCACCGTACAAAACTGGTACCCCGGAGACCCCGAAACGGGTGCGGGCGGGATTTACAACTTTGTTACCAAACGCGGCATCTGCGAAGGTATTCGCTCCAAAATATCCTGGACTCAGGTAGAAACCGGCTCCGCCATCACCTGGAAATACCCTTCCGTTGTCCTTAAAGGAGATCACTCCGAAGGGGAATTTTACTCCGTAGCCGTTACCAATGGACGCCAGCAGGCTGACACCGGTACCAAAATGACCCATATCGGCAAAAATACCCGAAGCCTGATTGTATCTAAAGGGATTTCCGCAGGCCATAGCAACAATAGTTACCGCGGCCTTGTCAAAATAATGAAAGGTGCACAAAATGCCCGCAACTTCTCCCAGTGCGACTCGCTTCTGATCGGCGACCAGTGTGGCGCTCACACTTTTCCCTATATCGAAGTCGGCAACAAATCCGGTACGGTAGAACACGAAGCCACTAC
The DNA here is from genome assembly GCA_041391665.1 of Bacteroidia bacterium. Classification (NCBI taxonomy): domain Bacteria; kingdom Pseudomonadati; phylum Bacteroidota; class Bacteroidia; species Bacteroidia bacterium. Next base: position 753,032 of record JAWKNO010000002.1, on the reverse strand, counting down.
CTCCAAAATCGGAGAAGATCAGATATTTTACTGCAACCAGCGTGGTATTAATACAGAAAAGGCAGTCGCCCTTATCGTCAATGGCTACGCCAAAGAAGTGCTCAACCAACTCCCCATGGAGTTTGCCGTCGAAGCACAAAAACTATTGTCCATCAGTCTCGAAGGTAGTGTAGGGTAAATTTTTCAGAATCAACGATCATGTTAAAAATTCATAATCTCAACGCCTCTGTAGAAGGCAAACAAATACTCAAAGGTTTCTCTCTCGAAATCAAACCGGGTGAAGTACACGCCATCATGGGCCCCAATGGCTCGGGCAAAAGTACGCTCGCTTCTGTACTCGCAGGCAAAGAAGACTACGAAGTAGAAGGTGGGGAAGTCACTTTCAATGGGAAAAATCTCCTCGATATGGAAGCTGACGAGCGCGCAGGCGAAGGCCTTTTCCTCGCTTTCCAATACCCTGTCGAGATCCCTGGGGTAAGTATGGTCAATTTCCTCCGTACCTCCCTCAACTCCGTCCGCGAATACCGCGGCCTCGATCCTGTCAGCGCCGGGGACTTCCTCAAGCTGATGAATGAGAAGAAAAAAATTGTCGAACTCGACGCCAGCCTTACCAAACGCTCCGTCAATGAGGGTTTCTCCGGTGGTGAGAAAAAACGCAATGAAATCTTCCAGATGGCTATGCTCGAACCTTCTCTCGCCATCCTCGATGAAACAGACTCTGGTCTCGATATCGATGCCCTGCGAATCGTCGCCGGAGCCGTAAATAAGCTCCGCAGCGAAAAAAATGCTTTCCTCGTCATCACCCACTACCAGCGTCTGCTCGATTATATCGTACCTGACGTTGTACACGTAATGGTAAATGGCAAAATTGTCAAAACCGGAGGCAAAGAACTTGCCCTCGAACTCGAAGAAAAAGGCTATGACTGGATCAAAGCTGAAGTTGCAGTCGGTTAATCGAAAATCAATGACAAGTCAGACAATAACCAAAGACTCTCCCAAAGATTCCTTCCTGTCTGTATTCCGGAAGAATCCCTCCACCGGCTTATCGGCCAATCACCCTGCCAAAAACCGGGCTGAGGAAGTTTTGCCGGGTCTGGAAATTCCTACCCGGAAATACGAAGCCTGGAAATATACCAATCTTAAGCCGATTGTATCTGTTGACTACCAGCAGGCATCTGATGCTCAGGTCGACACCGTTGATCCTTACCTTATACCAGGCCTGGAAGCGGACGTGTTTGTCTTTGTCAACGGGAAGTTTCACGCGGGCCTTTCTTCTGTTTCTCTCAACGGAGATTCAGTCAAAGTTTCTCCGTTGACAGCACTCAGCGAATCCGAAAAAGCGCTTTTTGAAACGCATTTCGGCACACTTGCAGATTCGGAAACGGATTTCTTTACGGCGATGAATACGGCCTACGCTACGGATGGAACCATGATCCTCGTTCCTCAGGGGAAAATAGCAAAAGTTCCGGTTCATCTTCTGCATATCCAGACTTTGGGCGAACAGCCCTCGGCTTATCAAACCCGCAACCTGTTCCTCATTGAAAAAAATGCGCAGGTAAAAATCCTGGAAACCCACCACTGTATCGGAAATACACCCGCATTTGCCAACAGTGTCACAGAAATCAGGGTCGCAGCCAATGCTTCTGCTGAGTACATTCAGCTTCAGATGGATGAGGATCATACTTCCCGCATCACCCGCACAGAAGTGTATCAGGAAGCCGACAGCCGGTTCTCTACCTTTACCGTTACTCTGGGGGGGCAATTGATCCGCAATAATCTCAATATTAAACTCGGCGGCTCCAACAGTGAGTCCATCCTTATGGGCGCCTATCTTTTGTCAGGCTTTCAACACGTAGACAATCATACGCAGGTTGACCATATCGCCCCCAATTGCTATAGCAACGAATTGTACAAAGGGATCATCTCGGAAAAAGCTACGGGTGTTTTTAATGGAAAAATTCATGTCCACAGGGACGCGCAAAAAACCAATGCGTTTCAGTCAAACCGAAATATCCTTTTGTCCGATACGGCCAATATTTTCACCAAACCCCAGCTTGAAATTTATGCAGACGATGTAAAATGTTCGCATGGGGCGACAACCGGTCGCCTCGATGATGATGCGATGTTTTACCTCCAGGCGCGCGGTATCCCTGTTGATAAAGCCCGTCTGATGCTGGTACATGCCTTTATGATGGAAGTGGTGGAAAATATTTCTATAGAACCCATTACCGATTTTATCGCTTCACTGATTGATAACCGCTTCGAATAGAAGCATCATTGATTATGAGTATCCTTCAACCCAACGGTTTTATACAATCCCTCGATATTGAAAAAATTCGTCAGGATTTTCCGGCCCTTCATCAGAATGTGCACGGCAAACCGCTGGTTTATTTTGACAATGCTGCTACTTCCCAAAAGCCTGTCCAGGTAATTGAAAGACTTAATCACTATTACCGGGCAGAAAACAGCAATATCCACCGCGGGGTTCATTTCCTGAGCCAACAGGCGACCGATGAGTATGAAAATGCGCGCCATCTTGTCCGCGACTTTATTCATGCGGCTCATGCCCATGAAGTGATATTCACCCGGGGAACCACAGAATCCATTAATCTGGTCGCCAGTGCTTTTGGTAGAAAATATGTAAAAGCAGGGGATGAAATCATTATTTCCACCCTCGAACATCATTCCAATATTGTACCCTGGCAAATTCTCTGTGAGCAGACCGGTGCAATCCTGAAGATCATACCCATCAACGAAGCAGGGGAACTTGATATGGAGGCCTATGAAAACCTCCTTTCAGACCGAACCCGACTGGTATCCGTGGTGTATGTTTCCAATGCGCTCGGTACGGTCAATCCTGTAGAGGAAATCATTCGTCTCGCCCATCAGAAGGGTATACCTGTCATGCTTGACGGCGCACAGGCAGTGCCGCATATGAAGGTGGATGTTCAGGCGCTGGATGTGGATTTTTTTGCTTTTTCAGGACATAAAATGTTTTCCCCTACAGGTATTGGCATCTTGTACGGAAAAGAAAAATGGCTCAACGATATGCCCCCTTATATGGGAGGCGGAGATATGATCAAGGTCGTGCGTTTTGAAAAAACCGAATACAATGACCTTCCTCACAAGTTTGAAGCAGGCACACCTGATATTTCCGGCGGGATCGGCCTGGGTGCAGGTATTCAGTATATGAATTCTCTGGGAATTGAAAATATTGCTGCGTGGGAACACGAACTGTTGCGTTATGGTACAGAGGTACTGAGCAACATCCCCGACCTTCGCATCATTGGTACGGCCAGAGAAAAAGCCAGTGTCATATCCTTTCAGATTGGCAATATCCATCCTTACGACGCAGGTACCATCCTCGACCAGTTGGGTATTGCTGTCAGAACCGGCCACCACTGTACACAACCCCTCATGCACAGGCTCGGAATACCCGGAACAATAAGAGCTTCATTTGCTTTCTACAATACCAGAGAAGAAATTGACCGGTTGGCGGAAGGGATTATCCGGGTAAAACGTATGTTTTAGATTATGACAAGACCAATTCAGGAAATAGAAGAAGAGATTGTAGATGAATTCAGCCTTTTCGAAGAATGGCTGGACAAATACGAATATATCATTGAAATGGGACAAAATCTGCCCGGTCTTCCGGAATCAGACAAAACCCCTGATTTTATTGTGCATGGGTGCCAGTCGCAGGTATGGCTCAGGGCGGAAATGGATGATGATATGATAACCTTTCGGGCAGACAGTGATGCCATCATCACAAAAGGGTTGATTGCCATGCTGATGCGGGTACTTTCCCAACAACCTCCCCAAACAATCCTGAACGCAAAACTTGAGTTTATTGACCGTATCGGAATGCGCGAGCATCTCTCCCCTACCCGCTCCAACGGGTTGAATGCGATGATCAAACAAATGAAAAATTATGCCCTTGCCTTTTCAATGAAGAATCCCAACTAAGATCTGGAAAATTGCTATGAACAAAGCAGCGCTCAAAGATAACGTTATCGAAGTCATTAAGACCGTCTATGATCCCGAAATCCCTGTCAATATCTGGGAGCTTGGGCTTATCTATGATGTGAATATCAGCGACGAAGGCAAGGCACATATTCTAATGACGTTAACCGCTCCTGCATGCCCTGCAGCAGAAATGCTTCCCGAAGAAATTAAAGAAAAAACGATGGGCATTCAAGGAATTTCAGAAGCGGAAATTGAAATCACCTTCGAACCCCCATGGACCAAGGAAATGATGTCGGAAGAAGCCATGCTCGAACTGGGGTTTATGTGATTATTCCACTTCCACCTCCATCCACGACCCATTGGAAGAAGCATAATACCATTCATACATCAGGGTCAGTATATACCGGTACTTACCGGGCTTATCCGGCATAGTAATATCGACATAAGCCGCCATATATTCTCCAGGTAAAATCTCTCCTGCCAGCCGTTGCGTATTCTTATCAAAACGACTGAATTTTTTCCCCACGTAAAACAATGATGTCAGGTAAATGGGCGTATCCTGATTACCATCAAGTTTTACCGGGTGATCGTATTCATTATAGATTCTGACCGACATCCGAAAGGTTCCCCCCCTTTTCCATGTTTCAGGAACTGAGACAGGCTCTATCCGAAGATTTCGGAATACCTGAAAATTTTCTTCTGTCCGGTAGTAAAATTTATCTCCGTATCGGGTGACCAAAGAATCACAGCCATTCACCGCCGTATTCGAAACAAATAGTACGGTTTTCCCCTGTACAGCCGCTTCTCCTCCCCAAAGGTCAAAGCTGTTGGTGTGATACGTAAATGTATTCAGCGCGTGGGTAACATTGCCACCCGTATAAAACGCATATTTGGATGGCAGCTGGTACGTATCTGTAAACACAACTGGATTGCCATGTGCCAATGCCGCAATCTCCTGCGCCCATTCATCCCAACCGTGAAATTCCCGCCGAAACTGCCTCAATTCCGGGACAATATTAAACGCAAGGTAAATGCGTAAAAAAACGAACAAAAACAGCCCCGGCACCGCCAGACGCCATACCCATCTTTTACCTTTTGCGCTTCTCTCCAGATATTGGTATGCCAGAATCATTCCGGGAATATAAGCCCCCGCTGCCCAGTTGGCTTCAATCCAGCTATTGATACTGAATAGCAACAAAATACCGGTGATACCGACAAATACAAACTTTAGCGTACGCTCAAATTCATTTTCTGTCTTGTATAAGATTGCCCCCAATATCACGGGAATCCCCATAAGCGGACCGGCAAAAAGAACCTGTCCCAGCAAATAGTTTAAAAAGGTCTCGAATGGAAAATGACCCTTGGGTCGCTGCAGGAGATGATAGCGAAAAGTGCCAAAATCATTTTCCACCAGCCAATGCAGATGAGGAATAAACAAAACCGTACTGATCGCCACAATTAACCAGAAACGCCAGTTTTTCAACAATTTGAAATTGGATAACAGCGTAAAAAAAAGCACCATAATCCCATGGTATTTGCTGTAAATCAACATCGTCACCACAATGGCCAGCAAAAGCGTATTGGTCAGGGAAGAATCGCGAAGAAAACGCCTGTATTGGAACAAAAATAAGGCTGAGAAAAATATATAAGGAGCGTCGGGTACAGCCAGAAATCCGCCGACATGCACCATCACCATCGAAAATATCAGGGTGAAAAAAAATGCCGGGTTTTTCTGATCCGTCATTTTCCAGGTGAGAACCAGCGTAGCAGAGCCCATGAATACCGGAAACATCCGCACGCCCCATTCTCCCGAAAACAAGACCGAACCAGCCCGTATCAACAACCCAATCATGGGCGCATGTTCAAAATATCCCCAGTCCAGATGCTGCCCATATAGCCAGTAATAAGCTTCATCATGAAAAAGTTCAGTAAAGTAAGCCTGCGCTATATTGATCAGCAACCAAATGCCAACAATAATGGCTACGATCCGGGGAGATTCGTTTAGCCGCGTTTCCAGTTTTTCGTACCACTTCACAGGGGGCAAAGGTAAAACTTACCGGTGAATTCACCTACACCATAAATTTTTCCCTGTTAATTGCACCCCATATCATGCCGTGATGATTCATCATTATTGGGAAAACAAAAACCTGATGGAATCCTTACCGGAACATAGCGGTCAAGATGTGGGTCATACAGTGAGCGCTCCAGAAATCCGGTAATCTGGTTGATTTGAGCATCAGTCAGGTGAAGGGGAATGAACCCTGGTGCAAGCTGTGAGGCAGGAACGTTTTGATTCTCTGAAACTGCGCGATTTTTGTATTCTACGATTTCCCTTACCGAGTGGAAAGTTCCGCCATGACCATAAAACGGAGAATCTTTCAGGTTGTACAGTTGAGGAACTTTAAATTTAAAATTGTCTTCAGGCTTGCCGGTAAAACCACCCCTTCCCAGATTTGCCGGGTTTTGCGAACTGGCGCCACCGTAGGTGCCGGGCCCTTCCATATCACGCATTCCCAGCGCATAGAATTCCATGGAATTGAGAGCGGGGCCATTGTGGCAGGAAACGCAATTGGCTTCGCCAAAGAAAAGCAGCGCCCCACGTTTTTCAAAATCACTCATCGCCCGCTTTTCCCCCTTCAGCCACCGCTGGAAAGGAGAATGATTGGCAAGCAGGGTGCGCTCATAGGCTGCGATCGCGAGTCCGGCGTTTTCTTTACTATAGCGATCGACGGAATCTACTTCTGCAAACGCATGATCAAAATATTCTTTATACACCGTGCTGAAAATAAGCCCCTGATCAAGATCCATCCGGTGCACAGTCAGACCTGCAATAGCCTGGGTTTCCGTACCCTCATACCCCAGCTTATTGACTGCAATGGGAGTCCCGTCTGTCCAACGGCTCTCCGTACCCTCATTGACGTGTGTGGCACCAAACTGCCCATTCCATAGCACATTAGTCTGGTAGGCGATGTTCAATGCGGAGGGCGACCTTACGGGCTGCACATCCAAGCTGTCAGTCGGATACATAGGATTCGCTATCCGTTTTTCACCCGTATAGCCAAAGCCCAAACCGCCTTCCCCGATTCCCTGCTGAATCCCTGCCTGAAATCCAGCCTCCACGTGATGACAACTCGCACATGAATATGTGTACATCCCCTCGGTATATTTGGGGCGAATACCTAAACGGGTTTCATGAAAAAGCTTTTTACCCAAATCAACCTTCGCCACATTGATCGGATTGCGGGGATCCTGGGGAATGGAAGCAAAATCATCACTTTCAGGAAGAATGTATGCCTGCAAACCTACACCACCTGACGCTTCTTCCATCGCAAGCCCGATCGCTTCATCAAGATCAAACGCGGGAGATTGCTCCACCATCTTCTGGCAACCCGACAAACCCGAAAGCACAACCCATATCCCAAAACTAACAAATAGCAGATTTTTGCACATAGAAAAGCTTATTAAATGCATCCTATATACAAATGGCAATATTTATACCATTGGAATTTTTGTTTCGTAAATTATCAAAACAATAAAGGCGGAGGAACAATCGGCTGAATAAGCCCTGCGTGATCGATCCGTACATTTCCCACCTGTGCAGAGACTGGGTAAGCTTGCATCCGCCGGTGATCATAGGGACGGGTCAAAGTCAAAACTTCGCCCACATCTGCATTTACATCCAGCCATTTTTTCTCCGCATCTCCCTTCAGGATCACAGGCATCCGGTTATGAATATCTGCCATCAGCTCATTGGGTTCTGTGGTAATAATCGAAAAAGAATAAATTTTTTTACCATCGGGTGATTGCCACTCATCACTGATTCCGGCAAAATAAAAGATATCATCCGACTTTAGCGCAATTCGGTAGGGCTGTTTACCTGTACCGGTTTTTTTCCATTCATAAAACCCATCAGCAGGTATCAGACACCGGCTTCGCCTTACAGGCTCCCGAAACGCAGGCTTTTCCAGCAGGGTCTCCGCCCGGGCATTAATGGTGCGAAGACCGATAGACATATCCTTTGCCCAGTAGGGAATCAATCCCCAACGGAAATAATAGGTATGTAAAGGATCATCCATGGGAATCACCGGGGCATATTGAGTGGGGGCAATATTGTAACGCGGTCCTGTTTCAACCGGAATACCCTCCGGGTAAATGACTGAACCGGCATCTGGTATCCGGGTAAATGTATATCTTCCGCACATAAAACTAGTTTGACCCTTAAGTTCGGAAATTTTACCTTCATGCACCAACCCCATGCACAACAGATACGTGATTGTAAAAAGAGGGAATCTTTCCCATTTTTGCAGCTCATATTATTTTTTTCTTCTGACTTTCCGCCAATGACTATGGCCAAATATATATTCTCTTTTTTGTGGTTAATCTCCGGTTTCTGTCTCTCTTTCTCCCAGGGAAAGCTGATGATTGCCGGCGGAGGTTTGATATATCCCGGTGGCTGGAGTGATGCCCCCTATGCATGGGCCATAAATCAGGCTCACAATCATAAGGTCGCGATTATTCGGACAAGCTATACAGCTGAAAATCAGGAAGATTATCTTATCGATCTGGGCGCCGCCAAAGTGCGCTATTTTGCGATTTCATTTCCGGCTCTTGCCAATCACAAACCTACCATCGACTCGCTGATGTTGTATGATTTCTGGTTGTTTGAAGAACAATCGCCTGTGGAAATGTACACCATTTTCAGAAATACCAAACTCGATTCAGCCGTGGAAGCGAAGTTTCAGCAAGGAGGAGTGATAGGTACAAATGGAAACGCAGCTGCACTTTTATCAGATGTGGTCTTTACAGGCGCTTATGGAAATATCGAAAGTGCCGAAGCCTTGGCTGACGTCAGAGATGCACGAATACAGCTAAAAAATGATTTTTTTTCCCTGACAGAAGGTTATGTAATCGATCCTTCCTTTTCCGAAAAAGGAAGATTTGGCCGTACGCTGGCTTTTATGGCGCGTTGGTGGGTCGAAAAAAAGGAGGTAATCTCTGGACTGGGAATAGATGAACAAACCGCATTCTGTGTGGACAGCATGGGCAATGGCCGTGTGTATGGCACAGGAGCTGCAGTCCTATTGCTCAATGACATAAGTGCGGACAACTTCACCCTGAATGCAGGAAAACCTGTCATAGATTCGCTGCGGTTTATCCAGTTGCTGGATGGGGATCAGTTTAACATTATTAGTTGGGAAGTTAAGGGTATGCATACCATGCTGACTCCCGGTATTGGTGAAGAAATGGCCGATCAAACCCTGCTGTTCAGCGGAGGAACAGATCTCTCCGGCAATGAAAGATTCCTGGACACCCTGATTTACGGTACAGGCTATCCTTCCGATAAGATACTCATTATCACTGGCGAATCGGATTCCTATGCACAAGTCGTAAAAGCAATGCTGGAAGCCAGAGGGGCAGCGATTGTAAATGTCTTGCGAACAACTGAAATTTTTGAAAATGATCCCGCGAAAAATGCAGAAATACTGGCTTCACATAAATTTCTATTTGCCCATAATGACCCAGCCGCACTCACAGAATTTTTACGATCCGGCACAAACGGTCCCCTTCTGCTATCGAGAGTTCTAGAGCCCGCAACGATCGGCGCATTTATGGGACAGGACTGCCAACTTGCCAGTCCGTGGCTCATTTCCCCGCAACAGGTACGATCAGCCACGCTGACGGATGCAGAAAGCCATCTATTTTTACAACCCGGGCTTGGCATTCTCCAGACAACCGCTATTATCCCCCAGTCAGAAGATCAAAACAACTATTTTTCGTATCCAACCACCGGGATACCCTATCTGATGGCCAACAAGACACTCGCCTATGGCGTCTCACTTTCTGAAGGGAGTTTTCTCAAATATTATACCGCACAAAATCAAACCTGGATGATCTCACACGGTAAAAATCCGGCAATCTTACTCCACAATCCAGGTACAAACATTCATGTCAGAGAAACTGAATATCCGGTATCCAGAAACGCTACAGGGTTTGACAATATGCGGATATCGCTGCTTGACAGTATCGCTTTCCGGCTAGGAACCGTCACTCCTCCTGCGGAAGAATCACAAAGTGAAAACGCAGATTGGATCAACATTTACCCAAACCCCGTCAAGGAAAACATGAATATTCTGCTCACAGGCAAACCATCGGGGACGTACACCTTCCAGTTACTTAACAGTGATGGACAAAATGTAATCACCCAGACTTTTGTACTTCAGCCCAATACACATACGATCAGAATCCCTGTTCCAGACCTGCTCCCAGGCGTTTATATGCTATTGGTAAAGGAGTCAGGTAAAAAAATAATCAAACGTATTCAGGTGATTCATTGAGTTAACCCTGTAATCTCAGCTACGTATGACTAGTAATTTAACATTATTGGCAAATTTTGCTTTTAAAAGCAGAAAAAATGGCAGTACTTTCGGGTAGGTATAAGATTTGATACCTAAACCTGTTGATTAGCCAACAAATACCCTTAATTTTAAGTTAATCATTCTGACTGACTAAAAGCTAAAACCAAAATTCCCCGAACGGAAAATTTATATGGCAGATAATCAAAATCCGACTGACAGAAACAGAAACCCAAAGCCCAACAATAATATTTATTGGATATACATTGTTGTACTGGCCTTTTTCATTCTGGTCATGTATATGGTTGGAAATCAAACTGGTCCCGAGGAAATATCGATAACCAAATTTGAAACACTCAACAATGAAGGCCTTGTCGAACGCGTAGAGGTCATCAATGGGACAGATGTTCAGGTCTATCTTACCCCGGAAGGTAAAAAGCAAATGCAGAAAGATCAAAAGGATTCAGATCTGAAAATGAATCCAAACGGACCTCAGTACTATATGAAACGAGGTTCGGCAGAAGCAACTGATAACTACCTTGTGGAAAATAAAATTCCACATACTTATGTAGAAAGGACTGAATGGGGAGACGTTATTCAGTTTTTAATCCCTATCGCTATTCTTGTCGCACTCTGGTTCTTTTTTATGCGGAGAGTAGGTGCAGGCGGCGCCGGAGGCCAGATTTTTAACATTGGCAAAAGTAAAGCAAACCTGTACGACAAGGAAAATAAGGTCAATGTAACCTTTAATGATGTTGCCGGCCTTGAAGAAGCCAAAGAGGAGGTCCAGGAAGTTGTAGAGTTTCTTAAAAATCCTCAAAAATTCACCAAACTGGGTGGCCATATTCCAAAAGGAGTCCTCCTCGTAGGCCCTCCCGGAACAGGTAAAACCCTCCTGGCAAAAGCTGTTGCGGGTGAAGCAAAAGTTCCCTTCTTCTCACTGAGTGGTTCTGACTTTGTGGAAATGTTTGTGGGAGTAGGTGCCGCCCGTGTTCGCGACCTGTTTAAGCAGGCAAAAGAAAAAGCACCTTGTATCATATTCATCGACGAAATTGATGCCGTGGGAAGAAGCCGGGGAAGAATGAATGTAACCGGCGGAAACGACGAGCGGGAAAATACCCTCAATCAATTGCTCGTAGAAATGGATGGTTTTGGCAGCGATACGGGTGTAATCCTCATGGCGGCAACCAATCGTCCTGACGTACTTGACCCGGCGCTTTTACGTGCCGGTCGTTTCGACCGCCAGATTGGCGTAGATCTCCCCGATATCAAAGGCCGTGAGGCTATCTTTAAAGTCCACCTGAAAAAACTCACCCTGTCTGATGAAGTAAATATCAAACGACTGGCTTCCCAAACTCCGGGATTTGTGGGTGCAGATATTATGAACGTCTGCAATGAAGCTGCTCTGATCGCCGCAAGAAAAAACAAAAAAGCCGTCGAAATGGATGACTTCCAGGACGCTGTGGACCGGGTGATCGGCGGCCTTGAAAAGAAAAACAAAATTATCTCCCCTGAAGAGAAAAAAATTGTCGCCTACCACGAAGCTGGCCACGCCGTTTCCGGATGGTATCTGGAACATGCTCACCCACTCGTGAAAGTTTCTATTGTACCTCGTGGCCTGGCTGCACTTGGCTATGCACAATATCTCCCCAAAGAGCAATATCTCCGCACCTACAATGAACTGATTGATACCATGTGTATGACCCTTGGCGGGCGCGCTGCAGAAGAAGTGGTTTTTGGAGAAGTATCCACCGGTGCACTCAATGACCTGGAAAAAATAACAGCCACGGCCTATGCTATGGTCACACGTTATGGAATGAACCCGAAAGTCGGCCAGGTATCCTTCAAAGAAGACGGGGAATACAGTTTTACCAAACCTTATTCTGAAGCTACAGCTAAATTGATCGACGAAGAAGTAAAACAGATCATTGATCTGGCCTACGAACGCACAAAAAAGTTGCTGCTTGACCATAAAGACGATCTGGAAGCCATTGCTCAGGAACTTCTCCGCAAGGAAGTACTCTTCAAAGAAGACCTGACAACGCTTATCGGAGAGCGACCCTTCAAAGAATATAACCCGCTGGCTTTTGAAGAAGATACGACGGAATCCAAAGTTGATCAGCCTTCAAACAACGGGAAAATCAATAACCACGAAGAATCGCCTGAGGAAAATCGTCTGGAACTGGAAGACGAATCCAAAAGCCATTGATAAGACGAAATAACATATACTTTGTCTCTGATCTGCATCTGGGTGCTCCCGACCATGGATCAAGTCTGATTCGTGAAAAACATTTTGTTGACTGGCTAAAAACCATTGAAAGCCAGACCACTGAGCTTTACCTTTTGGGGGATATATTTGATTTCTGGTATGAATACAAATATGCCATCCCAAAAGGTTTTGTGCGTGTGTTAGGGCAGCTTGCCACAATGGCCGACAATGGAGTGCTCATCCATATTTTCACAGGAAACCACGATCTCTGGTACAGAGACTATCTGGTAAAAGAAATCGGCGCAAAGGTGTACAGCGAGCCGGTAATTCGCGAGATTTACGGGAAGAAGTTTTACCTCGCCCACGGCGATGGACTGGGGCCCGGAGACGCGGGGTATAAATGGATGAAAAAGGTTTTTACCAGTCGAGTCAACCAATGGCTTTTCACCCGGCTCCACCCTGACTATGGTATCGGACTTGCCCGATTTTTCTCCTCTCTCAGCAGAAATCATAATTATGGAGACACGCAAGGCAAAGAGGTATTCCATCATGGAAATAAAGAGTATCTGTACATACATGCCCATGAAATTTTAAAACAAATGCCTGATATTCAGGTATTTGTTTTTGGACACAGGCATATTCTCATTCGGGATGAAATTGCACCTGGCAGCGAACTGGTTATGCTCGGAGACTGGATTCAATATTTTTCCTTCCTCGAAGTAAGCGAAACAGGTTTGCATCTGGATATTTTCCCCTTATTTCAACATCAAATTTTACCACAGTATGAATAAGTTATTCCGGTTACTGTGGATTTTTTTTGCCCTTCACCCAATATTTTTTGCCCAGGCACAGGGGTTTCGCCTGGATTCCGTTACAACGATAACCACCGCATCGGCCTGCGAATCCATAGAAGTGGATAGTGAAGGAAATATCCTCCTGCTTGATACAGATCAAAGTCAGTTGTATAAATTATTTCGAAATACTGGCTACGATTCTGCAATAGTGATTGGTGGTAAAAGTTTTCGCAATGAAGGTTTCCTGCACCCGGTAAAAATGTCGGTCAAAAACCGACAAAATCTTTACCTGCTGGATGATGTCGAACGGCGCATTATCCTCTTGAATACCAATTTTAAACTGGCAGGTGAGTTCAATTTCCTCCAGCCCGTAACTTCTCAGCAAGGTTTTAGAGAAGAAACTGATATTTACCCAGTCAATTTTGATATAAGTGTTGATGGTACACAGTTTGTCCTCAATCAGCTGGACAATAAAATTTATGTATTTTACCCCTCCGGAGGTCTTCAGTTGTCTTTCGGCGGACTGGATTATGGGCAGGGAGTGTTGAAAGCTCCGGTTGACGTACAGGTAAATGAAAAGAATTATGTATTTGTAAGCGATACGATCGCCGGAGAAATTATGGTCTTTGATAACTTTGGAAGCTACCGAACCACAAGGAAACCACAGACAGATTTTCCCTGGAAAAAATTCCACCTGGCAGGCAATACCTTGTTATGCTTTGATCAGAAAAATATATATCTCGAAAATATGCTTACCGGCCAGTACTACACAATCAATGCCCCCAATAAAGTGCTTGTCACAGATTTAAAACTAAAAGGGGAATACCTTTACTTGTTGCAAAAAAATGCGGTAAATTTGTACCGCATTGGCGAATAATCGCTTTAGCTAAAGAGAAATTTACAGGACATGCTCGAAAAACTTGCACAAATTGAAGCCCGCTTTGAAGAAGTAAAGCAGGAAATTATTGATCCGGAAGTAATTGCTGATATGAAACGCTATAAAGCGCTGAATATCGAATACAAAGAGTTGGAAAAAATAGTCCTCAAAACCCATGCATATCGCTCTGTCCTAAGCAATATTACAAACTGCAAAGACATCATCAATAACGAAAAAGACGAGGAGATGAAAGACCTCGCCAAAGAAGAGTTATCAGGTTTACTCCCTGAAAAAGAGCAAATTGAGGAAGAAATCAAGTTTTTGCTTATCCCCAGAGATCCCAATGACTCCAAAAACGTTGTGCTCGAAGTGAGTGCTGGGACAGGAGGTGACGAAGCCAGCCTTTTTGTAGGAGATCTTTTTCGGATGTATCAGCGCTATTGTGAACACCAGGGACTCAAATTTGAGATCAACAGCCTACAGGACGGCTCACAAGGTGGCTATAAAGAAGCGATAGCCACGATCAGTGGAGAAGATGCCTATGGCCTGCTAAAATTTGAATCTGGCGTCCACAGGGTACAACGTGTACCCAAAACGGAAGCACAGGGGAGAATCCACACTTCTGCTGCTACGGTAGCTATCATGCCTGAAGCAGAAGACTTTGACGTGGAAATCCACGAAAATGATATTATTAAAGAAACCAAAACTGCATCGGGTCCTGGTGGACAGTCCGTAAATACTACTTACTCGGCAGTTGTTCTTACCCATAAACCTACGGGCGTAAGGGTTTCTATGCAGGATGAAAAATCTCAGCTGAAAAATTTTGAGAAAGCCATGCGGATCCTTCGCGCCCGTGTGTACAAACTCGAAATGGACAAACGAAAACTGGAAGAGGACCAGCTTCGCCGCTCGATGGTCGGTAGCGGAGACCGCAGTGAAAAAATCCGCACCTACAACTTCCCACAGGGAAGGGTAACTGATCACCGAATTGGTCTGACAATTTACAATCTGGCTGGCATCCTTGATGGCGATATTGGCCAATTGATCGAGCAGCTCCGATTAGCGGAAAATGCTGCAAAACTCAAAGACGGAGCGTCATAGCCATAGAATCTTACGAAAATCCGGGGATTGAAAAATCTGCGCCCAGCCGCTCATTGATGAGCTGCCCGGCCAGCTTATAATCAATTTCGTCCAGATCTGTCAGTCCATCTATAAGCTTTTCGAGAATTTCAAGATTGATCTGCCCACGGCGATAAGCTTCGGCATAAGGTACTCTGCTGAATGAAACCAGTTCGTATCGGGAAAAATATGGGCCAAAATTCTGTCCAAGCAAATGCTCTACTTTTTTTCGAAATAAGAACTTTTCATCTGCTACCGTATCCCGCATTTCCACAAAATTTTCCAGGGCCATATCTGCAATCGCATCGGCATTGACTTTTCGTTTTTCCTGATAGACTTCGAATATTTTCCCCCAGTCTGGGCCATACTGATCAATGCACTCACTTAAAACCGTACAATCTTCAAATGCGGCATTCATACCCTGCCCAAAAAATGGAACAATTGCATGAGCCGCATCCCCCAGCAGCGCAACTTGACCTGATATCCAGGGATAACAACGAATCGTAACTAACGAACTGGTAGGGTTTGTGAAAAAATCATCTATCAGATCAGGAATCAAAGGGACTGCATCGGAGAAGTGCTGATCAAAAAATACCTGAACGGCTTCTTTCGTCTGTAGATTGGCAAAGCTATTTTTTCCCTCGAACGGAAAAAACAAGGTACAGGTAAATGAGCCATCCGGGTTTGGGAGAGCAATCATCATAAAGTTGCCTCTTGGCCAAATATGCAGGGCGTGTTTTTCCAAAAGGAAAGAGCCGCCGGGGCCGGGCGGTATCGTCAGCTCTTTATAACCATGTGCCAGATAAGACTGAGAAAAATCAAATCTGGGGGTTTTTTGCATATCATATCTTACGGCAGAAAATGCACCATCACAAGCCAGGGTAATATCACCGGGCGCAACCAGTTTTTCCCCGGATTCGATATCTTTCAGCGTAAGTTTGCCTGATGCGAAATCCATTTCTTCACAGATCTTTCCAAAATGGAAATTGACGTTGTCATAAGACTCCGCCCTTGTCATCAGCGACTTGTTGAGTTCTGCCCGCGAAACAGAATAGATACAGCTTTTCCGGTCACGACTATACGCCTGGAAAGTCTGATCGCCGGTTTCATCGTGAATCATCCGTCCATACATAGGAATCGCCATTTTCATAACCTCGGCATCCATTCCCGTTTCCGTCAGGGCATGAATGCCCCGAACAGATAACGCAAGGTTGATAGAACGCCCTCCCTCCGCTTCTTTTTTCCGCATATCCGGCCTGCGTTCATAGACATTGACGCTAAATCCTTTTTGGGCGAGATATACAGCCATCAGCGATCCGGCAAGACCTGCTCCGACGAGATTGATTGTAGAATTGTCCTTAAACACCATAAATCACCTCCAGATATAAATTTCACGGTAATTAATAGTTGGCAAATTACTATCTTATGCCGGGGAATTAAAATGACTATATGTCAAAAATAAAAATTGGTACGGCAGATGATCATAACTTATTCAGAATAGGCCTGTCTACGCTTTTAGAAGAAAACCCTGAATTTGAAATCGTCTTACAGGCCAGCAACGGAAATTCGCTCTTAAAGGCGATTCCTGAGGCAAAACCAGACATTATCCTACTGGATCTCAAAATGCCTGTCATGGATGGAATTGAGGCAGCGGAGATTATCAGAAACGAATATCCTGCCATTCGGCTCATCGCACTTTCGGGGTACGACAAAGAAGATTTCATCCTGCATATGATGGAAAAGGGAATTCACGGGTTTCTCAATAAAAACTCGGAGCCGGAGGAAGTTGAAACCGCCATTTACTCCGTCATGGAAAATGGATTCTATTTCAATGACCGCATTTCCCGCATCATGTTGAAAGGATTGCTAACCAAAAAACGCATCACACCATCTTTCAATAGTGAGGTAGAGCTTTCTGAAAGAGAACAGGAAATATTGGAACTTATCTGCAAGGAGTATACAAACCGCGAAATTTCAGACAAACTCGCCATCAGCGTACGGACAGTAGAAGGCTACAGGACCAGCATGCTTCAAAAAATAGGTGCGCGAAATACGGCGGGACTGGTTGTATTTGCCTACAAAAACGGAATTATTGATTGAGCACTTGTGGCTCAGATACCGACAGGTTGCGAAGGGCCTGATAATACAATTCTACCGCACGGTGTTTGGGTGCATCAAACCGGAAGTTTAGTGATTCGGTCAGATAACGGGTTGCTTCCGGCAAGGATACTTTATAGGCAGCGGCCCATCTTTCCGCACAAGCTTCCAGCCGGTGGACACCCCAACGCATAGCGTCATTCATTTTCTGTAAAAACTGAGCGGGCACCTGTCCGGGATAATACGCCCAAACGGCAAACGCAAAGGGAAGGCCCGTCATTTTCTGCCATTCGCCGGAAAGGTCATAGGCATATCTGTAGTGATTGCGTACATGTAATGCCTTATCGCCAATGATAACGCCGCCAACATTTCCATCAATCAGGTCAAAATGTTTTTGGTCGGGCATTACGAAGTTTACTGTATGTTTCCAGTGATAACGCATCAGAATCTGCACCAGTCCATTGGAAGTATTGGAATGTGGATCCAGCAGAATTGTGTCCAATTTATCTACCGGGCGTTGTGAAAAAAGAAACACTGATTCAACCGGTCCATTGGCGCCCAGACAGTAGTTGGGCATGATTGACAGACGATGAAAGCGAGGGAGTGAACCAACCGGAATAAGTGCAATCTGGCATTTCTTTTCAAAAAGTGCATCCGCACAAGCAGCGGGCGGATAAAGATGAAAACAAGCTTCCTTCTCGGAAATCAGGGCCTCAAATCCGTCCATAAATGGACGTGTATTCAGATAAGCGACGAGGGCTACATCTATCATGGTGGTTATCCTACATTAAGCTTTGAATTCTCCAAATGCGTAGTGTCGTTGAGCCGGATAAGGTTCGCCTTACCTGCTTCATTTATCTCAACAATGGAAAGTGCCGTATTGTGGTGGTTATACTTTTCCATATGCTGCATCCCTTCTCCCAGAAGGTTACTCAATATTACCCGTAGCTGTCTGCCATGCGAACAAAGAAGCAGGGTTTGATCCATATACTGCTGCCTTAGCATGTCAAACAAAGGAAAAGCCCGATCCCATGCTTCAAGTGGAGATTCTCCCCCGGCGGCTCTTTGCGTAAAGTCGCCTTCAGCCCATTTATGAAGGATTTGACGGAAATCGCGGTTTTGTTCGACGGAAGGTTTTTTCCCTTCATGAATCCCCCAGTTGAGCTCATTCAGGCCGGCATGGGATTGTATCTGAAAACCCTGTTCTTTCCAGAAAGAAAGTGTCTGGTGCGTACGCCTGAGTGTACTGGCAAAAATCCCATCAAACCGCACAGTACTATAGTAATGGTCAAAAAAGGCTTTGGCTTGAGAGAACCCCTCCTCATTTAAAGTGGAGTCGATGCCACTTCCCTGCACAATGCCTTGCCGGTTATAGTCGGTTTCCCCATGCCGGACAAAATAGAGGGTGAGTTTGCTCATACTTTTTCTGCGTAACCGGCCTCCTGTTCGAAGGATTCAACGGAATAGTCGTGTACGATGTGATAAAGGGTATCTCTTTCGATCGGAGTAAAACCTGCGCGTAAAATCAGATCGATCAACTCTGGGGTAGACATAGAAGGGTTCTGGTCTTCAGCTCCGGCCATAGAATAAATTTTGGTGGTATCATCGATTGTTCCATCTATATCATCTACGCCATAAGACAATGCCAATTGTGCGGTCTTGCGGCCAATCATCGGCCAGTAAGCCTTGACATGGTCAAAATTGTCAAGATAAATCCGGCTGATTGCGTAGTTTCTAAGGTCTTCGATTACAGAAACTTCCGGAAGGTGAGACATTTCATTGTTTTGATTGCGAAACTTGAGCGGAATGAAAGTCTGGAAACCACCCGTACGGTCTTGCAGTTCTCGCAGGCGGCGCATATGATCGACACGATGCGCAAAGGTCTCTATATGCCCATACAGAATCGTCGCATTGGTACGAAGTCCCAATTGGTGTGCAATTTCGTGAAGTTCAAGCCATTCGGCAGAGGTACATTTTCCTCCGGCAATCTCTTCGCGGATCACTTCATCAAAAATTTCGGCACCACCGCCGGGGATAGAATCCAGGCCTGCTGCGATGAGCGTTTCCAATCCTTCCCGGTAAGAGATTTTCGCTTTTTTAAATATATAGTGGAATTCGACCGGGGTCAGCGCCTTGATATGCAGTTCGGGGCGGTGTTCTTTAATTTTGCGGAACAAATCCACATAAAACTGAAGGTTATACTGAGGCAGTACCCCACCTACAATATGCACTTCGGTAACAGGTTTGCCGTCATAGCGCCTGACTATTTGCATAATTTCTTCCAGCGACAACTCCCATCCGTCTTCACGCTTTTTGATTCTTCGGGAGTACGAGCAGAAAGAACAAGTGTAAATACAGACATTCGTAGGCTCTATATGAAAATTGCGGTTGAAATAGGTTTTTTTACCCTGTTTACGATGGCGCACATGGCTTGCCAGAATCCCCAGAAAAGAAAGATCGCTGTTTTCATACAGAAACAGACAATCTTCATCAGAGATTCTTTCGTTGTTCAGGACTTTATTAACTATAGATTTTTCCCCTTGAGAAATATGGGAATGGTGGGAAAGATAGTCTATCAGATTCATGGACGAGGGTTTTAGCGGTTAGACCACAACAAAAACAAACTTACAATTTTTTCTGAAACTTCTGTATCTTTTTACGGTTAGAAATCACAGGAGTTCCGGAATATTGTGGCAAATATAGGTGTTTGTACTGAAATAGAGAAGATGAGAGGAAAAGTGAGAAATCAGATAAATATCCTAACAAAGCCAAAGAGTTTTTGCATTTTTATTAAAAAAAATCCTGTTGGTTTCCGAAATATATTTATCTTTAAGCTTGGTTTTTTCTGTAGTGTGAGAAGCTTTAAGCATTTTAGATAAATTTTACTTCCTAATCTATGCGATTAGTTGACCCCAGGCTACCCTTTACCGCGGTTTACTCGATCTATCATCACGAGTATCTGGGCTATATGATTTCTGCACATATTGTGCAGCTACTACCGAGTGGAGATCTCAGTCTTGTCCATCATCGGCTGGTTCCTGAAAATATGGACCAGTTCCTCCACGGGCTTGATGAACAAGATATCGCCTTGATTAAAATGACGGATGAAATATCTCCGCGAAGAATAATCAAAAAGTTTGGAGGAAACCCACGCCATGAAGCTGAATTTTTCACCACAAGATTTATCGGCGAGCTAGCCAATCTGGCGAAAAATTTTGTTCAGCGGAAAGTAGCTGTTATCCTTGATACGCTGGGAGACAAATGGGTATTTGAAATGGGGAATGACGGATACCCGGCCAAAGAACCGATTCGCCTACTGGATGAAAAGGCCTCTGTATGGTTTCATTTCCGAAGAAAGGAATCTTTTACCCGATATTATCCAACCATCAAACTTCGCGGTGATTCGGTGCTCCTTCGCGGTTTACAGGCACGTCTGATCTGTCTTCAGCCTGCCTGGGTTTTGCTCAACGGAGAGATTTTCACCTTTGAAGAAGAAGTAGACGGAAAAAAACTGATTCCATTTCTTAAAAATGAATACATAGTCATTCCCAAAGACACGGAAGCCGTTTATTTCGAAAAATTTATCACCCGGCTGATTGAAAACTACAATGTTGTCGCCAAAGGGTTTGACATTATTGATATTCGTGAAAAACCTGTGTTTCAACTGTTGGTAAAAGAACACGATGGCAGCAGTTTTTCGCTCCTGCCCCGGGTACTATACGGGTCGTTTTGTCTGGATTTGCTCAAGGAAGGGAAAATTCACGCCAAACTGAAACAAATCGGGGATTCCTTTACCTTTCATCGTATTTACAGGGACTGCCGGGAGGAAAAAAAATCCCTTGACTTTCTCGATAGCATAAAGCCAAACGAAAATAGCCTGACGCCCTGGGAATATGTAGAAAAAGAAAAAGGCCTTGCCTGGCTATCTCAGCACCATGATCTGCTAAAAAATAATGGCATTCAGATCGTTCAGGAAAATAAAAGTTACCGGATCAACCTCACCCGGCCGGAGATAACCATGGAAACTCATGATGCCGGCGACTGGTTTGATATCAAGGCTGTAGTTCGAATTGGGCAATTTGAAATTCCTTTTATAAAATTCCGGAGCCATATTCTCCGCAATAAGCGGGAATTTGAACTGCCAGATGGGTCTATAGCTATTCTTCCCGAGGAATGGTTCTCTGACTACCAACACCTGTTGGAAGTGTCGGAAATGCACAATGGAGAAACATTAAGCATAAGAAAATATCAGGTTCCGCTGCTACATTTACCCTCTAAGTCAAATGGAACGGCAAAATTGTTTGAGTCTATCAAACAGCTCGACCGCGTACCGGAATTCGCCCCGCCTGTTCACCTCAATGCGGATTTGAGAAATTATCAGCTACAGGGATACAACTGGCTGATGTTTATGAAAAATCACAGTATGGGAGCGATTCTGGCAGATGATATGGGTTTGGGAAAAACCCTTCAGACCCTTACGCTTCTTCAAAAAGAAAAAGAGTCTGGCGATGCCTTAGCGCCTTCGCTGATTGTGTTGCCGACATCTTTGATTCACAACTGGAAAAACGAAGCTGAGAAATTCACGCCACAACTTCGCGTACATATTCATACAGGTATAAACAGAGCGAAAAATCCGGAAATGTTTTCGGGTTTCGATATTATTCTGACTACCTATGGTATAGCACGTCAGGATATAGACATCCTTCGTGGATTTCCCTTTCACTATGTCATCCTTGACGAAAGTCAGATGATAAAAAATCCCGAGTCAAAAACGGCCCGGGCGGTGCGAAAACTGATCTCGAAATACCGACTTTCCCTTACCGGAACCCCAATCGAAAATACGGTCATGGATATCTGGTCGCAGATGGCCTTTCTCAATCCGGGATTGCTCGGCAATGAAACTTTTTTTAAGCGGTTTTATGTACAACCCATAGAAAAAGACCGGGATACCAAACGATCAGCCAAATTGCAGCGCATTATCTACCCCTTCATTCTTCGCAGAAAAAAACAGCAGGTGGAAAAAGAGCTTCCACCTAAAATTGAGAAGCTGCATTATTGCGATATGGTCGACACGCAGAAAGATTTTTATGAAGAAGTAAGGAGTAGTTACCGAAACTACCTGATGGAATTGATCAGCCAGGGAACATGGAAAAAAAATAAACTCAATATTCTCACCGGGCTGCAAAAGCTTCGTCAGATTGCTATTCACCCACAATTGATTGACAAAGAAAATTACGACCTCCAATCCTCCGGAAAATACCAGGAAGTGCGTCGTATGCTGGATCAGGTTATCAGGAAAAAACGATCAAAGGTATTGATATTCAGCCAATTTGTAAAAATGCTGCATTTACTCCGCGATGACCTCGATCAGGCAGGCATTCGCTACAACTATCTGGATGGAAGTACCAAAGATCGACAAGCGGAAGTAGATTCTTTCCAAACAGACAAGGAAATACAGGTGTTTTTGATTAGCCTGAAAGCGGGGGGTGTGGGGCTGAATCTTACCGCAGCAGACTATGTATTTATTCTGGATCCATGGTGGAACCCGGCCGTAGAAAACCAGGCGATAGATCGTTCACACAGAATCGGCCAGCAGAAAACCGTATTCTATTATAAGTTTATTACAACAGATTCTATCGAGGAAAAGATTCTGAATCTTCAGCGAAAAAAAGCGCAGCTTTCAGATGAAATCATCAATGTAGAGGAAGACGTATATAAATCGCTGGATATCGGAGATATTGAAGATTTGCTAAAATAATCAGGCCGAAATATTGACAGGCTTCTCAGCAATTTTTTTCCGTTTACCTTGTCCTGAAGAAACTTCGGCATCAATCGGTGAAGGTGGGAGAACAAATAATACCGTTGTTCCCACATCAACCTGCGACTCAATCCAGATTCTGCCTTTATGTTGCTCCACAATCTTCTTGCAGATTGAGAGACCGATCCCCGTGCCTTTATACTGAGATTTTTTATTGTGAAGGCGAAGAAAAAGACCAAAAATTTTGTCTTTATACGCCTCATCTATACCGATGCCATTGTCTGCCACTTCAAACCGATAACCTTCTTCCGTCAGGGTACAACTGATTTTAATTTCGGGTTTTCGGTCCGTGCTTCTGAATTTAATGGAATTGTCCACCAGATGTTGAAACAACTGGACCATTTGTCCCTTGTTGGCCGTAATCACAGGAAGGTTTTGGATTGAGATTCGGGCACCCTGGGTCGCCTTGTCGCGATTAAGCGTTTCAATAATAGAAGTAATGACCTGGTTGATATTGACATCTGTATATTCATGTTTTCCGATGCCCACTACAGAATATGCCAGAAGATCAGATAAAAGTGTATCCATCCGGTTTACACCACTGGTGATATAGTCGATAAATTCATTGGCCTGAGTGTCAAGTTTATCGTGATACCGTCGTTTGAGCAGTGTAGTAAAACTGCTGATACTACGGAGAGGCTCGCGCAAATCATGAGAGGTTACATGAGCAAATTGCCTGAGTTCTTCATTGGAACTGGCAAGGCGCTCATTTTGCATGCGGATTTCCTCATTTTTACCAGCGAGAATATAGTTTGTTTCTTTGAGCGTTTTGTTGCGAAGGTAACCCATATAGACGACAGCGAGCAACAATACCATACCCGAACCCAAAAGGATAAAAAACAACTGGCGACTTGAAGATTCTGACTCCTTTTGTTGAAGGATAATTTCATTTTCCCGTTGGCGCAACTTATACTGATGATCGAGTTTTGCCAATTGAGTAATTTTTGTTTCATCCAGGAGGGAATCTTTATAAATAATAAATTGTTTATAGTTTTTATAGGCCTCAGCAGCCATGTTTAGCTCATCGTATGCGCGTGCCCGTTCTTCATAAACATCCCGTATGAGAGAGAGGGAATGGATGGATTCTACGATGGGTTCTACTTCATCCAGTATTGCCAGAGCCTTTTTCGGATTACCGGTTTCTGTATATAGCCCAGCTACCTGAATTTTAAAACTTGATGATTCTTTTTTGGTTCCAATCGCATCAAAGAGAGCTACTGCATTTTCGAGCGATTGAATAGCTGCGCGAAAGTTTTTCTTTTCCCGGTAAAGGTTACCCATCATTCCTTCGGCGTAAGCCAGTCCATATCCATATTGAATAGAATCAGCAATCTGCCGGGAAGCATTAATAAATTTTTCGGCTTTATCGAGCTGCTTTAACTCTAAATATGCGGCCCCCACAGATGCCGTATAGGTAAAGATGTTTTCAGCGTCTTTGGTATATTTCCCTAATCTCAGCGCACGTTCAAAACTATTCAGTGCCTCGGTAAAAGCTTTTTGACTCCAGTAAATCGTGCCCATATTGCGGTGACTGGAAGCAAGGCCTACGGTATCATCTTCTGCCTCAAAAATCTTGAGGGCATTGTATTGATACTCCATAGCTTTTTCAAATTCGCCCAGACTTACATATACTTCAGAAATCTGTGTGAGGTTTTTCGCATTCCGGGAGGGATCATCAATCAGATTGGCCAGTTCATTGGCCTCCAACAGATATTTAATGGAATTGTAATAATCATCTTTAGGATAGAAATAGATCACACCTACGTTGTGAAGAAAAGCGAATTCCGAATTATTATCACGGATCAGCCTTGATATCTCCAGGCCGGTAAGCATACATTTTAATGCCTCATCTGTCTCCCCTTGTTCCATATAATAAATACCAAGCTGTCTGTAGGTATTCATCAATTGGGCTCTTTTGTCCGGGTTTTTGGACAGGGTATCGATCTCCCGCTTCAGGCTGTCGGGATTTCCCCCCAATAACATCTGAGGAAGCAGAACAAGCAAAGTGAAAAGGCCAGATAAGAAAAGATGCTTCATACACCAATAAATATAAAACAATATCCTGGATTTCTACTTATCCAGTGAAAAACGAAAGCACCAGCTATTCTGGTATTTTGATGTAGAATATATTTCCTTTTCCGAAATCAGACTGAGAGATAAATTTTCCACCATGCGCCTCTGCAACTATTCGGCAAAAGTTTGCTTCCTGGTCTGTCTGTGGCAATCCTTTTGAGTTGTCCTCAAAAACAATCATAAAATATCCATCCTGCCGGGTATAGGAAATCGATATAGTAGGATCTTCATCTCTGCGAAACCGGGTTGCATTGGTCAGCAGATATTGAAACAATTTTACCATTTGCCTGCGATTTGCGAGAATCTCAGGCAGTTCGTGAAACCGTATTTTTATGGGTTGTCGTTTTAGGGCTTCAGGCAGCGTAGCTGTTGCGTCCCTGATAATATCTGCCAGGTAAATCTTTTCCAGTTGAATTACCTTTTCCTCCTCTACGGCCTTCAGCTTAAATCCGGTCAGCATAGATTCAATTCTGGCGGCCTGATCCTTAATTGTTTTGGCAACGTCCTCCACATCCCGACCGTCATCGACAATCTGGGTGAGGTTATCAGCCTGCTCGGAAATTTGATGAAGCGGACTGATCACTTCGTTTGAAATCAGATCAGTCAGATTGATCAGATCCTGGTTTGCGCGGGAGAGCTGCTGATTGTTGCGCTGAATTTCGTTGTTTTTGACTTCCAGCAACTCTGAGGTTTTTCGTTGAGAGCGAAAGCGCAAATAGACAAGCCAAAGTACAAGCATCAAAAACAAAACACCTGCCACCAGTCCATAGATGAATATCCGGTCACGGATTTTATCATTCTGCCGCTGAAGGCGGTTGATCTGATCCTGTTGTCTTTTCAGCTCAAACTCGGCATCTAATACCGCCATATGGCGCGCATCTTTTTCATTGATCAGCGTATCACGAATGTCTACATACTGACGAAAATAGTCCAGCGCTTTTTGATTTTCACCAAGCTTCTCATAGTTATCGGCCAGGGTTTTAAGCGTCAGGCTTTTCAGCTGCTTGGATTGAATTTCATCCGCGGAAATTAATGTCTTATTAAGAACAGAGATAGCTTTTTCATATTTTTTGTCCAGAAAATATATTTCGGCCAGTACAACCTCAAAATCCGCAGCTTCTGCTTTAATATCGAGAAGATCAAACTGTTCGATCGCAGCTTTTACCTGAGATTCTGCGGATTCGAGCTGTCCCAGTTCCTTATATGCCGTGCCAATCATCCCTGTAGAGAAAGCAATCCCATAGGAATAGGGAATTTCATTTGCAATTTTTAGCGATTCGTTGGCATATTTCAGCGCTTCTTCCGGCTGCTTTTTCTGGGTATAGACAGACGACATTGCAGCAAAAACGGTGTACAACTGTATCCGGTGTTCGCCTTTGCGATAATACTTCAACGATTTACGCAGGTGCTCCAGCCCCTGATCAAACATTTCCCGATACCAGTAGATCGTGCCTATGACACGATGTGCATTGGCAATTCCCAGGGAATCATTTACCCGTATGGAGATATCGAGCGCGTCCAGCTCCAGTACGAGGGCCTGTTTATAGTTGCCCAGGCTGATATATACTTCTGCGGTTTGAGACAGGTTTTCAGCCTGCTGCGGAAGGGTAACGACATTCTGCCCCATTTCCCTGGCTTTTAGGTAATAGTCAAGGGCATTTGAATAGTTATCCAGCCAGAAATAAATGGTTCCGATCTTATTGAGAAGAAAAAATTCCTGATCTTTCAAATTGAGCTCCTGCGCCAGAGCCAGACTAATCTGAAAATGTTTCAGCGCCTCCTTGTGTTCGTAGATATTATGATAGGCAACGCCAAGATCGCGGTGGATTTCCAGTCTTCTCGCATCATCCCCTGCGGAGGGCAACGCATTAAGTGCCACCATCAGGCTGTCCAGGTTGGCAGCAGATGAAGGCAGAGCGAGGAAAACCGAAATAATCAGGACAAGCAGGGATCTATTCATGCTGGCGATCAATCTCTGCTAAATACCCCCCAATATTCAGACCAATCTTAACCACTAACTGCCTGAAACTGAAAATTGTGGAATATTTTTCCATTTTCGTAGAATTTTCCCTGCCCCAGTCAAGCAAAAATGCAAAATCTCTGGCTATGATCCTTTTCCACCTTTTTGCACCTTCTGTAATGTTTTCCTAATTTACCGGTTGTTTAGAACATAAAATCAAAACCAATTTCAAATGAAACAACTAACTAGAAATCTATTCACGCTTCTGGCCATATTGGGACTGGCTGCTACTCAGGTATATGCACAAATCCCGACACCACGCCCCAGCCCTACCGCTAAAATCGAACAGGAATTTGGGTTGGGATCGATTACCATCGATTACTCTCGTCCAAGTATGAAAGACCGCAAAGTATTTGGCGGACTTGTACCTTTCGGTGAAGTATGGCGTACCGGTGCCAATGGTGCCACAAAAATCACGTTTACAGATGCCGTCAAGCTTGAAGGTAAAGAGGTGCCCGCTGGCTCTTATGCGCTGTATACGATCCCGGGGGAAAGCGAATGGACTGTCATGGTTTACAAAGACCTCAGCCTCGGCGGTAATGTTGCCGGTTATGACAAATCCAAAGAACTTACCCGGTTCACCGTAAATTCCAGCAAACTTCCATTTAAAGTAGAAACCCTGACGATCAACGTGGACAACCTTCGCGACAACAGTGCTTCTATTTACCTGATTTGGGAAGAGACGATGGTGCCAATCAAAGTAGAGACAGATGTTGACGCAAAAGTAATGGCCGCGATTGACAATGTCATGAAAGGTGTTTCTGCCAACGATTATTACAATGCAGCGATCTACTATTACAATACCGACCGTAATATCAATCAGGCTCTCGAATGGATGGCTAAAGCAGAATCATCCATGGGCGACCGCTACTGGGTAGAAACCTGGTATGCAAGAATCCTTGCCAAAGCAGGAAAAACCAAAGAGGCCTTAGCCGCATCAGCTAAAGCAAAAAGCCTGGCTCAGGAAGCAAAAAATAACGACTACGTCAAAATCAATGACGAACTCATGGCCGAGCTGAAAAAGAAAAAATAGTCTGCAATCACTAAATGAGGTGGATGACCGTATATAAGGTCATCCACTTTTATAATGAAACTACCGGGTTATGGTTATCCGTTTTTTTATCGGTCTGATTTGGGTGCTCAGTCAGAGTACAGGCCATCCACTTTCTGCCCAAACCCTTCATTGCCCCTCTCCTACCCTTTTGCCGGATTCATCGGTACATTTCACCGCAAAAATCCGACTCTCTTCCCAGACATTTGTTGATCCTACCCATAGTTTTCAAAATAAGACCAGCCAAACACCTGATATTCTCCCTTCCTATGCCAAAGAAAACCCGTCTGGTTATTCATGGTTGTGCAGAATGGAACTAAAAATCGAAGACGAACTCCCCGTTGGTCTTTGGGTGAAAGCAGGAGATTCGGGGGGTGTGGTCAATTCTACTGGAAATAACCTACACATAAAGCTGAAGTTGTTCCGGTTTTAAGGGGTGTACCTTACCGGCTTTTCATCCAGCCTGATGATTTCTCCTCCTTTGGCTAAGGGTACAGTTTCTTTTGCCGTTTTTGCATCAGATTTACTGGCAAATGGCCCGATAACCGTCATAAACGCCTTTTGCCTGCCGGGAAATATCCATACGCCTTTATTCCAATTCCTTGAAATCCGGGTTGCGGTTTCCCGGCTGCTCATATAATCACTGTCCGTTTGTACAATAATTCCGAATTCCGGTTGCTGATTCCAGGCATTCCCGCTACGGTTATCAGAAACCCTCGTAATTGCAGGAGCTGTGCGCAATCCATTGGTTTTTTCCAGAAATTGCGCCCAATGAGATTCTGATTCCTGATAGTAACACCGGTCCACTTCATTTCCCTCTCCATCCGTAATGACAATGGTAGGATAGGTATTGATCGCAAACCTTTGAGCTAGTAAATCGCTTTTGCCATCATTACCCCATCCATTGATTTTTGTAGCAATATAATTTTCGGTCAATAGCTTTCTGAGCCGGGAGCTATTCATCAACCGCTCATCTGCTTTATCGCAGGGGTAACAAAAATCTGTATAAAACTTTACATAACAGAGTTTATCTGCTTTCTGGGCAGCATTCAGGTTATCTTCAAAACTTTCACCTAAAAATACCGAATGCGTCTCATCTTGAAAACGCAAAACTACAACAGATGCCAGGAATAAGGCTGTAGCCATAAATTTACCGAGAAATCGCAGTTTTACTGTGTCTGAAATCCGGGTAGAAAATCGCAGATACTGATTCAAGTATATCTTATTTACAAAATTTACATTAATTCAAAATTACCACTATTCGTATAATAAATTATTACAGATTCTGTCATCATATTACAGCCAATCTGTTGGAAATATCCTTGCGCTTACCTACTTTTCGCGCAAAGAATCAAATATGCGCGCAACTTCTCTTGTAATTCCTTTCCTGATATTACTTCACACCCTGCAAATCCATGCACAGCCTGACAAAAGGATCATGTTGTACAACCCAGAGGCAGATGCTGTGGCTCAGATAGATTCAGCGGTTTTGCTGGCAAATAATACAGGAAAGCATGTACTGCTTCAGATCGGGGGAAATTGGTGCTCCTGGTGTATCAAGTTTCATCAATTCTGCCACAATGATCAAGGTCTGGACTCCCTGATTCAGGCAAATTATGTTGTACTGAAAGTCAATTACAGCAAAGAAAATACGAATGATGCCATTCTCAAAAAACTAGAATACCCGCAAAGATTTGGCTTTCCGGTATTTGTGGTGCTTGATGGAAAAGGCAAAAGGCTTCACACACAAGATTCGGGTTATCTGGAAGCAGGTGGAAGTTATGACAGGGAAAAAGTAGAGCGATTCTTCAAAAGCTGGTCTCCCCAGGCACTGAATCCAGACAATTACCGATAGCCGGCATTTTGAATGCAACCATTTTTGTAAGTGAATCATCTTCCATTCACCTACAAAATTCTATTGCATGAAAATCAACATCATTTTCTTCCTGCTTTGCGGGTCAGGTATTTTTTTGCCTGTTTTCTCCCAGGAAAAATCTGCGTATGAACAGGTGATTGCCGCAGCCATTGAGTATAGAGAACTACAGGATTTTTTGGAGTCTGGCCAAAATGGAGAAGCGCTGATTGAAGTTGTCGCAGCCAACAACAGGATTCCCCAAACAGGAAATATCCACGCATTCAACCGTCCCATCATGATTGTGCCAGAGGTCAGCAACCAATACGCTTATGCTGTTGAGATCTGCAAGATCCATCTCAACGAAGATAAAGCCAGACTCTCTTTTTTATATAATCACAACCTGAAAGCCAAATTCCACCTCCGAAATTCCGGCGATCAGTGGGAAGTGTCGGGTTCCTGGCTCAGGCTTCGCAAAACGGGTGAACGCGGGCAAAAAATACGCCGGTTTCACTGGGATTTCTGAGCTTAGGAAAGATAATAACCAATCCTCAGAATTTCTGCAAATACGCCTGCCGCAGTAACTTCTGCACCTGCACCCGGGCCTTTTACAACCAGTGGCCGGTCTTTGTAGCGATCAGAAGTAAACACGATCATATTGTCGCTGCCCGAGAGATTGTAAAACGGGCTGCTGCTGTCAAGGGTCTGAAGTGAAATAAAAGCCTTACTTCCCTCCAGCGTGGCTATAAAACGCAATACTTTTCCTTCTGCCTGAGCTTTTTTCAGTCTTTCGGCAAAGAGGTTGTTTGCTTTTTCCAGTTCGGCAAAAAATTCCGGAACGGTAGCCGCGTCAAGGCAGGGTTGAGGCAGAATGTTTTCTACTTCTATTTCTTCGGCTTCCATCGGCAGACCGGATTCACGGGCAAGGATCAACAATTTACGCGCAACATCTCTTCCACTGAGATCTTCCCTGGGATCTGGTTCTGTATATCCCTTTTCCTTCGCTTCCTGTACAATCTCACTAAAGGCCATTCCAGGGTGAAAAGAGTTGAAAATAAAAGATAATGATCCGGAAAGCACCCCTTCGATTTTCAAAATACGGTCTCCACTTCTTACCAGATCGGAAAGTGTAGTGAGCACTGGCAGGCCAGCACCGACATTGGTCTCGTAGAAAAATTTGACATTCTGGCGATCGGCCAGGCTTTTCAGATTAAGATAGTCCTTAAAATTGCCGGAAACGGCGACCTTGTTTGGCGTAGAGATAGAAATACTCGCTTTGAGAATTTCATCATAAAACCTCACAATATCTTTATTGGCCGTATTGTCCACAAATACACTATTCGACAGGTTCAGTTCTTTCATCCGGGACACAAACAAATCGAGGTCTGAAGTTTCGCCCGACTGGTTCAGCGTTTCTTCCCAGGAATTCAGATCGATCCCGTTTTTATTAAAGAGCATTTTCCGGGTATTGGCCATTGCAACCACCCGCAATTCGACAAACTGGTTTTTGCGGAGATACTCTTTTTGCTGGAGAATCTGCTTGAGAAGGGTACCGCCGATCAGACCGACCCCTACGACAAACAAGTTCAAAACATAATAACTGGAGAGGAAAAACACATCGTGGACAGCGGTGAGCGCTTTGGCTTCATCTTCCTTTTTTATGACGACGGTAATATTTCGTTCGGAAGAACCTTGTGCTGTGGCGATCACATTAATACCATTTTTGCCGAGAGCTGTAAAAAATTTGCCTGAAATCCCCGGGTGTGAGCGCATATTATCCCCAATGGCTGCAATTACGGCTAGATCTTTTTCCACTTTGACCGGATTGACGATTTTCATCTTGATTTCCAGTTCAAATTCCTCTTCGATACCCATACGTGCAATTTCTGCCTGGCTGGGGTTCACAGCAAAACAGATGGCGTGTTCAGAAGATCCCTGGGTAATGATGATTGCATTGACTTTTTTATCATCGAGCACCTTAAACAATCGGGCAGCAATCGATGCCCGCCCCCACAAACCACTTCCTTCGAGAGTCATGAGTGCCACATCGCCGATTGAGGCAATTCCTTTGACAGCATGTTTATCTTTAGGGGCCGTTTTGGCGATCAGCGTACCTTCATCTTCAGGGTTGAAGGTGTTTTTGATTCGAATGGGAATATTTTTTTCAAGTGCGGGGGTGATTGTGGGAGGATAAATGACTTTTGCCCCAAAATGCGACATTTCCATCGCTTCCTCATAAGTCATATAGCGAATCGAAAATGCCTGCTTTACCCGACGGGGGTCAGCCGTCAGGACACCATCAACGTCTGTCCATATCTGAATTTCCTCAGCATCAAGGGCAAAACCAAAGATTGCGGCGGAATAATCTGAACCACCGCGTCCGAGGGTTGTGGTGATACCATCTTTTGTAGAGCCGATAAACCCCGTAATGATTGAAATTGCGTCAGGATTTTCAGTGAAATGTTTTTGAATATTCTCACGGGTGAGCGGCATATTCACTTTGGCAGATCCATAATTTTCGTCAGTTTTTACGACATAGCGGGCATTCACATAGATTGCCTCCGTGCCATAACTGCAAAGCACCTGGCTCAGAATGAAAGCAGAACTTCTTTCACCGAAACTATAAATATAATCCATTGTCCGGGGTGTGAGATCTCTGGTGAGATACAATCCCCGGAGGAGATTACCCAGTTCCTCCTGCCCGTCAATAATTTCCTGGAGGATTGCAGGATGGCGCTCACTATCATGTACCAGTTGGTTGACCACGTTGAGGTGTTGGCTGGAGAAAAGGTTTAATTCCTCCATATAGGCCATATTACCAGCCGAAGCCAGCCGGCTCATTTCTATCAGTTTATCTGTCATTCCCCCCATGGCAGAGACAATGACAGCAATTTTTTCTCCCTGCTGATGAAGCCGCTGGATAATCTTGGCTACATGGTCTATGCGTTCCGGGCTTGCTACGGACGACCCACCGAATTTCAGGATTTTCATAATGGTATTTTTCAGAAATGCCAAAGATATAGGCATTTTAATGATAAAAAAAGGGCCAATTGATGGCCCCTTTAAATAATTGTTAATATATTTTGGCCCAATGTCAGATCACAACCGATTCCGTAGTTGTTGACATCAGTTGAATAAACTCATCAAATAAGTAATGACTGTCATGTGGTCCGGGAGAAGCTTCGGGGTGAAACTGTACTGAAAACGCTTTTTTGTTGCGGATACGAATTCCTTCTACTGTATCATCATTGAGATTTACATGAGTGATGACGACGTTAGGAGATTTCTCCAGCTGTTCTCGGGCTACACAGAAGCCATGATTTTGGGAGGTAATTTCACATTTACC
The DNA here is from genome assembly GCA_041391665.1 of Bacteroidia bacterium. Lineage (NCBI taxonomy): Bacteria > Pseudomonadati > Bacteroidota > Bacteroidia > Bacteroidia bacterium. The sequence continues at coordinate 719,457 of JAWKNO010000002.1, read as the reverse complement.
GGTAAGGAGATTTTTGACGGGGTGGTTGGCACCGCGGTGGCCGTTGTGCATTTTATAGGTATTGACATCGCAGGCCAGGGCCAGGATCTGGTGTCCGAGACAAATACCAAAAAGAGGAAGATCTGCCTTCAGGATTTTCTTCACCGTATTGACGGCATAAGGCATGGCAGCGGGGTCTCCGGGGCCATTGGATATGAAAAATCCATGCGGATTGAAGCTTTTGAGTTCTTCAAAGGAAGCGGTTGCAGGGAAAATTTTCATATAGCAACCTCGGGCTGCGAGACAGTCGAGAATATTTTTTTTGACGCCAACGTCAAGCACTGCTACCCGGAAACGGGCAGCGGGGCTGCCATGAAAATACGGTTGGACGGTACTCACTTTGGAGGAAAGTTCAAGACCTTCCATTGGAGGGCAGCTTTTGAGGAGTTTTTCCAGTTCCTTCCGGTTGGTAACCTGCGAAGAAATAATAGCATTCATCGCTCCCTTGTCGCGAATATGGGTAACGAGCTGTCGGGTATCAATATCAGCGATACCCACGATACTATTGTGGTTGAGGAAGGAGTCCAGACTTTCGATGGCATTGGAGCGGGAATACAGCTGCGAGAAATTCCGGACAATCAGTCCGGCAATTTTTGCTGAAGAGCTTTCGTATTCCTGAAAATGGACCCCATAGTTACCGATATGCGTATGGGTTTCGATGAGAATCTGGCCATAATAGGAGGGATCGGTAAATATCTCCTGATATCCGGTCATGCTGGTGTTGAAACACAGTTCGCCGGTAGTGGAGCCACGTTTTCCAATGGCTGTACCTTCAAAAAAAAGCCCATCTTCCAAAAGGAGACAGGCCGGTTCTTTATGAATATATTTCATAGTAATTTCAATCCGAGAATTTTTGATTACTGAGTGGAATTTTTTCGTAGGGGAGCTCTTCGTCATTGCGGAGTTTTTCAACTATGCTGCGAATTTTTTCTTCTGTGAGGTGATGCGCAAAGCGGCGATTGGTCACCTGACACATGGGAGCGGTATCGCAGGCGCCGAGGCATTCTGCTTCGCGGACCCAGATTTTGCCATCTTTGCTTTTTCCTTTGGCGTCGGCTTCAATATACTCTTTGAGATATTGATAAGCTTCCGGACCGCCGACTTCGCGGCAGGAGAAGCAGGTACATACTTCAATCAGATGTTTGGGAACTTTCTCCTTAAAGTACATCGTATAGAAAGAAGCAACCCCATACACGTGTGCATAAGGGACATTAATGGTTTCAGCCACCAGTTTGATCGCTTCAGTAGAAAGCCATCCAAACTTTTCCTGGGCTATCCATAGGGCTGGCATAACAGCAGAACGGTGATCGGGATACTTGGCGATATGCTTTTGTATCTCCTGGATTTCCGCTTCGGTAAAACTATAAACAACGTTCTCCATACTTCAATACAACAAATTCGCTGGCAATTTAACACCTATAATTCATTATGCTAAATTTTGTTGATAATATTTTTCAAGGTTTATCACCAAAAACGGCCCTTTTTTTGCCATACTCAATTGTATATCCGGCCAACTGAACATTATGCAAACCCGATGGGAGTCAATCACACCTTGCGCCAAAGATCAAATTCCAAACCTTAATTACAGAATAGTCCATTTATCCGGAAAAATTGACCTTTCGGGAATATTTCAAACCCGCTTAAGAAAAAAGGACACTTCACCGCTGATTCCTTACATATCTTTGAACTTCTGACATTAGGTACGCAGAAATAAAAAATTCCACTTTCGTTTTTTTACTGCTTCTTTAGTATTACAAACACACAAACAACACAATAATAGATCGCAAGTCATGAAGGGTAATCGTTTCTTTTTCAGAATTTTCGCACTGATAACTGAGTTCATCATCATCAATATCTCCTGTAAGCTCGCTTACTTTCTGAGGTTTGGGGAATATGGCTCAGATGTTTATGAAGACTATTATATTTCCTTTTTTATCATTTTTAATCTTTCCTGGATCGGCGCATCCCTGTTCACCAATGCGTATGATTCCAACCGGCTGCTGAGCCTGAACGCCTTCCTGAGAAGCCTGTTCACCACGCTTTTTATTCATATATTCATTGTAACGCTTTATATAGTCAGTGTAAAGGCCCAGTATCTTTCAAGGCTTTATCTGATTTACACTTATTCTACCACACTTTTAGCGATTATTTCCTTCCGGTCATTGTTGATTATCGCCTATCGGTATTACAACAGCATGACCTACAATATCCGAAAAATCGCACTTGTGGGCCAGGAAAGTTCGATTACCGAATTATATAACTTTTTTGACTCCAAAAACACAACAGTTTTCCGGTTTCTCGACCATGTTGATGAAACCAATAGCGAAGAAGAAAAGGAAAATATGATTCGTGAAGGAATCGAAGATCTGAAAAGCTTTTGTCTTCAGGAATCTATTAATGAAATTTATATTTCATTGCCCTTAACTTCTGAAGATCTGATAGATGAGCTGAGTGATTTTGCCGACGACAACTTCATCTATTTCCGCATTGTTACCGACTTTAATGTATTGAGAAGAAAGCAGGTAAATGTGGATTTCTTTGGCCATATCCCCATCCTTTCGCTTCGGCAGGAGCCTTTGAAAGCGCTGATCAACCGCGTAATGAAGCGGAGTTTTGACATTGCTTTTTCGCTGGCAGTGATTCTGTTTATTTTCCCCATCATCATGCCGATCGTGGCAATTCTGATCAAGCTGGAATCCAAAGGGCCGGTCTTTTTCCGTCAGCTGCGTTCGGGAAAAAACAACCAGGAGTTCCTCTGCTATAAGTTCAGGACGATGACCGTCAACTCAGATTCAGACAATAAACAAGCTACCAAAAACGACTCAAGAATTACCCGGGTAGGTGCATTTTTGAGAAAAAGTAGCCTCGATGAGTTCCCTCAGTTTATCAATGTACTCAAAGGCGATATGTCAGTTGTAGGCCCACGGCCGCATATGCTCAAGCATACCGATGAATATTCACAGATCATCAACAAATACCTGTTCCGCCACTTTATTACTCCAGGCATCACCGGGCATGCCCAGGTAAATGGTTTCCGCGGCGAAACTACCGACCCCAGCATGATGGAAAAAAGGGTCGAATACGATACATGGTATATCGAAAACTGGAGCCTTATGCTCGACATCAAAATCGTCTTCCTGACTGTATGGAATGCCATTCGTGGTGAAGAAAATGCTTATTAATATGAATTTGGACAAGGTTAATATTCTCAACATCGATATTCACAACCATACCTTCGATGAACTACTTGCAGAATTAAAGGAAGGCGTTGTTTTCACGCCCAATGTCGACCATATCATGAAGTTGCAGAAGGATCGCGAGTTTTACGAAGTATACACCAAAGCCGATTATCTGGTTTGCGACAGTCAGATAGTAAAAGCGACTTCCGGGCTGGTATCTCCGGTAAAAATCCGTGAACAAATCGCCGGTTCAGATTTTTTCCCGGCTTTCTGCTACCACCACCGGAATAATACAGAAAATATCCGCGTATTTCTGTTAGGCGGAACAGACGAATCCGTACAGCAAGCCAAAGACAATATCAATCAGCAGGCAGGCGTACCTGTGGTCGTTGGCGGATATTCCCCCCCTTTTGGCTTTGAGCGAAATGAAGCAGAAGAGCAAAAGATTATCGATCTGATCAACCAGTCAGGTGCAACGGTACTGGCTGTAGGTGTAGGCGCGCCAAAGCAGGAAAAATGGATCATGAAGCAGAAAAGCAGGCTTCCCGGTATCCAAATATTTTTTGCGATCGGCGCTACGATAGATTTTCAGGCGGGCAATGTCAAACGTTCCCCCAAATGGATTACAGCTATCGGAATGGAGTGGCTGTACCGGATGATGCAGGAACCCCGCCGCCTGGTAAAAAGGTATCTGATCGACGATTTGCCCTATTTCTACCTCATTTTAAAACAGAAAATGGGGAAGTACGAAAATCCCTGGGCATAAAAATTTCAACTAAGGTGTTACAAATCAACAGGTTTCCAATATTTTCTTTGCGACCTGTATTGTTAATTTATATTCATGATCATTAGAAGTAAAGCTCCCTTGCGAATTGGTCTGGCCGGTGGCGGCACAGACGTAAGCCCCTACTCTGACGAGTATGGCGGTTCGATTCTCAACGCCACCATAGACAAATACGCCTACGCGACCATTATCCCCCGGCAAAACGGAAAGATCGTACTCAACGCCCTCGACAAAGGCGAGCGGATCGAGTTGGAGAGCCATGCAAGGCTTCCTATCAATGGCGAGTTGGACCTGTTGAAAGGCGTTTACAACCGGATAGTCAAAGATTTTAATCATAATGCACCACTTTCCTTCGAGCTCAACACGTATGTAGATGCCCCTCCCGGATCAGGTCTGGGCTCTTCATCTACGCTTGTGGTAGCGATTGTAGGTGCTTTTACCGAATGGCTGCGCCTGCCGCTGGGCGAATATGACATAGCCCACCTGGCCCATGATATAGAGCGGGTGGATTTGCAGTTTGCCGGAGGAAAGCAGGACCAGTATGCGGCTACGTTTGGAGGATTCAACTTCATGGAGTTTTACCACGATGACAAGGTGATCGTCAATCCTCTGCGGATACGCAGCAGCTATATCATGGAGCTGGAGTTCAATACTTTGTTGTATTATACAGGCACCAGCCGTTTGTCCTCTACGATTATTGAAGCACAATCAAAGAGTGTCTCCCAAAAACAAGGTAAATCCATAGAGGCCATGCACGAACTCAAAAAGCAGGCCTATATGATGAAGGAAGCCCTGCTTCGCGGAGAGCTCAAACGTATCGGCGATTTGTTGGATTATGGCTGGCAGTTTAAAAAGAACCTGGCCGAAGGCATTTCCAACCCGGTCATTGATGATATTTATGAACAAGCCCGCAAAATGGGCGCCACAGGAGGGAAGTTGTCAGGTGCCGGCGGTGGCGGGTTTATGACCTTCTTCTGCCCCGGAAACACGCGATACGCCGTTTCAGAAAAACTCGCCTCCTACGGAGGAGAAGTATATAGTGTACATTTCAGTAAATTAGGAGTAACCACATGGACAGTCAAATGAACAGAATCAAAGAAGTCATCGCGAATTCCATCAGTGTCAAACAAGCCGTTCTCGCTGATGAATCATTGCTCAGCATAGTCGAACAAGTAGCCAATGTCATTACAGAGGCTTTCCGCAACGATAAAAAAGTACTGTTTTGCGGAAATGGCGGCAGCGCTGCCGACGCACAACACCTCGCAGCAGAATTTTCAGGAAGATTTTATTTTGACCGCGACCCGCTTTTTTCAGAAGCGCTTCATGTCAACACCTCCTATATTACTGCGGTTGCCAATGATTATTCTTACGAACAAATCTACAGCCGCCTGATCAAAGCCAAAGGCCGTGAAGGAGATGTATTGGTAGGACTTTCGACTTCCGGCAACTCCAAAAACGTGGTCCGCGCTTTTGAGCAGGGAAAAGAAAACGGGATGATCATCGTAGCGATGACAGGAGAAGGCGGGGGCCTGATGAAGGAGGCCGCAGATTACCTGATTGACATTCCTTCCAAAGACACCCCACGTATCCAGGAATGCCATATGATGTTGGGCCATATTATTTGTGAATTAGTAGAAGCAGCACTCTTTCAACCATCAGCTGTCAGCCAGTAGTACTTATGATAAAAGAAGCAATCGTACTTGCGGGAGGAATGGGAACCAGACTCAGGTCAGTGGTAGCCGATGTACCCAAGCCCATGGCGGAGGTCAACGGTCGGCCATTTCTGGCTTATCTTCTGGACGAACTCAACGAACAGGGCGTCGAGACCGTCGTCCTGGCCGTCGGGTATAAGCGGGAAGTAATTGTTGACTATTTCGGAGAAAAATACAAAAATATCAGCCTGCGGTACTCCGTTGAAGAAGAAGCACTTGGCACCGGAGGAGGCATCAAACAAGCCTGCGAGATGCTCGACCGAAATGATGCACTGGTACTAAACGGCGATACTTTTTTTGGGGTTGACGTACAGCAACTCTACCAATATTACCAGAAAAAGGACGCAGATCTTGTGCTTGCACTGAAAGAAATGCGCGATTTTGACCGGTATGGTACCGTACAAATCGATGAAGCAGGACAAGTGACAGGCTTTGAAGAAAAAGCGTACAAATCTGTAGGGATGATCAACGGAGGGATTTATCTGTTCAAAAAGGAATTGATAACCAACGACTTATTCCCCCAAAAATTCTCCTTCGAAAAAGACGTACTGGAAAGTTTATTCCCCCAAAAACGCTTCTTTGGTCTGGCTTTTGATGTTTACTTTATCGACATAGGTATTCCCCAGGATTATGAACGATCTCAAAGAGAGCTTGCTGCCAGAACATATTGACCATTCATGGACGCTATTTATCGATCGGGACGGTGTTATCAACCAAAAACGAGACGATGACTATGTAAAAACGTGGGAGGAATTTATTTTTATTCCCGGTTCTTTGGAAGGATTGAAATATTTAAAAGATCATTTTAGCAGAATGATCATTGTCACCAACCAGCGTGGGGTAGGAAGAAAAATGATGACCGAAGCTACTTTGCTTGAAATCCATTCGCAGATGATGGACGAAATACAAGCAGCAGGAGGCCGGATAGACAGGATCTACTACTGTCCGAATCTGGAAGAAAATGACCACGAAGGGTGCAGAAAGCCCAAACCTGGTATGGCGCTGAAAGCAAAAGCTGATTTCCCCGAGATAGATTTAAGTCGTTCTTTGATGATCGGAGATGCCATTTCCGACATGAAATTTGGCAGAAATGCAGGGACAAAAACAGCCTGGGTATCAGACCAAAATATACGGGAGGAGTATCTGCCACTCATAGATTTACAAGTAACTAGTTTATATGAATTTGCCAAATGGCTAGGCAATAAATAAAAGCCGAAATGAGTCAGAAGAAAATTATTTATATTATCGGTGCAGGAAGAAGCGGAACAACCCTTCTGGATGTAGCGCTTGGCAATGCCGGAGATGTCTTCAGTTGCGGGGAGCTTAACCGCTACCCTGTGCGGGAAGGCATTCCTACCGGATTTCAGCATGCACCCGAAAGGCTGGTTTTTTGGAGCAGCTTTACCGAAGAATTCCAAAAAAACCACAACCTGAAAAAACAAGCCATACTTCACGACGAGTTTGAGTATCACAAAGGTCTCGTCAAAAGGCTGCTGGGCGCTTCCAGAAAAGCAAAGTATGCAGAGTATCAGCAGTTTCTTCGCGATTTTTACACCAAGCTCTTTGATTCGATTGATGAGTCCATTGTAGTGGATTCGTCCAAATATCCGGGACGGGCGCTCGGTATTTCAGACGCCCTTCCCTTTGAGATTAACTATATTTATCTCAAAAGAGATCCGATCAGTGTAGTGGAATCCTTCGCAAAAACCGATGTATATCTTCCCCCCAAAGGCTGGCTGGCGGCCAATCTGTACTATTTCCTGGTGAACGGACTGTGTAAGATTGTGATCAACCGACTGCGCAAAAAACACCGGGTACTGGAGATTAAATACGAAGATTTTATAGAAAGTCCGGAGAACGTGATGGAAGTGATACAGCGGGAGCTTTCCGTAGACCTGTCAGAAGCGATTACAAAAATAAAAAACAACGATTATCTGCAGGTTGGCGAGCTTTTTGAAGGGAACAGTATGCGTATCGATCCCAGGATCAAACTGCGGAGAAGTAAGCAGAAACAACATGGCAAAAACATTCGCAACAGTGTGACAAGGCTGTTGAATTATCCGATATACAACTGATGATAAAAGAAAGAAAAACTTTAGGCGTAGTAATGACCTGCTACAACCGCAGGGACAAAACCCTTACCTGTCTGGAAAATGTATATGCCCAGGAAGGCCTTGGGGAAATATTTGACCTCGAAGTATTCATGACCGATGACGGAAGTACAGACGGTACTGCTGACGCGGTTCGCAACCGATTTCCGGAAGTACATGTACTGGAAGGCAACGGGTCCCTGTTTTGGAACGGCGGCATGAATCTCGCCTACGGCGAAGCCCTGAAGCACAACCTTGATTTTTATCTCTGGCTCAACGACGACACATTTCTTTATGCAGATGCCATCCGCAGGCTGCTGGAAACTGATACCTGGCTGACCGTGCAGGGCCATCCAACGAGTATGGTACTTGGCGGAACCGCAGACCCCCGCACCGGAGAGTTTAGTTATGGAGGATTTAAGCGCGTGAGCCTCTGGACGCTGAAAATGCTTCCGGTAGCACCCGGCGATGAACCCAGGGAATGCACGACCAACACAGGCAACTGCGTGCTGATACCGCGATCGGTAGCAGAAAAAGTGGGCAATATAGAGCCCTACTATACCCATCGCTGGGGCGATCCGGATTATGGGCTTCGCGCCCGCAAAAAAGGTTGTACCGTCTGGCTTGCCGCTGGCTATATAGGCACTTGCGAAAGCAATCCGACCGCAGAGCGCTGGACAGACAGAACCCTGCCCCTGAAGGAGCGCCTGCGCGACTTCCATTCAGTAAAAGGATATATCAAAAAGGACTGGTTTTTTTATGTACGCAGACACGGCGGGCTTTTATGGCTCCTCCTATGGATCAAGCCATATGTGGACATGCTGGTAACCTCCTTTACATTCAGAATTTCAGGCGGAAAGCCTGCGGTTCATTAACCTGTCAATAATCATTTCCCGGAATGAAAAAAGAACTTCTCTTTATCACTTCTCAGCTCCCTTACCCACCCTTCAAAGGCGGGGTCAGTACTTCATGGAATCTGATCAATTATCTTTCTCAGCACTTCCATACCTCTATGGTCACCCTGCTAAAATGGGAAGACCCTGATTTTGAACAGGAATTTCTCTCCAAAGTTACTCTGGAAGATTATTTCAGCTTCGAGCTCAATATAGAGCGTACACCTTCGACGGTGATCAAAAGTTACCTCAAAGGTGTACCGATCAATCTCGTAAGAAACTATCATCAGACCGTGGCAGATAAAATCAATTCCATGATCGATGATTACGAATACGTTTTTGTAGATCATTATGAGATGTTTCAATACATCCCTGAAAAAGCCAAAGCCAAAACCATCATGCACGAACACAATGCGGAGTTTGTCATGTGGAAACGCTATTCGGAGGTCAGCACCAATCCGCTCAAAAAGCTGATCACCGCCATGGAATCCAGGCGGATTCAGAAGTTTGAAAAAGAATATTGCTCACGGGCAAATATGGTATTGGCCAATCCCAACGATCAGGTGATTCTGGGAGATTTGACCAATCATGTGGGAAGAATTGAGCAGATTGTGCCTTGCGGCGAAGATTTTATGCTGGACTGGCCAGATCTTCAATGGGACAATACCGAAGAATCCCTGCTTTATATCGGCTCCCTGACATGGGAAGCCAATGCCGACGGGCTCATCTGGTTTTTGAATGAAGGATGGGAAAAGCTGAAAGCAAAACGCCCCAATGTGAAGTTTTACATCGTAGGCGGAACTCCTGACCAGAGACTCAAAGATCTGGCAGCCAAACACAAAGATATTATCCTTACCGGCTTTGTGGACGACCTAGAAGACTACTATGCCAAATGCCGGGTATTCATTACCCCACTCAGATTTGGCAGTGGCGTAAAACTGAAAGTCATGAATGCTATGTTCCGGGGAATTCCTGTGGTTACCACACCTATCGGTTCGGAAGGAATGGCCGTTGAAAATGGTGTTCACCTGTACCATACCCAGGACATGGACGAATTTGTCGATGACTGTGCAGATCTGCTGGTAAGTCAGAATACATGGGAAACCTTCCGCGACAAATCCCGTGAACTTACCCGTGCCCAGTTTTCATGGGCAGTACAATTAAATAATATTAAACAAAATATCCTTTCACTCAATGGAGCAGTCCATCAGGGTTAAGCCCTCTCCCCTGGTCATGATGAAAAAGAAAATAAGCGACCAGATCGAATATCTTATCAAGAAGTATGATTTTATCAATCATAACTTCGGATACGTGTTTGAGCTGGGTGTATATATATCAGCTATTTATAAAGCGAAAACCCGTCCGAAAGAGAAGTTTGTCATCTTTGGGACAGGTAGATCCGGCAGCACTTTACTGGTGAGTCTGTTAAATTCAAACTCAAAAGTATTTTGCGACAACGAAATATATCACCGAAAGGTATTGTTCCCCCAACTTTACCGGCGTGTGCGTACATTGCTGGGCAACAAGGAAATATATGGATTTAAATGCCTCACTTATCAGGTAGGAAAAATCCTTGGATACGAACGCGATGACCAGCATTTATTCCTCCGCAAAATCACCAAAGAAGGGTATAAAATCATATACCTCGAAAGGGAAAATGCATTGCGGCAGGGATTATCCAATTTGTATGCCCGTTACCGAAATCAGTTTCACAGCAACTCCACGGTCATGACGAGAGATTTGCCAAAGCAGATGCACGTTGACCTTCAGGAATTGCTGGACTGGGTAGAAGGCGTACAAAGAGCGGCAGCACGCGAAAATAAAATGTTGGAGGGCATACCTCACCTTAAGCTGTATTATGAAAGAGATCTTGAAGATCCCGCTTCTCACCCCAATACGTTGAAGAAGCTTTCTGAATACCTGAAGGTGGATTTTGAATTGCCAGATACGGAATTGCAAAAGGTAACCCCCCAAAAACTTTCAGACTTTATCGCCAACCACGAGGAAGTCGAAGCGTTTATCAGGGAAAAGGGTTACGGTCATTTTCTCGATAATTAATGAACGAAAACTTTAAAGCCTTCTTAAGACCTTACATCCGCCCTTATCAACGATCACTTAAGGAACTAAGGAAGGACACCGTCCGCTTGCTCCTGTATCCTGTACGCAAATTACCGGTCAGCTCGGAAGTATTCGGGCCGCCCAAAGGCTTTTACACCACCGTAAAAGAGTGGCTTGCAAAAGAACCTGGTACAAATGGCAGTAAACCCTATGTCGAGGAAATTTTTCCGGAACATAAACTCTACCGAAATAAACCTAAAACGCTTGAAACAAAAGTACACTGGAAAATCCGTAAGGAATATAAACACCAGGCGCCCGCAGCTTTTGTCGCTTCGGTAAAAAACGCCCGCCTGTGGGTAAATCACAATTTTGCAGGCCACGTTGATTCCATGGCCGTCATCAGTCCTGAGGACAAACTTATCGGCGAAATTTCCTATGAGTTTGCAGAGGATCTGGGGAAAAGCATCATCATGAGTAAGTTGCGGCTTTCACCGGCACACTATTTTCCGGGAAAAGCCGTAAGTCTGACGACAGTCAAAGGCGAACAGTTTTTCCATTGGATCCTGGATATCCTGCCAAAACTCGCCATTATGCGTGGGGCGGGCATGAACTGCAATATGCTGGACTATGTGATTGTCAATAGCACCAAAAGCCGCTTTATGCGCGAAACACTGGCGCTTGCCGGAGTTCCGATGGAAAAGGTTATTACGACCGATGACCATCCGCATATCAAGGTAGACGAACTGCTGGTGCCCTCCAAGCCCGGATGGACAGGTAATCCGCCCGCATGGTCCATTGAGTTTCTGCGCGACCTGTTTTTGCCAACCATTCCGGAAGACACCTCCCATTTGCCCAAACGAATCTACATCAGCCGGGCAAAAGCACCGGTCAGAAAAGTCAAAAACGAAAGCGCGGTGATTGACTATGTACAAAAGGCCGGGTTTACCTCCGTCTTACTGGAAGACTTTTCTATTACAGATCAGATTGCCATGTTTGCCGGTGCTGAGGCGATTATTGCCCCCCATGGAGCAGGCCTGACACATTTATCATTTTGCAAACCGGGCACAAAAATCATCGAGTTTTTCAGCCCATTGTATGTAAATGCGTGTTTTTATTCACTCGCCAGCGTCGTAAACCTCGATTATTACTATTTGTTGGGGGAAGGAAAAAGTCCGAAAGAAGGCGTAGATCTGGAAATCAATATTGCCGATATCGAGCTGGACATAGCTAAGCTGAAAGCAACGGTTGAATTTGCAGGGCTGGGGTAAATCTCGGGGGAATTTTCCATAATTCCCCTAAACCCGCTATATTCAGCCCACTATGACTTCAAACGAGAAATTCAGCAGTCGCTGGGGGTTGATTTTTGCCGCCCTCGGCATGGCAGTGGGTGCAGGCAACCTCTGGCGTTTTCCACGTCTGGCCGGACAATACGGCGGGACATTCCTGATTTTGTGGGTGATTTTTTTGCTGATATGGGCCATGCCCGTACTCCTGGCCGAATTTGCCATTGGCAAAGCCTATAAAAAAAGTGTGATCGGCTCCTTTGCCCAGTTTGCGGGAAAACGCTACACCTGGATGGGGTATTTTATTACCCTCTGTACCCTGGGCATCACATTTTATTATTCGGTCGTCACGGCCTGGGGGCTGCGATATATCGGGCTTTCGCTGACCCATGTATGGGCAGCAATGACAGGCGGCACTACCCTTTCGCAGCACCTCGCCACCAACCCCGAATACATCAATCAATACTGGGCCGAAATCTCTTCCCATAGTTATCTGACTGTCGGACTTCATCTGCTGGCCGTACTCCTGGGCGTATTTTTCCTTATTCGCGGTGTACAGGGCGGGCTGGAACGTGTCAATAAATTTCTCATTCCGGTATTGTTCGGACTCCTGATTACGACCGGCATTCTCGCGCTGAACGCAGGCAATGGAATCAAAGGACTGGAATATCTGTTTACCATTCGGCCCGAACTGTTTGGCGATGTAACCGTCTGGATCGAGGCTCTTTCCCAGTCTGCGTGGTCAACCGGCGCCGGATGGGGGCTGATGATGACATTTGCCGCTTATTCCAGAGAAAAAGAAGACGTTACCCTCAACATATTTATCAGCGGATTTGGCGACAATACCGCTTCGTTGCTGGCGGGAATGGCCATTTTACCTGCAGTTTTTGCCCTGGCATCTTCAGATGCAGAGGCCATTACCTTTTTACAAAGCGGAAACCAGGCGCTGATATTCAATATTATACCCCGGTTTTTTGCCCAGATCACCGGTGGCGCATATTTTGCCCTGCTGTTTTTTGTGGTGTTTTTTCTGGCGGCTTTCAGTTCGCTCCTGTCTATGGTACAGTTGTTTATCAAACTCGTAACCGATCTGGGATTTGACCTGCGGCGGTCGTCAGTAGTTGTGGGAATATTTTGTGTAGTATTTGGGTTGCCTTCGGCCTGGTCGCTCGATTTTTTCAACAACCAGGACTGGGTATGGGGCATCGGGCTGATCGTATCGGGGCTATTTATCATATTTGCCGTACTCAAACACGGAGCCAAAAAATTCAAGACCCAGTTTATCGATCAGGACTCCGATTTCCGGGTACACAACCTGTACTTTGTTGTAGCCATATCCGTGAATGTATTGCTGGGGCTGATTATCATTCTCTGGTGGATGTCGCGGGGATATGACGCCCATCCCTGGTTTGACGAAAACGGGAGCTGGAATTTTATCAGCATATACAGCAACGCAACGATTGTGACACAGTGGGCGATCGTATTGATTTCAGGTATTGTACTGAATCGCTTTCTTTATAAAAAGTTTGTGACTGATGTAAAAATATAAACCCATTGCCATGAAATCCTCCAGTTATATCATCGAACTCATTGTCGCCGGTGCCGGAACGATCGTCTGGCTGGCCCTGGTACTGTTTATCTTTGTCGGGTATGAATGGATTTCTTTGCCATTAATCAGTGAGCCTGCATTTGTGATTGTATTTTCTCCGTTTTTGTATATCGCAGGCGTGGTTACAGACCGGCTGGTGGACAACCTGTTTGACAAGTGGTTTAAAGAAAATTACCACAACCCCCGATTTCTGGGTAAGGAAGATTATATCATCGCCCGGACCAAAATCTACCTGAAATCAGACAGTCTGCGCGAGTTGATCGAATACAGCAAAATGCGCATCCGCATTTGCCGTGCCTGGGCATTCAACAGCATGATGATACTGATCACGGGTGATTTGTTTGTACTTCTGCCCCACTCCCCGTTTGACAGATGGGGTCAGCGATGGGCAGCCTTTGCGGGCATTACGGTCAGTTTTCTGATATTTTCACTCCTCGCCTTCCGCGCATGGAAGAGTCTGAGTCTGAAGGAGGCGGAATATCTGGCGATCCAGAGTAAGGTGCTGGATGAGATGGGGTGAGGGGAACACATGAAACACCTTAGTTTTTTTAATCCACGGAAGGAGATTTTTTAACGGAATTATAAAGTAATTGGGAGAAAGTAATCTTTCCGAAGCGAAGCAGAAACCACCAGGGACACAAAGGCCTCTCAAAGGGCACAAGGAAACTGTGCTTTGTGTCCCTCGTGGCTTCCTGGTGTCCTTCGTGGTTTATCCCAATAAGTTGATAATTCCGTTTTTTAATGTACTTTAGGCGCGGTTTTGCTGATTGGGGAGTCCAAAATCTATTTCGCAAAAAGTTCATAAATCGCTTTATTTAAAGTATAACCTTCCGTCGCACGCTGGCAGTAGCAAAAAAATAGCGTATATTTATGCCTGCCCTGAGCGACCGTCGAAAGGACGCATCCGGCACCAAACTCACCCAAACCGTGAAACTCAGCAACGCCGTGCAATATCAGGTTCAACCCTTCGGCCTCTCCCTCCACGGCCCGTGGATGAACGCCGCCGCGCCCGACAACCTGTACCAGTACAGCGGGAAGGAGTTGCAGGCTGATCACGGGTTGGGGTGGATCGACGGAGTTTACCCTGAGCGATCGTCGAAGGGGCGCGCGGATGTATATGCCCGAGGCGGGGAGGTGGAATGGGGTGGATGGGTTGGCTGATCAGGCTCCGGGCTGGACGCCGTATCGGTTTGGGTTTAATAACCCGTTGAAGTTTGGCGATCCGAGTGGGAATTATGAAAGCCACTATGTGGATGAAAATGGAGTATACCTAGGACAGGACAAAACGGGTAGCACAGATATTCGGGTCGTGAATCTCACAGATTGGCAGGATGCAGGCGGAACTGAAGGTGCGCAAACAGAGGTAGGCACCAAACAATCACAGAATAATTCTACAGCAGTAGTTGGGGGGAATGCGGATTATGGCCCTATTACAAGAGGTTCTACTAATTCCAAATGGGGGCGATTAGTTTCTTCTTGCCCTGATCCTAGTCCGTGTAACTAGATCATTTGCATATTTTTAAGTATTATATTGAATTGTTCAAAGTAAGCTCGTATGTGGGAAAACGGTTCAATTTTGTGAAAAGTTTTAACCTCAAAAATACAAAAGGGCTTGCGATGGGGGACTAAAATAATCTAAAACTAATTTGAAAAGATTCGTGATCGGGTATTTGAGGTAAGTCCAATTGTTTAATAACATGTAAAAAAGTTGTAATGAAAATTTTGATTAGACTTTTATCGAAGCTCTTCTTGTTTACGGGGTATTTATCTATTTTCGGAGTTCTGATAACTATACTTTTTACCGGGGTCGCCTATTATAAGTTAGGAAAACTTCCGGATGAGGAGAATGGGTTTTCAATAACACATTTTGCTCAGGTGAATAGAAATTCGATCGGCATTTTATTTAGTAATTTCCTTATCTGGGCAGAAAAATTATTCCTTTGGGTAGATATAATGTATATAATCACATTTCTTCCCTCGTTGCTATTTGGCTATAGCCAATTGTTCTTTAGGAGAATAAAAGGGAAAAGCTTTATTATCTACTTTATGTTTATTCATTTATTTTTAATTATTTATATCCAGCGGTCAATCCCTATCCTTAACTCTGTCTATTGTTTTACATGCTGGTATTTTAATGATTTATTTGTGTAATATCTATGTCAAGATACTCGCTGTTATACATAGCTGGTAGCGCAGATTGGGAGTATCCTCTTCCCCTAAGCCGCAACAGGTCTAAAGTAGAAATTCTGCTTTAAAAGTTCTACGACCTCCTCAACCCTTGACTATGAGAAAAAATAATATATTGTTATTACTCGCAGTAATTTTGTTATCACCCACATTTTACAGAGCATCACCAGTTTATAAAAACGGAGACACGCTATCCGTCACCGGTTACGCAGTCATTTCAGTTGACCGAAAGGCTGCTAAGGCTATTAAAAATAACACAACAGATGAGAAAAGAAAGAAAAAGGTTTTGATTGATTTTGATGCGGAGATTTTTTTCATGAATACGGGAACGAATGAATCTCAAACTCCCCAAATAAGAGACATAGCATTCACTTCAGTGAATCAAAAAGACAGTGTTTATATTTTACTACGACCACAAGCCTATTTGGAACTTTTGACCATTTTTTGTTTTAATGACCAATCCCAAATTCTGATAAGGGCATCATCTTTACCGCTTACCGGATTTAGAAAAATAAAAGGCTTACCGACTTTCAAAGGCAAGAGAGTAGTGATTTATAGAATTGAAGGAGATTTTCTTGTTTGGAAAGTAGATGAATGTGTCAAAAATCTATTAGAAGGAAGTTTTATGGAGAACAGTAATTACGCATATTTATTAATACCCATAGATTACAGGTACATTCAGTTGTTGTAAAAATAGCGTATATTTATGCTTGCCCAAACTCACCAAAACCGTGAAACTCAGCAACGCCGCGCAATATCAAGTCCAATCCTTCAGCCTCTCCCTCCACGGCCCGTGGACAAACGCCGCCGCGCCCGACAACCTGTACCAGTACAGCGGGAAGGAGTTGCAGGCTGATCACGGCCTGGGGTGGCTCGACGGAGTTTACCCTGAGCGATCGTCGAAGGGGGGCGCGGATGTATATGCCCGAGGCGGGGAGGTGGAATGGGGTGGATGGGTTGGCTGATCAGGCTCCGCATTTGTTTTCGTTTGCTGCGGCGAATCTGCTGGAGCAAAGAATCGTTACTCGCGGTAAAAATGCCTATATTGATTTTAGCAGCATCTGGGCCGGAGATAAGATAAATACGTATCTGACTGAATTGGATGGTGTAGCAAGTTTTTTTACATATGCGTCAAACGCGGGAGCCGATGAGCGATACGATATTAAAACAAATGAAGATAACCCCGGAGGGAAAGAGGGTGCTTACTATGGCTCTCGCCTCCCGGATGGCACGATTGTTTCCGCACGGGATGCCGGGAATATTCTGGCGGGAGTGGTGGCGGACAGGACAAAGTGGATGACGAATAACTTTGCCTTGAATGGGTTTGGTTCGTTAGATATTGGCGGTTCAAAACCTGCGGGTTTTGCGGTTTTGGTGGGTTCTTATATAGGTGGTATGGGTTCTGGAAATGTCTTAAATCCATTAAATTTCCATCCCGGCCACGGAGAAGACCGGGCGACCTTTAAGGCGATTCAATACGGCATGAAAAATTCAAAAAAGTTTTGATTATGGAGAAAGTAATTGTAACATCTGCCTGGGGGTTTCTGGTAGTTTTCTTTGCAGGCCTCGTATATTTCCTGATTCCCAAATATGAATTTTATTATTATTCGTCCCCCGACGGCAGAAATCATATCACTCAGATCCAGTATTATCAGGGTTCCTATTGTCAAGCCTATATCACCCCCGGGATATACAAAAAGTGGAAAGCCCCGGAGGTTTGCCTAAAAACAAGCGAATGCGGCTATCGCGACGGATTTCATCTGGTGCTGGAGTGGAGAAAAGATACGTGTGTGTTTTATGCAATTGGAGGCGATTTTGAAAAAGAAAACATAAATGACAAATTCAGATTTATCGAACTGGATTTTTTTGAGGCAGAGGATAAGGAATTCTGGCGTAAAATACAGGAAGATAGCACGGGGAAGTATCTTGAATTAGGTTTAGTCCTGTAGTAAATTGCCAGGCGAAGGGGAATAGACAGGTAAAAAAACCAATGAAGGATTTTAGGTATTTCAGTGCTATACTGAGAATTAAGTGGTCTGCGGAATTTTTGCATGATAATACTCAACCTTCTGCGACCTCAACGGCGACGGCGCGGTACAGACGCCTTCGGAGATCCTCCAGGAGAATCATTAGTATGCTTGCATCCGCCTCAGCGGACCCGTTTGGATTGAAAATGGCTGGTGCACTTCATCAGGGTGCAAATAAGGGGACAATGATTGCCCTTGCTGCCTTACCTCCTATCGTGCCCTCTCCTTATGGGAATGCACCATATTACGGTGAAGTCGAATATGCCGGACGAATGATTGACAAAGGATGGGACCAAGGAGCAAAAATCAGATATCAGGTAAAACAAAGTGAAAAATGGAGAAAACACTAATATCTATTTCGAAAAATCGTATTTATACCTTGCTTTTCTTCTGGCTTGCAGTAATCATCATGTTCCTTGTTGCCTGCGGCCCAACATATCTCATCGAATCACACGAAATTCATGCGCCCCATAATCCCGAGAAGCTATATCTTAAACTTTATTCATGGGGTTTCAGTGGTTCATTAACTTATATTTCTACCTCATCCAGCACGACAAAGAAACCTAATAAGAAAATTGATATTGTGTATAGTTCCGAGCAAACCTTGTTTTATCGGTTTCGGGGCGATACATTGGAAGTATTATCCTCTGGAAAGCCACATGTTCCCGAAAAATTTAATAGTTCCTATATTGTGAAAATATCCCCATACGATTCTGCCGGAGGTTCTTTTTATTTAAACGAACACTACACCTCTCTGGGATATCAACGATTTGGGTATGAGACTTTTGAGGACCAATAACTTAGTGTATGGGTGATAACGCTGAGATCGAAGCCATTTACCACAGTGAAGGTTGTTCCCTGAGTTCTATCGAAGGCCGCGTCGCCTACACCGCCGGAGCCAATCCGAAGTATGAATATACCATCAGTTTTTTGCCTCAATCTTCAGCAAGATAAACTTCGGAAAATAAATCCCCTGGTTTTCAATCAGTGCCCCAAAATCCAGACTATTTACATTAAAAGTGATCCAAAGCCCGTCTCCCAATAGCTCAGGATGGGCCCTGGCAGCATACATGATCGGGCTTTTTACGCCTGTATAGTCGGGTTTGTAAAATATAATGGGTTCCGACCACTTTCCCACTATGCTGTCGGCCATCCGCAACCCCAGTTCCGCTTCACCAAAAC
Source organism: Bacteroidia bacterium (assembly GCA_041391665.1). Classification (NCBI taxonomy): domain Bacteria; kingdom Pseudomonadati; phylum Bacteroidota; class Bacteroidia; species Bacteroidia bacterium. The sequence continues at coordinate 700,414 of JAWKNO010000002.1, read as the reverse complement.
CATAGGACTGAATCTGCACATACTTTTTCAACCGGTAATCATAGTGTACCGAATATTCGGTACTGCCCATAAACAAAGGTGCTGGCACTGACAACCGGGTTTTCCGCTGCTCCCACCTGTCCCCTATCCACCATTCAGGATGTGCCATTTTTCCCTTATAGGCCTGGGCCAGCTTCCAACGCAGCACATATGCCTCATGGGTATCGGGTTCGACTGCACCAAATGCATACAGGTAATGATCATCGCTCAGCACTGCGGCTGAGCCTGCAATCAAACCGTAAGTTTCTGCTCCTCTGTGGTAGCGAAGTTCCCACGTCGCAGGATCGTCGTCAGGGTTTTGAATCAGCACCGTAGCCCAGTCAAATACTTCAAAACCCAGTCCGGTTTCAGTACTTCGCACCTTCATCAGAAAGACGAGCACCCGGTCATTAATCCTCATACCGTGCCCGGTCCAGAACCAGTATTTTCCGGGTTGATGAAAAAATGCCCGGGGATTTCCCCCTTTTCGGTTCCAGAAAAACCTGATAATGGCTGTTGGTAAATCATAGCCATCCTGAACAGCGATACTATTTCTGATTAAGACTGCATTTTTTCTCGAACCGGAAGAATCACTGGCAATGAAACTATCGCTGAAAAGCCATAAAATTTTGCCATTTCCGAGATCAATGGAGGATGCCCCGTCTGCACCTCGCCAGACAGGGTCGTTGGTAAAAAATTGCTGGCTGCTTTCAGGAGTTTCAACCTTGAAGACATCCATGGCAGTATCCGCCACCTGCCCCGGACAGATTTTTGTCAATGAAAAAAGAAGGAGAAGCGTGGTATATTTCATTCGTGGTTACCCTGATAATCGCCCCTTTAGTTTAAGCCACGAATATCACGAATGCGCACGAATATTCCAGCAAACGGATTTTTGAAAATCACGATCACAAATCAACCCTGCTGCGTTGGCGTTGACATCGACCTTCCCCATTTTTACTTCCTGTTTGTCGCGGGGTTTCTGGGTTGTTTTTGCTTTTGGAATCTGTTTAAATCCGTTGGAAAACGTTTTTTTGTCCGTGACAAGCTGGGTGGACATGGGACGCAGATTTTCGCAGAGGAAGCGCAGATTTTCGCAGAGGTTTTTGGGTTGTTTTTGCTTTTGGGAATCCGTTGGAAACCGTTACAAACCGTTACAAACCGTTGGAATCCGCTTCTTTGTCCGTGACAAGCTGGATACACATGGGACGCAGATTTTCGCAGAGGAAACGCAGATTTTCGCAGAGGTTTTTGGGTTGTTTTTGCTTTTGGAATCCGTTTAAATCCGTTGGAAAACGTTTTTTTGTCCATGACAAGCTGGATGGACATGGGACGCAGATTGTCGCAGAGGAAACGCAGATTTTCGCAGAGGTTTTTGGGTTGTTTTTGCTTTTGGAATCCGTTACAAACCGTTGCAAACCGTTGGAATCCGATCCTTGAGGGATTCTTCGATTCCAAACCGTTGGAAAACGCTTTACTCTTTCCTGCAATACGGATTGCGAGCAATTTCCGCGCAGTCAATCATGGCTGCTTCATCCTTACTGATTCTACAGCATTTTTTTCGCTATTCTGCTGAAACTTTTACGACGCCTGATGCAACGAACTTGGCTGTAAGTTCCGCCGCAACCTTCTCCAGATCAATCCCCATACGGGTTTTGTTAGTACCTAATACAGTGGCGACCATATCCTGCGGGAGGCTGCTTTTCCCATAATATGCGCCCAAAATCGAACCGGTTACGGCTCCCACGGTATCGTTGTCGCGCCCATAGTTGATGGCAAATTCGAGCGACCGACGAAAGTCAAACTCTCCGAAAAGCAGGGCTGTCAGGTTGATCAGGTGAATTTCTCCCGCATGAAAGGGCATATCCTGGTTTTTGGCGTCCAGCAGCTCAAAGGCTCGCTGCATTTGCGCCATATACAACAGGTCCCGGCCTTTAATGGGAAGCTTGATTTTCGCAGCGTCCACATCTTCAAGCCTGATTTTCCGGGCCTCATCGACGATATACTGCGCGTCGCGATAAATGCGGTAGGCCGTTCTTCCCACCAACCTACTCTTAAAATATCCGTTGGGATCGGTTGTGCGCAATACGGACAAAACTTCCTTTTGGGTAGGTTCGGGCCGCATCGCTGCAGATACCATCGAAGCCGTCAACGCTGTGATATCGCGGGCATAACCGATATCAAATATACCAAGCCGGTATGCAGAAGCGTAGGCTTCCCCTTCCGCTCCGGGAAAGGCCAGTCCCACCATCGGAGAATACAACATCCCCGCACAGGTCATTTCTCCTCCATAAAAATGATTCACCGCATAACTATACCCTTCCATGTCTTTTTCGGAAAATGGTTTCGCAACCACCGCCCATTCCTGCAACCATGCCAAACGGCGCACCTGATTTTCAATGGGCTCGGGATCAAAAGTTTCAGTGGTTTTTAGTCCGGCGATTTCCTGCTCGTATTTTACCATGAGAAAACGGGAAAATTCGTACGGATCGGCTCCACCTGTGTACATGGATTGGTTTTGCGACAGCAGAAATTCGCTGAAAAGCACTTTCCAGCGGGTATCGTCGGTCGTTCCACCTGCGGGCAAGTTCATCGCCCAGGTGCCTTCCGGCGAGGGTTCCCGCACCATATCATCAAGGGTATCGACAAATCCGTATTCCACCTGAATGCTCTTGCGGCTCCACATCTCGGTAGGTGCCCCCATGGCATCGCCGATCGCAGACCCCACCAGCATGCCCAATACTTTATCGTACAATTTCTCCTCCGACATCTCTACGTAGGGCAATGGCGTACTTTCAGGGAGGGTTTCGGTTATGTTCATTTCTTTGGACTTCTCCGTTGTGTCCTGACAGGATAGCAGCACAACCGGCAGGATAATCAGCAGGTATTTTTTCATGAGAATAGTTTTTCGATTTTACCTGTGCGAATGGCTTCTGCTGCCTGCGCCAAAATCACTGCTTTTTCGTCCAGCGTAAAGGATACGGGTAGTTGCGCCAGGCCAATTAACCTACGCAATATTTCTGTCCCGGCAAAACCTGCCAGCAGTTCCATATCCAGCGATTGTGTACCACCGTATCCGGAGAAGATTTCCTGCATGATTTCCTTTCCCTGCGAAGCCAGCTTCATCTGCGCCAGGAAAACGCCCAGATCAAACTCCGGATAACCAGCAAAACCAAATTCGGGGTCGATGACCTTTACTTCGTTTTTTACCTTCAACCAGCTTCCGGGGTAATAATCTCCATGAATCAGGGTCGTGCCTTCGGAAAGATAAACATCACCCAGGCCTGCGATTTTTTGCTTCAACGATTCATCCTGCTTATAAGGAAGAGAAATTGCCTCCAAACCTGGTTGAACCTGATTGAGGTCAAATCCGTTTTCTTCACTGAATGGAAAGCGGAATATATGTTCGTGGTTGAGTAAACGCATCTGGCGATTTTCGGGAAAATCTTCCAGTACTGCCCCTGTAGCTTCCTTATGCAGGCGGGAGACAAAATCTACGAGGGAGTGAATTTCTGCGCGGGTAAGGTGATTGCCTTTTTGGTACAAATAGGTGAAATCCGCACCCTCACCCAGGTCCTCAAGTGCGAGGATAAAGTTTAACGCATCATAACCCAAAAGTTTAGGCGTAAAAACACTCGCGCTGGTCGATTTTTCAACAGCCTGAAAAAACTTCGCTTCTACCAATGTTCTTTCAACCGGCGCAGCAATCTGCGGATATTTTTCCACCCACGGGCGCGATTGTTTGAGGATAAATGTGCGGGTACTGGTGGTAATTCGCAGCACATAGTTCATATTTCCCTCGCCGGGTTTTTGGGCAGAAAGGATTTTTTCTCCCGCTGATAACCAGCTTTGTTTGTGCAAATAGGCGTCCATTGCCCCGAGGTCGGCAGCATCCATAAAATACCCATTGGGAAAGGACGCAAGAAAAGTTTGTCGTTTATCCATAACTCAGTCTTTGTTTTTATTTAATATCACCAACCCCGCCATTCCTCCATAAACCAACACCGCCATTTTATCCTGATCGAGAAAGCCGTTGAGAAAGCCATGAAACCAGAATGTTATCAGCGACAACCATAACCCCAATGCCAATGGTGTTTCGTGCGGTCGTTTACCGATTAAAGTTAACCCTGATTTTACGGTAAAAAAAACCAGCAGAAGTACAATCAATCCACCGGCAACGCCTTGCTCAGCCAGCGGACCAAGATATTCTGAATGCGCATTTCCCATGTCTCCATGATATGTGCTGATACGGGTCATTTCTTCCACTTTCTGATACGGACCATATACGTATTGATATGTGCCAGGCCCCCACCCCAGCAATGGACGTGCTTCAAATAGACGAACTGCCGTCAGCCAGCGGTTGATCCGCTCCTGATTGGAGACATTTTCAGTGTAATTGCCCGTGTTTGCTGTATAAAAAAGAAAAAGTCCTGCGGCAGCAAAAATGACAGGAAAAACCCATAAGAGCCATTTTCGGGGAAAAGGCAGATACAATCCCCCCCCTACTCCTGCGGCAAAAGCCAGACTAAGCCAGGCACCTCTCGAAAAAGACAAAAACAAGCCTGAAAACAGCAAAAATACTCCACCCCAAAGTGCGGGCTTATAGCGCCGGGGAAATTCTTTAAATCCCTCCGTCATTAGGAGCGGGATAAAAAAAGTAATCACCGCGCCATATATCGTATGATCAGAAAAAAAGGGCGAAGGCATGGCCGGGGCAAACCGCGCCTCAAAGCCGTAAGTAGCATGGCGGACAATGATAATGATTACCGATAACAGCAATCCCGCAAAAACCGCCCAATAATAGCCCATTATCATTCGCCGCTCCCGAAACACGCGCAACATCCACCAGTAAAACACGAGAAAATACAACACTTTTACCGCCAATCTCTTAAATGATACCAGTGGCAGTTCACTGTTGATTGCGGAAAGCAGCGAAATGGCCAGATCGAGCAGCAACAACAGCGTTATCGGATGATTCATGGCTTCGTTTTCAGGCCATCTTCCCCGAATGATTCCCCAGACCACGACGATGCTCAAGAGAGAGAGCATCCATTCAGAAGGAAAATTTAATACCGAACCGCCGGGAAGAGAAAGCGGAAACGAAAGCGGAATAATGGCGAGTGTAACCCAGAAAAACCATTTAAACAACCGTCTCATACGCTTTGGTATTCCGGTCGATTTCTGCCAGAATTTCATGTGCGACCTGCAAGGCGCGATAACCATCTTCAAGCGAAACGCGAATCGGCTTATCGTCAATAATTGAGGCAGCAAACTCTTCCAGTTCCATTTGAATGGAATTTACAGGTTTTACCTCCGGCTGTTCAAACAGCAGAAAGCGCTTTTCATCTCCCCGGTTTAGTTCAAACTTCATCTTCCCATCCAGCCCCTCCTCGTCGGGATCGGCGAGGCGAAACACCTCAGTACTTTTCTTCAGAAAATCCACAGCCAGATAGGTGTTTTTCTGGAAAATACGCAGTCTGCGCATATTTTTTATTGAGATGCGGCTGGCCGTCAGGTTGGCCACACAACCATTTTCAAACTCAATACGGGCATTGGCAATGTCAGGTGTTTCACTGATGACCGATACCCCGCTGGCGCTGACAGAGCGAACCGGTGCTTTTACCATGCTGAGAATCACGTCGAGGTCGTGAATCATCAGATCCAAAACGACAGAGACATCTGTCCCTCTGGGGTTATACACTGCCAGCCGGTGCCCTTCAATAAATACAGGGCGGATCGAAGACTGATTTACAGCCAGAAAGGCGGGATTAAACCGTTCCACATGACCTACCTGTATTTTTAAAGCAGGATTCTCAGCCGCTAGCGTTAAGAGCGCCTCGGCTTCTGCCACCGTATTAGTCAGCGGTTTTTCAACAAAAACATGTAACCCCCGCCGAAGTGCCAGGGAAGCACATTCGAAGTGCGACAAGGTAGGCGTAACAATATCCACAGCCTCCACAACATCCATCAGTGAGTGAATATCCGAAAATGCCTGAACCCCATATTCATCCGCCACCTTTTTGCGTACCTCAGGATCAGCATCAAAAAAACCCATTACCTCAAAAGCGGGAATTTCTTTCAACAATTTCAGATGAATTTTTCCCAAATGGCCGGCACCCAGCAAACCGATTTTTATCATTCTATCGTTTCTTAGAAAACCTGTATGGAATTACCGGTGTCAAAGTTAAGCGATAATTTGATTATTTTCACCCGAAACCCCAAGCTATGCCCAGTTACCGAATCCGAGTCTTCACATATATACTGACTCTTTTCCTTTTTTCCTGTGAACATGATTACCCTTCAGATCAAGATATTATCTCATCGGCGTACCCGGAAGCGGTTGGACAGATTATACTCGCCAATTGTGCAATCAATACCTGCCATGCCGGCCCAGATTCCCCTGAGAATCTTGATCTTACGAGCTGGCAGCGTATGTACAACGGATCTTCTTTTGGCGCTGTGCTGATCCCGGGTTCGCCCCGCTGGTCGCATATTTTCCAGCACATCAATACCTACGAAGATCTCGGCATCCGGGCCACACCAGTCATGCCGCCTGACAGCAGCGGGGTACTTACCCGTGAGGACATATTGGTGATGCGGGAATGGATTGAATCGGGAGGCAAAAACCGGCTGGGTGAATCATTTTGGGCCACACAGGAAACCCAAAGCGGAGGAAAACTATTCACCTTGTGCGCAGGCAGCGACCTGATTGCGGTGACCGACATTCGCACCAATCTGGTCATGCGAATGATCCCGGTCGGACAATATCCCGAAGATCTGGAAGCACCCCATTTTATCACGTTGTCGCCGGATAAGTTATATCTGTATGTCACCCTGATTGAAGGCGGGTTGGTAGAAAAATATCGCACCGACAACTACGAATTTGCAGGCCGGGTAACAGTAGGGGCCGCCCCGTCAATCATTCAGTTGAATTCAGACGGAACGAGAGCCGTGGTTACCCACTGGAATGCCGCAGGTGCAGCCGCGAAACTCAGCATGATCAATACCGAAGACATGACGATCGTCGAACAGATCAAAGCCAGTAGCGACTTCCTGAGTTTCCCGCATGGGATGGAAATAACAGCAGATTTCCGCACATTGTATGTGGGGGCAAATGAAGGCAACTATTACTCCAAACTCGAGATTAATGAAAATGGATTTGTGGGAGAAGAAAAATACCCGGTTGACCCGGTCAATTCTCCCGTACCCTTTGCCAACAGTGCCTACAAACCCTACCAGTTGTTCCTCACTCCCGACGAATCCACGCTCTTTGTGAGTTGTAATGCCTCCGACGAAGTGCGGGTATTTGATACCGCCACAGATACACTGATTGCCGCCATCCCGGTCGGAGACGGCCCCCGGCTGATGACCTACGACCCGGTGACAGACCGGCTGTTTGTCGCGTGCCGTAACCAGGAAAACTTTGCCGAACAGGGAAGCCTTCAGGGTTGTGTGTCGGTCATAGATGTGGGGAACCGCAGCTTTGTGCAAAATATTTATCGCGTAGGACACCGGCCTCATGGCGTTGGGGTGGACATTACCAATCGCAGGCTGTACATATCCTCCGAAAACACCGGAGGTGTGGACGAACTCCATCACCCCCTGCAGGGCAATAGCCAGCCGCCGGGAAAATACAACATGGTCGATCTCAATACCCTGCTGGTACTGCGCAATCAGGAAACCGAAATCGCCGAATTTCCCAATGCGCTGGTAGTGAGTGAATAGAAGTTGTAATGCAAGCGAAAAGTATGTGAAATTCGCTGAAAATAATAACTTTGCAGTAACTAAAATTGACATGAAAATTTCCAAAATCCATTTAACCAATTTCAAGCGGTTTACGGACCTGGTGATTGACAACATACCAGATACGTCAAAGCTGGTTTTGCTGGTAGGTTCTAATGGATCAGGGAAATCGTCTCTATTTGATGCTTTTGGTTTTTTGGATGGGGCCATTAAACATGATATTCCACTAAATGAAGCGTTTTGGAATTATTTTCAAAAAAAGAAAGACAGCCCTGCTTTTGTAACTGTTCATTTTAATAACCAGTTAAAATTTTCAGTTGACAAGTCAAATTACCATCAGTCAAGCCATTTACCTGTTACAACTTTTTACGGTCGAACCAGCTTTCGACAAATACCCAGACTTACAAGAACAGCCTTGGGGCAGGGAGAAGGTTTTGACTTTGAAAAAGATTCTGACCGACCCCGTTTTTTTATTGAGCGGGATAATCGCTTTGAAAACGACGTAGAAAAAATAACAGAAATCATCCTGAAAGACCTTTTCCGCTCCGGACAGTCCAATGAACAAATCAAAAACAAATACATAAACCCTGTCAATACAGCCCTGGATAATATTTTCGGGAATCACAATGGTACCCGGTTACAATTGATTGAGATCATTCCGCCACTTGAGGGCAAAGTAGCACAAATCACCTTTAAAAAAGGCGATTCCGAAATCCATTATAACTATCTGAGTGCTGGCGAAAAAGAAGTTTTTAACCTGCTGATAAATTTGTTGAGCAGAAGTGCTCTTTATCAGGACAGCATTTATTTTTTTGATGAAATCGACCTTCATCTCAATACAAAATTACAATTCCGTTTACTGAAAGAAATAACAGAAAACTGGATTCCGGAAAACAGTCAGCTTTGGACCGCCAGCCACTCCCTTGGATTTATCGAATATGCCCGGACGAATGATAATGCATCCATTATTGACTTTGATGATCTTGATTTTGACGTTCCAAGAAGTCTGTATCCAGAACCAAAAGACAATCCGGATCTTTATGAAATAGCTGTTGGAAAGGAATTTTTGCCTTCTCTCTTTCAACATCTTACCATATGTTTTGTAGAAAATAAAGACCGTCAGTATTATGCAAATACGGGGATTGAGAAAACGGTTTTTGTTTCAGCAAATAACAGAAATGACGTTTATCATAAGATAAAAACATCATCTTCATACAAAGGAATTGTGGACAGGGATTTTTTAAGTGATGAGGATATTGTTCAAATCAGAAAGTACTACCCCAACTTGTTCATTCTTGACTATTATAGCATAGAAAATTACTTATTCCACCCCGAAAATCTGGCGGAATATTATCAAAGTCAAAACAAAGCTTTTGACAAAGCCAGGTATATATTGTTGCTCACCGAAGCTAAAGACCGGGAAAAGGATGCATTTATCCCCAACCTGACAATGGACAGGACCTCTTATCCTTTTTTCGGTGAACCGGAATTTAATAACAAGCCTTTGCAAAACCGTTTTAAAAATAAACAGGAAAACAAAGATCAGGCAGTTATTATCGCAGGGTATATCAACAGTGATGACTTTGAGCTTTATTACAAAGCGCTCCCGATGAAAAGTTATTGCACTCAGTTACCACAGCGGCAGAATATTGCGAAATCCGATTTAGCAAAAACAAACTGGTTCAAAATGAAAATCCGGGAACTGTTGGTTTAAATTCATCAAAAGGAATTTTCAACCAGCACAGTCCAGAACAAATTCTAAGGGGCGGGAAACTATCTTCTGTCCAAATTCATTCTGATGACTGGACGGCTACTACTTCTGATCTCCCTCTTGTTTTCGCCCTGTGTGGTTTTTTCACAACCGGCTTCTGCCCCCGCAGACTTCGTCTGGGTGGACGCCAGCGGCGAAGGCCGCTTCCAGGCTGCCTGGTTTCGCTACGAAACAGATCTCGACAAACTCCCACAAAGTGCGGTAATTCACCTCTTCGCGGATTCCCGCTATCATCTGATGGTCAATGGCACCTTCGTCAATTTTGGCCCTTCCCGGTTTTATGCCGATCATCCTCAATTTGATACCTACGACCTGCTGCCCTTTCTTCAACCGGGAAAAAATGTTTTGATCGTAAAGGTCTTTTCAAATGGTACGGACTCCTACCAGTTGAAGCGAAACCCGCCGGCTTTTATCGCCTGGGGTGATATCATTCCGGCAAAAGGCAAAAAACTTTCCCTCCAGACTCCGGGAAACTGGCTTTGCCACCGCATGGAAGGCTACGATTCGCAGACCAATAAAATGTCCTTTGCCCTCGGGCCATTCGAAGTGTATGACGCCCGAAAAGATCCGGCAGACGCCGAAACTTTTAATGCAAATACCAGGAACTGGAAAAAACCGCAAAAACTTACTCAACCGCTGCCCTGGGGCATACTTACTGCCCGTACCATTCCGCCGCTAACGCAGGAGCGTTTTTCGCCATTCTCGCAAACGGGCCCCTATCTGCTGACCAATGACGAGGAAATTTACTCTTTTAGGGTAAAAGTGCCCGATGAAAACAACGAGGAGTTCCGGTTTGGCCGAACGCTGTTTGGCCATACATGGATATATTCGCCCAAAGCACAAACCATAGAAGCCGGTATCTGGTGGGGCGAACATTTCCTCAATGGGGAAGGGCCGCTCAAACAAATTAATGCGCATGAAAACAATCCACACAAACAAATAGTTGTATTAAAACTGAATGAAGGATGGAACGAATTTTTTGTTCGAAGAAAATCCTTCTGGGGATCGTGGGACTTTTTTCTCTCTGTCCCCCGCTCATCTGGCTTAGTTCTATCATTGAATAAAGCGTTAGAAGATTCCCTGTGGTTTGAAACCGCAGGTCCGTTCCGCCGGGAAGAGGAAGAAAGAATACAGCAATTAGCCATACCCTTTCCCCCTAACCAGCTTCCCGGCGTTCTTTCTTCCCAATGGCAACCCCACCATCTCAACGATGACGCCCATAACCCCGCCTTTGACATGGCCTGGCGGTATTTTTCAGAATCAAAAATTCCTGGCCCGGTACAGCCCATAACTCTCAAAGCCGGAAAAGATGCGGCAGTGGTTTACGATTTCCGGTACAAAAAACTGGGAAGAATTGTCGTCGAATACGAAGCACCCGAAGGCACCATTCTTGACCTTGGATTTACCGAAGACCTCCTGGGCGAAAAACCCTGGATGATGAAACGTTCGGGGCTCTACATGGGCGCCCGACATATTGCCCGTGAAGGCGTCAACCGTTTGGAAACCCTCCGGCCTTACGGACTTCGTTATCTCCAGCTCAACATCCGCAATCACAAAGGCCCGGTTGTCATCAAAAATGTATATGTCATCAATCAGGTTTATCCATTCGAAGAAACAGGTTCATTTGCCTGCTCGGATCCCATGCTGACGGCCATCTGGCAGCTCGGCTGGCGCACGCTGCGCGTATGTGCGGAAGATTCCTACACAGATACGCCTTTTCGCGAAAGAGGGCTGTACGCGGGAGATATGCTGCCTCAGATGGCTATCACGCTGGCTGGCAGTGGGGACTTGCGGTTGGTACGCCGCTCGCTGGTGCTGTTTCAGGACATGTACGCCGACCTTTTCCATCCGGGCACGCCACGCCATCCCGACGAAATCGGCCTGCTGGAAGATTACCCGCTACTGACGCTGGAAGCCCTTCGCTGGTATGCCGTTCGTACGGGAGAATGGACTTTTGCAGACAGTCTGTATCCCAACTATGTCCATTTGCTCGATGAAATACTGAAACGAAGAAATGAAGACGGGCTGATTTTAAATGAAAGAGTATTTATCGAATGGACGCAGATACAAAAAAGCAAGGTGTACAATGCCGCCTATCACGCATTGCTGGCCCGCTGCTGTTTGCTGATGTCGGAAATCGCTGGTCATCTGGGCAAAAAAGATGATGTGAAAAAATATCAGACATTTGCCGCAGAACTTACCCAATCCCTTCAAAAAGCCTATTGGGATGAAAATAAAGGTATGTACCGCGACGGGATAACAGGGGATTCGGCCATCAGCCACCACTACCCTATTTCCAGCGCCTGGCCGTATATTTTTGGCCTGACCGATCATACCCGGGAGTCGCAGTTTCTGCCACAGATCGCAGAGATGCTCAAAGACATCGGAGATGTCAACCGCCAGAGACTGGCTACACCTTATGGCTCTTTTTACCTGTTTGCAGCGCTTTATAAGGCCGGCATGGCCGGAGACGCAGAAACGTTTATGCGCAAACACTGGGGGCCGATGGTTTTAAAACATGATGACACAGCGTGGGAAAATTTTGGCGATACGGGCATCGGCACCCTGAGTCATGCGTGGAGTGCAGCCCCCACCTTTTATCTGACCACGCAGGTATTGGGGGTAGATCTGGGTTATCCCCATGCCACAGATGATGCGACCGTGCACATTTCCCCACAATCAGAAACGGTAGAATGGGCAGAAGGAGATGTGCCCCACCCCAAAGGAATCATACATGTGGAGTGGAGAATACAAGGGCCTGATTTGTGGCTCGAATATACAGCACCCCAGGGTGTGACCTGTATCGTCAAACCCCGGGGCAGACTCGCAGAGAAGACCTTGTGGGTGAATGGGGAAAAATACTAACCCGCTATTTTACATATCATACATGGCAATATCATGGAGAATCTTAGACACCTCCGCTGGTTGCAGTCCGGTTGCCTTAACATTAATTTTCAGATCACCAATCAACACAGAGGTATCCGTCCAGGACAATGTGCCATACGATTTGATTTCACTCCATGAAATATATTTAAGGTCGGGGTTAAGCCAATAGTCAGGATTCCCCTGGCGGATAATTACCCCTCGTTCGGTAAATACAAATCCATAATCAAATTTTTTAAACGCCGAATACCAGGAAACATTGTTGAGAGCGCCGGCAATCACTTCGTTCTCCGAGACCCGATAAAAGGTGCGCAATGTGCTTTCCAGAACATGATCGATAGCAGACCGTGGATACACATTGGATGCATGACTCGCGCCGGCAATTTCTTTGTAGTTTTCAAGAATGCCGCTGATTTTTGTGCCTGGGATTGAAGTGGGTTTGGGGGAACTAATTATTTTGGAAGTAAATAAACCTTTTGTTCTCGCATATAATTCCCGAAAAACCTGATACATAGATTGCGCTACAGGAGCTATTGATAACGGCCAGGTGACCAATACATCACAAATTAGCTCCAAATTACCTCCACTATTATTCCACAATGAAGGGGTAGTTTTTTGCTTATCAGCGGTATCGGCAGGTCGGTTGGGGGAAATCGGTGAAGCCCAGTTTGTAAAAGGTACAATCTGGAACTCAGATTTTTCCCAGGGGAAAAATTTTTCTTTAGCCATACTGGCCATAACGCCTATTGCTTCTTCTGCCTCCTCTCTCAATTCATAAACGATCTCCGCTTGCATGATACTCCCCAGACTTTTTAAAGCCCAAAGAGACTGAAAGGATGTACTCGCCATATCCAATTTGTTTATGCGATTTGTATAAGAGTTTATACTTGATCGATTATTTATGAAACCTACACACATCCTTACCAAACCACTACAAACTAAACGTGGCAATTTTAAAGTTGCCACACATGCATATGTACCTACCATTAGTGGAATACGGTTTCTCATGAAGCCTGAAGTTACCTGAAATACACTTTTTCCAGTACTCAGTTGAATTTCATGTACTGTCGCGACCTCATTAGAGGCAACTTCGGTGATACTAAGAATTGTCGGCTGAAGTGTTGTTTTTTGCAGATATTCTTTATTTTCAGCCTTTAATGACAGCATAGACAAGAACGGCAATAAAAATATTACCCATGAGAATTTTTGCAAGGGAATTCGTTTCATAATGGTTAGATTTTGAATAAAACTTAGTAAATGAGATAGAAGTAAGCATTCTGGGAGCAAGGAAATACTAGAATATCTTCTTTCGCTGAAAATATTTAATTAAAAATAACATCAGAAAGTCAAGATTGTTTAAAAATAAGATATTGTTTACCGATCACCAAACTTCAGGTGTAACAAATTTCGGAGTATTTTTTACCCGAAAATATCCTGTTCCCCTCTTACTACTCCTCACACTCGCGGGAGTAATCACCTGGTTTGGTGATGCTTTTTTTCACCCCAATCAATATATTTTCAGTGGAGCAGGCGACGGACTAAGGGCCTATTATGCAACCAGTTATGAGCTTTTGTACGGACATTTTGGCACATTCAGAGGGGTCATGTATCCGCATGGTGTGCCGCAGGTATATATGGATATGAATCCGCTCGTGACGGGGATCATGAAGGTTTTCCAGTCGTTTATCAATATCGAACCCTATACCGTCGGTTTTATCAATACGCTCATGATCCTGGCCTTCTTCCCGGCGGCATTTTTCAATTTCCGTCTGTTTCAAAAAAGCCTGATCCCGGCGGCGCCTGCTATTATTTTTGCGCTGATCATCACATTTATGGCTCCGCAGATCCGGCGGCTTACGGGACATTTTCCGTTGGCTTACAGTTTTTTTGTGCCGATGATCTGGCTGGTTTTATTGCGGGTGGGGGAAAATCGCCAGACGGGAAAATGGCTGTTGGTTTACGCGGGTCTTACCTCGCTGTTTTCTTTTACCCATCCCTATTACTTTCTGCTGGGAGGGGCTTTTATGGTGAGTTATCTGTTGGTACATTTTCTCCAAAACAAACCCCTACGCCGAAAAAATGTACAGTTTTATCTGGCAGGAGTGGGCACCGCTTTATTACCCGGTATCATTCTGAAAATATGGGAAATGGTTACGACTCCGCAGGATGCCCAATTCGTCAGTTATCCCTATGGTTTCCTCAATTATATGGCGGGGTTTGAATCGGTTTTCCTCCCCTCTCAACCGCCTTTATTTGATATGTGGAGGCTTTTGATTCCTGTCCGCAGACTGGACAGTGAAGGATATGCCTATGTCGGTTTTGTGGGCTTACTGGTTTTGCTTTCAGTAACAGGGCGAATATTCATCCTCTGGCGAAAGAAAAAACGAAACCGAATTTTGCGCCCCGTTTTACCCGATACCCTGCGCATTTCTCTCTGGGCAGGAGCCTTACTACTGATTCCCGCTTTTGCCTATCCGTTTCAACTTTTCCCCGATTTGCTCGATCTGGTTCCGTTTATCCGGCAGTTTCGCTCGATGGGCAGGCTGGCATGGGTATTTTACCATGTGTTTATGGTTTTTTCGGCCTTTTATATTTACGCTTTTTACAGAGCTCTTCGCATCCAACACAAAACTGTACTGGCAACGATGCTACTGTTTCTGAGCGTTTTTTCGTGGGTAGCTGAGGCGGTTATTCTCGCAAAAAACGAACGAAAAATCATTCTCGCCAATCATATCTCCCATTTCCCCGAAAGACAGGCAGACTTCTCGCATATACTTTCTGAAGCGGGTAAAAATGCTGCTGACTTCCAGGCGATCATTGCGCTTCCTTTCTTCCATATCGGCTCGGAAAAGCTTCAAATCTCTGACTGGATGGCCAACCGTTTGGCTTTTGCCGTATCGCGCCATACGGGCCTGCCGATGGTCAATTTTACCGCTGCCCGCACCCCGCTTTCTTATTCCCTCGAAGCGGTCAACCTCGTCAGCCATCCGCTTATACCCAAAGAACTTCCCGGCAAAATTGACGACCCGCGCCCGTTTCTGGTGATATATCCGGGAGGAAACCTTTCGCCTGGCGAACAATTTATACTTGACCGGGCCCGGCCAATCGGCAATTTTGGCGAAACACAATTTTATAGCCTCGGCTTACCGGATCTCTCTTACGATCGGATAGGTTTTACAACTGCGGTTAATAATGAAAATGACAGCTTATGGGCTTCTGCAGGAGAATTATCCTATTCGCCCCCGTCAGCTTCGCCCCCGCTTTACTGGAATAACTTTGGCGACGATGGGGGATTGCCGGGAAAATTGGTGCTAAACAGTAATCAAAAATTTACAACCCTATACGACGGCGTATTGTCTGTGACAGAAAATAATTTTCCGCTCGAACTTTCATTCTGGACAAATCTCGACATCGGATCCAACTATCTTTCCCATATCAACGTGAAGCAGTATAAAGGCGAACGAATGGTGGACTGGCAGAAAATCCCCATTGTAGATACCCGGGATGTGATGGAAAAAATGGCCAGGGTTTCTGTTCCCTTTACGGTACTGGAACCTAAAAACCGCGTCCTGATAGACACGAGGTCCGAAAACCGATGGTTTGACAATATCCTTATTTGCCCCGCAACAACACGGGTGAAAGGGTATTTTGCCGGTGATAGTTGTATGATGTACAACAATTATCTTATTTGCCAGCCGGGAAAATGAGCAGTTAGTTTAGCGCCTGATCTAATTTTTCGAATGCCTCAACGTTGTAAAGAGAAAAATCTGTGAAAATTGTACACTATCTTTTTTTGATTATCCTCACAACCTTTACCCTTTCTGCCTGCCGGTTGAACCCCACCGAAGGCCTTGAATGGGATGCGGATTTTCTTACGCCGATTGCCCATGCATCCACAGGCATTACGGATCTGGTTCAGGACACTACTTTGTTAAGTGTGGGGCCTGACAACCTGATCTCGATCGTTGTAAGGGATACAGTGGCCAGCGCCGCACTCAAAGACTTTGTCGAATTTCCCGACACGACGGTAGTACTCGGAGTCAAACTCGACACCCTGACCCTCGCGTCTGACACCATCAGTCAGACCCTGACACTGGCCGATCTGGCCCGGCAGCTTATCGCCAACGGCGACGCAACTACGGGCAACCTCCTGCTCCAAAACCACGGCAATACCGTGCCTATTGTCCCCGGTACTCCCGGACTCAGCAGCGGCCTGATCGAAATCGATGCCAGCACTTTTTTTCAATATGCAGAACTCCAGGAAGGCGAGCTCGTACTCAGCATCACCAATGAGTTTCCGCTGAATATCACCAATGTCATTCTGGATGTAAAAAATAAAAACCTGCCCGGCCCGTCGCTGGTCGCAGATACCTTCGGCATTATCTATAAAAACTCTACCGTAACGGAAACCTATGACCTGGCAGGAAAACAGGTAGAAAGTGCGCTCGAAGGCCAACTGGCAAATCTGGATGTGGAAACTGGCTTTTTTGTTCCGATCGACACCAATGATTTTATCCGAATCACCCTGGTAGCGCAAAACCTGAAAGCCAAAACAGCCACGGCCGTTTTCCCGGCACAAACCATCATCGACAGTGTCAGAAATACCACCTACCGCTTCGGCGGAGATTTTGCCGATATAGAGCTCACCAAAATCGTTGTAAAATCGGGTAAAATACGCGCCTCCACGATCAGCACGGTCGAGGACACCATCCGGTTTCAGTATATTCTTCCCGCCGCAGTCAACAGTCTGGGACAGGTTCCATCAGTGGACATCAAACTTAATCCGGCGCCGCCGGGTGGGGTTACAACACAAATTGTCGAGCGGGAACTCGGCGGGTTTACCATCGACCTGACTGCCGGAGGAACCACCTACAACACATTCGAAGAAAAAATCCTCGTCGAACTCCTGGAGTCGGGCAAAATCGTGACCCTCGACCAAACCGACAGCATTCAGGTAGAATTTGGCCTCGTGGAAATCGAACCTACTTATGTTGAAGGATATATCGGACAGGAAGTCTTTCGGTTTAGCGGCTCGCAGTCGGTAGATGTATTTAATGACCTCGATGTAAAAAAATTAAAATTCACCGAACCGAGCGCCACCATTACATTTGCCAGTTCGGTAGGAGTTGATGCGCAGGTTGAAATCAATACATTCACCGCCGTCAATAAAAAAACCGGTGTGGAGACCCCGCTTTCCGGAACGCCGCTGGTTACAGGGCCATTAAATATTGCCGGGGCAGAACTACCCGATACTGCGGGAATCGTGCTGACAACTGTGCGGTTTACCCCTGACAACAGCAATATTACCACGTTTATCAACCTGCTGGCAGATGAACTCGCCTACGACCTGAAAGTTACCACCAACCACAATGGCAATCCGGCACTGCACGACAACTTCGCTTCTGACAAAAGCCAGCTTGCCGCTTATGTAGATTTCCAGTTGCCGCTGGCAGGGATTCTCGAAGATCTGGTGCTGAATGATACGACAGACCTCGACTTCGGCAATATCGATCTCGCAGAAATCGAAGGCGGCACGTTGCGCATTCTGCTGGAAAATGAATTTCCGCTGGAGGCAACGGTAACAGCGCAGGTGTTTGACGAAAACTACCGGCTGCTCTCCACGCTCACAGAAAATCAGATCCTGTCTCCGGGAACGGTAGATGGCAGCGGGTATGTCACTACACCCGGAAAAACTACGCTTGAAAAGAGTTTTACCCTGGCTGAACTCGAATCCATTATTCAGGAAGGAAAATATCTGGCGCTTCACTATAGCATGCGCACAGCGCCTTCGGGCACCCCCGTAAAACTTTACGCCGACTACCGGATCAACGCCAAACTCGTCGGACAATTTACCTACCGACTCAGAAACTAATTGTATGACAGCATATTTGCGGAGGATGTACCTCCTGATTTTCCTGATTTTTTCGATTGCCACCCTGAGGGCGCAGTCGGGATTACAAATACAGTTTCAGCCTGAAGAAATTACGGCGCAGTTTTCACAACCCGCCTTTCTCTCCATTCACCAGATGAAATCTTTCAGTGTGGGGGTCGGCGGAGAATACGGCTTAGCCGCCAATACCCTGAGTGTAAACCGTTTGCTGATGGACGACAGCTTTATCAGCAAGGAAGAAAAAGATGTATTGGTCGGGCAAATGGGTGACGATAACCGACTTCGGCTTGGCTTCAACCAATTGGCGATGCTCAATCTGGCAGTCAAAAACCAGCGGATCAGCATTTCATTTCGCGACTTTCAGGGCGGGTATTTCCGCATCAACAATCCCTCCACAGCCGGACTCATCCTTTACGGAAATGCGCCCTACGCCGGACAAACCGTAACAGATGAAAACATCACCCTCCGAAACCTCCGCTTCCGGGAAATAGGCGTAGGTTCAGCCTGGAAAGCCGGAGATTTTTCCATCGGGCTGCGCCTGAAAGCATTGATCGGCAGCTATGGCAATTTTACCGACAATCTGAGTTATTCGCTGTTTACGGCTGAAGATGGCAGTGATATCCGGCTCAACAGCAACTATCAGATTTTCAACGGAAAAAGCGGTGCAGGCCTGGGCGCAGATCTGGGTTTTGTATATCAACCCAATGAAAAAATACTGCTTCAGGCAGCGGTGCGCGATTTGGGTTTTATCAGTTGGAATGGCATACGCAGAGACAATCAGGTTTCTATTTCTTATGAAGGCGTGGATTTGAATCAGTTTATCGACACAGATTTTTCCACCGGCGGGCAGCTTTTTACGCCCGATACGCTGCAGGAATTATTTTTCCCAGACTCAGCCAGCGGCACCTACCGGATGAATATGCCCGGCAACTTTTCGATTGGCGGTTCGTGGGAATTTTCTACCGGAAAAACCATCTCCGCATCAGTCAATGGCGGCTTTTCACAATATGCAGCCTGGACACCAACACCCCTCGTAAACGTCGGCTATTCCCACCAGTTGTGGAGGCCCCTGACGATTGGGGTTAATGCTTTTGTCGGGGGAATGGAAGGTTTCGGATTTGGCGGATTTGTCAGGGCAAATGTGTCTTTGGCTGATCAGTATGGCGTCAGTCTCTTTGTCGCAGCCGACAATGCCGCCGGGCTCATTTCTCCCGAAACAGCGCGTGGATTTGCCCTTCAGGGCGGAATCACGGTTCGGATGCTGCAGGAACCTGCTGCTTCTGCCGTTCCCGCGCAGTAGCGTAAAATTGCCGGTAGGCCTGAGTGATTTCTTCTGCCGAAAAACCGCCGCTGTAAACCGAAAGATACATCCGGAGCAAAGGACGGGGAAAAGAACCATAATCAACCATAGACGCAAAAAACACTGTCTGAAATGGTTTGGTACATCGTTGATAGATTTTTTCAAGTCCGGGCTGGAAGACAAAATTGTCGTCGTAGATCGAATGGATTTTCCCCTGCGGGTACATCAGCACCATATTCGCCGGATTTTCGAGCAGGCTCGCTGTATAGCGAATCGTTTCGACCATCGAGCGATTGCCCGGATTGATAGAAAAAGCCCCGCCTTTGGTCATAAAAAGCCGTTTGCTCAATTCTGATTCCAGCATCATGACGTGGTATTCCTTCCGGAAAAACCATTTATTGAGCATCATGGGCCAGAAACCATCCCACCAGCTGATATGATTGCCGATCAGCAACAGCGCCTTATCCGGCGCAATTTTCAGTTCCCGGTCATATTCCACCTTGCGGAAACAGACCCGCATCGACCAGGCACTGAAATTTTCCCAGAAAAAACGGCCAAAGAGAGAAGGAGAAGCGACAATCATATTAAATAAAATTTCGAAAATATATTCTGTGATTCCTTTGCGAAACTCTGCGTCCTCTGCGTGAACCTTCGAATTGCTGATCGAAGATCAGTTTCACGTTCTTGAACGCAGATTCCCGCAAAGTACCACGCAGAGTATCGCAGAGGTAGCTTTTATCAAATACACTTTGCGTCTGTGTTTTTTATGGTGCCAATAGGTATATCATTCAGTAACATTCAATCCCCAAACCTGCGCGGGCCAGGAAAATTCGGCGGCTGGGGCGGCTTGCGGCGCGGCATAGAATTTTCCGATTTTTTGCGCTACTTTTTTCTAAAAAAAGTAGCAATTAAACCATCCCATCCACAATCTTCGCCGAAAGCAAACAAAGCGGAATCCCGCCCCCCGGATGCACACTTCCCCCACAAAAATACAGGCCATTTATGTCCGGATGAAAATTGGGATGCCGCAAAAATGCCGCAAATTTATTGTTGGAGCTATTGCCGTACAGCGCCCCCTGGAAAGAAGAAGTCCGGGAGTCAATGGTGCGCGGGTCGAGAACTTTTTCCGTTAGAATAAACGCCTCCACCGATTCTCCCAGCATTTTTTCGAGTTTCAGGAGAATATTTTCCCGTGCATTTTTGATCAGGCGATCCCAGTCCTGCCCCGAATTCGCCGGAACATTGATCATCACAAACCAGTTTTCACAGCCTTCGGGCGCATCTTCAGGGTTTTGTTTACTGCTGATATACACATAGACCGTCGGGTCGTGGAAAATGGCTTTTTCCTGCCAGATTTTCCGGAATTCCTCCTCATAATTTTCACTGAAGAAGATATTGTGCAGATCCAGTTGGGGGAATGTTTTTTGGATTCCCCAGTAAAAAATCAGCGCAGAACTGGATCGCGGCTGGCGGAGGATTTTTTCAGGTGCGGGAAGATCAGACAGCAAATGGCGGTAAGTCGGCACGACATCCGCATTGCTTACGACGACGTCTGCGGCGATTTTGGCTCCATTTACCCGAACCCCTTTCACGCGCTTATTTTCAACCAGAATTTTCTCCACCCCGGTGTCAAAAGAAAAATGCACCCCCAGTTCTTCTGCGAGCTGGTACAGGCTGGTAGTAATCGAATACATGCCTTTGGCGGGGAAATAAGCGCCGAGATTGTGTTCGAGGTGCGGGATAATATTAAGCGTTGCGGGAGCCTGGTAGGGGTCGGAGCCATTGTAGGTAGCGTAGCGGTTAAACAACTGCACCACCCGCGGATCGCGAAACTGCTTTTTATTGGCGCGTGCCATCGTGCGGAAAGCGTCGATGCGGTGCAATTGCAGGGCCGAGACCAGCGTATCCCAGCGCAGGTAGGTCGAAAGTTTGTGGAGCGAACGTTCGAGGAACACGTGATGGGTAATGCCGTAGAGCACCTCACTCTTTTTAAGCCAGCGGAGGACGCGCGATTTGTCTTCACCCGTCTTTTGTTGCAGTTCTTCTGCAAAAGCCACCGGATCGCTCCACGCCTGAATCTGCGTGCCGTCGGGGTAAAAATATTGGGTAATGACGGGGAGCAACTCGTAGGCAAAGTAGTCTTTCGGATTTTTGCCGGCAAGGGAAAAGAGTTCCTCCACCAGCCCTGGCAGCGTAAACAGCGAAGGCCCGGCATCAAAGCGGAAGCCATCTGCGATTATTTCCGAAAGTTTGCCCCCGGGGCGGGGATTTTTTTCATACACAGACACAGTGTATCCCCTGACTTTCAGGCGAATGGCGATCGCGATCCCTGCGATCCCGGCCCCGACTATAACAGCATGTTGGCGATTTTTCACAGAAAATTTTCTTTGTAAATCTACGAAGGGTCCGGATTGTTTGCACAAGAAGATATTTTCTTGAAAATAAGGTGCCTTCGGCACGTTTGCGACAATATTTTCCACGCTAAAAGGTAAAAGCCACGAATGATGCGAATGGCACGAATGGTGTCTGGGGTATTTTTTAACACGAATATTCTTATAAAATAATCTGTTCCCCTTCGCCACAGGCGAAAATCCCGAAGGGATGACATTTTTATAGAAATGTGCAATGGGTAAATCATCAAACTCCGAAGGAGTGGTATTTTGGGTTTGCTGGGGCCTTCGGCACGTTTGCGACAATATTTTCCACGCTAAAAGGTAAAAGCCACGAATGACGCGAATGGCACGAATGGCACGAATGGCACGAATGGCACGAATAATATCTGTAAACGCGGGGATTTCCTCCCGGCTTTTTAGAAGGTCCCTCCCCCGAAAGGGGCCTTTGGCTCGCTATCGCTCGTTCGGGTCCCGGGGACTCCTTCGGAGATGACGAAATGTCGTCTTAATAACGCGCTTCTCCGGCCGGAGAAGCATATTTATACTAACACCAGCCGTCATCCCGAACGACCAACGGGAGGAGGGACCTTTTCCTCTTTCATCCGTTGGATGGTTTTGGTATAAGGCGAAGCCACGACTCCGGAGGAGTCACATGTTTGTAGCCAATCGGGCCACCCATTTATTTTTTTCTTTATGTTGCGCGCCGCAGCGCGCCCATGCGACCGGGGCTTCGAGCCTCCTCAGCCGCCGGTCAGATGCGCCGCAAGGCGCGCCAAAACCGGTGGGTGAGGCCCTCTCAATCCGGTGGGTGAGCGGAGTCGAACCCCACCGGACACGCCCTACCCCACTCCGGGTACAGACCACCAGATGCTGGTGAGGTTTTGTAGCAGGGCTCCGGCTTTTTCTTTGTAGCCGTGCCCGGGGTTGTTGGCGATTTTTTGTAATACGGCTACGGCCTTGTCTCGGTCGCCGGCTTTCAGCCAGGCGAGGGCGAGGTACCACTCGGAAACTTCGCCGTACTTGCTGTTGCTGGTCAACTGCTGCAAATGGCCGATGGATGCGGCTGCCTCGCCTTCGGCAAGGAGGGACATCGCCAGGTAAAACCGGGCGTCAGCCAAATCGGGATATTGTGCCAGTGTCTTTTCCAATGTCTGCCGGGCGTCGGCGTAGTCTTTCATATTATATCTCGCCATAGCCGCCAAAATCAGCGAATCGGAGGGCAAAACGTCGCCTTTATAGGTGATCACGTCGCGGTAGGGCTCAAACTGCTCGCTTGCGATTCTGTCAGGGTCGTACCGGTAAAACAGTAGTACCCACGAACTCGCGAGCAACAGGAGGATAACCGCTGCTGCCCGGAATACCGGATGGCTAAAAATATTCTTCCGGCCGGAAAGGGGAATGGTTTTTCCCTCTGGCGCGGCTTCCATGGCTGCGTCGATGCGGCGCAGCTTTTCTTTATAGTCAACCTGTGTGTAGAGTTCCAGCAGTTTATGTGTCTGACGGTGAAGTTTTACTTCTTCAGCCAGGGTTTGATCGTCGCGTATCTGTACCTCAAACGCTGCCCGCTCTTCCGGTGTCATTTCTTCGGCCAGGTATGCTTCGATTTGTTCTGTCATTTGCTCTTTGTTTGCCATGAGTCCCGTAATTTTGCCAACTAACTACCGCTCAACCAATTCTTCTATTAAAGCGCGCGCTTCGGGGTGGTTTCTTATCAATTCTTTCAACTCGCTGAGGCAGTGGTTTTTTTTGTTTCTCACTACCTGCTCGTTCTGATAACCGAGTTCGTCGGCTATTTCCTTCATCGAATATTTCTCCGCCCATCGCACCAGCACCTCGCGGCATTTTGCCTTGAGGGAGTCCAGCAGGTTTCTCACCAGGTCGCGCTGGTCGGCATCCATAATGCTGACCTCAGGGGTAATGTCGGTTTCGTCTTCTTCCCCGACATTTTTATACCCCTCTTCACGCGTGCTTCGGTTAAACCGCCGGTACCAGAGGTTCTTGCTGATCGCGTACAGGTAGGTGTTAAGGGCACTTTTTCCTGCAAATTTCCCTTCCCTGACCGATACCAGCAAACTCACCAAAGCATCCTGGAAAATATCCTTCGCCTCTTCTCTGCTGCCATTGCGCGCGGTGATAAATGAAATAATCTGTTCGACATGCCGCCGGTACAGAAATTCCATCGCATCATCACAGGCAGTTCCTCCTTCCCTGATTGCTTTTATCAACGCTTCATCTGTATAGTTGAGCCTTTTCATCATATTGGTTCACCTGACGGGGATAAATGTAACCTGAAAAGATAAAATATTAAAAATGTTCGTCAACAATCTTCATGGATTGTTACATTTACGCTTGTCATCTGAACCAACAGGTATCATTTTCAAACAAACAACAGTAATGAAACCTTATTCCGTTCCATCTATTCTTATGATCTGCTTCGCGCTTTTTTTCCTTCGGGGAATGGCGTTTTCTGAAGTATCTGCCCACGTCTCCAGCAATAGTAATTACCCGTTTCTGCACCTGGTGAGCAAAAATGAACAACCCTCACAAGCCAGTTACCGCTTCAAAAAAGGCAACCAGAGCCTGAACCTGCAACTCAAACTTCAGGGTGGAGATGTTTTGGTTCGAATGGTTGTCGGGCAAAATCAGGTTGTCGCATTGGGAAAAATCACCAAAAATGGCAATCGTCGCGTCACGACCGTAACCAAAACACAAGATGGCCTCCTCGCCTACTGGCAGTTTGCGCTGGACAGAGTTGCGATTATCGGCAGCTCGCTGGTTCTGCAATCCGCAGAGCTTGTCCTTAGCCATGAACTTCAGGACTGCCTCGATGCATGTGCACGGCAGGAACTCTTCAACCTCATCAAAGCCGATCTGGCGGGCAAACTCCTCGATAAATACAACCAAACTGCGACCAGTGACGCCGGAGGTTGCGGGGAAATATCCATTTGTACAGCAGGAACGCTGAACGAATACGACCAGTGCGTGCAGAATTGTTATGACCGATATGGCAATTGACGGAAAATAATTGCCGGAAAATCCGCACCTGTTTATGCAAAAAATTTTCAGTCTGGTTATCTGTATCGTTGGGTTCTGGGGGAATGGATTTCCTCAATCTTCGCCCTCCCATACCGGTGGCCAGACTGATATTGTTTTTTTTCTGGAAAAAGGCCAGAAGTTTCTCAACCTTTCCGAGCCGGACTCGGCATTTGTGTTTCTTCCCCGGGCGGAATTGCTGGCAGAAAAATATCTTTCCCCTGAAGATCCTGTGCGAATTCGTGTTTTGCTGGCGAATGCAGCCGTTCATCTGGCGCTCGATCATTACCCCGAGGCAGAAACGCGACTTCAGCAGGCACATACATCCGCAACGAAGGCACATATTCCCGACCTGGAGGCAGAGTCTTTGATTTCGCTCGGGTATGCAGCGTGTGCGACAAACCGCTACCCGGCAGCGGAAGGCCATCTTGCCAAAGCGGAATCATTGCTTATTGCGCAAACCAAGCCCCAGCCGCTACTGTTTGCAAAACTTCGTTTCGGACAGGGTTACCTGCTCCAGCTGCAGCAGGACTACCCCCTCTCGCTGAAAAAATATGCAGAGAGCCGAACCCTGTTTGAACAGGCGCTTTCCCCCGATGACCCCGAGGTTGCCCGCGCCCTCAACTTTGCCGGTCAGGTGTACCGGGCAATGGGCGAAAACGAAAATGCCTTAAAAAACCATCTTCAGGCGCTGGCCATTCAGCAAAAAAAATTGCCCGAAGAACACCTCGAAATCGCCCGCACCTATCTCTATCTGGGAATTTGCGCATACCAGGAGGGTGACTACCCGGCCGCACTCGATTATTACGAACAAGCCCTGCGCATCCGCCGCAGGAAACTGGGCGAAAAACACCGCCTCGTGGCTTCGGTGTATAACAACCTCGGCCTGGTTTTCTGGATGGAAGGTCAGCCCCGGCAAGCCCTCAGCTACTATACTTCGGCAGTGAGTATTTATATCGAACTGTTGGGACCCGAGGATATTGGGGTGGCAACGGGTTACAACAATATGGGCCTGTGTTACACGGACTTAAAACAATTCAAAGAAGCCATTCACTACTACAGCCTGGCCCTGGGCATACGGATAAAACGACAGGGAAAAGATCACCCCAGTCTGGCAGGCATTTACAACAATATCGGACTGGCACAACTCGATGCCGCCAACTATACACAGGCAATGGCGGGTTTTCGCGAAGCCCTGCGAATCGGCGAACAAAACGAAGGTTTCCATCAGGTGCGGGTAGGCAAATATTACAGCAACATCGGCAGGGTCTATCGGGAAATGAAAGACCCGATACAAGCTCTACAATGGCATCAACAGGCGTTGATTCACGCTATTACAGACTACAGCGACACCAACTGGTGCCACAACCCGCCCGTAGAATCGTTCCCCATTTCTCCCGATTTCCTCGAAATTCTCCATCATAAAGCCCGCAGCATCAATGACCTGCCGCAAAACCAGGCCAATGCAACCTGTGCCCTCGAAACCTATCTCGCCGCCGCATCCCTCATCGATCTGATGCGGGTGCGATACCTCAGCGAAGATGCCAAGTTTAGACTGGCGCGGCGGGCTTCAGAAATCTACGCAGATGGCATTACCACGGCCCGGCAGTTGTATCTGCTTTCAGGAAAAAATCCCCAATACATGGATATCGCCCTGCGCTTCAGCGAAAAACAAAAAGCTATGGTGCTGCTGGAAGCACTGAATACCGCCCGCGCAGAGAAGTTTGGGATGTTGCCCGAGGCCTTAATTATCCGGGAAAAACAACTGCGAAAAACCCAGACAGAACTAAAGGAACTTTTATTCGAAGAAAAACAAAAGGGGGGAAAATCCGACAGCCTCGTCATTGCAGAAATGACCGCCAAACTATTTACCGCTGGCAGGCAATATGATTCGCTCACCCGGATTTTTGACACTCAATATCCCCGCTATTACCAGCTCAAATACCAGTCAGAACCACCAGGCATTTCCGATATCCTTGGCCAGCTTCCGCCTGAAACGGGCATAGTCGAATATTATCTGGGGAGTGGCAACCTCCACATCTTCCTGATTACCGCTTCCCGTACAGAATGGATGGTCGTCTCCGATATCAATAACCTGAGTTCTATGGTGAAACGGTTTCAGGAGAGCATATTTGGCGGATTCAGAAATATCGGGGTTAATGATTCTCTGCATCTGCAATGGGCGGATCAGTATGTGAATCTGGCAGACTCCTTATACCAACGAGTTTTTGCCCCTTTGACAGACGCACCCCTTCCTGAAAAACTATTTCTCATCCCCGACGGAATGCTGGGATATATTCCTTTTGACGCCTTACTCACCTCAAAACCCGAAAACGCAGGAGCCTATCGCAATTATCCGTATCTGATTCGCAGATTTACGCTCAGTCAGCATTATTCTGCAGCTTTATTATTTCGCAGCGACAATGATCCTTCGGACACAAAACCGCTGAAACATGCCGTTATATTTGCGCCGGTGTTTACGGAAGAAATGGAAATGCCAGGCCAGAAAAAGCCACAGCCATTGATATACAGCGAAGAAGAGGCTCAAAAAATAACGCGGCTTACCGGCGGAGATATTTTCCTGAAAAGAGCTGCATCCAAATCCGCTTTTTTTGAGCAGGCGGGAAAATACCAGATCATCCATATTTCCAGCCATGCGCGGGTAAACGACAGAGATCCCATGTTTTCCACCATTGATTTTGCCGAAGGAGAAACCGTAAATGTATTGGATCTGTTTGGCATGGAAATCCAGGCAGATCTCGTTACCCTGAGTGCATGTGAAACCGGTTCGGGAGAATTATTCAGCGGGGAGGGAATCATGAGCCTTGCGCGGGGGTTTATTTATGCAGGAGCAAAAAGTATTGTCAATACCCTGTGGGAGGTAAATGATGCTGCCACAGCAGAAATCATGACCAGCTTTTACGAAAGCCTGTCAGCAGGTAACTCTAAAGACGAAGCGCTCCGAAATGCCAAAACCGGCTGGTTGTCGAGAGCCGATCACCTGATGGCACATCCCTACTATTGGGCAGGGTATATAGCAGTGGGAGATATGTCTGCGCTGCCTGTCAGCCATTTACCGGTAACACTCTTTCTTATCGCGGGGGTCATAGTAGCAATAATTCTGACTTTTTTTCTGATTTACCGGCGAAAATAAGGTTACGTTTTTTCTGTTTCAGGATACCAAAAGGTACAAATTAACCTTTTCACCAAACAAAAAAAACAATGAAAACCTTAGTAAAATCCCTCGCTTTCTTATGCGCCCTTATGGTTTGCGCTATCGTTTTTCAGGGCAACACTTCCCCCGGTATTGAAGAAGGATTTGGCGAAGTAGCTGTCAATGACAATTATGTTCCCGTAGGCATTTTAGGCTGTGATATCACCGTCAAAGCCGAAAATAAAAGCCTCAAAAAAATCACCATTCAGTTTAGTGAGTCCGATGTCAGAACCCAGACCGGCTCATGGTCAAATATCTATTTTGGTACATTCAACAATACCCGTTGCGACAAAGCCAATCTTATCCTGGAATCAAAAAGCGGAAATGAAAGCAACCGCTGCGAACTGGACATGGGCTGTAATTTTGAGCGCCGCTACCGGTTTAAGTTGAAGTGTGTTTATGAAGGAGAAACCAGCTACGCAACGGTCTATTATCCATCCTCCACCGACTATGCCGATAAAGGGGCTACCGTCATAGACCTTGGCAATATAGGCCGTCATTTTAAATAAACCATTCGCCAACCCTTCACCGAAAAGCCAATAGAATGAAAAAGTATCTGAAAATCTGCTTTCTGATCTTCGTATGCGCATTCAGCGACAAACTAATTGCACAGCCTACCGATGCGCAAATCAAAGCAGACCTCACAAGTCCCGGCGTTACGAAAATAGAGCTTTCCAAAACCAACGGCGCAAAGGTATGGAGTTCCACGTATCAGCAGTATTATTGGGAGCGTGGAGCAGTCATCACCCGCAATGCAAAACTTGCGGAGTATCCCAATGCCACGATTGAAATCGGCGGAATCGCCCGCTACACGATTGTAAACGGAAAGTTTTCCTATAATCGTTTTCTGACCACCTGGAATGAATACAAAGGCATTCCCACCCCGACAGATGAAGATGTTCTGGAGATGGTAAAACAAAACCTCAGCTCGTTTCTGGTCGGCCGGTACAACGATATAGTTAGCGAACTGGAAAACCTGCGGATTGCAGAGGAGAAAAACTCAGAGTGGCATACCGCCAATTCATTTTCCATCAACCTGGCCTGTTCTTATGAAAAGAAGATCAGCTATACAGAAACTGCCCGATACGATGCCATTTACCGGGTGCGCTTTTACCGCGACGCGATCAGCAGTCCGTGGAAGCCGGGTTTTGTCTCTTCCAATGTATCGGAAACCGAATTGTCCAAAACCACCCACAACGCCGACGACCTCCGGGTAATGCCTACCCTCGCCAGTATTGATGAGGAGAAAAAAGCCAATGAGGCACTAGCCGGGCTACCCAATGTAGAGATTCCGCAATTTCAGAGTGATGTGGAGGCATTTCTTTACATTCACAAGATCCTGCGGGAGGGAACTGCCGATGAGTTTGAGGCGATGATGATGAAAATGCTGGCGCCGGCCTATTTTATCGAGGGAAGCAAAGTTTTACTTAACAGAAACGGAGCCGATATGATCAACAACAACCGCCGCATTGCCTTTGAGGGAAAAAGCACCTATTCTCAGCAATACTGTGAAGACCCGCTGATCAAACACCGGCAGACCAATATGATCGAGTTTCTCAACAAAAGCAAACAAACCTATACGCGCATTTCGATCGACAAATTTGGCGGCAGATACGAGCGGGGCGTCAAGGTAGATCAGGAATACAAAATCGTCAGTCTCTCGGTAGGAGTATTAACCCGTCAGGAAGACCTCGATTATATGAATTCTTTCCCCGATGACGAGCTCTGCAAACAAAATTAGGACGATCAACCTGCAATAAGTTTTTCCAGAAAATCACCCACGAAGTAGGAAACCGCTGCTGCTGAACTTCCCAGTAGCAGCGTTTCCAGTATCCCTCTGATGCGAGAGGTTTCGGTTACTACAGCTTTCAAAAGGCCAATCCCGACAAAAGTCAGGGAAGTAAGGATAGTAGAAATCAGAAACAACCTGTCAAGAGACTGGTTGGAATGAATATTAAAAAGATAAATCATCAGCGGTACCACCCCCACAAGAAGAAAAGAAAGATAGGTAACCGCAGCAATGGCAAGGGGAGATTTCTGCTCCGGGATCATCTCCAGTTCATCCTTCATCATGACATCCACC
Source organism: Bacteroidia bacterium (assembly GCA_041391665.1). Lineage (NCBI taxonomy): Bacteria > Pseudomonadati > Bacteroidota > Bacteroidia > Bacteroidia bacterium. Next base: position 670,089 of record JAWKNO010000002.1, on the reverse strand, counting down.
CAGCGGTCCTTATCAGCGGTAATTACTTCGACAACTTGCTCCAGCAATTCACCTTCAAATCCTTTTTTTCGGTATATCTGACGGATTTCTTCGCGTTCGGACTCCGGAATTTCCTGTATTTCCCGGTATTCGGTTTTGCGGTGTTTTTCGTAGTTTTCCCGGCTGGATTTGGTCGAAAGATAAGCCCCCACGGACATGGAAAAGCCATCGGCCAGAAGATTAGCCAGGCCCAAAATCAGGATAATCGAAATGTCAAGATCTGCACCGGCAGAGCCGGCAACGACGGCAAAGGTAGTGACACTGCCATCTATTCCACCATAGACAAATTCGCCCAAAAAATCCTGATACTTAAATCCGTTCAGAGGTTTCGAAACATCTGATTCATTTAAATTAATCATCTCGTTATTCAGGTTTACGAACTATTTCCTAACTTTCGGGTGAAATATCAAACATATTTCACATATCGTAAAGAATTTTATCATGACAAAAGTAGCGAACATTTTCACGATCCTTTGCCTTACCGGCTTTATGTTTTTTACATCTGCCTGCGGCGAAACCAAAACTGCTTCCGAAAGCGAAACTACCAGCACAACAACGGATGAAACTTCTACAAAACCGACTGAAGACAAGTCCAAAAGACCAAGTCCGCCAGCCGTTGCGACTGCTGCTGTAGGAGCCACAAATGTAACTATTGACTATAGTTCTCCCGCAGCAAAAGGCCGCACCATCTGGGGCGACCTCGTACCTTATGACCAGGTCTGGCGTACAGGTGCCAATGAGGCTACCACATTCACCGTTGACAAAAACGTCATGATCAATGGTCAGGCTTTGGCTGCGGGAAAATATTCACTATTTACCATCCCAACCCAAGGCGAATGGACAGTGATTTTCAACTCAGTAGAAAATCTGTGGGGTGCCTACGACTACGATGCAACCAAAGACGTGCTTCGCGTTACCGCTTCTCCGCGTATGCTCGATGAGTCGGTCGATCGCCTGAAATTTGACATAGGTGCAGATGGCAAAGTTACCCTGACATGGGACAAACTGGCTCTCGATTTTACCGTTGCCGAAGCAGGTAACTAAGTTGTCTATAAGGACATCTGGTCCACATAAGACCGCAGGTCTTCCACTTGTTGGTCGCTCATGCGCTCCAACGGATAATGCGGCATATAAGGACGATGGCCGGGCTGCGCCCAGGTACCATAACGGATGATCTGATACAGCGAATAATGACTGTCTTTCACAATCTTTTTATCAAGGTTACGGAAAGACATTTTGGACTGGTCCAGTACATACTCTGAAACCCCATTGGCATTGTGGCAATGAAGGCAACTGAGTTCGTACAGGGCCTTTCCTCTTTCAGGATCACCGGTAAGGCCATATCCCTTTTCTTTATCCGGTGGTGCATCCGAAAAATGTGCAGGTGAAGTTTGCAGATATTTCCCCTTAACCAGTTTCCTCAGCGACTCCCACTTTGCCGGGTTATCAGACTCCGCCCGCAATTGCGCCAGTTCTTGCGGCGTCATCTGCAAATCTCCCAGGGTAAACTGCAAAGACCAAAAATAAGCCAGCACCGCGCGCATTTCCCAACCTTCGAGCAGGCGCCCCTGAGAACATTGTACCGCACAAAGCTGAATGGCCTCCCTCAAATCATCATGGGCGGGCTTTACCAGATCTCCATACTTTTTGACATAATCGTCATTATACCAGGATTCCCTGTTGACAATGCCGTCAAATGTAGTTCCCTGAAGAAACGGAATCCGCTTTTCCTGAGCATAGTTTAAGCGCAATTCCGGATCGCGGCTGGTCAGGTCAGGATCTTCCTGTACGATGTTGTGACAATTGGTACAGATAAAATACTTGCTCACGTAAGTAGAGAGTTTTCCATTGGGACCTATTGTCCTTCCACGTTTTACAATGTCCTCTCCCTGCTTGATGATCATGATCTCCCGGGAGCTTTCTCCGGGAAGAAGGTGGGAAGGAGCCCCTTCCCCCAGTTCCTGCAAAATTTCCTGTACCGAAGTATCTTCGTCCCAGTCACTCCCCACGCCGGGGGCAACCAGCCATTCCCCCATAAAAAGAAATACCAGTACGGAAGTTAAATATTTCGTTATTAATACCATCTGCCTTTCATTTTGAATATTCTACTCATATTAAATCCAAAATGGATATCTCCACGCAACACATTGCCCGTCGTCTCGGGTATAAAAAACCTTTCGGTCATACCGCGGGAATTGGTAAAGTGAAGCTGAAAAACGTGCCCGCCGGTTCCAATTTCAATCCCAATTCCTGCCGGATTAAAGTAAAGATCGGAAAGCTGGTTGGGCAGAATATAATAGTATTCGCCTGTCAGTGCGATATTTTTGTTCATCCTTACACGGGTGGCGACACCGATGGCTTTCACATCATTTTTTTCTGCGCGGCTCTCCGTAAAATTTCGGTGAACCACAGTGGGCATTACCTGGAATGAGAACCTGTCTCCAATTTTGCTTGCGATGAGTACCTGATGGGAATAAAACAAACGGTTTGTATTAAATAACGCCCTTACCGAATCAGTCTCATGCAGGGTGCGAATCGCAGATCCACCCACATAAGTAACAGAAAAAGGCCAGCCGCCTACCTTCTGTCGAAGGAGGCGAGCCTTGATAAACCCATCATACGTTTTTTCATAAGAACTCCGCCCCATACCAATAGACAGCCAATCTTTCATTCCATACTCGAGTCCAATACGCATACTGGCCTGATCAAGACCAAATAATTCGTAAGGACCGCCATTGAGTGTGCCAAATCTGTGAGCGATGATCATCTCAAGCTCCCCCTCACGCTGGGTTTCGACAGAGTGCCCATTGACGATACGAGTTCCACGAAAAGTTTCATAAACATTTTCGCGCTGGGCAAATGCAGCGAGAGAAACGACTGATAAAAGCCATAAAGCAAAGGAAAAAATGAGAATCTTTTTGATTTTAGGCATATATATTAATTATCAGGAGTTCCATTAATGATCCAGGTTTCAATTTTAAGAATATCGCAAGCAGGCAATTTTGCACCACCGGGAGGCATGGGAGAATAGCCATTGTTAAACTTAATGCTACCCAGGAGTTTGCCATTGTCTGCCTGAGCTTTGGCTTTTGCGAATCCATTCAGATTAATGCCTCCCGAAGCCAACGATGCGCTGTGACAGGAAATACAATTGGCCTGAAGAACGGGAAGGACATCAATCTGGTAGGAAACCGCCGAAGTGTCGCAGGTATTCGTACCACCTGCACCGAGAAACGGCTCAAGGTCATCGCGGTTGTCATAATAACAACCGCTTAAACTGACTACAATCAAAACAGAAGCAAGAGTCAGAGTTGTAAAAAACAGGTTAATTATTTTTGGCGCCATCGTCAATCCACATTTTTATCAGAGTAATTTCACATTCGGGAAGTTTGTTACCGCCTTGTGGCATAGCAGCAAATCCACTGATATGGGCAATAGAACCATACAATGTCCCATTGTCAACCGTAGCTTTCACGCCGGCAAAAGTTGAGTAATTGATCGTCCCACTACTATGGCATCCCAAACATTTGGCTTCAATGATTGGGCGGACATAGGCAGCATATCCGGGTACAGAAGTAGTGTCACATCCTGATACACAAGAATTGTTCTGACCGCCCTGGCTAATCCATTTTTCAATCAAAGCAATCTGAGATGCTGTCATCCTGGAGTAAGGAGGTGGCGGCATTACATCGCCCTGATTATTGGTTTTTATGATTGTCACGAGTTTACTTCCCGAAGGATTGCCGGGTTTTACCATACTTGATTTTTGAGTCAAGGTCTCATAAGAAGTGATGGTAATTCCCTCTTTATGTGACTGCGCACTGTGGCAACCAGACATAGCACAATTGGAAACCAGCATAGGTAATATCTGCTGCTCAAAATACACGGAGTCTGGATCACACACTCGGCCAACCGGGTCATTGCCAGAACCCCCGGTGCCGCCACCGCCGCCGCCACCAGTACCTCCACCACCCCCACCGCCATCATCGACGATTGGATCAGGTTGTGGATCAGGGCCCCACCAGCGATGTTTACATGACTGAAGCGACATCATTCCCACTAAAATCAACAGGAGCAAGAAAATTTGCGAAGGGTTTTTCATAGAATGAATTCAATATTATGTCTGAGAACGGTAATTCGAAGGGGGAATTATTAGGATTTCGTAATATGTCAATGAATGTAAGATTACAGCCTTTGCTGTCGCAAATTATTGTCAGCGCTGATAAAGTAAGGGGGAATTGTAACCGGGACGCAGGAAAAAATAAAAGGGTTGCCCGGAATAAAATTATTTTATCACATAACCTACACCCAGGTTTGTACCGACCAGATGGAAACGTCTTTTTTCGATTCCCTGACCTGAAAAACCGGGAGAAACCGTAATCTCTGCAAGTCCCATCCAGTGTTTGCCGAAAAACATCTGTCCGCCAACAGCACCCTGGAAACTATTCCAGGTCCACGGCACCTGATTGATAGAAACAAATCGCTTCTCCTCCACGCCGTTGTCTTTTAATTCATACATAAAGTCCTGATTCAGGACTTTATAACCCAGTACACCGCCGCGAAGGTAGGGTTGGATATGCCGATCAGGCAGGAAGGTATATTTTACGCTGACAGGTACCATGATCCAGTTGCCATGCATTTTCACTTCGTGTAGTTTTTGGAGATCATCTATCGAAGGTAACTGAGGAAGCATTCCTACAAGATCATCAAAATCAGGTTGGCGAATGTTGACAGCCATTTCATAACTCATCCCCGAAACACTTGTTTGCACGATCAACGACCAGTGAGGATTAAGCACAAACTCACCTTCAATAGCCCCAGACACGGCAGCCCCGGCCTCTCCACCTTTGATCAACCCACCCTGCGTGCCAATATAAGATTTAACCCTGATCCCGCGGATTGTGACGTCAGGCATAACCAATTTTTTCTTTATGGGGTTAGCGGAGTTCCCGGCAACCGCCTCCGATAAAACCTCCTCATGGGAAATACTATCTGAGCCAGCTGATTCATGCTTTGGCGCCACAAACACCACGGTCATCTCAGCACCTGGTTCCGGCAAAGAATCAGCATCTGCAATCGGAATAAGCAAATGCTGGCTTCCGTCAGGAAGCTCAATGGGAATAACATTTGCGGCCACAGGCGATTCCGGGGAGGTATGCGGGGAAAAACCGGAGGTCGCAGCCTGAGAATATGGAGGAGAAGTGTAGGGGTAACGGCGGGGATCAACCACCTGAGCTAGCGGAACCCACAGGGTGTCGCGAATAATATTTTCACACCAAAGGGTATCTGTCAATATCTGAGGTTGAACTTTACCTGACTCAAAGGCTGCAAGTTTGGTGTTGATAGACTCCAGTTGCTGATTTTGAACATACAAGAGGTAGCCCATACCTCCCAGCAAAGTTAAAAGAATGACAGCCCCGCCAGCACCCAGCCAGTTCCCCCAAAACCGAAACCAGGCAGGTCGGGGCGTCAATGTTTGTATAGCAGGAACAATCGCCTCCCAGGCAGACTCGTCAAACCGCGTCTCCTCCCATTCTCCAATATTATCACGGAAAAACCTGTCGAGTTGATTGTCATCCATATTTTTCGAATCTGTCTCTGTCTATCGCATAGAGCATTTCTTTCAGTTTATTTCGGGCTTTGGCAAGATTTGATTTGGAAGTCCCCACGGTTATACCCAACATTTCGGCAATCTCATGGTGCTTATATCCTTCAATTGCGTAGAGGTTAAAGGACATTCTGTAGGCAGGCGGAAGGAGTTGCACCAGGCGAAGTATTTCTTGTTCTGACAATACGGAGTGACTATCCGGAACAGATACTTCTTTCACAAAAGGAGAAATTTCACACTGATCCTGATATTTTTCATTGCGGCGAAAAAAATCAATCGAAGCATGAATCATTATTTTCCTGAGCCAACTTTTAAAAGAACTCCCTTCCCGCTGATCCCTGATATAAGCGAAAACCTTTAAAAAACCATCATTTACAATCTCTTTTGCCTCTTCCCGATTTTGAGAATAACGTAAACATACACCTATAGCATACCCATAGAATTGTTTATACAACTCTTTCTGGCTGTCTATTTTCCCCTTTCGACATTCGTCAACCAGTTGTTTCAGATTGTTCTCAGGACTGGTTTTCCCCAATGTTATTCATTTGTTTTTACCGGGACGGGCGATTTCCGGAAATGGTTGCCCGAAAAAATAAAATAACTCAATAAAAAAATAAACCGGGATGACAAAGGTCAGTTTCCTCACCTTTATCATCCCGGTTGTTAAGCCGGATAGATTATTATCTGATTATTTTTTCATCCACTTCTGCATCCACAACCCTTTAGTGGTCTGCATACGAATGATATAAACACCCTCAGGCAAATTAGAAATTTCCATAGAACCCGTTACTGCTGGATTTACTTTGTTCACCACTTCCTGACCGAGCAGGTTAGTGATGACCATATTTTCAATCCGGTAATCTGAATTCCAGAAAATTACATCTTTGGATGGGTTGGGGAACAAACGAATCGCTCCGGAAGGCAGCAGGTCTGCGATCCCGTCTGTTTCAGAAATTGTGATCACAACGGTGTCGGTAGAAACCATCGCATTGTTGGTAACCGTAGTGATGGTCAGAACAATCGTTTCTGTTCCCTCCACATCGGTATCATCCACAATTGTTACTACCAGAGCAGCTGTATCTGCACCACAACCGGTCAGTGAGACGGAAGTACCGGAAAGGGTAAAGTCGGTTCCTTCTGTCGCTGTTGAGCTGGCAGCTACCGCAACTGTTATTTCTGTCGTATCAGGGTTTCCATCAGCCTGGGAAAGGGAAATATTTACATTACCTGCTGATTCGTCTACAGAAATGGCGGACTCATCAAAACCAACTACAGGGTCCGGATTTTCTACGATATCAGCAATGTATCTCGGGAGAAGCTGATAGCCATCATTGTAAGGATAAGAGGGGTCAAACTGACCGCCCAGACCGGTTACTGACAGCCATTTGCCGACAGGTGCAGGTGAACCATTGATATCCACGTCGCTGTCGATGCGAACCACAAATGTATCTACCCCATTGGTCATATTGATATTGACGCTGCCACCAACTGTCGAAGGCCACTGCGAAGGATCAACCATGGTTAAACATTCTATCGTAACAAGTTCGTTTTCGGAGATTTCATCCAGGGTTGTTACGACCATGGGTGTAACGGTAGGATTGCCCTGAGAAACGAGGATGATATTATCGGGAGGGGTAAATTCTGCCAGTCCGTTGAATGAACCAACTACGCCCTGGACAATGACCTCATCACCTTCAGTAACGACATAACCAAAGTTATTTCCACTGAAGACCGCAATACCACCGGTAGAATCAATCATGGTGAACAGAACGGAGGGAATTGTACCACCCTGAAGGTCAATACCGTGGACAATTCCGCGAACCTGGCATTTTACACCAAGGGAGTCGGTCTGTCCGTCGCCATCAGCATCAGCTGTAACAAGGCCGATCGGATATTCGATATAGTCATTGTCATTGATCGTGAGCGTAAAGGTACCTGCACCGATCAACGAACCATTGGTTGGGTTGATCAGGTTTACAACAATGGTTTCATCTGATTCTACATCAGCATCATCAATCAGTGCTACACTCAGTGATATCGGGCTGGTTGCATTGGCAGGGAAAACGATCGTAGTATCGCTCCATGTGAAGTCAACTCCCAGGGTAGCCGTTGAAGCAATGGCATCAAAAACAACCTGAACCGCTACCGTATCAGCGCCACCGTTGGCAATCACTACGTCAAATGCCGCAGTACCTGCACCTTCGCTTACATTGGCAGCAGTTGGGGCAAAAGATACAGAAGGTGAATCGGGAACCGGCGCATTACATGGGATCATATAGTGAGAACCGAGGCTGTCGAAAGTATTCTGTGGGAATACCAGCCACTGCGTAGCACCAATCGCCCAGTCGGTGGTTCCTTCATGGATAGAAGGCATACGCACGAGAGTAAATTCGCTGGTGGCACCTGCGCCTACAGGCCAGTTGGTGCCCGGGTCATTTCCAATTTCACCAATAACATCGATCAAAAGACCTGTCGACTCATTGAGAATGGCCATGGCATCATCTCCGTTGAAAGTGATCACACCAGGGAAGCCGATCGAATCGTCGGCAACGGCAAGAATCGCCGGGTCTGCCGCATTATTGGCAGAAATATGAACTGCACCCGGAGCCAGTGTACCTGAAAGTTCAAATGTATCGGTAGGAGTAGGAGAACCATTTCCATAACGATAAATCGTATAGTTGGTAAGGTCAACAACGGAATCAGATGGGTTGAAGATTTCTACCGCCTTATTGTTGCTGCTTCCTTCGATATACTCGGAGAAGAAAATATCAGTAGTACAACCTGTGCTGTCATTGCCAGGGTTGACCGAAGAACAGGGAGTCATGGTATGTGCTCCCAGAGAATCAAAATAGTTCTGCGGAAATACCTCCCACTGCGTAGCGCCAATCGTCCAGTCATTGATACCGGCGTTGATGGAAGCCATACGAACGAGCGTATACTCACTCGTTGCGCCTGTACCTACCGGCCAGTTGGTGCCAGGATCAACCCCCAGTTGACCGATCACATCGGTGGTATCACCGGTAACCGTATTGAGGATCAACAACACATCGTCTCCATTGTAGAAGGTAAGCGAATGTGTGGTATCACTTTGTGCCAGGATCAGGGGATCCCCGCTGGCATTTCCAACTACATAGACTTCGCCGGGAGCGAGAGTATGATTAATAAACAGGGAGTCAGATGCGATAACCGATCCATTATTAAACCGGTAAAACTTGTAAACGCCGAGGTTTACGACCGTGTCAGATGGATTATAAATTTCCACGGCTTTATTGTTTCCGCTTCCTTCAATATACTCCGAGAAGAAGATATCGGTGGTACAACCACTTCCGGGGGTAACAGAAGAACAAGGAGTCATGGTATGAGCGCCCAGGGAATCAAAAGTATTTTGTGGAAACACATCCCACTGGGTAGCACCAACATTCCAGTCTTTGGTACCTTCGTTGACCGACATCATCCGCACGAGCGTAAATTCACTCGTTGCACCTGTACCTACGGGCCAGTTGGTGCCAGGATCCACGCCGAGTTGGCCGATCACATCCACGGTGTCACCGGTTGTATGATTGACGATCATTACAACATCATCGCCATTGTAAAAAGTCATTGAATGAGTTGTGTCACTCTGCGCAAGAATCAACGGATCTGCGCTGGCATTACCAATGACATACACTTCGCCTGGGGCAAGCATGTGCGGGATCGTCAGCGAATCGGAGAGAACAACTGCGCCATTATTGAAACGGTATATTTCATAATTGGCGAGATTAACGGCAGTATCAGAAGGGTTGTAAATTTCCAGAGCCTTATTGTTTCCACTGCCTTCGATGTATTCGGAGAAAAAGATATCCGAACACTGGCCGAATGAAGTGTAGGCTCCAAAAACCAACCCCAACACGAAAAGAAAAGTACTTTTTTTGGTCATGGGTTTTAGGTTTTGGTAATTTTAGGACAAATATAGGGTTTTCAAAGGGATTGTTCTCCTGCCATATGATTAATAAATTGTGAAAATTTCCCGTTACCAGCTGATGACCTGCCCGTCATACGCGAGTTCCACGCCTTCCGGCATTAAGGAAATGATATCTTTTTCTACTCCCATCAGATGACTTACATGAATAAAATATGACCGCTTTGGCGCCAATTTTTTTACTATTTCCAGCGCGCCTGCGAGGTGAAAATGTGAATGATGGGGTTCTATCCGCAAGGCATTTAACACTAAATACTCTACTCCTTCGAGCAGGGCCATCGACGTTTCGGGAATAAAACTGGCGTCAGTAATATAGGCAAATGGCCCCGTACGAAAACCCAGCACATCCATTTTCCCGTGTTTGACAGGAATAGGTGTCAGAGGAATATCCCCCACCATAAATGGCTTTGTCTCCACTTGATTCATGATCAACCTCGGCACTCCGGGATAGGTACTGTTTTCAAAAATATAATAAAATTCCCGCTTCAAATGTCCGATCGTCCCAGCATCAGCATATACCGGCATGTCCATATTCTGAAGAAAATTGTAGGACCGCACATCATCCAGCCCGGCGACGTGGTCGCGGTGAGCATGCGTGAATACCACCGCATCCAGCCGGTCAACCTTTGCCCGGAGCATCTGTTCTCTAAAATCCGGCCCCGTATCAAAGACCAGTGTCGTGGTCTCTGACGAAAGAAGCCCCGAAGACCGTAGCCGGTTGTCATGCGGGTTGTCAGATTGACAAACTACGCACTTGCAGCCAATAACCGGAACCCCCTGAGATGTGCCTGTACCAAGAAAGGTAAATTTCATAACCATTTATTCTTCTATCCCAGCCAGCACTTGTTTAAACAGCTTTTTCTGGTCATCCGAAAAAAGCGATTCGTCCACATCTATCTGGCGGATGATCTCCTGTAATGTACCTATTTTGCTCTCCAGCGGGTGAAATTTGTTGACGATAATCGTCTTCTGATCCATGACTATACAATACCCTCCCTGAAAATTGCCGCGTTCATAGCGCACAATATACCCCTGGTCTTTGAGCAGGGCCTGGAGTTTGTCCTGTGTGGTTTTTGATATTCTCATAGTTTTGGTGAGACAAATATAGGAATTATTCCGCCGGGGTGATTATCTTTTGGGCTCTGAATCTGGAAAAGCAATCTGAATGGAGACATTTGCAGAAGAAACCGAAGACCTGCGGGATCTGTATGCTTTTTTTCTAAGCAGGTGGAAACTACTTGCTATCACCTGCACAGCCGGCCTGCTTTTAGGCCTGGCCTTTGCCGTGGTTACGCCTTTGCGTTACACCGCCAAAGGAATCATTTACCCTGCGCCTTTTCGGGATACGGTTACCCTGGTACATAATTCCCGGCTGGGGATTGAGTTATATTCCGACCGTATGGTACAGTTGCTCCGCTCGGAAAGGGTAAGAGACGGGTTGAAAAAAAAGTTTGGCGATATCTCCGCGGTTGATATCGCCGTTTTTCGCACAGCACTTTTATCGATCGAAATATCGGTCACCAGTGGCGATCCCGGCTATTCAGCCGAAATTGCCAACAGCATCATCGGTATGACCGACTCCCTCCGGAAGGAGGTGTTTCGGGAAACCTGGCCGGTAGAAAAAATCTACGTGGTAGATTATGCCCGACCGGAGCCGGAGGCAGTCAGTCCTCTGTTATGGAAGTATGGCCTGTCTGGTGCAATCATACATATTCTCTTAGTAGTAGGGTTCCTGGCTTACAGTAAATACAGCAAAACATCTAAATGATCTGCCGTATTCGGAAGAAATATCTATATTGGAATAAAATTCGAACGTGTAAATGAAAAGTGGTGAAACGTAGATAGCTTATGAAAATCGAAAGTATAAAACTCAAAAACTTTAAAGCGTTTCAAAATCTCGAAATAAATAATCTGTCAGAACTCGCCATTTTTGTAGGAGCAAATGGTGTGGGGAAGACGACCCTGTTCGATGCATTTGGTTTCCTGAGTGATTCTTTAAAAAATAATATCCGGCAGGCTTTACTAAAACGGGGGGGATTTAAAGAAGTGATTACACGAGGGCAGCAGGGTTGGATTGAAATAGAGCTTCAATTCAGGCTTTCAATAGCTGGTAAAAACCGTCTTGTTACTTATCGGTTAGAAATTGGCGAAGAAAAAGGAAGGCCTATTATTGAGCGGGAAATATTAAGATACAAAAGAGGTGCCTATGGATCTCCTTATCATTTTCTCGATTTTTCAAGGGGAAGTGGATACGCAATTACCAATGAAGAAGACTTTGACAAACCGGATGAAGAGCTTGACAGAGAGGAACAGAAATTGGGGTCTCCTGATATCCTGGCGATAAAAGGGTTGGGGCAATTTGAAAGGTTTAAGGCGGCAAATGCTTTCAGAAATTTTATTGAGAACTGGCATGTATCTGATTTTCATATTTCAGAAGCCCGCCCCAGCAGAGAAGCAAGCTATGCAGAGCATCTATCCCCTACCGGAGAAAATCTGCCATTAGTTGCTCAATATATTTTCGAGAATCACCCAGATCTATTTAAAGATATTTTGGAGAAAATGAAACACCGTGTGCCTGGTGTAAAAGATGTAACGGCAGAATCTACAGTTGATGGGAGGATAGTCCTTCGCTTCCAGGATGGGTCATTTAAAGATCCATTTATTGCAAACTATGTGTCAGATGGAACCATTAAAATGTTTGCCTATCTGATCTTGTTAAATGACCCTAACCCACACCCATTGCTATGCATAGAAGAACCTGAAAATCAATTATATCCAAGTCTTCTTCCTGAATTATTGGATGAGTTCCGGCAATATGCAAAAAAAGGTGGGCAGGTTTTGGTTTCCTCTCATTCACCAGACCTCTTAAATAGTGCCAAACCAGAGGAAACTTACTGGCTTGTCAAAGAAAATGGGTATTCCGGAATATTAAGAGCATCCGACTATCCCGAGATTGTGGCCCTATATGAAGCAGGAGACAAACTGGGTTACTTGTGGAAAGAGAACTATTTTAAAGGAAGTAATCCCCGGTAAACATGAATTCACAGGTGCTGGAAATTTTGACTGAAGAGTCGTCTATGGAAATTTTTCTCCGGGAAATCCTGCCAAAAATTTTGCCAGAAGACTACCAGTTGGATGTAAATTGTTTCATTCGGCCACATGAAGGAAAAAGTCATCTAAAAAAATCTATTCCTATCAAAATGAAGGCTTATCCCCGGTATCCTTATCCTGTAAAAGTTCTCATTGTACACGATCAGGATTCAAACGACTGCCTAATTCTAAAAAAAGACCTTCAGGCTCTGTGCAATTCAGACATCCCTGTTGTTATAAGAATTGCCTGCAGAGAGCTGGAAAACTGGTATCTCGGTGATTTCCAGGCTATTGAGGCAGTTTATCCTGAAATTAAAGCTGCCAAATTTGAGAAAAAAGCTAAATACCGCAATCCTGATATAGTGTTTGGTTCAAAGGAACTTGAAGGAATCACTAAAAACTTCAGTAAGTCGCATGCATCGCGAGAAATCCCCAGGTACATGAATATCAACAACAATCAGTCTCCCAGTTTCCAACATTTAATTTTGGGACTGAAAAAACTGATTAACCAATAATCGACAATTACCTCCCCCCCATCAGCGCCGCAGTCTTCACCAGTCTGATAAATTCAGCTCTGTCGCCATTGATATCTGCGCCCTTCGCGGCCTGTGCACGTGCGGTCAGGGCCTTATAGGATGCCTCCTGCTTAAACTCCGAATTGCGCAGCAATAACCCCCACTCTGCTACAGCCAGGGAAAATTGCACATCTTCCGGTGCATTTTCCCAGTCCCGTACTTTCCCCTTAAGTGGCTGGTCGAGGTAAATGCTGATACTTTCCCCGGGGTTTTTATAGCGTATTTTGACAGTCAGCCATTCAGCGGATGAGGCCACAACTGCAGAAGATGACTGGTATTTCAGGGGGTCAATTTCCTTAATAAAGGATGATTTCACGCCGACAGGAATCACCTCGTAAATTGCGGTAACTGTATGCCCGGCACCCATTTCACCGGCATCTTTTTTATCATCTTTAAAATCTTCGGTGTTGAGCATCCGGTTTTCGTACCCGACCAGCCGGTATGCCTGCACTTTGGCGGGGTTAAACTCAATCTGAAGTTTCACGTCTTTCGCTATGGTATACAGTGTGCCGCTCATTTCTCTTACCAATACCTTTTCGGCTTCCAGTATCTGATCGATATAGGCGTAGTTTCCATTGCCATGATCGGCAAGCTTTTCCATTTTGGCATCCTGATAATTGCCTGTACCAAATCCCAAAACCGTAAGAAAAACACCCGAATCGCGCTCTTTCTCTATCAGGCGGGTCAACGCGCCATCATCGCTGACACCTACATTAAAATCTCCGTCTGTAGCCAAAATCACCCGGTTGTTGCCCTCTGGCAGAAACTGCTCCCGTGCGATTTTATAAGCCAGTTCGATTCCTTCTCCGCCTGCGGTAGAACCGCCAGCCGAAAGTTTCCCCAGCGCAGCTTTGATGGCTGATTTTTGTGTGCCGGGTGTGGAAGGCAAGACCAGCCCTGCAGCACCTGCATAAACGACGATTGCCACCCGGTCTTCCCTGCGCAACTGATCAACAAGCATAGACATGGCTTCTTTCAGCAGGGGCAGTTTGTCATAATTATTCATCGACCCCGACACATCCAGTAAAAATACCAGGTTGGCTGGCGGAATCTGACTGGCGGGAATCTCGCGACCTTTCAGCCCGATATGTACCAGATGATGGTCTTTGCTCCACGGGCAACTCGTGAGTGTAGTCTGCACGGCAAATGGGTGCTCACCTTCCGGCTGCGGATACTGGTAGTCAAAATAATTGATCATCTCTTCAATCCTGACAGCATCGGGCGGAGGGAGTGTTCCATCCTGAATAAACCGGCGCACATTGGCGTAGGATGCGCGGTCCACATCAATGGAAAAGGTTGAAAGTGGATCATTACTCACCTGCCGGAAAGGATTTTCATATATACGGTCATACCCTTCGCGGTTGAAATCGTCAGCGTCTCCTGCCTCACCGCCCCATTCATCGTGATAAGATTGCGGGGCAACGGGTTTGGGTGAAAAAGCAGCAGCAGCATTTTGTTTTTCAGACAACATCAAATGGTTGATTTGCACTTTGGACATTTCTTCCCGCCTCCTGTTTTCTTTCTCGGCACCTGCGACAACGACCTCCTCTAATAAAGCATGATCGGGCACCAAGTGAATATTTATTTCCGTCCGTCCATTTACCGGGATTTCCTGACGAACAAAGCCCATGTAAGATACTTCCAGCACATCATTAAGCCCACAGGATATAGTGAACTTCCCATCCATATCAGTAAGTACACCACGGGCAGTACCCTTAATCACCACGGCCACACCGATCAGGGGAGACATATCTTCCGAAGAGTAAACGGTACCCGAAACAAGCAAAGACTGGGAGAATGCAGTTGTGGAAAAAACAACACAACTCAGCAAAAACAGGAGAAGCGATTTCATAGGAGAGCGTTAAATAAGTGAATCTTTCTCCTATAGAGTGAAATATGGGTGGGATTCCATAAGAGGGGCGCAAATCAAAATATCGGTGTTATCTGCCAGCTCCTCATGAGGGAAACCAATGTTTCTCCGTTGGAGAAACCGGGTAGCGCGTTACAGCGTAAAAACGCCAACAGCCAACAGCTAATAGCTAATAGCTAATAGCTAACAGCCAATGCGACCCCAAATGCAACATTTTGGTTTGCGCCCTACTTCCTTCCCAGAAACTGCTTTGCTATTTCTGCAATAGATTCCTCCACAGGGGTATAGGTAAATCCAAGGGTTTGGATTTTGCTTCCGTCGAAAGTGCGGGCATTAGTACTGCTGCGCATGCTTTCCAGCGACACAATCGGCGGGGTTCCGGTGATTCGGGAAATCACCTCTGATACTCTCCCGACACTCAGTGAAAGCCAGTTGGGCAGATTCCAGCGTGGAGGTGTTTTGCCTAGATTTCTGGCGATTTTTTCAAACAGTTCCCGGAAAGCCAGATTTTCTGCAACCAGAATATAACGCTCTCCAGCCGGAACTTCTTTTTCCATTACCAGTCGTGTTGCTCGCGCCACATCCGCGGCGGAGACAATGCCCGTTGTGCCATTGGGATAAAAACGAAGGCCTTTGTTTACAACCGAAAACATCTTGGGCGGCCCCTGCGTCCAGTCCCCCGCACCGAGAATTACTCCCGGATTGACCATTGCTGCGTTGAGCCCCTCAACGATCCCGCGATACACCTCCATTTCTGCCCGGTATTTGGATAAGGCATAGCCGGATTTGGCATGCTCAGGCTTCCAGATCGTATTTTCAGTGATGGCAGAACCATCGTTGGTACGGCCCAATGCTCCGATCGAACTTACATGTACCAGTTTTTGTACCCCGGCATCCAGACACATATTCACGACATTGGCGGTGCCTTCTACATTAATCCGCATCAACGCTTGTCGCTGTTTTCGCCAGAAACTCACCATTGCTGCCGCGTGAACCACATACTCTACCCCGTCCATCGCCCTTTCCAGTGAAAGCACATCCATAACATCCCCTTCAAAGACCTCTACCAGACTTCCCCAGGGAAGTTGTCGTGAATCAGGATTTCGCACCAGAACGCGCAGTTCATGACCAGCCGCCAGAAATTCATCTGCGAGATATTTGCCTAAAAAACCTGTAGCGCCGGTAAGAAGAATCATACTATTGGATAATGGGCAGCAAATTACAAACAAGGAATGACAAATTACAAATCAGGCATTACCCCAAGAGCTTCCGGGTGATTATTCATTGAAAGTTTGATCTTTCCGGCAACCGGACCCATCTTTTATATAATTCTAACAATCCAATAAAATAGAGTAGTTATATTTGCAGGATACGATCGAATACTTATCTCCAATTGCTATGAACCATTCATCCCGCCGGGAATTTATCCGCCTCTCAGCCCTTGCCAGCCTCGGTTTTAGCGGGCTTTTTCAATTTGCCTGCAATGTAGCAGAATCAGGTGCCAAGGTGCCCATGGCCAAAGGTTTTGGCCCTCTTATCCCTGATCCCAACAAAATCCTCGACCTCCCTGCCGGATTTTCCTATAAGATTATTTCCAAAAAACATCAGCCTATGGCTGACGGCCTGCTGACACCCGGCGCGGCTGACGGTATGGCGACCTTCGCCCGCCCTGACGGCAAAGTTGCGATCGTACGCAACCACGAATTAAACCCCAATGAATATCACGACAGCCCCTTTGGCAAAGACAATGAACACCTCAGCCAGTTTCCCAAAGAACATTTTTTTGACTACGGAAACGGGAAAATGCCTGCCATTGGCGGTACAACTACGGTCATCTTCAACGAAGAAACTCAAACCGTTGAAACGGAATTTCTGAGCCTGGTAGGTACCATCCGCAACTGCGCCGGTGGTCCTACGCCCTGGGGAACCTGGATCACCTGTGAAGAGACAGAATCCATGGCCGGAGAATATAGCAACGAAAAAAACCACGGATATAATTTTGAAGTTCCGGTTACCGATACGCCTTCACTCGCTGCGCCCATTCCGCTCAAGGCTATGGGCCGGTTTTCGCATGAGGCCATCTGCGTCGATCACAGAAGTGGTATTGTCTATCAAACCGAAGACCAGGGAGACAGTCTGATTTACCGGTTTATTCCCAACGTCCCCGGCCAACTCGCCGAGGGAGGCAAACTTCAGGTACTGAAAGTGCGCGAATACCCCTCTTTAGATACCCGTAACTGGCCAGGCGGACCAGAATTTAAGGTTGAACAGGGTGTCTGGTTTGAAACGGAATGGCTCGATATTGATGATGTAGATTCTCCGGCAAATGATCTCCGGATTCGCGGCCACAAAGCCGGAGCGGCACTTTTTGCTCGTGGAGAAGGGATGTGGTTTGGAAATGAAGAAGTGTATTTCGCCTGCACCAATGGGGGCCGTAAAAAACAGGGACAGATTTTCCGTTATATCCCCAGCGAGTTTGAAGGTACCGAGCGGGAAAATGAAGCACCTGGAAAACTTCAGCTATTTGCAGAACCCAACAACTCCGATGTTTGCAGTTCCTGCGACAATATTACCATGGCTCCCTGGGGAGATATTGTAATGTGTGAAGATAAGTCTGATCCTAATATTGTCGGACTGACTTTGAAAGGCGAGTTTTATCATTTGGGCACAAACAAAGGTTATCCCAAATCGGAGTTCACCGGCGTTTGTTTTTCCCCCAGCGGCAAAACCCTTTTTATCAATATGCAGGGCCCGGGTTTGACTTTTGCCATCACCGGACCATGGGAAGCGGCCAATGCCTGAGTAGATCTGCCCTATATTCCGGTTATCTCTTTTGCTCCTGAAGAACTGTCACCTGGCGGATGGTTTCGTGTTGAGTCGGAAGGTTAAATTCTTTGAGTATATCCGCGACCTTAACCTCCGGGTCGAGGCTTTCGATAATGGTCCATTCTTCCTCTTCAAAAGTGGTTAGGCGAACCTTCTGCCCATATTTTTGCATGATTGCGGGGAAATGCACAAATGAAGGCCAGGCAGGCAAAAAGGTTTTTTCCAGATTGACCGGAGCGCAAATCCAGTCTTGTTGCCAGCGACCTGTACGGGCAATTTCTTCGCCGGTCATATCAAAGATTTTGGTCGCGCCTTTTGCCGTGCTGGAAACCAAATATACCTGATGCCGCCACGCCCGGCTGCTGATCTCCCTGCCTCCTCCGTAAGCCGAAGGCCAGAAGATGATTTCGGCGCCTGCCGCTTTGAGTGCGTGCCAGCCTTCCTCCCATTTGAGGTCAAAACAAATCTGGATACCGATTTTGCCAAAGTCTGTTTCAAAAACCGGCGGAGTCATTGGCCCCGGCCGAATGCCAGATTCGATTTCGTTCTGCGCGGGATGCATCTTGAGATATTTTCCCACCACCTCCCCTTTGCGGTCAATCAGCACGGCGGCTATGTACATATCTCCGGCTTTTTTAATCAGCGTAGGGCAAATGACATAACAATTATGTTTTCGGGCAAAAGGTGCTATAGCCGACACAACCGGGCCGGGAATTTCGGCTGCGGCTGTTTTCCAGTCAACAGACTCTTCCAGATTTGAAAAGGCAAAAGACTCTGGCAGACAGATAATGTCTGGATTCATTGCGGCCATCTTTTCCATGACGGAAAGAATTTTTTCCACCATGTCAGCAGGGTTTGCAGCCCTTATGCCTTCGAGGGAAACCGTCCCGATCCATACTTCTCTGGGTAACCGGAGAGCATTGGTTTCCGGTTTTGAATCCGCGAGGAGAGGGGACGCAGTTGTAACGAGTCCCAGGCCCAGCGCAGATTTTTTCAAAAACCGGCGGCGGGAAGAAGATTTTTTCATTCGATGAAGATTAATGCCAGGCTCCGAGAATAGCACCCATGATTCCCAGAAAAATAATCTGATAAAACGCATCAATGGCCCAAAGCATCAGCGATTTGCGTTGGTATAAAATATTGATTGCCATGGATGTACCGATAAACAATAAGCCGACCAATAGTCCGTGCCAAAGGCCTGACTGCCAGTTGATACTGTTGTCACCGTGGCCCTGGATGAGGGTAGCCATTCCAAATGCCATGATCAGCATCATCAAAAAGCTGGTTCCAAATATCTTCAGCATATTCCCTTCCTGAAGGTACTCATCGGTAAATCCCAGCGACTTTTGCCATGCTTTTCCAAAAAGTATCGGGCTATACCAAAGTGCGCCAAGTGCAAAGCTGGCAACAGCTGCCGCAATAACTGCCGGATAGTTGATTTCTTCGAAATTCATATTTCCGCGGTTAGGTGAAAGGCGTCAAAGTGTTTCTTTGTTCGATCTTGCAGATATTAAGATAATCATTTTTTTCAGTTTTCCATCAAACCTTTTCATGATTCTCCTGATCTGCTGTGTACCGAATCCTTTCATACACCGATCCATATCCCGGCAGACCTATTTACAGGCTTTATTGACACCCATGACATAATTTTTGATCACATCGAGTTGTGTTGCTGTTTCAGCTCCCGCAAATCCGCCGATCATATCGGGGCTTACCTGTCTGCCGTAGGCTGCCAGGTATTTTTGGGCCAGCGGCATATAGGACCAATGCCACCGCTCTTCTTCATACCCGGTGGGCCTTTCCTCGCCCTTGGCTGTATAAGGCTGACAAAACCCAAACTTATAGGCATTTGCCTGAAGCCAATCGTATTCTGCTTTTCCTTTGCCCGTATCAAAATAGTGATTGTCCAACGCATTGATGTCCATATCTGTACCCCAGTGATGGCGCGATGTGCCGGGCATGGAACTATACAACAAAATGGTTTGAGCCCTTTCGCCAGGCTCAGGAACGGTTACCGACAAATCTTTTCCCCCGACCTTTATCGATCCTTTCCATTTCCCCTCCCAAATTTCCTTCTGCCGGTTGAAATTGCGTGTAGCAGAAAGAATGGTCAGGGTGATTCCATCTGCCTTGGCAGCGTCATACATCCTGACAAATGCCGCATAACTCTCCTTGTGCAAATAGGCTCCGCGCGCAGAACCTTTGGCGTGAATGTCTGCGATCTGCGCAAAGGCGGTGTCTTTGGCCGGGTCAAATTTGCCAAGTAAGTAATAGGTTTCTACCGTATCGGGAATAGATGCCATAACCAGCGTTTGAGGATTGGGGAGGATTGTATCAGTAACGACTACTTTATTTTCTTCTTCTGCCGGTTGGCCGCAACTCACAAGCCAGCCGAAAAACAATATCATTATCCCTGCAAATGCAACACAATTACGCATATTCGCATGTTTTATGTGAGGAGGTTTTTTTGATCGGAGGTCTCTTGCGTAGTTTTTACTTCCGGATCGGTAATGGGTTCTGGCAGGACACCAAAAACTTCCAGCTGGATTTTTCCGGGTACCTCCATATACAAATGAATGGGATAAGGATAATTCTCAGAATTTTTCCAAAACCATCGTCTTCCCAGCCAATAACCATCTTCGATTTGTGCCAGGTCATCAGTACCGAATGCTGAAATATTCCGGTCATCTTCGCCATATACTTCCACCAGCCGGTTTGTAACGATCTCTGCCTGCTCGTTGATCAGGGTGGGAAGATAGGTATTGGAGAATACGATATTCCGGCTCCCATCTTCCATCACGAATATTTCCACCAGATTAAATAAATCCATTTCGCCCACGCCCAGATGCAGCCGAAACAAATCCGTTGCTTCTCCGGTGTCTCCTTCCGGCAATGGATGCGGACGACACGATTCATTGGGTAGCCGGCGAAGGCGGGTTGAGAAAACATCGAGTATATTTTTCCGTGCTTTGATTGCCTTTTCGGGAATCTCAGGAATCACGCTCATCAAAGGTGAAAAGCGGGTATGCAGGAGAAATGGTTTGAGGTTTCCATGAGCCAGGTCATAAATTCCGGCAATATTTCCCGTCTGACGCAGATAAACCAGTACGGACTCGTTGGGCAACTGGCTGACAATATTGGCGCGCATCGGCACACCTTCATCCAGATACAAGCCCTTCAATGCTGTGATTCCCCGCAGAAACCGCACGTCAGACAGCCGGTCTCCCCTAAGATAAAGTCTTGAAATGTTGCGTATATCGGTGAAAGAAAGACTGGTAAGTTCGCGCCTGTCGGAAGACTGATTCAGACGCGCATACCCTTCCAGCGAACGATCTGCGGCCAATGCCTTTTGCCAGCACATCTGATGGAAAAACTCTGCGGCTTCCGGCAATGCGGCAAACCGCGTATCACCGGGAGTCCATTCTTCATAGAAGGCCTTCCAGGCAACAAATAACCCCAGAAACCCTTTGTGGGTAAACCGCACATAACCTTCCGGGAAGATTTCGAGAAAAGTATGGTCAAGATCGCTGAGGTTTACCCCCAGTTCACCTGCAAGTTTTTCAGCTTCCGTGCGTGGCATGGCCCACCTTCGGTTTTCATCCGCACCTTTCCAGATATTGGCCGCGAGGTCGGAAGCAAAGGCAAATATTTTTTCCTTAAGTCCCTCCTCCCCGGGAATATTTCCCAACAGGTAATGGGCCGCGATTTTGTAAATTTCAAATGGGTATTGCGCCTGCTGGCCGCTAAGCGCAAGGGCGTGAGACCATTTTGCCCATCCCGGACGCCTGTACAACGCCGGATTCATGATTATTTCCTCCCGAAGTCTTTGCTTTTCCTCCCCTGACAATCCAGCCAGCTGACGTGAAACCAACCGGTCCATATCCCTTGCCACAGGCGGCTGAATTTCAACTCGGCCAAACAGCTGATAACACGATTCGCCCGTATATTTTACAGATTCTTTATCTGCTCCACCCCGTACACCCTCTGGCAGGAAATTTCGCTGTACAGAAATCACCACCTTGGCAAAACCAGCTGTCTCCGTTAATATATTGTCCAGTCCGGCTTTATAATCATGGGAGGCCCGCATATTGTCTTCCAATCCATCCAGCAGCAATACTGTTTTTTCCTTATTTTTATATCCCTGAAGAATAAAAGTAGCGGAAGGGTCCGAGAGAGAAATCAGCAACACAGAGAAGTCACGACTATCGAAAGTATAACGATAGGCTGCATACAGACGGATCAGTGCGGTAGTTTTTCCTATACCAGAATCTCCAAGGAGCAGATAATGGCTGTATTCAAAATTCTTTTTGGTCAGGGTGTTTTTCACAAACCAGGGAATCATCTCAAATGCCGGAGAATTGCCGGTTGTAATCTTTGGAGGAATGTGATTTTTCCAGGCATTGCGTATGGTAGCGGAAGAAAAATAACGTTTGAGATCGTGTTTTACCCGGAGGATCAATAGTTCACGAAAAATAAGTCGAAACAGTCTGAAAACCAGAATGAGCAAAAAAATAGCCAGACCCACAGACAGCAGCAGTATCCAGGGGTTGTTGAGGTAAATGAGCAGGTTTTCCAGATTTAAATTATCAAACAAAATCGAGCGGTTTTTCTGGTGTTTAATTAATATAGAACTTCGGTTTGATTTTCCAATGGAATTTCCAGTCTTCTATCAATTATTTATGCGAATATCGCAGATTCCAGGC
The DNA here is from genome assembly GCA_041391665.1 of Bacteroidia bacterium. NCBI lineage: Bacteria > Pseudomonadati > Bacteroidota > Bacteroidia > Bacteroidia bacterium. The sequence continues at coordinate 647,420 of JAWKNO010000002.1, read as the reverse complement.
AAAAATACCTGCCGAAACTGCGGCATTCAAAGACTCTGCGCCTCCCTCTCCGGGTATGCAGACCTTTTGCAAGCCGGAAATGGCCTTCAGTTCTGTGGAAAGGCCTCTGGCCTCATTTCCAATCACTACAAATTCTTTTCCGGACCAGTCAAAATCCTGTAGATTTTTACCCTCCAGATCCGCGGCCACCATTCGGTCACCCTCATTTTCGGCCAGAGATACCAGGCTTTCAATATATAGCACATTCACCCGAAAAACAGCTCCCATCGTACTTCTCAGCGTTTTGGGATTAAGCAGATCTGCGGTTCCCGGACCTAAAATCACATGGGGGAATCCAAACCAGTCGGCAATGCGAAGAATCGTACCAAGGTTGCCGGGATCCTGAATTCCATCGAGTATAAAACCAGGCCCCTCGGGCAAGGAATTGAGAGACAATGGAACACAAAAATTTTCGTTAGGGAAATGCAGGATAGCTAATATTCCTTCAGGATTAGGGTGTGCAGACAAGCGTATAAACTCGGATTCTGTGGCAGAAAAAATTTCCGCTTCGGGAAACCACGCTGCTGCTGATTCCGCCATATCTTCCCGTGCAACCACTGCTGCGGTTTTCCAGTCGGATAAGATTGCCTCCCGCACCATTTTTTTTCCCTCAACGATAAATAACCCGTGCTGATGCCGGTACTTTTTCACCGAAAGGGAGGTAAAAAGTTTTATTTTTGCTTTTGAAATTACCTGCATGAACGCAAAACTAATAAAATACCAGTTGATATGGGGAGTAATGGTAATTTCCATTATGATGTCTGCATGCAAAACAACCCGGCATCTCAAACCTGATGAGTATTTACTAAAATCCCTCCCGAAAGTAAAAACAGATGACCAGTTACTACCATCTGAAATTTATAGTGCCGTAAGGTTTAAACCCAACCGAAGGACCCTCATACCCAAGACGGCGCTTTATATTCACAATTTTGGGGTATCGCTCAAAAATACTTTCGCAAAAAACAAACCTGACTCCACCCTTCAGAAAGGTTTTCTCCATATGCTTATGTATCGGTGGGGAGAAGCGCCGGTAATTATCGATACCACCCTCATAAAAGAAGACACAGCCAATCTTCGGGCAGCCTGTTTTTCCCGGGGATATTTTCACCCCAAAATTGATTACCGCATTGATACGTTGCATAAACTGTTTCGAAAAAAATACAAACAAAAGGCGCAGGTAACCTATTTTGTGAATGAAGGAACAGCTTATCGGTTTAAAAATATCACACTCCGTACGCTTAGCCCTAATGAAGAAACTCCGCGGCTGGAACACCAATATGAAATTGCAAAAAGCAAGATAAAGTCGGGAGAAAACTATTCAAACGATGTGTTTCTACAGGAAAGAGCCCGGGCCACGGATCTGCTCCGCAACAATGGCTACTTCACCTTTGCCCCAAAAATGATCGAGTTTTCGATAGACTCTGTACTCGAAGAGAATATTCCTGCAGAAAATCAGCTCCCCCTGGAAGAAAAGTGGCTGAATGTTGAAATACAACTCACAGAATCTCCCCCCAGATATATTGTCAGAAATGTAGATGTCTATATTGCCCCTTCCTCGGGATCTTCGCCGGGGACTGATACGCTTGATCTGTATGCATGGCTACTGACCGACAAACAACGCGATAGCCTGGGTGTATCATATAAAATGTTGGATTCGCTCGTTACCGTGGGATTTCACCTTTCTCCCGGCTCACTGTTATCGCAGGTAAACCTCAATTTTATCGCCCGCCGAATCCATTTCCTCAATGATCGCGTCTATCGCCTTGCACAATCACAGCGCACCCGCCAGATGCTACAGGAACTGGGTATGTTTCAGTACATGGTTGTCAACTACAAAGTTGATGAGCAAAACAATATGATGGATGTGGTCATCGAACTGAAACTTGCCAGGAAATATCAGCTAAAAGGCGGTTTTGAATCATTTACCAATATCATCACATCTACCAACCTGCCGGGTGTGGGAGTAAATGTCTCTCTTCGGGATAAAAACGCACTCCACAAATCTGAATTTCTTGAATTTGGATTAATGGGTAACGTGGGTTTTTACGCCGGGCAACAGGGACGAGGACAGTTTGACCAGTTTTACTACGAAATTGGTGCAAATGCCAACATCAATTTTCACAGGTTTCTCTTTGCCAGGCCATTTTTGTTTATGGTACCGGAAAAGTTGAAAAGCAATCTCAGCCGATTTAGTCCGCTGACAGCTTTCACCGGGCAAATCCGCAGGGAAAATCTGCTCGAATATGACCGACTCACCACTGGCTTTAAAGGCACCTACCGATGGCAACATATTCCCTTTACTGACCGGGCAGTAAGCAGTCTTACGCCTTTGGCTGTAGACCTTATCACCATCAATCCAGATCCTCTTTACCGTGATACCACAATCAATCTGCTTCCTCCTGCCATCAGGAGAGACTTCCAAAACCGGTTTAGTTCGCGATTGCAGTACAATTATACCCAACAAAATTACCGGCAGACGCGGCTCTATCCTACCTACTGGTACCGGCTGGGAGTAGAATGGGGCGGTAACATTCCCTACCTTCTCGACCGAATCCCCAACCTCAGCGGATCTGACAATAGTTATACAGACAACCTGTTTCTCGATAGCCTTTATTACGGTCAATATATCAAAGGTAGTTTTGAAGGAAAATTGTATATCCCTACCGGAAAAAACTCAGAGGTAGTTTTGCGGGGAATTATCGGTGCGGGATTGCCCTACAATCATACCCCTACCGTGCCACAGGAGGCGAGATTTTTTAGCGGAGGCACCAACTCCATGCGCGGCTGGCAATCCAATACACTGGGACCGGGAAGAAGCCGCCTGCGTGATTTCCAGGGAACAGATACCCTTACAGCCAGCAACCTGATTGCACCCGGAGGCGAATATATTATTGAAGCAAATGCAGAATACCGGTTTGATGTACTCACCTATCTGGAAATGGCCGTATTCACAGATGTGGGGAATGTCTGGTTTAATAGAAATGACCGGAATGAATTGGTAGAAACTGCATTGCTCACGGCCAAAAACCTGCGATTGGGATGGGATGCCGGAGTAGGGTTCAGGTTCGATTTTTCATTTTTGATCTTACGTCTGGACATAGCCCAACAGTTATATGCTCCCGATCTTACGACCCCCTGGGTGATGACCCGGGCGACCTCTCGAAAAGCAAGGCGTCCTCAGCTCAATCTGGGTATTGGTTATCCATTTTAGGCAGAAAACTGTTTATTTGGACTGTACATCACACCATATCTATGAAAAACGTACAAATTCCCGTTTTGGCAGCCCTGTTGTGTTGGGTAGGGTGCAGCCCAAAAATTCAGACAAATCCCCGGCATTTTATCTTGTCAGAAGCGCCAACTGTCGATCTGCATCAGTACCGGTCTGTTCAGTTGAGACCCCATCAGAACCCCGATTTTGCCATCGCAATGGCGATCTCGGGGGGAGGTTCACGGGCCTATAATTTTGCGATTGGTGTACTGCTGGGTTTGGAAGAAATTCCGGCTGGAAACAGTAACCTTCTCCATGAGGTTGACTATTTTTCAACGGTCTCCGGAGGTGGTTTTGCGGCGGGGAGTTATATCGCTGCGCGATATGAATATGACACGTATGGTGGCAAGGAGTCATTTAAACTTCAGGACTATTTTGTGCATACCATTAAAGAGAACCTGGCCCGCTCTTACTCCACGCCCATCGCACAAAGCTGGTTTTACCCCAAAAACTGGTTTACCTACCTCGACGATGGCGATGCGCTCGAAAAAGCTATTGACCTGAATGTACTGGGCTATAGGCACCGAAGACAACACTATGGCAGAAGCCATTCCCGCAGCATCCGGCTCAGTGATATGTTTGTCAATTGTTATGACACCCTAACCCCGGTCAAACTTCCTATGCTGGTAGCCAATGGTACGATTTTTCCGCGGATGTCTATTTTTCCATTTGTTCCCAATGTGATCGACACCTTTCAGATTTCAGGCTATACCCATCTTTTTCGGAACAATTTCCAGCAAGGGCCCATTGACCCCTACTCCCTGCCGCTTTCCGTGGGGATTAAAGCCAGTGGCAGTTTTCCTGCGGCAATCTCAAATACCACGCTGCTGAGTTCGTGGGATTCGGTATTTCGATATCTCCATATCGTCGACGGAGGAATTGCAGACAATATCGGCTACCAGACCGCTATCGAAATGCTCAAACAGGATACTGTAGCCACACACAAAGTGCTGCTGGTAGTGGATGCCGACGGTGGCGGAATTCCCCCCACTTTTTCCCGGCGCAAAGCCGGTTATCTGGGCATCAGCGTATTCAGCAAACTTCCATCCAGCGGACTGGATGCACGACATAACCTGTTGCGTACAGAGCTTACCGAAAGATGCCGGCAAAATAATATTACACCGGTATTCCTCAGTTTCAGCAATCTCATTGAAGGTAATGCGTTTATTCCGCCACCGGAAATTGACGTGATACCTGAAAGAATCAAACTGATTTCCAAACTCAATCTCGCACCTCAGCTTCTTTCTCCTTCCGATCTGAGTATTTTATACGAACTAGTAACCCAAATACCCACCAAATACAGCATAAAACCCGATGAACAGGAACTGTTGTATCTGACCGGAAAAAAAGTCGTTCTAATGCAGCAAGAAACGCTGCGGGAAATAATTGATATGCAAAACGCAAGAAAAATCAATGGAAAATAAAGAGGCTTTTGCAGCATCTTTTGGCATCCGAAGGATGGAAGATATTCATCTCCATACCGGCGGTAAACCGGGAAGTCCACACCGCCATGATTATTATACGGTGATCTGGATTCAGCAAGGCGTGGGCCAACATATTATTGATTTCCAGACGTTTACACTTTCAGATCATCAGGTATATTTTATCAGTCCCGGGCAGGTTCACCTTTTACTTCCCGACAAAAAACCCGCCGGTTGGGTGATCACCTTTTCTCCCGAATTCCTCATCAGAAATAATATCCGGGATTGTTTTATCTCTGATATAAATCTTTTCCGGGATTATGCAGATTCGCCGCCACTGATTCTCGACAAAAAAACTCAAAGTCGCCTCTCATCCCTGGCTCAGGATATGGAAGAAATGCTTTCGGAAAACAGCCAGTTTAGGTATGAGGCGTTGGGATCACTGCTCAGGCTTTTCCTTATCTACTGCAATAATATCTGTGACATTCATCGTGAAGAAAATACACAAACCACTCAGGCGGGCCTTACCATTCTCCGAAGTTTTAAAAACCTGGTAGAAACCCATTTCAAAGAACAGCATAAGGTGAATTTTTATGCAGATCAACTGATGGTCAGTCCCGATCATCTCAACAAAACAGTAAAAGCCTTGATTGGAAAAAGCGCAAAAACCTATATTCAAAACAGAATCATCGCGGAAGCCAAGCGTGTATTGGTATTTTCAGAAAAAACAGGCAAAGAACTCGCATTCGAACTGGGATTTGAGGAACCCTCTCACTTCAGTGCTTTCTTTAAAAAAATAACAGGGGTTCCGCTTTCCCAGTTTCGCTCCACCCCTAATCCCGGGTTCTGATACATCAATCCCGGATTTTTATATTTGCTGTCTTCCCTTTTAGGGAGAACTTTGTAAAAAATTCAAAACAATGAAAACCGTTTTACACAAAGCCAACACCAGAGGCCATGCCAACCACGGCTGGCTCAACAGTTATCACTCTTTCAGTTTTGCCAACTATTACAACCCAGAAAGAGTACATTTTGGTGTACTCCGCGTATTAAATGATGACACCGTTTCGCAGGGCATGGGATTCGGCAAACACCCTCACGACAATATGGAAATCATTTCTATTCCATTGGAGGGCGATCTCGAACATAAGGACAGCATGGGAAATACGACAGTCATTCGCCAGGGTGATATTCAGGTGATGAGTGCTGGAACCGGGATATTTCACAGCGAATACAACAAAAACAAAGATAAAGAAGTGAAGTTTCTCCAAATCTGGATATTCCCCAACAAAAAGAACGTTAAACCCCGGTATGACCAGATCTCACTCGATGAAGCGGAACAGCACAATGTATTCAGACAGGTTCTTTCCCCTAACCCGGAAGATGACGGCGTATGGATTCATCAGGATGCATGGTTTCACCTCGGGAAACTGGATGCTGGCATAGAAACTACCTATTCGCTCAAAAAGCCGGGCAATGGCGTATATGCTTTTGTACTGGAGGGCGATGTCTCGGTTGAAAATATTTCACTCAACCGCAGGGATGGACTTGGTGTATGGGAAACAGATACACTCCATATTAAGGCTGATTCGCAAACCCAGGTGCTATTAATGGAAGTACCGATGGAACTGAACTAAAAAAAATTCCGGGAGGCAAAAAACAGCTTCCCGGAATTTTCATATTAATATTTATTATACAGACCTACAAACCGTAAACCGGCTGATTTTTAGGATATTTCACTTCGAAGCGAAGTTTCAGCGTGCGGGTTTCCCCTGGCTTGAGGGTGATATTCCACGAAACCTTACCCGAAACATCATTAAATACGCCATCCGAAGATTCCAGCAATTCCACCTCGATATCTTTATTCTGAGATACGGGAATCTGATCTTCGATATTTAAGTTTACTGCTTCAGTTTTGTTGTTTTTCAGGATAATATCATAGCCAAATGTCTGGCGTATATTGCTTCCGACGACTTTCTTTTCTGTAAAATCTTTGACCTGCTCGCGCTGAATCTGCACTTTTGGATCACGGCCAAGTGAAATTTTCATCGAATCGCCGGGGTTGTCTGTATTGACAAAAGTTTCGCCAACAAAGGTTCCTTCGAAATACACATTCGCCTTCGCCCGAAGCAAATCCTGTGAAATATAGGCGACAAGAAATGCATCTTTGTCCAGCTTGGGTATGGCAAAATGTTTAAATTCTCCTTTGACATCTGTTGCGAGGATATCCACCTGATGTTCTTTTCCGTCGGAAGGAATATCGTAAGGAGAGGCTATTTCAAACTCAAGGCCGAGCTCTCCTTCATTGGTGGTAGTCATGTCATAGGCATAGGCAATCTCTTCCTTGACTTCCATTTCCTCCTGAGGTTTCACATCATCCATGGTATTGGCAACCCCTGCTCTGCTATCAGATTTATACATCGGTGCAGGACGGGTCGCTGCGCCCATAGGTGCCGAAGGATATACCGGACGGGCAAAATCCACCACCCAGGGGCTCAAAACCGGGCTGTTGTTATTGCCATTATTATTGGTGGTGGAAATGCGAAGTTTTACCTGATCCCAGTTGATGCCTGTGCGGTTGACGACGTTGGCTTTGAGAAAAAATCTCAAAGGGTCGCGGGTATTTTCTACCCTGATATCGTAGAATGGACTCCAGCTTGCATCATTGACCAGATACTTTAGCGTCAGATTGACTGTACCTGCGACCTTTGCATTAAAGGTAACGACCACTTCTTCTGTAGGCTGGCTCCGCAAAGAGTTTATCTGATTGATTTCCAGTTGGTAGTCGCTTTGTTTTTGTCGCAATTCTCTGGCCCCGAGATCCAGCTCACGCAAGCGCTTGCGGATCGAAGCAAGTCTTTCACGGTAGAAATTAGCCATTTTTTGCAATTCATCGGCAGTCAGGCCATTGTCAGTCCCGCCAATTTTATTGTTGGTGAGCACCAACTGCTGCTCATTTTCATAGACAAATTTTTCATCGTCCAATACCTTCAGCTTTTCGCTGATTTGTTTGAGGCTGTCTTCCAGCATGAGAAGCCGGGGCGGTTTTGCGGTTCTGTTTAAATAATTGATCCGGTGAGTAACCGCCTGAATAGTGCCACTGCCTGTACCACTGACAGTGATGCTATTTTTAATAAGAGAGTGGCTTAAGCCACTGAAGATGAGAAGGTTGTCACCCTTAACCACCTTAGCATTTCCCGTCTCGACGATCATGGCACGCTGCCGGTAAACGTTCACTTCAGTAATGGCTGATTTGACAGGAATCTCGTCCGCGCCCAATACCCATACAGGAAGCAGACATGCAAATACAATCAGAATATTCAGTTTCATGTGTAAAATGTTGTTTGTTGTATCCTATAGACAAAATCTTTACCTATAATCCATAATTTGTGCGCTTAATAAATATATATCCGCCATTTTCGGCACCCCAGACCTGATTTCCGGCGGCATCAAAGCCCTGATCCCAACTTTCCAGTCTATCCGGGAAAATGGTCACGGTCGAAGTGGCATATGCCGCACCACGCAGATTACTCTCACACGTTTTTTCACCGGTACTCCCCTTGTAGGTTCCCCCTATGCCTGTCATTACCACAACACACCCGCTCCGTTCAATCAGGGAGTCAGGAGAAATCGCTGCAAACGCCCCGGGGTCGTTGTTTTTATTGATAAATCTTGAAGGATTCGCTACTTCAAATACTTTACTCAGATATTTGCCCTCCTCGTCGGTGGTCAGTTGATAAATTCGCTGGCGGTAGGGACGATTTGCCGCAGCAGTAACTGCCTGTTCCACATACAACCAGTAGCCATCTTTTCGCTCTGGCCAAATACGGCTCATGTGAAGACTAATATCGTAATAATTGCTATCAGAGGCCGCTTGTTCGGCACTGTCAAATTTCCCTGTCATCCATTCGGCCAGTTGGGCTAAAGAATGAGAATCTTTGGCTGTGGATTTGACCGTACGGCAGGAAAAAGGAATAACAGATAAACTGATGATTACAAAAAGTAAACAGCGCATAATCGAAATTTTCTGCAAAGTAAAAAATTCCGGCATCACCTGCTGACTGATTTTTGTGTTGGCTTTTGCGGGTTTTCAACGGTGAAAGTCTGCCTGTAATAATATTTTGTAGCATGGTATTTGCTTTTGATAAGATTTAAAGATCTTATCATTATTCTCCCATTTCGACCAAAGCCCTCTATATGACAGCATCTTTTATTCAGTCCTCTGTTGAAAAAATACTTTGTCCGGTTTGTGAAAGCAGTACGATTACCCGGAAATTCAACAAAAATGATTGCTGGATTTGTACATGCGAATCTTGTGGACATATGTTTGCAGATGTTAAGGCTGATCTAAGCCACACAAAAGCTGTCTACAGTGACGAGTATTTTGAAGGTGGGAAAGATGGTTATCCAGATTATTTTCTGGAGAAAAACCTGCTGATCAAACGAGGCGAAGGGTACGGGAAGGTTGTCAACAAATATATGAAACCCGGCTATATGCTGGATGTGGGTGCGGCTGCGGGTTTTCTGCTGAAAGGTTTTCACAATACCGGCTGGCAGGGCGTAGGAGTTGAGCCCAATGCGAAAATGGCGAAATTTGGCCAGACTGAAATGAAACTCGATATCATCAATAGTCCTGTGGAACTGTTTCGGTCAGAGAAAAAATTCGATCTGGTTACCATGATTCAGGTTCTGCCTCATTTTTTCGACCTGAAAAAAGGGCTTCAGGTATTGGCAGATCATACAAAACCTGGTGGTTACTGGCTGATCGAAACCTGGAATAGAGAGAGCCTGACGGCAAAAATCACAAAAGAAAGCTGGCATGAATACAGCCCGCCGAGTGTACTGCACTGGTTCAGTCCCGAAAGTTTGACTGACGTAGGCAAAAAAATGGGCTTCAGCTTTGTCGCAAAAGGCAGAAAGATCAAATACATCAACACGACTCACGCCAAAACGCTGTTGTCGCATTCTATCCAGTCTTCCATCGTCAAAAAGCTTGTTGCAACCCTTGTGCCGGGAAATATCACACTCCCCTACCCTTCGGAAGATTTATTCTGGATTTTGCTGAAGAAAGACGCGTAACCGCCCTATCTCAATAAGGTCACCGTACCTGTCTGGCGAATGGGATTTTCACCCGGAATCGTCACAAACAAAGAATATACGTACACATCTTCAGGCGCATATTTGCCGCTGGCGGTTCGGCCATCCCATGAGTCATTGATAGAGAAACTGGAGAAGACCTCCTGCCCCCATCGGTTGAAGATTCGCAGTTCAAATGACTGAACCAACACACCGCCGACCTGAAAGAAATCATTAAATCCGTCGCCATTTGGTGAAAAGGCATTCGGCAAATGGACTATCCCATCTTCCACTACGATAAATGGGCCATAGGTAACTTCATCGGTACACACGCCTGAAGCATTTGAAACAGTAAGCGTCACAAAATACCTGCCGGTATCGGCATATACATGGAAAGGCGAATATTCAGTCGAAACGTTTCCATCGCCAAAATCCCAGAGAAAATTTTCTCCGCCTTCTGATTCATTGGTAAATGTAAATCCTGCACTGGAAATGACGACCGGAGCCAGGGTATCAGGCTGAAAACGAAAATCTGCACGAATCAGTTCCTGACTTCCGATGATGGCAAAAGCACTTCTTTCACATCCTTCCACATCAACTACTGTTACATTATAGACACCATCGGGCAGGTCGGTAGCGCGGGCAGATTCCTGTGGAGGTGTAGTCGTCCAGCTATAGGTAAATGGCGCTTTTCCACCATTTATGACGGCAGTTGCGGTTCCATCGTTATTTCCGTAGCAAGTCTCGTCCGTAGCAGTTGTTTCGAGGAAAAATCCAATTTCACTATCCACCTCTATTTCTGCCGAAAGTTCGCAAAACAGTGAGTCTTTTACTGTAACCCGATAATTTCCGGAGATCAGCCCGGAAGCGGAAGGCACCGTCTGTTTGGGACTTGTTGTCCATTGATAGCTATACGGTTCCGTGCCACCCGAAAATACAACGGTAGCTGTGCCGTTAGCGAGTTCGCAATATTCAGGGGTTGAAGCGATAGAAATTAATTCCAGCGGGTCATTTCCCGGCATACCGAAATGTTCCCGCTGAATACAAGTATCGGCATCTATGACTGTTGCATAATATTGAGCGCCATTTGACCGGTAAAGATTATAGGCGATAAGCGAGGTGTCTGTTGGTTGGGGGGAAAACGTATTCCAAATTACCCGGTAAGGCGCCTGGCCTTTAGAGATATTGATCATGGCAATTCCCTGGCCAAGTCCACAATTATCTGCCTGGGCTGTATCTATGGTAAAATAGGGGCCGGCGGCACTGCGAATCAAAAACTCTGTAGTTTTGACACAACCCAGAGAGTCGGTAATTGTAACAGAATAGAAATCAGGTTGAAGATTCAAAATAGAATCATTGGTCGAACCTGTAGACCAAAGAATATCATAAGGCGCCGTACCGCCGGAAGGATTTACCCAGGCTTTGCCGTTTCCGGAGCGGCAACCCGTAGCAGGATCAGCAGAAAGATTGGTCGCTACAGAGTCAGGCTGGCGAATATTTACAGCTGTATTAAAAATACATCGGTTGCCTGTAGGGTCTGTCAATCGGATAACGTACAGCCCGGCGGCGAGGCCTGTTACGGTTGGGCTTGTGCTCAAAATAGTATTGGGACTGTTGATCGGAAACCACTGATAGTTGTAGATACCATTGCCTCCGGAAGGGATTACGGTTGCAGCCCCCCCGCTTTCGCCAAAACAGTTTATTTGCTGTACACCAGCAATCACACCTGAAAAGCCATTGTTACCGGTTAGAACGTTAAAGGACTGAGTACCCTGACATTGGTTGGCGTCAGTGACGGTTACCTGATATACGCCATTGCGCAATCCTGTGGCCGTCTGGGTAGTCTGATTGCCTGCGTTATTGTCCCATAAGTAGGTAAAGGGAGCCTGCCCCTGGCCGGGAGCCACAATCACCGTAGCAGAGCCGTTGGGAGATCCGCAGGTATCGGGCAATGTACTACCCGTAAGATCCAAAGGGATTTGGGCAACGGTAACCGTTGTCTGGGCAGTACAACCCGCAGCGTCTGAAATCGATACAGAATAGTTGCCGGCAGCCAGATTATTTGCAACCGGAGTATTCAACGTAGAGTCGTGTGACCATACATAGGTAAATGGTGCCGTACCATCATGCACCAGCGTAATACTTCCGTTGGTCTGGTTGCAGCCGGCAGCGACAGAATTGGTAGCGGAAATATTGATACATAGTACCCTGGCTGGTATAGGAGCGGGAACATGGCTGGCTTTGGAGACCTGTATAAACCCACAAAACAGGCCTAAAGAAAACAACAACTTCAAATGAATATTCATTTCAGACAAAAATTTATATCACATGAACGAAGCAAAAGGATATTTATGCAAAGGTAACCTTCGGTTTTGAGACAATCCAACTATCTTTATCCCTAATTTATGGAATCACTGGGAAGACATATACTCGTCGACTACCACGATTGTTCGAGGCAAATACTAAATAATACAACTTTGATTGAGGAATTCATGCTGGAGGCTGCCCGACAAGCATCAGCGACGATTATTCAATCACATTTTCACCATTTCTCTCCTTTTGGGGTATCGGGGGTGGTGATTATTCAGGAAAGTCATCTGACCATTCATACCTGGCCGGAATCTCACTATGCAGCCGTAGATATTTTTACCTGCGGGGCACAGATGAATCCATGGAAAGCCCATGAATACCTCATGCAAGCACTTTGTGCCGGCCATTCAGACATAAAAGATATTTCCAGAGGAAGAAGGGACAATATTATCGGAAAACCGTAATATAATCCGTATAAACAGCATTGTCAGGATCTCCGTCGATGGGACCTGCGAGATTTCCAGACCGATCCCAAAGTTGAATGAGGTAACGCACTTCCTCTTCCTGATTGGTTCCGGTGTTGATCGTCAATGGAATGGTAACCGATATTTCACCCTGAATCGCCGGGTTGCGGGCATCTGGGGTTAGATTGGGTACACTATAGCTGTTGGTCGCCTGGTCAAGGGTAAGGATCCCCCGCTGGTATCTGTCGTCAATCAGTTTCAGATTAATATCTCCGGGATTTACAGCCCCCAGGTTGCCATCACCATCCTGAAATTTAATTTTTACTACTATAGAGTCCCGGAAATGTTGAACTAACCGGGGTTGAATGTCCAGAAATTCTACTTTGGGCTCAACGGGAAACACCGGCGTGTTGTCGCAAGCCGTAAGCATAACCAAGAGCAATGGGATGACCAACAGATATTTGTAAGTAGTTACCATAATGTTATAAACGTAATTTAGTGATTCGTTGTTTAATTCCCAAATGATTATTCTGCCAACCTAACAGAACTGAATATTGTCAGAAAATCAGCCTTTGTGGATTATTAGTATCCTTTTGTTATCCATTACTTTTTGTATAAATTCGCGTCCCGCCCCAGCCCCCAATCCATACTCAATTATTCCTACATGCAAACTGAGATTACCAAATTCGACAAAATATTAGTCGCAAACCGCGGGGAGATCGCCATTAGAGTTTTACGGGCTATTTCCGAACTGAATATCAGCACCGTAGCCATTTATTCTTTTGAGGACAGGTACTCACTCCACCGCTATAAAGCGGATGAGGCCTATCAGATTGGAGAAGATGATGATCCGCTACGCCCCTATCTGGATATCGAAGCCATTATCTCTCTTGCAAAAAGTAAACAGGTAGATGCCATTCACCCTGGCTATGGATTTCTTTCAGAAAATGTGGACTTTGTTCGCAGATGTGAAGAGGAAAAAATTGTATTTATCGGCCCACGTTCCGAAGTGATGGATAAACTGGGCGATAAAGTAAAGGCGAAAACGGTAGCCGGTGCGGTAAATGTTCCTTTGATTCCAGACAGTAAAATCAAACTGGACAAACTTTCCGATGCGATGATGGAAGCAGCCAGAATCGGGTTTCCCGTGATTCTGAAAGCTGCCGGCGGCGGCGGTGGAAGGGGCATGCGTGTGGTTCGCAATGAAGAAGAACTGATTAAAGCCTATCAGGAAGCCCGTCAGGAAGCAGGGACTGCCTTCGGTAATGATACCATTTTTATCGAAAAATATATTGATAGCCCCAAACATATTGAAGTGCAGATTCTGGGGGATAACTTTGGCAATATCGTTCATCTTTTTGAGCGCGACTGCTCCGTACAGCGGCGATTTCAAAAAGTGGTGGAAGTGGCACCTTCTATCCTTCCCGATGAACTTCGCAAACAGATATTTGAATATGCCCTCCAGATCGCAAGGTATGTCGGATACAACAATGCAGGTACTGCCGAGTTTCTTGTTGATCAGCAAAACAATGTATTTTTTATTGAGGTAAATCCCCGTATCCAGGTCGAACATACGATCACGGAAGAAGTAACCGGGGTAGATATCGTGCGCACCCAAATCCTTGTTGCAGCCGGATATCGTCTCTCCGACCCGCAGATCCTTATCCGTAGTCAGGAAGATTTGCACTGCAATGGTTTTGCCATTCAATGCCGCATTACCACGGAAGACCCCAAAAATGGCTTCAAGCCCGACTACGGCAGAATTATCGCCTACCGCAATGCCGGTGGGTTTGGTATCCGCCTCGATGAGGGTTCTTCCTACGCAGGGGTAGACGTCTCCCCTTTCTTTGACTCCATGCTTGTCAAAGTTTCTGCATGGGGACGCACACTTAAAGGTGCTACCCAACGTATGCACCGCACGCTGCGTGAATTTCGGATCAGAGGAGTAAAAACCAATATCAACTTTTTGCTCAATGTCATCACCCATCCGGTGTTTATGGCAGGCGAAGCTAGTGTTGGCTTTATCCAGCAAAATCCAGAACTGCTGGATTTCAGAACAAGCCTTGACAGGGGTACCAAAACCCTGCGTTTCCTCGCCAAAGTCCAGGTGAATGGCAACCCGGATGTAAAGTTTGTGGACAGTTCACGGACATTCAGGCATCCGGTAGTACCACATTTTGATAAAAATGCACCTATACCCGAAGGCACAAAAACCCGGTTGACTCATTCAGGCAGAGAAAATTTCATTCAATGGCTGAAGTCTGAATCTAAAGTTCAATATACTGATACGACCTTCAGGGATGCTCACCAGTCTTTGCTGGCTACCCGGATGCGTACCATGGATATGCTCAACGTCGCCGAAAGTTTTGCCAGAAATCACCCGGAAGTTTTTTCTATGGAAGTATGGGGAGGCGCTACCTTTGATGTTTCCATGCGTTTCCTCCACGAAGATCCATGGGCGCGGCTCAAAATGCTCAGAGAAGCGATTCCTAATATTCTTTTCCAGATGCTGCTCCGGGGCTCCAATGCGGTTGGCTATACGGCTTATCCTGACAACCTGATCGAATTGTTTATCGAAAAGGCCTGGAAAAATGGAATCGATATTTTCCGGATATTTGACTCGCTCAACTGGCTCGATGCCATGAAAGTAAGTATCAAAACGGTAAGAGAAAGAACCGAAGCCCTGGCAGAGGTTTGTATCTGCTACACTGGTGATATCACAGACCCGGCCAGAACCAAATACAACCTCGCGTATTACCTGGACCTCGCGCGGCAGATCGAAGATCAGGGGGCACATATTCTGGCTATTAAAGATATGGCAGGTTTGCTCAAACCCTATGCAGCAGAAATATTGGTTACCGAGCTGAAAAAAGCGGTTGACCTGCCAATTCACCTTCACACACACGACACTTCTTCCAACCAGATCACTACCTACCTCAAGGCTATTGAAGCCGGGGTGGATGTAGTGGATGTGGCTCTCAGTGCCATGTCAGGGCTGACTTCTCAACCGGGATTTAACTCAGTGGTTGCCGCTTTCCAGGGCCATCACCGTGCGCCGGATATTAACCTGCAATCACTCAACGATTTCTCCAACTACTGGGAAGCTGTCCGTGGATATTACTATCCTTTTGAATCTGAACTCCGGGCCGGAACAGCAGAGGTTTATAAACACGAAATCCCCGGAGGGCAATATTCCAATCTTCTTCCCCAGGCACGCTCACTGGGACTGGAAGATAAATTTGAAAAAATCAAGGAAAACTACGCCATCGTCAATCAGATGTTTGGGGATATTGTCAAAGTAACCCCTTCCTCCAAAGTTGTGGGGGATATGGCGCTCTTTATGACCAGCAATAACCTCACCGAACAGGATGTATATGACAAAGGGGATCACCTCGCTTTTCCAGATTCCGTAAAATCCTTTTTCCGGGGAGATTTGGGACAGCCTTATGGTGGGTTTCCGGAAAAACTGCAAAAACTGGTACTCAAAAATGAAAAACCCTACACAGAAAGGCCCAATGCCTTCATGTCTCCCGTGGACATTGATAAAGAGTTTGCAGAGTTCCGGGAAAAATTTGCAGACCCACGGATGAGTTTTCTGGATTTTCTATCCTACAAACTCTATCCCAAGGTTTTTACTGAATACTACGAACACCTCATCACATTTGACGAAGTGTCCAAAATCCCCACACCTGCGTTCTTTTACCCAATGAAGCCAAATGAGGAAATTCTGGTGCAGATTGAGCCTGGAAAAAACCTGCTGATTCGCTTTATGTATGTATCAGAACCTGATGATGAAGGTTTCCGTGCGGTATTCTTCAAAATCAATGGCCAAACCCGATCCGTAGAAGTCCGCGATGAAAAAGTATCTGTGAAGAAAGTCGTACACAGAAAAGCATTGACAGCCAACGAAATCGGCTGCCCCCTCCAGGGAAGGCTCACCCGGATATTTGTAAATCCCGGAGACAAGGTCACCAAAAACGAACCCTTATTTGTCATCGAAGCCATGAAAATGGAGTCAACGATCACTTCACCTGTCAGCGGTGTGATCCGGGCAGTCCACCTGGCAAATAAAACCATGGTAGAACAAGATGACCTCGTTGTGGAATTTGAGCCTGCCTGAAAAAACTACTCAAAATTGACAACAATTACCAGCACCTGACTCAGCAGTTTACTGATGGCGTACGGGTGACTGGTAAACTCTGGTTCATAAATGTTTTTTAGCCCCAGAGAATAGCGTATTTCGGGCGAAAGTTTAATCCTGTCGCCATAGAGATTGACCCCTGCGCCAAAAACCAGGCTAACGTCCTGTGTTTTGATTTTCAACAGGTTCATATCATCACGCACCTTCTTGTTGCTGTTGAGGTTTATCCCTATCTGCGCGCCGGAAAGTACATATACCCGGGTTGCCTTGTAGTATTTGGTTTTAAACTGAAATACCAAAGGCAGATTCAAATAGGACGCTTCAATTTTGCGCACAATGAGAGAATCATTGGCAAAGAAATAATTGAAGTCCCGCTGTTCCAGAGAAATATTTATACCCGACCGGAGACTTACCTGATCAGCCAGATTGTAATTGGCGATCATGCCAAGGGAAAGCCCGTAGCGGGGCACGACATTTATTTGGTGGAGAAGAATTCCTCTGTCGATAATGTTGATTTGTTCCTTAAGGTTGTAGGCGTTGTAATTCAGCCCCATTAAAAATCCCAAATTGAAATTTTTAAAATCGAAGGGGTGCCTGTTACCATAACTCTGGGATACCCCCCGCAGTGATACACACAGCAGGAACACAACCACCAATGTTGCGCGTGCAAATTGATTGCCTTTCATATAATAGTCTTAAAAACGTAAGGTACAACTGGTGGATATTTTTTTTCTAATTAAGGGTTTTTAATTCAGACAATTTATGCAAACCTGCGAAATTCAAAACATGTGTGCAAAAAAAACATACAAAACCTTACAAACATTCGCTATCATTTAAATAACGGATATCCAGACATTCAGATGCCACGGGGAAAAAGAAAGATTTACTTTTCCAAAACATACATGGAGCAAATCCCCAGCGTCAGGGGTTTGTACGCTGCCTTTTTAAACCCAACTTCCCGGCAGATTTGCGTAAATGCAGTGCCATTGGGGAATGCTTTTACAGAATCGGGCAAATACTTATAGGCTGCATTGTCCCCGGAGATCAGCTTTCCAATGAGGGGCGTGATGACCTGAAAGTGGAGGAAAAACAACTGCTTCAGCGGGAAGCGTGTGGGATACGAAGGCTCCAGTATAACCGCAGCTCCACCCGGACGAAGCACGCGATATATTTCGCTCATTCCCAGCTTGAGGTTTTCAAAATTGCGCACCCCAAAACCTACCGTGATCGCGTCTATGGAATCCGTTTCCAGATTCAGGGACTCAGAGTCTCCCAAACGCATTTCTACCCGCTGATCGAGGCCTTTTTTCTTCATCTTCTCAGCCCCTATCCGAAGCATTTCCGCAGATATGTCTATGCCAATGATCTTATCGGGATTGAGTTTTATCGCTTCTACCGCAAAATCACCCGTCCCGGTCGCTATATCAACGACAACCCGTGGGTGATATTGTTTCAGCATACGGATCGCTTTTTTCCTCCACAGAATATCAATCCCAAAAGAAAGGGCATGATTCAGAAGGTCATAACTGGGAGCAATGTTGTCAAACATTTCCGTTACCTGAGCCTTCTTTGAGGCGTCTGGTTTTTGGTAAGGTGTTACTGTTTCAGCCATTTATGAATAATCTCTTTTTATCAACAAGTAATAACTAAAAACTAATTACTATTTTTGTGCACTATGATCATACACTCCGCAACATTCGTCAAAAGCAGTGCAAATATAGGGCAATTCCCTCCTAATAACTATCCGGAGTACGGGTTTGTTGGGAGGTCTAATGTAGGAAAATCGTCCCTCATCAACAGTCTTTGCGAAAGAAAAAACCTCGCAAAAACCAGCTCTACACCCGGTAAGACACAGTTAATCAATCATTTTCTGATCAACGAAGCCTGGTATCTTGCAGATTTGCCAGGCTATGGCTATGCCAGAGTTTCGAAAGATAAACGTGAAGGTTTCTCCAAACTTATCACCGACTACGTCACCAAAAGAAACAATATGTTGAACCTGTTTGTTTTGGTCGACAGCAGAATTCCCCCCCAGGCTATCGATATGGAATTTATGGAGTACCTCGGTGTCAAAGGGGTTCCTTTTACTATTTTGCTGACCAAAACAGATAAACCTACTCAAAAAGAATTCTCCCAAAACTTCAAAGCCCTTAAAAATGAATTATTAACTTCATGGGAAGAATTGCCGCCTATGATCCAGACTTCCGCACTTTCGGGAAAAGGGAGGAGTGAAATTCTCCAGTTTATTCACGAAACCAACCCGCTTTTCAAACTTTAGTTTCAGGCGACAAGCATCCCCCGATGGTAACAGAGGGTCTTTCAGGAAAATGATATGTATTAAACCTGAAATATCTTTCAAACCATCAATTATGAATCCAATTACAAAATTATTTCTGCTTGTATTTGCCACTGCGGCGCTAGCCTCCGGCTGCGAGGTTTTGTCTCTTTCAGGTGACCATGAAGTACAAAGTACGCTCGATCACTCTTTTGTACAAAGTGAAGTTACCATCATCGGCAATCAGTTTGATGCCATTGCCCAATCGGCAAATAATCTGAAACAAACCGGTAGCATTCAAAGTCCCTTCTGCGATTGCGCGGTGATTGATATTGCACAAAGTGCCAATGACCAGTATATCGTTACCGTAGATTTTGGTGAGGGATGTGTCTGTAAAGATGGGCGTACCCGTTCGGGAAAGCTAACCGGCACATTTACCAACCTTTGGGATCAGGAAAATGTACAGCTAAAGATAACACCTGAAAATTATACAATTACCAATCTGCTCGGAACCGTCTTCGACTTCAACTTTGAAAAAACGATTACCCGGGAGAATGTAACATCTGACCAGCCTGTGTTTAATATCCTCGTAACCTCAGCTGAGCTGACTTCAGAAAAGGGCGAAACCATTACCTGGTCATCGCGCAGAAAAACCACATTAATATCAGGTGCAGGAGATCTTGACCCATCCAATAATGTGTATAGTATCACAGGAACTGCTTCCGGAGTTGCCCGCAATGATGTAGCCTTTGATGTGGAAATTACAGAGCCCATGGTGCTTGATGCGACATGTGGTTTTATCTCTTCTGGTATCGTGGTTCTCACACCTGAAGGAAAAACAGCCCGCACCATTGACTATGGCGACGGCACATGCGACAAGGAAGCCACCGTTTCAATTGGAGACTTCACGACCACGATTTCTCTCTAAACAAAAATTCCTTACCAACGAAAGCCTGCGGCCAGATTTCCCGATACAATAAATTGGGGATCTGGCCCAATAAATTCATGTAGCGAAGGATCGATCCTGACCATAGGGTTTATCCCCATCATCACAAACCAGTTGGCATTCTGCTTCTGATACCGGTAACCAAAACCGCCACCTATATACAACAGTGATTCCGAACCTTTGATCGTAAAGGTGTCGTAATCCTCGATATAAGGGGTAAGGCCAGCACTAAACTGGACATGGTGGTCACCGAAAGTATCAAAAATATTGATCCCAACAGGTATTGCCACTACATGAGGCAGAAGCGACAACCCAATCCGATACTTATAAGTGAACATAATGTTCCCCGGATCAGGCGCTCATAGTTGAACGAGTACACAGGGCTAATGCCACCAAGCTGAAAGAAAGCGGCGTTAGCATATTTAGGAAGGGCTGGAGATTGAGAATAAGCAAAGGAAGAAAGCAGCAAGAATAAAAATGCCAGGGGTAGACAGAAACGCATGAAGCGGCTTTTTTTCCATGTAAACTGCTCAAATCTCTGTAAATTCTGTGAGAATGCCAATCTCCCCGGGAAAATAAACCTTAACTATTTGCGAAAGTAAAAATTTAATTAAAAGCACTGGTTATTTCCCAACTAAATGTTTAGTTTTGTCTAAAAGCTAATGTATGGAATTAAAACTGCTCACCCCGCTGGAATTGAAAGTGATGAACATCCTATGGGGGATGAAAAAGGCGTTTGTAAAAGAGATCATTGCCAAATGGCCGGAAAATTCGGAGCCTGCGTATAACACCATTTCTACCATTGTGCGTATACTGGAGGAAAAAGGTTATGTGGGGCATGATTCGCAGGGAAGAAGCCATCAGTATTTTCCTTTAATTTCGAGAACCAAATATCAAAAACGGCTGCTCAGCAGCGTATTAGATAATGTTTTTTCAGGATCACTGACAGGCATGGTATCCAGCCTCCTTGATAATGAGAAAATATCGTCCGACCAGCTGACCGAATTGCGAAAGCTTATTGATAATAGTGATAAGGAATGATCTCGTTCATCTTCACCTCCATCCTCCTTTCCGCAGTCGCCTGGCTGTTGTACTTTTTCCTGATCAGGGGAAAAGCTACTTACAGTCAGCAAAAAGGATTTATCTATTTCTCGCTGGCAGCATCTCTACTGCTTCCACTTACGGTGTCATTTGAGGCAGATTATTTCCCGGCTCCCAATCCGACAGTAAAACCACTGGCTTTCGGCCAAAAGATAGACCACTCCCAACTCACTCATTATTGCCGCTGCGAAAATCCCAACTATTCTCATCGAATCAGCTACAGGGCAAACAGTTGGTATAATTTTCTGTTTGACTACAAAAACTGGGTGGGTGGAATCATCTCTCTTGCCGTCGGGGCGCTGGTAATGAGCTTTTTTCTCCAGCTATTATTCCTTATTCACCTTGTCCATTCTTCTGAAAAAAAACAGATTGTACTTCAGAATACGCGTTTTTTCCTGCTAAAAACCCGAAAGCGACTCGGCACAGGCGCATTTCGTCTTAAAGATAAATTTATCATCTGGCAGCCGGAAATGGATTCTTTATCCGAAAATGAACTCCATGCGGTTTTCCTCCACGAGCTTTCGCATCTCCACCAATGGAATACACTGGAAAAAGCCATCCTGAAGATGATCCAGTGTTTTTGGTTTGCCAATCCGTTTTTTTACTTTTTCAGGGAAGAGCTTGATTTCCTCAGTGAATGTATTGCAGATGCCGAAGGTGCCCGGGCTTTCTCCAACCGTAAAGCATATGCCAATCTGTTGCTGAATCTTAAGTCGTTACAACATATCCCTCTCGTCCAGCACTTTAAAGGAAATTCTCTTCGAAGGAGAATTGAAACCTTACTCACCGATACCACTACTTCTTCCCCTGGCCTGGGTTTCCTGCCAGGTCTAATGCTGGTTTTGACTTTGCAGATACTGATGGTTCAGCCTGTTTCGGCAACGGTATCTCAAACCATTCACGATCTGGAGACTTACGAAGAAATCTATCATAA
The DNA here is from genome assembly GCA_041391665.1 of Bacteroidia bacterium. Classification (NCBI taxonomy): domain Bacteria; kingdom Pseudomonadati; phylum Bacteroidota; class Bacteroidia; species Bacteroidia bacterium. Next base: position 625,445 of record JAWKNO010000002.1, on the reverse strand, counting down.
GATTGTTCCCGGCCAGACAGAAGCCGTGTATTGCACGGACTGTGAGACTGTGTGTTTCCCGTGATTTAGTGAAACGCCCATTTTCCCCGCCAGGTAGGTTTTGGAACAGAAACAGCCAGGTCTGAAAGGAATTTTTTCCGGCTGATTTCCACAGCTCCGAGACTTGACAAGTGATCGGTATACACCTGACAATCAATCAGTTCATAACCGATTTTTTCCAATCCCCTTACCAGATAGATAAACCCGGCTTTAGAACCATTGCTTACATTCGTAAACATCGATTCTCCAAAAAAACATTTTCCCAAAGAAACCCCGTAAAGCCCTGCGACCAATACGTCCTTCTCCCATACTTCCACCGAATGGGCAAACCCCAGATCGTGTAATTCACAATAAGCTTCCAGCATTTCATCGGTAATCCAGGTTCCATCCTGGCCTTTTCGTGGCGCTTTACTACAAGCTGTAATTACCTCTCGGAATGCTTCATCCATGGTAAATGTAAATTTGCCCTGGTTAAATACAGGACGCATACTGCGCGATACGATAAGTTGGGAAGGGTACAACACCAACCGGGGATCAGGAGACCACCAGATAATCGGGTCATCATGAGAATACCAGGGGAAAATCCCCATAGAGTAAGCAAGCAATAGCCGCTCAGGGCGAAGGTCCCCACCCACAGCAAGAATTCCGTCCCGGTTTGACAGATGAGGCGGAGGAAAAATCAATTCTTCGGTGAGACCATAAACAGGCATGTGTGCAGGGTCTCAGGCCAATTCTTCTACTGTGGCACCAATCCCACGGTCAACCAGTGCTTCCCGCATGGGGCCTATTTTTTTCCTGGGGCCTTTTTTGACATTATACTTTCCTTTGTAGTGAATAATCCAGGCGGACTGCTCTGCCTGCTCAAAGGTATGTCCACAAACTTCGACAAGGGATTGAATCACCCAGTCAAAAGTATTCACCTCATCATTCCACACGATGAGGCTTACCGGAGTATCAAGGTCAGTATCTTCCAGAACAAGCTCTAATTCTTTGACAAGAATGTTATCCAAAATCATACTTCAGACAGGTATTTGAAGCCGCTAAATTAAAAAATTTCTCTGCGATTCCCAAGACTCTTATATTCGCATAGTACAGCACCCATAAAACCATGAAATACAAATCAATTATTTTCACCATTTTACTGACAATTTCTGTCAAAAATCTTGTCGCCTGGGGTTTCTGGGCACACGAACGAATCAACCGGCTGGCAGTTTTTACCCTTCCGCCGGAGATGATGGTTCTATACAAACCGAATATTGAATACCTGACAGCTCACGCCACAGACCCCGATAAAAGGCGTTATGCGGTAGATGGAGAAGCAGCAAGGCATTATATGGATCTGGACCATTATGGCAATTTTCCGTTTGACAGTCTGCCCAGGAAATGGAAAATGGCAGTTGAAAAATATTCGGAAGACAGCCTTAATGAACATGGCATATTACCCTATCATCTGCCGGCAGGTTTTTTTCAGTTGGTTTCTGCCTTTGAACACAGAGATCTCAAACGCATTCTCAAACTTTCTGCTGATCTGGGGCATTATGTCGGAGATGCTCATGTACCGCTGCATACGACCGAAAACTACAACGGACAGCTCACCGGACAAAAGGGAATTCACGGGTTTTGGGAATCACGCCTGCCGGAACTTTTTGCTTCAGAATATGATTTTTTTGTAGGAAGAGCGTGGTTTATCGATGACGTAGTTTCTGAAAGCTGGGAAACTATATTTGAAAGCCACCGTGCATTGGACTCTGTGCTGTCTTTTGAAAAAATACTCAGCACTCAATTTCCCCCCGACCAAAAATACGGATATGAAAACCGCGGGAATATGGTCGTTCGTACCTATTCACAAGAATATGCAACCGCCTATCACCGTATGTTGGATGGAATGGTCGAAAGGCGAATGAGAACAGCCGTAAGGCGAGTGGGCTCCTACTGGTACACCGCCTGGAAAATGGCAGGATCTCCTGATTTGCAGGATTTGGGTAAAGAAAATGATTTACCCGAACCCGATGAATTTGAGAACAAACTGCCCGTTACTGACAGAGAAAATGAAGATATCGGCTATTTGACGCCAGAATCACAACCATTTTTTGCGGCGGAAATAAAAAATCATCCCTATCGCCATGGTCAGCATAACCGCCCACGTGATAGCATATCCCCAATGGTACTGCAGCTCGGGCATATAGGAAAAATTCATTCCATATATACCTGCGATGAAAGTCAGCGGAATAAAAATCGTCGAGATAATGGTCAGCACTTTCATGATTTCGTTCATCCGGTTGCTGACTTCGGAAAGGTACAAATCGTGCAGACCGGAAAGCAGATCCCGAAAGGTTTCGACCGTATCCGAAACCTGATAAATATGATCATACAGGTCGCGGTAATAGACTTGTATTTTTGATCCTATCATTTTCCCATCTCCTCTTAGTATCTGACTGATCACCTCGCGAAGCGGGAATACAGCCCTTCGAAGGTAGATCAGTTCTTTTTTCATAACCTGAATTTCCTGGAGAATGATTGAATGGGAATCGTCATACAAACGCTCTTCAATGTCTTCGATTTTGTCTTCCAGTTTTTCAAGAACGATAAAGTAATTGCTCAAAATCACATCCATCAGTGCATACAGCAGGTAATCCGATTTGCGTTTCCGGAGACGTGAACCATCCTGTCGAATCCGGTCTCTGACGCTTTGAAAGACATCTCCAAATTGTTCCTGAAAGGTGATTACGTATTTTTTTCCCAGGACAAAACTCACCTGCTCGATCAGAATCTGTCCCGTTTCTTCATAAAAATAAATCATCTTCATGACTACAAAATAGTAATCATCGTATTCTTCGATCTTGGGCCGGAGTGAGGTATTGACAATATCTTCCCGGGTAAGGGGGTGAATACCAAACATTTCGCACACCTTGTCAATGACGCTGGGCTCATGAATGCCATCTACATTGACCCAGGTTACGGTTTCGGGGTTGGTGCAAATAGACAGTTCTTCCGGCTGAAGTTTTTCGTGAAACTCGATCTTTGAGTCGTTGTAGTCAAAGGCTGAAATAACGGTTTCCCCTTCACGGGCTTTCCCCACATACACCATAGATCCGGGCGGTAGTCCGGCTTTTTGGGAGGGTTTCCCCATAAACTTGATGCGGGGAATGGCAACGGGCAGGATACGTCTTCTCTTTTTTATCATCTCACTACCAGAGCATATTATTTGCGGTATTCCATGATCACTTTGGCTAACCCCTCTGCTCCCTGCAATAAAACATCAAAAACAGGAAGTCCCAAATCTTTTTGGATCGATTCACAAGCCGCAAGGGTTTGCTCTCTGCTCATTTCCTCGTGATTGATTGTTATCGCCTGAACCTTGCGATCTGACAGTACCTCTATCGCCTGAATTTGTCTTTGAAGCGGATGAATAGGATAACCGGGAAAACCGTCGTATTCTTTTCGGGCGGGAGCATGCTGCAAAACGACAATATCAGGTCTTCCGGCAGCGAGGATTTCAAATCCGCCAGGGTACGCCGGATTCATCAGACTGCCTTGCCCTTCAATCACAATTACATCGGCCCCGCCGTCGCGCCAGGCAGAATGTACGGCATGTTCGATTTCACCAGATACAAAATCATTGACCAGGGAATCCATGATAATCCCATACCTTGCCCCCTGCATCCAGGCTGTCTGCCCCGTTCCGACCAATTCGGTTTTTACGCCCAGTGCATTGAGCGCATGAACGAGAATCCAGGCAGTGGTGCGTTTACCGACAGCAGAATCCGTTCCCAGCAGAGCAATTTTGAGGGCGCGCACATCTTCAATTTTGCCCGAGAAAAAATGAAGGGAATCGCGGGCGGGTGGTTTACGCACGTCCCGGATCATTACGCCTTCTTTCTGGGCGGCAGATGCTATTTTGGGATCATCGGAAAGAAAATCGTGTAAGCCGGAAACCACATGTAACCCCTCCGTAATCGCTAAAATCACATCCGCTTTTACCTCCGGCCCTACCCTGCCGCCGTCTGGCGCCAAACCGATAACCAGGTGGGTTGCAGGAAATTCACTGTTCCACGCCAGCCGCATGGCATCATGAATACTGGGAACTACCGGGATTCCATTGGGTTTTCCGTCGAGCACTTCTCCGGCGTCTTTTCCGGCATATCGTGAATCAATGACTGCCAGCACTTTATATCGGTTGGTAAAACGCACAAGTCCGTGCGCAGTTTTCCCGTTTGGGGTATTAAACGCCCCCTGACAATAGACAATGGCGTTTCCTTCAGGCTTTTTTATCATTTTCTTCCGGTTAGTACCGCCACGTACCGGTCAGGTTCGAGCGGCGTTTTTTTATGTTTTTCTATCAGTGAAATCAACCCTGCGGTCGAAGCGGGTAATACATGTACCCCTTCTTTTTCTTTGAGCATTCTGGCAAATGCAATCATTTTCCGGTCGCTCACATTCACCGCCCAACCTTCCGTATCCCGAATGCAGTCAAGTGCAAGTTCTCCGTCAAAAGCATGCCAGTTGATCAAGGGTTCATTTACATCCGTCTCATGAATATCCGAAGGAGAAAGGTCTTCGCAAAATGTTTTCCCACCAACATACGCCTCTACGATCGGATTTTTTTTAAAGGCTGATCCTGTAACCATCTTTGGGATGCGGGAAATTTTACCTCTTCTGTGAAGCCGGACAAATCCTTTGTATATACCGGCCAGCACCGTACCATTGGAAACCGGGCATGCGATTGCACGAGGCGCATCGCGAAGAATATCATAGATCTCGTAGGCAATTTCACCATATGCCTGAAGTTGAAGCATGGTATTGTCCCCCCCCGGATTGGCATCATACCATTCGTGCCGGGCGGCATCTTCCTGAGAAGCGGCTACGGCGGTTTCATAGTCTCCATTTACCCGGATAATCTCGGCACCCAGCTTTTCCATTTCATCGAGGCGGCGGGTATGATAGCTGGCAGGTATATATACTTTGGTGTGCAGGCCTGCCTGTTTTCCGGCAAAAGCCGTCGCAACCCCATAATTTCCACAGGTAGCAACGGTAATGATGTCGTATCCCCGGCGCAGCGCATCCATACATTGAGCAAAGGCGATACGATCTTTATGAGTTCCCGTAGGGTTTCCGCCTTCAAACTTCAGGTAGAGCTGTCTGATGCCAAACTCTCTTTCGAGGTTTCTGGCCCGAACGAGGCTGGTATCGCCCACTTCGGAATCGGTCATGTCTTCAAAGGCTTCGAGACGCTCGGCAAGGGTCGCCTGTGAATGGTCAAGCCGGGGAATCAGCTTTAGATGGTCGGCAGGAATTTCAGGTTCGGAAAGGATTTCTTCCGGAAGGTTTACAAGGGTGTATGGGGGCAAACCCGGAGGTTCCTGGGATTTATCGGGCAAATCATTTTTTTCCATTTTTCGATTGCATTTATAATTCGGAATAATAACGAAATATGGAAAAATAAGTTATTGCACAGACCATATTTGAGATATTCGGGGCAGGTCCCGATACGAGCCGCCCGGCGTTGCCGTCGAGGGTTGGTTAAATTTGCTGAGCCACCCCCGGATGTTGTATTGGTAATCACGGATTTGGAGGAATTGTGTCCCGGCGTCGTGGTCGAGGTTTTTTGTTCGACGCGCAGGAGGCGGCCCCGGGGGTCGTAGGTGTAGGATTTGAAGATCGTCGCGCTGCGCTCGTAGGGGTCGAAGTCCAGGCCCGGCGGCTGGTCGTAAAAAGTGATCGTCCAAAGCCAATCGGGCATGTCGGTGTCTTTTTTATCTCTACTGCAATTTAAGTTTTTTTTACACTTAACTTGTGGTCTAAATTTGTCGAGGTATTAATGTGTGCGGCATTCTGAATGTTTACGCTCGTTTAATGGATGTAATATTTTATAAACCCTAGAGAAAAATGATACTTAATCTCTTCTAAATCGTACGAGGTAAATTCCGAAGAATGGCTGAGCATGAAATCTGAAATGGTTTTCTGTGACTCCATTTTAGAGTTTGAGGGAGTATGTATAGTTCCATCAAAAAATAGGAAAAGTCCGTCTGTCGGCGGTTGTTCAGGATTGCTCCTGTTTTCCGATAGATAAAAACTATAGAGACCCGTACAATGATCACTATCTGAAATTATATAAGGATAAACTATTACATGATGGAATTGAGCAGTATCACGTGTTATAAAATAGCTCTCGGATAAAAGTTCTTCAATGATATTTACGGGAAGGCATCTTTTCACAGTTCTAGTTTTATACGAGAACTTTTTTTTCATACCTACTTGGGCACTGTTACAAGCGATTATCGTCAGCAAAAATATCAGTAGTATCCATTTATGTTTCATCATTCATTTTTGATAATTTCTTTTAAAATACCTTACTTCTCGTTTCACCGCATGTGCCTCAGCATTTTTAATATTATTTGAAGGAAGAGTATGAACCGCTTCATGATAAGATACCAATTCAACAAATTTGTCTAAGGAAGAATACTTGTAATTCTCAGATTTTCTATAAAGGGATTGATCATGTCCTGGAGAATTAATAGCTTCTCTTTTTTGACTTTCTACTTCTGTCTTGTTTTTATATAGTTCTAAAATTTCTGTTTTACTCATATTCATTGTGGCAAGCTCTCTTCCTTTCGTTTCGTCAAAATCAATTACATTGTAGCTATCTTCTGTTAAAGACTCCTCAGAAAGCCGCTTTGTCTCAAAAGATCCTTTAAACACATAAATTGTAGCATTTCCAGTTTTATCCGTAAGGGTCAGCCCTCGTGCTATTCCCACAGCGTTAGATTGCTTAAGTATGCCTATGTTTTCAGAGAGAATAAGCTTCCTTTCTTTTGAATTTCTATCCAATTTACGGAGGAGCTTTCGTCCGTCATGATTTTGGTTTAGAGAACTCAATATCTCTTGCGTACCTTCATTTAATTTTTCTCCATTTGCAGTTGAAAAAGATAGCGTTTTTGTCTTTTTATCATTTTGAACAATGATTTTATTTCCGTCAGCATCATAAATAGTCCGCCCATCCGGATCAACAAATATTAATGGATTCCCCATCACATAGTTATATGGACTCCATCCCACATATTTCTCCCCCAACGCATCCACCCCATTCCACCTACTACTCGCCGCATCATACATCCGCGCCCCAAAGTCGATCCAGCCCAAACCCAACTCATCTTGTGTCTCCTTCCCCGTAAACAAGTAACTATTCTTCACCCCCGGCACCAGCGAAAGCCCCGCCATTCTCAAACCAAAAGGATCCGCTTAGGCGGATGCAAGCATACTAATGATCCACCTGCAACACCTCCCCATTGACGGGATCGGGATCAACCCAGCCATCGCCATTCATATCGGCAAACATCACGCGCACGTTCCCGAGGTGATCCTTCAAAAACGACTCATACACAAGTTCGTTCCCCGCTCGCCTTACCCGCCCCTCCTCATGGGAGAAGAAAAGGATTTCCGGTGTGGCACTGCTGCCGTCGCCGTCCGAGTCCTCATAGTGAAACGGCCCGACGTAGTCGGTCTCCACCGTCGTCGAAGACCCTCCATTGCCAAAGACCTTCTGCCTTAGCTTTGCTCCGGCAGCATCCCTTCGAGTCCCCTCAGGGCAAGCATAAATATACTGAATTTTCTTTCCATTGGAAAACGTCACCAGCGTCGGCTTATTCAGATGATTATAGACAATGCTGGAAATGCCCTTATTCAAATCCTGTTTCAGGTTTCCGCTGTTGTCGTAGAGGTAGTCGGTGTTGGACGTGTTGCCATCCACGAAGTGCTCTACGCCGGTCATCAGCGTCTTCACTCCCGCATCGTTGATGCGTTGACGGTAGGGGCAGGTCGCGACCTGCCCCTACGCCGTGTTTTCGTAGGTGTAGGTGAGGTTGTCCATGACGCCGTAGGCGATCGGATCGGACAAGGGCTTGAGACAGAACATGCCTCAACTAGTATAAAAAATGCCTCATCGTATAGTTTTAGAAGTATTTCTGTCCACTACCAAAGAAATTTCACTGTTTTGATGTCAATTTCAACTAATTCCGTATAAATGCTGATTTTATAAGAATGGGAAGAATGATGTATAAAAGACTCTCTTGTTTTTGATTCCAAAATCTTAGCATAGAGAAGGGTGGAAATCGTAATTTCAATTCCTACCCATCGAAAAAATTCAAATTCGTTTGTTGAATCGTCCTCAATGTACGAATTGTTATATAGAACGTTACTGGGGTCGTCCGCTAGAACAATTGCAAAAGTATCTGTCAAAATCGCCGTTTTCCAATTGTCAAAATTAGTGGGAATAAATCGGGGAAGTACCATTTCTTGAGTGATAACAATTCCTCTTATGGTAAGACTAGAATCTATTTGTGAGTGCGCAGAAATAAATCCTAAATAGTAAAACACAAAAACACCTATTAAAACTCTCCAATTTTTCATATTATTATTTTTGTGGAAGTTTTCCTGATTTCTGTTTTACAGAAACCTTACTCAAATTATAATTGACTACCCCTTCAGAAGCACTGTTAATGTAAAAAATAGCTTGACTTTTTTCCTGCGCACTTTTAGCCAATTCGACAATTCCCTGAAATTGCTCCGGATTCCTCAGGTACGTTCGTTTTCCCTGTCCCATCATATCGTCATCATACCCCCGGTCGGGCTGCGGCCCTGCGTACCGGTCTAAAATGCCAAAAGCGTGGAGCACTTCGTGGGGTAATGTATTCGATCCTTCCTTTTGGTATGGGTCAATGACTCCATCGGCATTTTGTTGGGTAAGTTTTATATTTCTACCCGGCCATACCCGAACATCGGCTTCGTCCTTTTCTGGGTCCATTCGTTCCAATTTCCAATCCGAAATTCTCATATGATTTGCTCCGGGAACAATATCCACGAAATTGTCTTTCGCCGGGTCAAATTCATCTAAATTCTCTCGGACTGCATTAACCTGAAACGCAATCACAATGTTTTCGTCATATTCCACCGACTGCGTATTCAAATAGCGGTTGAGTTCGCGGTTCATATTGGCGATTGTTTCATCGGAAACCTCTCCTCTGACATGAAGGGTAGAGGAAAACGTCAAGACAATTTTTCCATCACCGCGAACGGAAATCGAAACAACTCCGGAATTCCCATCGGGATCTATGAATAACGCCGGGTTGTTATAGGCATAATGATACGGACTCCAAGCCGTGTATTTCTCCCCCAACACATCCACCCCATTCCACCGGCTACTCGCCGCATCATACATCCGCGCCCCAAAGTCTATCCAGCCCAAAGAGAGTTCGTCTTGGGTTTCCTTCCCGGTAAAAAGGTAGCTATTCTTCACCGCAGGCACGAGCGAAAGCCCCGCCATTCTCAATCCAAACGGGTAAAAATGCTCAATCTGCAAAACTTCTCCATTCACCGGGTCAGGACTGACCGCCCCATCGCCATTCATATCGGCGAACATCACACGGACATTGCCGAGGTGGTCTTTCAGGAAGGTTTCATAGATCAGCTCTTCTCCCGCTCTTCTTACCCGCCCCTCCTCATGGGAAAAGAAAAGGATTGCCGTCGTGGCAGAAGAACCGTCGCCATCCGAGTCCTCGTAATGAAACGGCCCGACGTAGTCGGTCTCCAAAGTCGTAGCACTGCCTCCATTGCCAAAGACCTTCTGTCGCAATTTTGCGCCAGATGCATCCCTTCGAGTCCCCTCAAGGCAAGCATAAATATACTGAATTTTCTTGCCATTGGAAAATGTGACGAGGGTGGGTTTGTTTAGGTGGTTGTAAACGATGGAAGAAATGCGCCACACCCGTCATCACCGTCTTCACCCCCGCATCGTTGATGCGTTGACGGTAGGGGCAGGTCGCGACCTGCCCCTACGCCCGTGTTTTCGTAGGTGTAGGTGAGGTTGTCTATTTTGCCCCTACCCTATCTGTACATTCAAAAGTTCTTTAGCGAGAAACTGGCCGGTAAATGAATCCGGAAATGCTGCTACTTCTTCAGGAGTACCTGATACCAGTATTTCACCGCCCCTTTTCCCGCCTTCGGGTCCAAGGTCCACAATATAGTCGGCGACTTTGATTACATCCAGGTTATGTTCGATCACCAGCACGGTATTTCCTCTGTCTACCAATTGGTTGAGCACAGCCAGCAACATTTGAATGTCCTGAAAGTGAAGACCGGTAGTAGGTTCGTCGAGAATATATAAGGTATTGCCGGTATCTTTCCGGGAAAGTTCGGCGGATATTTTGATCCGCTGTGCTTCGCCTCCGGAAAGTGTTGTAGCTGGTTGCCCAAGGGTAATATAGCCCAGCCCAACATCGTGCAGTGTTTTTAGCTGGCGTTTGATTCGGGGAAGGGCATCAAAAAATTCCAATGCCTCGGAAATATCCATATTCAGGACGTCGCTGATAGATTTTCCTTTATAGCGAACTTCGAGGGTTTCCCGGTTATATCTTTTTCCCTGGCATTTGGGACAGGTTACATATACATCGGGGAGAAAATTCATCTCAATAGTCTGAACCCCCGCTCCCTCACATTCTTCACACCTTCCGCCTTTTACGTTGAAGGAAAATCGCCCGATTTCGTAACCTCGCGCCTGCGCTTCAGGAAGCGATGCAAACAACTGCCGAATAAAAGTAAACAGCCCCGTATAAGTTGCCGGATTACTTCTGGGGGTACGCCCTATGGCCGCCTGATCAATTCTGACAACTTTGTTGATATTTTCCATTCCCTCAAAAGCCGTATATTCCATGGGCTTTTTCTTGGAGCGGTAAAGGTGCTGGCTGATGATCGGGAATAAGGTTTCATTGATCAGCGTAGATTTACCACTGCCTGAAACGCCGGTAATACAGTTAAACACACCTAGTGGAAGAGAAAGGTCTACCGACTTCAGGTTATTGCCGGATGCACCCTTGAGGTGAATAAAAAGGTCTGTGGGTTTCCGCCTTTCGGAGGGAATTTCAATTCTTTTTCGGTTGGACAGATAATCAGAGGTAGCACAGGGAATTCTTAGCACTTCCTCCGGCGTACCTTGGGCGACAATCTGCCCGCCATAAATCCCAGCGCCGGGACCAAAGTCAATGATATAATCGGAGGCGAGCATCGTGTCTTTGTCATGCTCAACAACGAGCACCGAGTTTCCGAGATCGCGAAGTTCAAGGAGAGATTGTATCAACCGCTCATTGTCGCGCTGATGAAGTCCGATACTGGGTTCGTCAAGAATATAGAGTACATTGACGAGTTGTGAACCGATTTGAGTTGCCAGGCGAATGCGCTGCGCTTCGCCTCCTGAAAGGGAGCGGGCAGGTCGGTCAAGTGCCAGATAATCCAGCCCTACCTGCATCAGAAAACCCACACGTTTGCGAAGTTCTTTGATAACCTCCACGCCAATCGTTTTTTGGCGCTCTGACAAATGATTTTCCAGGTCATCGAGCCATGCAGCAAGTGTACTGATGTCCATGCAGGAGAGGTCGAAGATATTTTTACCTGCAATCTGGAAATACAGACTTTCTGCTTTCAGCCTGCTGCCATTACAGGTCGGGCAGGTAGATATTTTCATAAACTCCTCCGCCCAGGCTTTGATTTTTTCAGAGCCTGACTGGTGATACTGATCGGAGACGAAGGTTTTAATTCCTTCAAATTTGGAGCGAAACTTTGTAGCGACTCCGGCCTTGGTACCATCAAGTATCAGATTGCGAATGTCTTCGGGGAGCTCAGCAAAAGGCGTCGTCATGGAAAACCCGAGCGTTTCGGCCATTTTCCTGAGCCTGCGAAACATCCAGATGTCGCGGTATTCGCCTAGAGGCGCTATCGCCCCACGACTGATAGAAAGCTGCGGATCTGGTACGAGCGCATCTAAATCCACCTCGTGTATTTGCCCCAATCCATTACAGGTTGGACATGCGCCATAAGGAGAGTTGAAGGAAAAAGTATTGGGGGAGGGAACATCGTAACTGATACCCGATTCCGGATCCATCAGGTTCCGGCTGTACCAATGCGTCTGTTCAGACTCCATATCAACCAACAGCACGATTCCATCACCAGTTTTCATGGCGTGGGATATGCTTTCAAATAAACGTTTGTTGTCTTGTCCGATTTTTATCCGATCCACGACAAGTTCGATATCGTGGATTTTGTATCGGTCGAGTCGCATTTCTTTTTCAATCTCCATGACTTCGCCATCCACCCGCACACGGGAGTAGCCATGTTTGGCGAGATTTTCAAACAGCTCCCGGTAGTGTCCTTTTCGCGAGCGGACCAATGGAGCAAGAATATGCATTTTTTTTTCGGGAAACTGCTCAAGGATGGCCTCGACGACCTGCTCGTCTGTCATTTTGACCATTTTTTTCCCATTTTTGTAACTGATTGCATCCGCAGCCCGGGCAAACAGCAGGCGAAAAAGGTCATAAATCTCTGTAACCGTACCTACTGTAGAGCGCGGGTTGCGCGAGGTAGTTTTTTGCTCAATGGCGATAACCGGGCTTAGTCCGTCAATTTTATCGACATCCGGGCTTTTGAGGTCGCCAAGAAACTGGCGTGCATAGGCAGAAAAGCTCTCTAAATAACGACGCTGGCCTTCGGCATACAAAGTGTCGAAGGCCAGTGAACTTTTCCCTGATCCACTTACACCGGTGATTACCACCAGTTTTTTGCGGGGGATAGTAAGGTCAATATTTTTTAGATTATGCTCCCGCGCTCCGAGAATAAGGATTTGATCCTCACGACTTTGGCTCATCTTTAAGTTCTGTGTTCAGTTCCGATTTGTGCTGCGAACCGGAATTCAGCTGCTGTTCTACCTCCTCATCCTCTGAACTATCGATTCCCTGTGAAGATTGAAGGAGCAATTCATTTGCATGGAATTCACTCCTGAGTGGGAACCTGATTTCGTATATTTTTCCCGGCTTTCCTTCCAAATGGTCAGAAATCAGCCATGGATTCATATTTTTAAGAATCTGGTAGGTAGATCCGTTTTGTTCGGCAAAGGTACGAAGATCCTTGATATTTCCACTCACCTTCACGACTTTATAAGGGATTGGCTGATACAAATCTTTGTCTTCAAATGTGAATCCGTATCGGTCAGGCTGGTCAATGATACATTTAAATCCCAGGATGCGGTACATATATCTGGCGGTCTCTCTGTTGAGTTTCAGGCCATAATAGCTATCGGAGGTCTGCTGTTCCATGGTACGTTGCAAACCCGGCCCGCCCATATTATAGGCTGCGGCAACCAGCGCCCAATTGTTGAACTGGCGATAAGAGGCCAGCAGATAACTGGCGGCGGCATGCGTAGATTTTTCGGGGTGATAGCGCTCATCTACCGTCGCAGAGACCTCCAGTCCATACTCCAGTGCAGTATTTTCCATAAACTGCCAGAATCCCTGAGCTCCAACCGGAGAAGATGCATTTGCCAGATTACTTTCAGCAACTGCCAGATAGAAAAAATCTTCAGGCACACCTTTGGCGCGGAGAATCTTCAGGAAGGTATCGCGGTAACGGTTGGCCCTTTTCATGGTCAGGAGCGAACCGGAGTAATACTTTACGTTACGGGCAATTTCGCGGTCAAGCTTTTGTTTGATCTGAGGATTTTGAAGCGGAACCTCTTCCCCTGCAAAGCTGAGGGATGTTGGAGCGCCGAAGTTGATCACACTGAGGTGGCCGGAAATATGTTTCAGGTTTTGTTGAGAAGAAGAAGAATTCTGAGAAGGGTTTTGAAAGATACTGCCAAAAGCTAAGCCCAGGATGGGTATCAGCAGATATAATAGTTTAGAAATCATACAGGTCTGTTTGGGTAGTATTTGCTTTAATTCTAAATCAATGGTCAAATTTCATTCCATAGACTCAAAGTTTTCGGACAGTTTCAGCAAATTTCTTTCAACATACCGTATTGTACGTAATTTGAGAGTGTAAGTTTAGCTCTAAAAATTAGGTTTTACGGAGTGTTTGCTATAGAAGTTGGTAATATATTCAACTACTTCATCTGCGGTGTCCACCACGGTGAAGAGGTTCATATCTTGCGGCGAAATGTTGCCAGCCTGTTCGAGGAGAATGGTTTTTATCCAGTCAATCAGGCCATTCCAAAAACTTTTGCCCACCAGCACGACCGGGAATCTGTCAATTTTAAGGGTTTGGATGAGAGTAAGCGCTTCAAACAATTCGTCCAGCGTACCAAATCCACCCGGTAAAGCCACAAATCCCTGGGCGTATTTTACAAACATGACTTTGCGTACAAAGAAATAATTGAAGTCTATGTTTTTATCCGGATCAATAAATGGATTTGAATGCTGCTCAAAAGGAAGTTCGATGTTCAGGCCAACGGAAGCGCCTCCGGCTTCATGAGCACCCTTATTGCCCGCTTCCATAATCCCTGGCCCACCGCCAGTAATCACACCAAAGCCAGCTGAAGCAAGTTTGGATGCAATTTCAGTGGCAAGCTCATAGTGTGGTGTGCCGGGTTGGGTTCTTGCTGAGCCAAAAACCGAAACACAGGGTCCGATTTCCGCCATTTTCTCAAACCCTTCGACAAACTCCGCCATGATCTTAAAAACCAGCCAGGAGTTTTGCGCAGTGCGTTTTTTCCATTGTTTCTGCCGCTCGGAGAAGTAAGTGCTCAAGTGATTATCCATATATTTTCTCTGAAAAAGGAGCCAAAAGTATAAAATTTTTCCCAACAAGAAAGATTCTATTTGTTTGGATATCTATACAAAGTCTCTTTAAACGAACTGAAAACCAAAAGGATATGTTCAAACAAAAACATCAAAAGCGGGCAAATCTGTTTCCGGAAATTATATCTTTGTATGTCATTATGTGAAAGAACGATCGAAAGCAAGATGGCAAATAGTCCGGAAACAGAAATGTCTGACTGCGCAGAAGGTCAATTGTTTCGCTTTATTGGTAATGATTCCCATGTGAGAGGAAATTTTTACCCTGCCCAAAAAGGAAAAAAAAATTAATTTCGTATCGTGAAAAAGATACTATTCATCCTTATCAGCCTGCTTACCCTTTTTGGGGGTTACCTTCCTGCTCAAATCGGTGGGAGACATGTTTATGACTTCATGAACCTTTCTCCTTCGGCACGTCTTGTGTCTCTGGGAGGGGTAAATATATCCACTCTCGATGATGACCTGAACTTTGCCACCCAGAATCCGGCATTGATGACGGACTCGATGCATCAGAAGGCAACGCTGTCTTTCAGCCGCTATCTCGCCGGCATACGGTACGGATATGCCGGCTACAGCCATACGGTCGAAGGAGTTGGCAGCTTTCATACCGGCATCCACTATGTCAACTCCGGAGAAATGCAGGGGGCAGATATATTTGGCAATCTCACACAAACCTTTTATGCCAATGAACTGGTCTGGTATATGGGCTATTCCCGCGCCTGGGACC
Organism: Bacteroidia bacterium; assembly: GCA_041391665.1. NCBI lineage: Bacteria > Pseudomonadati > Bacteroidota > Bacteroidia > Bacteroidia bacterium. The sequence goes on along the minus strand of JAWKNO010000002.1, from coordinate 610,067 downwards.
GTTTTCGCTATGGAGCTAACCTCAAATTTATTAGTTCTACCCTCGGACCCGGATTTACCAGCACCGGGCTCGCCATCGACCTCGGTGGTTCTTATATGGGTAAGCAGGAATTGTTTTCAGCAGGAATTGTGATACGAAACATGGGTACGCAACTTTCGACCTATACCGCCACCGGGGGGCGTGAACCTTTGCCATTTGAAGTTGTCATTGGTGCATCCAACAAGCTAAGGTATATGCCACTCCGGTTTTCGGTTACCCTTACAAACCTGGAGCATCCCAACCTGATTTTTGAAGACCCCAACCGTCAACCCGAATTTGACCTTGGAGGCAATGAAATCAAACCGCCCAATCAAACCGCAGACCGAATCTTCAGGCATTTTGTATTTGGAACAGAATTTTTGCTTGGCAAATCACTAAGACTGCGAGCCGGATACAATCATCTCCGCAGACAGGAACTTCGCTCAGAAAACCGGGGCGGATTCACAGGATTCTCATTGGGGGCAGGCATTCGTGCCAAAAGGTTTGCCCTTGATTATGGCTATACCAGCTATGGGGTCAGTTCGGATTTCAATACGCATCAAATCAGCCTGTTACTCAATCTTGAAAAAGCATCAGATAAAGCAACCAAAGGTTCATGGTAAATATTTTCTATACGCTGTTTATCGTTGCCTGCCTGCTTTATTTTATCCTTTCCAGTCGGAAAGAGATTCCCTTTTTGATCCTGGTCCACGCCTTGTTTCAATACCTCTTCACACTTTCTGCCTGGGTTTTCCAGATGAATAATCCCATGGCAGGGCTGCTGCTCGGGTTTATTTTTGCCAGTACTTTGCTGCTGATATGGGCCAGAGGGCTGAATTATTCGCGGGAGCTACTCAGCATTCATCTATTTTTCTCCGTCAGTCAGTGGATGGGAATCCTCGCTGTAGGTCTGTTTATATTTTTTAAATCGCCGTTTTATTACCTGATGCCCTCTTCCGCCTGGCATTCCAATCTTAGTGCCCACCAAATGTCTATCCATCCGGTGATCAAGCTATGTGGAAATTTTTTCCTGTTTACCACATTCTTTCATTTGATTTTGAGCTGGGGTGCCAAATGGTCACTGAGGAAATCTCTCGTTGATTTAGGACCGCTGATTGTCTATTTTGCAATCATTGCTGTTTTGCGGATATTTCAGGCAAAAACCCAGTCACTCCCCTTTTCATGAGTCTTTGGGATCAGGATATTAGAAAGATATTTTGTACAATTGCACCCTAAATCTTACATCCAGGCAGGGGAAATTTCCATCCGCCCGGAATAAGACACATCTTTAAGGATTGGTTTGGGGATGTTTAACTTTTTCAAAATATCCTTTCTTATTGTAGAATTATTACCCATTATTTACGTTTTTATTTCATTCGCTATAATCACAGAAAGGATTATTTGCCTGATTAATAATAACATAGAGATAATCTGATTGGGAGATCAATCGCTGAGAATGATCAAACAGACATAAAATTTGTTTTGCTCAAGTAATTCCCTGTAGAATCATTAATTGTGATTTGCAGCTTTGAAAACAAAATTATTTTTTACCGGTATGCATGTAAAAAGGTTTTTGTTCCTGAAATGGGCTATACTTTTCGCCCTGGTTTTTCCTTCTGCTATTTTCTCACAACCCACCGCAAACTTTACTGCAGATACAACTTCTGGCTGTAGTCCGTTTTCGCTGGTTGTAAACTTTCTGAATTTATCCACGGGAAGTCCTACTTCCTATAAATGGGAGTTTGGTGATCCGGGAAATGGTACGAGTACGCTGGCAAACCCGACATTTATCTACAGCTCTCCGGGTTGTTATACGGTGACTCTGATCGCGACCAATGCCCAAGGGAGTGATACGATCACTCAGCCTTGTTTTATACAGATATTTCCTCAGCCATCACCGGGTTTCGTACTGGATGCGTCCGAAGGTTGCGTACCGCTTACGGTTACTTTCACGGATACGTCTGTTGCCAATGGCGGGGTAATTTCCAATGTTCAATGGACTTTATCAGACGGATCCCCGGGGAGCGGTCCAAACCCTTCGTTTACGTTTAATGCTCCGGATACGATTGGGGTGGTCATGACTGTAACAAATAGTAATGGCTGTCAGAAAACTTCGGTTTTTCCCAATGTGCTTAAAATATATGACGCACCGGTCGCAAACTTTTCGGTCAATACAAACTCTGCCTGTATTTCACCCCTGACGGTCAATTTTACCAATACGACTCAGGTAAACGGCGCAACCAACCCGACCTATCAATGGCTGTTTCCAGGCGGAACACCTGCATCCTCCAATGCCGTCACACCTCCGCCCATAACCTATAATGCACAGGGTCAATACGATGTTACGCTTATCGTTAGTTCGGCTAATGGGTGTACAGATACCCTTCTTCAACCCAATCTGATAGGAATTGGGGGGGTAATAGCGGATTTTACGGCGAGTGCCACACAGGTTTGTCTCGGTGACACCATCACCTTTACCAATATATCTACGGGCGGCGTATCCAGTGTAGGGTGGAATTTTGGAGAAAATGCAGGGGTAAACTCTACGGCAAATACCGTAAGTTACGTATATAGCACCCCTGGACTTTTTACCGTGACGCTGATGGCCAACAACAGCCAGTGTGGGGATACGATTGTTCAGACAAACTTTATAGAAATTCTTCCCGTACCGGTTGCGGGGTTTTCGGTTGACCGAAATCAGGACTGCCAACCCGGTATTCCTTTCAACTTTACAGACGTCTCTACGGGTGCGTCTATCTGGACCTGGAATTTTGGGGACAACACTACCTCTAATCAGCAAAACCCCACCCATACCTTCTCAACCTTTGGCACCTTTGAAGTGTGTCTCACCACAAGCAATGCCAGTGGTTGTACAGACTCCATCTGTCAGACCATCACCATAGCCCCACCCAATGCAGGGTTCACACGAAACCCTACGGAAGGTTGTGTTCCGCTGAGCGTACAATTTACCGACGTTTCCAACAGCCCTAATGATCCTATTGTCAGTTGGCAATGGGCTTTTGGCCCCCCGGCGGGTGCTGCACCGGCCACGTCGAATATCCAAAACCCGGCAGTTGTATTTAATAACCCAGGCGTTTACAATGTAGAACTGATCATTCTTACCCAGTCGGGCTGTACTGATACGACCAATAATTCGACGGCCATTATGGTCGGCACCCCTCCCACAGTGAATTTTACAGCGGACAAGGATACGGTCTGTATCAATGAAGACATCACGTTCACCAGTACATTCTTCAATTCTGACTGGGATTTCTGGTGGGACTTCCAGTACCAGGCACCGGGCAATTTTGCACAGTTGGATTCTGCGCCTACCACGATCTATCCAGACACCGGGTTATATAGCGTGGCATTAATTATCGATAACAGAGGATGCCGGGATACATTGATTATCTCTGACCTCGTATATGTTTCACCTCCCAGAGCGCAATTTACGGTAAGTGACTCTTTGATTTGTAGCCTTCCGGATACCGTGCAGTTTACCGACCTGTCTATCGGGCCTGCGGACATATACGAGTGGTATGTAAATGGCAACCTTTATTCGACACTTCAGACACCACCCGACCTGCCAATATTCAATATAGGTACCTATCTGGTATCACAGGTGATAGAAAACAGTCTCTCGGGTTGTAGAGATACCTTCACACTTGCAATCAATGCAGGAAATCCGTTTGTCGATTTCACCTCCAATGACCTTATCGGATGTAAACCACATCAGGTAAGATTCAACAGCATTGCATCCAACGTACTTACCTATCAGTGGAAATTTGTCATCCCTTCTCCGGGCAACAGCGACTCTCCACTGCCTAACCCGATTTTCACTTATCAGGATACCGGTTTTTACGACATTCGGCTTGTAGGGATAGACCAGTTTGGCTGCCGCGATACGATGCTAAAAACTGACTACATCCAGGTAGTAGGTCCATACGCAAATTTTGCGCCTATACCTCCCGCCGGATGTCCGCCGCTGGCCGTTCAGTTTACAGATAATACCGCTACTACCGCAGCGACAACTCCTGTAGCGTGGACCTGGAATTTTGGCGATGGATCACCTGTATCCAATATTCAAAACCCAACACATATCTATAATAATCCGGGATCATATGCAGTAACACTGACGGTAACAGATGATCTGGGTTGTACTGACACAGAAACCATTCCAGGTGCTGTTTCCGTTACTTTCCCTATACCCGGTTTTGTGATCCCTGATGATTCCACCTGTGCCGGTAATCTGGTCAACTTCTCCAATACTTCTATTGGTATTGGGCTGACCTTTGTCTGGGACTTCGGTGATGGCATCGGCACCTCCACACTGACAAATCCCTCCTATGCGTATGCAGATACAGGCAATTATACAGTTACACTTATTGCCACGGATCAAAACGGCTGTACAGATACATTGGTGGTTCCCAATGCTGTATATATAGAACCCTTTTTCGCCAATTTCGGCGGAGATCCCATCACAGGTATTTGTCCACCGCTGAACACGATGTTTACAGACTCTACAGTAGGTAATGTAGTCGGATGGCAATGGAGTTTTGGGGATGGATTTGGCGTAAGTCAGCTTCAAAATCCGGCTTATGTTTATTTCCAGCCCGGGCAGTTTGACGTCAGGCTCATTGCAAGACATGAAGACGGATGTCGCGATACGCTGGTCAGACAAAACTACGTGCAGCTGGCAGGCCCCAACGGAACATTTGTTGCCAACCCGCCCAAAGTTTGCCTGGGTGACTCCATCTGTATCCAGGCAGTAACTACCGGAGCTTCCACTGCTACTTTTGACTTCCGCGATGGCAATGTCGTAGTTATGAGTGGCCTTTCGGGTACCACCGACACGGTTACCGTATGTCATACTTACTTAGATCCGGGCAACTTTGATCCCGTAGTCGTACTTCAGGACGCTCAGGGCTGTATATTTACCCTGACTTCACCTGACAGTGTCACCGTATTCTCACTTCCGGTAGCCAATATTGCTCCGGCAGATACCATTGGCTGTCTTCCATTTCCTGTGCCATTCAGGGATGTCTCTGTACAAGGAGACTCGGCCATTACCAACTGGATATGGTCGTTTGGCGACGGAGACTCATCTTTTGTCCAAAACCCTGTACACAACTATCTTACCAGTGGTGTACTTACGGTATCCCTTACCATCATCGATCAGAATGGTTGTACCCATGATACCACCACTACGTTAACCTCACTGGAAGGTGCCATAGGAGACTTTGTCGCTTCCGATACCATTGGCTGTTCGCCTATTGATATTACGTTCACTGACCTGAGTACCAATGCTACAGTGGTAGCCTGGGAGTGGGACTTTGGCGATGGAAATGGCACCACAGGTTTTGCCAATCCGCTCCATAGCTATCTCAACGACGGGTTGTTTTCCGTAACGATGATTATCACGGATGACCTGGGTTGTACTGACACTGTCACCAAAACCAATTATATAGAGCTCAGACATCCGGAGTCTAAAATCTATTCGACCGTAACCCAGGGTTGTAACCCATTGATCGTTACCTTCTTTGCAGACAGCTCCAATTCAGCATCACCGATTACCGGATATGAATGGTGTCTCAGAGAACTGACCACCAACCAGCAGGTTTGTTTTAATACAACCGTCGATACGCTGGATATCGATTTTACAGAGCCCGGCAATTATCTGATGACCGTCGCAATTACCGACGACCTGGGGTGTTCTGATACCTCCGCTGCGATTAATCTGCTTATTGACCCCCGCGTCACCCCTGAGCCGATCATTATGCGCAATGTCAGTGTCACCGGAAATAATTCTGTCGATATCAGCTGGGAGCCTTACCCCGGAGTTGATTTTGTGGAATATGCTGTTTATCGGATGGATGGCGCCAACCTGGTATTGGTAGGAACCATCACAGATCAGAATATTACATCTATTTCAGAAAGCAACCCAAATCTAAACACCCGTAACAATTCTTATTGCTATAAAGTCCTGGTTCAAAATTTATGTCTGGAATATTCGCTTCCTGACCTTACAGAAGAACATTGCACCATCAACCTGGAAACCACCTCCGGTCTTGACCAGATTGACCTGACCTGGACGCCTTATGTAGGGTATGTTGTAGGGCAGTATGAAATTTATCGGGCCAATGACTACAATACTGCCAATCATATTCAGATTGGTACGGTTCCCGGTAATGTGCTTTCATTTACTGACCTGGAAATGTTCTGCCGGGATTCCGTGTCTTACCGGGTACTCGCAGTAGGGTTTGCTTCCAATAACCAGCGCTCCTATAGCGACCTCAGCGCCAATGCGCCCCGCCATAACAAACCCACCCTGCCGACAAATATGATGTATGCATCTGTCGTGGGAGATTCGGTGATTGATGTCGAATGGCAGGAATACACCGGATATCTGCCGGGCACTTACACCCTGGAGAAATCCATTAACGGACTGACATGGGATTCTATTGGCACATTCCCACTCAATAACCGGTCTTATACCGATACGGATGTAAAAGTCGACGAGCGGTCTTATTTCTACCGTGTATTTAATATTGATCAGTGCGGAGACAAATCTGTAGTGGGGTTGTTTGGAAAAACCATTCTCCTCAATGTTCAGTTGGATCGAAGCGGAAAAATTCCCCAGCTCACCTGGAGTCATTATGAGCAGTGGAACAATGGCGTATTGAACTATAGAATTGAAGTGCGGAATGAACAAACAGGTGTATGGGAACTGGTAGAAATCGTAGGAAGCAATGAGCGCAGATTTGAAGACAATCTCACGAAACTCAACCAGGCTACCTATTGTTACCGCATTCACGCGACTGAAGTCGGCGGCAATGGTTCAGAATCTTTCTCCAATGAAGTATGTGTGATATTTGGGCCCGATATATTTGTTCCAAATGCATTTTCTCCCAACAATGACGGCAACAACGATGTATTCCTCGTGTATATGCCCAATATTTCCAACGGCCAGTTAAGCATATTCAATCGTTGGGGACAATTGCTCTATCGCACGAGTGATCTCGCTTCAGGCTGGGACGGAACCTACAATGGAAGTCCGGTACCCGAAGGCGTTTATGTCTTTGCGGTTGAAGGGGTAGGAGTAGATGGAACTAGTATCAGCCGAACCGGAACCGTGACATTGATCCGATAGGTAAATGGTAAAATTTGCCGGCATGTTTGGCATCATTTTGGATTTGAGTGGTAATAAATGAGATTCCCCTATGAAAAGCATGATGTTTATTACCGCTCTTTTCCTGATTTCTTTTTCTGCAGTAACCGCACAGACAAGATCTGTACCCTCTGCTGTTGAAAACACATTGTCAGACGTTATTTCTATTGGCTGGTATCCAAACCCGGTATCTGTTGGAGAAAAAATCAAAGTAGATGTTGAGCTTGCAGAAAGCAGAGAATTAAAAACTGAATTACTCGACGCGCTGGGTAGAAAAGTGTTTCATCTCAGCACCTCCTACCCTCCCGGTAAAAGCAGGATTTTTATTTACACCAATGATGTAAAACCCGGATTATACTTTGTAAGGGTAAGTACGGAGTCAGGAAGCCGTTCGGAGAAGGTGATTATCAAATGAAATTTGCATTTCCGAAACAAAAATTATTCCCCTTCGTTGGAGATAATTGACAAATAACTATATTTGCACCTGCATTGAAAAATGCAATGGATATGGTGGTTATAGCTCAGTTGGTTAGAGCACCAGATTGTGGTTCTGGGGGTCGTGGGTTCGAATCCCATTAGCCACCCACAAATAAAAAACTCCGGTCATCAGATCGGAGTTTTTTATTGGGTATAACAGATAATTCTCTACTCTCCGGCGAGCGTTTCAATTTCTAATAAAATCTCCTCCCATTTTTCCGTCGCTTCTTCTAGCCGGGTGTGTAGTTTTTGATGCAGTTCCTGCTCTTTCAAAAGACGGTCAAAATCGCTCGCAATCTCTGGCAGCGACATTTTCTGCTCCACTTCATGAATTTCGGTTTCCAGCCGGCTGATTTCGGTCTCAATATTTTCCTGATCACGGGTCAGTTTGCGAAGTTTGTTTTTGTACTGCTTCTGATTTCTGTAATCAAGGGTTTCTGTAACGATTGATTCCTCGGGTTGTTTATTTCGAACAGGCTTTTGGATATCAGCAGCCGGTGCGTTTTGTTTTTCCCGCCACCATTCATACTCCTCGTATGTTCCGGGGTATTCCTTAATCTGCCGATCCTCAACATACCAAACTTTGTTGGCGATTTGCTGCAGAAAAAACCGGTCGTGAGAAACCACCACAAATGTTCCTTCAAAAGCTTTGAGCGCCTGTACCAATACCTGAATGCTACCCATATCGAGGTGGTTGGTGGGTTCGTCAAGCAGGAGGAAATTGGCTTCCGAAAGCAAGGTTTTGGCAAGGGCGACGCGAGATTTTTCGCCGCCGGAAAGGACCTGAATTTTTTTCAGGATGTCATCTCCTGAAAACATAAAACAACCCAGTACCGAACGCAATTCTGCTTCGGTTTTGTCGGTGGCACAGGCTGCAATTTCGTCGAAGATATTATTTTTCAGGTTTAGCGCTTCCAGCTGATGCTGGGCAAAAAAGCTGTAAATTACATTATGGCCAATTTTACAGTTCCCTTCAAAAGGTTCAGTACCAGCCATTACCCGCAGGAAAGTAGATTTTCCAATTCCATTGGCGCCAATCAGAGCGATTTTGTCACCACGCATCACCGTGGCCGAAGTATGGTCAATGACGGTTTTCCCATCATAGGCTTTATGAATATCAGACAGCGTGAGGACTTCTTTTCCTGAATTCACCTTCAGTTTAAATCTGAAACTCATGCTTCCGGTTTCTTCTTCAGGAGGCTCTACCCTATCGAGTTTTTCAAGTTGTTTGACACGGCTTTGCACCTGCGTTGCCTTGGAGCTTTTATAGCGAAAGCGATTGATAAACAGTTCCTGATCTTCAATAAATTTCTGCTGGTTGTCATATGCCCGGCGATGTTGTTCCTGGCGCAAGGCTTTTTCTGCCAGGAAATAAGAGTAGTTTCCGGTGTAAGTATGAAGCTGTTTGAGAGAAATCTCCACAATCTTATTGGCTACGCGGTCAATAAAAAATCGATCATGAGAAACGACGATGCAGGTTCCGGGATAATTTTTAAGATACGATTCCAACCACTGGATCGAAGGGAGATCGAGGTGGTTGGTCGGCTCGTCAAGCAGCAGGACATCGGGGCTGTTCAGCAGCATCTGAGCCAAAAGAACACGCATCCGCCAGCCACCGGAAAAGGTATAATACGGTTGTTCGTGTTCTTCCGGACGAAATCCAAGACCGGAGAGAATGCTATGCACCTGCGCTTCGATCTGGTTGCCGCCCTGTGCTTCAAACCTCGCCTGACTATCGGCCAGCCGGTCCCATACCTCCTGACTGGTTTCACCAGCCTCCATCCGCTCCAGCATATCATCAATGTCCTCCTTGAGTTTTAGCAGAGGGCCAAATCCTTCACGTGCGACATCAGAAATAGGTTTGTCGGTATGGTAGGAAAGCAGATCCTGGTGAAAATAAGCAATGCGAACTTTACCGGCCTGATGAATATGTCCTTCCGATTGGGACATTTGACCTGCCAGCACTTTGAGCAAAGTGGATTTACCCGCGCCATTGCGGCCGATAAGTCCGATTCTGTCACCGGGAAAAAACTGGTAACTGGCATTGCGGAGCAGCCACCTTCCGGCAAATTCAATTCCGAGATTATCTATATTTAGCAATGCGCGACTTTTGGGACAAAAATAGGACGAAATCTCCAAAATCCCGCCTTAAAGTAAAGCGGTTCGCTAAGATTTCAGGTGTCCGGGAGATATTGAACAAAAAATTATCAAAAAAAACACATCATTTTAGTTTTATTACTAATTTTTTTATAATTTGCTAAGAATTACGCCCGAGTGCTAAACGGATTAGTGATTTAATTTTCAAATCATGAGTGAAAAAGATAAGTTAATCATTGGGAAAAACCTGAAGTACCTTCGCAAAATGAAGGGGCTCACCCAACAGGAGCTGGCTAATCATCTGGCGATTCGCCGATCTTCCATAGGTGCCTACGAAGAATGCCGTGCGACGCCCAAATATGAAACACTGGAGCGGATATCGGACTTTTTTAATGTCTCTATTGATCTCCTGGTAAAAGAAGATATTTCGGGCCTTTCCGAGGAAGAAATGCACAGCTACCCCGGGCAGGGTCAGGTTGATATCGAAGGGAAATCGCTCCGTGTCCTGCCGATTACGCTTGACTCCCGCGGGCGTGAAAACATAGAATTTGTCCCTCAAAAGGCATCTGCCGGGTATCTCAACGGGTATGCTGATCCGGAATACATTGAAGATTTAACCAAATTCCAGCTTCCCATGTTGGGAGCAGGAACATTTCGCGCCTTCGAAATCAAAGGGGACTCCATGCTGCCACTGAAATCTGGAACCGTCATTATCGGTGAATATCTTCAGAATTGGCGGGAGATCAAAAACGGACAAACATATATTGTAGTTTCTGAAACAGAAGGCGTTGTGTATAAGCGTGTTTATGTTCAGGCTGATCTGGAACAATCACCGGTACTTAACCTACGCTCAGATAATACGGCTTACCCCCCATATGATATTAACATATCTGAAGTCAGGGAATTGTGGAAAGCCAAAATGTTTCTGAGTGATGATTTCCCCAACCCTGAAATTTCTTTGGAAAAGCTTTCAAGTATTGTCATGGAGATCCAACAGCAGATGATAAAACTTAAGGATAAAAATTAGCGATTGGATTATTCCTATCTTTGCGCGTTGATACTTCGCGCATGAGATATATTTTCTTTTCTGTCTGCATTTTGTGCCTGCTGATGATGGGGGCTTCCTGTAGCAGGGATCACCAACAGTCGGGCCAGTCTCCAGCTTCTAAAGATACGCTTCTACTCAAAGAGCATAGCGATTCTCTGGAAGTGACCGCTATTGACGATTCACTCCTTTCCGGCAATATGGCTTCAGTGAAGTCCGTTCCGGATACTTCTCAGTTGGAGCGCAATCTGATCGCTCAGGGGTTGGTGAATATTTTGCAAAGGGATCCCGGAATTCAGACTGATATCAAATATTCAACTACAGACAACTTTCTTCATGAAGATGTTTATGAAGATTTTGATAAGTGTTATCTGCAACCAGAGGTAGCTGATATGCTTCTCAAAGTTCAAACAATTATCAAGGAGAAAGATTCTTCGCTAAGCCTGATCGTATTTGACTGTGTCAGGCCCAGGTCCGTTCAACATAAAATGTGGAAAATTGTTAAAGGCACACCTCAACAACCTTATGTCGCCCCTCCGGGCGGTATTGGTTCCATGCACAACTACGGTGCGGCAGTTGACCTGAGCCTGATTCACCTGGATACGGGTCTGGTTGATATGGGTACGCCGTTTGATTTTTTTGGGCCGCAAGCACAGCCACGTTATGAAATGGATTATTTGAAAAAAGGAGAACTTACCCAAACACAGTTACAAAACCGCTGGCTTTTGCGAAATGCAATGAAAGCTGCGGGCTTTGAGGTAATCCTTTCCGAATGGTGGCACTTTAATGCTTTTCCGGCCGAGGAGGTTCGGAAGCGTTTTGTAATCGTCGAGTAGGACGTTCTGCCGGCGGAGAGACTGGCGTTTCGTCTGTGGGTACCGACGCTTCCTCCGTTGGAACTTCTTCAGTTGGGACATCCTCAGTTGGGACTTCTTCTGTGCCGGGAATTGTTTCAGATTTGAAAATTGAAGGTTTTTCCGGACGTTCTGTGATTCGCCATTTTAATCCATCTAATGCATTCGCCTCAAAGATTACCTTAAAAAATGGCGAATATGTCCCCTCCGGCTGGGAAAGAAATACAATTCGTTTGACTTCATTATCCCGAAAATACATGACCATCTCCTGCGCCAGCGCCTTATTCATTCCTTCATAATAGATATGCGTCGTATCGTCTTCATTTTTAGCAAAATAAATGCTTTCACTGTTTCCAATAATGTGCATCCGATATAACTCATTATCCTTGAACTTTGCGCGCATCTCTTTGCCTTTCACCTGATTATACCCGACAGTATCTTCCCGGCTGGCGAGAAAGCCATCTTTTCCCACCCACATAGAATCAGCTTTTTCATTTTTCATCCAGATAATGATGGTATCTCCGGTGAGCTGATTCTCATCTGACCATAATACCGGGTCATGATACAAATACATCACAGAATCATCGTAAAAATACACCATCGAATCCGCCCGCCCCTGCATATTATTCATAAAAAATCTGACATTGTTGTATGCTTTAAATAATCGTATTTCTACTGTATCTACTTCATACAGCTCATCATTGGTTTGCATTGGGCCCACCATATTTCTTACCTCGTCCATTTCCAATGTATCGACAAAAACCGCCCGTGCAGTGATCGTATCTGAAACTACGGAATCAGCGGCCAAAGAATCAGCGGCAACCGAATCGGAAGAGCGGATCATATCCCTATTTGAAGCCGAATCAGGCATGATCTGTGACAAAGTATCTGGCCGTACTGGCGCATCATATCGCTTTCGAATCAGTTTTTTTTGTTTGATCGAGAAAAGCGTATCTGCCATCATATATAGTGTGTCATCGTCAAATAAATGAATGGCAACCGCCTCCCGCGTTACCCAGCTCTCGTCGGTTTTCCGGTTAAACTCCGCCAGGCCGCCTCGTATCTGAAGGGAAGAATCGTCCTGAAAAACGAGAACGTTTCCGCGCGCAAACCCCATATCTCTTTTGTCGAAGTATGTCAAGGTATCTGCTACCAGCAAATATGAAGAGTCCCGCACAATGGAGCGCGAGTAAAGGTTAACAATGCCCCGGTCTGTGTCATAATTCCCATTCTCCGTTTCGATTTCCCCATCCTTACTTGTGATAAAAGTTTTGGTAAGGAAATAGGAAATTTTATTCTCAGTATCATATCCCAATGTGTCGGTTGTCAGTACATAGTCAGGATTTACAAGCTTTACGCTATCGCGAAAATAGGCCATATCCTTCCTGGGATAATAATACCCGTGAATACTAGTGAGCACATTGTCCCCATCGACCATTTTTCCTCCTTCCCGATAAAACCCATAATCTTCATTTCGGAAATAAGTCAGCCGGTCTGTGGTGAGCACGACATCCTGATTGGTGAGCTTAATTTTGCGGTACACCTCCGAAATTTTAGACTCGGTGTCATACGTAAGCTTATCTCCATAAAGAAATACACTGTCAGGCATTTCTATTCTCACCCTGCTGTAGGCTTCCAACCGGTGATCTGTCTCATAAAAATATGCGCTATCGCAGAAAAAAAGTGTCGAATCCTGCATCATTTCCACGCGCCCAACGAGTTTTTCAAATATAGCCTCCTTAGACTTGAGGTAACTAAGAATCGATGCATGAAGAATTTTCACCCTTTTAGACTGCGCAGTATCATTGACTACCGGTTTGCCCGGCTGTCCATACAGCCCGGCGGTCAACCAACCTGAGATGATCAGGAACAACAATCCTGTCTGGAGAAAACGCTTTTTGTGCATATTGATAAATCCTCCTGCAAGTTACGACAGTTCGTATCCGCTTACCAAATTTTCGCAGTGATCCAAAGAGGCAAAAAAACTATTCAGGGTTGTATGGGTGATTCCTTTCTCAAAATTTAGGGTATTTTATTCCCCTGGCGTACATTTGTCAGCCAAATCATTAGCCATAAACCGATGAGAAAACTTTTTTACCTTTTTGTACTTTCTATCCCAGTGATATCCCTTCAGGGCCAAAATAAGGCTGAATCTGAAAAATGGGATGTTGCAGCTACCCATGGCCCCGCTCACGAACTGCGGTTTACCGCCAGTGAAGGTACATGGATGAATCTCGATGTGAGCCCTGATGGGAAAGAAATAGTTTTTGACCTGTTAGGTGATATTTATATCCTCCCGCTGGCAGGAGGGAAAGCCACCCTGATCTCAGGGGGTAATCCTTATGAGGTTCAACCTCGTTTCAGTCCCGATGGAAAACGAATTTTATTTACCAGCGACAGATCGGGTGGCGATAATATATGGGTAATGGATCGCGATGGATCCAACCGGAAACAACTTACGAAAGAAGATTTTCGGCTGTTGAATAATCCCGTCTGGACACCTGACGGGCAATATTTTGTAGCGAGAAAACATTACACCGCCACCCGGTCGCTGGGTGCCGGAGAAATGTGGCTATATCATATCAGCGGCGGCAGCGGTATCCAGCTCACAAAAAGAAAAAATGACCAGCAGGATGCAGGAGAACCATTTGTATCGCCTGACGGGCGATATGTGTATTACAGCGAAGACATGAGCGGAGGCTCTAGCTTTGAGTACAACAAAGACCCAAACGGTATGATATACATGATTCGCCGCTATGACAGACAGAATGGCGAAATCGAAAATATCACAGGCGGGCCAGGTAGTGCATTTCGCCCTACAATTTCACCAGATGGAAAAACCCTGGCCTTTGTCAAAAGGGTCCGCACCAAAACGGTTTTGTATTTACACAACCTCGCCACCGGCGAGGAATGGCCGGTATACGACGATCTCACCAAAGACCAGCAGGAAACCTGGGCCATTTTTGGTGTTTATCCCAATTTTGCCTGGATGCCCGACAACCAACACATTGTCATTTACGGCAAAGGCAAATTTATGAAAGTAAATACAAAGGATTTTACGGCAACGGAAATTCCCTTCCAGGCCGAGGTCAGACAAATGCTGGAAGAACCTGTACTTTTCAGGCAGGAGGTGTCGCCCGAAACTTTTGAGGCAAAAATGATCCGGCATGCCACCACTTCTCCCGACGGAAAACTGCTCGCATTTAATGCTGCCGGCCATATTTACCTCAAATCTCTGCCAGACGGAAAACCCTACCGGCTCACCAATGACGTTCATTTTGAGTTTGAGCCATCATTTAGCAATGACGGAAAATCAATTGTGTATACAACATGGAGCGACACCGCTACCGGTGCGATTTTCGTGAAAGAAGTCGGTGCTTCAGGATCACCGGCACGTAAACTTACCTCAGAGAAAGGATTTTACCATTCACCTACCTTTAGTGGTGATGGAAAACAAATTGTCTTTCGGAAAGGACGGGGCAATACAGTATTGGGGACGACCTATGGCAAAAACCCGGGCGTATACCTCATACCCGCAGACGGAAATGCTGCACCCAAATTTATTGGCGACGGAGGTGAATTTCCCCGCTTTAGCCCCGATGGCGAATATATTTATTTCCAGAGAGGCAACCAGTATTGGGCGATGAATCTGGAAACAAGAGAAGCGCAGACCATATTTTCCTCACAATACGCAAATCAATTTTGCCCAAGCCCTGACGGAAAATGGCTGGCCTTTACAGAATTGTTTCAGGCATATATGATCCCGTTCCCAATGGTCGGGAAAGCGATTGACCTGTCGGGCAATACAAAAGCAATCCCGGTAAAAAAGGTAACCAGAGATGCCGGGACATCCCTTCATTGGTCGGGAGACAGCAAAACACTTCATTGGGTGCTGGGACCGCAGTATTTTTCCAGAGAGATTCGGAACTCATTTGACTTCGTGGAAGGTGCGCCGGATACGTTACCGGCGATAGACACAACCGGACTGGCGATAGGTCTTCAGCTGACTACCGACATCCCCCAGGGGAAAATCGCCTTTGTGAATGCCCGAATTGTCACAATGGATGGAGACAAAGTGATCGGGAAAGGATATGTGTTGGTAGAAAAGAATATCATTACACGGTTGGGAGAAGGAGATCGGAAATTTCCGGAAGATGTAAAAGTGATTAATTGTGAGGGGAAAACCATTATTCCCGGACTGATTGACGTACATGCGCACCCGGGGGTGAGCTACAATGGCATTTCCCCCCAACAGCAGTGGTCATACTTTGCCAATCTGGCTTACGGAGTTACGACCACCCACGACCCTTCCAATGACACAGAAATGGTTTTCAGCCAGTCAGAAATGGTTAAAGCAGGAATTATGACCGGGCCGAGAATCTATTCAACCGGAACGATTCTCTACGGTGCAGATGGAGACTTCAAAGCATTGATCAACTCGTATGAAGATGCTTTGAGTCATTTACGCCGGCTGAAAGCCGTAGGTGCATTTTCGGTAAAAAGCTATAACCAACCCAGAAGAGATCAGCGCCAACAGGTGATCAAAGCAGCAAGAGCCCTGCATATGATGGTCTATCCGGAAGGTGGATCCACTTTTTATCACAATATGTCCATGATTTTGGATGGGCATACGGGGATCGAACATTCTATTCCTGTCAATCCATTTTACGGCGACGTTACGCGGCTTTGGGCAGAAAGTAAAGTCGGCTACACACCTACCCTGATTGTGGGATACGGTGGTCGCTGGGGAGAAGATTATTGGTACGAAAAAACCCATGTCTGGGAAAATGAACGCCTCCTGAGCTTTACCCCACGGGCCATGATTGACGCCCGGTCCAGAAGAAGAGACATGCTCCCCGATGAAGAGTGGGACAAAGCATTTGTAGAAAACAGCCGTGGCTGTAAAAGACTTTTGGATGCAGGCGGCCGGGTTCAGTTGGGTGCACACGGACAACTCGAAGGACTGGGGGTACATTGGGAATTGTGGATGCTTCAAATGGGTGGAATGACCAATCTCGAAGCGCTTAGAGCTGCTACCCAGCATGGCGCAGACTATATCGGTATGGGAGATCAGTTGGGTTCGATCAGTAAAGGAAAACTCGCCGACCTTGTGATTTTGGATGCCAATCCACTGGAAAACATCAAAAATACCGAGCAGATACACTATGTAATGTTGAACGGAAGGCTATATGATCCGGCAACGCTCAATGAAACCGGCAATTATGAGCGAAAAAGATTGCCTTTCTACTGGGAAAACGGAAGATCCTCAGAAGCCTTTGACTGGCACGGGGAAACGCATGGATTTATGACCCCAAAATGTGGATGTGTACACTAAAATGTAGGGTAATCTGCACTTCAAGAAATATAGACTTAAGCTTTTGATTTAATAAAATATTATTAATTGTTTTGCACGGACAAACATCAACCTTTATCTATCTTAAAAAACATTTTTATGAAGAATTTTTTACCACTCTTTCTGGCAATCATGATCGCAACGATTGGTGTTCAGGCACAGAGCATTGAGTCAGCCGGAAAAACGTTTCCTGTCGTCAAAAACACTGCGCGTGTTTCAGATTTGCGCGAAATGGCACGGACAGCTACCTGTGGTCCTGATACCAACCAATATACGCTGTTCAAAGCTTCAGCTGCCAATGCCCTGAACCTCAATAATGCCACTTCCGCAGTCGGCCTGGCTCAGTATTTTGATGTACCTCTGCATCCGGTCACTATTTACGGGTTCAATTTTTATGGATTCACTAACTCCGCCAATAATGATACCCTGAATATTACCTGTACTCTTTTTGACGCAAAAACAGACTCCACCCCCAATACAGTGCTGGCATCAGCTGTAATCAAAGTAGATACTACTTCCGGTGCTACTATTTTTGACTTTCGCAGAACTGTCATCTTTACCACTCCGGTAACTGTCGCAACGCCTTACCTTGTTGCTATTTCCAACCCTTCAGCAATCAGTCTTTTGGCCGTTACCAGCAACTGGACAGCCGGAGACGGTGCAGGCGAAAACCTTGGATTTGCGCAGTTTGGTGCAAACTGGGTATCTGGTGCCGGTGTAAATATTAGCGGAACCACCTTTGATGCAGACCTGCTGATAGAGCCGATTGTTTCTTTTGATGCTACTGCCGGAATAGGCGCGCCTGCCGGAGGTTGTGTCCCCCAGAATACGCCATTGACATTCACAAACACCTCGTCTTCCATCTTCAACAGCAGATTTTACAATGTGTTGTCCTTCGACAGCTACTTTAACAGTACGCCTGACTCCACTTTCTTCTGGGATTTTGGTGATGGTAATGATGCCTATGGAAATACACCTACACATACTTATTCCGATGGCGGGACAAGCTATTCTCCCAAAGTATATGGTCTGATCCTGGGTTATTCCTCTGCTTGTATTGACTCCGCAACCATTACTTTTACATCAGGTGCATCCGCAGATGCAAACTTTGTAGTAGGGTCTCAGAATGGTGGTGCTGTCGCCTTTGTTGACAACTCTGTTGCTGATTCATGGAGCTGGAATTTTGGCGATGGAAATACTTCGACCGTACAAAGCCCGACTCATACCTATGCAGCAAGCGGCAACTATACCGTTTCACTGATAGTAACGAGCTGTGGTTCTTCAGATACAACCACACAGCAAATCTCAGTGATCCTTACCAGCCTGAAAGATGATCTTCTCAACGAAGCGCTGAATGTATATCCTAACCCCAGTGCCGGTGTATTCAATATTGAACTTACACTTGACAAAGTTTCTCCGGTTACGGTATCTGTATTCAACCTCGTTGGCCAGCAGGTACAATCGCTCAACCTGGGTAATGTGCTGAATGTAAACGAACAAATCAGCCTTACAGGAAAAGAAAAAGGCATCTATCTGCTTCAGGTTACCGCTGGCGACCGTCAGGTAATCCGCAGAATTTCTGTCGAATAAGCAACAGACCTAAAAATCTGTTCAAATATATTTTTTCGGGCAACACGGGTTTTACCTTTGTTGCCCGTTTTTTATTGAAATGCGTACCAAATTTGCTTACTTGGTATCAAACATCACAACATGTCTCTGCAAAAACCAAAAATACCCGTCATCTTTCTAGCCTTTGCCAATGAGCGCAGTCAGGATGGATTTCTCCGGAAACTGACAACCGAGATGAAAAAAATCATGAATGCCCTCGAACCCGCCATTCAGCAAGGCAGATGTCAGCTAAAAATCCTTCCTTCTGCGACGCAGGAAGAGATTGCGGCTGTATTTCAGGATGAATGGTATCAGGACCGAATCTGGATTTTTCACTATGGAGGTCATGCTGATGAAGACGAGCTATGGCTGGAAACTGATACCGGCAACAACCAATCCTTCTTTTCACTCGGGCTTGCGCGTTTTTTGGGGGCGCAGGACGGGTTGAAGCTCGTATTTCTGAATGGATGTGCGACAGAAGAGCATGGCAAACTTCTGCTGGCGGAAAAAATCCCTGCAGTGATTGCGACATCCCGAAAAATTCTTGACGCTCAGGCTCTGCAGTTTTCAGAAACCTTTTATCACGGACTCGCAGGCGGAGCAAGCATACAGGAAGCATTCCAGGAAGCAGAAGGTATGCTACTGGGAACCTATGGAGACAAAGCTTTTGGCAAATCAGAAACTCACCGCAGCATTTTCTGGGAAGATGAAGAAAAAGTCCCCGAATCAGGAGATCTGCCCTGGCGACTGTTTTTGCAAGAGAATGCCAGTTGGTTCCCCGCACAATGGCGACTATTTCATGAGCTTAAAGAGCCGGAAGCACAAAAAGAAATTTCATCTGAGGCTTTTCTGGGAGAAGAATTCAACAACTACCGCATCACAGAATTTTTGGGGAATGGCTCGTTGGGTGCTGTATACAAGGCCCTTCATACAGAAATGAACGAAGAGCGGGCTATCAAGATCACCCATAATGTCCTCAAAGGTTATGAGCTCGTCAAATCAGCCCTCGTGGCCGGGAGCAAAGGACTGGCATCTATCAAACATCCCAATGTGATGGATTTTTATGATGTAGGGGAACTCACCCTATACGGCCAAAAGCGATTGTATATGGCAATGGAAATTGTTAGAGGCGAACGACTCGACAAAATCGACTATCAGCCATACCGGGAGGATTATAAAGTATTTCTCGAACTGGCCCTTCAACTGGCTGCCGGACTGGAAGCTGCGCATAAAACCAGTTTTGAAGATGAAACAGGTACGCCAAGGGAAGGCATCATACATGGGAATCTGAAAACCCGAAAGATTCTGTTTAACCAGAAAGGTACGCCCAAGATTACCGATTTTATGTTCACCGACCTTTCCCGTTCTTCCAACATCGTCTTTGATATTCCAGAGCTTGTACAGATCCGCGACCGCACAGAAAAACTTGAAGACTACTTCGCACCTGAGTTAATACAGGGTTTTTCGAGTGTAAACCGGCAAACGGATATTTACTCATTAGGAGCCATTTACTTTGAAATTCTTACAGGTACCACGATTGCAGGACAGGAGTTTCTTACCGTAGATGATATGCACAAAACACTTCGTGCAACCACCCACAATTATCCCAGAAGTATTTCCAAGGCTATTTTTAAGTCCCTCCGCAAACAACCTGCGGAAAGATATCAGGATGTAAGTGAATTGATAGGAGAACTTCTTGTCCCGACATCCTGGCTTAAAAAATTAAAATACTGGTTTAAAAGAAAATAAACCCTTTCCAACAAAACACAATTTCTGATAGTTTTAGTCAGATAAAATCCGCAAAATGTAGTGTACAGCCACACGAAAGCGGGAGAAAAAAGTGGGTGCTAATAACTAATTGTTAACCAATTAGTTATATATTTTTTTCAAGCCCGTCCTGCCGAAAGTACGTTTATTACGGAAAAGGCTATTTTTCATTCAACTTTCAGGCAGATTGGTACAACCCTAACCACTTTTCCTACGTTCTTATCGTATATATAACATCAGTCTTTTATATTGAAGAAAAATTACCAATTTGTGGTTTATTACTAAAAGCTTAATACTTTAAATTCTGAAATGAATCTAATCCGGTAACTATTTTATCTGAAAATAGTTTCAAATACTATGTCTTTAAGTCAATTTTAGAAAACACTAATGACAAAAATCAGCAGGAGCGATATGAACAACTTGCAAGAATCCTCTAACCTTGAAAAACAATTGCTGCAAATGCGGGACGCTTTCCGGCAGCATCAAAACGAAATCCGCAGAAGATACAAGATCTCTGCCAATGAAATGGAAATCATCCTGTATATCGAAGACTTTGGTCCACAGCGAATGAAAGCCGTAGGCGAACAGTTTAAAATTAAGTTTAGCACGCTTACCAGTCTTGTCGATAAGATTGAAAAACTTAATCTCGTAAAAAGAGTGAACTCCAAAGACGACCGCCGGTCTATTATGGTGACAATCACGAAAAAAGGCAAAAAAATGCTCGAAGAATACAACAGCCAGATCAAATCTCTCGCTGAGCGTATTTCTGAGGTATCTCAAATGGAATCACTTCCTCAACTCGTGGAAACGCTGGAAAAGGCCACCTCCTGATTGTATCCGTTTACAATCTTACGTCATTTGTTGGCTGATTTGCTTTCCGCCGCCTTCGTTGTCTCTTTCAGTTGACTACGAAGGCGTTTGTTTTTCTGTAACCACCAGATTTTTTACATTTGCCAAATGGGCATAAAAACCTTGGCTGGTATTACCTGGGCAAAATACCGGGCCAGCCAGATTCACCAAAATAAATCAAGAGCTGTAGAAATACAGGCTCGCACATTTCAGCACCTGATCCAAAAAGCCAGCCAAACGGTATTCGGCAAAAATCATCATTTTCACCTCATCAAAAACTACAAGGACTTTCAGCAAGCTGTCCCTGTCAGAGATTATGAATTGTCCCGCCCATGGCTGGATCGCATTTATCACGGTGAATCAGATATTTCCTGGCCGGGGAAACCGCTTTACCTGGCAAAAACATCAGGCACAACTTCAGGAACCAAATATATCCCTATCACCCGCGATTCTATCAAAAACCAAATTGGCGGCGCACGTGATACCCTGATGATGTACATGGCCGAAACAGGCAAAGCAGATTTTCTCGATGGAAAGATGATGTTTCTGTCAGGAAGTCCGGAAATCGAAAAAAATGACTATGGCATACAGACAGGAAGGCTTTCAGGCATTGTCAACCATTTTGTACCGGCCTACCTGCAGCGAAACCGGGTACCCGGTTATGAGACCAATATTATCGAAGACTGGGAAACGAAAGTAAAAACGATCGTTTCGGAGGTCAGCAAACAAGACCTGCGCCTGATTTCCGGCATTCCCCCTTGGGTACAGATGCTCTTCGAAGAACTGGAAAACCAAACAGGCAAACAACCCCTGCAAGTATGGCCCAATCTGTCGCTATTTGTTCAGGGAGGTGTGGATTTTCAGCCGTACCAACCCATATTTGACCGTTATTTTAAGGGGAAAGTCGATATTGCAGAATTGTACCCGGCTTCTGAAGGGTTTTTTGCCATACAGGAAACACAAAAAGACAATGGGCTGCTGTTAATGCCTGACTATGGCGTGTTTTACGAATTTATCCCGCTCGAAGAATATGGCAACCCTCAACCTACCCGCCTGACGCTTGAAGAAGTCGAAGTAGATCAACAATATGCCCTCATCATTTCCACTAACTCTGGATTGTGGGCGTATGATATCGGGGATACGGTAAAATTCACATCTGTAAACCCATGGAAGATACGGGTTTCGGGAAGAGTGAAACATTTTATCAGTGCATTTGGAGAACACGTAATCTCTGAAGAAGTAAATGCAGCCATAATGGAAGCCTCACACGTCACGGGGGCCGAGTTTCATGAATTTACGGTCGCTCCGCTACTTAGTACCGAAAAAGGAGCGTCTGCACACGAATGGCTGATCGAATTTGTCCGTCCGCCTGACAATTTTCAAAGATTTACTGACGTTTTAGATAAAAGTCTTCGAAAAAAAAATGCATATTACAATGACCTTAGAGAAGGAAATATATTAAGGATGGCTCAGGTGAAACGATTAAGGATAAATGCTTGCAGGGATTATATGAAATCTATCGGTAAATTGGGCGGTCAAAATAAGTTTCCCCGGTTAAGTAATAACCGCAATATAGCAGACGTACTTTATACTTTATTAGAAGAAGAATAACAGCACACCCGTAAGTAAATTTTTGAAATTATCCCCTATTTTTTTTTAAGAAGGGAAATTTCGTATTAGATTCGGAGTATAGTTCAAATTAATTATCAGCTAAAATTAATGGTTTCCACCATGCACGACAACGACCATCCTAAAGACCACAACCAAAACCGGGACGAACAACAACCCAAAAAAGAAAATCAGGGGCGGGATGAACATAATGACCGCTTTGAAGATCGGAACCGGGACGAAAACAACAATACGACCAACGACCGTAACCTCGGAGAAAACCGGGACACCAACGACAATCGTGGGAATTATCAAAACCGAGGGTATAATGATAACCGCGGAAACTACCAAAACCGTGGAAATTATGACAACCGCGGCAATTATGGTAACAGAGGCGGCTATGACAACCGGGGCGGTAACTACGACAATCGCGGGGGTGGCTATAACAACCGGGGTTACAATGACAATCGCGGCGGCTACGATAATCGGGGAAATAACTACAACCGTGGCAACTATGACAACCGCGGAAATACCGAAAACCGTGGCAACTATGACAACCGCGGAAATACCGAAAACCGTGGTGGCTATGACAACCGGGGGAGTAATGAAAATCGCGGAGGCTATGAAAACCGTGGCGGTTATGAAAACCGCGGAGGCTACGACAACCGCGGAAACAATGACAATCGCGGAAACAACGACAACCGCGGAGGTTATGAAAACCGGGGCGGTTATGACAACCGCGGGGGCTACGACAATCGGGGGAATACGGAAAATCGCGGAAATAATGAAAACCGCGGGGGCGGGGGTTATGAAAACCGTGGCGGCTATGACAACCGCGGAAACAATGAAAACCGTGGCGGCTATGAAAATCGCGGAGGCTACGATAATCGGGGCGGAGGATACAACAATAACCGGGGCGGCTATAACAACAACCGGGGCGGTGGCTATAACCGTGGCGGAGGAGGTGGCTACAACCGGTTTGGTGGTAATGACCGCGGCGGTGTACGCCTTACTTCTGTGCTCAAAAGACTTCAGGTACTGGGGGTAGAATACGACCACAAAGACCTCGTCAATATTTCTTCCCTGATCTCCATGGAATATCAGTTCAGATATAACCAAAACCCCAAAAAGATCAAGCAGAAAGAAGGAGACAAGATGTTCTTCGTACGTGCTTATGAACCTGAATTCATTATTACCGTCGATGAAATGATTACGCTGTATTTTTCCAAAGAAGAGGAAAAACGCATGGAAGTCTATCATGCGGCCAAGAAAAACCCCAGCGGCCCACTCGCCAAACTCAAACGAAGGCTCCGTAAAAGGAAAAAGTCTGAAGATGGCGAAGATGAAGGCGGAGACGAGGAATACGAAAACAGCGAAGATTGATCGCTCGCTGGCTATTCGCATACAAAAAGCGGCTGCTCTGGGAAGAACAGCCGCTTTGCTTTTTATATACTCTTACTAAAGATTTTTGTAAATAAAGTCTGTCATCATCCGATATAGATGATACCTCGTATATCCACCATATATCCCATGATTCCGGTTGGGGTAAAAAAACATGTCAAATTGTTTGTTGGCGGCAACCAATGCATTCACCCACTCCATTGAGTTTTGTACATGTACATTATCGTCAGCTGTGCCATGTATAAGCAGATAAGATCCCTTCAGATCTTTGGCAAAATTGAGTGGAGAGTTGTCATCATAACCTTCTGGATTTAACTGAGGCGTTTTCAAATACCTTTCTGTATAAATCGTATCGTAAAACCGCCAGTTGGTCACAGGTGCTACAGCAATACCAGCTTTAAAAAGCCCATTCCCTTTAGTCATACACAGAGACGTCATATAGCCCCCATAACTCCACCCCCAAATTCCGATTCGGCTCTCATCCACAAACGCCTGACTGGCAAAATATTTGGCAGCTTCCAGTTGATCAATCGTCTCGTATTTTCCGAGATTGGCATAGCTCACATCCCGAAAAGCACGCCCCTTACCTCCCGTTCCCCGGTTATCTACGCAAGCGACAATATAGCCATTTTGCGCCAGCATCTGGTGCCACATATAGTTAAACGGATCGCCATTTCCCCATGCATTCAGCACCTGTTGGTCTCCCGGGCCCCCATACACAAACATCAATACAGGATACTTCTTATCAGGAGAAAAATCTTTGGGTTTGATCATCCATCCATCCAATGATACGCCTTCTCCAGTCTTGAAAGTAAAAAATTCAGGCTCCCGGATAGCTAATCCTTTCACCCGGTCTGACAGCGCCCGGTTATTTTCCAGCTCCTTGATGACCTTGCCTTTGTTGTCGCAGAGCTCCGTAGTTCCAGGTCTTTCAATCGAGCTATACGTATCCACATAATAATTGAAAGCAGAACTGAATACAGGATCATGCATGCCTTTCTCTGAGGTCAACCTTGTTTTTTTCTTCCCATCCAGATGTACCGCGTACAAATGGTCTTCCAAAGGAGAAACTTCTTTTGAAAGATAGTAAACGGTATTGTTGGTTTCATCAACACCCAACATCCTGGATACTTCATATTTACCGGATGTAAGGGCTTTTTTCATTTTCCCATCTCTGCCATACCGGTAAATATGGTTATATCCATCCATTTCACTCAGCCAGAGAAAATCTTCACTATCCTTCAGAAAATACCATTTATCGTCAGTAGCCTCTTCAATGTATGTATCACTGGTTTCCGTAAGGATAACCGATGATTGGCCGGTTTTCGCCTGTATAAGCAACACATCTACCTGATTTTGCAAACGGTTGAGACGCATGGCAGCCAGTTCGTCAGATGATTGTGTCCACTTGATTCGGGCAATATATTGATCCGTTTCCGGGCCCACATCCGCCATTACCGTTGTCTGCTGCAACAGGTCGTACACATGGATACTTACCACTGCATTTTTTTCTCCAGCCTTCGGGTATTTATATTTGTATTGATAAGGATACAGCGTCCCATATACAGGCATGACAAACTCTTCCACATCGCCTTCGTCAAAACGATAAAATGCAATACGGTTGCCATCGGGAGACCAGGCAAATCCTTTCTCAAAAGCGAATTCCTCTTCATATACCCAGTCCGTAGCGCCATTGATAATCCGATTGGGCACACCATCCTGTGTAATTTGAACCGTTCGGCCACTTTCAATATCCAGATAGTAGAGGTTGTTTTCAAATACATAGCCTAGCTTTGTACCATCAGGAGAGAAGATCGGGTTGCTGACCGGCTTCTGGTCCATCACCGGCTGAACTTTTCGCGAAATCCGGTTGACCACAAAACACACTTCCCGGGTCGAATGCCGGTAAATATGCTCAACCATGGTCTTCAATAAAATCTGATTTTCATCAGCACTAAATTCATAAGATTGTACGGAGGCAGGCTCCACAAATTCCAGACCGTCGAGGGAAAGTACTTCATCCACTTTTTTCGCATCCCCTATGGAATATCGGGAGATGGCCTTATCTTCCTCCAGCACGGAATAAAAATTATCGTCATTCATCCAGCGAAACTCTGAAGGTGTTCGCGGATAATAGCGATAATACAGCCATATATCCTCCAACGTTACCCGATCCCGGCTTTGGGATGGTTGCGCAAAAAGATTTGATGAAAAAATTAACAGAGAAAAACAAAAGATTCTGAAAATTCGGGTCATAGTATTCGGTTTTAATCAGCCAAAATAGAAAAAATGGAAAAGTAAACCTAGCAGGCAAATAACGAATTGATTCGCCTTTGGTATTATCTTTTATAATAAATTTCTCCAATTTGTGTTTTCTTCAAAATAGTTCTTGAATTACCCTAAGTTTATCTTTACACAATTCAAATGAAACAAAAAACCGTACTGTTTACTATGCTCTTGGTCCTTTTCGCAACTTTTTCCTGTGAATTTGGAGAGGATGATTTTTATGATTCAGAAGAAGACGGAAAATCCTATTTGCAAATCCGGCTTACAGACAATCCCACGAATGTAGATCAGGTAAATATCGATCTTCTTCAGGTATCGGTAAAAACCAAAGCCAGCTCGGGTTTTGTCCCACTTTTCACTTATGCAGGTGTTTATGACCTCCTCCAATATCAGGCTGGTCAGGACACGCTGATTGTCAATGACACGCTGCCTCCTGGCGAAATTCAGGAAGTCAGACTTCTTCTGGGTCCCAACAATAGCATTATGGTTGATAGTGTAATTTATCCTCTGAAAGTTCCATCGGGCATGTCCTCAGGGATAAAAATTAAATTCAACAAAATCATGGTTCAGGACAGTCTTACCAATGTCACCCTGGACTTTGATGCTGAAAAATCAGTAGTAGAGCAGGGAAATGGCGGATATTTACTAAAACCTGTAATCAGCGCTATTTTATAGTTTGGACGGTTGATCTGAAAAGCCGAAATTTGACCGCCAAATCAAACTAAAAACTGTGTCTTTTTTCGGAAAAAACCTTCGTCATATTCGAGCCAGGAAAAACCAGACTACGGCCAGCTTTGCCCAGGAAATGGGTATTTGGGAGGATACCCTCCGCAAATACGAACTGGGCAAAGCTGAGCCGGATTTTGATACACTGATTGAAATCTCGGACAAGCTTAACTTACCGGTTGATCACTTATTAAAACGCGATATCGGTATGTTCGAGCAAACTATCGCAGGAAAAAAAATAAGGTTTATTCTTCTGGACGTGGATGGTACGATGACAGACGGAGGAATGTACTACAACCAAACCGGAGATCAGATTAAGCGATTTAATGTAAAAGACGGATTGGCCATTCATCGCGCCATCACACGACACGGCATGAATTTTGGCTTTATCAGTTCCGGTTCTGCGGATAAAGTCATTCAGGCACGAGCCGAAGCAATTGGGGTGCAGTTTGTACATGCAGGAAGGGAACCGAAAACAGAAGTAGCTGCCCGCTGGATTTCTCAGACAGGCATCGGATTTGAAAATATGGCCTATCTGGGCGATGATCTCAATGACCTGTCTTTAATGAAAAAAGTTTCCCTCTCAGCCTGCCCGGCAGATTCCGCAAGACAAATCAAAAGTATAGCTGATGTCGTATTAACCAGGAAGGGCGGAGAAGGCTGTGTACGCGAATTTATTGAAGATGTACTGGCCTTTGATATTACCTATTAAAAAATGCGACCATGCAGGTGATCATATTTGACGGAGTCTGTAATTTTTGTAATGCTTCTGTAAACTTCATCATGGACAGAGATCGGCAGGGTGTATTCAGATTCACGGCCAATCAGTCAGAAGCCGGCCAGAAAATTCTTACTGAGGCAGGAGAACCCACCGAAGAAGTAGGCACCGTTTATCTCTATGAAAATGGGAAACTCTATAAAGAATCTGCTGCCGCCTTGCGTATCGCAAGGAAGTTGATATTTCCGTGGAATCTGTGTTACGGGTTTATCATCATCCCGGCTTTTATCAGGGATTTTGTTTATAGAATTATTGCCAAAAACCGTTACCGGTGGTTTGGGAAAAGAGAATCCTGCCGCCTGCCCAGTCCGGAAGAAGCCGCGCGATTTATCTGAACGATATTAACGGCCGGTTTCTATCGTAAGCTTGTAGAGAACAATACCGGCGGCAACCGATACATTCAGACTATGTTTGGTTCCAAACTGAGGAATTTCGACAGAAACATCTGAAATATCGACAATTTCCTGACTCACCCCTTCTACCTCATTGCCAAATACAACCGCGCATTTTTCATAGGAGGGCAAAAACTGATTGAGAGGAATGCTCTGGTCAGTTTGTTCAACAGAAAAGATTTTATAGCCTTCCGCTTTCAGGGAAGCAACAACGGATACAATATTCGGCTGATATTCCCAGCTTACACTTTCTTCTGCCCCAATGGCTGTTTTGCGAATTTCACGATGGGGAGGAATCGGGGTAATACCGCAAAGAATAACTTTTTCGATCAGAAAAGCATCCGCCGTGCGGAAAACCGCACCCACATTGTGCATACTTCGTATATTGTCGAGGATAACCGTAACGGGTTGTTTCTCGGCCTCGTGAAATTCATCGAGGGAAAGCCTGTTGAGTTCTTCTAATTTTAGTTTTCGCATAATTTTGGGGATACCCGCAGACAATTTGCGTGATCCTTATGGAATTTCCGCTTTTTTCAGCATTTTTTTATATTTACGCCATGAGTACAAAAGAGAATCAGAGTAGTGACCGGACCACAGAACTGTTGAAGAAGGTCCGAAAAATTGAGATTAAAACCCGAGGCCTTTCCAATCAAATATTCTCCGGAGGGTATCACAGTGCGTTCAAAGGG
The DNA here is from genome assembly GCA_041391665.1 of Bacteroidia bacterium. Lineage (NCBI taxonomy): Bacteria > Pseudomonadati > Bacteroidota > Bacteroidia > Bacteroidia bacterium. Next base: position 580,951 of record JAWKNO010000002.1, on the reverse strand, counting down.
CGCGGTATGTCTTTTAGTGAAGTGCGGGCCTACCAGTATGGAGATGATGTACGAAATATCGACTGGAATGTCACTGCGCGATTTGAAAATCCCCATATTAAAGTCTTCGAAGAAGAACGGGAAATCGCCGTTATGATGCTGGTGGATATCAGTGGTTCGACCATGTTTGGTACACAGATGAACCGTGAACAGGTAGCGCAAATGAAAGCGGATATAATGGCTGAAATCTGCGCCGTACTCGCATTCTCTGCCATCAATAACAATGACAAAGTCGGCGTGATGTTTTTTACCGACAGAATAGAAAAATATATCCCCCCGAAAAAAGGCAAAAATCACATCCTCCGCATTATACGGGAGTTGATCGACACACATCCTGAGGGAAGCGGGACAGATCTGGCCGAAGTACTCCGGCATCTGACCAATATGTTGAAAAAGCGGAGTGTGGTCTTTATTCTCTCAGACTATATGAATACCGGTGCGGCCTACCAGGATGCCCTGAGTATTGCGAAAAGACGTCATGACGTGGTTGGGTTACATATTTTTGACGATCACGAAGCACACCTGCCCGACATTGGACTCGCGAGGGTAAAAGATGCAGAAACAGGAGAATCGATCTGGCTTGATACGGCCCATAAAGCGACCCGGATGAGTTATGACAAATGGTATCAGGAAAATCTCAACCGCACCCGTGAAATTTTTATGCGGTCTGGAGCAGATTTTCTGAGTATTAATACCAAAGACTCTTACATCCAGGCGCTTATGAACCTGTTTAGCAGAAGAGAAAAGCGGAAATAAGCCGTTTGCTCAGGACATAGGTTAGTCCACTTCAATGATAAACGGAATCATCAACAGACACCGTCTTTCTTCCATTTCCTTCTCCGAAGGATTGGTGAAAGAAAGGCCCTGGGTGGGACTGGCCTTTGCTGGCGTCGCTGGCTTTGCCGGCTGAAGCGGAGGCTTGGGATCTTCATTTCCCTTTACCATAGAAGAATTGGGTTGTGCTGCCGGTGCAGGGTTTGCCGCCGGCTTTTCTTTCTTATCCTTTGGCGTTTCATCGCCAGAAGGAATCCGGCTTATGGCGTTGGTCGCCAGATTTTGGCAAACACCCGCGTAGGCTGACTGGGAACCAATCCCTAAAAAAAGAAAAAGGGAGATCTGGATTACTCTTTTCATCATTTCAAAAATTAATTAAGTGAATAGGAAGTTTAATGTCCGTGATTACCATTGTTTACCGCGGCCAATCACAAATATTACATACAATTATATATTACATTTTTGTATTACGCAAATAAATTTAAAAACGTAACACAAATTTTGTAACACAAATAGTGATAGTTTGCATTTTTATATGTAAATTTTACCCGTCGAAATAATTTTTGACCCAAACAATGAACTTATATCAGCTCGTAAACAACAAAGATCCCCGGTTCAATAAGTTTGGCACGGCCCAGGAAATCTGGCAGCATGTGCAGGAATTGGGTTATGATGGGAAAATGCGTATCGTGGATGGTTATCCCCTACCGGATCAGCCTGACTTTTTAATTGAGGATTCATATATTAAAAGAGCAAGTTCTTTCCGCTTAAGCCACCAGTTGTGGAATGATATGGATAAGCTGATTGCTGACCAGGGGTTACCGGAGGTAACAAACCGTGTGGAAGCCATTGAGTATGCACTGAAAGTTTTAATGAGTGTACAGGAGTTTGGACCTGTATATGCCATTACCCCGGAAGGAATACAATCTTTTTCCAATATTTCCGAATGTATCAGCCTAAGCCCTTTCTTTGAATTTCACAAACACGAAACTGTCATATCCCGGGATAAATCCCTGTTAGATAAGCTGTTATAATAGATTTTCTCGCGTAACATTTTGCCAAATTATTCTCATTACTCTGATATTTTTTATCAGAGCAATGCAGATATATTTGCGCATATTTTTCTTACTGGATTTTCAAATATTTATTTACTTATTTTGTTGGATAAAACCAAATTTCCAAGCATGCACATCCTCTTAGTGGAAGACTCTACGAGTCACGCGGGTCTCTTTCGATATGCACTGGAGGACCTCGGTATCGAAAAAAAGGTTCTGTTAACCTGGGCAAAGAATACCGAGGAAGCCAGAGCTTATCTGGAAGAGATTTCATTTGATCTTATGATCGTTGATATTGGGATTCCGGGTGAAAATGGTATTGATTTTACCCGGTTTGTGAAAAAAGGTATATATGCGCCAATCCCCGTGTTGATTCTCTCTATGTCTCAAAGCCAAAAAGATATCATATTTGCCTACGAAGCCGGAGCCAACGCCTACTTATACAAACCATCCGACTTCGACAATTTCCTGAATGAACTCTCTCAAGCCATCCGATATTTTTCAGATATCTCCCCGCTTATTTCCTGAATAGTTGCCAACTTTAACAAAACATTAACAACCAAAGCATTCAATAAACGGTATATTTGCGGGTTGACTTATGGAAAAGATCAAAAACCTGAAATATACGACCGCCTCGGCTTTGTTTTTGCTCTCATTGCTGTTCAGACTATCTGCACAACAAATCGAAGCCCGTCTGAGCGCTGATACTACGGAAATGCAGATCGGCGACCAGATTCATCTGTCACTTACGGTGCGCCATACACCTGATATTCTCCTGCAATGGCCCGTTATAGACAGTATCGAAGGCTTTGAAATGCTGAGTTTCACACGGGTAGATTCATTACCCAATCCTGATGACAAACAAGTAACTCAGGTTCAGCACTTTACCCTCACATCTTTTGATTCAGGCAGCTATAGAATTGCCCCCATAGACATTTATTATCATACCAAAACGGATCCGGCGCAGAAGGCAACCTTTACCAATGCTTTGCCTTTGGAAGTGAAGACTGTTGCGGTTGACACAACTGCAGAAATTAAACCTATCAAAGATATTCGCGGTGCACCTCTTAGCTTTCGCGAAGTTTTGCCCTATCTGTTAATCGCCCTTTTGCTTGCAGCGATTATCTGGTTTGTCATTAGAAAAATCAAAAACAGACCGAAACCTCTGCCACAAGAAAATATCACAGTCGTGCCTACAGTTCCCGCCCACGAAATCGCCATGCGAAAACTGGCGATACTTGAAGAAAAGAGACTCTGGCAGAAGGAGCTTATCAAAGATTATTACAGCGAACTGACAGATATATTCAGGGAATATCTGGAAAACAAATTTCATATTATGGCGCTGGAGTACACGACCAATGAAATTATCAGCAGCCTTCGCCAGTTACCTGCCCTGAAACCTATACAGGTCAGACAAATTGACGATTTACTCACAACCGCAGATCTTGTAAAATTTGCCAAAGCAAAACCTGCATCCGGTGAAAATATGGAGGCAATGGAAACGATCCGAAACTTTGTGAAAGACACCATCCCATGGCAGGAGACGCCTGCTCAAACCGAAAAAACACCTGATTCAGAACCGGTAACCGATCTTAACCCATGACCAGCTTTTGGAACAAAATCACTTTTGCCAATCCGTGGATTTTTCTCCTGCTGATCATCCCTGTGCTGATGATTTTGTGGCAAATATGGCGGTACCGGTACCTATACCCTACCCTGCGACTGCCCATTCTTGAAGGAGTAAAAGCGCATGCCCGTCCTGTAAGAGGGTTTATCAAAAAATACCTTTTTGTGCTGCGCGTACTGGGAGTAAGTGCCTTTATTATTGCCCTGGCTCGCCCACAGTCAAGCATGAGCGAAGAAGAAATCAATACAGAAGGTATTGACATTGTCATCGCGCTGGACATATCAGGAAGTATGGAAGCGCTTGATTTTGAGCCAGACCGACTGGGAGCAGCCAAACAAAAAGCTAAAGAATTTATTGAAGGCCGCAAAAATGATCGAATCGGACTCGTCGTATTTGCAGGAGAAAGTTTCACCCAATGCCCGCTTACTATCGATCACCCGGTATTGCTGGATATGCTAAAAACAGTAAGAACCGGTATTATAGAACAGGGAACGGCGATCGGAATGGGACTGGCTACCGCTGTGATCCGTCTCAAAGAAAGTGAAGCAAAAAGTAAAGTTATCATTCTGCTTACAGACGGCGTCAATAATAGTGGGTTTATAGATCCGCTCACCGCCGTCACGGCAGCTCAGGAGTATGGGATCCGTGTCTATACTATCGGCGTGGGGAAAAATGGCATGGCACCCTTTAAAGTGCAGGACTTCTTTGGCAATACCCAGTACCAGCAACAGGAAGTGCGGATCGATGAAGAATTACTGAAAGAAATTGCGGCCAGAACCGGAGGGAAATATTTCCAGGCTACCAGTAATGCCGCTTTGGGTAATGTCTATCAGGAAATCGATCGTCTCGAAAAAACTCGTATCGAAGTTACACGTCTTACCAACTATACAGAGGAATTTTATTGGTTTCTCATCATTGGGGGCCTTCTGTTTCTACTGGAAATGGTCCTTCGATATAGTGTTGTCAGAAGTATCCCTTAAGAAATATGGCAAGTAGATTTGAACATCCCGAGGCTCTGTACCTTTTATTTCTGCTCATTCCCATGGCAGTAATATTTGGGGTATTCTGGTTTGGCAGAAAAAAAGCTATTGCCCGAATGGGTGATGCATCTTTGGTTGCCAGGCTTATGCCGGCAAGTCCTACATGGAAACACCAGATCAAGTTTGCGCTCGCCTGCCTCTCTCTGATTTTTCTCGTTTTTGCACTCGCCAATCCGCAGTTGTCCGAAACACCCAAAAAAATAAAAAGAGAAGGCGTTGACCTGATTATTGCCCTCGATATCTCCAAAAGTATGCTGGCTGAAGATGAAAAGCCTTCCCGCCTGGCAAAATCCAAACAATTTGTATCACGACTTATCGATAAACTTGCAGGGGACCGGGTTGGAATGATTATTTTTGCCGGAAATGCCTATCTCCAGGTACCGCTTACCTCCGACTATCGCGCGGCAAAATCTCTGTTAAAAACAGTTAGCACAGACCTCGCACCGACCCAGGGAACTGCCATTGGTGAGGCAATCCGGTTAGCTGCAAAATCTTTCCCGGAAGGGCAGACACAATTTAAAACCATGCTTATCATCTCTGACGGTGAAAATCATGAAGGAGATGCACTTGAAGCCGCCGAGGAAGCCGCATCACAAGGACTGGTTGTGCACACTATGGGGATTGGTACCACCAGAGGTGCCCCAATCCCTGAGATGAAAAATGGAATGGAAGACTACAAAAGAGATAAGGAGGGGGGAATTGTTTTTTCAAAACTCAATGTCGAAATGCTCAGAGAAGTAGCTGCAGCTGGAAAAGGAAGGTATTTCCAGCTTACACAGGGAACCACAGAAGTGAAAGCTTTTTTGGATGAGTTGGCGGGAATGGAAAAGAAAGAGTTTGAAGATCAGGAGTTTACAGATTATGATGACTACTTTCAGCTATTCCTGGGCATCGGGATACTTTTTCTTTTGCTAGAATATTTTATCTCAGAAAGCCGAAGCAGAATTTTCTCTGACTGGCGTATTTTCAGAGAATAACCGGACACTCAAATTTGGGAAATATGAAACGCATTTATCTGATATTTTTTCTCTTGATCCTGGTAGTCCCTACCTATGCGCAGCTATTTTCAGAACCGGGAAAAGCAGATGTACGAGCAGGGAATAAAGCGTATGAAGACAAAAATTATGCATTGTCAGAGCAGGCCTACAAAAAAGCATTAGAAGCTAAAAAAGAAAATTCACGTGCAGTGTACAATTTGGGAAATGCTTATTACCAGCAAGGCAAATTTTCCGAAGCCGCTTATGAGTTTGAAAAAGCGGCGAGCATGGCCGAAAATTCTGGTGAAAAGTCTCAGGCGTTTCACAATCTGGGAAATGCGCTGCTAAAGGACAATAAATTTAAAGAGAGCATTGATGCCTATAAAAGAGCCCTGAGGGAAAAACCTGATGACGAGGAAACCAAATACAATCTCGCCTATGCGCAACAGATGCTGAGAGAACAACAACAGAAACAAAACCAGGATCAGAAGCAGGACGATAAGAAAGACCAGGACCAAAAAGACAAACAGGATCAGCAAAAACAGGATCAGCAAGATCAGAAACAAGACCAAAATCAGGACCAGCAACAAAATCAGGATCAGAAAGATCAACAGGACAATAAAAGCGAGGCGCAACAGCCCAAACAACAGCAAATGTCGCCGGAACAAATAGAGAAAATGCTGGAAGCACTTGAATTTCAGGAAGAAAAACTTCAACAGGATCTGCAAAAAAAGAAAGTCCCGGCTAACAAGAAAAAAGTAGAAAAGGATTGGTAATCTATCTTTAACCTAACTCCGTCAACGTTTATGAATCAGGGAGACATAAATCAGCAAATCTACGATCACACACTGAAATTCGCTCAGGCTGTGCGTGAACTTGGGAAAGTAATCCCAATGACCGTCTCCAATGTGGAAGATCTTAAACAGTTGATCAAAACTTCAGGTGCAATCGGCGCCAATTATATAGGAGCCACAGAAGCAACCAATCGAAATGATTCTCTGACTTATATAAAAAACTGCGTGCAGGAAACAAAAACCACGCAGTACTGGCTGAATCTGATTGATATTCAGGGCGATCCGATGCTCATACAAAGGCGCGATCAGCTCATACGTGCTTCCAACGAACTTGCCGCCATTTTTTCAAAAATCATTCAAACCAGCAGGGCATAAAGCATATGAAACGGATTTATTTGTTGATATCGATATTTGCACTCAGTTCCGGATGGTTATACGGACAGGCATTTAGCGCTTTTGTCAGCAAGAATAAAGTCGCTTTGGATGAGACCTTTCAGGTTTCATTTAAGCTGGATAATGCGCAACCACAAGGAATAGAATACCCTTCTTTTGATGGTTTTCAGGTACTGGGTGGCCCAAACACCTCCACCAGTATGCAGTTTATCAATGGAAATACGACACAATCCATTACGTATTCCTTTTATATTCGACCCAAAAAGGAAGGCAAAATCACCATCGGCCCCGCAACAATCGTTGTCAATGGTCAGAAACTTTCTTCCCAGCCTATCCAGATGGAGGTTTCCGCAGCCGGATCTTCCGGAAACCCCAATACAGCCGGAGGCAATACAGAAACCCAGCGAAAAGATCAAAGCCTGGAAGCCCAGCTAAAAGATTACATTTTTCTGCGGGCCATTGTCAGCGACCGGGAGGTATATATGGGCGAACAACTGACTGTGACATATAAATTGTATGAGCGAATCCGGGCATTAAATCTTATCCCCGAAGAGCCACCAAAATATGAAGGTTTTTGGGTGGAAAATGTAGAACTCAAAGGCGCTCCTGCTCAAAACGAGATTATCGACGGGATTCAGTACCAAACACGGATTATAAAAAAAGATATTCTGTTTCCCCAAAGAGCCGGTAAACTGACCATTGACCCCATGACGCTTTCATGTGTGGTACAGGTACAGGCCCAACCCAAACAGCGAAGAAGTATTTTCGATTCATTTTTTGAAACCTACGAAAACTACCCCTATACTTTTGCCAATGCACCAGTTCCTGTACAGGTAAATAGCTTACCCGCAGCAGGAAAACCAGCCGATTTCAGCGGTATGGTGGGGGTACTGGATATGGAAGTAACATTGGACAAACCCGAAGTAAAAACCGGCGATGCCGTTACATTCCGGATAAAGTATTCCGGACAGGGAAATATCAAAAATTTTCGGGAACCCCGCCTGGAATTCCCCCCTGACTTTGACGTTTTCGACCCCAAAGTCGATGAGTCTATTGTCAAAAACACAGGTACCGTCAGTGGCAGGCGCAGTTTTGACTACCTGATTGTTCCCCGAAACCCCGGTGTATACCGGTTACCGGAAGTTACTTTCAGCTATTTTGATACAAAGAAAAAAGATTACGTTACGCATCGCTCACCGGAATATACGCTCACCGTTACCGGAGAGGCACAACGTCCGGAAATCAGCACTTCCAATATGAGTAAAGAAGATATGGAACTCATTGGCCAGGATATCCGGTATATCCAAACAGATGATTATTCCCTTCGGAAAAAAGGGCAGACCTTTGCCGCCTCTCTCCCCTTTTTCGCCCTTTACTTTCTGCCATTGGCAATATTCGGGATATTGATTTTTGTAAGGAAAAACCAGCGAAACGCGGCCGCTGACCAGGATGGTACCCGTAGGAAAAAAGCCAGCCAAATGGCGAAAAAACGATTGACAGCCGCGCAAAAATTTCTGGCTGCCGGAGAAGAAAAATCATTTTATAAAGAAATTACACGGGCAATATGGGGCTATGTCAGCGATAAGCTTACGATCAGTCAGTCAGAACTTACCCGTGAGACGATCAAAGAGAAACTGCTGGCCGGCAACGTACCGGAGTCGCTGATCGGACAGCTCACCGATTTGCTCGATACCAGTGAAATGGCACTGTTTGCCCCCTCATCCGCCGGAGGTGGAATGCAGGGCACTTATGACCAGGCGCTAAAATTAATCGCTGAAATTGAGGGTATTACAGGAAAATAATACCACTAACTGCAATACAAAGACATGAAAAGATTATGCATTTTTATCGCTGTTATCCTGCTGCTTACCAGTAGCGCATTCGCTCAGGAAGCGGAGCATCTCTTTAAACAGGGTAATGAAGCATATATAAATGAAGACTATTCAGGCGCAGTACAGCTTTATGATTCTGTAATAAACCAGGGATTTGAATCTGCAAAACTATATCTCAACCTGGGAAATGCCCACTATAAACTCCAACATACAGCCCTTGCAGTACTTAATTATGAACGGGCATTGGAAATAAACCCGAGGTTTGAAGACGCAAGGGTAAACCTTCAACTGGCCAACCTTCGCGTAAAGGATAATATAAAACCCATCCCGGGTTTTGCGATAACCGAAAAAATACGGAATTTCATACTTTCATTTTCATCCGGGCAATGGGCATGGCTGGCGATTGCACTTTTATTTGCAGCAGCTACCTTAGGAGGAGCTTTTCTTTTTCTATATTCACCCATTGTAAAGAGAGTTACTTTTTTTAGTGGAATATTTTTTGTGGTTTTGTCTCTCGCTGCTTTGACTATCAGCCTCAATCGGAATCTCAAGGAGCAACACAGTCATCTGGGCATTATCCTTTCGCCCAATGTATATGTAAAAAATGCCCCTTCGGGCCGTACAGATCTGCTAATCCTGCACGAAGGGGTAAAAGTAGATCTTCTCGATGAGATTGGCGGATGGACAAAGATCAGGGTAGCCGATGTCAATATTGGTACAGTAGAAGGATTTATAGAAAATAAACATATAGCCCCTATTTAACTTAGTCGTATTTATGCATCAGACAATCCTGGAGACTTTTCAAAAACACTTTCACCATACCCCTACCCTGGTTATCGCTCCGGGAAGAATCAATCTGATTGGAGAACATACCGACTACAATGAAGGGTTTGTGCTCCCTGCAGCCATTGACAAAGGAATCGTATTTGCTGTGGCACCCAATCATACGACCCGTTGCCGGATCATTGCAATGGATCTCAAAGATGAGTATGAGACAGAACTTCACGACCTTCAACCGGTTTCTGTATCATGGGCCAACTACCTGCTGGGGGTCGTCCACCAGTTTCAACTCAACGGTTATGCAGTAGGTGGTTTTGATTGTGTATTTGGTGGTAATATTCCGGTTGGAGCCGGGCTTTCCTCTTCTGCGGCAGTAGAATGTGGTATAGGTTATGCACTCAGTCTGATATTTGATCTGAATATTTCCCGGATGGATTTGGTAAAGATGGCACAAAAGGCCGAACATACTTTCCCCGGGGTTCAATGTGGCATAATGGATCAGTTTGCCAGTACTTTTGGCAAAGCCAACCATGTAGTCAGGCTGGATTGCAGGACGTTGGATTACGAATATTTTCCCTTTGACATGCGTGCGCACAAAATTCTACTTTGTGATACCCGGGTTACTCATTCACTTTCTAATTCTGAATATAATACCCGCCGAAAAGAATGCGAAGCGGGAGTAGCAATAATTCGAAACACCTTCCCTCACGTTCACAGTCTCCGCGATGTAAATGCAGATATGCTGGCAGCACATGAAGACCAGATGGATCCCGTTGTTTTCAAAAGATGCAGCTATGTCGTTGAAGAAAATGACCGGGTAATTAAAACCTGTGAAGCATTAAGCCAGGGAAAATTGGCACGCGTAGGCGAATTATTGTATAAGTCCCATGAAGGACTGCAGCATCTTTATGAGGTAAGTTGTCCCGAACTTGATTTTCTCGTAGAACTAACCCGCGACAATCCTGAAGTAATGGGCGCAAGAATGATGGGAGGCGGATTTGGGGGATGTACCCTCAACCTTGTACCATCTGCTTATGCAGAAACGGTGGCAGAGGAGCTGAGCAGTCAGTATGAGGCAAAATTTGGCATAAAACCAGGTATATACATTACGAGTATTACGGACGGCGTGCAGGAGATTATTCGTTCCCAGGCATAAAAACTACCTGTGAACCAATCTTTTCGTTAATATTGAACCTTATTTCATATCCCGATTCATGAAAAAACTAAGTATACTCATCATTTTTTCATTGGCTATGTTTGCTGTTCTTACGGCTACAGGCCAATCAGGAAAAAAAGGCATCTCCATACAGGCTGGCTATCAACTGAAATACCTTACCCCGCGTTCTGTCAATTTTATTATCGGGAAGTATAACAGTTCGGTTTCTCTCACAAGAAAAATGGAAGAAATTAAATGGGCCAATGGATTTTCGGCAGGGCTGGGATACCACAGTGGCAGAGCCAGTTTTCGACTGAGTGGGATGCTTTTCAATGCACAGACTTATGCTATTGGCCCGGACAACAACGGCCAAAACTTTCGCAGAGACGTACAACTGCATGGCGGCGTAGTCTCATTAGGCCTCAATAGCGAGCTGATTAAATTTTATAGCGAAGGTGGGTTTAATGTAGGCGGATCTTTTGATCTTACCAATTTCCGAACAGCTACTGCTCAGGTTGCCGAGGCAAGTTTTGACGAGAATACAGCCCTTTCCCAGGTTAGTAACGCGTGGATGACCAGTTTCACGATCCTGGCCCCTTTCCGGTTTGGATTTGGGCCGGTTGTAAAACTTTCCATTGAGCCATATTACCAGATATTTTTTGGCAGACTGAATTACCGCCAGTTAAATCAGGCGGTTAATGGTTCCTCAGTACCTTCCAATTCACCGGAATTGTTGACAGAACCCGATCATGCCGGGATCAATGCAACACTGATGATTTACCTGAGACGGCGCTAATCAGCGAATCCACTGTACTTTCGGATTACTGCCATCTTTTTCCCATGAGAGTTTGACTCGCCGCTGTTCTTTCCCATTGTAGTGGGTAAGGCGAACGACGAGTATTTTCCCTGATTGAATCCAGTCCATCTGGCTTACATAGTAACCGTCAAACCTGAATTCACCAACTTCACAGAAGGCATCAGGGCCATTTCCCTGGTTGATAGACATAATATCGTATACATCTTCCGGAGTAACTCTACGGATATGTATGGTCTCCAGAATACATTCCCCACAATCACCCCATCCATAAGGATCGCGGTAGCTACTTTCCCGGATAATAATCCCCGGGAGTTCATCGGGAAATCGAAAGATCATATTTTTCCGGCTTTTGCCGTCAGGAAACCCCGCAGTTTTTGCGCGTTCGACCTCAATCATTTTTCCGGCTATTCTGACAAACTCCTTTTCTGTGGGTAGTTTATTGACGTGAGCCATTTCCATGATCAGCGTAGAAACCTGAACCCCGGAAATCACTTCAGCATCAAAACGGTAAGGTACCCGGGAGAACTTGATTTCTGACAGCACATCACTTACCTGATGTTCGCGATAAACAATACCATCGACATCCACAGAGGCATAGATCCATTCTGTATTGCCGTACACAAAAAGTGGAAGAAGACGAGCGGCACGGAAAAAATCATTAGGGACAGGAGATATATTTGTCTTCAACGGCTTCTGAAAAACTACCTGATTGAAAGTCGCAGGTACGCCTTGCTTGCGATTGTTGGAACTGGAGAGGACGATATTGGCGGGAGCAGAAGGCGTGGCGCCATTATCTGCGATATCAACCAAAAAGCGAATCTGGTCCAGTTGAGGTAGTTGCACAAACCCCAGCGCTTCAGGGGTAATACGGGCATTAATGGTATACCCATCTTCCTTTTCATTGATTTCTGCAATATAATCAATGCCTTCCGTCAGATTGCCGAGTCGAATATGAAGCGCATCTTCGACGAGACTCAGATCTGATTTATTGTAATGGATGACAGATCTTCCATCAGGAAAAAAGCCAAAATGCACGATTCCAAAGGGGACCGATTTACTTTTTAAGTTTTTCCTTTCAGGAATATCCAGACTATCTCTGCGGATTTCAGAAGACTTGGGATAATCATATTGAGAGACGAAGTCCCCGGCATTGGTTATTTTTCCATATTCTGAAAACACACTAAAGAAGCGGGGATCTTCTGGTTCATTGCTGCGGGTGCTCTCAGGGATAGCACAGATATACGCAGGATGCGTATTATATTCAAAATTAGCGGGGAAAACTGGTTTGGGAAGAGCAAACCACACTTCGATGTGGTCTGTGTTTGCATTACTTTGAGGATCTATATTTACATCCTTATCGTGAACTTCTATAACCAGTGACAAATTGGCCTCATACGAAAACAATTGCGCCCGCGCAGTAATATTTGAGGCAGAGGTGGTAGAATTTGCAATTGCATAAAACTGATCCGTTGAAAAATCAGGAACCTGCCCGACCGAGATCAAAGGAAAGAACAAATAGCAAATCCAGATATTTTTCCTGACTTCCGAAAAGCTCATACCATGAATGTCAGTTGGTGTTTCAGTAAAATTCAACCCATCGCACAATCAAAAAACGAAATTTAGGTACATACAGTTTTCCCTTTTATGGAAAAAAGGAAAGATATATTACTTCAACTCAGCCAGGTCCACAAGAATCCCTTTCTGGCCGGCAGCAAGCGCTTTTTTTCGCATGTTTAACGCTTCCTGCCGTGTTTGGTAAGGGCCTAACAAGATGCGGAAAATCGGTTTGTCATCCTTGATACTATTATGTACCATCGTGTTTTCAAATCCTTTGCGGTGGAGATCATCTAACCCTTCCAGAAGTCGGTAATAGGTAAAAAACGCGCCTACCTGTACACCAAAACCCATGGGTTCCTGTTTTGTTGCCGCCATTTGGAAAAGTGCAGGTGTGTATTTTGCCATTTCCGCTGATAGCTTATCAGGAAGGCTATTTGCAGCACCACTGCCAGTCGCCTGCCCCTGACTGGGAGCAGATTCACGTACCTCCCCGTCTTCAGAAAGAAGTTTGCCGGCCTGGTCGCGAAGCGGGAGATCTGAAAGTACAATCTTGGTGCGATCTTCAGTCACACCACCGGAGTTTCCCGGCGTTGATACGGTTTCCGCAGGTGCCTGCGCCCCGGTAGTTGAAATCACATCCAGTCTTACCTGCGTAAAACCATCCCGGGTCAGGCCGATCTGCTCGGCAGCTACACGACTCAGATCTATGACACGACCTACTTTCTGTGGGCCCCGGTCATTGATCTTTACCGTTACAGATCGCCCATCATCAATACGGGTTACACGAACCATTGTACCAAAACCGAGCGTACGGTGTGCCGCGGTAAAGCTATATTTATTGTAGCGCTCCCCACTGGCTGTACGTTGACCATGAAGGTTATCACTGTAATAAGATGCTTCGCCATACTCCTGGGCAAATGTCAGTATGGGGAAAAACAACCCCAACAGACAAATCCAAAGTACTTTCATATAACTAAGAAAACTAAAAGGATTTTCCATTGTTCCTCGCTTAATCGTAATACAACATTAGGAAAAGTTTACACACTTTACAAAGCACGATTTCCGGTATTCATTCATACCAGATAAATACAGGCAATGCTGCAATTGTAGGTCTTGTCATTAACTGATATCTTTGCCTTGTATGAAAATAATGATTTATACCGACGGAGCGGCAAAAGGCAATCCCGGGCCCGGTGGATACGGCGCAGTATTGCTTTCCGGCCAACATAGAAAAGAGCTATCTGAGGGTTACAGAAAGACTACCAACAATCGCATGGAGTTGCTGGCTGTAATTGTTGCCCTCGAAGCATTGAAAAAGCCTGGGATGGAAGTTGATATTTTTACTGACTCCCAATATGTACAAAAAGCTGTAACCGAAAAATGGGTTTTTGGCTGGGAGAAAAAAGGGTTTGCCGGAAAGAAAAACCCGGATCTGTGGCGACGTTTTCTTAAAGTTTACCGTTTACATCAGGTAAGGTTCCACTGGGTAAAAGGCCACGCTGGCAATCCGCTCAATGAACGCTGCGACCAGCTTGCAGTAGCAGCTTCACAAAAAGCTGAGCTGAAGATCGATTTTGAGTATGAAAATGAGCAATAACACATGATCCGATTATTTTTTTTACTCGTGGCCGGATTCCTGCCCGTTTTCCATCTCTTTGCCCAACAAACAAAAAATGTAACCCTTACGGGTCATTTACCCTATACCAAAGAGCTGAATGATATCTGGGGTTATACAGACCTGAATGGTAACGAATACGCCCTCGTCGGCCTTACCAATGGCGTTTCCATTGTAGATATTGCCACGCCGTCACAACCGGTGGAAGTACAGTTTATTCCGGGAATGGAATCGGTATGGCGCGATATAAAGACATTTGACCACTACGCTTACACCTCCAATGAAACCGGAAATGGCGTCCTGATCATCGACCTTTCCGGCCTTCCAGGCAATGTGGCCTACAAGGATACCACATTGGGTGGCATCAATACTGCACATAATGTATGGATTGATGATAATGGATATCTCTACATCATCGGCTATAACACAACAGGAGGTTTTAAATTATTTGACCTCAACAATGACCCCTGGAATCCTACCTTCCTGGGCGACTATCATCAGCATTATGTTCACGATTTGTATGCGCGCAACGACCTTGTCTATGCAGGTGAACTTTCCAACGGCCTGACCATACTGGATGTAACCGATCCGGGTTTGCCAACAATTATTGGAAACCGCGACTATCCCCGTGCATTTACCCACAATACCTGGATCAATGACGCGGGAAATGTATGCTTCACCACGGATGAACTTGCGCAGGCTTACCTCACCGCCTGGGAAATCAGTGACCCTGGAGATATTCGTTTTCTGGACAAAATCCGCTCATCTGTCAATGACGGGCAGGCTGCCCCTCATAATGTCCACGTGCTCAATGATTATCTGGTGACGTCCTATTACGCCGACGGGTTGAATATTGTAGATGCTTCACGGCCAGGAAACCTGGTTGAGGTAGGTTATTATGATACCAGCCCCAAAGCCAGTGGTTTCTTTGAAGGCGCCTGGGGTGCATATCCTTTTTTACCCTCGGGATTGGTGCTGATATCGGATATTGAGGAGGGTTTGTTCATCCTTCAACCGCACTATCAAAGAGGTTGTTATCTGGAAGGGAATGTTACTGATGCCCAAACTTCTGCCCCCGTCACCAACGTTTCGGTTCATATTGTCGAAGATAGCCTGGAAGAATTCACCCAAACAACCGGCGCGTATGCAGTCGGCACCCCTGATTCAGGCAGTTACACCGTGATTTTTAGTAAATATGGATATGAATCAGATACGGCTTTGGTTTCGTTAGACAACGGACAACTGACGACGCTGAATATTGCGCTCGTTCCCCTGCCCCGTACCCAGCTAAAAATACGGCTGCTGGACAGCGAAACCCTTCAACCCCTTCCGGGTGCACAAATTCAGGCCATTGCACCAGATCAGGCAGCTATTTTTTCTTACACAACCAACGGCAACGGCGAGGTTTCAGACAATCGGTTTGTCATCAATAGCTATGCGTTTATTCTGGGAAAATGGGGCTATCATACATACGATACAACCCTCACCGTGGCTCCAGGAAACGATTCACTCGTTTTGTACCTGATGCCTGGCTATTACGATGATTTTGCCCTTGACTTTGGATGGGAGGTTACGGGCAGTGCTGAAAGAGGGATATGGGAGAGAGGAGAGCCCATAGGTACCTACAGAGAGAATGGCGAAATTTACAATCCGGAATACGATCTGCCCGACGATATCGGAGACCAGGCCTATATAACCGGTAATGCCGGAGGCGCCCCTTTTGGTGATGATGTGGATAATGGCACAACCTTGCTGATTTCTCCCGAAATTGATCTCAGTGGCTATGACACGCCCATACTACAATACTACTGGTGGTTTCTCAACTGGTCTCTTAACGGCTCTGCTCCCGATGGACCGGGAAATGATTTTCTGACGGTATCTGTTACCGATGGCATCGATACGGTTGAATTGCGGCGTTATACCGGGCCATTCGACACTACCTGGAATGCGGCGACGATTGTTCCGTTTGTAAATGCCATTGACCGTAGCAAACCGGTAAAA
This sequence comes from Bacteroidia bacterium, assembly GCA_041391665.1. Classification (NCBI taxonomy): domain Bacteria; kingdom Pseudomonadati; phylum Bacteroidota; class Bacteroidia; species Bacteroidia bacterium. The sequence continues at coordinate 564,494 of JAWKNO010000002.1, read as the reverse complement.
TTTATTTTTTATACCCAGGACTTAGAACCCGGCAACCAGGATGCGGTGGAGGCAGGCATTGATGGATTCCGGATCGTGGAGGAATCTTCTGTCGGATTGGAAAAAACAAGTGTTTTGCCATTCCGCATTCAGGTTTTCCCCAACCCTGCCCATGATCACTTAACGGTCGCGTATCAACTACCCGAAAACACCCATTCTTCTGACTGGCGCATTTCACTGGTCAATAGTTGGGGGCAAAAGATCATTTCTACCCCCCTCACAAATGTATCCGGCGATATTTTGATGAATTTTGCTCTTTCTCCAGGCATATACCTGCTCACACTTGAGCAGGAAAAGCAGCCCGTATTCTCTCAAAAAATTCTCATTCAACCCTGATTACCGAAGGAGTGTAACACTGCCTATCCGCTGAATTTTTTCCCCTTCAAAACCCACTCCCCGGGCGATAAATACATATACCCCTTCCGGTGCCAGAAGACCTGACTTGGTTTCTCCTTTCCAGACATTTTCCATGGATGTGGATTCGAAGATTTTCTCTCCCCATCGGTTAAAGATTTCCAGACTATACTCAGTAAGAAAAGCCCCATGCACGGTAAATTCATCATTGGTGCCGTCCCCATTGGGTGTAAAGGCATTGGCCGTATGAATCCGGGGATCGAGCACAACGCAGGACTCGTTGGACATACTGGAGGTGAAAGTTCCACCGGCTTCCCAGGCAATCACGCGATAACAATTCATAGCCTGTATCGCATTTGCCCCAACATCTTTATAACCCGTCTGCGTACCATCGATTGTCGCTACATTTGTAAACTTACCTGAGAGCTGATCAACCAATTGAATATCATAGCGATCCACCCCGTTTTCCCAGCCTTCATAGGGGTTCCATTTGAGGAATATTTCACCGTCGTTTCGCTCCGCATGAAGCAATATGCTCTTGCCTTTGCGGCCGGTAGGCGTATAGTCTCCACAGGAATCAATTGTTGAAACCTGATATTCGTAAGACAAGGCATTCACATCCGCATTGAAATCCTGAAACTTCGACTCTCCGGCATCAAAACTTTCGCGATACACTTCCTGATACCCATTTCCGGAACTCCTTTCTACGACGACCTCATTTGCCTTATCAATGGCTGCGGCATCCCATTCTACCTCAATTAACTGGTTGTTTTCTACTGTAACCCGAATAATATTCCCTTGTTCTGTGGGAGGAATATGCACGGGAGCAGCATGTGTAGTATCTGAATAAGACTGAACATGACCTTCGCCAACCGCAACAATCCGATAGGAAAATGCATCATAACAGTAGGTTTCACGATCCGAATAATAACTTGCATTGCCAGGCATTGTGGCAATCAGGATCATACTTTGCGGATTATAGTCCATTACTCTGAAAATCAGATAGTTCTCCACATGATCCCAGCCAATATAAGGATTCCACCGAAGGAAAATTTCATCTACCAGCCCATTTGCCATCAGATTGAGCGTACAATGGGCTTCTGCCAGGCTAATATCATAAGTTGTACCGCAATCATTTACCACCTGAATTTTATAGCAATATGACTCATCCAGCGTATTTAATCCGCGATCGACAAAACGCGTCTCACTGATATCGTACATCACTCCCACAGAATCATAGCTACCGCCGGGCGCCATTCGGTAAACCACATAGCGGTTAAAATCATTATAAACATTGGGAAATGGCGAGAACACAACTTCTACCTCCTGATTATTGAGTACCGAAACATACTGGATGTTGATGGCCTTGGGAATAAAATCAGGCAATACCTCCACATAGGCCGGGCGGATCAATTCGTCGGCACAGCCCAGGGAATCCACCACGGTCAACGAAATATCATACAGCCCTGAAGTCGTAAATTGATGAACAGGAGTCTGTCCATTGAAGCCGGAGCCATCACCAAAGTCCCATACCCATTGAACCAGTGGTGCATATGCAGCTATACAATCGTCGAAAAATAAAACCTCCGAGTCGGGGCAAATCACGGTATCCAGAGCAGAAAAATTTGCCACAGGGTGATTCAAACGAATATAATCAGGTCTGGAGAAGGTAGCTTCACAGCCATTTGTATCCGTTACAGACAGCCCTACAGCGTATTCACCATCTGCCAGCCAGGTATGATTGGGGAGAGAGTCAACAGCCACAGAGCCATCGCCAAAGTCCCATATCCATTTGACCGTTGGTATGTCAGTCAGGTTGTGAAAGGTGGTGGTAAAGGGCGCACACCCGATACTATCATCTGCAATAAAGTTAACCACAGGAATGGGGAATACGGTAATCGTCTGGGTTGCAGAACCCGTACAGGTATTGATATCCGTTACTGTGAGATTTGTATAATAAGTCCCTGCCGGAGGAAAGGAAAATGAGGGCTGGGGAAGTGTTGAAGTTCCATTATTATACCCAAAATCCCACACATAATCTGTAAACGGAAAAGGATGTCCATTGCTGGATGCCTGAAAGGATACAGATAATGGGCTACACCCAAAAGGATCTACCGCTAATATTGTTGGCTTAGGCGAAGGGACAACTGTGATGTAATCAGATACCCGCAACGTATCCATGCAGCCCTCAGACGAGGTAACGATCAGGGTCACATCATAGCTGCCCAATTGTTGGTAATAATGTGTAGGAAATTTTACAGAATCTGTTCCGCCATCGCCGAAGTCCCAGTTCCAGGCTACAATCGAAGCCGCTCCAAAAGACTGATCCACAAATGTCACGGAACCCGAGTCGCAGATCACCGCGGTATTGGAGTTAAACTCCGCCACGGGTGGCTCAAAAATCGTAATTGTATCAGGCGCAATGGTAAATATCTGACAGCCGGTATTGTCTTCTACTCTTAATACCGGAATATAGGATCCCGAAGCAGCATAAACATGAGAAATATTTTGTCCAAGATCTGTATTCCCGTCGCCAAAAATCCATTCATAGACAATGGAATCTTCCGGCGAAGTAGCGGAAAAGTTCACCTCCGTCCCCGGGCAGCCAGATTTTGGATCAAAGGTAAAAGTCGTGGAAGGGCCCAAAACCGTAATCATATCCTGCCAGACCATGGTATCAGCACAACCTGAAGGAGTTGAAACAATTAGCCGCACGGTGAATATTCCAGGTGCTGTATAAACATGCGAAGGCGTGGTTTGGGAAGACGTTGCGCCATCGCCAAAATCCCATGCCCAGGTAATGCCAGTGTGGGGAAAACTTCCCAGGGTCGAAAAATCAACCGCCAGCGGCGGACAAGGCGCAAACATCGTATCAGCCACAAAATCGGCGATCAGTTCGCGTATCTCTACCATTTGGGGGATAAACACAGACGTATCACAACCATTGACATCCGAAAGATAGAGAGTTATATCATAAAGGCCCGTATCCTGATAAGCATGAAAGGTATTGGCCAGCACAGAAGTAGCCCCATCGCCAAAATCCCAGGAGTAAGTAAGCCCTACACCTGATGATTGAGAAACAAACACAGCAGGCGTTCCGGGGCAGTTAATCATCGGGTTAACTGTAAAAGCGGGTATAGGCTGTGTGGCAAATATAAAATTGGTTCGAACGACCGAATCCATGCATCCGTCTTCATCCTGAACCGTGAGTTTAACAGTATAGTAGTCGGGTTGTAAATAAGTATGAGATACGTTTTGAGTATTGGTAGTGGTGCCATCGCCAAGGTCCCATGACCAGGCGGTAACCTGCCCGGTTCCATAAGAGTTGTCGGAAAAACTCAGCGCCAGCGGTACGCAACCGGCATTGGGTTCTGCCAACCGAAAATCGGCATTTACTCCCAGAGCTGAAATACCCGGATCCCAAACGAGTGTATCCCGACAACGAATACTATTCTCAACCACAAGTGTAACTTTAAAGTTTCCGGGATTTTTATACGTATAAACGGGGTTTTTTAGCAAAGACGTATCGCCATTCCCAAAATCCCAATGCCACTTGATCGCATTTTCAGAAAGGTCATTAAAATGAATCTGAAGCGGCACACAACCACGATTTGTATCGGCCTCAAAATCAGCCATAACCGGATGAATATAAATGGAATCTATCGCCGAAATCAGACAGCCGGTTGTATCATTCCCCACCAACAACTCAACATAATGGAATCCCGGTGTCTGGAATGTATGGGTAAAAGACATGCCGGATAAACTGATAGAATCCTCCAGTGTCCATGCCCATGTATCAGCACCGATGGACAAATTGCTGAAAAGTATGGTTGCCGGCAAATCACAGATATATTTCTGACTGATCCCGATCACCGGCAGAGGTGCCAGAATATTGACCATATTGCTATAGCGCAAGGTATCCCAGCAACCCCTGTCAGAAGCTGTGAGAATAACATCCATATCTCCTATCGCAGCAAATCCGTGAAGCGGGTTTGCAGACATAGCCGTATCCCCATCCCCAAAATACCAGATGTAATCATTGGCACCAACCGTATTATTGATAAACTGAATATCTGTAAGTGCACATGCCTGATTGGTATCTGCGGCAAAATCGATTATAGGTTTTTGGCCGGCGCTGATATAGTTGGGGCGAATGATTGTATCGGTACATCCCTGGCTGTTGGAAGTGATCAGGGTAATATCGTAATAGCCGGTATCCACAAAGGTATGGGAAGGGTTTTGCAGAGTAGAGGTAGTGCCGTCGCCAAAATCCCAAAGCCAGGTGATCACCGGGTAAGGAGAGTAAGTCGTATCACTGAATGTTACGTCAAGGGGCGCACAACCATTGGTTTTATCTGCCACAAATCCATTCCGCACTTCCCGGATCTGAACAAAATCAGCCAGGGTGCGAGTATTTGAGCATCCTCCGGGGCCGGTTACCGTAAGCCGGATGTTGAAAGTATCCACTGTGTAAAAAGTATGCAGCGGATGTTGAACAGAATCATACGTTCCATCCCAAAAATACCACCACCAGGAAACAGCATTGGTGGATTGATCCTGAAACTGAACCGTAAAGGGCACTTCACAACCAATTTTCGGTGTACTGGCTGCAAACCAGGGATTGGGGAGCGCATATACAGACACATCTGCCTGAAGATCATATATACACCCACTCGCATCAGATACTGTAGCTACAATATGATAACTACCTGGTCCTGAATATTTGTAATATGGGACAAGCCCGGTAGCAGAGATTCCGTTGCCAAAATCCCAGTGGATATTGCTGTTTGAGGCTGCATTGGTGGTGAAAAAGATTGTATCTCCCACACAAATAGAGGTATCACTGACTGAAAGGCTCAGGGTATTCACCCCAATATTTACCAGTCCATCTTTCGTAAGTGTGTCTCTGCAACCCTGAGCATCTTCAATAATATGCGTTACATCGTAGCTTCCGTTTGATTGATAAGTGTGGACAGGGTGCACCAGCGATGAGGTTGTCCCATCCCCAAAATCCCATAAGTGTATGCCGGTCGTGTCGCCGGTACTGGTAAAAGTGCTCGTCAGCGGTGGGCCACACGCAAGCAGGTTTGTAGCAGAAAAAGAGGCATCCGGAGAATTTACCTGTATGTATGCATTGAGGATTTTATCATCGCTGCAATGGTATTGGTTCTCCACGATAAGCGAGACCGGATATATCCCGGGAGAAGTATAGGGGTGAACCGGATTTTGCAAACTACTCGTTGTACCGTCTCCAAAATCCCACATCCAGGAAACAATGTTTCCGGAGGGATTGGTCGACTGATCAGAAAATACAATGGGGGTAAATCTACATACATTGGTGAGGTTTGCCGAAAAATCCACCACAGGGTTTCCGTGAGTGGTAATGTAGTTCACCCGGGTCAGGGTATCTTTCTGTCCGTTTGCCGAAGTGACAATCAGGGTCACGGTATAAGTTCCCGGCTGCGTGTAGATCACGCCAGGATTCTGCAAAGTGGATGTTCCCACACCCGTATTCCATTGCCAGGAGACGGCATTGGTGGATAAATCTTCGAAGGTCACGACAACTGGTGCGCAACCGTAGGTGGTATCTGCCTGGAAATCAGCAACTGGCTGGGCAAGGAGGTTTGGAACAGAGCAATAAATTCCAAACAGTATAACTAGTCCCGATATGTACCTTTCCATGATTCAAAAGTACGTATAATCGGATTGTCCAACCTAATAGCTGTTAGTAAGTAGTTTAATTTGTTTAACCACGGGTGGGTGTTGTTCAAAAACCAGTTATTTATCAGCCATTTAGGTATTTCTCCCTATCTGCGTAACCCCAAAAGTACAGGTAATAAATTCTCTCCTTCGTACAATTATGTAACTATCATCGGGTATTTTTGCGTAGAAAGCGTAATGACCTTTTTAGTTAGTTTGCGATATTTTCTTAAAATTGTGTAATCTGCCACCCGGGTTTTGGCCCGGGTGTTTTTATGTTATACATTCAAAGCCAACAATCGGGCACAGAGTTTCGTTTGCTGTAATGATTAACAAACAAAGGGTCTGGTTAATTTGCGAAAGTGCTCTACTTTAGTGCTAAATATTTGAAGACTGCTCATGAATAAGCATATACTTATTACCGGAGGCGCGGGGTTTATCGGCTCACATCTTGTCAGGCATTTTATCAACCATTATCCTGACTATCGTATTTTCAATCTGGACAAACTTACCTATGCCGGAAATCTGGAAAACCTTCGTGATGTGGAAAACCACCCGGGTTATACATTTATCAAAGGCGATATCTGTGATCCGGAGCAGTTGACGTCTATTTTTGAATCATACGATATCACTCATGTCATCCATCTGGCAGCAGAAAGTCATGTGGATCGGAGCATACTGGATCCGCTTGCTTTTGTACAAACCAATGTGATCGGAACTGTGAACCTGCTCAACACTGCCCGTAAGTTCTGGAAAGGAAATCAGGACAGATTGTTTTATCATGTTTCCACCGATGAGGTATATGGTTCACTGGGGGACCATGGATTTTTTCTGGAGAATACGCCCTATGACCCTCAAAGCCCATATTCCGCATCAAAAGCCAGTTCCGACCACTTTGTCAGAGCCTATGGAAATACGTACGGATTTCCCTTCATCATGAGCAATTGCTCCAACAACTACGGCGCCTATCAGTTTCCGGAAAAACTTATCCCCCTTTTTATCGCCAATATTTATGAAGAAAAGCCTTTGCCGGTATATGGAAAAGGCGAAAATATCCGGGACTGGCTTTGGGTAGTGGATCATTGCCGTGCCATTGATGTTATTTTTCATAAAGGGGAAATTGGAGAAACCTATAATATCGGCGGACAAAATGAATGGAAAAATATCGACCTGATCCGCCTGATGTGCCGTCTGATGGATAAAAAGCTTGGACGCGAAACAGGAAGCTCAGAAAAGCTTATCACCTATGTAACCGATCGTCCGGGACACGACATGCGATATGCGATCGATCCTACGAAACTTGTAACACAACTGGGATGGACACCCAGTGTAAATTTTGAAGAAGGACTCGAAAAAACCGTTGACTGGTATCTCAGCAACTCCGGTTGGATCGAAAGTGTAAGGTCCGGAGCTTACCGCTACTACTACGAGCAGCAATACGGACAACGATTAACTTAACGTAAATGCCTCATCGTAAACATCTTACGGCAAGCCCTTTTGGGGCGGCCATGTCTCTTGCGTCTACCTGGCTGTATTTTCTGATCCTGCAGACCGCAGATAGTTTTGGCCTTGCGGCCATTTTTGCTGTGATTCTTTTGCACTTTACGCTGCTGTACGCGCTGGCAAGCAAATTTCAACGCACTACAGCCGGAGAATGGATGCGTGGCGCCATTGTCGGGCTCAATGCCGGATTGAATGGAATTTTGTTGTTTTTCTTCACGGAGAATATCACCGTTTCGGGAGCCATTGCCGTGATTATTATGCTCGCTGCCTTTCTCCCGGTATCTCGCCACAGGGTCTATCATACCGTGATCGGCTGGCTCAACTGGCTTTTGCCGATGTCATGGCTGGTCACCTACCCGGGCATGATGATTTACCTCATCAACCTTATGGCTGCACCACTTGGATATATTTATCCGGTACTCAGGGGCTTGCGGGTGAAATTGTATATTGATCTGCGAAGTTGCAGCTTTACCATGTATGGAGGGTTGATTCGTCCGGTAAAAGGATTTTCAGGGTTGAATATGGGCAATTTCATCTTTATCAATCCGGGTTGGGAACATCTGCTCAAACACGAAATCGGGCATTTGTTTAGTCTCGCAGCATTGGGATTCGCCTTCCACTATATTGGAGGAATAGACGAAAACTATGTTCAGGAAAATTACCGGGAAGCCTACGCCGAATATCTTGCTGAAAGCTACAGCACCCCCGGCGTATCGACATTGAGCATGTGGCGGTAGAGCCAGATAATAATCTGGATGTTTTAGAGCCAGATAATTATCTGGATGTTTTAGAGCCAGATAATAATCTGGATGTTTTAGAGCCAGATAATAATCTGGATGTTTTAGAGCCAGATAATAATCTGGATGTTTTAGAGCCAGATAATAATCTGGATGTTTTAGAGCCAGATAATAATCTGGCTCTACTGGCAAAATTCGGGCCTTTCAATGAGGAATGCCCCCCACCACCGGGAAAACAAAAAACTTATGTATTTCCCTACAGGCGATTTTTCCTGATAAAAATCAAAATACATCTTCTCAGGTTTTTCGCTGGTTTGTTCGTCAAAACAAATATGATAATTGCGGACGGCAGAAAGGTCAGAAAGCTGAAACTGGGTAATACGCATATCGGACATACGAACCGTTACCCGGTCGGTGACCATGCGGTTACTGCGGATAAATACCGACTTATGAATGCGGGTGGTCATCGAAAATGGTGAAAGTACAAGAATGTAATCCAATTCCTTTAATACCTCACCTGGTCTTACCAGGCGACTGCGTTCCGCATCCCAGGATTCCTGCATGGCTTTGCCTTTGGGAAGATCCGCATTGAGAAAGTGGATAGAATCCGCACCTGAGAGAACCTGCAGTTGCTCCGAAAGCATCCACCCAACCCGTATCATAAATTCTGATTTGAGCTTTCCCGCATAAGAACGATCATCGCCTATAGTTAGAAATTGGGTGATCGCAATGTTCTGCTCCTCCGGAATTTCAAAATCTTTTCCACTGATATATAATCCTACCTGTTTTCCTCGGAGTATTTCATTTTGGCTATAAGCCGATCCTGTTAGTCCCACCAACAAAATCAAAACAACATGAAGATAATTGCCACATTTCGTAAGAAAAGCAGACAGACAGGAAGCGGGGGTAATAATCATATTAATTATGCTCAACTAATTCTTCGATATAGATGCGGCTTTTGTCGGGGTTAAATTCGCCCATCGCGCCATCATTGACAAGAGTGCGATTATATTTTTTGACAAGACCTATTTCGGGGGCATAGATTTCATACGCCAGCGACTGACGTATCAGCCCTTTTGTATTTTCCTGTACCACCATTACACAATGATCATAGGTCACCCCTTTGACAACCACGGAGGTATCTATATTCCCGTAATAAAATTCCTGAGCACCGAGATTGTTGTAAAGATTGCCGTTCCAGCTTACTAAAGTATGCACAGGAAACTTCAGAACCTGGATACGCACATTGTTTTCGGTACGTTCTGCATAATAGTCTCCCGATGAAGCTGGCTCATAATACACCGTTCCCAGAAGATAATATTTCCAGTCGTAGTCCTCGCCACGGTCAAAATCGGAATGGTAAATATCAAGTCTGTAGAGAGGTCTGCCCGTAAGATCCGTTTCTGTACCGCTGATTTCTTCCCTTTTATAGAAACGGGCAGCGACGGGTCCGCCTGTATTGAACGTAGTATCAATCACTTCACTGATCCGGTATTGTCCTTTTGTGACAGGAAAAATGGTAGTGGTATGTGGCAGAATCACATCCCTTGTCTGGTTGCAGCGCAGCAGAAATAGCGCGGAGAAAGTCAGAAGCAAGGAAAAAATATAGCTTTGTTTTGTCAACGTATTTAATTTAGAACCAAGATCGGAGTTTTTGTGTGATTTCCCAATGAGAAAACTTCCCCTATATAACGTTGGAAATAAATCCTAAGTGTGAGCAGGTCAACGGAAGTTTACTTCTAAAACAATCACGACTGAATCACCTTCTTTGCTGCCTCCACCACTTTAGGGGCATTCCCGATAAATATCTCTTTACCCGCTACAATGACAGGCCGCTTCAGAAATGTGTATTCCTCCAAAATGTATCGCCGGTAATCCGCTTCCGTCAGTGTCATTTTGTTTAATCCCCAGTCTTTGTATTTTAATGCGCGCTTGCTAAACAAAGCTTCATAAGAACCAGTCATCTGGTACAACTCGTCCAGTTGCTCCGGCGTAATATTTTCCTCTTTGATGTTCTGGAATTCAAATTCAGGGCCGGGAGCGATTTCTTTCAGAATGCGCTGACTGGTCGTGCAGGTTGCCAGTGTATAGATTTTATTCATACAATGATTTTGGGCTGCAAAATAAGGATTTCTTCCGGATAACGTTATTCGTATGTAAATTGGCTACCTGATAGCCAGCTCAATTCTAATCCTGAAAAAAAAATTTACAATGACGAAACCATTCTACCTGCCACTAACCTTTGTTCTGGTTGGATTATTTGCCTGGAGTTGTGAACTGCTTACTCCTGACAACTGCAAGGAAGGCCAGACTCGTATTACAGTCAACACTTCCGACAATTCGGTATGCTGCCCGGAAGGCTGCACCTGCGTCAGTCTCGCAGATCAGGAAGTGCGAAATACAGCAGACAAATCCACACTCCCCTCCAATGATACCATTTCCATTCCGGAACCACCGCCAAGTGGTGACCCGATAGATTTGGTTGAATGTGCAAGTCTTGACGATAGCAATGCTTATCAGCTCGATCCGGGCAATGATGCCAATATCATCATGACCCTGCATAGTGCGAGTTTTGAAGACCTGAAACTTTCGGGCCAAAACCTTCTTTCCGGCGATAATTATTTTACCAGAGGTTATCTCAACGAAGGAAAAAAACCCTACTTCATCACCATTGTCAGGTCTCAGACAAATGGAAAAATTATCCGGTTTGCCTACACGGGTGAGACGCTTTTTGCAACGCGCATTTCTCTAAACTAGTCTGTTTCATTCAGGTTGTTATACCTGACGGATGTAACCAATCACATGTCCTGTCCGATGTTTTCCCGGCTTTTCCTGATATTCTGTATCCTAATGGGATGTGGAGGGGATATAACACACTCCCCAAAGCCGACACAGCCGGCATCCGGGCAGGACATGATTGAGTCCATTTCACCTGAAGAAGAAATCAAGCTTGCCCGGCTTCGGCTTTCAAACCTCCCGGCAGATAGTCTGGCAGCTCAAATGGAGGAACGGCTGAAACTCGTAGGACTCCTGCAAAAAAACAAACAAACTGCTGAAGCAGGAAGCCACCTCGATACGCTTTCCGCTCTGCTAAATAGCCATAATGACAGGGGTTCTCTGTTTTTTATCCGAACAGAAAATCTGCTGGCAGGGGAAGATTTCAGGGAAAATAAAATGGATTCGGCGCTTGCTCATTACAACAATGCCCACGAAGCAAACCAGGCTTTAGCTGTTCTGGATTCCTCCGAGTTTTTGAAGTCTCTGGTAAATACGGGGGTTATTCTGGACAGAATCAGACGGTATGAAGAAGCACTAACCGTTTATAAAAAGACGCTGCCGGTAGCCGAATCATACTCCCCCACCACATCTGACAGACTGGCAAAAATCTACAATAACCTGGGCAACACACTCAATCATCTTCAGCGCCCCCTTGAAGCTGTGGTATATTTTCGCAAAGCAGCCGACTTTCTCTATGAAAATTTTCCCGGCGATTATCCCTACACAGCAAAAACACAGTCCTATCTTGGCGACGCCCTCCTCCTGCTGGGTCGTTCGGAAGAAGCACTCGGACTTTACGAAGATGCCCTGGATATTTACCGCAAAAATCAGGCAGACGATATAGGAGTAGCCGACATTTACCTTCGACTGGCAAATGCCTACAAAGAAAAGCGGGATTTGGATAAAGCCATAGACTATTACCGCCAAAGTATTCAGATGTATACCAACGCCGGCAGTCATGCTTATTATCAGAATGTCCGGGCAGGGATTTATCAAAATCTCGCGCTGACTTATATGGAATCAGGCGATTTTTCTTCGGCCCATGAGAATATGGAGGAAGCCGAAAAGATATACCACCAATTATTTCCCGGCAATTTGGGACTCAACGGCCAACTGGCACTAAATCATGGGCTCATTTATTTTAATGAGCACAAATTGCCTGAGGCAAAACAAGCTTTTGAAAAAGCCAGCAATAATTACAATTCCCAATATGGCGAAGAAAGTCCTTATCTGATTTATGTATTTTATGCGCTGGGAAGCCTGTATGAAGAAGAAAATGATTGGATAAAAGCCGAAAATCAGTACCGTACAGCCTTACAAATTGCGCTCAATACTTACGGTCCCAACCATTATACAACTGCCAGGACTTATATGAATATGGCCATTCTGGCAAAAAAGCAGCAACAATTTGATCAGGCTGAAACACTGATCACACAGGCCATTCAGTGTTTATATCCCCCATTTTCCCCACAAACCCCTCAGGAAAATCCGGAACTCCTCCGGGAAATACCAGCTGCGGGTTCGATCACAAAAATACTTTGGGCCAAAGCAGAGATTTTAAGAGATAAAGGAGAACGATTGGGCGATACCACCGCACTTCGCGCTGCATTAGGCACCTTTCGCTTTACGCTTGATCTGATCAGCCGTATCGCCACAGATATTTCTTCCCAGGGTTCGCGCCAACAATTGCAAGAGAATAACTACCAGCTATATGAAGCGGGAATCAGCACCGCATGGAAACTATTTGAATGGACCAGCGACACCAGTTATTTGCAAGAAGCCTTTCATCTCTCAGAGAGCAGCAAGGCGCATTTGCTTCTCGAAGCACTGAAGGAATCACAGGCCAAAGCATTTGCCGGAATTCCAGCGGCAGTCATAGAAAAGGAGCGGTATATACAGGACCAACTGAACCTGATAGAAAAAAAACAATACGATGCTGCAGAAGGACCAACCCGGCCAGACAGTGCCGAAGCAGCTTTGCTTGAGCAAAGCCGGTTCACTTTTCGCCAGCAATACGACTCATTAAAACAAAGCCTGGAAGTAAACTATCCACAATATTACCGGCTCCGGTATGATCAGAAAACAGCAAAAATTGACGAGATCCAGGCTGTTTTACCCGATACGACCGGCTTCCTAGCCTTTTTCACAGGAGACAGCAATGTGTATGTTTTTGTGCTGGCGAAACATCAATTTACGGCACAAAAAATGAAAATCCCCAACCTCACGGAGCAGGTAACAAGCCTGAGATCAGGTATCCTTGACTGGCATTATGAGACAGGAAAAACCGAAAAAGAAAAGACCACCTTACTCCAGCAATACGCCATCACATCTGCCAACCTGTTTCAGGATTTACTTAAACCCGTAGAAGATAAACTTCCCCCCAGGCTGGTTATCGTGCCAGATGGCGTACTGGGCTACCTTCCTTTCGAGTTATTGTTGACAGAGCCCGCGGATCTTACCCATTCCCCCTCCCGGTGGCCATATCTTCTCAGAGACCATGCTATCAGTTATAACTATTCGGCAACCCTGTATCGGGAGAGGAAAGAAGCAGAAGCAGCGCAGCCTGTTGGGAAAGGATTTATAGCCTTTGCACCGCAGTTTGGGGAAGGAGAGAAAGAAAAGGATCGCAAATCAATACCCAATACAGCTTTCAGCCCTTTGCGTTACAATATGGAAGAAGCGAAAGAAATCGCATCTATCACCGGGGGGAAAGCTGTTCTCGGCGACGAAGCCACCGTTGACCATTTTTACAAATCGGCCCCGTCACGTGCAGTGATTCACCTTTCCAGCCATGGAAAGGCCGATGACAGGGACGCCCGATATTCCTATATAGCCTTCGCTGACCCCGGGGATTCAGCCCGAAAACAACTACTCTATGTTGCAGACCTGTACAATCTCCATCTGCAGGCTGAGCTTGTTGTACTTTCAGCCTGCGAAACAGGGCTGGGGCAGCTGTACCGCGGTGAAGGGATTGCCAGCATGGCGCGGGCCTTTACTTATGCAGGAGCCAGAAGTATTACCACAACCCTATGGCGCGTCAACGACAAGGCAAGTGCAGATCTGATGGTATCCTACTATCACCATCTTGCATTGGGAGAATCCAAAGACCGGGCACTTCAGCAGGCAAAACTCCATCTTCTCCGCACACAGCAAGATCCTTTTTTGTGGGGAGGATTTGTCACAATAGGAGACATGGAGCCTTTACAAAAAACAGGGATACCGTTTTGGATATGGGGAATAGTAGCAGGAATTGTGCTGGTGGCAGGGGGATTTTTTGTATATTTCCGGAATGAATATTATTCCCGCAAGCATAGAACATCTCCCGGTACTGGTCCCATTATTTGATGCCTACCGGACGTTTTACCGAAGACCATCCGACCCGGAAGCTGCCCGTGTATTTCTGGAGGAAAGAATCACCAGGCAGGAATCGGTGATATTCCTTGCGCAGGCCGATCAGACCGGCGCAGGATTCGTACAGCTTTATCCACTTTTTTCTTCACTTGGGATGAAACGACGGTGGCTGCTCAACGACCTTTATGTCGCTCCTGAATTTCGAAATATGGGCGTAGCTACCCTGCTCATTGAACGGGCACGCGAATGGGGTATTTCAACTGGCGCCAGCGCCCTTATGCTGGAAACAGAAGTTACCAATGTCGGCGCGCAGCGATTGTATGACAAAACGGGCTGGAAACGCGACACCAGCAATTTTTGGTACTATCTGGAACTATTAACCTGAAATGAAAAAAATCCTCTATATCTCCCTGCTGTTTTTAACTGCATCCTGCCAAAGACCTCCCGTAGAGCCTGACCCAGATCCCGATCCGGAACCCGAAACCATACCCGCAGGTGCTTATGAGATTCCCGCCTCCGGGCAGCGAAGCGGCGATGCCGATGCTGGTTATATCTACCTGACAACCGGCGACTATGTGAGCAGCGGTATCCCCTTGCAGATATACAAAACTGTCTATGGAAATGTAACAGCCAACGAATTGGGCAGAAGCGGAGAAAATGCGAATATCGCCTATGATTATACCGCCGTCACTGCCCCAAATGGCGTACAGGTTGTATCTGCCAACTGTCTGCAATGCCATGCACAAAAACTCAACAATACCCTGATTGTCGGACTGGGGAACTCTCTGGGAGATTTTACGACTGACCAGAGTACGCAAGTATCAAACCTGGATCTCGCGGTCAAGTTCATTTATGGAAACAACTCCCCCGAGTGGGTGGCTTATGCACCTTTCAGAAGAGCAATACTTGCTGTGGGTCCGCAACTTGTCATGCCTTCACGAGGCGTAAATCCGGCGGACAAACTCGCGGCAGTACTGGCGGCCCACCGCAACCAGACGGATTTGGTATGGCGAGACGAACCCGGGTTGACCATTCCGGCAGGTGTCGTGCCGACCGATGTACCAGCCTGGTGGTTGATGAAGAAAAAAAATGCCATGTTTTATACAGCAACCGGCCGTAGTGACATGGCCAGATTTATGATGGCATCCAGCCTGCTCACACTCACCGATACCGCAGAGGCAAGGAAGGTTGACAACCATTTTGCAGATGTACTGGCATACATTCAGTCTATAGAACCCCCCGTGTACCCGCAGACCATTGATCCGGTACTTTCCGCGAAGGGTAAAACTATTTTCACGCAAAATTGCAGGAGTTGTCATGGGACTTATGGAGACTCCGCTTCCTATCCTAACCTACGGGTAGAACTGGCAACCATCGGGACAGACCCGTTGCTTTCTTCCAGCAATTATTCGGAGAGCGCCTTTATCGCATGGTATAATGGCAGTTGGTTTGGGAAAAACCCAAACCAGGCGCAGTTGGTAGCCGAAGGCGGATATATTGCCCCGCCACTCGACGGCGTTTGGGCTACAGCCCCCTATCTTCACAATGGCTCTGTACCTGATCTCGAAACTTTGCTCAACAGCCCTTCAAGGCCTGACTACTGGCGGAGAACTTTTGACCACAGCGACTACAACTATGAAACTGTAGGTTGGAACTATACCTTGGAAACAAGCCAGACGGATGTAAAAACCTATAACACTACCCTTCCGGGTTATGGAAATCAGGGACATACATTTGGCGATAATTTAAGCGAATTGGACCGAAAGGCGTTGATTGAGTATCTCAAAGGAATCTGAGAATAAATTTATGTCTTTTCTTATTATCTTGCCCGAATGGAACTTTTAGCACTGGCTCTGGCACCGGTTGTGTTTATTTTCACCTATGTTTATTTGAAGGATGAATATGAACGGGAACCGCTTAAATATTTGATCATTTCTTTTATCCTGGGTGTACTGATTGCATTCCCGGTAGTTTTTATCGGTGAGCTTTTATCTACCTATACAGGCATTTCAAGCACTTCAGGATCCGCGGGGGAATTGTTTATCTACGCTTTTTTTGTAGTTGCATTTACGGAAGAGGTAATGAAATACCTCGTACTTCGCTATTACAACTATCCGCACGAGGAATTTGACGAACCCTATGACGGCATTATGTATGGTGTTGCCGTATCATTGGGCTTTGCCGCAATAGAAAATATATTATACGTTTTCACCTCAGATGGCGGACTGGAAACAGGTTTGCTGAGAATGTTTACCGCAGTACCTGCCCATGCCGTCTTTGGCGTCATTATGGGTTACTTTGTTGGCAGAGCCAAATTTTTGGGAGAAACCGGCAATCCCTATACGGAAAGAATGAAAGGGCTTTTGGGGGCCGTTTTATTGCACGGGTTGTACGATTATTTTCTGTTTTTGGGAAATGAATACCTCGCGTTATTTGCCTTTATTGCGCTTTTTGTAGGTATTTGGCTGGCTTACCGGGCGATGCGGCTACATGCAGACTTATCGCCACACAAAATCCCCCCCATTTCTGCCGGGGAAAATTCTCCGGTCGAGGACCCCTCCGGTGAAGACACTCTGATTTGATCGATCCATGAAGGAAAAAATTCCCAGAAACCAGCTTGCCGCACTTCTCGACCAAAAATACCAGCAGTACAATACCCCTGATTTTATAGAAGAAGATCCCATCTCCATTCCGCATCAGTTTGACCAAAAAGAGGATATCGAGATCGCAGGATTTTTGACAGCGCTGATTGCCTGGGGGCGCAGAACCTCCATTATCAATAATGCCAACAAGCTGATGGAAATCATGGGACAATCCCCCTATGACTTTGTGATGAATGCAGAAGCAGGAGAACTGTATGGGTTGGACGAGTTTGTTCATCGCACTTTCAATGGCGGAGATTGTCAGGCGCTGGTTCTTTCCCTGAAAAATGTTTATCTAAATCATGGTGGCCTGGAAAAAATTTTCTCCAAAGGCATACACGAAGCACATGAGAATGTATATCACGGCATTTTGTTTGCCAGGGACCGTCTGGTATCTTACGAAAATTTTCCGGAAAGAACTCAAAAGCATATTGCCAACCCGGCAGCAGGCTCTTCCGCCAAACGAATCAATATGTTTCTGAGATGGATGGTACGCGACGACCAGCGAGGAGTAGATTTTGGTCTTTGGAAACATATTTCTCCCCACCAGCTCATCTGCCCGCTTGATGTACACACAGGCAACGTTGCGCGAAAGCTGGGGCTGCTTACCCGCAAACAAAACGACTGGAAAGCAGCAGCAGAGCTTACGGCAAACCTGCGCTCATTTTGCCCCGAAGACCCTGTGAAATACGATTTCAGTTTGTTTGGACTGGGCGTTTATGAAGGATTTTGAAACGAAATTATAAACCTATTGGGATCATAAAATGAACTTCTGCGGAACTTTGCGATTCCTTTACGGGACTCTGCGTGAACCGGAGAATCTGTGATCGGAGATCATTTCTCTGCTTTTGGACGCAGAGGAACGCAAAGTCCGAGCAGAGTTTCGCAGAAACTCCCAATTATTTTATAATTCCGTTTTGAAATATTACAGACCAAATCTTCCATTATATTTGGCGGATTAACTCTGATTGCATGCAAAACTATTCCCTCCTGACCGACCTCTACCAGCTCACAATGGCTTATGGTTACTGGAAAACCGGGCTAAAAGACCATGAAACTGTCTTTCATCTATTCTTTAGAAAACATCCTTTTCAGGGAGGTTATACAATTGCATGCGGATTACAGCCTGCGATAGACTTCATCAATCATTTTTCCTTCAGCAAAGACGACCTCGATTATCTGGCAACCCTCACCGGTAACGACGGAAAACCACTTTTTGCGATCGAATTTCTCGAATATCTGGAAAGTCTGGAAAATACCCTGACGGTTCACGGTGTACCGGAAGGAACGGTGGTTTTCCCGCACGAACCCCTGCTCAGGTTGCAGGGACCGATTATTTTGTGCCAATTGCTGGAGACACCCCTGCTCAACATACTCAACTTCCAGACACTGGTTGCCACCAAAGCCTCCAGAATTGCCCGTGCGGCTCAGGGAGAACCCGTGCTGGAGTTCGGACTTCGGAGAGCACAAGGCGTAGATGGTGGACTGGCAGCCAGCCGTGCAGCTTATATAGGCGGTTGTGCGGCTACTTCGAATGTGCTGGCAGGCAAAATGTTTGGCATTCCGGTGAAAGGCACACATGCACATAGCTGGGTGATGTCGTTTCCAACCGAAGAAGAAGCATTTGAGGAATACGCCAAAGCCATGCCCAACAACTGCGTATTTCTGGTTGATACCTATGATACCGTTGAAGGTGTCAAAAACGCAATTGAAGTAGGGAAAAAACTGCGAACCGAAGGGCATGAGATGGTCGGCATAAGACTGGATTCCGGCGACCTGGCGTCATTGAGCATTACAGCAAGGAAACTGCTCGATGAGGCCGGTTTTACGGATGCCAGCATAGTTGCCAGCAATGATCTTGACGAATATGAAATGAAGACTTTGAAAGAAAAAGGCGCAAAAATCAACGTATGGGGAGTGGGAACGCGGCTGGTTACCGCTTACGACCAACCTGCATTGGGCGGCGTATACAAACTTGCGGCGATCCGCAAACCAGGAGGAGATTGGGCTTACAAGGTGAAATTATCAGAACAGGCAATCAAGGTTTCAAATCCGGGCATACTAAATGTGCGCCGGTTTGTAGCAGACGGACAATATGCCGGAGACATTATCTTTAGCGAAGAATGGCAGCCCGACATGTGCCGGTTTGAGACTTTTTCCGGGGAAAAAATCCAACAGAAAACCGATTCACACCAGGATCTTCTTGTTCCTGTTTTTGAAAAGGGAAAAATGGTTTATCCAATGGCAGATATTCACCAGATCAGGGCAATTGCGCAGGCAGGCATGCGGCAATTTCCGGACAGTGTATTCGCACAGACCTCACCCGAGACCTATGCCGTAGGGCTGGAGCCCAGGCTTCTTTCGTTCAAGCTGGAATTAATGAATCGGGCAAAATAAGGAGAATAAATCTGAAATTTTCTTTTCACCTCCTTCCGCCGGCCAGATGTGTATTTTTACTTTTATTATGTATCCAGATCCCGGGCGTACAACTTCACATACCCGCAATCTTTACAGCGATAGGCACGAAGGGTAAATACCTGATCATTTTTGAGCGCACCTGTCCACATATTCATTTTCGGATCACCCTCCACCCACTTGGAGGCAAAGACCTGCCCATAACCGCGATCGGCAATCAGTCCAGGCTCCATAATTCCTTTACACTCGGGACATTTTGTATTAATGGGTTCCATAGAATTTGACATACATTCACTAAAAAGATTTACATTTCGCCACAACTCAGACCAAAATAATGAAATACCTCCAAATTCTTCTAATTTTGATGATTGGGTTTGGCGGCTGCAAACAGCCTAAACAAACGGCGATCGTTGAGAACTTTGAAAATCAGGCCCAAACACTGGAAAAGCCGTACGTCATTATGGTTTCTATGGATGGGTTCCGGTACGACTATGCGGAAAAATATGAAGCCAAAAACATTCTCCGACTGGCTTCCGAAGGTGTGAGCGCAGAATCCATGATCCCGTCCTTTCCCTCTTCCACATTTCCCAATCATTATACGCTGGCTACAGGTCTGTATCCCCAAAATCACGGATTGGTGTACAATACGTTTTATGACAAAACCCGGGGAGAGATGTACAAAATCAGCGACAGAGAGAAAGTGGAAGACGGTTCCTGGTATGGAGGTACTCCCCTTTGGGTACTGGCAGTAAAGCAAGGCATGGCATCTGCCAGTTATTTTTGGGTCGGATCGGAAGCAGCGATCCAGGGAATACGCCCGGTATATTATTTCGCCTACGACTCCAGCGGTCCCAACCGTCAAAGAGTGGATCAGGTAATCGAATGGCTGAAGTTACCCGAACAGAATCGTCCCCATTTTATCACCTTATACTTTTCAGATGTTGACAGCAAAGGCCATAGTTATGGCCCAGAGGCACCTGAGACAAAGGCGGCAGTGCAAGCGCTGGACGAAGAAATCGGCAACCTCGACCGCAGGGTGAGCGAACTGGGATTGCCAGTCAATATCATCCTGGTCTCCGACCACGGGATGTATCCGGTAGATACTGAAAATCCGGTATTCCCGGAGGACGAAGTTAACATCAGCGATTTTACCATTGCCAAAGGCAGCGCCATCTGGATGCTGTACAGCAACGATACCTCACGGGTAAAGGAAACTTATCTTCAGCTAAAAGCCGTAGAAAAAGACAGGTATCATACCTATCTCCGGAAGGAAGTTCCTGCGCATCTCCATTACAATCAGAATCCGTTGATCGGAGATCTGGTCCTTATCGCAAATCCACCCAATATCCTCACATCTCAAAATTTCCACAACAACCCTGGCCAGCACGGCTATGACCCGACAACTACGCCCGAAGTAGGTGCGATCTTTTACGCCAAAGGCCCGGCATTCAGGAAAGGGCTCAAGATTCCTCCTTTTGAGAATGTCAATGTTTATCCCCTTGTAGCTAAGATACTGGGACTTGAAATCACAGATTCTATTGATGGAGATCTCTCTGTTTTGGACAGCGTGCTGGTTAAATAAAATCATTACGCCTTAAAACTTCACCCGCAACTGGATTTTCACTTCGGTCTTCGACGGGCCGCTGATTTCATCCAGGCCAGAACCGATACTATCGGTTTTCCAGAGTCGGGTTTGCGCCACCCTCGCCCAGAGATCCAGGTTTTTGTGGGGCTTCCACCCTACAATTACATAGTAGCGGCTACCCGTCTGATAATAAGGCGGAATGGAGGAAAACCCAAGTACATCGTTTTCATATGCATACACCCGTGTGTCATAATCAGGTGTATCAAAAATGGCGTATCTACCGGTAATTTTCCATTTATAACCGAGTTTCCAGCTGAGATCCTGATAAATCATCATGCCCCCTTTTACAACAGAATCTCCCTCACGAAACCCGGCAAATTCCATCCGGGTGCGGTAGGTAATATCGCGGTTGACTTTTGTCTGAAAATGAATTCGCACCTGCGTTTTATTTACCGGTACAAGAAAACGCACCTGCTGCCCCGGCAGATATTCACTTGCGTTCATTTCTTTGTTGTCCGATCGGAACCGAAGGTAAACCAGCGTATTTCGGTTGGGTTTATATTCAGCCTGTGCCAAAAACTCCCAGCCACGGGAGGGATAGTCTGCCTGATAACGATTCCATGGAAAATAAAACTGATCGAAGTACAGATTGAATGTCCAACGGTTTATGGGCACTATTTGAAGACCGACATACACGCCGGTTTCATTTTGCAGTGCCGTAGGTCTTTCGGCAAAGGCATACCCTTTATCGCTGTGGAAATCCCGGTCAAAATGGCGAAAAACCATTGACACATCCAGCTGTGGTGCCAGGCTGCTCATGAACCCCATTACCCCACCCCATCCACCAGAGCGGGACCGGGCGATTTCTCCGAAAAAATTAAAGTTGCGAATCACCCGGTCAAAGTCCAATGAATAAATTGAATTGTGCTCCCCGCGAAAGTCAAACTGATTATAGGAGTTGACGGGCTTGATCACTTGACCGGAGAAATACTGATGGAAGGCAGTAAAACCCATGCGCAGTTTACGGGTCTGATATTCCAGGCGACTGCCCGCAAGGGTTTCCTTCAATGTTTTGCGGCTAGTGAGTTCGGCAGTCGTACGGTGCAATCCTCCCAGGCGAATACCAGAGACTACCAGGTCATCTTTGGCGAGCGTATCGACCTGTTGCACGGTAGCATCCAGCGAGATGCAGGAGAAAAATGTAGTGAGGTATAGTTTTTTCCAGGCAAATGTGGTTGCAAGGCCACGCATGAGTTGGTTTTCATTGACTGAGCTATAAGGCTGGATACCCTTGCCGGTCATTTTGACATTACTGATTACTGTAGATCCCTTTCCAAACCCCACGCCACGGCTCAGTACCAGCCCCTGGCCGAAAGAGAGATTGTAATCGCCGACCACCAGATTCTTCAGGTTTCCATACCCTGCAACTGCGACATGGCCAGAGAGGAAATCATAACCATACAGCTGATTGGCCGGATTCCACAACAACTTCTCTCCGGGATCTTTTTCGCCGGTAAGGGTAATGCTCACATTGCGCCCATATCGGGCTCTGAACCGAGTGTACAAACGCGTAGGAGATCCGAGATAAGACGTCCCCCCCGTGGTATCATTTCCGGAAAAACCTCTTTGAGGCTCCAGCAAAAAACCCGTTCGTTGGGTTAATTCAAAGTCCAGATTTTTGATTACTTCCCGGAAGTTCGGGCCAGAGGGGTGGTCGGTACCCGGGCTGATGTGTTTTTCCCCTATGTGTCGAACGACGATAAAGGGAAGCCAGAGACGGATTTCATCAATGGTAAGTCCGGGGACAGCCTGTAATTCGTAGAGAGAGACAAATGCACCAAACCTTTCTTTGTAGGCATCCAGGCGACTGACAACCAGCTCAGTCATCCCAGGGAGAAGCAGCAATTGTTCGCGGCTGGCAGTATTGATATCGAGACGTTTACGGGCAAAATCTTCCAGAACATCTGTGAGGAAGGAAAAATCTATTTCCTCCTCCACCTCTATATTGCTGACCATATCTTCCAGAGCAGGAGAAACGGATTCAGCAGAAAAGTCTTCCTCATTTTTCACAGAATCTACCTGAGCCAGAAGAAAATCCGGCCAGAGAAAAAAAGCAATAGAGAGGAAGACAACCGTGATCAGCTGTCTCTTTTTCATCCCTTATTCTTTGCAAACTGGTAAGACAAAGAAATATGTGGGGTATATCCCAGTCTTTCATGAAAGCTGAAAGCCATATCCAGCGATAATTTTTCCAGCTTAAGCCCCAAACCAGTATTAAAGGTGAGCGGATTTGTACTTACACCGACACGGGCAAGAAGTGCAGGAATTACGACATATTCCAATCCCCCACTCCAGCTTAAGGGAAAAGCGATAGATTTTCGCACATCCGCAACCAGCAGCACCTTTTCGGAAGGCTGGTACAAAATTCCGGTTGAAAACACTGAGAGGATTTCTTCTTTCCCCCCAAAGCCCGCGATGGTAGCGCGGTTGGCGTTGGCTGCCGAAAATCCAAGTGTGAGTTGAGAATTGATTTTTGTTTGGGTACCGACAGTTACAAAAGTTGCCGAAACATTTCCGGCATCGGCTGTAGCGATAGAGAGATAATTAACTTTTGCCCCCAGACTAATCTTTTCAGCGAGGGTAATTGCGTAAGAAAGAGCGAGTAAATTTTCACGCCATGCGTCAAATCCAAAGGATCCCGCTTCGAGACCGACAGCTTGTTTCCCTCCAAAAGGAAAGACAAAACCAGCATGACTTCGGGTCAGTTCGGCGAGGTTAAATCTGCGAAAAAAAAAGATACCTGCTTCGGGATTTTTTAATCCTGCGATTCCTGCGGGATTGTGAAATAAACTCCAGAAATCACCGTTTACAGCGGTGTAGGATTGGCCCAGGGCGAAAGCCCGGCTGCCGGCTATTTCAGACGGATCAATACCTGCAAAAAGCATTGCCGGAAACAGCAATAAGACAAAGAGAAAACGATACATAATGGTTGTGCTTTAAAGAAAATTAGTACGAACAAATAAAAGAAATAATTCGCGCATTTCTCACTTTGAAATTGAAAAAAGCCGTGTTTTATTCGCCACCTAAAGACCATCTCCGCAAAAACGCATCAATGACTAACAACGCATTTTCAGAAACCTTGCAGTACCTCTATACCCTCTTGCCCATGTACCAGCGGCAGGGGCCTGTTGCTTTCAAAAAAGGGCTTGGCAATATTCAGGAATTATGCTGGGCATTAGAGCAGCCGCAATGGAAATTTAAGAGTATTCATGTAGCCGGCACCAATGGCAAAGGGTCTGTTTCTGCCATGCTCAACAGCGTATTGATGGAAGCAGGTTACAAAACGGGCATGTACACTTCACCGCACCTGCTTTCTTTTACTGAGCGTATGCGGGTAAACGGAAAGGAAATTTCGCAGGAAGAAGTGGTCGAATTCGTGGAAAAAACCAAACCCCTGATTGAGCGGATGAAGCCCAGTTTTTTTGAGATGACGGTAGCTATGGCATTTGATTTTTTTGCCAGAGAAGAAGTAGAAATTGCGGTAATTGAAGTGGGATTAGGGGGAAATTTTGATTCGACCAACATCATCCATCCCGAAATAAGTGTGATCACCAATATTTCCTACGATCATATGGATATGCTTGGAGATACACTCGGGTTAATTGCCGGAGAAAAAGCAGGCATTATTAAACGTTTTACACCAGTAGTAATCGGAGAAAAGCATACAGAGACTACGCCTGTTTTTGCGGATAAGGCAACATTGATGGAAGCGCCTTTATTTTGGGCAGAAGATATGTTCCATATAAACAGCATTTCCCTCACAGAAAATGGGCAAAAATTTTCGGTTACAGATGTTGAAGAAGAGGATGATAGTCTGGTTTTTGAACTGGACCAACGGGGCGATTACCAGCAAAAAAACCTGGTTACCACACTATCTGCACTGAAGGTAATGAACGAAGAAGGATGGGAAATCTCTGATAAAGCCATTCGCAACGGGTTGGCAAAAACCACAACGAATAGCCGTTTAGCGGGCAGAATGCAAAAATTATCCGCCAACCCTACTGTACTATGTGATACAGGTCATAATGAAGGCGGAATCCGGTTAGTGGTAGAGCAGTTGAGTAAAATGAAAAAAAACCATCTCCATTTTGTACTGGGAATGGTTGCAGATAAAGATCACGATAAAATCCTATCACTTCTCCCAAAGGATGCGACCTATTATTTTGTACGCCCGAATGTGCCACGTGGATTTGACGCACAGAAACTCAGCGAGAAAGCCGCCACTCACGGACTCAATGGAGAAGTTTTTGATCGGGTAGCAGAGGGTGTAAACGCGGCACGGAAAAAAGCTATGCCTGAAGATGTGATTTTTATTGGAGGAAGCACATTTGTTGTGGCAGATGCGCTTGAACCCGTACCGGTAGGATAATTTAGCTACAAGCAAAAAGCAGGATTTTTGTAGCGATTACAGCATCTGAAAGCCGTTTTTCTGCATTACCTTTAAGTTCGTGGAAAAGCACACCGGCCTCTTCAAGTTCCCGGCGGTAGATATCATATAATTCTTCCCGTTGGAAAGGATTTTCCCTTTGCGGATCAAATTCCCAGGGAACATCTGTTCCGGCCAGGAAATGCATATCATAATCAGGGAGATTCATATTTTCCAGAATCCATGGATCACAATGGCGGTATTTGTATTCACTCCAGACTTTTATGACCAGCAGATTGGTATCGGCAAAAAACACATCCTTTGCATTTTTGCGGGCAATATCTTCTTCCTGCATCTGGAGTCTGGCGATGGCAGACAGATCTTCCTTCGTATATGCGCGATTGAGTTCAGAAAGATATACGCGGGCGACTTCTTGCGCGAGAGAAGTATTAAAAAAGTCTGCCAATTGACGGGCAAGGGTAGATTTTCCGGTCGATTCCGGTCCGACAATCGCTATTTTCAATGGAAGACTCATACATTGGCAAGCTGAATCCCCATTTTTCTTTTCCAGTTAAAATAGCCAAGAGTAGCGAGCACGAGATAGATCAGAAACATCAAAGCGGTAAGCCTGAGGTCTTTGTACCAATAGATACCAATAGCGATGACATCAACAGCGATCCAGATGAGCCAGTTTTCGATTTTTTTCTGCGCCATTAATACCTGTGCCAGCAAGCTAAAAGAAGTCGTGTAAGCGTCCCAATAAGCGAGGTCAGCATTCGTATAGTTGTCGAAGAAAAAACCAATAATAAGAATTCCCAAAATACCCACCAGGAGATACATACCCCATAGTTTAAGCGGGCTGGTGGTAATCGGGAGGTCATCTTTTTTATTGCCGCCGTTGAGCCAGTGATACCAGCCATAGACACCGGTAATGAAGAAGAAAATATTAAGCACCACATCAGCATAGAGACGTGCGATAAAAAAAATGTAAATATAAATACCGACGTTAATGAGTCCGGTCGGCCATCCCCAAATATTCTCCATGGCATTGAGCGCAACGCAGACTACCCCAAAGATAAATCCCAGCACTTCGAGTGGAGAAGTACCGACAGCCTCACAGGCTTGAGAAAATTGAATCCAGAGATCATTCATGAGCAAAAATTGCGTTCACAAAGTAAACACTTTGTTTGCCTATCCCAACAAGGAATGAATTAATTTCGTAACAGATATTGTATATCAAATCGTAGATTAATTATCTTGCACGAATCAGAAATCTATCATGAGACTTAAATATAACGCCCCGGTTATCCTGACCTATACGCTGGTATGTACGTTGGTACTTATTCTGCAAAGTTTTACAGGGTTGGACATTATGACTTACTTCACTATTTATCCTGTGGTGGACATCTCCAATCCGGTCTGGTATTTCCGATTATTTTCACATGTTATCGGGCATGGGGACTGGGCGCACCTTGCAGGCAATTTTTCCTTTATCCTACTTTTGGGGCCGATTTTAGAGGAAAAGTATGGTTCCAGAGATACCTTACTCATGATGTTTGTAACGGCCCTGGTAACGGGGATTTTACAGATTGCTTTTTTTGACAACCCCCTTTTAGGCGCAAGCGGCATTGTTTTTATGTTGATTTTACTGAGTTCCTTTACCAATGCTAAAGGAGGAATTCCACTGACATTTATTCTGGTGGTAATTCTTTTTCTTGGGAAAGAGGTTCAGGATGCCTTTGCAGCAGATAATATTTCCCAGTTTACCCATATCATTGGCGGTATTTTAGGGGGATTGTTTGGGTTCTTTCTTGAAGGGGGGCAAAAGCGGGCAAGAGAAAAATCTGGAATACAAACTAAGTAGAACTGCGTGGTTTCTTTGGAAATTGCATATTTTCGCAGGCTCTATGAAGTACCAGTTAATTCACAAAGATTTACAGTCAAAAGCGCGGGCAGGAGAAATCGAAACTGCGCATGGCAAAATAGAAACCCCGATTTTCATGCCGGTGGGTACTGTGGGCAGTGTCAAAGCTGTGTCCCAGCAGGCTTTGATGGAGGATGTACAGGCCCAAATCATATTAGGCAATACCTACCATTTGTTTTTACGCCCGGGGAAAGATATTCTCCAGCAGGCAGGTGGTTTACACAAATTTATGCATTGGGACAGACCGATACTAACAGATAGCGGCGGTTATCAGGTGTATAGTCTGGCTGGAAGCAGAAAACTTACAGAAGAAGGCGTAACCTTTTCCAATCATATAAATGGCAGTAAACATTTGTTTACGCCAGAGTTGGTGGTGGACATTCAGCGTGCGATTGGTTCGGATATCATGATGGTGTTGGATGAATGTCCTCCCTACCCTTGTGATCACAAATATGCAAAGACCTCCATGGAGCTTACTCATCGTTGGGCATTGCGTTGCAAGGAACACCACCAAAACCAGGGACCTTTGTATGGCTACGAGCAAAATCTTTTTCCAATTATCCAGGGCGGGACATATAAAGATTTACGGACTCAATCTACAGAGTTTATTGCAGGACTGGACTTGCCCGGCTGCGCAATTGGCGGCCTTTCGGTTGGAGAGCCGGCGGAGATCATGTACGAACTGACCGAGCTATCCTGTGATATTCTCCCGGTTGATAAACCACGTTATCTTATGGGAGTGGGCACACCAGTAAATCTGCTCGAATGCATTGCTTTGGGGGTGGATATGTTTGACTGTGTATTGCCTACCAGGAATGCCCGCCATGGTCTGATTTATACCAGAGAGGGGGTCCGCAATTTAAAAAATCAGAAGTATGAGAATGATTTTTCCCCACTTGACCCCCACAGCGAGTGTGAGATCGACCAGTATTATACCAAAGCATATGTAAGACATTTGTTTAAGGCACAAGAATATCTGGCGCTTCAGATCGCGAGTATCCACAACCTGCACTTTTTCCTCTGGCTGGTAAAAGAGGCCCGGAAACATATTCTAGCTGGTACCTTCCTGCCATGGAAAACAGAAATGGTAGTAAAATTGGGTGAAAGGCTTTAACAGGAAGCCATTACAATTACCAGGTATGATCTTCTTTGTTAAGAAAGGCGTCAACCCCGCGTTTGCAGTCATCTGTAGCCCGTGAATAGGCATTCATTTTTGCAGCAAATCGCATCGCCTCCTCAAGCGGGAAGCTCTGAATATCAGCGATCATTTTTTTAGTAAGTTGAAGAGAAGCAGCCGAATTTTGTGTGCACATTTCCCCGGCAAACTTTTTAACAAAAGCCGAAATTTCATCTTTAGGGATAATCTGATTGACCAGATTATAGTTAACCGCTGTTTGAGCATCGATTATTTTCCCGGAAAGGAGAAGCTCTTTTGCCCGGGTTTCTCCTATTTTTCTCAACAAAAACGTCATAACAATTGCAGGAACAAACCCAATGCGCACCTCGGTATAACCGAGTTTGGCGTCAGGCACGACAAATGCAAAATCGCACACCGTCGCGAGACCACAGCCACCAGCAATGGCATGACCTTCGATCTGAGCAATCACGACTTTGGTAGCGCGGTAAATGGTAAGGAAGAGTTGAGCAAGCGAGGTTGAATCAGCAAGGTTCTGTTCAATATTGTATTCCTGCATCTTTTGGAGATACCCCAAATCTGCACCTGCACAGAAAGCCGGTCCGTTTGCCTTTATGACAATGATTTTTACCTGAGTATCCTGCTCTGCGGTCAATAAGGCATCTTTCAGTTCGACTATTAACACATCATTTAACGCATTCCTTTTTTCCGGACGATTGAGAGTAACCCAGGCAATACGGGACTCCACGAGGTATTCAAGATGTTGATAGATTTTCATACAGGTAGTGTTTATCCAAAGCTACAGCAAAATTGGGGGGAGTCAAAAAAATGGGGGTACGGTTTGTGGCAGTATTTTTTATCAAGGGTTTGGGGGAAGGTGGGGGTCGGAAGTTTTGAGGGCTTTGGCCGATCCCCGTTAACGGGGATCAGATCTCAAAAACCCCTTTCCCGGAGGCCTACCCCCATTCAAGATCCGTAATCCGCATACCCTCACCATCCCCGGAAGTCTCCTTCAGGCGGCAAAATTCAGACGCAGAAACATAAACCCGACCGGTAAAGGTTTTATTTTCTTTTGTCTTTGGGAATGAGAACATTGATCAAACTTTCAGCAGGAATATATATACCTGCAATATCGACCAACTCCTCCTGGAGACTCATCCGCTGGTGTATTTCCTTCTGGTTACGGATTCGTTGGCGGACATCTTCGACTCGATCCAGCCCAACCGATACTCCTGTGTATCGCTTCTTCCAGCCAAACGAAGACTCCTCCGGCCATTCTTCTTGCATCCATCGCGAAGAGCATCCTTTCATATGATTCATCACGCCTGCAATAGTCTGTGTACGACGTAGTCGGATGAGTACATGTACATGATCCTGCACGCCGTTGATCTCGACAAGATCAATTCCCTTATCCTGGCAATCCCACAAAACCAAATTGAAAATGTCTTCTCTCCGTTCTTCACTTAGCAATGGCGCCAGATTCGGAGTCGTCCATATCAGATGGAGCCAGTTAAGCACAAAGCTGTTTTGTTTTATTATCATAGTTGTGTAAATAATTATTTACTGTTTTGTATCCTTTTGCCTATTACCAATATAAGGCCGGCGATCCCCAGTTCTCCTGCCATAATCAGAAAGCCTTGATAGTCCTGCCATTCGTCAATCACTGGGGAAGGAAGCGCCCCAATAAGCGTCACGATGGTGTACAAATACCCGATCAGCCGCTGGCAAAAAAATCCCAGCCACTCTCCTAATACTGGCACTGAACAAAGGACTACCGTAAAAAAACCAACCAATACCAACACAAAAGCCAGCGATGCAACCAGTATATTGCTCAGCAAAAAATAGGTCGGGAATTTTCCAAAATGCAGAATGATCAGGGGAAGCGTTGCTATCGTTGCACAAAATGTCACTCCTATCCACGCATATAGGGTCTTAAGCAAAAAATGGTGTGCAGAAAACTGTGCTTCGAAAATGGGGAATAGTACGATAATCCCAACTACCGCAGAATACGATAACTGAAAACCTGCATCAAATGCAATAACAGGATCTGCGAGCAACTGTATAAGCCCGGCTGTCCCTACAATATTCAGCATGCTGTATCGGAGGTAAAATATCCTGAAAATCAAAACAATCCCAAACATCAGAACGGCACGCACTACAGCCGGACTTGCCCCTGTCATCAACATATACCCCAACAAGAAAATCAGGATAATTGCATTCTTGATCTTCAAACCGAATGGTACCAGATGAAGCAGAGAAAAAATATGGTTGAGTACCAGGAAAACAATCCCCACATGCAATCCGGAAATTGCCAGAATATGGCTTACTCCTGCAACCGAAAATGCATCCTTTACTTCTTTACTCATTTCACCCTTTTCCCCCAAAAACATCGCCTGTGCAATTGCTCCGGCCGTAGAGTCGGGGATTACCTGCTTCAACTGCTCACACATTTCCTGCCTCATCGTTTCCAAACTGACATCCCAGCCTTTTTTCTTCCCTGAAACCTGAATGGCATCTGCATAAACTGTATGGAAAATCCCCTGATTATGGAGGTATTGGAGATATCCCTCATTGGCCGTATAAGCATCTGTTACATTGCCCCGAATCAATACCTCATCAAATCTTCCCAGACTACTGGTATCTCGCACGTCTATATATAGCAGAAACCGCCCCGAAGCTGAAATCCATTCACATTCCTTGCGGTAAGCAATCAATTCGGCCCAGGTCGAACGTCCCCTGAAATTCTTCTTTACCGGGCGAATGACCCTTGCATACAATTCTCCCTTACCACAATTCACGTCATTGATAACCGGTAAATCAGCAGTCCATGTCCGGGCATAATAATTCAGACTGCCTAACCCCAGCACAACCAGATAAATACCTGCTGCTGCCAGATATTCCCTTCGGAAGGAATAATTTTTCCCGTAGTATAGCCGTATCGCGGCCAGCAATCCCAATCCCGAGATCCCGGCTACTATACTCCAGGAAAAAAAATACCTGGCCAGAACAATGCCGGCCAGGTATAACAGTACAAACTTAAAAACAGGAGCTTGTGTAAGTGCTTTCATGGTGCCTTAAAGTAAGGCAAGCTCCGTTTTAATTCATTGGAAAAAACCAGAAAAAGGTAACAATAGCATTTTCTCTTTAACGGGTAAAAACCCACTCATCTTCCCGGGAAAGCCCTTCGTGGAAACAATAACCCATACCCGTAAAATGTTTTATTTCTTCGGTGTGAGTAATTTTTTCTCGGATAATAAAGTCTGCCATCGCACCCCGGGCCTGTTTCGCATATAAAAAAATGGATTTGTACTGTCCATTTCGCTCTTCCTTGAAAGAGGGGGTGATAACCCTCCCATCGAGTTTTTTCAGGTTTACTGACTTAAAATACTCTGCTGACGCCAGATTGATCAGCACTTTATCTCCGGAATCCGCAAAGGATGTGTTCAGCGCATGGGTAATGCGATCGCCCCAAAACTCATATAGATTTTTACCCCTTCGCGTTTTCAACGCTGTACCCATTTCCAACCGGTAAGGCTGAATCAAATCGAGGGGATTTAGCAGACCATATAAACCTGACAAAATCCGTAAATGCTGCTGGGCAAATAAGAAATCTTCCTCCGAGTATTTTTCCAACTCAAAACTCAGGTAAACATCTCCCTTAAATGCCAGCAATGCCTGCTTGGCGTTTTCTGGTGTAAAAGGGGTATGAAATTGTTGGTACCGCTCGTGGTTTAATGCAGCAAGTTGGGGACTTATATCCATCATCTCCGCAATTTTTTTCTCACTTTTCTTTACCAACTCCTTGATCAGCAATTGTGAATCAGGCAAAAATGAGGGCAAAGTATGTGTGGTCGTGTAGCGGGTTTCTTCTGAAAAATCCAGCTTCTTTGCCGGGGAAATAATGACAATCATATCTAAATTTTTATTCACTTCCTGACTAAACGAATATAAACGGGGAAATGGTCGCTAAATCCTTCTGGCTGAAATTCATCGCGAAAAATAGATCTGCGGGGCATATCCTTCGCAGAACCGTTTCCCCCCACCTGCATAAACTCCTCATTCACTATTGCCGCCGAACCTTCCTTATACTGTAATTTGCCGGTCCCATCATTCATCAACCCATGACTTATCAATATCTGATCAAACAGGTTCCATTTGCCCTGATATGTCAGTGTGCCTATTCCATTGGGGTCGTGCAAAGCGCCTACCGGATTATAAAAGCCGTTATCACCTACTGATCCAGCCTCCGTTTCCGCTCCCATAATCTCATGGATGCTTCGATTCCCGGGATCATCATTGTAATCACCTACCGAAACAATACAGGCATGAGGATCTTTCGACAGAATTTCCGACACTCGCTCCCTTGTAACTTTTGCTGTTGTGATCCTGCGGATTTCAGATTCATCTTCACCGCCACGCCGGGAAGGCCAGTGATTGACAATCATATACAGTCTCTCACCTTTTATTTGCCCTTCCACTACCAGAATCTTCCGGGTAGTATAATCAGGCTCTTCGGGGAAATCAACATCATAGGCCTCATGGGAAATATACTTGAATACTTTGGGGTCATATATCAACCCCACATCTATACCCCGAATATCTTCGGACTCTTCCAGTATTACCTCATATCCTCTTTTCTTCAATGAAGTAAGCTGAACCAGATCCTTCAAAACCTGCACATTTTCCACTTCTGCCACCCCCAATATATCCGGGCCCTTTTCACCCATTTGACTGATTGCCAATGCCAGGTTGTCCAACTTTTTCAGGTATTTTTCTGTAGTCCATTTATATCTGCCTTCGGGTAAAAACTCACTGTCATCTTTCACAGGGTCATCTTCTGTATCAAACAGATTTTCAACGTTATAAAAGCCTATTACCACTTCACTTTTCCCGGAGAGATCACTTGGGTTTTCCGGCATCTCTTTGCCATGGCTTCTATCAGAACCATTTGCCTGCTTACAGCCTGTTATCATATACAATGTGAACAGGACAACAGATACAATTTTAAGTTTAGAAAAAATCATTGGGAATTTCATCTGATAAATATTTCCCGCAAGTTACTAATCCTGCCCTAAACTCAATCGATTTTCCGGCATACCTTAACCACTTATTCCTCCCAAATTTTAAAATGTTTATTATATTTGTGCCGCATGGCGATCGCATTACTCCTGACTTGCTTATCTTTAAATATTTATCTGACGGGAATCACATGGTTCCTGCAGATTATCCATTTTCCCCTTTTCGAAAGTGTTGGATTGAATCAATTTCATGACTATCACAGGAAGTTTTTTCAGAAAAAACAATTCATTGTCCTCCTCCCCTCACTTGTCGCTGCGATCTGTGCGCTGATCCTCATCTGGGTAAAACCCTGGGGTACAAATATGGTTTTTGTAAAAATCAACCTCGGGCTCATGGTCATCGCATTGGGCGCTTCTGTTATTTTAGTAGAACCGCTGCACAAAATACTCTCCTCTCACGGCTATTCAGATAAAGCGATCCGACAACTTACCCGTGTAAACTGGGTCAGAACCTGGGCATGGACAGGAAGCAGCCTGATGATTATACTCGCTGTTTTTAGCATCCTCGCCCAACACACCGAATAATACGCGATCCTCCTTTGCTAAAATTGCCTTTTTTTACAAAAAATATTACCTGTGAGAAAGGATTTGCGTGTATTATTTAACTAAATTAAAATCCATTTGTGTATTTTGTCCGTTCAACCCCTATAAACCTCTCTTTTTGGGGGTCTCACTTTTACAGGATTACTGATACTGAAATCAATTATCTATGAAGCTCAAATTGTTGATTACCGGTGCTGTCGTTTCTGCTCTCCTTATCCTCAGTTCTTACACTCTTCATACTAATGAGGGTGATAAACCAGGAGTGCTGATCCGGCTGATGATGCAGGGAATGGAATACTATCACTATCAACCACCCAAAATCAATGATGATTTTTCCCAACACGTCTTTGATCTCTACCTGAAAAATCTCGACTACAGCAAAAGATTTCTCACAGAACGTGATGTGAATAATCTCAAAAAATACAGGGAGAAAATTGATGAAGAGCTAAAAGAAGGCTCTTTCGAATTTTTTGATATGGCCATAAACCTGTTTGACAAACGGGTTTTAGAAGCGAAAACCTATACTGAAGAAATCCTCTCTCAGCCATTTGACTTTGATCAAAAAGAATATCTTGAGACGGATTATGAAAAGCTGGAATTTGCCGAAAACGAAGCGGCGATTAAAGATCGCTGGAGAAAAACGCTCAAATATCAGACCTTATCCCGCCTCGTTACGCTAATGGAAAACCAGGAAAAGGCGGTCTCTTCAAGTGGACAGGAAGGGATTGAATCCAAATCTTTCGCGGATATGGAAAAAGAGGCCCGAATGAAAGTCCTTAAAGCTCAGGAACAAACCTTTCACCGCCTGGAAAGAATTCCTATCACAGACCGAAGAGCGGATTTTATCAACTCCGTTGCGAATGTCTATGATCCCTATACAGGGTATTTTCCACCTAAGGATAAAGAAGACTTCGATATGGATATTTCGGGTAAACTGGAAGGCATTGGCGCCCAACTCCGGGAAACCGACGGTCTGATTAAAGTCGTATCTATCGTCCCTGGTTCTGCTTCCGCCCGCCAGGGAAGCCTTGAAGTGAATGACATCATTCTGAAAGTCGCTCAGGGAGACCTTGACCCCGTAGATGTGGTAGATATGGATATTGATGAAGCAATCAAAATGATCCGTGGGAAAAAGGGTACCGAAGTCCGGCTGACCGTTCGCAAAATTGATGGTTCAGAGCAGGTTATTCCGATTGTCAGGGATATCGTCGTGCTCGAAGAAACCTATGCGAAGTCTGCAGTTCTCCAAAGTGAAAAGAATAAGAAAAACGTAGGTTATATCTATCTGCCGAAATTCTATGTGGACTTCGATGACCCCAGAGGCAGACATTGTTCTGAAGATATCGCCCTTGAAATTGAAAAACTGAAAAAAGACAATATCAAAGGTCTTATCATCGACCTCCGCAACAATGGTGGTGGCTCTTTACCTGATGTAATCGACATGGCGGGCCTGTTTATCAGCAAAGGCCCGGTTGTTCAGGTAAAAGCGCGCAGCTCCGCACCACAAGTGAAGTCTGACAAAGATCCTACCATCCAATGGGATGGGCCGCTGCTGATTCTGGTCAACTCCCTTTCCGCTTCCGCTTCAGAAATTCTCGCAGCTGCGATTCAAGATTATGACCGTGGGGTGATTGTAGGGACAACAACCTTTGGAAAAGGTACAGTCCAAAGCTTCTTCAGCCTCGACAACATGGTGCAAGGCTCCAGCGACCTTAAACCACTGGGTGATATGAAACTCACTACCCAAAAATTTTATAGAATCAACGGTGGGGCAACTCAACATAAGGGGGTCGTTCCGGATATCATCCTTCCTGACGAATATAGCTTTGTTGAATATGGTGAACGCGATCAGGATTTTTCTATGCCCTGGGATGAAATTTCACCCGTGAGCTATCAGAAATGGTCTGCCCCTGTAAGCCCCAAACTGGAACAATTGAAAAAAGCCAGTGAAAAACGAGTTGCCGAAAGTGAAACATTCAGCCTCGTCAAAGAAAATGCAGAAAGGTTGAAAAAAAATCAGGATCAGGAATTTTATCCCCTGAATATTGAAGAGTTCCGTGCCGAAAGAAAACGCCTCAACGATGAAGCAGCGAAGTATAAAGATCTCAAAAAGCCGATTGAAGAAATGTCGGTAAATTATGCCACCGCCGATATGGGCTTCATCAATCAGGATACGGTTAGGTCAAATAGGTTTAAGGCTTTCCGCGATAACCTGGGGAAAGATCCTTATGTTTTTGAATCGCTGAATATTATCAAAGATATGCAGTAAAATTATTGCTGATTTTTATATAAAACCCCCTCCCGGAAGCCCGGGCGGGGGTTTTTAAAACGCATCCCCCAAATGCTGACTACCCGTGCTACTTTACCTCCTCATTTCAGGTATTTCCAAATCCTGATACCTGTCATCTCCCTGCTCCTGGCCTGCACTACCGCCGGTAGCCAGCCAGGGCAAACTTCCGCCAACGGTTCTCCCCCACCCTTTAACCGATCGCTGCTTATTGTTGCTGGAACGGAAGATTCTGCGAATACTGCGCTTTTTAAAACCTGGGCACAAAATCTTGGCAGTCGCAGCAGACGAATGGAAGTTCGCTTTAAAACCGACAAAGAACTTCTGGCGGAGGATTTAAGCGCGGGACAAATCCTGTATATCGGAAATCCAAAAACCAATGAGGCTATAGCGGCCATATCTGATAAATTACCCATTTTGTTTGCGCCAGATTATTTTTCTCTGGGAAAAACCAGCTATAAGGGTAATGGATATGTATGTGTGATTTCTTCTTTTTCCTTGCCGGGAGCAAATTCTCCGGTGAGTCTTGTCACGGCCAACCAGGATGTAGATATCCTCGCTTTCCTGGAAAATGGTGCTTTTTCAGGAAGATTTGGCATCCCCTGGGGGCAATGGGGGTATCAGATATTTCAGGGAAACAAACGTATTCGCCTCGGTAATTTTACCGAAAAAGGAAGCCCCGACGGTAATCCTAACTGGGACTTCTCCGATCAGTCATCTCCACTTGTCACATCTGAACATTTTCGCTTCTTTATTCACAGCGATACGATTTCAAGATCTACCGTCAATCAGCGAATGGACAGCTGTGAAAAAATTATAGGAACCCTTCAAAAATTTGCCGGCTCAAAATCTCCTCTTAACATCGACTATCATCTGTATGGATCTGCACAAAATCTTGGCCTTATGACTGAAAGAATGGAGCAGGCTTTTGCAGATCCGGTTCGCAACGAAATTCATATACTCGCCAGTCAGGATTATGCCGAAAATATCGAGGCAATTGAAACCCGACTTTTTTTTCGTCAACTAAAAGGCAAACCAGAAGTAATCGCTCTGGAAGAAGGGCTTTCTATCTGGTTTTCACCTCGCTGGCAAAAAAAGGGATTCGGATATTGGTCCTCCCGGCTATTTCAATCCCAAAACCTGCTTACCCTGGCGCAACTCACCAATAATGAGTATTTCCAGGCCGAATCACCACTCATTCGCGGTGCAATGGCAGGATCACTGATCGATTTTTTGATTGCATCCTGGGGAAAAGATGCCTTTCTGGAAAAATATCCCACCTGGCACCCCACTCCGGCAGAAATTGCCACAATGGAAAATGACTGGATTGCATATCATCAGGATCACTTCATTGAAGCTCAGCCCCCTGTGTATCCTGAGCCGGGGTATCAAAAAGGAATGACCTTCGCACATGAAGGTTATGGTATTTATAATGGCTATGGTTCCGAAATGGCCCACGAATCACTCACCCGCCTCCAATCTTTGGGTACAAATGCTATTTCTCTTGTGCCTTATACAGGTACTCGTGAAGTTCAGTCACCAGAAGCATTCGGATTCTCACAGTTTGCCGGTGGAGAAAATGATGCAAGCCTTATCCATGCCTACTATGCCGCCAAAAGAATGGGAATGAAAACCATGCTCAAACCTCAGGTATGGGTGCGCGGTGGATGGCCCGGTGACCTCGAAATGAAAAATGAAGCCGACTGGCAAATGTTTTTTGTCGAATACCGCCGTTGGATCCGACATTATGCCATGCTGGCAGAAATACATGAAATGGAGATCTTCTGCGTCGGGGTCGAATTCGTCAAAGCAAGTACCTCCCACCCCGACGAATGGAGAAAGCTGATCAAAGACCTGCGCCAATTGTACCATGGCCCGATTACCTACGCCGCCAACTGGGGAGAAGAATTTGAAAAGCTTGCCTTCGCAGATGCACTCGATTTTATCGGGCTGGATTGTTATTATCCGCTGAGTGGAAAAAAAACGGCGTCTAAAGCCGAACTCCGCGCCGGATTCCGGAAAATTGCCCAAAATATCCAGAAGATATCTGAAAAGCATAACAAGCCGATCGTTTTTACGGAAGTGGGCTTTCGTAGCATTGAAGCACCATGGATTCAACCACACGCTGAAGCCGGAGATAGCCCATATCGGGAAACAGATCAGGCGCTATGTTATGAAATTGTTCTGGAAACCATGAAAGACCAGCCCTGGTTTAAAGGTTTGTACTGGTGGAAATGGCCTTCCTACCTCGATCATACGGATCGCGACCCCACAGACTACAACCCTTTTGGAAAAGAAGCAGAAGCGGTTTTGCAGTCGTTTTATTGATATTCCATTTTTTCCCCCAATCCCTACCCAAAGCTTTAAATTGATGGTTTTAAGACCATTTCTGAAAAAATAAAAAATATCTACATAATTCCTATGTATTTGGTAGGATTTGTGTAGATTTACTTTTGTTTTCTTTCGCTTCGTGGGATTTTTCCGTCTCTGATACGTTGACTCAAGGCCCGTCGGTTTTTAAATTTCTGTCTGAATCCAATTATGCTTAAGGTTAAATTTTCCTTTCTGACCCTTGCCCTGATATTTTCCGCTTACCTCATCTTCGCGCAGGAAAACCCGCCTGCTTAAGAAAACAAAGAATCGTTTTCCATTAAACTGGAATTCAGACCCCGTACCGAATTCAGAAACGGGTACCGCCAATTGCGAGAGGACACAACCCATGCCGCAATATTTACCGAAGGAAGAAGTCGCCTGTACCTCAACTATGAACGCAAAAACTTTATTTTCCACACCTCTATTCAGGACGTCAGAGTGTGGGGTTCACAGGACCCCAGATCTACAGAAGGGAGTTTACAGATTTTTGAGGCTTATGTCGAACCTACACTCAAAAAGGGTATTTCCGTAAGGATAGGAAGGCAAAAAATCATGTATGACAATCAACGTTTGTTTGCTCAAAACAACTGGCGTCAAAACGGTGGCGCGCATGATGCAGTAAGGTTTATTCTGAAAAATAAAAAAATCGAAGGAGACCTGATCGGTGCTTTTAACCAGGAACAAGGCGCACAGGAACGATTTTTTGAAACGGATTTTTCTCCTGGTTTCAACAATTATAAAGTCCTGTTAGCCAATTTTATCAAATACAAAACAGACAAATTCACCCTTACCGGCATCAATGTCGCAGATGCTTTTCAGGATGCACAAAATATCCGCACTACTCATTGGCGCTATACCAGTGGTGGCCGGATTGAATTTACCAAAAATCGCTGGTATACAACTTTGGCCGGCTACTACCAATACGGGAATACCTCAAAAGGCACAAAGCTGAGTGCCTGGTACCTCCAACCTGAAGCACAGTATAAAGACAATAAACACTGGACCATTCGTCTGGGAGCAGAGGTTTTTAGCGGGGATAATGGCCTCCGTCCGGACAATACCTCCCAATCTTTCGATGCACTGTACGGCGTAAACCATCGGTTCCTGGGATCTATGGATTATTTCACCCGATTTCCCGGCGACCTCAACAATGCTGGCCTGGTCGCCCCATACTTATTTATCTTCTATGATGTAAACAAAAAAATGACGCTTCGCGCAGACGGGCATTTATTCTCCTCGCAAAACAACTTTGTACCTGATGGTGCTTTGGCCGCAATCGACAAATATCTTGGATTTGAAAATGATCTGCTTATCCGCTATCGACCCAATACCTATACAGAAATTGATCTCGGATATTCATGGGCTAGCCTCTCCGAATCTATGGAATATATCAAAAAGGGGGGAAACAGCAGCCTTTTCCAAAGCTGGGCTTTTCTGATGATCACCTTCAACCCCGAAATATTCCACTGGACAAATACTCAATAAAATTTATCATACAATTTTTGCCGCATAAGACAATACGTTAGTTCCCGCATTAAGAAAATTTAACACCTATCATATTATGAAAAACAGAATTGGCATTTATTTGCTCACAGGCATTCTATTGTCCATTTTTTCCGCATGCCGCTCAGACACCAAGGTTGCATCCGGCGAAGATCATGAAACGCAAACCCTAAAAGGTACGATCTCCATTTCCGGGGCATTTGCCCTTTATCCGCTGGTAAATGTGTGGGCGGAAGAATTCAGAAAAGAGTATCCCGATGTCAGAATTAATATTTCCGGGGGAGGAGCAGGCAAAGGTATGGCAGATGTGCTGGCAGGGGCTACAGATCTCGGTATGTTTTCAAGGGAAGTAACCAATGCCGAAATTGAAAAAGGCGCCTGGTGGATTTCTGTAACTAAAGATGCTGTCATCCCTACCATCAGTGAAAAAAATCCTTTGCTGGATCAGATCAAAAGGAAAGGTCTGACCCGGGAGGAACTAACTTCCTGCTTTCTGAAAGAAGGCAAAAAAATGTGGCCGATGTCTTCGCTTGAACTAAATGCCTATACCCGTTCTGATGCTTCCGGGGCAGCTGATGTCTGGGCAAAATATCTCGGGGGCAATTCTCAGGAAGAACTGAAAGGAATTGCTGTTTACGGCGATCCCGGGCTGGCAGAGGCCATAAAAAATGACCCGAAAGGTATTGGGTTTAACAATATCATCTATGTTTTTGACCTGAACTCGGGTGAAAAATATCCCGAAATCGAAGTCGCTCCCATAGATATCAATGCCAACGGGAAAATCGATCCTGAAGAAGATTTTTATCACAATCTCGATGAAATCAATGCGGCAATTGTTGATGGCAGATACCCCTCCCCTCCGGCCCGTGAACTATACCTGATCTCCAAAGGGAAACCCGCTAATCCGATAGTTGTTACTTTCCTGCAATGGGTACTGGATAAAGGGCAACAGTTTGTAGAAGCTAATGGATATATCCTGCTACATGAATCCGTCATTGGAGAACAAAAAAAGAAATTATAAACCATGTCGTACGCAATCAGACATTATCAGGAATTTCTTCGGAAAAGTTGGATGCAGATCACGCTGGGCCTGATCCTTTTCCTTCCCCTGGCAATAGGTTTGACTTTATTGTTTAAATCATTGCCTTTGCTCACGAATCTTGAATTTTCAGGGTTTTTACTCGGCTCCGAATGGATACCCGCACAAGGGAAGTTTGGTCTGCTTCCTTTTATTGTGAGTTCTGTTATAATTTCTTTTATCGGCCTGCTGATTATGGTTCCCCTATGCCTGACCGCCGCTATTTACATCACTCAGTTTGCGCCTGTATGGATATCTCGCTTCCTCCGGTCAGTGATTGATATT
Source organism: Bacteroidia bacterium (assembly GCA_041391665.1). Taxonomy (NCBI): domain Bacteria; kingdom Pseudomonadati; phylum Bacteroidota; class Bacteroidia; species Bacteroidia bacterium. Next base: position 522,758 of record JAWKNO010000002.1, on the reverse strand, counting down.
CTTGCAGGAATCCCTTCCGTAATCTTTGGCCTTTGGGGTGTTATCAGCATCGTACCCGTTGTGTCGTCATGGGCAAATTTATACGGCACGGAAAATTCATCCGGATATTCTCTGCTAGCTGCCGGCGTAGTCGTTTCCGTTTCAGTTATGCCTTTTATGATGAATATGTTAATTGGCCTTTTTGAGTCTGTAGCAATTGAATTTAAAGAAGTTGCCTTGTCAATGGGCGCCAGTTACTGGCAGACGATTAAATGGGTGATTTTGAAAAAAATCAGGCCGGGCATTTGGGCATCTTTTACCCTGGGTGCCAGTAAATCATTTGGAGAAACCATTGCGGTATTAATGGTAGTTGGCAATGTTGTGAAGATTCCCGGCAGTTTGTTTGACCCTGGCTACCCATTATCTGCACTACTGGCCAATAACTATGGAGAGATGATGTCTATCCCTATGTACGATGCAGCATTGATGTTCTCTGCGCTCATATTGCTCATCATCGTCATCTTCTTCAATTACCTGTCCCACAAAGTGATCCGCTATTACCAGTCAAAGGCTTAACTTATAAAACCCATTTTATGCGCAGATATATCTATTTAGAAGAAAAAATCGCAAAAACGGTACTTGCTCTGTTTACTATGCTGATTGTTGTCGTTCTTTTCAGCATCATCGGAGGTATTTTTGTCAAAGGCCTTCCTGCACTTAGCCTGGAAATGATCACTCAGGTACCCAAAGGGGGGTATTATTTTGGGAAAGAAGGGGGAATACTGAATGCGATATTGGGTTCGGTTTATCTTGCTATCGGCGCCTCGCTGATTACCTGTACAATCAGCATCCCCGTTGCACTTTTTATCCATACTTATTTATTCTCTTTCCCAGGCTGGCAAAAAAGGATTCGCCTTTGGCTGGATGTCTTATGGGGGGTTCCGCCCATCGTCTATGGTGCTTTCGGGTTTAATCTCATGCTTTTTATGGGATGGCCGACTTCTCTCCTGGCAGCTATCATAACAGTTTCGCTGCTGATCAGCCCAGTAATGATCCGGGCTATGGATGAAAGCCTTCAGCAAATACCTTCTGGAATGTTTGAATCGGCTTTGTCTCTGGGTTTTTTTAAAGGAGAAATCGGTTTTAAATTTCTATTCAAACAAGCTTTACCGGGTGTTGCGACGGCATTTCTTCTCGCGCTTGGAAAAGGTATCGGAGATACAGCCTCTGTACTTTTTACCGCAGGTTATACCGACTACATCCCCGAAAGTCTTTCAGATCCTGCCGCTACCCTGCCCCTTGCTGTATTTTTTCAACTAAGCTCTCCCATCCCGGAAGTGAAGTCCCGGGCCTATGCCGCTGCCGTGGTTTTAACCATTATCGTTCTGATTATCAGCCTTTCATCTCGTTTTATCAGTTTTCAACTTTCAAAAAATAAAATACAATGAGTAGTATTGATCAAAATACGCCCTTTCTGGATGAGGAAATCATCAGGAAAGATGAATCAAAAGGTTTGCACAATCTCCTTTATGTCAATAACCTGAGCTTATGGCATGGGAAACAACAAACTTTAAAAAATGTCGAATTAAACATCCGGGATAAAGGCATAACCGTCCTTTTAGGTCCTTCGGGTTGTGGCAAAACCACTCTGCTCAAAACATTTAACCGCCTCACTGATATCTACCCGGATATCCGTACTGAAGGTTCTGTTTTTTTTGAAGGCAAAGATATCCTGGGCAAACAGACCGATGTATATAATCTCAGACAAAAAATGGGGCTGCTTTCTCAAAAACCGCAGCCACTTCCAGGTACCATTAGCGACAATATTCGTTTCGCGCTGAAATTAAAAGGTACCTGCGCCAAATCTGAGCTGGATGACCGGGTAGAATATTATCTCCGCAAGGTTGCGCTCTGGGAAGAAGTGAAAGAAAGGCTCAAAAGCCCCGCCGGCAGGCTTTCTATCGGACAGCAACAGCGTCTTTGCCTGGCAAGAGGGTTGGCCATAGAACCACGGGTTATCCTTGCTGACGAACCGACCTCCGCGCTGGATCCTATTTCTTCCCGAAAAATTGAGGAGCAGTTTAAAGAACTTAGTCAGGACGTCGCAATCGTATTGGTTACCCACATCCTTCGGCAGGCAAAACGACTGGCAGACTATGTTGCCTTCATGTATTTCGGGGAAGTCGTCGAAAAAGGTCGTCCCGGCGTTGTATTTGAAAATCCCAAAACCGAAACATTTAAAGAATACCTGCTTGTTGGTCATTAATGAGGGGCAAACTTCAATACCCGGTAAGGTTCCCGCCCTTCTCCTTTGACCATTAACCGGTCTTTGTAAACGTCAACTACTGCCCATGCAGTGGTTGATTCTGTTTCTACCATACCGTGAAAAATCAGGTAATGGATCCCATTACTTACCGTATAACCGCCGGCATGGTTGTGGCCGCTCATCCATGCAACTACGCCTTTGGATGACTCCAGCAGGGTTTTTACTTCATTGTCATTCCATAGATTATGCGCCTCGGACGGATAAATCGGAAAATGTGAAAACAGTACAACATACTGATTTTTTTTCTCCGCATCTTTCAGAGTCTTTTCGATCCACCGGAATTGTTTTTTGCCTATTCCACCATTCCACTCCTGTGCCTGTGGTTTGCCATTTGCTTTCACTGACTCATAAATATGTGCGGCAGTTTTCTGCTGTTTGCTTCCTCCCGGCCAGGCATATACGCTCTCCTCATTGCCGTCCGTTACAATAAACCGCCAGTTCTGCACAGTATAATCATAATACCGCTTTTCCAGCCCAAGCCTGCCCGGGACTTTTTCTTTTTCGCCATCATCAACCGAAAATTCGTGATTGCCCAGGACAAAATATACTGGCGTGTCTAGCCTATCAAAAATGGGCAAAATAGTATCAAAACTCCGGTAATCCCGATCTATCACATCTCCCAGATGAACCACAAAAGATAGCTCTTTAGTGGCGAGAACCGCTACACTGGAATCTAGTTTTGCCGGGGAAAGTCTGTAAAAGCGGCTGCCTTTTGTATCACAATCGCAGTATTGTACATCCGCTATCACGCCAAAGGAAAACAATGGTTTTTCTGTCTGTGCGGAAATGCTATATCCACTACATAAGGCAATTAACAAAATTGTCATTTTGACTGATAATCTGTATTTGTTCATACGTTTTCCATCTTTTGTGGTCGCAATCCATTACATCTGTTTCCTGAATTTCAAAAAAAGGTTGCATATTACCGCTCACAAACCTACAACTTTCCCGAATGAATCTGACAGCAATGATCGAGGAACTTCGCCAGCAAGTCAGCGGCGACCTCCACACTGACGATTACGCTCTTGGGCTTTATGCGACAGATGCCAGTATTTATCAGATAAAGCCCCTGGCGGTCGTTGCTGTTAAAGACGAGACAGATGTTCTTGCCGCTATTAAAATTGCCCAAAAATATGGGGTAACCCTTCTCCCCCGTGGAGGTGGCACCAGCCTGGCCGGACAGACAGTAGGGCATTCTCTGATTCTGGATTTCTCCCGTTATATGAATCAGGTCATTGAGTTTAATGAATCTGAACGATGGGTTCGGGTCCAGCCAGGACTTGTCAGGGATGAGTTAAACGCTTTCCTCTCTCCCTATAAACTTCATTTTGCCCCTGACCCGGCTACCTCCAGTCGTGCAAATATTGGTGGCATGATCGGAAACAATTCTTCGGGCACCAAGAGCATTTTGTATGGAAAAACCGTTGATCACGTACTTGAATCGCGTTTTATTCTGGCCGACGGCACCCTCCTCCACCTCAAAAATCATAGCCCGGAGTCCTGGGATCAAGTTGCCAGTCAAAACGATCGCGAAGGAGAGATCTACCGGAAATTTCGCGAATTGATTCATCAAAACCGCACAGAGATTGAAGCCCGTTTCCCAAAAGTCATGCGAAGAGTCGGCGGCTACAACCTGGACGAATTTATCCACACCGACCAATGGAACCTCGCCAAACTTGTTACCGGGAGCGAAGGTACGCTAGGGGTCATGCTGGAAGCAAAAATCAACCTCGAACCACTCCCCAGATTCGAATCCGTTTGTGTCGTACACTATCACACCGTACTGGATGCCATCTATTCGGTGGAAACCATGCTCAAATACCAACCCGCCGCCGTTGAGATTCTCGACGATGTCGTGGTACAACTCAGTCGGGAAAATCTCGAAACCTCCCGCCATAGTCACTTTATCCAGGGAAACCCTGCTGCTATTCTCATAGTCGAATTTTATGGCGAAACACCCGAAGAAGTAGAAACACGGCCACTGCAAATGATTGAAGAACTGAAAAGCAAAGGCATGGGATATGCGCACCCGCTTTTCACTGATGAAAAAAATCACGATGATGTTTGGGTAATCCGCAAAAAAGGGCTTGGCTTAATGCTCGGCATCAAAGGAAAAGCTAAACCGCTGCCGTTTATTGAAGATGCCGGCATTCCCATTCCTCATTTACCCGAATATATTGACCGCGTACTTAAGCTATGTGCGGACCTCGACACCAAAGTTTCTATGTATGCACATGCCAGCGTGGGTGTCATTCACGTACGACCGATCCTTGATCTAAGGGAAGAAACTGACATAAAAAAACTAACTCAAATTGCAGAACGCACTTTTAACCTTGTCATGGAATATGGCGGCTCCTGGAGTGGGGAACATGGAGACGGACTGGTGAGAAGTCCCTTTAATGAGAAATTTTTTGGCCCTATCGTTTATCAGCTTCTAAAAGATGTAAAGGCGCTTTTTGACCCTGAAAACCGAATGAATCCCGGAAAGATTGTCGATGCCCCGCCCATGGACCAAAATCTTCGATATGGTAAGTCCTACCACTCAGCGCCACCGACAACCCATTTCCACTACCGCCAGGAGAATGGCTTCGAAGCAGCTGTCGATATGTGTACTGGGGTAGGCGAATGCAGAAAAGTATTGTCAGGCACCATGTGCCCCAGTTTTATTGCTACCCGCAATGAAGAACATTCCACCCGTGGGCGCGCAAATGCGCTCCGGCTTGCTATGTCGGGTCAGCTGGATGAAGAAGGACTCACCAGTCCCCGGCTCAGGGAAGTCCTTGACTTATGCCTTTCCTGCAAAGGCTGCAAGTCTGAGTGCCCCAGCAACGTTGACATGGCCAGACTTAAAAGCGATGTATCTCAACTCTATTACGACAAACACGGCCTTTCATTCAGAGATAAACTGATTCGCAACACGACCAAAGCAGCGAAACAGCTGAGTGGCAGTATGGCACCCGTAGTTAACCGGGTACAAAAGACTAAAATTTTCCGCGTAGCAATGGAAAAAATGGCGGGATTTGACCGGCGCAGAGTGCTACCTGAATACGCTGCGGAGACTTTTGAAAAATGGTACCGCAAACAAGCACATGTTTCATCCCCAGATAAACCGAAGGTGGTTTTGTTTGCCGACACCTTCCTCAACCATCACGAACCTGAAGTAGGTATTGCCGCATTCAGGTTGTTGCAGGATTGTGGTTATGAAGTAATTCCGGCCTTTGCCGGCTGCTGTCAACGCCCAAAGATTTCTCATGGATTTTTGAGAGAGGCCAAAACTGAAGGAGAAAAAACGCTGAGGAATCTTAATACCTATATTCAGGAACACATACCTGTAGTAGTCGTAGAACCAAGTTGTGCCTCGGCACTTACTGATGATCTGCCTGAGTTGCTCGAAGATATCGGTTTGGGTGAAAGCATTAAATCGGGGGTAAAAATGATTGATATTTTCCTGGCAGAAGAGAAGGCCGCAGGCAGACTTGATGTCAGTCTCGAACTTATTGCAGAAACCAACCTTCTGCATGGCCATTGTCATCAAAAAGCCCTTTTTGGTACCAAGGCGATGAAACAACTCGTTTCCGGAAATGGCAAATCCATCAGTGAAATCCCTTCAGGATGTTGCGGAATGGCAGGCTCATTTGGCTACGAAAAAGAGCATTATGATTTGTCCCGGAAAATAGGGGAGCGCAAATTATTTCCTGCAATAAAAACCGCTGAAGCCCAAACCGGTATCATTGCCTGCGGTTTTAGCTGCCGTCACCAGATCGAACATTTCACCGAAAAGAAGGCACGCCACTGGGTTGAGATGGTTCGGGTAAAAAAATAACCTTCGACATGACTCGCATACTTTCAATATTATTTATTTCTATTCAACTGACAGGATTTTCTTCCTGCCAGAAAAAGCCCGAACAAACCGCCCAAACCGCTACGGTTCAAACTGTTAAGGTGCCTGATACATTAATGATTCTCACACTGGAGAGAACTATTTATCCGTTGGAAAAAACCGTTTCGATGCCATGGGCAGTTCGGCTTTCAGATGTATTGGCAGACATTGGCAAACCGATAAGCATTGTTCGTTCGTTTTACGAATTTATACCTGAGAATTTGGCAGATTCTCTGATCAGTCTTCACCCTGCAGTAGTCGTGATCGACTTTGGATTAATGGAATCCTGGGTAAATACAACCAATCAGAACGATGACTCAGCACTGCCATTAACGGAATTTCGCAATCGTTTACACCAGCTTTCCAAAACATTTTCGGCAAGAGGAATATATGTAATCCTACTTACCCCCAACCCATTGGGCGAGGCATATGAAAAATGGCGAAGCGACCGCCTGGAAATGTATGCAGCGACCATACGCGATTTGGCAAACCAATTCTCACTGGCATTGGTAGATGTGGAAGGGAGTTTTGGCCAATACGCATCTATACCGGGCAATCAATTGTCGGATTTACTGATAGAAGGTAAATATCCCAATGATATCGGACAGGCAATCATTGCAGAAGATGTTGGCGTTTCTATTGCGTATCAGTTGTACCCGGGGAAATAATACCCCCATATCTTACTCAATATTAGCGATTTCAGATAATTATTGCGAACTTCGCAGGCTGTTTTGACAGGGTGGATCAAAATGCCAATATGTCATTCTGACAAACCATTTCTGCCAAAATGAAAGTAACGTCAAGGTGTTTGTAAAATTTGTCATAAACAGGATGCTTGGCATATTTTTCGAAAAACCCTACACGTAACAAATATGAAATTTATCTCATAAAACTATTTATTTAAATCGCGAATCAACTATGGCAGTAAACATTAAACCATTAGCTGACAGAGTGCTGGTACAGCCGGCGCCTGCGGAAGAAAAGACAGCTTCTGGTATCATCATTCCTGATACCGCTAAAGAAAAACCACAACGCGGAACCGTTGTCGCTGTCGGTCCAGGTAAAAAAGACGAACCAACCTCAGTTTCTGTAGGAGACACCGTTTTATATGGCAAATACTCCGGTACAGAAATCAGTATCGAAGGAACAGATTATCTTATGATGAGAGAGTCTGATATCCTCGCGATTGTTTAATTTTTCCACAAAAATTCCAAAATCAAATTATTGCAAATAAGCTATGGCTAAAAAAATTGATTTTAATGTTGAGGCTCGCGACCGTTTGAAAAGAGGCGTAGATGCATTGGCAAATGCTGTAAAAGTAACCCTCGGGCCAAAAGGAAGAAATGTCGTTATTGACAAAAAATTTGGCGCCCCGGCCATCACAAAAGATGGTGTTACCGTCGCTAAAGAAATAGAGCTGAAAGATCCCGTAGAAAATATGGGTGCCCAAATGGTGAAGGAAGTTGCTTCCAAAACCGCTGATATCGCAGGTGATGGTACAACGACCGCTACAGTACTGGCTCAGGCTATGGTACGTGAAGGTTTGAAAAACGTAACAGCCGGCGCTAACCCTATGGAGCTGAAAAAAGGTATCGAAGAAGCTACGAAAGTGGTAGTTGCTCAGCTGAAAAAATTCTCTAAAAACATCGCCGATTCCAAAGAAATTGCACAGGTTGCAACCATCTCTTCCAATAATGACGAAGAAATTGGTGCCTTCATCGCTGATGCAATGGACAAAGTTGGAAAAGATGGTGTTATCACTGTTGAAGAAGCCAAAGGTCTTGACACTTACCTCGACGTAGTGGAAGGTATGCAGTTTGACCGTGGATACCTCTCGGCTTACTTTGTAACCAATCCTGACTCCATGGTAGTAGAGCTGGATAATCCTTTTATCCTCCTCCACGACAAAAAAGTCTCTCAGATGAAGGACCTTCTTCCTGTACTTGAGCAAACCGTTCAGACAGGTCGTCCGCTTCTGATTGTTGCTGAAGACGTTGATGGTGAAGCATTGGCTACGCTGGTTGTAAACAAAATCCGTGGTTCGCTGAAAGTTGCTGCGGTAAAAGCTCCGGGCTTTGGAGACCGCAGAAAAGCTATGCTCGAAGATATCGCTATCCTTACAGGTGGCCAGGTAATCTCCGATGAGCGTGGATTCAAACTGGAAAATACAACCCTCGACATGCTGGGAACTTGTAAAAAAGTTTCTATTGACAAAGATAACACAACGATCGTTGACGGTGGAGGTGATACTGAGCTGATTTCAGCGCGTATCAAGCAGATCAAATCTCAAATCGAATCCACTACTTCAGATTACGACCGCGAAAAACTCCAGGAGCGTCTGGCAAAACTTTCCGGTGGTGTTGCAGTGCTTTATGTAGGTGCTGCTACTGAAGTGGAAATGAAAGAGAAAAAAGACCGTGTGGACGATGCGCTTCATGCAACCAAAGCGGCTGTAGAAGAGGGCATTATCCCTGGTGGTGGTGTTGCACTGGTACGTGCAATTGCAGCCCTGAAGCCCGGTCGTGGCGGGATCAATGACAACTTCCTGAAGGGAGATGTAGGTATCGGCGTGGCTATCGTTCGTCGTGCATTGGAAGAACCGCTTCGTCAAATCGTGGAAAATGCTGGCCTCGAAGCTGGTGTTATCCTGAACGCGGTTATGTCTAGTGACCAACTTGACTATGGTTTTAATGCCCGCAATGAGCAGTACGAAAACTTCTTCGAAACAGGTATCATTGACCCGACCAAAGTAGCAAGAACTGCACTGGAAAATGCATCCTCTATCGCTGGTATGCTCCTGACCACAGAAGCTGTGATTACAGATGAACCCGAACCAGAATCAGACGGTGGTGGTCATCATCATGGTGGAATGGGCGGCGGCATGGGCGGCATGATGTAGTCCCATTCAAAATAAACCCAAAAGCTGTCCTTCGGGACAGCTTTTTTTTTGTTTTTTTTCTTATATTAGGTAGGTAAATAAACACCCTAAACCCCCGATTATGAATACTTTTTCAACGATTATTCTGATCGCAATCATTGCTGCCGGTTTCTATTTTACCTATTGGGCCATTCAACGTACACTTAAAGAAGAACCATCAGGAAAAACAAAAAGCAAAAAAAGCCGTCACAAAGCTTGAAACCAAGGGCTCTTTCTCCTGCCACCCGTGGTAACATCCTGATTTTTTCTTACATTTGGCAGGAGTTTAATTACTAGTCTATGCCGGATATCCCACCGATTAAGCAGAAAGAAAGGATTCAGGAGGTAAAGACCATTTTCGCCGGTTATCTGGACAAAAAAGGGCAGCGGAAAACACCTGAAAGGTTTGCCATTCTCGAAGAGATCTACCAAAGGTCGGATCACTTCGATGTGGAATCTTTGTACATACATATGAAAAACAACAACTACCGTGTAAGTCGGGCAACGGTCTACAATACCCTCGACCTTCTGGTAGAATGTGATCTTGTAAAAAGGCACCAGTTTGGTTCCTCGCAAGCACTATATGAAAAATCTTATGGCTATAAACAACATGACCACATGATCTGTTCCTCCTGTGGAAAAGTCATGGAGTTTTGCGACCCCCGACTCGGTGAAATTGAAAAAACCATCGGGGAAATTCTTGATTTTGAAGTTTCTCACCATTCTCTTACCATCTATGGTCAATGCAAAGATGTAACCTGTGAAGGTCGTAAGGGAACTAATCACTAGCAAAAAAATGGAATTTAAAACAACCACCTCCGATCAGGTTGTCATCTATCACCTGAAAGGAAATCTGATTGGAGAAACTGATGGTATTCCGCTAACGGAATCTTTCAGCGAATATATTGAAAATGGTGCAAGAAATTTTGTCATCAATCTCCAACATCTTCAACATATCAATTCAAGCGGACTAGGCGTGCTGATTACGCTTTTGACAAAAGCCAGAAAAATTGGCGGTGAAGTATCTCTGGCCAATCCTTCTTCTTTTATCCAGAATCTGCTTATCATTACCAAACTGAATACTATATTCAAAATCCATCCTACAGAAGAAGATGCCGTTAAGGCTTTTGTTCTCTAATTAATCCAAATTCTAAACCAACTACTATGCCTGTAGACGTATTACTGGGCCTGCAATGGGGCGACGAAGGGAAAGGAAAAGTCGTGGATGTGTTTACCCCGAGTTATGATATCGTAGCCCGCTTTCAGGGTGGCCCAAATGCCGGGCATACCATTGTCTTTGACGGAACCAAATATGTACTTCATCTTATTCCTTCGGGAATCTTTCACCCAAATACTGCCTGTATCATCGGAAATGGTGTAGTGCTGGATCCGATTACGCTTAAAAAGGAAATTGAAACACTGGAAGGTTCGGGGAAAAATATCAGAGATCAATTGTATATTTCCAAAAGGGCGCATCTCATCTTACCTTCTCATAAACTTCTTGACGCGGCCTCAGAGCATGCCAAAGGAGATAAAAAGATTGGATCTACTCTTAGAGGAATCGGACCTACCTATATGGATAAAACCGGAAGGAATGGATTGCGCGTGGGTGATCTGGTTTCTGGTGATTTTGAGCAAAAATATCAGTTTCTCCTGGCCAAACACCGCCGAATGCTCGATGACTATTACGGATTTGAGTATGACCTCTCCGCTACGGAAGATCAGTTTCGCGAGGCCATAGACTTTCTCTGTGAGCTCAATCTTGTAAATACGGAGTATATGCTTGCAGATGCATTAAAAGCAGGAAAAAATATCCTTGCCGAAGGTGCACAAGGAACACTTCTCGATATCGAGTTTGGCAGCTATCCTTATGTAACCAGTTCTAATACAACTACAGCTGGCGCTTGCGTTGGCCTGGGCATTCCGCCTCAGCAGATCGGTCGCGTATTTGGCATTTTCAAAGCTTATTGCACCCGGGTAGGCAGTGGACCCTTCCCCACAGAACTCAACGACGATCTTGGAGAGAAAATCCGTCAGGAGGGCAGCGAATTTGGCGCAACAACCGGAAGACCCCGTCGAACAGGTTGGATTGACCTTCCGCTGCTTAAATACGCGGTTCAACTAAATGGTGTTACCGACTTAATCATGACCAAAGCAGATGTTCTTTCCATGCTTGATGAAATCCAGGTCTGTACAAGCTATATTGTAGAAGGAGGAGAAACTCAAGAAGTGCCTTTTGACTTTGAAACCTCTAAAGTTGAGCCTGTCTATGATTCATTTCCAGGGTGGAAAGCAGACATTACCGCTGCCAGAACCAAAGAGGATCTCCCCAAAGCGTTAAGAGATTATATCGATGCGCTGGAATCGTATCTTGACGTACCGGTATCCTATGTATCCGTAGGACCAGACAGACAACAAATATTATCAATGGAAACACTTACGGTTTAATTTCCAGGTACAGCTATTCACACCCTTCGATACATTTCCCGGAATGATCAATATAAAAGGTCTGCACATCTATGCGGACCTTTGCTTTTCCACTAAAAAAAGGAAAAGCCTCGTCGTACACCATCTCCGTAATCCTCTTCCCTTGTGTATTAAAATAAGCACTTTTCCCCTCACGACTGACAATGACCAATCCTTCAGAAGAATTTTGTGCATAATCATACTCCAAAGGAATTACTGTCTGTCCGGAATAGTTGATAAATCCGTAACGGCTATTTAAAGAAACCATGGCTACTGAATCCTGATACGACCAGACACGATCATACATCAAAGGTACAACCTCCTCTCCCCGGGCATTGATAAATCCTGATTTATCATTGACACTAACTTTTGCCCGACCTTCCCGAAAATCAGAAGCCTTGTCATATATTGGCTTTGCTACGATCTCTCCGGAGGCAGCAATAAATCCATACTTACCTTCCTGGAGTACACGCGAAACATTATCCTCCAAAGGCCATACTTTCTCAAATACACTAAAAATAATGCCTTCAGGATATTTGAGCGTATCATTTTGTGAAAAAATGGGGTTCCCCATCAGAATCCCTATCAACAAGAAACCCGCTCGTGTGGAAAAAGAAAAATCATTCCTCATATCATTCTTTGTTTTGCTACATACAAAATGCCTATTTTATTGCGATAAAGTAATCTAATATAATTACCCATGTCCAGGTTTATTCATCTTATCCTTATTCTGCTACTTTCACTTCAGGTCCAAAGCCAACTCCGCATTCGGGTCATGCAATACAATCTGCTAAGCTTTGGACCACCTTGTACGAATGTAAATATTAGCAACAAATATAACTGGCTGGGTACCATTTTGGAGCACTATCAACCGCATATCTTTACAGTAAACGAATTGGGCCCCAATATCGCTTATGCCAATGGGATAAAAGCTTTGTCTTTTGACTATACCAACCGGATTTCCTATGCAGACTTTACCAACAATGCCAATTCCAACTTTGTCAATCAACTGTTTTATGACCATGATATATTTGCCTATACAGGCGTTGAGGTGATCGGCGGATTTCTCAGAGACATGAATGTCTATCATCTGTACATAAAGCCGACTACTGTAACACCAGGCGTAGATACCGTATTTCTCGACTGTATCGTAGCCCATTACAAAGCTGGCGACACGCCCGGAGATGCTAACACAAGGGCGGGCATGGCTCAGGCCGTCATGAACTATATCAGCACCAAAGGAAAAGGGAAAAACATTCTGGTCATGGGTGATTTTAATTTATATTCCCACAATGAGGCAGCCTTTCAGACCATGGTTTTTAATCCTGATACTTCTATCAGACTCCTTGATCCTGCCGGGAAACAAAACGGCTGGAACGGCTCTACTCATGCTATCATTCATACACAATCACCCAGACAAAGCTCTGTAGATTGTGGTTCCGGCGGAGGAATGGACGACAGGTTTGACTTTATCCTTGCCAGTCCTGCAATTATGGGAGATACTGCCGGAATTGGTTATGTACCCGGCACTTATGCAGCTTTGGGAAATGACGGAAACAGCTACAATCAGGAATTATTATGTAGTAATACAGGATCAGTACCTGCAGCAATTTGTGCGGCAATGAAACAAATGTCAGACCACCTCCCCGTAGTTATGCAGCTGGAGGTCGCAGGGGTTACCGGAATTGAAGATCATCAACTGGCCGATTTTTCATTTTCTGTTACTCCTCAAAAGAATGATAATATTATTCGCGTCTATTTCAGCGACGATTTATCAAAACCCCAAACCCGGGAGATATCATTGACTAATCTTTTTGGACAAACTCTTTTTACCCAAACAATCTCTCCAGGTGTAAGCCAAATAGCGATTCCTGCGACTTCTCTGGCGAGTGGCTTATATGTCATCAGACTCAAAAATAGCCAGAATCAATCCGTCGTACGCAAACTTTTGTGGTGATTTGGTCAGAGTAATTCTATATGTCCGGAGGAGAAACTCCAATAATGTTAGAATTTTGTGCTAATTATATTTGCTTTATCTAAATTTGTTAGTAAATTTGGATTATATCAAACGCAAATTCTAATTATGTTGGCAATTCAACTCAAAATCGGACAAAGATGAGTACCTATCGACCAAGAATCACTAAATCCGGGGCGGAATACTATTCCCGTCGTGGTGAGACTACCCTCACGCGCCCAATGCCTGAAAATCTCAGGAGAAATTTTCGGAATATAGGCATGATTGCTGGGGTTATTATTTTATCCAATATTCTGACTCATACCATTTTTAACCCGGGTGTCCATTTCCGTGGTGGTTCAGAAATGCCTACTGCACCGGTAAAAGAACCATCGCTTTATTTGATTGACAAAGCGAGTATGTTTGTTCCCGATATTTTCACGTTTGAAGATAAAGTCAGAGAAATCGCGGGTATGCTGCATGTACCCCCCGAATGGCTAATGGCCGTTATGTATTCCGAATCAAAATTTGATGCATCGGTGCTAAATCAAAAGGGAAGCGGAGCTACCGGACTGATACAGTTTATGCCGGCAGCCGCAGAAGATTTGAATGTTTCTCTTCAGCGAATCCGTAAGATGAACCATCTCCAGCAATTGGAATATGTATATCTATATCTGGAGCAGGCAAGAGAAAGATACGGAGACTACGAAAGTCTTGCGGACCTCTATCTGGCGATTTTGTACCCCAAGGCACGCAAACAGGACTATTGTTATACCCTGTATGCAAAGCCCGGAAAATCGTATGAGCAAAATGCCGGGTTGGATGAAAATAAGGATGGAAGAGTTACGGTCAGTGATATAGACCGCCGGATGAAAAGACTGTATCCGACGGCCTATATGGTAGAATTGGATAACTGAAGTTAGTTTTTTACTTCTTCGGAGTTCATTACCATAGTCTGCTGGCGAATAGACTCTTTGTGAATCATTTGAAGAATCTCGTTCATAATGTCTTCACTCAATCCTTTGGCGACGGCAGCCTGAAGACGATCTTTGATAATATCGCTCCAACGGGCAGCCTGAAGAATGGTAATGCCATTCTCTTTTTTATAATGACCGATCTGGCGGGAGATTTTCATCCTGTTTGCGAGTAAATCGACCATCTGATTGTCAAGTTCGTCGATCTGGTCTCTCAACAAGGAGAGCTGATTAATGAAAGCAGGGTTATCGCTCTGGGTTTTACGGTAAACGAGTTCATTGAGAATATGGCCAAGGCGTGCAGGTGTCACCTGTTGTTTGGCATCACTCCATGCTACATCGGGATTGATATGCGCTTCGATCATTAACCCATTAAAGTTAAGGTCCATTGCTTTTTGTGCAACAGAAGCGATAAGGTCTCTTGTTCCACAAATATGGCTAGGATCGCAAATGATCGGCATATCAGGGTAGCGACGACGAAGTTCGATAGGAATTTCCCATTGAGGCTGATTGCGGTATTTTGATTTACCGTAAGAGGAAAAACCCCGATGGATGGCGGCGATTCTCCGAATACCCGCCTGATAAATGCGTTCAATTCCTCCGATCCATAATTCAAGATCCGGATTTACGGGATTTTTAACCATGACAGGAATGTCCATCCCCTTGATAGCATCGGCAATCTCCTGAACGGCAAAAGGGTTGGTTGTCGTTCTTGCGCCAATCCAAAGCATATCAACGCCTGCTTTGAGGCATTCGTACACATGTTTTACGTTGGCAACTTCTACGCAGGTGGGAAGCCCTGTTTCCCGCCCAGCTTCAGCAAGCCACGCAAGGCCTTCACTACCGATTCCCTCAAAGGAATTGGGTCTTGTACGTGGTTTCCAGATTCCGGCACGCAACACCTGCACATTTTCTTTGGCAACGAGGCGCGCGGTTTCCAACACCTGCTCACGGGTTTCTGCACTACAGGGACCAGAAATTACCATTCTTTCACCCATACCGAAACCCCAGTCTTTTAAAGGGATAAACGTTAAACTATCCATGGTATTTGTTGAATTGATTATTTAATTCCATTAAGAATTGGGCCGATTACATTGGCTGCTTCCATCAGCGAATACGTTTGATCGTATTCGCCTTTGGCGATCAAATCTCTGAAAAGACCCATTTTTTCTATATAATTATTTAACACGTCCAGAATATTCTCGCTGTTTTGCTCATATACATCCCGCCACATGCGGGGAGAGCTTTTAGCAAGTCGCACAGTGGAAGAGAAACCACCACTGGCAAGGTTAAAGATATTTGCTTCGCTTTTTTCTTTATCCAATACTGTTAAAGCAAGCACAAAAGAGGTGATATGCGATATATGAGAGACATAAGCCGCATGAATATCGTGTTCACGGGCATCCATATAAATGATCCGCATAAATAGACTCTTAAATAGTCGCTCAACCAGATGAACTGCCTGAGGGTCGCTTTGGCTTCGGTCGCAGATAATTGCAGCCTTTCCGTGAAAAAGATTATTGATCGCTGCTGCCGGCCCCGAAAACTCTGTACCTGCCATTGGGTGCGCCGCAACTGCACGGGACCGCCGCGGATGCCCGGCTATTCGACGTATAATTTCTGCTTTCGTCGAACCCATATCTACGACAACCCCTTTCTCTGATATCAGGTCTAGCACCTGTGGGAAAAGAGAAACAATCCCACTTACCGGTACTGCGAGAATCACGAGATCAGCCGCCGCACAAGCACTTTCCAGCGATAATATTTCATCTACCAACCCCAATGCTATCGCCTGATCTGTATGCAATGGATTTGCATCCACACCGATCAGCCAATCAGCAAAACCATTTGCCCGCAGATCCAAAGCCAGTGATCCCCCGATAAGTCCCAATCCTACAATCGTAATTGTCATTACTGCACCTTTTCCAGTTGAAACTCAAGAATTCTTGTCAGGGCTTCCTGCAATCGGGTTTTGGGCATACACAAGGATGCACGGATGTACCTGTCACCCTGTGATCCAAAAATAAAACCCGGGGTAATAAAGACGCTACAATTATTCAAAATATATTCAGAATAAAACTCGCCAGACGGAGAGCTATCGGGAATTTTTGCCCAGATAAACATGCCCACCTGCTCCTGACTAAACGTACAATCCAGCGCGCCCAGCATTTTCTCGACAATTTTCCTTCGAACCAGATATTCCATATTACGCTCTCTATGCCATTCGTAGGAGTTGTCTAATGCAGTAGCCGCAGCTTCCTGCATGGGTAAAAACATACCCGAGTCCATATTACTTTTTACCCGAAGAATCGTATCAATATAGGCCTGATTTCCAGCGACCATTCCGACACGCCAGCCCGCCATATTATGCGATTTGCTTAGAGAATTTAGTTCGACGACCACGTCTTTTGCTCCTTCAGGCTCCAGCATACTCATAGGGCGATCATTTAACACCAGACTATATGGGTTGTCATGGCAAATGAGAATCCTGTTTTTCCGGCCAAATGCGATGATTTTCTCAAAGAGTTCTCTGGAACCTGTAGCCCCGGTAGGCATATGAGGGTAATTGACCCACATGATTTTTACCTTTGAGAGATCCATTTTCTCTAATGTTTCAAAATCCGGCTCCCAGTTGGTAGTTTCTGACAGTTGGTAAAACAGCGGCTCGGCACCTGCGATTCGGGTGTTAGAGACGTAGGTCGGATACCCCGGGTCAGGGATCAATGCCTGGTCGCCGGGGTTTAGAAAGGCCATGGAGATATGCATAATCCCCTCTTTGGAACCCATCAATGGAAGAATTTCCGTTTCAGGGTCCAACTCTACCCCGTATGTATTCTGGTACCATTGAGAAAATCCTTTACGAAGCCGGGGTATCCCTTTATAGGGCTGATAACCATGATTTCCGGGATCTACCGAAGTATTGATCATGGATTTAATCGTTTCCTCAGAGGGCATCATATCAGGGCTTCCGATCCCGAGGTTGATAATATCCTCTCCTTCTGACATGCGGCGACGCAACTCGCGCAATTTTCCCGCGAAATAGTATTCCTGAATATGTGCGAGTCTGTTTGAGGGTTCTATGATCATAGATAATTGATTTTTTTAATAATAACGATTAAAGGTGAGCCTCCGGATGCTTTTTGCCCCGTTCGTATTCTCCAAGGATTTTTAGCTCTGCGACAAGGGGTTGAATGGCTGAAAGAGAACGCTGATATTGCGCATAATCATCATATTCGAGATCGATATGAAAAAAATACTGCCATTCATGTCCGATTACAGGAAGAGACTGAATTTTAGTCAGGTTCATTCCATGGCTGCTAAGTACAAGCAGAATTTGAGATAAACTCCCAACCTTATGGACAAGATTAAAACATAGCGAGGATTTGTTTGGCCGGATTTTTTCAAAATCCACGAGGTCGCTTTGCTGAAGTACTAAAAAGCGGGTAAAATTTCGTTTATGGGTTTCAATTCCTTCTGCAAGGATTTCCAATCCGGTATGTTTTGCGGCCAGTCTGCTGGCAATGGCACCTACACCCGTTTTTTTCGATTTTTTAATCATCCATGCACTGTCTGCGGTATCGGTGCTTTCAATCAGACGAATATGAGGCTGATCTTCAAAGTATTTGTGACACTGCAAAATTGCCATGGGGTGCGAATGGACTTCGTGGATTTCGGCTAAACTCTGTCCGGGAAGCGCCATGATATGATGTTCTATACGAAGGTATAACTCACCAATTATCGTATAACGGGAATCTCTGACAAGGCCATAGTTGGGCAAAATTGTACCTGCCACGCTATTTTCTATTGCCATTACCCCAAATTCGGCTTTGCCTTGATCTAAAGAACGAAAAAGAGCCGGAAAAGAGTCGCACATTTCCAATTCTATTTCGTCGCCAAAAAACTTCCGGGCAGCAATTTCGTGGAAAGACCCCATCACACCCTGAATGGCAATTCGTTTTTCGGCGGTTAATACTGATTTCATTTTTTCGTTTTTCAGTTTTCAGACAAAAAAAAATCCCTGAAATTTTCTTTCAGGGACTTGCTTAGTTTTTATAAAAACCATTATACAAGGCCCTGCCCTTTACCAAAAAAATAGTAAAAGTAAAAAAAGCTGGCGTTGTATATGAGTGATAATTTCATAATGTTAATGCAAGTATAAGTAAAAGATTGTTAATTCAAAACTTATTTTGATAAATTGTATGTAAAGAAATTACGGTTTAATTGCGATGTTTAGCAGAAACATTCATTAAGACTGAAACCAGCTTTTCCAAATCTGCTGGTTCATTATATAAATGTGGCGAGACCCGGAGCGATTTTCCTCTTACAGAAATGAATATTTTTTCTTTCTCCAGCTCCTGTTTTATATGATTTACCGCCAACCCTTTGGGAAGATAAATACCAACCAAATGATTGCTCCGCCACCCGGGCTGCTCAACCTGATAACCCGCAGACTGAAGAATCTCCAATGGTTTTGAAACCAGTTCTTTACAATACCCCTGTATATGGTCCACCCCTTGCCTGTTGATCCACCCTATTGCGGTAGTAAGCATTGGAACCAGGATAAAATTGCTTTGTTCTCCCATATCATATCGTCGCGCAAATGGCTGATAATGGGGCTCATACCTGGCCAGAGAGCTAAAGTCTTCACTCCCCATGCGGTTGATCCAGTTTTCTTCCAGCGGCTCCTTATCATCAAAAAAAGGCCCAAACCAGGCGAGTCCCAGACCATAAGGCCCCATTAGCCATTTATACCCCGCAGCAATTACGGCATCTGGCTGTATCTCCTGAATATCAAAAGGAAACGCGCCAATAGACTGTGTGCCATCAATAATAAGTTTGGCACCCACTTCCCAGGTTTTTTTGCGAATGGCAAGGAGGTCAAAGCGTGTCCCATCTACCCAGTGAAAATGGGGAAGGGCGACTACTTTTGTACTCTCGTCGATAGCGTTTAGTATTTTTTCATTCCAGTGCTCCCCTCTGTCAGAAAAATCCTGCGGCGGGGTGACCCTTATAACAGATGCGCCAGTATGGTGGGCAAGCTTTTCCCAGCCAAACACATTGCTGGGAAATTGTTCGTCTGCCAATATGATTTTCTCACCTCTTCTCAAAGGAATATTGCGCGTAGCGATCGCCATTCCATAAGAGACAGAAGGAATCAAAGCAACCCTTTCGGGAGTATCCCCACCAACCAGTTTGGTAAACGCTGATTTGAGTGCCTTTACAGGGGCAAAAAAATCATCGGTTGAGATACGGTTAGGAGAACGTTTTCCCAAAATACCCGTTATCCCGGCTTCTTCCACCTCTCGCAACATCGGTGACATATATGCACCATTCAGATAGATAACCTCAGGATCAAGGTTAAACATGTATTTGAGGGAAGGGTTCATATTTTTCAGGGGTTATCTTTCAACGGGAGAATCCAGGTGCTATTCCTGAATATACTTCGGGTGGTTTCGGCCATATTAATTTCAGGGTCAACCATTTGCTGAACAGGTCGGTTATTCATTGAAACCCTGATATTTGCCTGTACCCCGACTTTCTTTGAGTGAAGCTTGATTTTTCCCCGGTCGGACAAAAACTGACAGAATTGCCACATTGCGGCGGGGTCCATGGCCATCAGCGTGATCTGATCGCGATTGAGTTTGTAGGCGCTGAGGTCAACCGGGTAAATGGTTTTTCGGGAATAATCGAGAACCTGGAATTCCAGCTTTTCTGTTTTTCTGGTCTGAATTTTCATCCGCCATGAAAAACGCTGTCCCTGACCTGTCCATTCCGGGTTTCCCGGGTATAAAAAATGGCGGAATGGCATTAAGAGATGAATGCCAAAATATATACAGAGGATCAGTACCAATCTGCGGGAAGGGGCAAATACGGATGGTTTAGGCTGTTTTCTTTTGGGATCAGGCTTCCGGAAATACAGCTTTTCCTTCAACCAGTTCTGATCCAAAAAAAGTACAGTTGCCAGAACCATAAAATAGGGAAATATGTTGATATCGTCGAAGAGTGATGCATTGCTCAGGTTAAAGAACAATACCCCGGCGACGCCCAGCCAGCGGGTTTTAGGAAATAGCAGTATAAAACCTATGGTAAGGTCGAAAACAAGCCCACCGTAGGTAAGCAGTCCAATAGCGATGGAGTCTCCAAGCAGTTGGTGCAAATAAAAACCCTCATCCAGCATGGTCATCACAGGTTCGTGCCGAATGAGCCAATCATAATTCAGCTTAGCTATTCCCCCAAAAAAATACACCATCACCAGATGAGCCTGAAGGACGTAATACATCCAGGCTGGAACCGTTTCATCACCAGTTGGCGCAGTTTTTCGCCCAATTTTCAATGAAGTATCCGCATCAATAAATATCAACCATCCGGAGAGCAGACAGATCAGATAAAGGTGGTTGTTGTAATAGGCTTTATCAATAAAAAATATATAGGTAAAGCCAATGGCAAAAACCGCCATAGCTGGCCGATACCATTTACCCAAAATAATGAGAACACAGCAGGCTATCAGCGCTACGATGAGCAACCACATGAGGTTTTCGGGGAGTGGGTTCAGCCATGAAAGCAGATCATAATGAAAATGCACTTCAGGGTCCGTCAGAAAGACAGGGACAAAGTCCAGTTTCACCAGATACAACATCTCCCAGAGCATAATTGCACCAAAAGAAATTCTAAATATGCCCAGCCCCAATGCTGGCATAGGCCGGAAAAGGTAGCTCCATTTATCAGATCGATTAACGGAACTACTTTTAGTACTGTTTGCCATAAGTAGATTACCGGATCAAAGTAATTGAACCACCCCTTTGGATGCGTTCACCGCGGTAAGTTACAGCATTTACTTTATAAACGTAAGCACCTTCAGCAACTGGTGTTCCGCCCGCACTTCCATCCCAACGGAAAGAGGGGTCATTGGACTGGTAGATCAATTGCCCCCAGCGGTTAAATATTTGAATTTCAAATACTTCAATAGAGTTCATCACGATATAAAATTCGTCATTATGCCCATCTCCGTTAGGGGTAAAAGCGGTAGGGAAGAAAATATTGTAATCCAGCGCCCTGATAAACCTGTATTCAAAATCAGCCGGACATCCAATATCGTTGTCCGCTGTCAGGATCACCACAAAATCTCCTGGTTCGGTGAATGTATGAGTTGGGTTCGGGTCTTCCGAAAATTCACCATCGCCAAAGTTCCAGATAAAATTGGTAGCAAACTGGCTTTGATTGTTGAAATTCACCTCCAGCGGATAAAAACCTTCGGCGGGATCTGGGACAAACTCCGGTCTTGGCAGATTCCGTTCGACATATACTTCATGGAAGAAAGTATCTCCGGCACAACCATTGTCTTCAAATGGAATTACCCAGAAAACACTCGTCGACGGCGGTACAACCCGAATACGATCATTTTTTGCACCTGTACTCCACAAGTAGGATTTGCCACCGGACACTTCCAGAATCTGATCCTGCCCGATACAGATTTCGTGATAAGGGTCGCCGGTAATCACAGGAAGTTCCCAGACATTTACCGTTACCTGATCAGTATTGACACAACCATTGTCATCTGTGCCAGTTACGGTATAGGTAGTATTGACAGACGGGAATGCGAGAGGCGCATCTGATGCAGGGTCGGAGAGCGTCTGACCGGGAGACCAGAGATAGGTAGTTGCTCCGGTAGCCGACAGAAGTGCCGCACCCCTGTCACAGATAAAGGTATCCACTCCTGCATCTAAGATCGGCAACGGATTTATCGTAAGGAATATATCGTCTTTAGCGGTACAGCCATTTCCATCCGTCACCGTTACAATGAATCCTTTGGAAGTAGTTGTATTGGCAATAGGGTCCGGAATAGAGAAGTTGCTCAAAGCAGGATCAGCATTCCACTCATACCCGATACCACCCGAAGCATTGAGGCGGACTGTTTCGCCGATACAAATCGCCGTATCAGGGCCAGCATTGGCCGGTGGGGGCGGGTTGACAAATATTTCAACGGCAACGTCATCCATACATCCGCTGGAATCTGTTACTGCAACAATATAAGTAGTAGTAACGACCGGAAATACAAAGGGGTCAGCTACCAAAGCATTCACAACAGACGAATCCGGAGACCAGGAATAAGCAGTTGCCAGTCCGCCGATATGACCAGCCTGCAGGCGTATGGTATCGCCAAAGCAAATTGTATCCGGCTCACTGACTTTTGCATACATAGTCAGAATATTCAGGGTATCAGTATTTACACAGCCGTTGATATCCGTAACAGTTACAACATAGGTAAAATTGGAGTCAGGCACCGCCATTGGGTTAGGGATATTATCTGCGCTAAGGAAAGATGCGGGACTCCACAGATAATTAACGCCTCCGCTGGCAGTAAGCTGCACAGAGTCCTCTCCACATTTGGTAAAGTCTGTACCTGCATCAGCCGGAGGCAGAGGATTGACGGTAAGGAACATTGAGTCGCGTTCAGTACAGCCATTGGTATCCGTTACCGCTACTACAAAAAACTGACTTACCAGCGGGTTAGCCAGCGGGTTAACCAATGTATCATCACTCAGGCTATCGCCGGAAACCCATAGGTATGATATCCCACCGGCAGCTGAAAGCTGAACCGTATCGAAGATACAGATTGCCTGGTCCAGGCCCGCATCTGCCGGAGGCAATTGATTGACAAAAACCATCATGGTATCAACATCCACGCAGCCGAGGCTGTCGGTCACAGTCACAATATACTCTGTAGTAAATGCGGGGGAAGCCATTGGGTTTTCAATATTGGCATTACTCAACCCAGTTGCAGGCGCCCAACTATAGGACATACCACCAGAAGCGAACAGTTGCACACTGTCCCGCGCACAAATCGTAACATCAGGCCCGGCGTCAGGATCAATCACAAATACCGTTACCTCCGCAGAATCAGCGCAACCCCATACGGCAGTAACTGTTCCTGTATAAATCGTAGTTGTGTCCGGAAAAGCGATAGGATTGGGGATATTAGGATCGCTCAACGCATAAGAGGGAGACCATTGGTATGAAATACCTCCGGTCAGTAAAAGCGGAACAGTTCCTCCCGGGCATCGAACCGTATCGTTGCTAATTGTAATAATAGGCAATAACCGCACGACCTGATCCAAAGAGTCGAGACTGGTACAACCGTTGGTGTCGGTGACAGACACATAAAACCGCCAGGTACTGTCCAGCGTAGTACCGCTATAAGTCGGTGAAGCAACCGGGCTGGCGAGGGTAGGATCGTTAAAAATATTGGCAGGCATCCACTGATAGATGACTCCGCCAGTTGCATTCACAGTAGTACCCCCCCCAGAACAAACATAAGGGTCTGTACCAAAAGTCGTGGTAAGTGGAAGCGGATTCACCACTACGGTAACTGTATCGCGGTCTGTACAGCCTGTAATATCTGTAACCGTTACATAAAAATCTGTTGTTGCCTGAGGAAATACAGTAGGCGTAGAAGAAGCCGCATTGATCAGATCAGGAGATAAATCCCACTGGTACCCTACCCCACCACTGGCGGCAAGCTGGATACTGTCATAAATACAAACAGGTATATCCGGGCCGGCATTTGCATACATTGTTCTGACAAATACCGAATCCATGCTGGTACAGCCATTGGTATCCGTCACCGCAACAAAGTAAGTCGAGGAAGAATCAGGGTTTGCTATTGGGTTAAACACCAAAGGATTATCAAGGCCCAGGGCAGGTGTCCAGGCAAAATTCACGCCACCACTGGCAGCAAGCGGTACACCCACATTCCCACATTTCGCGGTATCATTTCCGGCATCTACAATGGGTAGTAAGTTGACAATGACGGTTGTTGTATCAGTATTTACACAGCCATTGGCATCGGTAACCGTAACCACATAATCGGTAGTGTCAGTAGGAAAAACCAGGGGATTGGGGATATTGGTGCCAGACAGAGAGGGCGAAGGATTCCAGACATAAACAACTCCACCGCTCGCGTTCAGGTTAACTGAGTCGCCAATACATAAAGGCTGGTCATTGCCAGCATTGGCATTGGGCAGTGGATTGACCACCACGGTAACCTGGTCAGTGTCTGTACAACCCGTAACTGCCGTAATGGTCAAGGTATAAACAGTGGTAACCAATGGTGAAGCAATCGGGTCAGAAGAGTTAGGGTTACTCAGAGTAGAAGGATTATCCCATGAATAGGAAACACCGCCATTGCCATGTAATTGTACGGCTTCCCCCACACAAAGTGTATCATCTACTCCAGCATCCGCATGAACTACTGAGACCAGAATTCCATCGGTTTGTGTACATCCATTTTCATCAGTTACAAAGACAGTATAATTGGTTGTTGTCAGCGGATTTACGATCGGATTAAACACAGAAACATTACTTACACCTGTCCCAGGGCTCCACAAATAGGTATAATCAGGGTCGAAAGTCGCAGCGATCTGAATACCGGTTGTACCACATTTCAGTGTATCATTTCCCGCGTTGATTATGGGTAAAGGATTAACGGTTAGTGTCATGCTTGCGGTATTCACACAACCATTTGCGTCTGTTCCGGTAACGGTATAGGTAGTAGTTGTCGTAGGATTAGCCGTAGGATTGGCTACTGTGGAAGAAGAAAGACCTGTGGCCGGAGACCAGACATAATTTACTGCGCCCGTTGCATTCAGCTGGGTACTACCACCAATACAAATGGCGGTATTCGCCCCCGCACTCACAGTCGGCAACGGATTGACCGTAACGGTCAGTTGATCTGTATCTACGCAACCTAAGCTATTGACAACTGTTACAGTATAGGTTGTGGTCGTAGCGGGCGAAGCTTTGGGGTTTGCAATATTAGGATTACTTAAACCAGTTGCAGGGGACCAGGAATAGGTAATTCCCCCTGAAGCGGAAATCGTAACACTATCTCCGGAGCAGATAACCTGATCGGGTCCGGCAACCGCATCCATAGGAGTTACCACAACCTGATCTGTATTTACACAGCCATTGAGATCCGTCACCGTTACAGTATAGGTTGTGGTGAATATATTATTAGCTACCGGATTGGATATATTAGGGTTGGATAAGGTAGCAGCAGGAGACCAACTATAAATAATCCCCCCTGTAGCCTGCAACTGCATCGGGATTCCCGGGCATTTTATCGTATCATTTCCGGCAAAAGCATTTGGCAGAGGATGAACCAGAACGAACACATTATCGGTTTGCACACAGCCAAAAGCATCCGTAATACTTGCGGTATAGGTAGTGCTGACGGTGGGTGTTGCCACTGGGTTTGCAATATTCACATTACTGAGGCCGGTGGAAGGAGACCACAAATAGGAAACCCCGCCGCTTGCCTGGAGGAAAGCGCTTTGGCCTACACAAAGTGTATCTCCCAGCCCTGCATCGGTGGGAGGCAGCGGGCTGATGACGACATAAATCGTATCTCTTGTGAGAAATTTACAATAGTTGACATCCCTTGCACCCAGAATCATGGGAACGGTCATTCCCGCCATGGTACAGGGCGGTGTCCAGCAGACATTTCCCGAAATCGGGTTGGTACCAGACTGCGTAATCGTAGCCACCGGTTGTGGTGCACCCAGGCCGGGAAAAGGGCCCTGTATCGGTATCAGTTCCAGTGTATCAAATGCATCCGCGTCTGAAGCCGTCCATGTGAAACAGAAGTTCTCAAGTGGATCCACAAATACAGTATCCGCACTGGCTCCAGGCAATGTATGAGAGAGCGTAGCCCGGGCCATTGGCTCTACAATCACATAGGTTGTATCAAAAACGATATTATACCCGGGGCAATCGGAAGTATCCCGCCCGCCGACAATAAACAAGACGGTATCACCCTCCAGTTTACAAGAGGCCGTCCAGCAGACTTGTCCTACCGCAGGATTGGTACCAGTATAGGTTAAGGTTGCAAAAGGCGGAGGCAGCGTATTGCCAATGCCAAAAACAGCACTGACAGGGAAAAGAATTACGGTATCGCCTACAGTAGGATCGGAGACAGAAATGTCATAGCAAAACGATTCGGTCGGCTTTACCCAGATCGTATCTCCATTTGAACCAGGAACCGGCGCTGTATTATTGGCGATCACAGGCTCATTTCCCTGCGGAGAACAAGTAATTACATTGATCTGAAAGTCCCGTTTGTTTTCACTGAGCAGCACACCATTGCGGTATTCTTTTACAGAAAGCGCAAAAACAGAAAGACCAATTTGGGTGGGTGTGAGGGTAAGCAGTCCGGAAAGAGGGTCTATGTTAAAATTGCCGGAGGCAAAAGGATCCTGATAACTATAGCCGGCAAAATAATTCACATTTTGATAGGGAGGTGGTCCCATAGGATTGGCCCCAAATCCGCCGACACTTACTACCGGATTAAACTGGGTAGCGCCCTGTCCCACTGTATTGACGCCTGTATAGGGGTTGGAAATCTGGTACACCAACGAGTCACCATTGGGATCAGTCGCCGAGTGGTTGAAGCTGAAAGGCTGATTGACACAAAGGAACAGTGGCGGCAGCTGATTAAATGTGGGCATACTGTTACAAGAGGCTGGCGTAGTTTCGGGAACCTTTGCCAGTACCGTAATGCCCTGATTTTGGAAAATATTAGTAACCACATTGTTTCGGCAGCATCGTGCCCAACCGATATTATATCCTCCGGCAAGTGCAGGAAGGGTAACATTCGCTGTATAGTTGACATACTCCACACAAAGGTTATAAGGAGTACCGGTACAGGCATTCCAGTCCACCGGAAGTACTTCTATTCCCGTTTGAGACAACGGGATATTGACAGTGTTATAAAGCGTGTTGTTACTGCCACGGAAAATAAATAAGCGCACATTATTGTCAAAAGCGGCTTGTCCATTTACACAATCTCTATACACCGTAAGTTTTACCTGATACACCCGCGCTGCCGGGTTTACGCAGGTGTAGGTAAGTTCTGCGCCGGTGATATGTGTTGCATGGGCACTTAAAAACACAGAAAAAAACAAACCTAAAAAGAGGGAAATTTTCGCTCGAATCATGGGGAAACGGTAAATGTTCTTTATTTCAGATATTTCTATTTTGTGTTATTATCTACAGTAGCCTGAGTATTCAGAAATCTTACCCGGTTATACTTTCATTAATATTCACTTTTCTACTTTGGCATTTTTTGTCAAAAAAAGATTCATTTTCAGACCAATAAATCTACACAAAACTACACGAACCTAACATCCCTTTGGTTGGGTTCGGTTCAATTTTTCGTACCAACGGCTCATTCGATGCAGATTGGAACCCTTTCCCGGAAGAATTCCCGGATAATTTTATTCCAGCTACACTTTTTATATGTCTTATCCGTGATTTTCCCCTATTCTTTTTGAGCCAGGTATATCTTCAGTTTTTGGCAAAGTGGGCAAAAAACATTACAAAAAACCACCAATTCTTACCTGTATAATTAATGGAAAGCATAAAAAAAACGGGGATTCATTTGTTGAATTCCCCGTTATAAAATATTCAGTTATTTAATATTTCAACCTATCTGACAATAGTAATGGTTCCGGATTTCAGGATCTCTGTACCGTGAATATCACGGGCTTCCAGATGGAACACATACACACCTTCAGGCAGTACCTGTCCGGAAAGGCCATGCCCATCCCACCGAAAATCCAGTTCATTGGTCGCAAAAACTCTTTCTCCCCAGCGATTGTACACCTGAAAATCCATTGTCGAAATCAGGTGGTATCCAATGGTCAGCTCATCATTAAACCCGTCGCTATTAGGAGAAAAAGCGGAAGGGACGTAGATGCCAATTACCTGTTTGACCTCAATCACACCTGACAGTTGGTATTCGCAGCCATAACGATCGATCAGATCGACAATAACTTCATATTTACCGGGTCGCTGGTATTCGTGAGCGGGTTCGGCTTCAAGAGAAGCTGCACCATCCCCAAAATTCCACCGATACTCTTCTACTTCAATATTTCCCGATATCCGGAAGTTTATGAGAGAATTGGGAATTTCAGCGATCCACTGACTGGGAATCATTTCTGCCTGACCTGGCTGATACAATGTGGCATCTACCGCAAATTTTTCGCCAATACATTCTTTATCTGAAATGGCCCGGACATAATAGGTTTGCGGATAGGGCAACGGTGGAGTGACATAGCTATTCCCTTCCTGAAATGGCCGCTGATCGTTGATGCCATAAAACCATTCCACCCGTTTCGTGGGAGGTACTGACTGTGCGATCAAAAATGCCTGATCGCTAAAACAAACCGTATCGTGCCGAAAATCCGGCGCAGGTGGCATGGGATAGATCTCCAGTTCGAGCGTACGACTAGCTGTACAACCTTTATCTGTAGCGACAGAAAGCGTAATCGGGAAAAAGCCTGAAGTCTGATATGCATGCACAGGATGCAGAATTGTATCGGTGCGGGTACCATCGCCAAGATCCCAGGTCCAGGAGACAATTTCATCACCCGTAACTGTACTATCCACCCAGCTTTGGTTGAGAAAATGAGAGCTGTCTAATACACAGACCGGTTCCATATTGAAGGAGGCTACAGGGTTGGGGAAAACAGTAACATTTTTAGTGATACTGTCGGCGCAACCAAACTCCGTCCAAATATTGAGTTTGGTCTGAAAAATTCCCGGATCCCAATAAAACGGATCGGGATCAGATAAACCAGACGTGCGACCATCGTGGAAAGACCAAAGGAAGCGGGTGATAGCACTGTTGTCAACCACTGAACTTAGATTTGTATAGATCATCTGATTCTCCTCACAAATCTGCTGGGAAGTAAAATCAGCATCCGGCAAAGCATATACTTTAACATTATCCGAGTAGGTATCTTTGCAACCCAGATTGTCAGTGACCTGAATGGTTACATTATAGGTTCCATAAGAACTATATAAATGCGTAGGGCTAAGTGCAACACTACCCGACCCGTCACCGAATGTCCATTGGGACAACTGACTGGTTCCTGTGCCTAATTGGGTCTGATTGGAAAATGAAATCGGGATTCCAAAACACTCAAACTCTGCCGTGAAGTTCGCCACGGGGCTTTTATATACCTCCGCATTTCTG
This sequence comes from Bacteroidia bacterium, assembly GCA_041391665.1. Taxonomy (NCBI): domain Bacteria; kingdom Pseudomonadati; phylum Bacteroidota; class Bacteroidia; species Bacteroidia bacterium. The sequence goes on along the minus strand of JAWKNO010000002.1, from coordinate 493,228 downwards.
GTAAGACTATCGGTACAACCTCTTGCGGTCGTGGCAATCAACTGAACGGGGAAAGTGCCATAATCTGTGTATGTATGTACAGGATTAGCTGTATTGGATTCGCTGCCATCGCCGAATAACCAAACGTAACTCACGCCCGGACGGGTATCATTCACAAACAGGCTGGGGGTATTCTGGCAAACAGGGTCAACCGTAAAACTGACCACAGGCAAAGAATCTACCAACACGGCATGTACAATTGTGTCCAGACAACCCTTACTGTTGGCCGTGACCAATTGTGCCTGAAAAATGCCCTGATTGGTATACAAATGAGAAGGATTGGAAGTGGTATTTACCTGCCCGTCTCCAAATTGCCATAACCAGGAGGTAAGCTGGTCAAACCCGGCTGTACTGGTAAAGGAAGTAGCATTCCCCTCACAGACACTATCAGCGGTAAATGCTGCAAAATTTCCCGGATAAACGGTAACCTCCATCGAATCTTCATAAATACAGTATCCCTGAAGATCGGTTGATAAAAGGTAATAGGTGGATTTTTGTTCCGTAGTTCCTGAATAAGTGATAGAAATAGAAGGATCAGAAATCGTAGTACTGGAAAGCCCGGTCGCAGGTGTCCATTGATAGGTCTGCCCCACTTGCGGCGTATAACCGATTGTAACAGAAGATGCAGAACAAAAAGCCGTATCCTGAAGCGGCGGAATGATGGGTTTGTCCCAGATTTGCATTACGGCTGTATCGCGGTAAATGGTTGTCGTACACAGCGTACTATCGACGTAGTAGATTTCAATAAATTCGGTGCCTTCTACGAGGTTATCAGAAAATATATATACGGGTAACACAACACTATCCACACCTGCCGGCATGATAATACTATCAGGGAGTGTCTGATAATCCACACCGGGAATCGCAGTTCCACCAACTGTAAAATGGAAAACGGTTGTATCTGTGGGGGGCGTGGGAAGCGTAAAGGTAAACAACCCGTAATTCACACAGCCCTCCACCGCAACATTGGCACCCAGTACGGTCGAGTTGGTTGCGCTCAGGTTAAGTGTCGGGGTTATACAGCCGATACCACCGACTTCAAAAAATACCCCCGAATCATAAGATGCATCAAAAACGTCGGCAATCGCCAGAGTTATATGATAGGTCTGACAGGGAATCACGGCGGCGGCGGCTACCATAGGCACAGTAAATCCGTCAAATTCGACAGAAGTCCCAAAAGTATTATCGGTATAATAGGGGCAGTTGGTACAAGGGCCGAAAGGTATGGTTCCGGGGTTACTGTTGCCATTATTGACATTATTGATCGCAACCGGAATCGTTGTACCGGGAATGCGTGCGATATTCTGACCAGGCGTACCCGTATATCCGGGACCGGAAATAAAGAAGGCAAACACGTCATTGAAGTTTGAGGCTACAAATTCATTGTATTCTTCCGAAGCAAAAACGTAGCTGATGCCGATCGAATCGCACAGCGGAACCACATCAAATTCGATCACACAGACATCATATACGGGTCCACCGACAATAGAACTGAGGGGCGTATAATTTTGAGGATTAAAGGAAAAACTCCCTGAGGTAAGTGCAGATATATTGGGACCTCCCGCAGTAAGCACATTTCCGGTAGAAATTACCACACCGGAATCCAGTCCAAGATTCGAATTCACTCCATTAAACTGGCCGGTTTGGGAGGGCTGACAAAATTGGAAGGTCAGATTACTGACGGTAACGCCCTGGGCAAACAGTGTGGAAAACAGGGTGTCATTGGGCAAGGTATCTGCCGTTACCAATTGAGCATGAAGTGGTTTTACCCACAAAACAGATAAAACCAGAACATAAAATGTAAATCTTTGTCGCATAGCCAGGGTTAATAGTGTAGGTAAATAGGATACGGAACAGCAAGATAAAACAAAAGGTTAAAGACGAAAAGAAATACGTCTGAAACGGGCAATTTGGGTGTCTAACTCAATGTGCTTGACCCGGGGGCCTTTTGTGATTTTCAAACGAAAATCATCCCAGATAAATTGCCGGAGGAGGAATAAAAGCGATATTAGTTGAAGGGACCAGACGCTATTATTCAAATGCTTCAACTTCCAGGCTAAAAAAATCGCCTTTCTCACTTGGGTGAATATTGAGTAATCCAGCCCTTACCAGCAAAACAAGCAACCCTGACACCTGCTGGCGATTGATCTTCAACAATTTCTGGGCTTCAAACAGGGTGATTTGCCGGGTTTGTTCCAGGTGTTGCAGAAGCAATTTTTCCCTTTCCCCGATTCGGATAGATACACCCGACTTCTTTTTTTCGGTGCGAAGGAGTTTTACCATTTCCTGGCTGGCGAGAATACTCATATCATTGCTCCTTACAAAGGCCTGTTTATTTCCTTCATGGAATAAAAAATGAGGCTTTCTTCGGCTTACCGGCACATGGTACACCAATACTACACGACGGGCACTCAGCGGAACCCGCTCCAGTCTGAAGTTGAGTTTTGGGCGGCAGGCTTTCGTCACAAAAGATTCTATCGCAAATACCTCTTCATCGGGAAATTTACAACCCGGAATGCTTTTATCATCGTCCACACCTACCATCAGCATACCGCCTGATGTATTGGCAAATGCCACCATTTCCCGCGCAAGTTTTTCCGGAAAAGCAGCTTTACGCTTAAATTCCAGATTGAGCCCCTCGCCTTTGCTGACCAGTTTTCTAAGTTCGGACATTTCCATAAATCACGATGAATACCGAAATAAGTCATAACCGGGATTAAAGTCCAATCTGCTTACTAAAATCAAACCGATTTTGTTTAGATTTATCTCAAAATTCCCCTATATGATGTATCGTCGATTTTATCTGGTTGCTTGTGTCTTTATTTTCTTACCTGTATTGTTTTTCGGGCAATCTTTTTTAGGGCTCCAAACCGGAAAAACGCTCGGCATCTACAATCTTGATCTTCAGCCTGCGGCTATTGCCGGTCAAAATCCGAATGTAGATATTCAGCTTTTTGGGCTCTCTGCTACACTTGAAAGCAATTACCTTTCCGTCAGTACGTCAGCCATAAAGGATGGTTCTGTCTGGTCAGCAGATGGAAGCAACTACACCCGAATATTTCCGGAAACACTCAATGGCAAGGAAAAAAATATGTTTCTGAATTCGGATTTTCTCCTGCCATCCCTATCAGTAAAGGTAAACCCCAACCGCTCATTTGCGCTTAGCGGTCGTTTGCGAAGCTTCTCCCACCTCGACAAGGTGGGCGAGCCGGCGGCGAGATTCTCTTTTCTGGGTCTGGATATCCCGGAGCAGTTTGGCATACAATACAACAATGACCGGTTTCGATTTTCAACCTTGTCCTATGTAGAGCTGGGACTGGCATGGGCTGAGAAGGTATATGAAAATGGCCCGCATCGGATTATGGCGGGTGCTCGTTTTAAATTTCTCAGCGGCCTTGCCGGAGCTTATTTATATGCCAACCGACTGGAGTATTCTTTTGACAATGCCCACATCCTGAATGTACATGAAGCAGATATGGAGTTCGCTCACTCTATACCCATCGAAGGCATTGATAATAATTTTAACCCCAGAAATGATTTTGACAAGTTTAACCTCCGAAATACTGGTTTGGGAGCTGATCTTGGCGCTATTTACGAATACCGGCCCGACGGACAAAATTATAAGGCACGTGTAGGATTGAGTATTCTGGATTTGGGCAGCATTAGCTTTGAGCAGTCTGTATTTAGTCAGAATTTTTCAGGAAGTGTCATTGGATACGATCTCAACCAGCTAAATCTAAACGGTGTCAGGAATTTTGACAGTACGCTTAATAGTGAATTTGAATATCAGTCAGGCGGGGCTCAATTTCGAATGGCACTACCTACTGTTGTAAGTTTGCAGGCTGATTTCAGGTTGCAGCGCAATGTATATGTGAGTGTGATTCCGTTTCTGGCGATGAAACGTTATGGCAGAGCAGGAGCCGTTCATCAGCTTTCCAACCTGGCAGTGACGCCCCGTTTTGAAGGCAAATGGTGGGGTGTGGGAATACCTTTTTCATTAGCTGGAGACAGAGGTACCAGTGTAGGTGCGACTGTCAGAGTCGGCCCAGTCGTAGCTGGTTCCGCCAACCTGTTTAACTTTCTGCTAAAAGACAATATACGATCTGCGGATGTCCATTTCGGATTTAGAATTCCGCTGTCGGTTTCCAAAAAAGATAAAACCGGGCAGGAAGAGCTCCCGCCATCGCCAGAGCCCGAATCAAAACCAGAGCCCACAGAAAAACCCCAAAAAGAGCCAAAGGAAAAACCCGTTAAAGAACCCAAAGAAAAGCCAGAAAAGCCAGAAAAACCCGATACGGAGAAAACGGTAGCGGAGAAAAAAACAAAAGAAAAACCGATAAAAGAACCTGTAGAAAAGGCCCCAAAAGAAGTCCCGGATAAGCCCATGTCAATATCGCCGGAAAAAACTGAAGCGGTTCCCGAAATTGAAGCAACACCTGAAATAGCGCTCCCTATGGAGTCAAAAGCTCCTGCGCCAGTCGTAGAATCTACGCCATTGCCACCGGCAACAGAGACTGCTGCTGAAATTGCCAAAAAGGAGGCAATCGCCAGGGCAGAAGAAAAGGCCCGGGCAGTAGCAGAAGCAGCAAGGATAAAACGCGAAGAGGCCCGGCAAAAAGAAGTGGAGGCGCAGAAAAAAGCCAGAGAACAAGAGCTGTTGTCAACCGATACTGAACTTTATCAGGATCGCGACAATGACGGAATTGCAGATAAATATGATCAATGCCCGGATGTACCCGGCCCCCTGGCGCTTGCAGGTTGTCCGGAAAAAGTAGAAAAAACCGTTGTAAAAACTGTACCCAAACCCGTAGTTGAGACAGAACCCGTAGTAGCCGGGATGGATTATTCAAAAGGAATTTACAGCACCGGGCCACTCTCCAAATACCTGCCATACGCAGACTATGACCACGACGGAGTGGTAAACGAAGATGACCGTTGCCCCGAGTCCGCCGGGCCAAAATCCAGGATGGGTTGTCCGGAAGAAGACCCCAGAGGCGATCATCTTTTAGAGGAACTGGAAATTGATGCGTTTGAGCGGATCTACTTCGACTCAGGGAGCGACCACCTCACCGGCAATAGCCGGATGGTGCTTAATCGCGTATCAGATTTTTTGAAATCACAGCCTGAAGCCAATATTCAATTAGTAGGCCATGCTGATGATATTGGCTCCGACTCCTACAATGATGATCTTAGCCAAAGAAGAAGTGAATCGGCCAAAAAATATCTGGTAGCCAAAGGCATTTCTGAAGACCGGCTTTCAATAGAATATTTTGGAAAACGTATGGCTGTAGTTCCCAACCGGGATGAAGCAGCCCGTAAAAAAAATCGCAGGGTAGAAATTGTATTGGTAGGAAATTGACAATCAGAACTTTTGCGCCTGAGCCAGAATGTTCCTTATGGCCGGTATGATTTCCTCCCTTGAAATCGGTTTAGCAAAATAATCATCAAACCCCGACTCCAGAAATCTTTTTTTGTCACCGGGAAGCGCATAACTTGTAACTGCAAAAATGGGAAGATTTGTATTACGGGCATCTTTCCTTAGCATTTTCATAATCGATTCTCCATCAAGGCTGTTCCCCCCCAGGTTAATATCCATCAGAATTAAAGAAAATGGATATTTCTGTACAGCAGTAAATGTTTGTATATCATTTTCAGCCTGGATCACCTCACAGAAATCTTCGATAATTTTACTTAAGACCAGCGCATTAATAGGGTTATCTTCAACAATCAATACATAAGGTTTCATCATAATTCAATAGAAGTTTGCTGAACAACTTTTTCCATATGTATACTCTCCACCAATTGAAAACTTACTTCAAATGTAGTACCCTGGTTTCGCCCGCTCCGGACACTAATCGTACCGTTTAAAATTTCTACAATGCGTTTAGTAATGGAAAGCCCTAGTCCGGCGCCTTCATAGTTACGATCGAGACCATCACTTTCCTGTTCAAATTTCATAAACAACTTTTGGTTAATAAACTCCTCACTCATTCCGATTCCGGTATCGGCAACACTTATGATCCCAACTTTCCCCTGGGGAGTATACGATTCCCTCAGACTTACGACCACACTTCCTTCTTCGGTAAATTTCACCGCATTGCCGATCAAATGTTCCAGTACCTGATCAATTAAATACACATCCAGACATGCCATCATGTCAGCGTCTGGCATCTGAAGGACCATATTCAGGCCTTTGTTTTTTCCAGCGGCTTCAAATTTTCTGAACCCATTTTTCACAAACTGATTAAGTGAAAGGGGATTCAAGTTGATTTCCTTACCATTGGCATCCAGGCGCGCGAGTTCCAGTACAGAACCGATGGTACGCAAGAGTCTTTGCCCGGAGTCGAGGATTAAACCTGCATAAGTATTAAGATTTTCTTCTTCATCGTATTCACTGCGAATAATTTCGGCTAATCCGATCACCCCGTTTATCGGTGTGCGAATCTCATGACTCATATTTGCCAGGAAGTTGGATTTTGCTTTGTTGGCGGCTTCAGCTTTTTCTTTGGCTTCAATCATGGCCTGCTCGGCCTGTTTTCGCTCTGTGATATCGGTGATACGAATCATCATCAGGGGTTTTTCGCCATAATGTATATAGGTATAAGCGACGTTTCCCCAGAAAATACGGCCATTGCTGGAGACAAATTCACTCTCCGTACTCCAGCGCTCCTTGTTATTCAGGCGATTGTAAATAGCAGCGATTCTTTCTGGTGAATGGGGTGTTTTTCTAAGGCTGTTTGCATTTTTCCCCAGAATACTTTCTTTGTCTTTTTCATCAAATAATTCCAGAACCCGAAGGTTGCATTCCTCAATCAGGTGGGTTTCCGGATTTACCACAAAAATCGCATCATACGAATTGTTAAACACAGCCTTAAGCTCCTGCTGTGCCCGAAAAATAATATCGTCAACCTGTCGATTGGACAGTTTTTGAAAATACACTGCAATGAAAACGAAAATCACTGCCGACATTCCGAAGTTCCCTACATAGGTATCGTGTTGTTCGGCGATTTCGATGGTTTGCTGGCCCAGAATCGCGTAGTCGGTTAGTTCCAGTAAAACAAGGCATCCCACTTCCATTGCCAGAGCAAGGCTGATGTACCACCATTGTTTCAGGTCAAACACCATAAAAACCATCATCAAAATCATGAGATAAGCAAGATGTTCTCCACTTTCAAAACCCAAAATCGAACTCGTGAAGAACACACTGGTGTCTGCTGCAATAAAAAAGAGAAATTTTGCAGCAACTTCCCGGCGAAAATGGTTAGCGACAACGACCAACCCAAATCCAATGATCGTACAAATCTGCACAATGCCGGCCAGATTCTGCCCAATTTCAAAGTAATATTCAATATAAGGAGAGAGCAAAACGATAGCCGCCAAACTGATACGATTGACCATTCGGATACGCTTGGCATCACCTGATGACATATTTTCAATTACGCCCTGATTGGATAGCAAAGTCCAAAATCGGAGAATAAAACCCATAATGATCTCTTCTGATTAAATGCTTTCGAGGTATAAATGTATATATTGATTCGATTATTAAAAAATACATGTAATGGAATAGTTGTTTTAATTCTTTTTTTACCTTACCGAAAAGAGCTGAAAATCTGCAGCAAGTACAGATTGTTAGGCATATCAGTCAATCAGGCTTTTTTTTCTCCCCCTCAATCCTGAACTTGAAATCAATTCAACCTGCTATGTTTCACAACAACCTATCCGGAGTTTCACCTTTGCCAACCCATATCCACACACTGGTAGATCTATTGACTTCCAGAGCGGAATCCAACAGCCATAAACTGGCATGCGCCTTTCTCGAAAAAGGGGAATTACCCACACACGAATTCACCTATGACCAGCTGGATCTTCGCGCACGTGCGATTGCGGCAAGGCTACAGGCATTGGGGCTTTCCGGTGAGCGGGCCATTCTGTTATATCCCTCGGGGCTGGACTATATAGCCGCATTTTTTGGTTGTCTTTACGCGGGTGTGATTGCGGTACCCGTATATCCCCCGCAAATGGGCAAACAGATTGACCGGGTACTGGCAATTGTAAAAGACTCCGGGGCCAAAGCATTTCTTACCAATCAGGAAATCATGAAGGCAATCGGCCTGTTTATGCCAGAGTTGGTTGCCGGAAACCCCGAAGCCTGGATTGCAACAGACCAAATCGAAAACAAGGAAAGTACTCAATGGCATACGCCAGCAATTACCGGGCAGTCTCTCGCTTTTTTGCAATACACTTCCGGCTCAACCGGTAATCCCAAAGGGGTATGTGTCACCCATCAAAACCTGCTGCACAATGAACGCATGATCAGTGAAGCTTTTCGCCATCAGGAAGGCGAAATGATCGGTGTTGGCTGGCTACCATTATATCACGATATGGGGTTGATTGGAAATATCATTCAACCCATTTTTGTAGGGCAGCCTATCTATATAATGTCTCCCCTATCTTTCCTCCAAAAACCAGTCAGGTGGTTACAGGCCATCGACCGCTTTAAGGCAACCTCCAGTGGCGGGCCCAATTTCTCCTATGAATTACTCATGGCAAAAACTACTCCGGAAGAAATTGCAGCATTGGATTTAAGTAGCTGGAATGTAGCATTTACAGGAGCCGAACCCGTCAGAGCCGATACGATCAGACGGTTTTCAAAAATGTTTGCCCCGGCGGGGTTCAGGGAAGAGGTTTTTTATCCCTGCTATGGAATGGCAGAAACCACCCTCCTGATCTCAGGAGGCGATGAAGGCAAGCTGCCGGCCATGCTGCATCTCGACCCCACTGCATTAGGTAACAATGAAATCAAACCTGTGGAAGCGCAAACACCACACGCCATTTCAGTTGTAGGCTGCGGACATACCTGGGGCGGTCAAACCGTACAGATTGTCCATCCGGAAACGATGGAAATTTGCAAGGATCGTCAGGTAGGAGAAATATGGGTAAAAGGCGAAAGTGTAGCTGCGGGCTATTGGAACAATCCCGAAGCCACGGAAAAAACCTTCCATGCGTTTATCAAAACCACCGGAGAAGGGCCATTTCTCCGGACCGGTGACCTGGGGTTCATCTACGACAATGAGTTGTATATCACCGGCAGATTAAAAGATCTGATGATCATCAGAGGGAAAAATCACTATCCGCAGGATATCGAACATACGACAGGACAAAGTCATGAAGCATTAAAACCCGGAGGATGTGCAGCCTTTTCAATAGAAGTGTCCGGGGAAGAACGCCTCGTAATTGCCGCAGAAATAGAACCCAATACGTTAAAAACCCATTCCTCCGAATCAATATTTGGCGCGATAAAAAGTGAAATTGCGATCCGGCATGAATTGCAGGTGTACGCGATTACCCTGCTTAAAAGACGCAGTATACCCAAAACCTCCAGTGGAAAAATCAGGCGGAAAGCTTGTAAAGAAGCTTATCTACTAAAGGAATTATCTATCGAAGCGGAATGGATCAGCGATCTCACGGAAGAAAATACGGAAGCTACAGAAATCTCCCCCACCCCAACTCCGGTATTGGATGCTTCAGGTATCCAGGCTTGGATCATCACATGGATGAGTAAAAAACTCCGCGTACCAGCAGCCAAAATCGATCCTCAGGAATCTATGCAAGCATATGGACTGGACTCAATGGGAACCGCTGAGTTTGAAGAGGAAATATCCCAGTTTGTTGGTTTCAAATGGCCGGTAATGGATTTTCTGATCAATGAGCCTACGATAGAAGAGATCAGCAAAAGAGGGGAAATGTTGCTGGCTGAGCGTAAAAGTAAATCCTATTAACCTTTTGTTAACTGTTTTAGGTTTTCATTAACCCAAACCCTTTATATACAACCCTAAGTTTGTCCAGTCTGTTTTTAACTCTGACTGGATGAAAAAATTTTACACAATCTCCGCATTCTGGATTCTATTATTCTCCACCACATTTGCCCAGACAAATACCCATCCGACCAAAACCATAACCCTCGATTCTGTAGTTGTGGAAGGAAGTGGCCATTTGCCTGATATCTCACGCCTCGAACCCATCGGGCATACATTTATTTTTTCCGGCAAAAAAAATGAGGTAACCAATCTCCTTGGAAAAGATGTCGCGTTGGCAGAGAAATATGGAAGGCAAATTTTTTCAAAAATCCCGGGCGTATTCATCTATGATATGGACGGTACCGGCAATCAGGTTAATATTTCTACCCGAGGGCTGGATCCGCACAGAGGATGGGAGTTTAATATCCGCAAAGACGGAATACTCACCAATACCGACATGTATGGATACCCTGCCAGTCATTACAATATCCCAATGGAAGCGGTAGCGAAAATTGAATTGGTAAGAGGAACGGGTTCGCTACAATACGGGGCACAGTTTGGCGGGATGTTGAACTATATCAGCAAAAGGCCTTCTGCGCAGAATATGGCTTTTGAATCCATCAATACCGTCGGATCATACGGGCTGGTGAGTAGTTATAATTCTGTATCAGGAACTATCAAAAAATTCAGCTACTATATATGGGCAAACCGCAAACGCAACGATGGCTATCGAAAAAACAGCGATTCAAAATATGAAGCAGCCAATGTGTCTCTTTTTTACAATCCCACAAAAGATTTGCAGCTCAAACTGGAGTGGACACATTCCAACTACCTGATCCATCTGGCTGGGCCGCTTACAGATAGCATGTTTTATGCAGACCCGCAATCTTCTACCCGTTCCCGCAATTATTATAACCCCAATATTCATATCCCGTCATTTTCTCTCGACTGGAAAATCAAACCTACGACACAGCTGGTTCTGAAAACTTCCGCGGTATTGGGAGCAAGAAACAGTGTCATGTTTGACAAACCTGCAACTATCGAAGATTCTATCGTAACAGCCACACAGCAATACAATCCACGCCAGGTGGACATAGATAACTACCACAGCTACACCTCCGAACTTCGCCTTTTACATTCGTACCACCTACTTGGCAAAGTCAGTTCTTTGTCCTCAGGCGTTCAATATATGAACAATGACCTACATCGGAGACAACAGGGCAAAGGAACTACAGGAAGCGACTTTGACCTTAACCTTTCGGCTCCCGGTTGGGGCAGGGATCTGCATTTCAAAACTTCCAATCTGGCAGTATTTGCAGAAAACCGCTGGGTATTATTTAAAGGATTTTCATTCAATACGGGCGCAAGGATGGAAATGGGCCAAAGCGTAATGTCAGGGACCACCATATATTATCCCGAAAGAGATTTGCCCAATACCATTAAACATGCCTTCCCGCTTTTGGGTGTGAATGCGGAATACGATATAACCGAAAAGATCAATTTTTATGCAGGCTGGTCGCAGGCATACCGACCGGTGATTTTTAAGGATATTGTACCCTCTTCCATCTATGAGTTTACCGATAAAAATCTGAAGGATGCCTATGGCTATAATATGGAAGCAGGTTTCAGGGGTTCATGGAAATTTCTTTCCTGGGATATAACCGCCTTCAGACTATTGTACAACAACCGAATCGGAACGCTGGCAAAAACTGATTCTGCGGGCAACCTCACCATTTTCCGAACCAATATCGGCAACTCCCAAACCCATGGACTGGAAATGTTTGTACAAGGCATTTTTCCAATCAACAGCAAAACCCGACTAACAATCTTTACATCAACCGCATGGATGGATGCAAGATATAAAGGAGCATTTGTACGTTCAGGCAGTGAGAATATACCGATAAGTGGAAACAAAGTAGAAAGTGTACCAGAATGGATATCGAGAAATGGATTTACTTGTGAATATGGCGCTTTCAGTTTGACCGGATTGTATAGCTACACTGCCCAAAGTTTTGCGGATGCCCTGAATACCATAACCCCATCAGCAAGTGGATCGACAGGCATTGTACCGGCTTACCATTTGTTTGATCTCAACTTATCGTGGATACTCACCAAAAATGTCAGCATCAAACTCAATGGTAATAATATTTTCAATCAGCAATACTTCACAAAAAGGCCACAATTTTACCCCGGACCCGGAATCTGGAATTCGGATGGGAGGACTTTTTCTGCAACAGTAATTATAAAAGTATAGGTGTCATAGTTCCGCTGTTGAAGCCTTTTACTTCCTCAATATCAAATATTGATAAGGCTGAAGCGATACCGAAACTGACAACTTAACAGGCGTTTGATCCAGCGCATTTATCCAGTCTGTATTCTTCAAAAATGGCGGAAGAGAATAATTGGACACACTGTTTTGGGTATTGACGAATACGAGCACTTCCTCTGTCTGGAAAACTCGTTTGAAAGCAACAACATGGGCGCCATCATTTACCAGTTGAAGCCCCCCTTCTTTTATCGCCTGACTGGACTGTCTGAAAGCCATGAGGCGCTTGTATTCAGCGAAAACTTCCGGGTTTAGCTGCCAGTTGATAGGGCTTTTGCTAAAGAAGGGCGTTTTATCAGACCGACCGACCTCCTGTCCGTTGTACAACAAAGGCACTCCTCCCATGTAAGCGGTCAGAACAAAAGCACTTAAAGCGCCTGACTGCCCACGAAATAAATTGACCGGCGAATCATTCCAGGCAGATTCGTCGTGATTAGTGATAAAACGCAACTTATGGCTGCCGGCAGGTATAGCGCTATATTCAGAATTGTGCGTGTTGACCAAATTAGAAGTAGCCAGATTGTTTTTATAGACGTTGAGCGTTTGTCCGTAAAAATCCCAACTGTAATTCATGGAAAAACCAGCAGAAAACAACGAACCTGATGCCCCCTCAGCAAGCAGGATATATTTTCGGCCTGGCAATGTTTTGAGAGAATCAATAGCCTGTTTCCAAAAATCCACAGGCACCCCATCTGCATAATCACACCTGAAGCCGTCTATATTGGCTTTCAACACCCAAAACTTCATCGCACTAATCATAAATTGTCGCATGGTAGCATTGTCAAAATTCAAATCAGCGACATCCGCCCAGTTTGTACCCGCAGGAATAATAATATTGCCAGCACCATCTTTGGTGTACCAGTCCGGATGCGCGGATATCCAGGGGTTGTCCCATGCGGTATGGTTTGCCACCCAATCTATAATGACCGCCATGTTTCGGTTGTGCGCCTCTGCCACCAGGTTTTGAAGGTCTTCCAAAGTACCATACTCAGGATTGACTGCGCTGTAATCTTTTACCGAATAAGGAGAACCCAATTGTCCGGCATTTTTGAGCACACCTATGGGGTGAACAGGCATTAACCACAGGACGTTGATGCCCAGCGCTTTTATAGAATCAAGCCGTGCCTGCACCCCTTTGAAAGTGCCTTCCGGACTAAAAGCCCGCATATTGACTTCATATATCGCGACATCTTTGGTTTCCGGAACACCCGCAAATGGCGCAGCAAAAGCTACCGGATCCGGATCAGGAGTAGTCGCTTCAGGTTTTGGCGGGACAGGCGAAGGATCTTTTTCACAACCAGCAAACACAACCAGGCAGATAATCAAAAACCGAAATAAAATATTCATAGAGAGCAGATTCTTTGAGAAACAGGAAAATAACCAAATAAACGGGAACCATTAAACTTCAAGTGTACCCATATTTTTTTACCAATCATCTGAAGAATAGACAAGGTTTAAAGAACGATCTAAGAAATCCCCAGCTTTAAAGTCTTGTTGAAACCGTTGCCAGGCAGCTTCAAAAAGGGGGTTCTTTGCTTCATCTTTGAAGGGATTGGGATATGCATCGGGATCAATATTATATTTTACAGGAATATCTGTAATTGCCATCGCATACTTTGTGTGCAAATAGTCCAGCAGATTTTCAAGGCTGTCGAATTGATATAAATAGTTTTCCAGCAAATTTTCCCCATACAAATCGAGTCCAAAAGAAATCCACTGCAAATCCAGCTCATATTTCCCTTTAGGTGCATCAAAAATGATAGCGATACCTAATACCATCCCATCATAATCATCCATGTTGCGGTAGGCAACCATTAACGACCCTTTTCCCACAGTATGGATATGCGTTTTTAACGCTACCAAATCAGTGAAATGATTTTGTATTACTGACATATGACAAATATTGATACGAAGATACGATACTTCTGCCCTATTTCTTTTTCGCAGGACGAATTACCAACACAGAACCCGCATAAGGAATAGTGGCATTAAAATGTGGCAACTTTGTATTAAATTTGCTGCATGAAGTTTGAAGAGTTTGGCCTTGAACCGGAATTGAGCAGGAGCCTGCAGACACTGGGATTTAACCGGCCCACCGATATTCAATATAAAGCGATTCGTCCGATCCTTGAAGGGGAGGATGTATTGGCAATTGCTCAAACAGGGACAGGCAAAACTGCGGCATTTGCCATTCCCGTGATCAATATTCTTCATCGGAGAAAACGCTCAAAGCGCGCCACGGGCATTCGGTGTGTGGTGATGGTACCCACCCACGAACTGGCGATCCAGATCAACGGCGTTTTCCAGCAAATCGGCAAACATACCAAGGTGCAAACCTTCGGTATATTTGGCGGGGTAGAGCAAAACCCACAGATAGCCCGACTCGAAAAAGGACTCGATATTCTGATTGCGACACCGGGGCGATTATTTGATCTTGTGAGTCAGGGGCATCTGCGGTTGAATATGGTGGAAATTTTGATTTTGGATGAGGCCGACCATATGCTAGCGCTGGGATTTTATAAAGATATCGAAGATCTGATCAAATTTTTACCTTTGAAGCGGCAGACCTTATTTTTCTCAGCGACTATTGATGAGAAAATCAAAAAACTCGCATACTCCCTCGTTCAGAAACCCATTCGTATTCAGATTTCGCCCAAAGATCCTGTAGCAAAAAACATAGATCATGCAGTCATATTTGTAGCCATGGAGGACAAAAGATTTTTCCTCGAAAGGCTGATCAATGAACATCCGGATAAGAAATTTCTCGTATTTGTGCGAACCAAAGTACGGGCAGAGCGGGTAGCGAAGGCCATGGAACGAGTGGAAATAGAGAGCCAAACCATTCACAGCGACAAAGATCAGCACGATCGCGCAAAAGTGATGACTCAGTTTAGAAAGGGCGGTGTCAAGATCATGATTGCTACTGATGTAAGTGCAAGGGGAATAGACATAGCAGATGTGGACTATGTAATCAACTACGACCTGCCCGAATTGCCGGAAAACTACGTACACCGCGTGGGGCGCACAGGTCGGGGAACCAGGAGAGGCAATGCCATTTCGTTTTGCAGTCCGGAGGAAAATGAATTACTGACAGCGATCGAAACTTATATTGGCAAGGAAGTCGAAGTACTGGACATCGCACACGATGAGTACACCGATACCATCGAGCTCACCAAAGATTCTGGGAATAATAATTGGAAGGCGCTGATGAAGGAAGCTGAAGAAGCGAAAAATCAGCCTAAAAGAAAAAAGAAAAAGAAATAACGTGTATTTTAGTGGTAGAATACGGTTGGATATTAGCTAAAAAATGTAAAACCGATACCATGAGAATCGCTTACTTCTTTTTAATCACTGTGGTATTCACACCGCAAATGATCGCACAGTACCCCGGAGACTGCGAATCTGCATTGGAAATACCTATCAGCCTTACTAAAAACTCATTTTCCTTCCCTGCCCCCCAAGGTTATGGGGAGGTTCAGGAAATAACTCCTGCAGGGAAAAGCCCCAAACTGTTTAAAGAAGAACATCACACCTTCTGGGGGAAAATCAAAAGCCCTTTTACAGGCTACCTGGGGCTAGAAGTCATTCCACACAATATAAAGGATGATTATGATCTCATTGTATTTGTTGATAGTACTGGTCAATTTTGCGATGAACTTCAAAGCGATATATCCATTCCAGTAACCAGCATTATTTCCCGAAATGATTTATCGGTAAATAGCCAAACGGGATTGTCAGTGGTCGGAGAGAATAAATACATCAATCAAGGCGTGGGACCTTCTTATGCGCCGCTACTTCCAGTAAAAAAAGGGCTGACCTACTATTTCTGGATAGACAATGTATATGGAGGTACGGATAGCTTTGACATGGTCTTTAGTTACTTTTACCTGCCAGGTATCAGGGGTACAGTAGCTGACCGGGAAACCGGAGAGCCTTTGGTTGCGCGAGTCAGGGTGAACAACGAAGATAGAGATGCCTACACGCTTTTTTCCAACACGGAAGGAAACTGGCAATTGTCACACTATCTGGAGTTTAATCAAACATACACACTTACTTTTGAGGCGGAAGGGTATTTTTCTGAGCAAAGGGAAATGAGTTTCCCCATCGTCAGAAATAATAAAAACCACCCATTAACCATAGAGCTTGTGCCGATAAAGGAGGGAGCGGTGCTCACACTGGATAGGGTATTATTTTATGGCAACAGCCCAGATTTATTACCTTCTTCATACCCTTCGATTGAAAATCTGGCGGAGGTATTACGAGTCTATCCAAAGATGAAAATCCAGGTGGAGGGACATGTCAACAGTGCAGGGTATGAAGAGGAGGAAAGAAAAAATCGGCAGGATTATTTTTTCACTCTATCCAGAGCCCGTGCGTTGAGAGTATGTAATTATCTGGCAGAGAAAGGTATAGCCAAAAACCGTTTATTCCCCAAAGGTTTAGGAGACAGCCAAATGTTGTATCCCGAGACTTACAAAGAATCAGAAATGCAGCAAAATCGCCGGGTAGAAGTAAGAATTTTGAGTTTATGAGGAAGATGATCCTATATGACGACGCTTACCCCTACTCCTCCCGCTTCCATTCATAACTGGCTCCCACAGAAATCACATGCCCGGAGTATAAATTCTTCCTGGCAAATACAATGTCTGAATAATTTTGGTATTCAAGGGTTGCTGATATCTTTGAAGAAATGCTATATGCCGCACCAAACCCCCAACTGGTGTATTCGGTTCCGTCTCCTCTGATAAAATCTACCGGCGCGCCAGGCTGACCAAGGGTCTTTTGTGCTGCAAGCCGAGCATTTAACCATAATTTCCCTTTTACCTGGTATCCCACTTCCACACCGGTTTTAAACTGATTGCGGAAAGAGTTTCCCGAAAATCCTGTGCGGTAATTAAATGCGCCATACACAGAAACATATGCCGGAAAAGGATAAAACGAATGCGAAGCGGCAAGTGTACCCCAAACATTTAGTTCGCCGTCTCCGGTCGGCAAATTGATCCGCTCAAAGCTGGTCATTTTATTCTGGGCATAGTTGTTCCACGATCCTGTGGGCAATTCCGGAGCTATACTCAATGAAACCGGAAAGCCGCCTTTAAGAAGTGCATACTTAAGTTCGGCGTGTAAGTCGCCAATTCCCGCAACCGCTTCCGTCGTCTCAAAACTGTTGATCTTCAGCAACGGAAAACTCCCAATGACGGTAAACCGCTCGCTCAATCCATATTCTCCATACAGAGAAAGTGCCTGCTGCCGAAACTGGCTGGTAGTAAGCAAATCACCGGCGAGGTTATAATATTGCGCCGAAGCAAATGAAAGTGCTCCTGCTTTTATGTAACCCTGGCCGGGTTCCCGTGTCCAGCCGCTCTGAGCGGAAAGTCCGGACACGAGGAACAAATAAGCCAGGAAAAATCCTGCGTTTTTCATTCGGTTTTAAGATGGGAAGTAATCAGAAAATACGCAGGATATTAGTTGAGTGCGGCGTTTCCAAAGGGAATATTCGCAGAACCACACCAGAGAATGACGTGAGTGAATTTAGCTGCGGCAACCGGGTCAAGTTTAAAATACGTTTCTCCGGTTTTGCTGATTGGGCCTACCTGCCGTAAATCTGGATTGCCATTGGCGGGATCTGCTACAAAGTTTTCGGAAGTTGACAGATATACAGTCACTGTACCTGTACCCAGGTTTGTGGTAAAATTGCTGCCAAACCTCAAAAACTGAACATCGTCTTCATCAGTACCTAATTCGACCGTTCCGGCAGTTCCGGTTCCGTTTTGTTCTACAAGACTACCACTTTTTGCGGCAGCAAAAGTACCATTGGGAAGCGAAGAGTCGATAAAAATAGTCTCTGTTTTGCAAGCTGCAAGCAATACTACGACAAGTGAAAATAGAAAGATGATTCGGTTCATACGTGTAATTTTTTTGTGAATGATTAACTTACAGGTACAATTATCGGCCTGAAGTATCACGATAAAATCACAGAACCATCACTTTTATTGGCCGGGCAAATTTTTACTCTTTGACGAGTGTCCAGGTAGTTTTCCGATGTGAGGATGGACCACTGGCATTTCCAATAACGCGATACATGCTCCACTGCTGGCGGTTTTTTTCATTTACCTCAATCGTACCAACCCAGTCACATCCAAATATATCTCCGCAGAAAAAATTGTAAAAAAATACTCTTTTCAGTTCCTCATCCGCTTTAAAAGGCAAACCGATCAGAGAAAAAGTGGAATTGGCAAGCGTAAGCGAATACGTCCTGAAAACCCGGTCGCCTTCTTCGTAAGTCAGAGTCAATACGCCCACATTATCCGTTTCGGAAACATCCTCCACACTGCCATCGGGGTGAATGATGACAATTTCTTCATGCGCAATATTCCAAACGCCTTCCATTTGGCGGGCATATACCAATTGTTTGTCCTTGCAGGCACTGGTCAGCAACAAAATAAATGCTGCCAGAAAAAAATATTCCTTTCTCATTTTCTATCTCTTTTATTCTTAGCTGCTTTTTCTTCCCAACCATATTTCCACGCCAATATTAATTCTCACAGACCGAAAACTCTGTGTGCGAACGGCATCTTCAAACGGGTCAAAATTGACCGGGTCGTCGGCCCACACCTGATAATTGCGGGGCAGATCGTTCCAACGAATACGGGTAATGTCGTAATCCAACATCGTGGACAGGCCATCGTCGGGAACCATGTTGGTAGGAAAACTAATGCCTACGGGAATAAAAACCGGCCCCAGTTTCAGTCCGGCACTTGCGCCCACATCCAGCGTAATGGTCGAACCATGATACACACCGAGAATATCGTACTCATTTCCCCGACTAAAAGAACCATCCTGGTATACATATCCCAAATCAAACAGACTCTCCCGAACGCGTGCACTGAGATGCCCCTGAATCAGCAAAAAGCGTTTCAGGTGAAATCCTATATCCACCTGACAGTTGTAGTCTTTTACCCGAAAATCTGTCCGGGTGAGAAGGTTATTGGCAAATATGGACTCATTTCTAATCGATTTACTGCCATAGGTCAGGAAAATTCCCGTGGCAAATCCCGCATTATCCCCGCTGAGAAAACGGATTCCCATGCCCCAACCAGCGTGACTTAAACCGTTTGCAGCAACGGTGTCAAAAGGTTGTTTCATGTTCACGCCATAATAGGCATTGTAGCTCTGAAAAAAATCATTCAACTCAAATCCCGAGAGTTGGGACGATTCATAATCGCCGCGAAGCGTCAGAGCTACCTGATAGTCTTGTGCAACAATCCAGCAAGGGTAAAGAAACAGGAGGAAAATCAACAGTCGGTTCATAGGTGGAAATTAGCCACTGCTAAGTTATAAAATTGAGGAAATTTTCCTGATTAATAACCTCAAAAGTTGCGTTTGGATAAGTTTCAAGCCAGGAACGGCTGCATTCCGAACTCCAGCTTCCAATACTTGTTCTCCCAATTTGATTAAATTGAGAGAGTTAATTCTCCTAATTTGATCAAATTGGGAGAATGACTATTCCTTTTCAGCTTTATTAATCTGAGGTTCCGGCAACCGATATGGCACTTCCGGCCCAATACCCAGCCGGTCAAAACATACCTCATGAATATTGTTGTAGCGACCCGTTGCTGCTGTAACGCCCCAATACACGATGTCATTTCCCCCAAAAATATTACTCACCAGGTCGTATTGTGTGGCGATGATTTCCCTTCGGTCAATTTGTACTGACAACCGCTGGATTTCGGGGTTCCAGATAACGATAAAACTGTGCCGGGTACAGTCTTCGATATTGTCTATAAGTTGCGGTCCTGCCAGGTCGCTGTAATGCCCCATCCTCCCATTGGCCATGATTGCCAGATGGTCCTCCGCCGGGTCATTCAGGTGGTAGTTGCGCCAGGTATCTATTTCGATGCCCACCGAAGGCACAAGGCCGGCAAACCCCATCCCCTCCCCTACATATCCCAATTGGTTTCCCTGCGAAGTAAATACAAATACCATCCCGTCGGCTCCTTCTACATCCTGACAACCCGCCATGATTGACAGCTCAATCGCAAAGGGCTGCATCAGACTGACTGGCTTTTTATACCAGATTGAACCCGAAGTATAATCCACATCTTCTGTCAGGCGAAAACAATAGTCCTCGGTCAGATAGGTCGAACCCCGCAGCGTAAAATCATCAACTGTGGGTCGCTGGGCAAACAGAGTTCCCGGCACTCCCGCATTTGAGAAAATGAGGAGCAATATCCAAACACCCTTAACGATGTTATATTTTATTACGTATTTTAAATTTTCATGTTGTTTCATCATCGCTTCGTTTATAGAAAAAATAATTTCTCCTCAACCCAGCGCTTCCCGGCAAAAATCAATACATTTTCCGACTTCCACCACGGCATCTGAGCCTTCCGGAATCGGATACTCCAGTTCGATTGCCGCCAGAAAACGATATTTTTCCTGCTTCAGCAACTGCAAAATTTCTTTCAATGGCGTATCTCCCTGCCCCCAGGGCATATTCGGGCCTTCATCAAATTTGCGATCCTTGAGGTGGAGGTTGAGAATGCGGTCCGGATATTTTTTAATCAGGTCGATCGGAGACTGATTGGTTCCCGCCACATAATGCCCCACATCGAGGTTCATGGCATTAAACTTTGCATCACCAAGCAGTTTATCCCAACTGTTGAAATTGACTTTCGCGTGATTGTGGTAGCCAACCATTCGCTTATACTTATCGGCAAACGGCCCCAGTTTGCTGGCAGCTTCATCTGATCTTTCCAGCGTAATGCCTTTCGCACCCACCGTCTTTGCCACCTGGAAACAATAGTCAATTTCCGCATCTTCCATGCGATCCATTGGAAATTTGATGACATCAATCGCAACGCCTTCTGCGTTAAATTTTTTCCGCAACATTTTGAACCTGTCCATAGAGGCGGATAACCGCCATTTGCGGACTTCTTCCATATACTTTTTGCGTTCCGCCTGCTTTTCGGGCGTAGAAGGCCCGGGACTCCATGCAGGCGCAGCGGGTGCTCCGGCAAAAACCTCAGCCGGATCGCCCATGAGTTCGGCAGAGTTAAGCCCCAGCTTCACCAGATAACCGAGCAAATCATCTGCACTGCCCGGCATGCTGCGGAAACTGTACGTAATTGCCCCCAGATTTATGCCCTTTACAGCAGAAGGGAGAAGCAATTTTTTTGAATCACCCGCAAATGCAGGGAAAGGCAGAAAAACAGCAGCCGAAAAGGCCGCAGCCTGTGCCATAAATTTCCGGCGGGAAATCGCATCGGGAAAGGAGTTTTTTTGTTTCACGTGTAAAGGTGTTAGCAATTTTTTCTAATTTAGAAAAATAACCAATATTTTACGGATAGCCAATAATTATACGTGAATCACTCCCCCAAAATCCGCGGATGGAAACGCCGGGTCCGCCAACTCGATCAATGGTTGGAAAAATACAAAACCCCTGACCTCCCGGGACCGGAAAACCGTACTGATGCCTATGTCAAAATATGGATTGATCCTTGGTTCCGGCTCCAAAAGCGCAATCCTCCTGCCTGGTATTTCAAACTGATTCTCGATCGATTCTCGCTGATGTATGATCAATGGCAAATAGCTTTCAGCCACGCATCATATCCTTTCGACCTTCAACTATGGCTGTTTGAAAACAATACCATCGAATCCGAACTGGTATGTACAAGGGTGGATGAAGTCGGCCAACAGCGCAACAATTATTTTGAATCCTGTGAGGTAAAAAGGGATTTTCCGGTAAAAAAATTCGATGCCAGAACTTTTAAATCTACTGAATGGAACTGGTCATTGTTTTACGCCGGCAATCACTATTTTGAGAAAATGGATGAACTGAAGCCAGAGGAAATACAAAACCTCAGAGATCATGGTTTTGAGGAAAAGATTATTTTCCCTGGAAAGTCAAATGAAGACCGCCATTTCTGGAAACCGTATGATTTTGTCTGGGTAGGAAGAAAAAAGTAAAGCTCTGTCAGGTTTTATCTGTACTACTCCCGAATCCCCGCCACGTCCTGTACAAATTCGGGGCAGGTAGGCTCTCCTTTAAAAAAATCTCCTTTATATCCTTTGGTAAGTGCCCACCGGTCAAGCCAGCTGATTCCGCCACGACCCGTGAAGGTACTCTCGGTTTTGTAACATGGGTCTTTCAACGCTTCATTCAGCGTGACAATTTTATAGTTGCGGATTTTCATCATAAGGATAAGATCATCGAGATAGTCGGCATTGATCAGGTTGGCGTGAATGAGCAAAACCTGGCGGATCTCGTAGCCAAATAGTTTCTCCGATTGTTGTTCATACCAGGCTAGTTTGTCCTCCATATATTTTACATAAGAACGGCCAATAGAATCCATCATCTGTGTATCATTGCTTTTTACAGCATTTCCATACGCCTGTGCATAAATCCACTCAGAGTTGTCAACCGTAACAGGTGCTTCTATATACTTATTTTTTTTCAGGAACGTCTTCAAAGCGGCCTGCTTTTCAGGCGAATCGCCGGTATGTAGATAGGGGTGCCGGAAATAACGAAACTTGCGACCGGCTTTATTTACCAACGGACGGGTAACTCTTTCTCCCTTCAGAATGTCGTGGGAAAAAGCCTCAAAATCATTGTTGTGATAGTCCATGTGAGACCATGCATGGTTGCCGAGGTCCATCCCCGCATCCAGCCACATTTGCAGAAGATCAACCCGTCTTTTTTCCACTTCTCCATTTTTTTCCAGCTTGATTTCGTTGACAAAACCAATAGCAGGAACATCTGCAGATTGAAGATGCCCGAGGATTTTTTGCGTACCGGTAAGGGCAATTTCATAGTCATTTCCGCCCCCTACAAAGGGAAGATCGTCAATGGTAATGGCTATTTGCCGGGAATCTTCGGGTTTCCCGCCAAAAAATGTGAGAAAAATCAGAAGAAAAAGAGGCATAATGTCCAGGATTATGGTGAATTAAACCGCCCAATTTAAACCCGTATTTTGTAATTTACCATTCCTTGTACCTGAGGTATCTTTGATTTGTAATTTGTTACGGAGTTGTAAAGTAATTGGGATAAAGGGATTTTTCGAATGAAGGAACAGCAAAGACAGGAAATTACCCAAACGTCGGCAAAAATACTTTGCGAAACGCTGTGTGTACTTTGCGGAACGCTGCGTGAACCCTATTTTCCCTTGTCAAAGACAAACAAATACACTTAAAACGCAGATTTTCGAAGAGGAATCGCAAAGTTTCGCATAGTACACGCAAAAACTCTTAATTAATAATTCCGATTTGTTATTCACCCCAACATTTTCCTATGGCTATCCTTCACCGAATTCAAATTCTCTTTACAGCGGCAATCTGCCTGCTTTCCCTTTTGTCCTGCGAAAAAACGCCTCCGCCCAAACCCAATTTCGTTTTTTTCCTCGTCGATGACTGGGGTTGGACTGACGCGGCTTGTTTTGGGAGTTCTTTTTACGAAACGCCCAATATCGACCGTCTGGCAGCTGAAGGTATGCGTTTTACCAATGCCTATGCGGCATGTCCGGTATGCTCCCCTACCCGCGCCAGTATCATGACGGGCAAATATCCCGCTCGCACCGGCGTCACGGACTGGATTCCTGGCAGACAATCTTACCGCCCCATCGAAGCTGCCAACCGCAACATCGCCCGCCCCTTCCGGCTCGAACTTCCGCTGGAAGAAAAAACTATTGCCGAAGCACTCAAAGAGGCTGGATACAAGACTTTCTTTACAGGTAAATGGCATCTCGGAGGCGAAGGTTTCTGGCCTGAAAATCAGGGATTTGATATCAATAAGGGCGGACACGACAAAGGTTCTCCTCCCGGTGGTTATTTTTCACCTTACAAAAACCCCCGCCTCGACAATGGCCCCGATGGGGAAAATCTGACCGACAGGCTGGCTAATGAGTCGATTGATTTTCTGGAAACGACAGGCGAACAACCGTTTCTCCTCTACCTTTCTTTTTACACGGTCCACAATCCGCTTCAAACGTGGGACTCGCTGGAGCAAAAATACGAGCAGAAAAAGGCACTTGCCGGATATTCTGACGAACAACGTATGATTGACGAGCCCTGGATGGAAAAAGCGCCGGAAGGCAATTACAAAACCCGACTGGTGCACGATAATGCCAAATATGCGGGTATGGTCGAAACCCTCGATTATAATATCGGCAGGGTAATGGATAAACTGAAAGAACGGGGCCTCGACAAAAACACGATCGTTATCCTCATGTCCGACAATGGAGGACTGGCAACTGCTGAAGGTTCTCCCACATCCAACCTCCCGCTACGTGCAGGAAAAGGCTGGCTGTATGAAGGCGGCATCCGCGAACCGATGATCATCAAATGGCCGGGCGTAACCATAGGGGGAAGCGCTTCAGCAGAACCTGTAACCAGCACAGATTTTTACCCAACGATGCTACAAATGGCCGGAATTCCGCTGGACCCCAATCTTCACCCAGATGGGGAAAGTCTTGTTCCGCTGCTAAACCAGACAGGAAAACCCGATCGGGAGGCCATTTTCTGGCACTACCCACACTATGCCAACCAGGGAGGATTTCCCGGTGGGGCGGTAAGACAGGGCAAATATAAACTCATTCAGGATTACGAAGACATGCATATAGAACTCTACGACCTGGAAGCTGACCCCGGTGAAAAACACGACCTTTCCGCTGAATTGCCGGAGATCGCCCGGCAGCTTACCGATAAGCTCGAATCCTGGCGACAGTCAGTTCATGCAGAAATGATGGACCCCAATCCGGAATATGACCCTAACTATGTGCGAAAATAACCAACTACTCCAATGAAAAACTTACTGATTTTTCTTCCCGTTCTGTTTGCGACCACGGCTTTTTCAAGTGTAGTGGATTCTGCTTCGAATGGGTTTACAGTCAGAACCATCGTCGAAATCAAAGCATCTCCCATGGCCGTGTATGAAGCGTTAGTCCGGGATGTGGACCATTGGTGGGATCCTGCCCATAGCTACAGCGGCGATGCCAGCAATTTTTATATGGAGCCGCGGGCCAATGGATGTTTTTGCGAACAACTCCCCAACGGAGGAAGTGTACTGCATATGACGGTAGGGCATGCAAATCCGGGAAAGACGCTGATTCTGCTCGGTGGAATGGGACCCCTACAGGGAATGGGACTGTATGGCAGCATGACCTTTAGTCTGGAACCCAAAGGCGAAAATACCCAACTGACCATGAACTACGTGGTTTCAGGTTATATGCCCGGCGGTGTGCAAAGTCTGGCTGCCCCAGTTGATCAGGTGCTGGCGGGACAGGTAAACAGACTCAAGTCCTACGTGGAAAAAAAGGAATAATACCCCAACTTCGTACAGGAAAATTCAGAAATTCAAATATTTTCCTTAATTTCAGTCTGAAATAAATACCACCCGCCCCATGACAGAAGCTTATATTTTTGATGCAGTCAGAACCCCAAGGGGGAAAGGCAATTTTAAAGGTTCGCTCGCCGAAGTATCACCTGTAGATCTGGTAGTAACCCTGCTCCAGGCACTTAAACAAAGAAATGATCTGGACACTACCCAGGTAGAAGATGTCATTCTCGGCTGTGTAACCCAAATCGCCGAACAAGGCGCCAACATCGCCAAAACCGCTGCGCAACAGGCGGGTTACTCCGACACCGTAGCCGCAGTAACCCTCAACCGGTTTTGTGCTTCCGGACTGGAAGCCATCAACCAGGCAGCGGCCTATATCATGTCCGGACAGGTGGATTTAATGATAGCTGGTGGTGTCGAATCCATGTCCAGAGCAAAAATGGGCTCCGATGGCGGTTCTATTTTTATGGATCCCAAGATCGCCATTCCGCAGTATTTTGTCCCTCAGGGCATATCCGCCGACCTGATCGCCACACTGCATAACTTTTCCCGCACAGATGTCGATGCCTTTGGCATGCGTTCACATCAAAAAGCCGCTGCCGCATGGCAGGGGGGGAAATTCAACCGATCGGTTGTTCCGGTTCTCGATATCAACGGATTTACCATCCTCGACCGCGACGAAAATATTCGTCCGGACACATCCATGGAAGGGCTGGCAAATCTCACCCCTTCATTTGAGATGATGGGCCAGATGGCGGGTTTTGACTCCGTCGCCATTCAGAAATACCCTCAGGTCGAAACGATCAACCACGTACACCATGCGGGAAACTCCTCCGCCATCGTCGATGGCGCGGGGGTCATGCTGATCGGTAGCAAAGCAGCCGGTCAAAACCTTGGACTTACTCCAAGGGCAAAAATCCGCGCTTTTGCTGTAGTGGGCACTGAACCTACCATCATGCTCGTGGGCCCCGCACCTGCCTCCCGCAAAGCGCTCAAACGCGCTGGTCTCTCAAAAAATGATATTGATCTCTTTGAAGTAAATGAGGCTTTTGCCGCCGTAGTCATGCGTTTTATGGAAGATATGGACGTGTCTGAAGACAAAATCAATGTCAATGGTGGTTCGATCGCCATGGGGCATCCTCTCGGTGCTACCGGCAGTATCATTCTCGGAACCCTCCTCGACGAACTGGAAAGGCAGGACAAAACACTGGGGCTGGCCACTTTGTGTGTGGGCGGAGGAATGGGCATCGCAACTATTATCGAAAGAATCTGATGTTATCTATTACCAACGATATACTGGAAGTTCAGTCCGATAAGGATGGCATCGCCGTCATCACACTGAACATGAAAAACCTCCCCGCCAATGTCATGAATCCCGAATCGCTCCGGGCAATTGGGGAAGCTGTTACGCTCACTGTCGAAGATCTGAAGATAAAAGGAGCGATTATCACCTCTTCCCGCAAAGAGTTTATGGCCGGAGGCGACCTCAAAGCCATGCTGACCATGACGGACCGGGAAGAAATTTTCCGGGGTTTGCTGGAATTTAATGCTGTATTGCGAAAAATGGAGACAGGGGGCAAACCCTTTGTCGCCTGCCTCAACGGCAGCGCATTGGGCGGCGGATTTGAAATTCCGCTGGCATGTCATCACCGCGTAGCGGTTTATGATCCGGCATTAAGGGTCGGCCTTCCCGAAGTCAAACTCGGCCTCCTTCCCGGCAGCGGCGGTACACAGCGATTGCCCCGGCTGATTGGCATAGAAAAGTCTCTGCGATATATTCTGCAGGGATTGACTGTGCCGGCTGAACAAGCCTTAAAAGACGGGCTGATCCATGCCATCGTTTCCTCTCCG
The DNA here is from genome assembly GCA_041391665.1 of Bacteroidia bacterium. NCBI lineage: Bacteria > Pseudomonadati > Bacteroidota > Bacteroidia > Bacteroidia bacterium. The sequence continues at coordinate 465,882 of JAWKNO010000002.1, read as the reverse complement.
GAAGAATTGCTGGAAGCGGGCAAAAAATATATAAAAGAAAATGGCTCCCATGTCCAGCCCTGGGATGAGAAGCGGTTTAAGGTTCCGGGCGGGGATGTGCTTACTCCTCATGGAGTGCAGACATTTAGCGCAGGCGCAGGCCTTCTCAGACAGGAAACCCGCGGCAATTATCCCGGAGCCCAATATGCCATGAGTGCTATTTTTGAAGGTCTGCTGCTGCCTATAGACAGGGGCACGACTGTTGAGGCTCGCTATTTTGTAAAAGTATTGTTTTCGCCGGAGGCGCGAAACATCATCAAAACAGGCTTTTTTGCCATCAACAAAGCCAATAAGGGAGTTGCCAGACCGAAAAACGTTCCGCCATTCGAAGTAAAAAAAGTGGGGATCCTCGGCGCAGGACTGATGGGCGCAGGAATCGCCTATGTAACGGCCAAAGCGGGAATGGAAGTTGTGCTGAAAGATGTCTCGGAAGAGGTGGCGATCAAAGGGAAAACCTACAGTGAAGGATTGATTCAGAAAGACATTTCCCGCGGAAAAACCACCGCAGAAAAAGGGAAAAAATTGCTGGATTTGATCCACCCGACAGCAAATCCGCAAGATGTGGCGCGCTGTGATCTGGTCATTGAGGCTGTATTTGAAAACCGGGAGCTCAAAGCTGCTGTTACCTCCGAATCAGAACAGGTGCTGGCAGAAACTGCCATATTTGCCTCCAATACCTCCACCATTCCCATCACTGGACTGGCAGAATCATCGATCCGACCCCAAAATTTTATCGGCCTTCACTTCTTCTCTCCGGTAGATAAAATGCCGCTGGTGGAGATTATTGTTGGGGAAAATACATCTGAATACGCCCTTGCAGGTGCGATTGACTATGTGCTGAAAATCAGGAAAACCCCGATCGTTGTCAACGATAGCCGGGGATTTTTTACATCGCGCGTATTCAGTACTTTTACAATGGAAGGTATCGGCATGCTGACCGAAGGCATTCCCGCCGCAATGATCGAAAATGCTTCTAAGGATGTGGGTCTGCCTGTTGGAGCGCTTGCCGTATCTGACGAAGTAAATCTGGGCCTTGCACAAAAAATCAGGAAGCAAACCGAAGCAGATTTGGGAATAAAGGATACCCGTCCGGGAGCTTTGGTAGTTGACAAAATGGTGGACGAGTTTGGCAGAGCCGGAAAAAGACAGGGGAAAGGATTTTACGAATACCCCGCCAATGGCAAAAAACATCTTTGGCCCGGGTTGAAAGAACATTTTCCGGAAAGAAAAGACATTCCCGACTACGAGACGATTAAAAAGCGGTTGCTACATATACAGGCACTGGAAGCGGTCAAATGTCTGGACGAAGGCGTATTGCGCTCAGCAGAGGATGGGGATGTGGGTTCGCTGCTGGGCTGGGGTTTCCCGCCCTATACAGGGGGCGTCTTGTCTTATATAGAATATGTAGGAGTGGGAAAATTTGTCGCGGAATGTGAGGCTTTTGCCCGGCTGTACGGGGAGCGGTTTTTGCCGCCGTTGTCCTTAAAGGACCGAATTTAACCGAGCTAACGTTGGGTCAACCTCGAAGGGCACTAAGGTGAGTCGTTCTTTGTGCCCCTTGTGATTGCCTTTGTGCCCCTTGTGGTTCCTTCCTGGCAAAACAAAGAATAGTCTTTCAAGATTTTTAATCGACGATTTGCTCAAAGAGGATAAGCCACGAATGGCACGAATTTACGCGAATGGTTTTTGCGCTGATTTTCGTGGTTATTCGTGTCGAAGATACCTCAGGTAGGATTCGTGGTTATTTAAAGATTGGGCCTGATGAAGTCAGCCACGAGTAGTACAGAAGTATTTTCAACTCGAATATTCCCAAAAAATTCGTACCTTAGAGATCATACAACTGATCTTATATCTGGATATGTCCGACAACCAGCAAACCATTCTCAATAACATATACACACGACTTACTGCTAGTGAGCGATTTCATCTGGCGTTAATCCTGCTAAACGATTTTGATCCGGAAGATTCAATTGCAGAAATTCCCGAAACTTTCAAAGCCGAATACCGGTCGAGAAAACAGGCTTTTTTAGATGGAAAACTAACGGCTCGGCCCTGGCGTGAAGTGTTACAGGAAATGCAGGTACAAAAATCATAATATCCCAGGTTGAAAATTTCTGGTTAACATAATTTTAACCACAAGGAACACGAGGGATTCACGAAGGGCACTAAGGTGGATGTTTTCTTTGTGTCCCTTGTGGTTGCCTTTGTGCCCCTTGTGGTTCCTTCCTGGGAAAACAAAGAATAGTCTTTCAATATTTTTAATCGGCGATTTGCCCAAAGCGGATAAGCCACAAATGACGCGAATTTACACGAATGGTTTTTGCGCTAATTTTCGTGGTCATTCGTGGGATTCGTGGCTGACTTTATCAAGCCAAATCATAAATAGCCACGAATGACGCGAATTTGCACGAATGGTTTTTGCGCTGATTTTCGGGGTTATTCGTGTCGAAGATACCTAAGGTAGGATTCGTGGTTAATTTCTATTTGACAGAAACGACCACCTAATCAATCTGGTCGAAGCAAAGTTTTCAATGGTGAGTTTATTGTTAATCAGGCTGTTGCAAAAACACTCAGAGAAAAGATTGGTAGAAGAATAAAAAAAGCCACTCCTCGCGGAATGGCTTTTGTATTTTCGATCGCCTTTCGGCAAAAATAGACTAGTAACGGTAATAATCCGCTTTGTAAGGTCCCTGCTTGTCGACACCAATATAGCTGGCCTGCTTGTCATTGAGTTCGTCGAGCACTACGCCGATTTTGGCGAGGTGAAGGCGGGCTACTTTCTCGTCGAGATGTTTAGGAAGGGTGTATACCTGATTTTCGTACTGATCACCATTTGTCCAAAGTTCCAGCTGCGCCAGTGTCTGGTTGGTGAAAGAGTTGGACATTACGAAAGAGGGGTGTCCGGTAGCACAACCGAGGTTAACCAGACGACCTTCCGCGAGGATGATGACATCTTTTCCTTCAATGGTGTAGAGATCCACCTGCGGTTTGATGACATTTTTGGTTTGACCATAGTTTTTGTTCAACCATGCCATGTCAATTTCATTGTCGAAGTGGCCGATATTACAGATGATGGCTTTGTCTTTCGCAAGGCGGAAATGTGCTTCAGAAATGATATCGCAATTGCCGGTAGCAGTTACAATAATGTCTGCTTCTGGAATAGCATCAATCATTCTTTTTACTTCATAGCCATCCATGGCAGCCTGAAGCGCACAGATCGGGTCAATTTCAGTAACAATCACCCGTGCACCTGCACCGCGGAGCGAAGCTACAGAACCTTTGCCCACATCCCCATAACCCGCAACAACTGCAACTTTTCCTGCAATCATCACATCCGTAGCGCGGCGAATCGCATCTACGAGAGACTCTTTGCAACCATATTTGTTGTCAAATTTAGATTTAGTTACAGAGTCATTAACATTGATCGCAGGCATAGGCAGCGTACCATTTTTCATTCTTTCATACAGACGGTGAACGCCGGTAGTCGTTTCTTCACTAAGTCCGCGAATGTCTTTAATTAATTCAGGGTAACGGTCGAGTACCATATTGGTCAGGTCTCCACCATCGTCGAGAATCATATTCAACGGCTTCTGGTCTTCGCCAAAAAACAGGGTTTGCTCAATACACCAGTCAAATTCTTCCTCATTCATGCCTTTCCATGCATACACCTGAATACCAGCAGCAGCGATTGCCGCAGCAGCATGATCTTGTGTTGAAAAAATATTACAGGAGGACCAGGTAACTTCCGCACCCAGTTCGATCAGCGTTTCAATAAGTACAGCAGTCTGAATGGTCATGTGAAGGCATCCGGCAATGCGGGCACCTTTCAATGGCTTTTTCGCACCGTATTCAGCACGCAATGCCATAAGGCCTGGCATTTCAGCTTCAGCCAGCATAATTTCTTTTCTTCCCCAGTCAGCAAGGGTAATGTCTTTTACTTTATAAGGAAGGTAGGTTGTTTTAACTTGAGCCATTATAAGATATGATTTGATTATTTATACAAAAATACTTACTCATTATAAATTAAAAAACTAATGTTTTGCGAATCTTTCTACTTCGCGCCAAACACGAGCCAGATTCCCAAAACATATTTTCTCAATATCCTCATCTGAAAATCCTCTTTTCAACAATTCCTCAATCAGATTGGGATAATCGGAAACATCTTTCAATCCTACCGGCAGGCTATCCCCTACTCCATCAAAGTCAGAACCAAATCCCACGTGATCTACCCCCACCAGTTTAGCTACATGCTCTATATGATCTGCTACAACTGATACGCTGGAATATTGTTTTCCGATTTTCTCGCGATACGACTTTGAATAGGCTTTATAGGCAGAATCCTGACTGGTCAGGTTGTTTTCAATGGCCCAGGCGCGCAAGTGGTCCGCGACTTCATCCCATTGTAGTCTTATTTTTTCATCCAAAAAAGTGGAGCCAAAATTGATCATGATTACCCCACCGTTTTGTGCCAGCAGGCGTATCATATCGTCGTTCATATTTCGCTGAAAACCTGGGGTAAAATGCCGGCACGAAGAATGAGACGCGATGACCGGAACTTTTGTAATGGCCATCACATCATAAAAAGTACTGTCTGAAACATGCGATATATCCACCATAATTCCGGCTCGATTCATATTTCTGACTACCGCTTCACCAAAGGGGCTGAGTCCGTTCCATGTACGTGTGGTATCATAAGACGAATCGCAGATTTGATTGTCTTTGCCATGTGTAAGGGTAATGTAGCGAATCCCTCTTTGGTAAAAATATGCAACATTGGCGGTATCATTTTCCACGGGGGCGCCATTTTCCATCCCCATAGGAAGCGAAATCAACCCTTTTTTAAAGTTGGCCTCCACCTCTTCAGCCGTATTAGCCAGGGCAAACTTGTCGGGGTATTGTTGGGAAATACCGATAACCATATCGATAAGACTGTCGGCAAGGGATTTCGATTTTCCTGCGGTAAGTTGGTTTTCAGAGGGAATATAAATCGACATGAAGGGCGCATCTAAACCGCCTTCCCTGGCGCGGGCAAAATCAAAGTCTCCTTTTTCATTGATGGCCATGTCGAGGTATTCTTTTTCCAGTCGGAAATTTTTCACTTTCAGCCGGTAGGGCAAATCCACATGGCCATCGGCCATGATAAAACGATGGGCCAGTTCCTTCGCCTTTTCATTTAATGACTGGTCAGAATCTGACGAGGGTTGGCAGGCGACAGCCAAAAACAACAAAATGACAATCAGGGAATGTGATATTTTCATCGGGCAAGAATTTTATGCTGCAATATTACAGGATAATTTTACCAAAATGAAAAGACCTGGTACCAGGTACCAGGCCCTCACATTCCACAAAATCGCAAAAATACTAATGACAAATTCTTTGCATCAGCGACAAAACCCGTTGCTGTTTATCTTCTGACAGACCATATACCAATGCCTGATCGAGCTCCTGACAGGCCTCATGGTCGGCCCCTATCGCTACCATCGCCAACCCCTTTACCAGATAGGCCTCTGCATTGTGAGGATCTTCCTCTATAATTTCGGAAACGGTGGCAAAAGCAGACTCAAAGTTTTGAATTTTTATCTGTGTCCATGCATCTTGAGTTCTGCCTGAAAATATCGGCACAGGCGGCGCGTCGGACACCCGTACACCTTGTGTAAATGGTTCATCAAGATACATTGACAAATTCTCCGACTGAATTTTTAACAATTGATCGTCAGGATCAATGGTCCGCATCCGGTTAAGCGCACCATTACATACCTTCAGGTCAGCTTTTGCCAAATGATATTCGGCAAAAACATCCGTCTGTTCCCACAAATCTGCAGGGTACATACGAGTCACCCAATAAAAATCATTCATGGCATGAACCTCCTCACCCATATTTATCGATGCTAATGCGCGGTTGAGAAAAACTGCCGGTCCGATTTTTTGAAGGTCTTCAGGTACTTTTCCGGTTGTATTCAGATAACCAACAGCCTCTGTAAAATCTTCATGGGCATGTTTCCAGTCCCCCATTTTCCCATACGCCTGTCCGCGGTAAAAGTGATTAAATACCAATAAAGAATAGCTCTTCTTTTTTCGGGGCGTATAGCGGAGGCCCCGGGAAAAAGCGGCCAATGCTTCGGTATATTTTTTCTCATCCATACAGGCGATACCCTTTTCCAAATACTTATTGCCTTTCCGGTTATTACTCAGCATTTTATGCGCAAGCGTCTGTTGAAACAGCATCGGGTGTTTCAGTTCCTGAATATTTTCGTTGACCCCGCGGGGATTAAATACAATGGACAAATTGACCCAATATTTCACCGTTCTATTACCTATTCGGGCAGGGGTAAACCGCAATTTTCTGATATATGGATCCGCCGCTTCCATCAGCAAAGGATCAATCAACCGGGTGATTTTATGCTTTTCATAGGACCCATCTTCATTTACCAACACACGAAAATACATTTTACCGCCTGTATGACTCCACAGTGCCTTGGCAGGATACGGAATTTTACTTTGTATTTCAGACAGATTGAGGGGCTCTGGTTCCTGATCAACATACATAAACTCATGAACTCCCGGTTCATAGGACGATGAGATTCCAGAAGGTTGAGAAAATAATAGGGTGGTAATCCAGAGCAAGATGAGAATGCCTGTCAAGCCTTTCATCTAAAATGCAATTTGGTTTTGTTTGACAGGAATAAATTTATCCAATTAAATAACTGAAAAACAGCCCCTTGTTTGCTCTCGCGATTTTGCGCGAATAATTCCAGGAAAGAATATTACAAATAATAAAAATATTTGCCCCTCAATTTGGATAAAGCCCTTATTCATTTAAAAAAAAGGCTTTGGGGGTGAATGAAGTGGTTGTAAGACAAAAGAATAACCGGTATAATTACGCAAAAGGAAAAATGTTGGATATTGAGCTGACTGAATCGTTTCTCCAACAATAAGAATTGAGCCAGGTTGACAAGAACAAAAGAAAATCCCTATGAACGCTTCAATTTATTACAAAAGACTGCTTCTGGTTTTCATTATGGCAATTTCCCATACATGGATCTATGCAGATATTTCTCTTCCCGGTATTTTTACAGATGATATGGTGCTCCAGCAAAATGCTGAAATTACATTCTGGGGATGGGCTAAACCTCGCGAGAAAGTCCATATCTCTTTGCCCTGGCTGGATTCTGCACTTGTAACTGAAACTACGAATCAGGGCACCTGGCAAATGGTCGTCTCTACCCCCAGGGCAGAAGGAAAACCTTTTGATCTGAAAATCAGCGGGTATAACGAAACCATTCTGCGCAATGTGGTTCTGGGCGAAGTATGGCTTTGCGCCGGACAATCCAATATGGAATGGACTGCCGGGGGTGGAATTGATGGAGCCGCAGATTTTATTGCAGCAGCTGATTATCCCCAAATCCGATTCTTCCGGGTACCTCACCGTTCTGCCCTGACCCCACAAGATGACCTGAAAGGCCAATGGGTTTCCTGCAACCCCCATACCATGAAAAGCTTCAGTGCAATCGGCTACTTTTTTGGAGAAAAAATTCATAAGGAGTTAAAAGTACCGGTGGGACTGATAGACGCAAGCTGGGGAGGAACCCCGGCAGAAATATGGATGGCGGCAAAAGTCATATCAGAGGATGAATTCCTGTCAAAAGCCGCATCAACGCTAAAACCCGCGCCATGGGGGCCTGTAGAACCAGGCAGAGGCTATAATGCCATGATCGCTCCTCTGACCCGTTTCAGGATTGCGGGCGCACTCTGGTATCAGGGAGAGTCGAATGTGGGAAATGCGTATGCCTATACCAAAATGTTTTCGGCGCTGATCAACAGCTGGCGGGAGGAAAGAGGGTATATTTTCCCCTTCTATTTCGCGCAGATCGCACCGTATAAGTATGGAGAAGGGTTTGGCGGGGTAATGATTCGCAACGCCCAGCGCAAAACGCTGGAAGTACCGCAAACCGGCATGGTCGTTACCAGTGATATTGGCAATATTGAAGATATTCACCCCCGAAATAAAAAAGATGTTGGGATGCGTTTTGCCATGCTGGCGCTTACCAATCACTATAAAACCTCGCAGGCGGAAGCCTCCGGGCCACTCTATAGAAGCTTTGCAGTTGCAAAAAATAAAATCACCGTTTACTTTGACCATGCCGAAGGCCTGAATGCAAGAGGAGGTTCTCCCACAAATTTTGAAATTGCAGGCGAAGACGGAGTATATCATCCGGCCGAAGCTGAGATCAAAGAAAATACTGTCGTAGTGGTGAGCAAAGCAGTAAAAACACCGGTGTCTGTTCGTTTTGCCTGGGCAAATACCGCAGAACCCAATTTATTTAACCATGCAGGACTTCCTGCATCATGTTTTCAAAGTGAATAAACCCAAATACAGAAGATGAAAGAGTGGATTAAATATTTGCAGGATGAAGTAGATGCTGCATTTTTGTACAGAACCTTATCCGAACTCACCTCCGACACCAAGACCATCAAGATTTATAAGCAGTTGGCCGAGGTGGAAGATCGCCATGCTACCCGCTGGCGGGAACTGATAGAAGAAAGTGGAAATCTGGCTCCTCAAATTCTCCCCTCCCTCAAAGCTAAATTTATGCGATGGGCAGCCGTAAAGTTTGGCCCGGGTTTTCTCAAAGATGCCATGCTCCGGGAGGAAGGAGAAGAGGTGAGGATCTATCTGGATCTTTACCAAAAAAGTAACCCCGGCGCTACCAAAGAACTGGCCCTTGATCTGGCCAAGGATTCTGCGCATCATGCAGGGCAATTAACCCCAGAAGATGCCGGAGAGCCCTGGCACAGCGTAAATGCCGGTGGTATGCTTCGCAATGTGGTTTATGGTTTTAATGATGGACTCACCGCCAATTTTGGACTTATTGCCGGGGTGATCGGTGCCAGTTCAGCCGACCATGTCATCCTGATTTCAGGGCTGGCAGGAATGATTGCAGATGCGCTTTCGATGGGCTCTTCCGGTTTCCTCGCAGCAAAAAGCGAGCGGGAAGTTTTTGCCTACGAAAAAGAAATGGAAGCGCGTGAGATCCTTCTGATGCCAGAAATTGAAGCGGAAGAGCTCGCACTGATTTATGAAGCGAAAGGCATGTCGCGTGAACAGGCCGTAAAACTCGCCAATGAGGTCATTCAGGAACCGGAGCGTGCCCTTGAAGAAAAAGTCAGAGAAGAACTGGGGATTTCAGAAAGCTCTATAAGCCCGCTCAAAGAAGCATGGACAACCGGTCTTGCAACGGCTATTGGCGCCCTGATTCCAATTTTCCCCTTTTTTATCTGGAAAGGCATACCGGCCATTGTTATATCATTTATTATTTCGATGATCGCCCACTTTGGTGTAGGTGCTGTCAGAAGTTTTTTCACCGGACGAAACTTTTGGCGAAGTGGATTCGATATGTTTGTTGTAGGCTTTGGGATTGCCGCAGTGGGTTATGTGATCGGCGAATTGGTACTCAAGTATTTCATGTAAATCAGTAAAAATCAGTTAGTGGATAAAACAATCATTCTGAATACGGCCCTTGATTTTATCAATCACCTCGAATACGCCGCCATCCGGCGGGTAGTGATTGAGTTACAACTCAAAGATCAGCCTGATGTCTGGAAAAAAGTTTTTATCAAAAGAATATCTGCCCGGGACAATGAATTCTCCGTGCTAACAATTGGCGGCGAAACGATTTCCGGAGCAGATATTCTGGCGCTTATCCCGCCTTTTGATGATTATGATTCCGATGCCATTAGCTGTATGTGCGGGTAAAAAAATGCTTGTCTGATTTTCGGTTGCCATACCTTTGGGTCCTGTCTACCTTTATGAAAAAAAGTATGCTGACAGAACAAATCATGTATCAGGCGCTGGTAGATAAGGACTCTGCTTATGAAGGCACCTTTTTCGCTGCGGTAAAAACAACCGGTATATTTTGCCGGCCTACCTGCACTGCCCGGAAACCCAAAAGAGAAAATGTAACATTTTTCCAAACAACCAAAGCGGCAATGCTCGCAGGTTACCGCCCCTGCAAAGTCTGTCATCCGTTAGAAAAGGCAGGTGAAACTCCGGCCTATATACAAAGCCTGTTGGAGGAATTCGGCAACCAACCTTCTCTTAAGCTGAAAGAACATGATTTAAGGCAGAGAGGTATAGAACCAGCGACGATCAGAAGATGGTTTCTCAAACACCATGGGATCACTTTTCACACCTATCAGCGGGTATTGCGAATCAATTCTGCATTTAAAAAAATACAAAGCGGAACTTCTGTAACAGGCGCTGCATTTGATTCAGGCTATGAGTCGCTGAGTGGGTTTAATGATTCATTCAAATCTATTTTTGGCGTATCACCATCCAACAGCAAGGAAAAACAGGTTATTGATCTCACAAGGCTGGAAACGCCTTTGGGCACCATGATTGCCTGTGGAACGAAAGAAGGCATTTGCCTGCTCGAATTTTCCGAAAGAAAAATGCTGGAGACAGAGTTTAAACAGCTCGCCAAAAAGTTACATGCGACCATCATCCAGGGGGAAAATCCTCATTTTGGCAAACTACGGATTGAGTTAGATGAATATTTTGAGGGGAAGCGGAAATCTTTTTCCGTTCCCCTGGTAACTCCCGGCACAGATTTTCAGCAATGTGTCTGGAATGAATTACAACAGATTCCCTATGGGAAAACACGTAGCTATAAACAGCAGGCAGCAGCCCTCGGAAAACCAGACGCAGTCCGTGCAGTTGCCAATGCCAATGGAATGAACCGGATAGCCATTATCATTCCCTGTCATCGGGTAGTTGGCAATGATGGAAGCCTTACAGGCTATGCCGGAGGGCTTCACCGCAAAAAGTGGCTGCTCGACTTTGAAAAACAAATGGGATCAAGCCAATAGGGCTGATTTACAACGCGACAATCTTAGCACTTTGGCCCTCCACATCGGGCAATACCATACCTAAATCTGCATTGATATAAGTCGGGTCGCAGATCACGTATTTTTTGTTTTGATAGCGGATAAAGTCGCCGGGAACATCTGAAGTGAACTTCACCGCCGTAGCCGCATGGCCGGGGAACAACAGCCCCACTACTTCAAGGCCCATGATTTCTTTTACCAGGTGGGCAAAAAGCACCGCACGATCTTCGCAATCACTATATGGATAATACAAGGTTTCGTCACCAAACAGATAACGTTCCTGCCCAAATTGCTCATTGTCAGGCTTGTAAGCAAAAGCTGTCTGCACAAAGCGGAGAATCAGATTCACCCCTTCGGCTTCCCGGTTCTGATCGGGGCGCACAGGCATGTTTTTCACAATTTCCTGCAAAGCTACTACCATCGATGCATGGGCAGGTGCTGAAAGCGGAGCAGACATATAGATATCCAGATCTACAAAAGGATAGGTCTCATAAAAATCCACCAGATGGGTATTGACTTCCAGCGGTACGGTGTACGATTTGCCTGCATAAGAAAAGTTTACGGTTTTCTTTCTGGACTGGCCAGTAAACAGCGGCGCACTTTTCAGCTGAAAATCCATTACTTTTTTGGCTTCAGGATGTTGCGCCTGAAAAACTTTTGCCCGCAGCAATTCGGGGTTTCCGCCATCGAGGTCTATCGCATAGAGTTTATTGTCTTTCCCCTGAAGATAACTTTTGCCATAAAGCACATTTTTTGAGGGCAACATCAGATACATTTGGTTGCTTTCGTAGCTGACTGTAGCGATGTAGCCGGCTTTGGTGAGAATAAACCAGTTAAACAGGGTACGCGCATTTTTATCGTTAGGGTAGATTTGCTTTGCCATTTCATTTACCAAAAGGGCAAACCCCCAGTCGTTGAGTTTCAGGTCGCGCGCCTGACGGGAAAGCTGATATACAAGAAATTCGTAAGGAGTTTTTTCCAATTTTTCCCATTCATCAGCAATGGCGTTGGTGTTAAGTGTACCCGGCATACCAAACTCCATACCGGAGTCATAGTGTAAAGCCATTTGTTTACCGAAATAAGCCAGGCGCACTTCCCTGTCCATTTGATTGACATCCGCCTCCATCTTCGGGTCAGGTGGCGATGCAGGAGGTTCTGGCTCCGGATTTACCCGGAGGTCAGGTGTGGCAGCTATTCCTTCATCAGAAGGCAGATTCAAATCGGGAATGACCCGCATTTCCTGTTGATCTTTGGGAATACGGATAGCAGGATCGTACACCTTCGGAATAGATGGCTCGGGAATTTCCGGCGCAGCTTCTCCTTCGATAAACTGCATATTGAGCCACATGCGACGCACCTGATTGGCAAACTGAAGGTCCACCCTACGCTGCTGGTTTTCCATCTTCATTTGCACACGCTGACGCATAGCTTCCATTTTTTCTTCCCAGGTCTGCACCTGCGCAGTAGCTGTAATGACCAGACTACTGAGAAAACAAAGGATAATGACTGACTTTTTCATGGTAAAAATTTATTCCTTACGGATCATAATATCGAGTCGTGCGACTTCCATGTCTTTGTTGTACTGCTTGTTTTTGGCAAGCCATTCGTGAAAGTTTTCTGATTTCAGTTCCATGGGCATTTCGACCGATTCATTTTTACCGCCCTTATACAAGGCCGGTTTGGTTATAGGCTCTTTGGTGAAAACAACAAATATGCGGTTCTGATCTACTTCTTCATTGGCAAAGAGCTCATACTCATCCACATAGCTTTTTAAGCCCAATTGGTCTTTGGCGCCGGAAAACAAGATGTATTCCTTATCGGCTTTTATCGGTACGGCATTTATCTGGCTGGAAGGCATATTGCGGTAGGGGAATAATCGCTGAGCCGTATAAGCATCCGTGAGATAAACAGTAATATATCCATCTACCGGGCTTTTGAGGTAAAGGTAAAAAGACTCCCCATCCTTAAACTGCGAGGTTTCACAACCTGCATTTTCACAATCCAAAGCTTTGATGGACAGGTCAATATGTGGTTTTTCCAACTGCTGTACCGTTCCTTTCACCTTGCAGCTGATCCAAAACTCGCCGTTGTCGCTGGTAAAACGTTCACAGCCCTCATCAATGGTTTTTACCCATTCGCCATTGACATAAGTCTCCGCAATCATATTAAAGATCTGGGTGGTCTCGACCGTTTCGCCGGTATTTTTATTGCGTACAGAGGTCGTATTCCCCTGAATAATCACGGTTCCAAATGCCTTTTCAATCGCATCCACCATCGCTCGTTCAATGCAATACTGGCAGGCTTGTTGTTCTGAAAAATTTGAATTGGTCAGACTCAGCTGGTATTCACCAGTAGATTTTTGCGTTTTTTGGGCAAACAATGTCCCTGCCATTAGTAAGTATAATGACCATACAAGTAAATTCCTGCACATTACTGTATTTGTTAGTGTTGGGTGATCCGAAGATTGCCACAAAAACTCAAAAGCATAAAGATTGTCAGATGTTTGGCCCTCATGACTTTGAGCTTTTGCGGCAGATAGGTTATTTCACAAAAATATTATTTACGGAACAGAGTATTGATTTCTTCAATCAACTCGTCAGCTTCGCCTTCGAGCTCCTGGCGTACTTTCATCTCCAGTGCTTTTTCTGCTGCAATCATTGCTTCTTCCACGCTGTAGTACATTTTCACGGCAACTTCCATGTCTGATTTGCCTACGTTGCGGTAGATTTTGAAAGCAGGTTTTACGTAGGAGAGATTTTGCACGATGTAGTTTTTACTTCCGGCAACAAATTTTGTCAACGAATTGCCTTTTTCACGATCAATCTGGTCGTTGGCAATTTTCCCTTCGATGATCTGGTTGACTTCGTTGGAAATCTGACCGGCGAGCTGAAGTTTTGCGGCTTCCATGGCCTGCATTTCGGCAGCAGTCTGGGTTTTACCTACACCGTTTCCATCAGCAAACAGGTATTTGGCAGATCCGTCAGCATTTTCCTGATACTGCTTCATCCAGATACGCTCCAGTTGCTTTTCCATGGGCATACTTCCGGGGAATACCATATATCCATCTTTTTCAAGGCTACGGCCTTCTTTGCGTGCTTCTCTGACCGGCTGATCCTTAATGTCTTTTACCAGTTCTTTTTTCTCTTTTTCGGTGATTTTGCCCATTTTCCTGGGGCTAACTTCTTTCGGCTTTACGACATAGTCCTGAGCCATTGCAGGTACCGCCACAAACAGGGCGAGAACGAAGGAGAGTGCGAGGGTAATAATTTTATGAGACTTCATGATAATCAATGGTTAATTGTTAATTGTTAATGTTTAATGGTTAATAGCTATTGATTGATGATTACACTTTCATTTTGGCCATATACCTCTGGGGTTTGTACCCGGTTTTTGAGGCGTCGGGCCATATAAGGCACCTGTTCATTGATATAGGTGCGCATTTCTTCGAGGGTAATTTCACGGTCGCGGTTGGCGTTGGCTTCTCCCTGAAGCCCCTTGAGGAAATAGTATGTGAAGAGCGAATGTGATTGTTCTGCATACCAGGAGGCGATTTCTGCGCCACTGGCTGAGGTAAACACCATCGCTTTGGGGTCTTTGAGTACATTATTGCCTGACTTGATCCTGACAAGTGAAGCCTGCGGAATCAGTGTTCCACGGTCAGAAGATCCACTGAAACAGGCGTCGATCACCACCGTCAGCGTGCGATATTGGATTTTGCTCAGGTTGTCATAGAAGGTTTTGATTCCATAACCATTAAACCTGACCAAAGAAGGATCGCAGTCAACCGGTACAAAATAGGCTTCTTCGGTCTGAAGATCGGGTGCGCCGTGTCCGCTGTAAAAAACAAACACATCTGATTGTCCGGGTTTTACCAGATTATACAATCTCGCCTTGTGATCTTGCACAGTTCCAAAAATTCCGTTGAAATCTGCCTGGGTCGCGTTAGGAAGAAAGATGATATTGTTTTCATCAAATCCAAAACTCTGAACCAGATAGTTTTTCATACTGGCCGCATCCTGTAACGCAAAGTCAACGGGAGGCACATCTGGGTTGTTGTAATCTCTGTTGCCAATCACTACGGCAATAGCGTTGGGATTTTTCTCAAATGTGCGGGGCAGATTCCGGTCTACATCAGAAGTCAGGCGAATATCCTTCACATCATATGTGGGATCGGGCTTGGCATTTACCACCACACGGGAGTTGACTTCCAACTGTTGGTTGATATGAACAGTCATAGTCTGCTTTGTGCCGTAATTGCCGTATTCTTCCGTTATTTCAGCGATGACCGGCACTTCTTCCCCTTCGTACCGTTTATTGGTAAAAAATTCAAAATCAATGATCTGGCTTTGGCCTGGGCGCAAAGTTCCGAGGTTAAAAGTATTTTCTCCTGCAGTAAATACATTATCGGGAAGAACCATTTCCACCTGAACATTATCTGCATCACCGCTACCTGTATTCTGAACTGCTAATTTCAGGGTAATGGGTACTCCCAGCCGCATTTTGCCCCCCAACTCAGTAGCAAAGTGAAAATCTGCGATTTCAAGTGCCGGAGGCATAAACTCCTGCGTGGGAATCGTGATATACAGGTTGTCAGAGTCAAAGCCATTTTTTTCCAGCACCTGAATAGTAAAATCTGCCTTACCAGATTCGAGTGATATACTTCCGTACACAGGAACCACCACTTCCATTTCCTGCTGAGCTTTCAGATCACCGATAGAACGCTCTTCGTCAAATTCCAATCCGTTGATTCGGCCTTCTTCCACCACACGTACCACAAGCGCTTCGGCATCCGCAGGACCATTGTTTCTGACTACAAAACGAATATTTGTTTTTTCATTGGCATCGATCCGGTTATTTCCGTCTGTATCCGAGAACGTCAGATCGCGGGTTTTAACTGAAGCAGGTGCTCTGCGAGAGGAGGGAGTAACGGGTTCTGGTGAACGAGTCGGGGCCTCTTGACCTAATGTGATCGCCGGATCGTCTGTAGGAGGGTGATAGGTAACCCGAGGTTCATTTGGCGAAATCAGATGGTAACGTAATCCGTACTTTTCCAGCAGGTGGACAAAATCATAGCTGGTACTAACCCCGAGAAAATTAATATCGCGGGACAACCATTCGAGTTCATCATAACCATAATCCAGTGCATTTTGAAGATAACGTACTGCACCGGGAGCATTTCCCATCAAAGCCTGAAGCCCGGCCATGGTGTAGTGATACTGCGCATAAGTTTCTCGCTCAAAATTTCCGGAGTTGGAGATCAGGGAGTTCATTTCACGCAGCGCATTATCCTTGTCGCCCAAAAAGTAACGACAGAAAGCAGTTTGCACGGTAGAACTGCTGCTGAGACGGAGTACCTTTTCAAAATCTTTACGGGCAAGATTCAGATCGTTGTAGATCAGATAATTGATTTTTCCCCGAAAATAATAGGAGTCGGTAATATCAGGGCGATAAGAGATGGCTATGTTAAAATCCCTGATCGCTTTTTCATAGTCCTGAAGGATATACCAGCACAATCCCCGTTGGTAATGCATACGGGCAAGCTTACTGGCTTTTCCTGAAAAATAACGAATGGCAGAATGGTAGTCTTCCAGAGCCTCGGCATATTCACCTTTCTTAAAATGCTCGGATGCAAGATGGTGGTAATAATCTCCATCATAGGGATTTACACGAAAGACACTGGTATAAGACTCAATGGTCTGACGTATTTTGTCGAGTTGGCTTAGGGTACCGCCGGATTCATTGTAGATGGTGGGAGACTGTGCCAGAGTCATTCCACACAACATCGTATGTAACACAAACATCCAAAGGGCAGCGTAAAGTTTAGGGCTCATAGGGCTAGTGCATTTGGGGGTCTCGCATGTTATATTCAATGACAATCGGGATGATTTGGGGTTGCGTGATCATTAAAAAAAATTTACACGATCTATCAAATAAATCCTTTTCCCGAGTTTACGTCAAAAATACACCGAGGTCACCCACCAATACACGAACGTGTAGGATGGCTTAGCAAGCGTGTTGATATGGGATATGATTCTAAAAAAAGACTTTATCAATTACCCAGGCGACCTCCCGGCGGGTGATCGGTTCCGACGGACGGCGGTTGGCTTCTTCCATCCAGTCTTCCAGCCATTCGTTGTCTTTCAGGTTTCTGTTGAGGGCAAGGGCCATCTCGCCATAAGTCAGAGGCAGATCAGCATCTGCGGCTGTGAAATGCCCTGCGGATTCCTCCCCCCCAACTTTTTCCAGAACAGCCTTTACCTCCTCATGAGAAATAGTACTATCCGGATCAAACCAGGTCTGGTTGGCCCATTTGTAAGGGACTCCCCTGCCCCGCATCAGTCCGCGTACGCCCATTCGCTGGATAGCCTGAAAATCGCGGTCCGCTGGGGTAACATCCAGATAGGGCAATAGCCAGCAACCGGCGTCAAGCAAGGTCTGCTGAAGGTCAGAAACGGAAAGCGCTCTTGGCTCGATATTCTGTTTTACACAAAGTCCGGCAGCAGCTCCGGCTGCCTGCCCGATGAGCATCACACATGGCTGCAAACGGGTAGCCCCGTTTAAGATATGGGAAACAGATATGCTCTTCTCGGCAACGATGAGTCCGTCAATCGTTATGGG
This sequence comes from Bacteroidia bacterium, assembly GCA_041391665.1. Lineage (NCBI taxonomy): Bacteria > Pseudomonadati > Bacteroidota > Bacteroidia > Bacteroidia bacterium. The sequence goes on along the minus strand of JAWKNO010000002.1, from coordinate 448,341 downwards.
AATCATCGCGCCAAATGGAACTGAAAAAGAAGGGATTGGGGGAAATTCTTCCGGCCGGGTATGAGGATTTTTGTCGTGGTGATGGTCCAAAGGGTAATCGCCTACCGCTATTGCCTGTTCATACAAAGGGCGGTCAGGATCTGCATACGGGTCTTCTACATCTTCAACTGTCAGTTGAAACAGCCCTTTTACCCGCCTCGCCTCGCGATGATAGGGTTGGGAGGGCAACAAATCTTCTGTGGGAAATTCGTCATCGGCGAGTCCCAACTGGGTGAATCCTGCCTCAGTCTGGAGAAAATATAGTAAACTCAATGTGCGGTTTTTTGCAGCGATATAGGCCTCCTGCCGCTCTTCTTCCGTCATCGGAATCGGATTGAGGTAATAATCATTTCCATTGTTGGGCCAGTTGATCATATATTTTTTGCCTGGTAATCTGCCATAGTTCAGCACCGTCTGGCAATCGGGAACTTTGGTATCCGGATCGTCGCAAACCTCTTTACATATACAGTGAAATTCTTCCGGATCGTAGCCCTCAGGTCGGGAAATGATCCGGTTTTGTCCGGGACCATACTCTTTTAAAATAGCCGCATAGGTGATGTCTTGTATATTATCATCGTGAGGGTTTGTTTCACTGTCCTGCCCGGTCAGGTATTCGGCGCCAGCCAATTCCAGTACATCACCCAGCTCCGTGGCTTCGATAATCACTTTGGCCATGACCGTCCGTATCTCCCCCAGCTCGTTTACAAAGCGTGCGCCGGTCACACGATTTCCTTTTTTTAAAACTTCTACAACCCGATAGCCGTGAATGCGACTGAGTGTTCGTTCTTTGTCGGCCAGTTGGTTCCAGAACCGGTTGCCTATATGGGGCTCAAACAATGTATTACTCACCCATCCGGTAGCGACAGAATCAGGTCCGCCGTAATAATTGTAGAGCATCTGCCGCCATTCGCCCCATAGTCCGGAAGGAAGACGATGGTTGCCATCTGTCGCAGGAACCCCGGCAGAGGTAAGCATACCGCCCAACCAGTGAGTAGGTTCAATAATTATTGTATTGGCTCCACTTCTTGCAGCCTGTATCCCCGCAGTAACCCCGCTTGCTCCACCACCAATAACCAGTACATCAACAGATACATAGTCTTGTTCCGTAGTACAAGCTGAAAAGAAAAATAGCCACAAAGCTATAAAAAAGGACAGAAACTGAGAATTCATAACAAAAACTGTATATTCGTTTTGACTATTCGGACTAAATCTAAACAATTTCTTTCTAACCCGGATATATGAAATCGATTACTACTATACTACTGGGGCTTTTTTTGCCCGTTTTTCTATTTTCCCAGACAAAAACCCAGACGATCCGAGGAAAAGTATGGGATGCAGTAAGTCAGCAACCCATTGTAGGAGCTACCGTCTTTGTGGAAAATACCGAGCCAAGGATCGGGAATATCACGGATTCACGCGGTAATTTCAGGCTTGAAAATGTTCCCATAGGCAGAAGAACTGTTATCTGCAGATATACAGGATATGGCGATTATATCAGCGACAATCAAATCCTCACTTCTGCAAAGGAGCTGTATCTGGAAATTGCATTGGATGAGCAAATCGGAGAATCGACCACCGAAGAGGTATTTATTACTGCCAAAGAATACCCTACGCAGGCTGTCAATAAATTATCGGTCGTAAGCACACGTTCGTTTTCAGCAGAAGAAACCCAGCGTTATCCCGCAGCGGTCAATGATCCCGGGCGAATGGCTCTTGCTTTTCCGGGTGTCCAGCAGGGAGGGGATGATTCCGAAAACGACATTATTATCCGGGGAAATTCATCCTTCGGTATGCTCTGGCGTCTGGAAGGCATCGACATTCCCAACCCCAACCACTTTGCCCGTCCGGGTACCTCCGGGGGTGGAATCACTGTTTTCAGCGCACAGTTGCTTGCCAATTCTGATTTCTCCTCCGGGGGAATGGCGGCCGAATATGGCAACGCTATTTCAGGCGCGATGGATGTGCATTTCCGGAAAGGGAATATGGAAAAACGCGAGTACCGCACAAAACTCAGTCTGCTAGGGCTGGATTTTGCAACGGAAGGCCCCATTGGCAAAGGAAACAGCTCTTACCTCGCCAACTACCGGTTTTCGACACTCAGCCTGCTCAACAAGATGGGCTTCTACCTGGTCGGCGAAAGAGTGGAAAATGACTTTCAGGACTTGTCATTTAACCTGGCTTTTGACGGAAAAAATGGCAAAAGTTTTACGACTGTCTTTGGCATGGGAGGACTCAGTCTGGAACATTACCTGCCTGTAGCAAACCCCGCAGAAAGAGATTCGGGCGTAGCCAACCACTGGGAAGATCGTATACAGGGAAGCAATATGGCCGCACTGGGGGTTACGCATACCCGACTGCTGGATGACAAGTCCCATTTGAAAATTGTAGTTGCCGCGCTCCATAGTGATATTTTCAGAGATTACGACGTGCTTGATTTACAGGACAATCGATTTAAATACAACGACGAAACCTACCTTGACAACCGCATCACTGCCTCTGTCACCTATCAGCGGAAGTTTTCGGAAAGAACCAGCCTGAAGACTGGTATGTTTTTCCATCAGACCTTTTTCACTTTCAACCGGGAGTCTTTCCCGAGAAGTGCAGTCGGCGATATCACCAATACATTTTACAACAAACAGCTGAGCATCAGCGGAAAAGGCAATACGCAAACCCTGCAGTATTATGCGCAGTTTAGCCAGCATCTCACCGAAAAGCTCGTGCTGAATGCCGGCGCGCATTTCTTCTGGTTGCTGCTCAACAATACAGGAACTGCCGAACCCCGGGTTTCGCTTTCATGGTCTCCGCTCAAAAGGCATAAACTGAGTTTTGCTTATGGCCTTCACAGCCAGATGTTGCCATTAGGCGCGTATTTTTATGCACGAAGGGATACAGCTGCCGACCAGACAGTTACAGTGACTAACCCCAATTTTGACCTGAAAATGATTCGCTCACATCACCTGATTCTGTCTTACAATTTCATTGTAGGCAAAGGATTACGGCTCGGTGTAGAAGGTTATATGCAGCGTTTGTCGAGAGTACCTGTACAACCGGATATGGCTTCCGTCTGGTGGATGCTCAATGATCAGAGCGGAATTGCACAGTTTGAGCTTACCAGCGAAGGAAAAGGCCTCAACTATGGTGTAGATGTGGCGCTGGAGAAGTTTTTTTCCAGAGGCGTATTTTTCCTGCTGACCTATTCTCGGTTTGAGTCAACCTACGAACTACCGGATGGCAGAATATTCAATACCCGTTTTGGCACAAACTTTTCATCCAGCTATACATTGGGAAAAGAGTTTACCTTTAAAAACGAATCTGTACTGCAGATTGGGGCCCGGCTGCTATACAATGGCGGCTTTCGCTATACGCCTCCCGATTTTCCGGCTTCTGAAACTGCAGGAACCTATGTTGCAGATATAGCCCAAACCAATGAAGGCCAGGTAAAACCTTATTCCCGTATTGACGGGCGGATTTCCTATCGCACCAACAGAAAAGGCAGAGCTTCCAACGTATTTCTGGATATCCAGAATGTAACAGACAGAAGAAATACCCAAAACATCGGCTATGACCCGGTGAAAAAGGCGATTTATTACAGGAATCATCCCAGTGGGTTAATTCCTATTTTGGGATATCAGCTTGATTTTTAGACTGTGGAGGCAGGCACCGAATAGGCAGCCTGCCGGTTTTTCCGGTAATAAAAACGATGAGGATAAGTAGCCAAAGGAGGAATTGGAGCCTGTTCCCGGGGTTTATTTGCCCGGATTCGGGCGATTTCCAGTTTGATACTCTCCAGGCCTTTATTCATTGCCCAATGATGATTAAATGAAAAAAGCGGTCTCAGCGCGAATGAAAAAAGCCGGAAAATGACTTTATCTGCCAAAATCTCCCAGTCGTAGGTGATTTTGGCAATGGGGCCGTCCTGGGTCAGACTCCATTTGCCATATCCATTGAAATCACCCTCTGCCTGAAGTTCCAGATAATCAGGTAGCTGATTGACCGTCTGCTGAAATTTCCAACGAAGCGTATAAGGCAGCCAGCCCTTAGTAAACAGATGGTAATAGGTTTTGCCATCTGATATTTCCTTTTCAATACCCAAATACACAGAAGGCCACCAGAGCGGCAGGTCCATCGGACGATTCAGGATATCGGCAACCTCTTCTTTAGAGGCAGAGATTTCCCAGTTTGTAATGAAGTGATACTTTACGCCAGACATGGGTATAATGATTAAGCCATCACATTAACCAATATTATCAAAAACAGAATATTGCTTTCTCTCATTCAACGTTGCCCCATTTCCGAAAATTTGAGAACCAATTTCCCTTTTGCAAGATTTTTTTTACTGGTAAGCTGTATTCGCCCCACGCGTTCTCCCCAAACGCCTCCAAGCAGCGGATCTTCGACCGTGATCATCTCTACAGAAGGAAAAAATATCTGGCTGTCAAAATCCAGTGAGATAAACCTGTCACCGTTTGTTTCTGGTACCCGAATCAGGATTCTTCCCGGCATCTGTACAATCGCTGTATCGGGGATCATCAGATTTAAGACGATTTCCTCTGAGGCTACAAGCAGAAAGTCCTCTGTCAGGGAAATGGTTTGGCTATTGCGGTCCAGCACAAAACTGCGTTGCCATTTTTGTACGCCTGCTTCAGGAGGATAGGCTTTGGCTATTTCCGTTGAAAAATTCACCTGATCTTTGGTTTCGCTGAATAATAAGTTTTCGGCTTTATAAGGCCAGCCCTCTTTCTGCATAAAACCGCCGATTGTGGGAAGGTTGTGATACCCTGACTGCATTGTCCAGATGGCATACCGGTCGTCGGAGAAGGTTTTTCGGGTATAGGTTTCCACACCTACATCTATCAATGCAGGAAAACCGTCGAGGTAAATCATAAAACTACCGACGTCGTTGTGGTTATGGCTGTGCCCGTTGTTTCCACCGCTGGCGGCCAGGCAAAGGCCGGAAGCACTTCCCGTTTTCATTCTGGCGACCATGACTTCCGATTCTGGCAACCATACACTGGCGGGTAATGGCTCTGTCGGGCGTGCCAGAATGAGTTCTTTCCGGTTAAATAGTTCGGGTACACGACGCCCCATAGTATAACCTCCGGTGGGTTTGTACAATTGGTTCTGATCCTGGGCGATAAACGCGCCAAAACCCATCATATCGGCGTCCCCAATACGTTTCCCAAACCGGTAAACCATATCGCCTGATGGGTGAAGAATGGCACCCGCGTCGGCAAAGTTGATAAAATAAGGCCCGCCGACATGGGTATAATAAATATACTTTGCCATGTTTTTTATCAGCGGATGATCGTAGAAATTTATTTTTCCATCTGAAGCTGAATAAAGCAATTCCAGACAATCAAACAACGATGCCGCAGCACGTGCCCAATAGGATGGGCCTTCGTCGCATCCGCCATCGTCGGGGTACTGGTTGATAAACTCGTCGGTTGACCGAAGGATTTTGTGAATCGCCTGAATTCTTCTTTCAACATCATCTTCCATCAGTAATACCATCGCCAGCCAGTTGCTGTTGATCCAGGGAGTCCAGTTGTTAATACCTTTTTCATTGCGCTGAAAGCCCATCCACCAGAAATCTTCGCGTTCGAGATTGACATCAAGTACCCGCCGTTTTATTTCGGCTTTAATACGGGGACGCACAAGCGGCGATACCCGATCCAGTTCGTCGCCGAGCAGATAGTAGGTCCAGGCAAGGAGGGCACCAGTCTCGGCGGCAAACAGATCAACCGTAGGTTCATCGACATCAGGTAGGCCGGGGCCGGCAGATTGCAGGTACAGGTGTGCAGGCACGCCCCAGTACGACTCTTCACAGATCAGCCAGAGTCCATTGACAATCTGATCGGTAAATCGCCCTTTTCCTTCGATCATTTCGGCCATGACCAGATCGGCAACCATTTGCCTGCGCTCATAAGAAATATCCTGATAATGCGAGCGGTTGCCGTTTCTGGTAAATTCCAGCGCAAGACTGGCGGTAATAGAGGGCCATTCGTACCGAAGCGCCGCCTCGCCAAGGGTAATATGAATCTGCCGAAAGGCAGGATCAAGGGCCTCCCAGGGCTGCCGCTCTGAATAAGCAGGCCAGGGAGACCATTTTTCCTGTGGTAAAATTTCTTCTGAAAGTAAGGCCGGTGTATATGCCTTACTCAGCAGGTAACGGGGATATAATTTGATTTGCGCCTGAAGGGAACCCAAAGACAGCAACAGACAAAAATATATAGCTACCTGCTTCATATCTGCTTACATTGATGTGTGAATATTTACCAACAGATTCCCACCACCACCACCGTAATGATCAGCAGAATAACCGACAATATGCGGTAGTTTTGATACCATGGCAACCCTGCCAGTTCTGCGGTTTCTTCCCTGAATATAGCCGTTGTCCAGGTATAATCATTCGTTTTTTCAGCTGATGGCGGGGCAGTTGCGAGACTAAACACGACATGAACCAACATACAAAAAACCAGCAGCATGGGGCCCAAATGTAAAAAATGAATGTGGTTTAACGCGGGGAACCAGCCATTGATGGAAGACAGAATCATAAAAATCGAAATTATAAAACCTGCCATCAGGGAGGCAAATGCGCCGTTGGCATTGGCACGTTTCCAGAACAACCCTAGCAGAAATACACCAACCACCGGCGGTGCTATATAGGACAATACCTGCTGAAGATAGTCAAAGAGTGAAGGGAAGTTTTCGATAAAAGGTGCCCACCCCGCGGCGAGCAATACCAAAACTACTGTAGCGATCTGCCCTACCCTTACCAATTGTTTGCTGGAGAGGTCGGGTTTCATTTTGGATACAAAATCCATGGTAATCAGGGTGCTGGCAGAATTGAGCGTAGCGCTGATACTGGAAGACATTGCGGCCAGCAATCCCGCGACAACCAATCCCAGCAGCCCGGTAGGCAAAAGCTTAAAAAGCAATACCGGATAAGTCATATTGGGGCATTCCGAAAGGTTTTCGCAAATTTTTGTTCCGCCACCCTCGACCGGGATTTGATAGTTGAGAAATGAAAGGTCCAGATCTTTATAAAGTACAATCGCAATGAGGCCAGGAACCACCATAATCAGGATGACGGGAAGTTTCAGCAAACCGGCAAACAATGCGCCCCAGCGACCATGGTTGAGGTCTTTGGCACTGAGCACCCGCTGCACCATAAATTGATTATTCGCCCAGAAATAAAAGCCCAGAATCGGTACTCCAAAGAGCAAACCTGTCCAGGGCATCGTTCGGTCGTCGACGCTACCTGCAAGACTCAGCATGTATTCTTTAGGATGATTGAGAATTCCGGCAGATTCGGCAGCATCCAGTCCGGTCATAAGGCCGTTCCAGCCACCTACTTCGTTAAAGGCAAAAATGGTAAGAACGGTAGAGCCAATCACCAGCAAAATCGCCTGAATCACTTCTGTGTGCACGACAGAAGATAGTCCGCCGGGAATCGTGTACGCAGCGGCGGCAAAAGCCAGCAGAATGATAATAACCGTGGAAGAAAGCGTGGGGAAAAGAATTTTTAACACCAGATTGCCCGCATAAAGGGCAGAGGATGTGTCAATGATCACATTCCCGATGATGGTAATAAAGGAAAAATAATAACGGGAACGGCTGTCATAACGCCTTTCCAAAAACTCAGGCATGGTATAAACCTTGGACCGAAGATAAAATGGCAGGAAAAAAAGTGCAAAAAACACTAATACCACAGCTGCCATCCACTCGTAGTTATACACATTAATACCAGAATTGAAGGCGCTACTGGCCAGACCAGTGAGTGTATTGCTGGAAATATTGGCAGCAAAAAGTGAAATTCCGACAACCGGCCAGATCATATTGCGTCCGGCTAGAAAATAGCCTTCTGCACTTTGCCGTTTGGCATGTCGAAGTCCGTACCAGATAATTACGACCACATAGACAATCATAATGCCTATGTCCAGAGGATTCAGGGTAAATTGTTCCATTGGATTAATTTTTTCTTTTAAAACTATTGTGTAGTTAGTTTAAAAGCTCACCCTGTTTCCGGGCAGTAGTAGTAAGGAAAGTAGTAGTAATTAATTTCGCGTTGTCAGATTCTCCACAATAAAAGCCCCGACTTTTTTGCCCTGATCGACACCATTTTCACAAGCCGGGCGATAGTGAATGCCGCCATACATCCGGCTGATTGCCGCTTCTGATGACGCTTCAAAGAAGGAATTAAACGACCGCATTGGAAGTCCATATTCTTTCTCCGTTGAATCCATAAAAGCAAATGGCTCACCAAACAGAGCGGTAAGTGTGGTAGCAGCAGAGGCAGAAATGACACTATGTCCGCTTGTATATTCAGGAAATGGCGGCGTTTGAAGGAGAGGGCGCCATTGTTCATCCACATATTGATTGATTACCGTCTCCGGACGAATCAGCACACTGCGGTATTTTTCATCCCAGCAACTGATAAATGCATCTGCCAATGCAATGGAAGTACGGGTATATGCTTCTGAACTTCGCATGATATCTGCATTTTCTTTCCGGCAGGCAATGAGCGTAATACCTATCCAGTGGCCACCGGGTGTGATTTTTTTTGTAGCAAACATCACGTGCCCCTGATGGTGAGTAACAAACGGGTTACAGTCCCAGAATTCGGCAATCGCCTTTTGTTCATCCGTGAGCTGGTTGCCAATGTTGTACACTTCCATCATCTCTTTATAGAAAGTGCTGGCAGTATCTGTACTGAAACTGGTAGGTTTGACTGGCACAAACTGATCCGACGATTTGATCACAAAAGGACGAATGCGGCTCCAGTGCGGTTCGATTCCATCCATATAATCAGGCGGCGTTGGCGTCCAACGGGCAGGATCATCATTGACGGTATAGCGCGGGAAAGTGCGGGTTTGTTTATAATTGTCGTTTCCCGACCAATCTATAATATGTTGGCCTACCTTGGTTCCATATTCCAGCGATGCCGTAAATACATCAGAAGGGACACCCATCGCACGAAACTTGTCCATGACTTCCTTTTCGTAGGCACTCAGTTTGTCCTGAGAAAAAATCATGGTACGGGAAACCGTCAGAAATGCCTGAACAGCAGCCAGGGGATAACAAATTTCTTTTGACGTATCAGGTAAAGGCGTCGTCTCAAGGCCAGTCAGTTGTCCGGCTAGTGATTTATATTCGGGATGGTCATTTACCAACACTTCATAAGCCGCTATATTGGTATAGGCGTATATTCTGCTGGCAACCGGCGGGCTAAAAATATCATAAACGATAATATCCGTAAGGTTCTTAACCGTTTTATGCAAGAGTTCGGGATCCTGGGTAGTTGTCTTCCATGAATCATCGGTCTGGCATCCACTTACCATAACCGTTAGCCACACTACAACAAAAGCGAAATGTCTAAATTGAGTACTCATATCACAAATTATGCAAAAATGAACAAGGTCAAATTTTATGAATTAAATAATCAGTAACAAATATTCTACCCCAAAACAATCCTGCAGAGGTCTATGGCTTTACTGAAAACGGCTTACGATCTTTACCCACACCCGTGATTGTCAGCGACTTCCAGTTTTTAGGGAGGGAAGATTTCAATTGAATAATACCCGAACTACTGATTTCCAATCCGCCAAATCCTGCCAATACAGCCTGTAACATACCGCCTGCACCTGTTGCAAAATAAGGGTTTGTACCTCCGGCAGTTTCTGCCATCACCCCAAAGGGAGGCACGCCATTAGGTTTATAGCCTTTCACAAATAGCTCGTACGACTTTTTACTATCGCCATAACGGTTGTGCAAAATAGATAATACCGCATGCCCCATAGCAGGGCCATCCGGCGACATCCGTGGTTCATAATAATCCAAATCTTTCTTTATTTGTTTTTTGTCTGTAATCAGACCCAACGGATAAGCCAGCAGGTTGACATCTCCCTGTTTGATGGTTTCGCCTTCATACGTTGCGTGTTCGCGCGTCACGCCGTCAGCAAACGTGAGAATCGTCATATTATCAGCCACTACCTGCCAGCGGGGATCAGCATGTTCGCCCAGTACAGCCGCAGCTTCCGTAGCATAACGCAATGCCTCAATAGCAACCGCATTGGTAAACGCGTTATCATCGACATTTTCCGCCCATTCGTCGGCTGCCACTACATTGATAATATGATATTTGCCATCATCGCCTTTTTCTGCGCGGCTTGCCCAGAAAGCAGCGACTTCCTTTAATACTGGCCAACCTCTTTCGCGAAGCCAGGTTTTGTCGCCGGTTACCTGATAATATTTCCAGAATGCCCAGCCAACACATCCTGTGATATGGTGCTCAAAGGGGCCGGTCAATGCCCATACGGGCGTAGCCTCCTGCCCTATTCCGTCGGATTCCCAGGGGAACATGGCCCCGTCATAGCCATGACTCCGCGCATTCTGTTTGGCCACTTCCAATCGCTCATAGCGGTATTCGAGCAGCGACCGTGCAATCTCTGGCCGCAACATCAGTAATGGCGGGTACATCCATAGCTCCGTATCCCAAAAAACATGGCCATTGTATCCAAGGCCCGAAAGACCCATCGGCGATGGACTGTATGCAGTACCTTCTCTCACAAAAGAGTACAAATGATACAGCGCAAACCGGATATCGCGCTGGGCAACCTCATCTCCTTCTACGATAATATCGCTTTTCCACAAATCCTCCCACGCAGCCAGATGCCGGGACAATAACCGTTCCCGCCCTTCCAATGCGGCATAGATTGTCAACCGCTCTGCTTCATTGTGCGGATCTGAGTAGTGTTCGGTAGAACACTCAGATCCCACCACTGAAAATCGAAATTTTTCTCCCGCTTTCAGTTCCTTTACAAAACGGACAAGATGCATGTCGTAGTCCCACTCTTCATGAATAAGCGTTGGGGATTCATGTCCCTCAAACAAGTAGCTACAGGAAGCAGCCACCGTGTGTTTGCCTGTAGGACTTTTAGCCACAGAAGTCATCATCGGAATTTTTACATGTGGCCGGTCAATCATGCTGTAAAAGTTTTTCACATCTCGCAAGATTTCCGGTGCACGCATAATATTGCCGGGAGATATATTCACATCTTTTTTGGCAACGACCTCCATCTCGATCATTGCTGTAAATGGCAAATGACGGAGCGCCCGAACTGAATAAATGACAGAGATTTTGTCCTGATAATCAAACCTCGAAATAAACGTCGCCTCCTTCATATTGATTTCCTGAGTCAGATTGGAAAAATCTTTCATTCCCAACCTTCTTCCATCCACATCCAGCTGCATATTGGCGAAATTGAACCCTTTGAGAATATTAGATACACGGCCTCTTCCATATGTATCAAATACTCCATTGAGAACAATATCTTTCATTTCAAGTGGATTCGGCGAAGAGACAAGCCCCATCATGCCATTGGCTACCGTTACGCCAAAATAGTTGTCGGGATTTATCTGATCGGTTTTAATTACCCAGGTATCCTGAGCGATTCCACCAAAATTGATTGCCAGAAGCGTCGAAAAAATCAAAAAATGTTGTAGCAGTCGCCGTTTCATATTCAGAAATTATTTCAATTTGATGATGATAACCCCATTGCTTCCCCTTACGCCATAGAAGGAGGTCTCTGAGGGATCTTTAAGCACCTGAATAGTTTTTATATCGTTGACATTCCCGACCATATTATACACCGTGCTGTAGCCACTTGAAATCTGGCTTCCATTGACGATGTACAGGGGTTCTCCCGAGGTTTGAAGTCCGGCATTACCGCGGATACGGATTGTAGCCTGAGAACCTGTTCCCTGTACCCAGACACCGGATACTTTTCGCAGGTGATCAGTTAAATCAATCGTGTTTTGAAGGTCAGAAATTGTCGTTGCATCTTCATGCACTTTGGAGTCAGTTTTTTTCTCAGATACAGGCTGACTGGTTTTACAGGCCATTAGTCCGATCAATAAAGTAGCGAGTAGCAGGTAGTTCCTCATGGCATTAGGTGGTTTAGTTGAATAACTTTTAATGTATCATTGTTTCGGGCAAGTATCAATGATTCCTGACCGGAAATTGAAATTTTTCTAACTTTCCTCACCTGCCCCTTAACTTCTATATCGTTGAGATGGGTTACCTCAAAATTGCCATCTCCGCGGTTTATGAGCACTGTGCCAAAATCTGCATCATAACGCCCCATCTGAATATTACTTTCATAATAATTTCCGCCCAGAAATACGTCAGGCAATGCATCTCCATTCGCATCTGTCAAGACTCCGGTACGGTAAGGGGTAAACTGGGCCTGCCAGGGCAATGGTTTTACCTCAAAGGTGCCATCTCCATTATTCAGGATGACCGCATTAGAAAAATAGTTGGCCTCCCAAATTGTTGCTGCCTGAATTTTGTCCCTGCTAAACATCTGGCTAAACTCATCCCTCGCAAAGTCAGCAGCATACAGGTATTTCTGTTTCAGGGCGGGCATTTGTTTTTCCAATTCAATCATATTGGCAAATGGAACTTCTTTGCCATTGAGATAATAGGACAATAGTTGCTCGGGGGTTCCATTATCATCAAAATCGCTGAAATACATCCGAACAGGTTCTTCTGGTGATGCCTGCAAACGGCTGTTGAGTCCCAGGTTCCCGGCGATCAGATCCATGTCTCCGTCGTTGTCAATATCTCCGGGTAAAATAAAATTCCACCAGCCCTTCTTATCTGTGATAGTCTGTTGTTCGAATTTGCCACCGTTATTGACAAAACAAACGATTCCGCCCCATTCCAGACTGATAATCAAATCCTTGTCGCCATCCTTATCGGAATCATACCATTCGCAGGCTGTAACCATCCCCACTTTTGAAAGGCCGGGAGCAAAGGTCTCCGTCTTTTCTGTAAACTTTCCGGTTCCGTCATTTACCAACAGATAGGAAGCCGGTGTTTCGCCGTACTTCCAGGGCACAGTTCTTCCGCCTATAAACAAATCAGGTATCCCATCACCACTAAAATCATAAACAGCCAGTCCTGAAGCAGTCATAAAAATGCTGTCAAATGCATCTGCTTTTCGATGAAACTGGCCGGAGGCATTTCCCAGATAAACCCGTGGCATAAGCAGGGGATCCTGATTGTAATATTCATTGCCGCCGGAAGCGACCAGCAGATCTGGCCAGGAGTCTCCATTTATATCAGCAAAAACAGCATCTGTTTCCTCATACATACTGTCAGCATGAAAATCAGGTTGATAGGATTCTCTAAATGTCCCATTGGCCTGCTGAATCATCAGTTTCCCGACAGTACGTTTGGAGGACCCCAGGTAAAGGTCTTCCCGCCCGTCGCCATTGACATCGCCTACTGCGAGGGCCGGGCCTTCTGTAGAGTTCATATGTGGGAGAAGCGGTTCACGGTCAAATTCGAGAAAAGGGTTTTCATGATGGGTCAGAGAAAGGCCGGAAGTACTTGTTATGTCTTTAGCGGTAAATGGGGGGTTATTTTTGCGGTTGAAATTCTGATAATTGTAGACAGGAAGATGTTCTGTATAGGCAATAGTATGTTCACCCGCTTTTTCAGTGAGCTTTTGAAAAGTATTATCCGGCCAGATCAGAATAATAGAATCAGGCGTTGAAGCGCCACCGACTCCCACATGCATCGGAATCACCATACTGGATTGGAAACCTCTCACCGGGTAGTTTTCATACAGTCTGTTTTCAGCACCCCGGTACACCAGAATTTTTGCACCGACCGCGTCCGGATTTGTTTTGGCACCCGAAAGTGTGAGTTTCAGGAAATCGGTTTTATCGGCGAGCTTGTGCAGGTTTTCATAGATATAGGCAGGATCGTTGATATTATTGACGACAAAATCCAGGTCGCCATCATTGTCCAGATCGGCATATACAGCGCCATTGGAATAGGTAGGGAGATTGTTGCGGATACTTTTACCCAGATTGGCAAATTTCATATCGCCCTCATTCCGAAAAAATTCATTTGGCAGCTTGATTTCGGGCATATTTTCAACGACTGCAAGGTCGCCGTTTACCATATTTTTTGTGCGAATCCGCCACTGGATATCTTCATTGGCCATGAAGTTTATATAGTCCATATCGTTCATCCGCTTGGGAATCCCGTTAGAGACAAATAAATCCTTTCGTCCGTCATTGTCAAAATCAGCGAGAAGCGGTGCCCATGACCAATCCGTGGCATAAACACCTGCATAAAGCCCAATTTCGCTGAATGTTCCGTTTCCTTTGTTTAGTTGGAGATTATTGCGGGCATACTGGTGATTGTAGCCCTGTGTTACCTTGTACTGAAAGATTTTATAGGCGTCTTCTCCTTCCGATTTTTTCAAAATTTCGGGGTCATAGGGCAACATATCCAGGGAGATGACCTCCTGCCGGGAATCGTTATTTAAGTCGCCAATGTCCACGCCCATCGAAAACCGGCTGGTATGCATCATTTTTTCTGTCAGTACCTCTTTGAATGTACCGTCTCCCTGATTGATATAGAGGTAATCATTTTCATGAAAATCATTCCCTACATAGATATCAGGAAACCCATCCATGTTAAGGTCTCCGGTCGCAACCCCCAATCCATAACCGATGACTGTGCTTCTGATACCAGATTTTTCTGTTACGTCTGTAAATTTCTGCCCATCATTGCGAAACAGTTTGTCACCCGATAATGGATGAATCTGTCCCTCAAAAGAAGCCCGGGGCCCAAAAGTTCCATTGGCATGGAGGGAGTGATTGAGCAGAAACATATCCAGATCACCATCCATATCATAGTCAAAAAAAGCAGCCTGGGTAGAAAATCCTTTAAAATCCAACCCATATGCTGCCGCTTTTTCTTCATAGTGCGGGATGCCGTTTTCATCGATTCCTGTACAGACAAACAATTGATTTTTTCCCTGAAGTTTGTCCAGATCGCCTACCTGAGAAATATAAATATCGAGTTTCCCATCGCAGTTGATATCTACCACTGACACCCCTGTGGACCAACCGCCATCGTTGACAATTCCCGCCTTTTCAGATACGTCGCGAAACTTCAGTTTTCCCTCATTGAGATAGAGTTTGTTGGGCAATAAGTTTGCAGTAAAAAATAAGTCAATCTGCCCGTCATTATTAAAATCACCAGCCCCGACGCCACCGCCATTAAAAAAGTACATATAGTTAAATATGTTCAGATCAAGCGTAAGGGTAAGGTCATTGGCAAATGAAATACCCGTTGAAGCAGGCTCACGCAATACAAACAAAGCCTGATCATCTGTGGTTTTACGGCAGGCAACCAATGAAAGAAGAGAGACAATAATACCTATTTTAAAAGCAGATTTCATGATCAATGTGATTACATATCCACCCGTGAAATCATATATACAGCGGGTTTCTGGTTGTTGATCAGGAAGATTACCCTACGGGTATCTCCGTTTGAGATCAGGCTGATCTGTCTGACTTCCCCATTGACGCTCAGGCCAGACTCATTCTCCGGAATGCAGGCAAAATTTCCTTTCTGGTCATTGAGCAGGATATGGCCCTGACTCGCATCCAGCCGGGAAAATTGTGGCTGAAAATCGTAATTATTACCGCCCATAATCAGGTCATCAAATCCATCTCCATTGACATCGGTAAAAAGGGCGCTATTTATACAGGAAAGTTGAACTTCGGGTGCCATTTCGCGGATTTCAAACTGGCCGTTTCCATTGTTGATGGCAAAACTGGTTTTCAGGTAGTTGGTCTGTTTCACCAAAGACTGGCTCAGCGATTCTTGTGAAAACAGATCCTGAATGGCCTTCTTAGCATAATCGACATGTTTGAGATTTTGTTGTTTCAGGGAAACAATTTGCATGGTCATGTCTCTTTTCAGCGGCACAGGCATGTCTTTTCCGTCGATCGTTCGGGTAATGATTTTTTCGAGGGTCTGGTTTTGATCAAAATCGTTGATCCATAGTTTCAGCGGGGTTTCTTTGGAAGCTTTCAGGTAAAAATTCTCCCCCAGATTTCCCAGTGCAAGATCCATATCTCCGTCGTGGTCAATGTCACTGAAAGCCAGAGCAGACCACCACCCCTGGTAATCACTGAGGTTGGTTTCTACCTCCTGAAAACGCTTTCCATTGTACATATACACCTTTGGGCTCATCCATTCCCCAACGAGCACCAGCTCTTTATTGGGGCCGCCTACCAGATCTATCCAGGCTGCATCCGTAACCATGCCTGCCAGAGAAATAATATCATTTTCAGACCGGGCGACGTCTGTAAATCTGCCTGCGCCATTGTTGAGATACAAATAATTGGATGGGTTTAATCCATATTCCATAGGGACGCTGCGACTGCCCACAAATAAGTCTATATCACCGTCTTCATCAAAATCATAAGGAATGGCAACGGAAGTGTTCATGCCATTGGGAGGTAATGCAAATGCTTCCGCGCGGAAATTGCCTTTCCCGTCATTGATATACAACCTGTCTTGCATCCGTCGGTCGCGATACGGATGATTATTGCCCCCGCTTCCTACAAATAAATCCAGATCCCCGTCTCCATCGGAATCAAAAAATGCAATGGCTGTATCCTCCGAATTGGCATCCATTGCAAATGCTTCACTGAGTTGCCTTTTAAAACCCTTGGAGGTCTGGATATATAACTGCCCGGCCTGACCGGCAGCTCCTCCAATAAATATATCTTCCAATCCATCGCCATTCACATCGGCGACTCCCGCACATGGCCCCTCCTGCGATAACATTTCGGGGATATTTCCTTCGTAATAGAAATCAATATAATCGTCCTCTTTATGGGCTTCAAAATCATTGGTTTCTGCAACCAGATAGGGAGAAGCAGACTCCGCCTGCACCGGTTGCCAGGTACGCAAAACCTGATCATCATAGCGGAAAACATACAATGAATCAACTGGTAGCTGGTAAGAAACAGAAACCTTTAAGTCCGGCCAAATAATCCGGATGGAATCAATTATCGCAGCATTGCCCAAACCAACTATCATCTTATAATCAACCGAAGACTGAAATCCACGAGTGGGAAACAACTGTCGGTTGATATTTTTCCCTCCGGCAAAGAACTCAGCTTTTGCCCCTACGGCAAACCTGTTTTCGGAGGTTCCTTCCAGACTAATACCGGCAAAGTGGTTGGAAGAAACGGAATTGCTTAGATTCTGATATACAAAAGCTTCCTGATTCACATTATTTACGACCAGATCGAGGTCGCCATCGTTATCGAGATCACCATAGGCAGCACCGTTGGAGAACGATTTTTCAGTAAATCCCCAGGAATCAGTAACGTCTTCAAATCTGAGATTTCCTTCGTTTCGGAATGCCTTGTTTTTGACCGGGAGAGAAGGCATTTTATTGATGACTTCATTCATTTCTTCCTTCTCTCCGGTGAGCGCCATTTTCTGAATGACATCATTGGCAAAAAAGTCGATAAAATCCTGATCGATCACATCGTGGTAGATACCGTTGCAAACATAAATATCTGCATAAGCGTCATTGTCAGCATCAAACATCAGCGCCCCCCAACTCCAGTCAGAAGCCTGCACCCCACTAAACCATGAGATTTCCTGAAACTGGTTTTTCCCTTCATTCAGTTGAAGGGTATTGTGCATATACTGATTGTAAAAACCCCGATCCTGCTTTAGCTTAAACTGATTGATATTATCAAAAGAAGTCGTCGTTTTGAGTCTGTATTCATCGTCAGGAAGCATATCGGTGACAAATATTTCCGGGCGACCATCATTATTGATGTCTGCCATGTCTGCGCCCATGGAGGAGTGCGAAATATGGGACATTGACTCCTGGAGCTTTTCAGTGAAAGTTCCGTCTTTTTGATTGATATACAGGTAATCCCTTTCAAAAAAGTCATTGGAGACGTAGATATCGGGATACATATCTTCATTTACATCTCCGATGGTGACACCGAGTCCAAAGCCAATCAGGCTTCCATAAATGCCTGCGGCTTCACTTACATCGGTAAATTTCCCGCCATCATTGCGGAGGAGTTTATCTCCCCCTCCCTTTAGAAAATCTTTTACCGGCCATTCTTCGGCCCTGAGTTCACGTTTGTTGCTGTAGTTAAGAGTATTGACGGGAATAAAACTATTGTTGAGAATATATACATCCAGGTCGCCATCGAGATCATAGTCAAAAAAACCAGCATGTGTGGTATAGCCATTTTCAGCCAGCCCAAAAGAAGCGGCAGACTCGGTGAATGTGAGGTTTTGATTGTTGATAAAGAGAGAATTTGCCTGATCGACCCCTTCGCGATAACCGGCATTGCAGACGTAAATATCCAACCAGCCATCGTTATTGATATCCACCAGCGCCACACCTGTACTCCATTTTGTGGCGTCTTCAATTCCAGCCTGCGCAGAAATATCTTCAAATTTCCAGTTCCCTTTATTGAGAAATAATTTATTAGCGCCCATGTTGGAGGTGAAATAGACATCGGAGAGTCCATCATTATTGATGTCGCCGATTGCCACGCCTCCTCCGTTATAGAAATTGCGGTAACTGAAGATGTTAAAATCTTCAGAATTGGTTACAGTATTGGTGAATGAAATACCCGTTTCGGTATGGTTCATCCATTTAAATTGCTTTTGAGCGACCTCCTGCTTAGTGCAGGCGAAACCCAAAAACAGCAGAAGCAGGGGAAAATAACGCATGGGTTTGGGTGGAATATAAACGGAAAAAGGTCATTAGTATCAATGACCTTTTTCCATAACATATTTCAAAAGGATTAGTATCCAGGATTTTGCTGAAGGTTCGGATTCACAGCCAGTGCAGTGCTGGGGATCGGGAACAGGAGTCTTTCAGAACCGGAAGCAGGTTTTTCATTCCATGCATTGAGGAATTTACCGAAACGGATCAGGTCCTGACGGCGCCATCCTTCCCAGTAGAGTTCAAAACCTCTTTCGTCCAGAATATCATCAAGTGTAAGGGAAGTACGATCAGCAACTCCTCTTTTTGCACGAATGGAGTTAACAGCAGCCAGCGCGTCAGCAGTGCTTCCACCAGAGCGGAGAAGCGCTTCAGCTTTCATCAGCAGTACGTCTGCATAACGGAAGAAGACATAGTCATTATCAGAGTTGTCGCCGCTAACATAGTCGATCGGATATTTTACTACCCGTACACCCGTTACTTCGAGGTTATCACCGGTTTCAATGAGTTTCACTTCTTTGGTGAAAACCAGCGGAGCGCCTTTACGATCTTTCAGCGCAACCCCATTCTGGTCAAACTGCTGACCTTCGAGGAAACCCACTTTAAGACCGGAAACGTCAGTCTGGCCGGTATAGTCAGCGCTTTTGCGCACGTCACCATCTTCAAACTTGTTGTAGAAGTCAGCAATCGTTGTGAAACCATTCCAACCTGAAGGGTTGTTGTTGTAGTGAAGGGTACAGAACCAACGGGCACGTACGTTTCCACTGCTTTCGCCACCACGGTTTTGGTTGGTGAAAATAAGCTCAGTAGAGATCGCATCATTGTTAGGGGCAAAGTTGTCGTAGAAGTTATCTGCGATCTGATATTTGCCACTGTTGATCAGCTGGTCGGCAATCGTAATTACCTGGTTCATATCACCATTGTCAAAAGCAGGAGACTGACGGTTGGCGAAAGTACCTTTATTCAGGTAAGCTTTCATCAGAAGCACACGTGCAGCATCTTTATTGGCAAGGTAAGTAGGACCATCTGGCAGGTCAGGAAGGATTGCATTCAGCTCAGAGATAATAAAAGCAACAGCTTCGTCTCCGCCAAGTACACGGGGTGCATCAAGCAGATTGTCGCCGGGCTCTCTGAAAGGAACCTGTCCCCAACCGTCAGCTACGGAGAACATTACGAAGGCACGGATAAAACGCGCTTCAGCAGCCTGACTAGCAGAAGGATTAAAGCTCAGGATATTGGTCGTACTAAAAACTACCTGTAGCAGTTCATTGAAAGTACTGGTAAGGAAGGAGTGATCAGCCGCCCATGTGTGATCATGAAGCACACGCCATACACCGTTGTCATCCCAGTCTGGTCCACGGGTGGGGCCGATTACTTCATCAGAAGTGTGCTCTTGAGCAGCCCAGAAACGAGACTGATCCTGGTAGGGAAGGCGGAGGCCTTCATAAGACGCCTGAAGCAATGCGCTGACATCGGTTCTAGCCTTAATGAAGTCCTGAGCAGCCTGGCCCGATAAATCTTCATTGAGGTTTTCCACAAGGTCAGTACAACCCAGGGAGAAGAATGTCATCACACTGAAAGTGATTAATATTCTTTTGATTTTCATAATGAATTAATTTTTTAAAAGGTTAAACTAACTGCTCACCAATTAGAAAGAAAAACTTACACCTGCAATGATGCTACGAGCACTTGGGTAAACAGCGTATTCGATTCCAAATGAAGGTACACCACTTACCTGCTTGTCAACGTTAACTTCAGGGTCAAAACCGGTGAAGTTTGTCAGAACAAATAAGTTCTGTCCGGTTACGAAGACTCTTGCGCCTTTCACATAACCATTAAACAAATCGCCCAGGTTGTATGAAATCGTAGCGTTGGTAAGTTTCAGGTAGTCACCGCTTTCCAGGTATCTGGAGGAAGACTTGATCGAGTTGGAAAGATTTTCCTGGTTGGCTACATCCAGCAGAGAAGCTGCGATATTTCTACCAGAGTTCAGGTTACCGATCGGAAGAATGGTATTCGCAGTGTTGTTGTAAATCTGGTGCCCAAATGCGCCATTGAAGTTGACATTGGCAGACAGTTTACCTGCTGTAAGGCTGGTAGTGATACCGAGGAGAATATCCGGGTTTGGATCCCCGAGGAAGTACAAGGTATTTCCACCATCAGTCAGATTATCCAGTCCGTTTTCACCAATACCATTCCACTCTCTTACGTAGAAGGAGTTAAGAGGCTGATCGTTTTCCAGACGCTGAACAGTAGAACCTGTGATCCCTTGTCCGTGAAGAGCACCGGTAAGAACCGTAGGACCTACATAGTTGGTCAGCACGTTTTTCAAGAATGCACCATTTACTCCGACTTCCCATGAGAAGTTGTCTTTGGAGATGATAAAGGTATTCACCAAAAATTCAAACCCTGAGTTTACGACTTCCCCATCGAGATTCACCCAGTAACGACCTGCGGGAGCGGGCTGAATGGTTTCGAAGTTGAAGAGGAGGTCAGTGGTGGATCTGTTGAAGAAGTCAAGTGAACCGTAGAGACGGCCATTTGCAACACTGAAATCAAGACCTAAATTGAGGGTCGTAGAGGTTTCCCATCTCAGGTCAGGGTTAGCAACGTTTTCAAGTCCGTTGAATACACCATTGTTACCGAAACCATATCTTTCCTGAGAAGCACCAGCGGGAAACTCCTGGTTACCAGTTTTTCCCCAACCCGCGCGTAGTTTCAGGCTTTCAAATGGAGATCCGGAGAGGAAGTCTTCATTTGCAAGATTCCATGCAGCAGCAAAGGATGGGAAAACTCCGTATTTGTTATTGTCACCAAATTTGCTGGAACCATCAGCACGAACGGTTGCTGTCAAAAGGTATTTACCCTGAATGTTGACATTGGCACGGCCAAAGAAGGACTGCAGCTCAGAGGTTGGGTCAGCAAATGAGCTGATATTACGGCTGCTTTGAGATGAGTTTTGCAGAATGTTGTTATAAGGCAGCTCATCTGTCAGAAAATCCTGGCCTGAAAGGCGCATACCGCGGTTTTCAAATTTCATATATTCATACCCGGCAACTGCATTCAGATCGACATTAGAGCCGATAGAGGTATTGTAGGAAAGGGTATGAGTAAACTGCTGAGTAGTCAGTTCATTATTTGAGAAAGCACCCCAGCCTCTTCCTTCTACCCCCTGAATATTAATCCAGGAAGCGGTCTGAGACTTACGGATACCTAACCCGTGGTTGATGCTATACAGAAAACGATACTGCAGTTTATCTGTAATTTTGAACGAAGGAGAAATACTTCCCAGAATATTGGTGGTGTTAGCTACGTCATCATTGGCCTCAAGCATGGCAAGGGGATTGATGGTAGTAGAACCCAACTCAATGTCCAGATCACCATTCGCTTTTCTCAACGGTCTTGTAGGGAACCACTGAAGCGCCTGGCCAATAAGACTGCCTGTAAATCCGGCATCATTCACAATCGGGGCGATCTGCTCTTTGTTGTGAGAAGCGAGCAAATTCATATCAATAGTCAAACGGTCATTCAGGAAATTGTATGATCCATTGAAGCTACTGGTATATTTTTTCAACCCACTCTTCTGAATAATCCCTTGCTGATCGAGGTAGCTGGTAGAAATACGGTATCTGCCCTGATCGTTTCCACCATTGATAGAAACATTATAGTTTTGGGTAATACCATTGCGGAGGATAGCCCCCAGCGCATCTTCATTGCCACCAAAATCACCACCTGTAAGGCCGTAATCAGCAAGTGTCTTACGATATTCATCACCGGTAAGTACATCCAGTCTTTTCAGAATGGAGCTTACTCCCACAGAAGCATTGTAGCTTACAGAAGGAGCGCCTGCTTTACCTCTTTTGGTAGTGATAATTACCACACCATTTGCACCACGTGAACCATAGATAGCTGTTGCTGAAGCATCTTTCAATACATCAATAGACTCAATATCATTAGGGTTGATGAAGTTGAGTGGGTTTGAAGAAGGAGATGCTCCTACACCAGAAAGACCGATGTCAGGTCTCGCTGTTCTGCCATCCAAAGGCACACCGTCCACTACGAAAAGCGGCTGGTTACCGGAACGAACAGAAGCATTACCACGGATACGGAAGGTAGCAGTACCACCAGGCTGACCGCTATTGTTCATAATCTGAACACCTGCGACTTTACCCTGTACCAACTGGTCAGGAGCGATGATGATACCTGCGTTGAAGTCCTCTGCCTTAATAGATGATACTGCACCCGTAAGATCTTTCTTCTTTACGGTACCGTAACCTACCACGACAACTTCTTCCAGTGTTGATTCATTTGCTTCCATCACCACATCGATAACGGTGCGTCCATTTACGGCAATCGTTTGCCTTGTGAAACCAACAAAAGAAAAAATGAGGTTTGCATTGTCACCTGCATTGAGAGAGTATTTACCATCGGCATTGGTAAAAGCACCGACAGTCGTACCCTCCACCAATACAGTAGCTCCAGCCAACGGACTCCCGTCTGCACTGGATGTAACCGTACCGGATACGGTCTGGGCGTGGACGCTACTGCCAACAATGAGCCCCAACATTGTTAGTAGCAGCAAATAGAAACTTTTTGCTTTTTGTTTAATGTTCATAATAATAGTAGTTAAAATCAGGAAAATTCCAGAAACAAACTAGTTGAAAGAGTTAATTTTTCAATATTTAAATAATGGCTTTCAGGAACTATCAAAATTCAGAATAGCTCCGCCCCGACTCATCTTCTGAAGAGCAAAAGCAGAAATCGGATGTGTACGGAGACAAAATCTCTGAGGAGGGGAAGAGATACGCTTCTAAGTAGTTTGGTAGTCTTTCAGCCAAATTTTTTTAATCGTTAAGGGTTGAGTGTAGTAGTCAAAAACAACAATAAAACTTTCGCGAACTGATATTGTTTGAGTTTTAGATTTTAAAGATTGCGATTTTTTATATACGAATCAAGCATATCACAACCTGTTGTTTACAATGAATTTGCCGAAATCGATTACGTAATCCTTTTCGTTAAAGAAAAATCTTATCTTTTTCTGAAAAAAAAACGCAAATTCATCTTTGATCTCAGGCTACTTGAAAAAATTTATGCAAAAACGGCAAATCACACTCGCAGACCTCGCAAAAGAATTAGGAATCAGTACCGCGACAGTTTCCCGTGCACTGAAAGATTATCCCGACATCTCTAATGAGACCAAACAAAAAGTTATTGCACTTGCCGAAAAACTTCACTACCGGCCCAATACACTCGCTGCCGGCCTCCGTAAACGGGAATCAAAAATTATCGGCGTGATTATCCCGGATATTGTCAGTCATTTTTTTTCCTCTGTCATAAATGGAATCATGGACATCGCTTATCAGGAGGGATACCGTGTAATGATCTGCCAATCCAACGAATCCTTTGAAAAAGAAGTCGCAGATGCGCAGGCCCTCCTTACAAGCAGAGTTGACGGGGTGCTGGTATCTATCGCTCATGAAACTAAATCCTTTGATCATTTTACAGAATTTAAAGACCTGGGCATCCCGGTGGTATTTTTTGACAAGGTGCCAATCGAGGAATTTAAAGATGCTTCCAAAGTCGTCGTCGATGATTTTATGGGTGCTTATACTACCGTCGAGCACATGATCCTCCAGGGCTGTAAGCGGATCGCACACTTTCGGGGGCCCCTGATTGCCTATACATCCTTTAACCGGTTTGAAGGGTATAAACAGGCGCTCGCAGACTATGGTATCCCTTATGATGAATCACTGGTCTTTGCCTGTGAAGATATATCTTTTGAAGAGGGCCAAAGATTCTGTCATCAGGTTATTTCTTCCGACAACCCGGCTGATGCTATTTTTGCTGTTACCGATATGGTGGCGCTGGGGGCCCTGGTTACAGCCCGTGATGCTGGATTAAAAATACCCGAGGATTTAGCAATCGCTGGTTTCAGCGACTGGCTGATAGCCTCAATCATTGCTCCGCCCCTCACCTCTGTCGCTCAGCCCAGTCATGAAATGGGACAAACAGCCACAACCTTGCTACTGGAAGAAATAAACGCTAATAAAAATAATATACCTTTTTCTTTTAAAACCGTTGTATTAAAAACGGATCTCATGGTTCGTGCTTCCACTCGGTTAAAATAGTTGTTCTGATTTTTTATTATGAAGCGCCTTCTTTTTCTATTATTTCCACTTTTTACTTCCCTCCAGGCTCAAACCGATACGGCCGTATGGTATTATGACTTTGAAACCGCAATGCAGATTGCTGCTACTGAAAATAAATCTGTGCTGATGGTATTTTCTGGCTCGGACTGGTGCAAACCATGTATCAAACTCAAAAAAGAAGTGCTCGATCATCCTGCTTTTTGCGAATTTGCCGCCCGGCAGCTCGTTCTTCTCAATCTGGATTTCCCTCGTTACAAAAAAAACCGGCTCCCCGATGCCATTGCCTTTCGGAATGAGCGGTTAGCCGAAAAATATAATCCTCAGGGCATTTTCCCTATGGTGGTTTTGCTTAGCCCAAAAGGAGAAGTGATCGATCATACCGGTTATACGACTAATCAACCACAGACCTTTGTCCAATATCTTTCAAATTTAATCTCCTCACGTTGATTCGGTATCTCCCGGTTTACCTGCCTGCAATTGCCTTCATCGCTCTCCTTTCTCCCCCAAAAGGATTCGCTCAACATATGATGAATACGTGGGGAGTTGGAACCAGTGGGGGCATGGCTGCCGGATGGTGGATTTACGACAAGGGATTCAATGATACGCTTCCAACATGGCATGAGGGATACGACCGTACGCATTTATCTGCTATGTTCCAAAGTGGTTTTACCCTCGACTACCGAAGTCGGCAATTTTATGTATCTGCCGGGGTAGGATTCAGCTCTCTCAGAGACAATATTATGATCTCATCAGCAGACCGACGACGTACGGGGACCCGCTACCGTATTTCAGACGGAAATGCCATGCCGATTTTCTCTGTATTCCTCATGGGGGGGTACAATCTCTATCATAATAAGTCTTTTTCCTTTACACCAACCCTGTCCACAGGTACATTTTTTGTAAAAACGACACATCCCCAAAAAGCCTATTTCAAATACAAATACTTCTACGATATAGGAATCCGGCATGTGTTTCACCTCAGCGAAAACTGGGATTTTTCGGTCTATCCCCATTATTCCCAAATGATCATCACAACACGTCCCGAAGCAAATAAGGGATCCGGGCATCATATTTATACCGTAGGGGTCAACTTTGCCTTTAGCATATGGATTATTTAACTTTCCCGTAAAGAAGGAAATGCCATGAATGTACGCTGCATTTTTTCTCTCCTTTGTATATTTTTCTGGTGGAATACCGATTCCTCCGGACAAACCGCAACCTTCTCCAGAGAACTGATTCTTATGGGATCGAGGTTTGAAATTACAGCAATAGCCAATGATGATTCGACCGCCCGGGAATCCGTAGATCTGGCTATTGAAGAAATCAGCCGAATTGAGGATTTGATTTCGGAATGGGATTCGGCATCTCAAACCAGCGAAATCAATCGCCAGGCCGGCAAACAGCCGGTCAAGGTTTCGCAGGAATTATTCACGCTGATTCGCAGGAGTAATAAAGTATCGGCGCTGACCGGCGGTGCATTTGACATAACATTTGCTTCAGCTGATCGCATCTGGAAATTTGACGGCTCAATGAAAACGCTTCCCTCAAAAGAGGAAATCGCCCGTTCTGTAGCCAAAATTGATTATCAAAAAATTGTCGTTAATCCTTCAGATACTTCCATTTTCTTATCTGAAGCGGGTATGAAAATGGGATTTGGCGGAATTGGTAAGGGATATGCAGCCAATCAGGCCAAAACGATCATGCAACAAAGGGGAGCAACCGGCGGACTCGTGAATGCGGGAGGCGATCTCATCTGTTGGGGAAAAAGCCCCGGGCCCAACGGCTGGCGTGTAGGAATCGCCAATCCCAAAGCCCGTAACCAACTGGTCGCATGGATGGAAATCAATAATATGGCCGTGGTAACCTCCGGTGATTATGAGCGGTATGTTATTCTGAATGGTAAAAAATATGCTCATATCATTAACCCCAAAACCGGCTGGCCGGTAAGCGGACTGCAAAGTGTAACCATTATTTGTGCAGACGCAGAATTGGCAGATGCACTTGCTACAGCAGTATTTGTGATGGGAGAAAAAGAGGGTATGGCACTGATCAACCAGTTGAAAGGGGTAGAATGTATGATGATCAATGACAAAGATGAAATTTTGAAATCAGAGAGCCTGAAAATGTATTTTTACCACGAACAACCACAATCCGGGGAAACACCCCAGCTGATTATCGGACAATAGAAAAAAAACTAGCTATGAAAAACAAATGCCCAATCATGCCCATCAGGTTTTTGGTAATAATAATATTCCTGACATGCGTTGGAATTTCAGGTTGTGTTTCTGTAAAACCCTATCAGAAAATGTATCTCAACGATCAGGATATGGAGCTTTCAGCCAGAAAGCTTGAGTTTTACGAAACCAATTTCGAATCGTACCGCGAAGGATCTGCCGGGGCCAACGGAGGAAAAGTAGGCGGTGGATGCGGTTGTAATTAATTCATAATCTGTAGTTGATGTCTCATTGGAAAATATGGCTGATCGCCCTGACAGGCTGGCTGCCGATGGTAATGCAGGGTCAATCGCCGAAGGATTCTGCTGCAAATGCTGTATTTTTAACAACACAGCCGATCGACGTAGATTTTTTATTTAACTACTACTCACAGGACGGAAACCACTCTGCGGTAACCGGAGGGCTGGGAACAGAAGAACTCGAAGATCTTTCAGGAAAGGTGGTGATACAGGTACCCCTGGACACAATTACCCGAATCAACACATCATTTACCGTCAATCATTATACCAGCGCCTCCACTGACAAAATCGATACCTATGTTTCTTCTGCTTCTCAAAAAGATAGCCGGGCAGTACTTGTAATGGGATTTGACAGAGATCGTCCGGCCAACCGGCAGTCCTGGGGCGTATCGGGAGGCGGATCCATAGAGTCAGACTATATTTCCTCGTTTGTTACTGCCCGCTGGTCTCACACGAGCAGTGATGGCAATCGGGAAATTGCCCTTCAGGCACAGGCATATTTTGACCGGTGGGTTGTGATTTTTCCGGAAGAACTAAGAGCGCCGGGATTGGCAATGGTTCCTACAGACAAACGCAGGTCATTTAATCTTGCAGCTACCTGGTCTCAGGTTATCAACCCAAGACTTCAGGCATCTTTTTCAAGTGAAGTGGTTGTCCAAAATGGCTTATTGTCAACCCCCTTTCACCGGGTATATTTTCAGGGGGAATCTTTACCCAAAATCGAAAAACTACCACTGTTAAGGCTCAAATACCCATTGGGAATTCGGCTAAACTATTATGCAGCTGATTTTCTTATTCTTCGGTTTTATTACCGCTTTTATTTGGACAGCTTCTCGATTCTGGCACATACTACCAGCCTTGAGATGCCTGTCAAAATTGGGCCTTTCTTTTCTTTTTATCCATTTTACCGTTTTCATATTCAATCGTCTGCTCGGTATTTTAGTGAATACGGCCAACACTTGATCACAGAAGACTATTATACTTCCGACTTTGACCTTTCGGCATTCCATAGTCATAAGTATGGCTTAGGTATGAGTTTTTCGCCGGTTTACGGTATCGTCAAATTTCAACAGAAGAATGGGCGCACCGGACAATTGAAAAGTATAGACTTACGCTATGCAACGTACTCCCGCTCAGACGGGTTATCTGCTTTTATGATTGGCGCAGATATTGGTTTTAATTTCTAAAGTTTTCCTACCCATCGTCACAAGGGGTATATGAAACGAGTGATCATAATTTTTTCTATATTTGCCACATGCCCGAATTTGACCAGCGATTCCATGAGATTCGCCCTTATTTTGACGAGGAAATCAACGAAGTCCTCCAAAGACTTACCACAAAGCCATCCTTCTATATGCTGATGGCATACCTTTTTCCTGAAATGTCGGGAGAAGAGGTCGCGGAAAGCTTTAAGCAAATTCATTCATCCAGAGAGTTTCAAAGGCAATATATCTACCGCGCCATGAAAGGCGTAAGTGCAGAAAGCACTGACGGGCTGACAGTTTCAGGGATAGAATATCTCGATCCGAAAAGACCAACCCTATATCTTTCCAATCACAGAGATATCATTCTCGACTCGGCTTTCCTCAATACATTTTTGTTTGAGCAGGGATTTGAAACCACACAGATTGCCATAGGTAATAACCTCATGGTATCGCCATTGGTCACAGACCTCATGAAGCTCAACAAAAGTTTTGTTGTACACCGGGATGTTCCCCGAAACCAGTTGTATCAATACTCGGAAAGACTTTCTGCCTATATTCGCACGATCATACAAGGCGGTGAGTCCATCTGGCTGGCACAGAAAAGCGGACGTACCAAAGATGGGGATGACCGGACGCATACGGGATTGATGAAAATGCTCCATATCACAGGGACGAATGATTTGAAAGCCAGTTTTCGTGAGCTGAATATCGTACCCATGGCACTTTCCTATGAGTTTGAGCCTTGCGATTATCTGAAAGCGGAAGAACTTGTGCATATTCAACAGGGACTTCCCTACGAAAAAGACGACAAACTCAGCATGATCAAAGGAATCAGAGATTATAAAGGGCGTGTACATATGGCCTTTGCGCCTCTGATCAATGACCAACTTGACAAACTCGATGATATAGCGAATCGCAATGACTGGGTGAAGGCGCTTTGTGATCTCATTGACAGCCATATATACCGGATTTTCAGACTTTGGCCCAACAATTATATTGCCCTCGATATACAGGAAAACAGCTGCAGGTATGAAAAGGAGTATTCCGGTGCAGACAAAGATAAATTTCTCACTTACCTCGATAGCCGGCTCAATGAGATGAAAGGCCCGCCTGAACTTCTCCGTAATCAGCTTTTACAAATCTACGCTGCGCCTGTCAAAAACCGCGAAACCGCCGACAAACCCTACTAGTAGAAAAGTCCGGGATTCATACTTGCATTAAAAAAAAGTCGTGCAGGTTTTACCTTTTGTCCAGGAAGATACAAGTATGGCAATCCTTCGGTATCCAGCATAGGGTACTGCGGATTTTTGCTTTTATTCCACTTTAAAGGCACAAAATACATATCGTGAATCAGACGATTTTGAAAAAAATGCCTGACATACTCCGAATCCACTCCCAGATTTGCCTGGGCAATCTGCCCATATGGAAGCGCATACTGCACCTGCAAGGTTTGTATGCCATGGGAGAAATGTCCATACTGCACATCCCTAAGGTCCTTATACCCAAATCTTCCGGGATAATCTGAATGCCGGACCTTTTTTACATTGGGGTCGCGGCTGTCGCCGGTCCACATCAGGGTATTGAGTCCTATGGTCAGACTATCAATTCTGTAAAGAAAAACAAGGCTTGCAGTTCTGAATTTGTCGACAAGTTCACCGGTTAGCGCATCATTTTCCGAAGCTGCGAAGAACTTGCCGATATGAAAGCCTACGGTTCCCGTGCGCTGAGAGGTTTTTCGCTGATCAAAATAAAGATTATAGGCATAGGCAATGGCATATTGCCTACCTGTCTGGTTACTTAACGGGTTGAGGAAAGGGCTTTGGGTATGACGATTGGGCCCGAAACCTAATAATGCACCTGCCGAAATCTGAGCCTCCCATCCTGGAAGCGCAGGCCGCGGCCCCAAGTCTGTAATACTGTAAAATCCTCTGAGTTGAAGATTTACCTGCACAAAATCAGACAGGTAGTACCCACTGGCGGAGATTCCCAGCCGGTTGATGGTTGTACCCAATTGTACAGACAATCCGACAGTCCCGCCCAAACGCGCTGAACTTACCCATTGACTGTAGAGAGAATATACGCCCAATAATAAAAGGATCAGGCAAACTGCTCTTTTCATGCCGGAAGATAAAGATTTCCTGAAGAAAAGAAGCAAACCGGGCTCAATCTCAGCCCGCCTAGTGAACGACTACCTGCTCCAATTCGATTCGGGAGAGCGGTTCCAGCTTGTTTTCCTCAAACAGGCGATCCGTTTCCTCTACGGAAAATTTCTCAGGGTCTGCCTGGTAATTGATATAATCTGAAAAGACAAGCCCCCCCACGGTGCGTGTATTATAGGCTTCCCGAAAGCGTATCCCCCCTTCTTCCGTATAATATCGGTAAGCAAAATAATCCATTCGGAAGTTGTCGGTTCTGAACCAATACACAAACAAGTCATTAAAGTCTTCTCCCCCACCCTCCTGGTCAAAGGATACTTCTATCTTATGATAGGAAATATCTTTTATCTGAACCTGAGCCAGGTATTTTTTTCTGACGGCAGGGTCGTTGAGTCCAAAAGGTAAAACAGAAAAATAAATTACTGAGTTGACGGAATTGGAATATTTTACCGCCATAGAATCAGGGATTTCTGTGCGCACTTGATTGATCTCGCGATAGAAACCCTGATTATTTAGCACATCTCTTACAGAATCGCCATTTTCCTCAAAAAGTCTCTCGTACTGATAATCACCACCGTTTCGGATAGAGATATATGCACGATCCCGGAAGGTAAAGGCAATTTCTGCATGAGAAAATTTTTCACCGCCATAGGCTTTAATAGCCTGGTCAATAATCCATTGCGGATCATTTTTGTTAGTATTCTCTGAGGAAAGGCATCCAAACAGGAAAACAAAGGGAAAAGAAAAGGATATAAGCTTTTGCATTCAGGAAACTTTGGGGACAAATATAGCCTCCATTCACAGAAAAAGTCGTCAGCTGGTTTACAAAAGCAAACTTTTCTATCAGGCAACACATCAGATTACCTTCACCACAATTTCATAATCTTTGTAAGGAACCTTCTTGCCATATACCGGATATGGATTTACGGCTATGAGTTCTATCGTATGATCGCCGATCGTTACCATTTTTTGCACTTCAGGGCGGGAACTCAATCCCAACGTTATACCAACCGGCTCCTGATCTGTCAGCGAGACGCTCAATTTCACCAAAACTTCTCCTTCCCAGATACACTCTACGCCCGTAGGGCAGCGGGAATCGGTCTCTACAGAGGCAAACTGTATGGCCAAACCCTTGGATGGGAGAGATATTTTTTGCTCAAACCGAATAGAAACTTCATTATCAGAGATAGGCGGAACCTCCTCTTTTTGGGAGCATCCTGTAAGGAAAACCAGGATTAAGGGAAAAAAATACTTCAATAATTTCATGGTTAACAACAATTAAATTGAACAGTTACCCTTACGACGGTTATACGTACAAAACCGCTGCATTGATACCTGTAAGAAAGTTTCAAATTTAGAGAATGATTTCAGCCAAAATTATCAGACCTTTTAGAAATACCCGGATCACAATATTATCCCTATGGAACCGAACAATGTGTTCCCAGTCTCAACATTTTCCGAAAATGGCATATCGGGAAAAGAGGTTATCCAGAAACATATCGAAAAATTGTTTCAGTTTTCGATTGACCCTGCATGTGTAGCGGGATTTGACGGGTATTTCAAATTAATCAATCCCGCCTTTTCCAATATTCTGGGGCATAGTAATGAAGAATTGCTGCGACGACCTTATATGGATTTTGTACATCCGGACGATGTGGAAAGTACCTTAAATGAGGCGAAAAAACTGGCTGACCGGTCGATTACTACCATAGGATTTGTCAACCGTTACCGAAAAAAGGACGGAACCTATGTCTATTTTGAATGGAATGTTTTCCCGGATGCAGAAAATCAACTGCTCTATTGTACGATCCGAGATATTACCCTTTTGGTAAAGGCAGAGGAGCGGGAGTTAAAGACCAATAAAACCATTAATCTTATTCTGGAAGGAATTGATGCAGGGGTCTGGGAATGGAATATCCTTACGGGGCAGGAATGGTGGTCCGATAAATTTTTCCATATCCTCGACTATCAGCCAAATGAAATAACACCTTCCTACAGTACCTTTATCAACCTCCTCCATCCCAATGATATAGAAATGGTCTCTCAGGCGTTGGAGACACACCTGGAAAAAAAAGAGAAATACATATTGGACATACGAATGCAGACGGGAAAGGGCATCTATAAATGGATACAGACATCCGGTCGGGCAGAGTGGAATGAAGATGACAAGCCAGTGAGAATGTACGGTACGATTCTCGATATCGACGAGAAAAAGAAGAAGGAAATCCGCTTGAAAAACTCCATTGATGTAATCAATGAACAAAACACACGGCTGCTGGATTTTGCCCACATTATCTCTCATAATCTTCGTTCCCATACCAGCAATTTCGGAATGCTGATCGGACTATATGAATCGCTGCCCGATGAAGACTCCCGCACGGAGATCTTTTCAAAGATTAAACAAAATTTCAACAATCTCAATGAGTCAATCGAATCCCTCAACAAGGTGGTTAAGATTAAGTATGGCATTCAGGAACAGAAAGAAGAAATCGATCTTCCGGAGACATTGAGCAGAGTGCTGAAAAGTATAGAATACCAGATTCAATCCAGTAAAGCAACCATTAATACCGACTTTAGTCAATACCAGACGATCGCTTCTGTTCCGGCATATATGGAAAGTATATTTTATAATCTTGTTTCCAATGCG
Source organism: Bacteroidia bacterium (assembly GCA_041391665.1). NCBI lineage: Bacteria > Pseudomonadati > Bacteroidota > Bacteroidia > Bacteroidia bacterium. The sequence continues at coordinate 415,082 of JAWKNO010000002.1, read as the reverse complement.
ATCAAGTACCGCCACAGCCGAAGAGCACCAATCATCCATATATCTACAAAACTGGAAGGTGGGCGGCCGGTACTTATCATTAAGGATAATGGGATAGGCTTAGACATGAAAACGCATGGAAAAAAAGTATTCGGAATGTATAAAACTTTTCACGGCAACCCTGATGCCAAAGGCCTCGGACTATTTATGACCAAAAATCAAGTTGAAGCATTGGGGGGTAGTATTACATGGGAAAGTGAACCCGGACATGGCTCCACTTTTAAAATTTATTTTTGATGCAAAAAAAACACTTTGAAATTGCGTGCATTATTGATGACGATGACATCTTTATTTTTGGTTTAAAACGCCTCATCGAAATTAAAAAACTATGCAAAAACCTGATGATCTTTTCTAATGGCAGAGAAGCCCTCAACTTTTTTAGCGATTACCTTCCTCACGTATCTGAAGTCCCTGACCTTATTTTACTTGACATGAACATGCCGGTACTTGATGGCTGGCAGTTTTTGGAAGAGTTTGCTTCCATCAAAGCCAATTTTTCCAAACAAATCACCATCTTCATGGTGAGTTCTTCTATCAATCAGGCAGATATTGAGCATGCAAAAAATTTATCGCTGCTTTCCGGCTACTTGATAAAGCCGATTTCCCTTCAGGATCTTGAAAAATTATTCTCAGGTGAACTTGAAGGCATTTTTGGCACCAACCACATCTAAATCTGTTACCAGAAATAAGCGTACAACATCGTTGTAATCAGTATGATACCTGTTGCTGCGGCAGTAAAAACAGGATCTTTCTCTCTTACGACTTCGCTGTGTACAATCGCTTTAGGAGAATCTTCTCCCTTTCCTTCGAGCCTGGAGATTACCACAATCAAAACCAGCGATATCAGGAATACGATACCCATACGGTTCATAAACGGTATAGAAGGAAGCCACGCATTAATCGCGAAGGAAAGCGGAACACTTAACAGTGCGGATACCAGGGCTGAATTAGCCGTAGCTTTTTTATAAAACAAGCCCATAATAAATACGGCTAGTACGCCCGGACTTACCAGACCTGTCCAGTTTTGGATATTCTGAAATACCTGATCACTTTTACCCATCAGGGGATAAGCCACAAGACCTGCTACCAGCATAGCTACAAATGCTACGATACGGCCCACCAGCACCAATTCCTTTTGAGAAGCATCTTTTTTAATATACGGCTTATACAGGTCCATCGTGAAGATGGTAGATGTGCTGTTCATCATAGATGCAAGCGAAGAAACAATCGCCGCAGCAAGCGCAGCAAAAGCCAGCCCCTTAAACCCGGAAGGCACAAAGTTAGCCAGTAACCAGGGATATGCGCCATCTGCCTTATCGATTGGCGCCTTCATGGCAAAAGCCACAATGCCTGGTATAACCACAATCATCGGGAGAAGCAGTTTCAGATAACCAGCAAATGCTACCCCCCGCTGCGCTTCCTTGATATTTTTAGCTGCCAGGGCCCGCTGAATGATATACTGATTACACCCCCAATAGTAGAGATTCGCAATCCACATTCCGCCGATCAACACACTCAGTCCGGGCAAAAGATTGTAAGCGTCCTGAGATTGGCCTGCATCATCTGTAAATATCAATTCCCCTTCAAAAAGAATCATATTAAACCGGTCGCCAAAGTCTCCCATCAGTTTGCCGATTCCTCCATAAGCATCAAGTGCGATATAAGTGGTCATCAATCCACCACCAATCAGAAATACAACTTGTACGACATCTGTCCAGGCTACCGCCTTTAGCCCTCCATAGACACTATATATAATCGAAAATAGCGCCAGTCCAATCATCCCGTAAACCAATGGAACCCCCATAATGATCTCCATGGCTTTTGCACCGAGATACAAGACAGAAGTGAGGTTGACAAAAACAAACACCGACAGCCAGAAAACAGCCAGCAGTGTTCTCACCCGGTTATCATAACGAACTTCCAAAAACTGCGGCATAGTAAAAATGCCTTTCTTCAGGAAGATCGGAAGAAAAAACCAGGCCACTACCAGAAGGGTGATAGCGGCCATCCACTCGTAGGTAGCGATAGCTAACCCCAGCCGGAAACCGGAACCCGACATACCGATAAATTGTTCTGCAGAAATATTGGACGCAATCAATGATGCCCCGATCGCCCACCATGGCAGCGTTTTTCCGGCAAGAAAGTAGTCCTCCGCATCTTTTTCTTTTCCACCTTTTTCGCGTGACACCCACAGGCCGATAAAAATAATCAGCGCGCCATAGGCTGCAAATACAATGTAATCAATGGTACCAAAATTCATTCCTCGGTAGTATTAGTTAGTAGTGGGGCGTAAAATAGACATTTTTCAATTATCACTCCGATTTTAGGAGGAATTTTTTCAGTCTTTCAGGATCATCGGTATTTATATAGTCCACACCAGCGTCCAGCAATACAGTCCAAACTTTCTCATCCTCAGGTGTCGCCCACAGCCGTACTTTTTTTCCCTGCCGGTGTGCCTGGTCTGTGAGCGCTTTTATCGCAGCCATTTCTCCTGCCGGGATTTCGTCTTTCCCTTTCCATGAAGTCACGATTCCGTATCTTTGACTGATCAGCGGCACGAGAGAAGTTTCGTACAATTCGCCCAAATCTTCCGGACGCCCATCAATACGCGCCAAACGGCTGCTATCGGCAGCAATGGTGGCTACCGGACGGTCTCCTGATATGACAACCTGCACAGCGACCGGACGATTTTTGCCCGGTTGGAGCAGGTAATCGTATTTACTCAATACTTCTTTCAACTTTGCATAGGTAGCTTCACCATCATTTTTGAAATCCACCAGCAACTGTATAGGCTGATTATACCCCGGAAATACCCAGCCATGGTTTTCAGTTACCAATCGGGAAAGTGGTTCCAGATATAAAGACTCAAGCGTAGGTGAGCGAGGGGTGATTACCGGACGGTTGTGAGAAACATACAATTTATTGTCTATCAGCCAGATATCGGCTTCAATGCTTGCAAACCCGTTTTCCAGAGCTTCCCAGAGCGGCTTTGACTGCTCATAGTCATTGTGAGAATGCGCCTGAGGCAATGCTACCACCGGGTCGATCATAACCTCCGCCATCACCGGCAGGTGGTCGGAAGGATAACGGCCAGACCACGAATCGGAAAGCGTGGCGTGTTTGAGCACAACTACACGGTTTCGGGTGAATATATAATCAATCCTTTTGTCCCCTTCTCCGGGAAAATGAAACCCACTCCACGTAGATTCCGGTCCATGGTGAGGGATCAGGCTCTCATAAAAAGAGTCTTTAAGGTTCTTTTCGGGGTTGTCTGAAGTTAAAATTGAATAGGGAGAATCTGCCGGCGTAAGGTTAAAATCTCCACTAAGAATGACCGGAAGATTGTCGGGATTCAACTCAGCAATCTTGTCCATGATCAGCCGGGCGCTGTTTTCTCTCGCTTCTACGCCCTTGTGATCAAAATGAGTATTAAAGTGGAAAAACATTTTACCAGTAAAGCGATCTCTGAATTTTGCCCAGGTCACAATCCGGTTAAGGGCAGCATCCCAGCCACGGCTGGCCATTTCGGGGCTTTCAGAAAGCCAGAAGGTAGCGCCTTCGACCAGGTCGAAGCGGCTCTTCCGGTAAAATATCGCAGAATACTCTCCCCATTGCAGATTCGTATCTCGGGCTACTCCATGTGCGCCGAAATCAGGCAGCATGGATTTGAGATCGACCATCTGGTTTTCGAGCGCTTCCTGAACGCCAATAAGATCGGCTTCGTGGTAGCGGATCATACTTTCGACAAGGTCAGTACGATGGGGCCAGGCATTGGTGCTGTCAGAAGCTATATTCAACCGGATGTTGAAGGTCATCACCCGGAAACTCCGGTCTGTCTGAGCCTGTGCGGGGAATAAAAACTGAGATAGTAGCAAGGTGAAAAATGCTATCGCTGACGTTAGGGTTTGCATAAGTTTTTGTTACAGCTACAAAATACAATGTTAAGCAAAAAACTTCAACCATAAGAATCTGCGGGAAAACACAATTCTGAAAAGCCCGGATGTATAAAAACCAGGGACTTTTCCATAGCGAATATCCGGGATTGACAGCTGCTACAATGTATCCTATCTTTCTGAAAGTTTAGATCCACCATACAGATTCTAAAATAACACAAGCTCCTATAATACTCATTACTTTATGAAAACCATTTTCACAATCTTCGGATTTTGCCTTTTCCATATGGCGATTGGCCAACAATTTACGGCTTTTGATCTCAATTCTAAGGGCGCAGCCTATTTTGGGGAGTTTACCGAAATAGGACAAAAGGCCTATTTTTCCTGTGCTACGGTAGGCGATACCAACAGCGGTATCTGGGTAACAGATGGTACGCCGGCGGGTACTCATGTCCTAAGCAAAGTCCAGGCTGGTGGAAATCTCTTTTTCTATGAATTAACGGCTTTGAATAATCACTTGATTTTCAAAGCAGAACGCACTTACGCAGATATGGTAAACGGAATTGAATTATGGCATTCTGATGGGACAACAGCAGGTACAAACATCTTAAAGGACATATGGCCAGGCTCAGGCTCTTCCGTCCCCGAACAGTTATACCTTTTCAATGGAGAAGTGTTTTTTAGGGCAACGGACAGCCTGAATGGAACTGAGTTATGGAAAACCGATGGCACAGCTAACGGGACTATCCTTGTAAAAAATATTGCACCCGGAGCAGCAGGTTCATTTGTAGACAATTTTACAGCACTGGGAAATCAGTTATTTTTCTCTGCCTATGAACCAACTACAGGCAATGAATTATGGGTAACTGACGGAACCCCAGGCGGCACACACCTCTTTCTGGATATAAATGCAACCGGTAACCAATCCGCTGGTCCAAGGAATTTTTATGTTTATCAGGGAAAACTATATTTTACGGCAGAAAGTGCCGGAACCGGAGCTGAGTTATGGGTTTCTGATGGAACCGTGCAGGGAACTACATTTCTTAAAGATATAAATCCGGGGCCAGATGGCTCAGGGATACGCGAATTTTACGGCTTTAATGGAAAAGTATATTTTAATGCACAGGATGACACACATGGAGAAGAATTGTGGGTAACCGACGGGACTTCGGGTGGTACGTATCAAATTAAAGATATTCATACCGGTAGTGCATCTGCCTACCCATTAGGGTATATGAATTTTCAGGGCCATCTGTATTTTTCCGCCTATGATGATTCTCATGGAAATGAATTGTGGTATACAGATGGGACCGAAGCAGGTACCCAGCTTTACCTCGATATTATTCCCGGCTCCGACGGAAGTAATCCGGCATCTATGACTACTTTCGGAGATAGTCTTTATTTTGTAGCTCTGGAAGCTATAGGTGATAATCAGATGTTTGTAACTGCCGGTGATCCGGCACAAACGCATGTGATTAGTCCTCCGGGTAATACAGCTATCAATCCACTGTTTGGATTAAACTTTACGGTATTCAATCCTGTACTCAACAGCCTGTTTTTTTCGGCCGATTATGATCAGACTGGCCAGGATATGTGGCAATATACAGATGCCTCCGGAGGTGTTGGAATTGAAAAACAGATTAAACAGCAGTCCTTATTTTCCATCTGGCCAAACCCGGCTGATGATATCGTCAGGATTTCTTCCCAATTGTATCCTGTTAGGCCAATATCAGTTGAAGTGACAGATTTGCAGGGCAAAATAACAGCATCAGAATCTGGATTTTCAGATCAAATGACCATTGATATTTCCACACTTTCACCAGGTTTGTATATGCTAAAACTACAAATGGGGAATAGTACCAGCTTTCACAAACTAGTAATAAAATGAGCCAGAAATTCAGTACTTCACTCTGATCTCTGTTTTGATGGGAACCCGCTTTTCGATGTTGAAAATGACGGACAGCTCCATTACAGCCGGAACGGCCAGCTCTCCCCTTCTGGCAGGTTCAAACTTCAGCTGAGAAATATAGGGATCGACTGCAGCTGACAGAAGCGAATCCGCAGATTCTACAATATTGTGGGCCACATATTTACCCGCCTCATCCACTTCTACCTCTACACGTACCGCGCCTTCAATCTTCCTGGAAACGGCTTTAAGCGGGTATTTGACGGGGTCAAGGGCATCAATATTTTTGATTTTGGGTTTGGTGAAAGGAAGTTCAGATTCTTCCGTTTTGCGCATTTCCGGTGTTTCTGTCTGGGAGAAAAGTATCACAGGGAAAAGGAGGAATCCAATCAAAAGAAGCGAAAAGGAAGTTTTCATAGGGGAATCGGTAATGGGTGGAATAATTACAAGGAATCAGCCCAAACTTCGGGAAAAAATAATTATTTTTCAGCTACTGTTCCTATTGAGGCTAAAATATTCCATGCAAAACCCTTGCCATTCAACATCACTCCCTGAAGATATGCACCCCGATGCCCGGGTTATTGCCGAACATTTTCAATTCGACAAACTCCCGGTAGAAGGAACCCTGTTTAAAAGCACCTATCGCTCTGCCCGGGAATTTGCCAGTGGCGCACCTTTCGGCACAGCGATGATCGGCTTTTACTGCGAAAAACCGCTGAGTGTGTCTTGTTTTCACCGGCTAACGCATGACGAAATCTGGCATTTTTACGGAGGCGATCCGCTGGTTCTTTATCTGCTGTATGAAAATGGCACAAGCCGGGAAATTGTCATGGGTAGTGACCCTGCGAAGGGGCATGAAATACAGTTTGTTGTACCTGCGGGTGTCTGGCAGGGAGGTTGTCTGATCGGGGGAGGTCGGTATGCATTATTTGGCTGTACGATGGCTCCCGGCTTTACGGGTAACTGTTTTGAAGGAGCAAATGCTGAAGTATTGATTCAACAATTTCCGGACAGAGCCGATATCATCCGCAAGCTGAGTGTAAACGGGCATGAAACCCGAATGCCGGATGGATTTGCTTCCTGATAAGTTTTAAAATTTATTATCAACTACACAATGAAAACGAGCCTGATTTTATCCGTTTTTCTGATTTTCTCAGCTTCCATTTTTGCTCAGCCGCAAATACATAATTCCTTTGCACTCGATAGTATCCTGACCCTGGCCATGACTTCCTCGGTCAATCGAGATAGCGTAAACTGGGAAAAACTCAAACCGCAGATTTATGCCCTGCACAAAGAAGAGGGTATTATTGCTGCGGGGAAACTGATCCTCAAAGAGCTAAAGGACTTCCACGGAAGAATCTGGGTAAACAATGTACCCTACAATGGCTTGTCCAAACCCTGGAAAACCTCCACCATGGTCTTTGATTCACTCATTCTGGATCAATACCGCAGAACGGCAATACCGGTTTTGGGACAGGTCATAAAGGAAGAATTCGGTTATATCAGAATCCCCGGCCTGATCATGGGGCCCGCGGATTCACTCTATGCCTGGCAGATCAGACAAACGATCCTGGACATCCAGCAAAAAAACAAACCCAAAGGTTGGATCATTGACCTTCGACTCAATGGTGGGGGAACCATGTATCCCATGCTGGCGGGATTATGTGATTTTTACGGGGACACCAAAGTGGGGGCATTCGCTGAAAAATCTTCTGGTTATAATGAAAACTGGATCATCAAAGACCAGAATCTCTACATCGATGACCGGCAGATGACTGACTATCAATTGTCCAAAATGGACAATTACCTACAGCTGGATACCGTTCCGGTTGTCGTCCTGATCAGTGCGGCAACCTCCAGTTCGGGAGAAATTACGGCTATTTCTTTTAAAAACAGACCCAAAACCTTCTTTATCGGCGAGGAAACTTCAGGATACACCACAACCGTAACCTGGCAGCCCATCACTGAAAATATTGTAATTCAGCTGACCATCAGTTTTTATGCAGACCGGTTGGGAAATATTTACGAAGGTGATTCGGTAATTCCAGATGAATATGTAGAAGGCGGAGACAATTTTTATGATCTGGAAAAGGATGTAAAAATATTGCGGGCCGTAGAGTGGCTGAAGCGCAATTGAGAAGGGATATTACTTACTTAATCTATACTCTGAATGGTGATGCTGCCTTCCATAATCCGGTGATTCGTGCGGATCATTTGATCGATGCTGGAGAGAATGGCTTCATTCATTTCCTTTTCTTCCTCAGTTTCCGCGTTGGCAAGCGCTTCAACATAAGTTTTTCTGGCTTCTTTCAATTCTCCGGTCTGTTGTTCAATCTGCTCGTAGAAGCTTACCACTTTATCTTCATTTCCCAGGGTGGAAACACCGAGCATAATCGGTTTTTCATCAGATGAGGCAGAAAGGTTTTGAGCTTGTGAGAAGAATCCGGTCAACAGGAGGGCGGTAAGGATGAGCAAGCTTTTCATATATGTAATGTTAATCTTTTTTGTTGTTTGATATTTCAAAGGTAGGGCGGGTTTACAGGATTACCAAGGTAACATATCCTCTCAACCGCCCGTTTTTTTTTTGCCATATTTGAGGTAAGGAAAATGGGGAAAGTCAACAAAAATCATCCAGACTTCGCATACAACTGAAAAAATCCAACCTCCTGCTACAACAAATTTGCCATGTAAGCCCGCTCGTTTTCGGAGCAAAAAAAAAGACGCTATCAGCCCGATATCGCTTCCAGGAGGGTTTTTACTGTAAAATACCGGGAAAGATTTACTGGAAAAGGTGGGGATTCAGGGGCGATAATCTACCCGGGAGGTAAAGATTCATTCATGAACATTTCCTTATAACAGCCGATTTTGAAAGGATATTTTCTATCGACTAACAGGTCAAAAATATTACTTTCGTCAATAAAATGTAACAGATACAATTAAAATTCCGACAGGGAAAGCTGAAAATCTTACATGATCCGGGGATTATGTTAACAAATTTCAGACCTTTCCGATATCATTTCCAGGCATAGTGTAAACAGGCATGAAACCCTATTGACGAATGGATTTTTTTCATAATAAACGAAACCTGTTGTTTACCGACGGAGGTTTTGCTTATTTTCAGGGTGTGCCACGGATTTTGGATAAAAATGAACCTGAGAGAAATTCACGTTACGGACGCCGAAGCTTTTATCAAACTGCTCTCCACCATTGAGTCGGAGTCTCCTTTTGCCCTGCTTGAACCTGGCGAAAGGCGTACAACCATCCGCGAGCAGATGGATGAAATCGAAACGATCCTTGACCGTGACAATCAGACAATACTTATTGTCGAAGATGGCGCAGAACTGGTTGGCTGGCTGGGCGCTTTTGGCGATTCGCACCGCCGCACCCGCCACAATGTACTGCTGGCAGTCGGTGTACGCGAAGACTATCGCCGCAAAGGCATTGGTTCCTGGCTGTTTACTGAAATTGAAAAATGGGCATGGGCTCACAATATCCGCAGGATGGAACTTATTGTTCTCTCTCAAAATAAAGCGGGAATCGGCTTATACCGAAAGATGGGCTTTCAGATTGAAGGCACGAAAAGAGAATCGTACCTTCTCGATGGAGAATATGTGGACGAATACATCATGTCAAAACTTCTGATTCGACCCGAACCCCCAAAGCGAAATCCTTTTCCCAAATGGTAACACTCGACATTCTTTAGATTTTATTTAACATCCCCGATAAACCCTGGTATATGATACGTTTACTCACTACTACCCTGATTGCATCTTTCCTCCTTTTATGGAGCGGCTGCGGTGAAACTTCTTCCGGAGATAAAAAACTGCGTATTGCAGTTATACCCAAAGGTACTACCCATATCTTCTGGAAAAGCGTGCATGCTGGTGCAAAAAAAGCCGAAAATGACCTTGGCGTTGAAATTATCTGGCAAGGGCCGCTGAAAGAATCTGATCGCCAGACGCAAATCCAGATTGTGCAAAATTTTATCAGCCAGAATATTGATGCCATTGTGCTGGCGCCGCTTGACTCCCGCAGTCTTGTTCCGGTAGTAAAATCTGCCGGAAAAAGAAACCTCCCCGTAGTCATATTTGACTCCGACCTGGACTCCGACGACTACCAAAGTTTTGTGGCAACAGACAACTACAAAGGCGGCCAACTTTGTGCAGAACTTCTGGCCGAGAAGATGGGCAATAAAGGCAAAGCCATTCTGATGCGTTATCTGGAAGGTTCTGCCTCCACGACAAACCGCGAACAAGGTTTCCTTGACCGGATGGCAGAAATTGCCCCAGACATCGAGCTGATCTCTACCAACCAATATGCAGGCGCCACCATCGAACGCGGCCTCCAGTCTTCCCAAAACCTGCTCAACCGGTTTCCGGAAGTAGAGGGAATCTATTGCCCCAACGAAACCAGCGTTCAGGCGATGCTCCGCGCCCTGCAGACTTCAGGTAAAGCTGGAAAAGTCATTCTCGTAGGTTTTGATGCCAACGAAACGCTGATTCAGGGAATCAAAGACGGAGAACTTCACGGCGTTGCGCTACAGGATCCCTTTATGATGGGATATAAAGGCGTGGAAACAGCAGTAAAAGTTGTGCGCGGTGAGCCATTTGACAAACGCGTCGATACAGGCGTAGTCATGGTAACCAAAGACAATATGGATTTACCCGAAATTCAAAAATTGCTGTACCCTGAAGTGGAAAAGTGGCTGGGAGAGTAATCATGCATATCACCAGCGCGGGTTTAAACCGCGAGTGATATGAAATAAAAACACATGCTGCAACTACATAATATTCACAAAACATTTGGTCCGGTAAAAGCCCTGCGGGGGGTATCACTTTCAGTGAACAAAGGCGAAGTACATGCCATAATTGGTGAAAACGGAGCCGGAAAAAGTACCCTGATGAAAATTCTCAGCGGTGCCACCCAGCCTGACCGTGGCGGAAGCATTAAGCTTTTGGGGCAAAATTACCACCCCGAAGATCCTGCGGAAGGAAGAAATGCCGGGATATCCATGATATACCAGGAATTAAACCTCGCACGCCATCTTACGATTGAGGAAAATATTCTTTTGGGAATGGAATCCACCCGCTGGGGATTTGTACGCGACCAAAGTGCCAAAGTCAGAGAAGCCCTCGACTGGCTGGAACAACACGATCTTACTCCCCGGATGAAAGTAGGCGATCTCAGCATCGGGAAAAAACAAATGGTCGAAATCGCCCGCGCACTCGTAGCAGAATCGAAGATTGTCATCATGGACGAACCGACAAGCTCTCTTTCTGCCGAGGATACACAGGCACTTTTCAGGGTTATCCGAAGGCTAAAAGAAAAGGGCATTTCGGTGCTGTATATCAGCCATTTTCTCGAAGAAATCAAAGAAATCTGCGACCGCTTTACGGTGCTTCGTGACGGAGAAACCGTAGCTACAGGGGATGTATCCACGACAGAAATCGACACACTGATCACACATATGGTTGGCCGCTCAGTCGAAGAGCTTTATCCCGCGATTCCTCATCAGCAGGGAGAGGTGGTTTTAGCGGTAAATAACCTGAAAGGCTCCGGTGACCTGCCGGATGATGTGTCTTTTTCGCTTCACCGCGGTGAGATCATGGGCATAGCCGGGCTGGTCGGTGCAGGAAGGTCAGAAACCATTCGCACCATCTTTGGGCTCGACAAAGCGCAAAATGGCGAAGTGAAAATTACCGGACAACCGACCATTTCCGCCACCTGGCTCAACCCGCGCAAGGCGCTTGGCCAAAGCCTTGACCTTCTGAGTGAAAACCGAAAGGAAGAAGGCCTTGCGCTCAATATGTCCATAGGTGCCAATATCACCCTTTCCGCCCTTCATCGTTATGCCCGACTGGGATTTGTCCGGTTAAAAGAAGAAACAGATGCAACAGAAGAATGGGTAAAAACCATGAATATTAAATGCCGGGACGGGAATCAGGCCATCCAGAATCTTTCCGGAGGCAACCAGCAAAAGGCCTGTATTGCGCGGTTACTTCACCACAACAGCGATATTTTTTTCCTTGACGAACCAACCCGCGGCATAGATGTGGGCAGTAAAGCAGAAATTTATCGGCTCATACAGGAACTCGCTGCCCAGGGGAAAGCCATTGTGGTAGTCAGCTCCTATTTACCAGAGCTATTAGGGATCTGTGATACGCTGGCAGTCATGTACAGAGGGAAATTGTCACAGATTCGCCCACTTAAAAACTGGCCCAGACAGGAAGTCATGCGGTTTGCTACTTCAGGAACCATTAACGAAACGATTTGATGCAGAAATATTTACGTCTTTCCCTAAATCTACTATACAAACTAGGTCCATTTGGTGCACTGCTTTCCGTAATGGCTCTGTTTGCGGTTATCGGAATCTGGAATGAGAATTTTATCCGTTCCTTCTTCTCCCTGTATAATGAAAAAACCATCCTTACTCAAACGGTAATCATCGGCATTGGGGCCCTGGGCATGACGATGGTGATTATTTCGGGAGGAATAGACCTGAGTGTAGGTTCACAGGTAGCACTGGGTACGGTCATTATTTCGCTGATTTTAAACGGTGGAGACCCAGAAAACATGGGTTTTTTCAGACCACTGATGGCTGCGATGGGAGGCATAGGCGCTTGTGCTGTCGTGGGATGGATAGGAGGTTTTGTCAGTGCCCGATTCCGGATTGTACCGTTTATTGTTACACTCGGCACGATGCAGGTAGCAAGAGGCGTAGCCAAATGGTTTGCCGGTGAGCAGACTGTTCCCACCGGTAGCAACTGGCTGCAGTCCTTAATGCTGGTCGATCCGGAACCATCATGGCTGGTGTTTGCACCCGGAATCTGGATTACACTGATACTACTGGGAGTACTATATATCGTACTGAAATACACCGTTTTAGGTCGTCACATTTTTGCAATTGGTTCTAATGAACAAACAGCCAAACTATGTGGGATCAATGTAGAATGGAAACGCATTCTGATTTACACACTTTGTGGGTTGTTTACCGGTGTGGCTGCAGTCATGCAATACAGTAACCTCACCATTGGAGACCCGACCGCTGCGGCGGGAATGGAACTGGATATTATCGCAGCTGTAGTCATTGGCGGAGGTTCACTCAGCGGCGGAGAAGGCAGTGCCGTAGGTTCGATCGTAGGTGCGCTCATGATCGCCGTTTTGAGAAATGGATGCAATATTCTCGGAGTACCTACTTATGTGCAGGAAATTATTATTGGTCTCATCATCGTTGGTGCCGTGCTGGTTGATAATATTCGCCACCGAAACCGTAGCTGATCATTTGTATTATTTGTAACTGAACGACATTCTTGTAACTTAGTGTCGATACGACTATAACCAAAGCCCTATGAAATCCCCGCTTCTGTCCAGATTTCTTATATTTTCTCTGGCGGCAATATTTGCCTGTACAGGGAATGAAGAAAGTCATGATACCCCAACTGTCGCAGAACAGACCGACAAGCTCGAAAAACTTCCCTTATATGACCTGAGTCAATTTCAGCCGACAGACGAAAACTGGAAAATTGTGGGAGAAGTTTTTTCACTTCCCGACGAACCTCAAAACATGACTACGGAGGCGGGGGTTGGTATTCTCGCTAATCAAAATAATGAAACGCACCGGAAAAATATTTTTACCGCATTTGAGCATGAAGACATTGAAATCGAATGGGAGTTTTTAATGCCCAAAGGCTCTAATTCTGGTGTTTATTTCCAGGGCAGATACGAGGTTCAACTATTTGACAGTTGGAAAACAGCACCCGTAACGTATGTGGATTGCGGCGGTATTTATCAACGCTGGGACGAAACAAAACCTGAAGGAGAAAAAGGATTTGAAGGAATCGCACCCAAAGTAAATGCCTCATTGGCACCCGGTCTCTGGCAGCGAATGCGCGTAATTTTTCGCGCACCGAGATTCGACGAAAAAGGCAATAAAACTGAAAATGCCCGATTTGTAGAAGTGATTTTTAACGGAATCACCATTCATGAAGATGTCGAAGTAACCGGCCCCACGCGAGCAGCGGCCTTCGCCAATGAACAGGCAACCGGCCCGATTATGATTCAGGGAGACCACGGCCCTGTGGCTTTCCGCAACATCCGCTACCGGCTGTTCAACCGGGAAAGCCTGGCCATGGACAAAATCAATTACCGCTACTACCACGGCCGCTGGGATGTACTTCCGCCTTTTGATTCTTTAGAGGTCAGAGCAGAAGGGACTTCCCGTTTTTTTGACATCGAAAAAATTAAAACCCGCGATAATAATTACGGCATACGATTCTTTGGCCCATTGCCGATTACCAGGGAAGGGGATTATTATTTCACAATTATCTCTGACGATGGCTCAAGACTTTATATTGACGATAAAGTAGTTGCCAGCAACGATAGCACTCACGCTGAACAGCCCCGTAAGGGCAAAGTATTTCTCTCTGAAGGAACACACAACCTCACCCTCGATTTTTTCCAGGGTGGTGGGGGTGCCTTTCTACAGGTGTTTGTCGAAGGACCTGGAACGCCCTACTCACCTTTTCACTCTCCGCCCTCTCTCCTCAAACAAGGGGGAACCAGTTCTATGCTGGCCATATCCCCACGGGACTACCCCGAATTGCTGAGAGGTTTCTCAATGTTTAATGGAAAAAAACGTACACACGTCATCAATGTGGGAGATCCTGAAGGAATGAACTACGCTTATGACCTGCACCAGGGAGCTCTGCTCAAAGTCTGGCGCGGTGGTTTTCTCAACGTAGCACCCATGTGGGAAGGCAGAGGGGAAACCCAGCTATCAATCCCACTCGGTACAGCGGTGGAAATCTGTGGTACTCCGACGCTGGCCATGATTGAAAATCCGGCAAGTGCCTGGCCTGACTCACTGCCTGATCAGGCACATTTCTACCCCAGAGGCTACACACTGGATGAAAATGGGTTTCCTGAATTTCATTATTCGGCCTGGGAGACCCAGGTATCCGACAAAATTACACCTGACAAGGGAGTATTAAAAAGGGAAATTATTTATACCTCACCTACGGCAAGACAAATGTTGTGGACAGTGCTTGCACGGGGATCCTCTATCCGGAAAATCGGGGAGAATCAATACAATGTAGGCGGAGCATTTTATCTGATTACAGATCCTGCGCTGGAAAAAAACCTGACGATAAGGAAGATTCAAGGCCAGGAGGAACTCGTAGTTCCTGTTCTAAAGGGAGAAAAAGAAACCCGGATTACTTACTCTTTGGATTGGTAGTTGTCGAATACTAACAAAGAAAACAATGAAATATTTCATAACCTTCACCATAACACTCTGCCTGATTGCTGGCCTCTTTGCACAGCCCAATGCCAGAGAAGCAGAATTTTACCGGATTGAATCGCTGCCCATCCCTTCCGACATCGTATTGGAAGTAGGGGGAATGACATTCAATAACCGCGATCAGCTGACAGTCTGTACCCGTAGAGGAGAGGTATGGGAAATCGAAAACCCTTACACCAATTCTCCGCGCTTTCACCGTTTTGCCTCCGGCCTGCATGAGCCGTTGGGGATTGCCTGGACACAAAACCAATACTATGTAACCCAGCGAAGCGAGCTGACCAGGTTGCGGGACAACAACAACGACGGAAGAGCGGATTTGTACGAGACGGTATATAGCTGGCCACTTAGTGGCAATTATCACGAATATTCCTATGGGCCACTGATTTTACCCAATGGCGATATGATCCTGACCCTCAACCTGGGTTGGGCAGGAAGAGGCGTAAGCTGGGCCCCCTGGAGAGGGTGGATGATAAAAGTTACCCCTGACGGACAGATGACGCCTATTGCAACAGGATTCCGCTCACCGGCAGGGTTTGGATTTAACGCCGAAGGTGATATTTTCTATGCCGAAAATCAAGGAGACTGGGTAGGTTCCGGGCGAATGACGCATGTGGAACCGGGAGATTTTGTAGGCAATCCCAGCGGACTGCGCTGGGCATCAGATCCGGCTTCACCGGTGAAAGTAAAAGAGGCTGATGTTCCCGACGGACAAGGCACACTTTATGAAGCCGGACAAAAAGTACCCGGCATCAAACCACCTGCAGTCTGGTTTCCACACACCCTGATGGGAATTTCCACCTCCGATATTAAAACGATCCTGGCGGGTACTGCTTTTGGTCCTTTTGCCGGCCAGATGCTGGTAGGCGATCAGGGGCATAGCAAAGTGATGCGTGTATTTGAGGAAAAAATTGACGGGGTATGGCAGGGCATTTGTTTTCCATTTCTGGAAGGATTTGCATCGGGTATTCTTCGACTGGAGTGGGGGAAAAATGGCGTGTTGTTTGTGGGCATGACCAGTCGCGGCTGGTCGGCAACCGGTACCGATCCCTACGGCATTCAACGGGTGAAATGGACAGGCAAAACTCCTTTTGAGATGAAGGCCGTATATGCCAAACCCGACGGGTTTGAAATTGAATTTACTCAGCCGGTTGATGCAGCAACAGCCAGCGCTCTGAATAGTTATTCTCTCACAAGTTTTACCTACAACTACCATCATATTTATGGCAGTCCTGTAGTGGATAAACAACCCTGTGAAATCCACAAAGCAGAATTATCTTCTGACCGGACCCGGGTGAGATTATATGCAACAGGAATCAGACAAGGTTTTATCCACGAAATCAAAGCTTCAGGTGTGCAGGCAGGCGGAAAGTCACTTCTTCACGAAACCGGTTATTATACACTAAACCGTATCCCGTCAGGTGCAAAAATGGCCATGGAAGCGCATATGAACCATACAGCCAGCAGCACTGCTGAAATTGTTTATGACCCGGCCAAATACATTCCTAAAATCCCCGCAGACTGGGGAGGAAAACCAGACCAGGTTCTGGTCATATCCGTTTTGCCCGGATTAAAATTTGACAAAACAGAACTGGAAGTACGGGCAGGAGCAAAGGTAAAGCTGGAATTTAACAATCCCGACGACATGCAGCACAACCTGGTCATTGGCAAGCCAGGGTCAATGGAGGCGATTACCAAACAAAGCCTGGAGCTCGGGCTGGACCGAAGCAACAGAGGGTATATACCCGAATCCGATCTGATCCTCTTTCACACCAGTCTGATGCAGCCTCATTCGGTCGAATCCATATATTTTCGCGCACCTGACCAGCCCGGTGTTTATGATTTTTTATGCACTTATCCGGGACATGCGATGGTTATGAGAGGAAAATTAAGGGTACTTTAAAAAAAAAGTACACAAAACTTAAATTTCCCTAAACATTTTTTTTTGTAGGGTGTTATTAAAGGTCGGTTGTATCACTAAAAAATTAGATACAACCGATTATTTTTTTCACAAATTGGGGTCTATTTTTCCAAAGGCTATGAGTAATATACTTGCTGACAACTGTCTGAAGGTTTATTTGCCCTACGATTCTATCAGGGCGCAAAGCTTACATAGCAAGCTGCAACAGCAGCAAAACACTTCCATCCACACCGTATTTCTATGATTTTTTCTTCCTGAGGCATTAAGTAAGCAACGTTTTCTGCGTGCTTACTCGTTCTTGGGTGAATAATTTTTTTATTGAGGTATCACTCCCATTGGAGAGGTATATCTGTACGATGCGTTCTTTGCAAATTGTGTTAATTAACCTAAAATCTTTAAGCTTTATTAAATGAAAAGACTATTTCTTTTAGTCGTTATTAGTGCATTGTCGCTGAGTTTCATTTTTGCCCAGCGGACAGTGTCTGGTACGGTTACCGATGAGACAACCAGTCAACCGCTGGAAGGCGTTGCGGTGCTTGTCAAAGGAACCAGTATTGGGATGTTCACGGATGCATCAGGTAAATATAGCCTGGTTGTACCACAAGATGGAGATGTCTTGGTTTTTAGTCTGATCAGCCATACCCGCCAGGAGGTAGAAATCGGGGGTAGAAGTGTGATTGACGTTGTCATGTCTGTGACTGCGCTCCAGGTTGACGAAGTCGTAGTAATCGGGTACGGATCGCTTCAGCGGAAGAGCTTAACCGGTTCACTCACATCCATCAAAGGTGAGGATATTTCTTCCTTCCCCGCACCCAGCTTCGACCAGATGCTGGCAGGGCGTGCAGCCGGTCTTCAGGTTACTACCAACAGTGGGGTATTGGGAGAAGCACCACGAATCAGAATTCGCGGTACAAATACCATTTCCTCCGGTGCAGATCCACTGATCGTTATTGACAACGTACCCGTTGTTACCGGCGACCAGAGTGGTGTTACCGCTCAAAACGTGTTGGCAGACATCAACCCCAACGACATCGAGTCTGTCGAAGTGTTGAAAGATGGTTCTGCAACAGCAATTTTTGGTTCACGCGCTGCAAATGGCGTTATTCTTATCACTACCAAACGCGGTAAACTCGGCGAAGGCGCAAGAGTAAGCTACGAAGCCAACATTGGTGTCAACACAGCGGCGAGCCGCCTTGACCTCCTCAATGCCAATGAGTTTATTGAAATTGCCAACGAAAAATTCAGAAATGCAGGCCAGCCTGACCAGGCTTTTCCAGGTCCCGGTAATGTTGACACTGACTGGCAGGATCTGATCTTCCGCAACGGTATCACTCAGACACACAATCTTTCAATCAGTGGCGGAGCTGAACGTACCAGCTACTTCTTCTCTACAGGTTTTTCTGACCAGCAGGGCGCGCTGGTAGCCAACAACCTCAAGCGTTATGCATTCCGCGGAAACGTAGATCACACCCTCAACCGTGCGATCAAGATCGGTTCCAGCCTCAGCCTTACCCGCAGTATCACCGAAGGCCTGAACACCGGCAGCAACGCGCTCTCCGGTAACCTCGTAGGTGCTGCACGTCTTCTCCCCAACGTAAGAGCTTTTGATCCGGAAAATACTGCATTTGACGGATACAACGTTACGCCTGACGGAGCCGCACTGGGACAGGACAACAACCTCCGCCCTGTGGACAACAACTTTACCAACCAGGCTTTTGTACTGGCCAATAACCAGCTCCGCGCTGCGAACCTTCGCGTATTGGGCAATAGCTATGGCGAATTGAAAATCATCGATGGATTGAAACTACGCAGCCAGATCGGGGTGGACATGCTCAACAGCGAAAGCTTCCTGAGCTACGATCCCCGTCATGGTGATGGCCGCGGTGCCAATGGTCTGCTGATTCAGCAATTTGTATTCGTCTCCCTCTGGAACTGGCAAAACACCCTGAATTTCAACAAAATATTTGCAGATGCGCATGATGTGAATTTTGTTGCAGGTTATGAGGCTCAGAAACGTCTGGATCGCAACTTTGACGCTCAGGGAAGCGATTTTTCCGACCTGTTTTTCCTCCAGAATAACCTGATCGATGGTTCCTACGCCAACCAGTTTTCTGGTGGATTCGCTGTACCAGAGGGATTTGAATCAAGGTTTGCCAGGTTAAATTATAGCTACAAAGGGAAATACCTATTAGGCTTGTCTTATCGCATAGATAAGATTTCCTCTCTTTCCGTAGATAACCGTACAGCATCCTTTTTTGGTACATCAGCCGGATACCGGATTTCAGAAGAAAGTTTCTTCCAGAACTCTGTGCTCTCCAATATTTTCTCCGAAATGAAAATCCGTGGCAGCTACGCTCAGGTAGGTAATACCGATATTGGAGACTTCCCTTATCTTGGCCAGTTCGGTGCTTCTCAGTACGGCGACCTTACCGGCATAGCCTTCACCCAGGCTGGTAACCCCGATCTTCAGTGGGAGTCAGCTACAAATATCAACGTAGGCGTTGATTTTGGATTTTTTAATGATCGTCTCGGTTTGGTGGTCAACTGGTTTAACAACAACGTGGACAACCTCGTACTGGCAAGACCTACACCTCCCTCCACAGGTGTTCCCGGCAACAGCATTAACCAAAACGTAGGTGCGATCAAAAACTCCGGAATTGAAGTAGAAGTGAATGCCCTGACCGTTACCAAAGGTGGATTTTCATGGAGCACTGCATTTAACTTTGCGTTCATCAAAAATGAAATCCTGGCTCTTAACAATGACGAGGACATCATTTTTACCTACCATATCAACCGTGTCAATGAATCTATCGGTACATTCTACGGTTTTGAATGGTATGGCGTAAACCAGGCCAATGGAAACCCGATCTGGGTAAAAGCTGATGGAAGCCTTGTACAATACAATGTAAGCACCGGCCAGTACCGGGTTTATACAGAGGAAAACCCTGAAGATATTTCTACTGCCGGTACACTGAGTGCAGCTACCGATCGTAAGTTGCTTGGAAACTCAAACCCATTGTGGCAGGGAGGCTGGAACAATACTTTCAGCTATAAAGGATTGAGTCTTCAACTGTTCTTCCGCTATGTAGGTGGAAACTATATCATGAACGTTACCCGTCAGGCTACCCTCCTCAATATGGGTTTCCAGAACAACGGACGTGAAATTCTTGATCGCTGGACAGCAGCAGGTCAGGAAACCAATGTGCCAAAACTCTACGCTGGTCGCGAAGCTGCCATCAACAACACTGGTGCAGCTGACAGCCGCTTTATCGAGCCCGGAGACTTCCTCCGTCTGCAGAACGCAACCCTTTCTTATGAGTTGCCAAGAACGTTGTTGAGCAATGTTTCCTCGACTGGAATTCGTTCTGCCCGCCTGTTTGTGCAGGGACAAAACCTGTTGACTTTCACTCAGTATTCAGGATTAGATCCAGAATTAAACTCCGTGATTGGTACCAACAGCCAGTTTGGTCTCGACAACAACACCAACCCGCTTGTAAGAACAATTTCCGGCGGTATCAGCCTTGGTTTCTAATTCAAACTGTTCAACAAAAATATAATGAAAAGCATTAATAAATTTTCCCTTCGCAGGCTGAGCATGGTAGGAGCAGTGTTGTTCTTCCTGACTTCCTGCCAGGTAACCGATCTTGAGCCTTTGGCTTTTTTCAGCGAGACCACGGCGTTCAGTACTGCTGACCGTGCCGAACTTGCCGCTATTGGTATGTATAATGCTGCCCAGAGTGGAACTTACGCAGGTGGACAAGTAAGAGGATATCCTTTTGGAGCTGCCAACGTTGAGCAGAGTGAAATGCGGGGTGAAGACATGGTAAACCAGGCGCTGTTTTACCAGATTACTTATGAGGCTACTTATACGCCTTTCTCCGCCAACAATGTCTGGATGTGGAATACTCTTTTCACCCTCATCAATCAGGCAAATATCGTCATCGAAGGCGCGAAAGGTGCGCAAACTGAAGGTCTCCTGCCGGCAGATGTGGCAAGTGCATACGAAGGAGAAGGCCGGTTTATGCGTGCCATGGCTTACCACGAGTTGCTGATCCACTTTGCCAGACCTTATCTGGAAAACAATGGATCAAGTCAGGGGGTACCCATTCGCAGCGTTGCCATCAACTCTGCTTCCAAAGTAGAAGATGCTATTGCCCAGGGTCGCAACTCTGTTGCCGAAGTATATGATTTTATCCTTGCCGACCTCGACTTTTGCGAGTCAGCACTGCCTGATACCCGCAGTGGCATCGAGAAATCTGTACGTGCTACCAAAGGCGCTGCAATTGCTCTCAAAACCCGTGTAAAACTTCACAAGGGAGACTGGGCAGGTGTCATTTCTGAAGGCAACAAAATCATTTCTGCTGCGGCTCCATTTACCAGCTCCATTGGTGGTTATGCACTTGATGGAAGCCTGACAGGAGTATACAGCAATACCTCCTCAGAGGCTGTCTTCTATATTGACAATGCGACTACCGATAACCCAGGGGTAAATGGCGCTTTGCCTGCTATGCTCGGCAATCCTTCTCAGGGCGGTCGTGGTCTGGTTCTGATCAGTCCACAATTCTACAACAACCCGCTCTGGCTGGATAGTGACCTTCGCCGTACGATGCTCTCCAACAATGGACGCAGCTACTTCACAGACAAATATACTGACAAAGTAGGTCGTTCTGACTCTAACCCGATCCTCCGGTATGCTGAAGTACTGCTCAACGTAGCGGAAGCAGAAGCAAGAACCAGTGGCAGCGTATCTACACGTGCACTCGATCTGCTCAATGCGGTACGCAACCGCGCAGTTACCGAAGAAGCAAATCAGTTTACCGCGGGCAGCTTTGCCAATGCCAATGAGCTGATTTCAGCCATCCTGATGGAGCGCCGTATCGAACTGCTTGCAGAAGGTAAACGCTGGGGGGATATCCACCGCCTGGCCAATGATGCCAACTTCAGCACCAATGGCATCCCTTCAAAAATACGTTTTGCTGACTTTGCCTTTACTGATTATGATCTGGTAAACCGTCCGGCAGTCAACAATAGCGTAGCGGCTATTCCATACAGCGACTTCCGCTTCCTCTGGCCGATTCCAGCTGATGAGCTTGCGCAAAACCCAACCCTGGCAGCGCAGCAAAATCCTGGTTACTAATCCGTACTTAAATAATATTTTTCTATGGCCTTCCTTCGGGAAGGCCTTTTTTTTTACTTTATATTAATATTTTGCCTATAAAAAACGTCTGTTTTAAAATGGCCATTATGAAGAAGTTACTGTGTTTTTTTGTCCCCTTACTGTTTCTGACACAAAGTATTTATGCCCAAAACTGTGTACCGGGACCTTACCGGTTTCCACATTTTCCGGGGTCTGTGATCGATACCAATGTCGTGTATGGAACTGTGCCCAACTTCGGGCAGGTACCGGTCGATCTGAAAATGGATGTATTTACCCCTGCCGGAGATACCAGCACGCAGCGTCCGCTGATTGTCTGGATTCATGGAGGCGGTTTTTACGGAGGGAATAAAGCTGAGATCTGGCAGCTTTGCGATAGCTTTACCAGAAGAGGATATGTCACCGCTTCGATCTCCTACCGACTGGGATTTTACCGGCAGTTTGACCCAATTCTGGGAGAATTTCAATATCCATATTGTCATGATGAGGCAGAACTGTCCCGGGCAGTTTACCGGGCTATGCAGGATGCCAAAGGAGCTATACGATATCTCCGGGGCCATGCCGGGCAATATGGTATAGATACCACACACGTTTTTGTGGGGGGTGAAAGTGCCGGTGGATTTACAGCACTTCATGCAGCCTTCAGGGATCAGGCTGCCGAAAAACCGGCAACGGCAGATAGTCTGCCACCCGTTACCCGGTCAGACTTGTTTGGAAACTTGCTTTTCAGCGCACAAAGACCTGATCTTGGCGCTGTCGAAGGTGTCCTAAATCTTAATGGTACCAGTGCCCGGGTAAATGGCATTATCAATATTTATGGAGCCATTGAAGATACCCTGCTGATCGCATCTGCCAATGACCCTGCATTGTTTCAATACCATATCCTGCAGGATCCGATTGTAGATTGTGGTACCGCTAAAGCATATTTTCAGGCCTCCGGCCTGATATTTCCCTTCACCGGGGCGAAGGCGCCGCTTGTGCACGGGGCATGCCGGATCAAAGACCGGGTCATTTCAGTGGGTTATACCGACGACCGGCACAAAACCTATCTGAGAAATCCCGACCTTTTTGCCAATCCCCCCATCTCTCCACACAATTACAGTGGGGAAAAAGCTTTCCTGGTCGATACCCTGGCTGCTTTTCTCGACCATTTGCGCTGCATAGAAAATACGGCAACCGGCATTGAAAATCCGGAGGAACCTTATCCGGTCTCGATTTTCCCCAACCCGGCAAAAGATGTTGTCTTTTTTGCATTTGACCCCATAGCTGGCGAAAAGACCATTGCCCGTATCTTTGATCTTGCCGGAAAAGAATGGTTTTCAGGAGAAATCGCAAACGGAAAAGAGGTGAATACCCGATTTTTACCTTCGGGTATTTATCTTGTAAAAATTATATCCGGAGAAAAATTCCGGGTGATGAGACTGCTGATTGAGTAAAATCAGAAAGTATAACGCAGAGACAGCGCACCGGTATTCACCAGCCCATTGTAACCAATAAGGTTGACCAGTGGTTTGTAGTCAATACTGATACAAAAGGGGATAGCCTCTATCGTGTATTCCAAGCCAACAATTCCACTTATCCCTGCCACCATTTCGCTGTTGTCGGAGAATATGGGCCAGTTGTCTTTGCGATCTTGCCAGAATCCTATATGGCCGCCTAAACCATAGTACCATTGGAGTTCCGGCACGTCAAATGCTGTGGCATGTTTTTCAAACAGCAAGGTAGTCCCTACGGCCTTGCGGCGAAGTTCGATAATTCCCTCCACAGCAACCTCCTGACTGACAAAGTGTTTGATCGTGATTTCGCTATCGCTCCACAGGCGAAGTCCTACACCTGTTTTGTAGTTTTGGCCATCAGCCATACCGATACCCAACAGGGCAATCAAGGTAAAAAGTAAAAGGTGTTTTTTCATTCACAACAGGGTTAAAATTCAATCGGTACAAACGGGGGAACCTGCTCTGAAATAAAATCTGACGCGCAAATAAACGAAATAATACTCAATTCTCTTCCCGGGCTTCCATAATTCCTTTCCAAAACAAAATACCGCCTATTGCAGCAACCGCAAATGGAAATAGAATCATATTTTCTGGCAAACCATCAAAATTTGCCAGGGAGGTCAAAATTCCCGCCATACCGACCACCCCTCCCACAAGCATACTCTCCTCTCCTGGCCGTTCCTCATGTTCGCCGGCTTCAAGCGTCCGATCATCCATTTCCAGGATTATATTGGCCCTCTCATAATCATCCGTGTGTACCAGCAACTGGATCTCACCAATACTTTCGCGGAAAAGACTCACTTCATTTGGATCTTCTGCAAAATCAATCGCACAACGTACCCCTTCTGCTTTCAAAAGGATTGCGTGGCGATTGGCATTTTTCATCTGGTTGTAAACAGCCAGAATAACCATTGGATCTTTCATACTCCCTCCATTTTGGAAAAAACTGTACTTTCCTTTACGAAGAATATGTTTATCTGTTGGCTACTTCGACAATATCAGAAACTTCCAATATCTTTTTTTCATACCCTCTTTGCGTAACATTGATCATTGCCAGGCCAATTTCTTCAAGGGTAGATACATATTTACCAAAAACCTTTTTCCAAATGGGGTAAAAAGGTGCAAAAAACCTGTACATTTTCAGCGTGTTTTTAAGTCCGGGGGTTGGCTGAATATAGCCCGGGCGAAACATATAGGCTTGTTTAAAACCCAGATTCAGCAGATGGTTTTCGGTTTTGCCTTTGACTCTGCCCCACATACTCCTGCCTTTTTCGCTACTGTCAGTACCCGATCCGGAAACATAGCAGAAAGTCATATCCGGATTGAGTTTTAGTAAAGTTTTGGCAAAACTCATGGTGAGATCGTAGGTGAGTTGGTGATACTGGTCTTCTTTCATTCCGACAGATGATACACCCAGGCAGAAATAACAGGCATTATAGCCTTTGAGTTGATCTTCAATTGACGAAAAATCAAAAAAATCTTTATGTATGATTTCGGTTACTTTGGCATGCTGCATATTGCATGACCTTCGACCTACCACCAAAACAGACTCGACATCCGGCTGAAGCAGGCATTCGTGTAATACCCCTTCGCCAACCATGCCCGTGACTCCGGTAATAATTGCTTTGATTTTCATAGACTGAAAATTTAAAGCAAAATCAGGAATTTACCAGTATAAATACAGAAATAAAGGAAATCAAAATATTCAACAAACCCAGCTTGAACAAAAACTCAGGTCTGTCCTGAAGGGTTACGCCCACCATACTGCTGACCAGCAGAGCAATCAGAAAAAATGAAAACACATTGTATATACCGTAATGTGGGAAAAAACTAAAAACCTGAATCATCGTCTCCGGGGTGTAGGACCGGAACTTATCCTGAACCGCAATTCTATCGGCCGTTTCAGGAAATTCCCAGACGTATAAATGCGTAACAATGTGATAGAAGGGTGTTTTTCGCAAACTGATAAAATCGCCTTTCCCCAGGTTATCAAAATGGGTATAATCCAGGATAAAAGACAAACTGTCGGTACGGATAAACCCACTCAATTCTCCACCTGGTCCCTGCGTGATTGCCATCGAACGCACTTCTTCAATATCCGAATACTGGGCGAAAAAATAATCGGCCACGACGCTAAAGGCAAACAGTAATCCGACCCAGGCCACAAATCTGGAAAAGAAGTTATAACGGGAAAACTCTTCAAAACGGGTAGGCCGGCGGGGTGTCTCATAAGCAGGAGAGGAATAAGAGGTTGAATAATTGTACTCCTGCCTGACCTGTTCGCTGTATTTTACAAACCGATGGTAATCGTATCGCCCGTCGTATTGTTTTCGTTTGATTGGATCGCCTAAGGTCTGGTATGCTTCATTGATGTCAAGAAATTTTTGATGGGCTTCCGGATTTTCGTTACTATCCGGGTGATAAATCATAGCAAGACTCCGGAACGAGCGTTTTATTTCTCGGTCTTCAGCATCTTTATTCAAGCCCAGAATATCGTAATAATCCTTGAACATGTATATCTTGAACTTCTAATTTCGCGAAATGTTACAACCATTCAGCCAAAAGATATACCACTATTGTTCCAGCCTCCGTAATTTTTTGCCCAATTGTCATAATTGCACGGTGGACAGTTTTGCCTAGGCCTTAAAAATAATGCCCAGCAAGACTGTTGCAAGTGCCAGGGTTGCTGTGCCCAGGTATGCATTAAATTCCGGATTTTTCCGAAAAACCAGCGTAGCTATGCACAAAATACCCAGACTAAAGAGGAGCAAAACATTCATATCATCATACCTTCCGCCATAGGTAGAAAATTGCCGGTAGCCTTCGGATGATTGTATAATCGCTTTCACGGGAATACGTCCCATAGGCGTTTTGATAACCTGTACTTTTGAACCCACAGGAAGGTGCTCAGCATTTTCTCTCAACACCCCAAACCGGCTCCTGTTGGTCAGGATTCGGATCACACCCGGTTCTGAAAATGACCAGTCCACTTCGTATTTGGACTTGACGGTCTCAGGAGGCGTAGATTCCGCCAGAAAAAAATCAGCAATCAGCCCTGCACAAAAAACGAACAATACCGAAGCTACCACCCTCACCCATCTGGAATACATGGTATAGCCCAGGAGATCACCCTGCTTCCGACTGATAACGGTACGCCGGTAATCATCGCTGAAAAACTCCTGCGAAATGGTAGTCGTTTTTTCACCTTCCTGATTGATATCATTAAATTTGGGTCCCGAATAGGCGGCACCGCGGTAACGCACACGCGGAGAATATCTCCCCCTGGCATATCGGGTAGCACGCTTTGCGCGGGTCATTTCAAAGCTACTGGCATGTTGTGGTTTAGGCGGGGTAACTTTGGAAATATAGCGGTGATTGTATTTCCGCCTTTCATCCGGATCACTCAGGATGTGATAAGCCTCGTTGATATCCACAAAAAGTTGATGTGCAGCTTCATCCGAATTGCTGTCCGGATGATATTTCATTGCCAGCTTACGGTAAGCCTCCTTGATTTCAGACTCTTTGGCCGTACGGCTGATACCCAGTATTTGATAATAATCTTTAAACATCAGGCTTTTCCGGAATTAGTGAGAAATCCGACCTTAATAGTATAAAGATAGAAAATTTGAAAAATTTCACACAGTCTTTCTATAATTCCATACCGCAAGGCCATTAATCAGGATTGAGTACCCTGCCAACGTCCATATTTGCCTGGAAATATCGCTGAGTCCGGCGCCCTTCAACATCACCATCCGGATCGCTTCGATAAAATACCGTACGGGATTGAAATAGGTAATTTTCTGTGCCCATGAAGGCATATTCTCTATGGCGGTAAACATCCCGCTGAGGAAAATAAAAATTACCATAAAAAACCAGGCGATAAACATGGCCTGTTGCTGGGTTTCAGTAAAAGTGGAAATGAATAGCCCCAGCCCGAGGATTACCGTCATATACAAAGTGGTAAAGGCAAACATGAGCGGAATACTTCCCAGAAAGGGAATATTATACAGGAGTTTGGCGACAATAAGCCCCAGCCCAAACTCAAACAAAGCAATAACCAGAAACGGTAACTGTTTGCCAAGAAGGAACTGATATTTGCGAATGGGCGTTACGTTGATCTGTTCAATTGTGCCCATTTCCTTCTCTCTGACAATATTCATCGAGGAAAGAAAGCTCCCAATCATTGTCACCAATAGCGCAAGAATGCCCGGAACCATAAAGGTCTTGTAATCCATTTTGGGATTAAACCAATAGGCCTCATTGACAGAAATGCTTACCGTTGCCTGAGGGGGAGAGGCAAGGAGTTTAGCGCCATACCGGGCAATCATTTCCCGGTTAAAATCGCGAATTACCTGGCCGGAATAGGCCACGGCAAGCCCACCTTTAATTCCATCTATGGCATTGGCAATCAGCTGTATTTGGTTCACATTCTCCCGAAACAACTGCCTCTCAAAACCAGCCGGAATTTCAATAATCAGATCCGCCCTGTCTTCATCCATGATCCGGGAAACCTCTGCTTCAGAAAAAGAAGTACCCACAACACGAAAGTAAGCCGATCCTTCAAATTTACCTGTCAGCTGCCGGGAAACTGCACTCTGGTCTCTGTCAACGACCACCAGCTTAAGGTTTTTCACCTCAAAGTTGGCAGCATAGGCAAGCAGAATAAGCTGCAGCACAGGCGCAACAAAAATAATCGGCAGGATTGCCTTATTCCGGAAAATCTGCCGGAACTCTTTATATAAGATGAATAATATTGTCCGCATAATACCTGATTGAAAGGTGAATACTTTTTATTTTTCTGCTCCTGCCCTACTCCAGTCTGATTTTAAATTTCCGGACGCTGACCATCATAAAAAACATTGTAAATCCTATGAGGATCAACGTTTCCTGCCATAAGAGATCCATTCCAGCACCTTTGAGCATGATGCCTTTCACGATAATAACAAACCATTTGGCCGGGATAAC
Source organism: Bacteroidia bacterium (assembly GCA_041391665.1). Lineage (NCBI taxonomy): Bacteria > Pseudomonadati > Bacteroidota > Bacteroidia > Bacteroidia bacterium. The sequence goes on along the minus strand of JAWKNO010000002.1, from coordinate 386,412 downwards.
ATTGGAGATTACCTGAAGGATCTGGGGCATATTTTCGATCGGAAACATAAATCCTGAAAGCAGAATAGTCGGAAGCATCAGACCCATGAGCGAAATCATCAACGCTACCTGCTGCGATTTTGCAATCGTGGAGATCAGGATTCCTAATGCCAGAGCGGATAAAATAAACAACATGCTCTCACTCAAAAGTAAAACAACACTTCCCTGTACCGGCACACCAAATACGAAATTGCCCAGCAGCAAAATCACAATGGCATTGATCAAAGAAAGCATAACATAGGGCGTGACTTTCCCCAAAATAATTTGAAAAGGACGCATAGGCGAAGCCAGCAAAACCTCCATCGTGCCCATTTCTTTTTCCCGGGTAATGGAAATAGAAGTCATCATCGCAGATACCAGCATCAGGATAATAGAAATCAACCCGGGAACGAACAGAAATACGCCCTTCTGTTGCGGATTATATCGCATCCTGGCCTCCGGTAAAATCACAATCGGTATGGAAGCCGTTTCATTTAACTTTCGCTGGTAGTCCTGCAAAATGGCAGAAGTATAACTTACCAGCGTGTTTGCAGTATTGGGATCCGTAGCATCTGCCAGGATCTGAATAGCAGCCGTGCCATTATGCTGAAGTTTTTGTGCAAATCCCTCCTCAAATACGATCGCCAGTTTAATCCGCCCCGACTGAAAGGCCGGTTCAATATCTTTTTCAGCATCCAGATTGGACTCCAGAATAAAATACCCGGAAGCCAATATTTTTTCGACAATCTCATGCGTCACTTCATCTTTTGACTGATCAAGGACGGCAATATGTGCCTCCCGGATTTCATTGGTGACCGCGTAGCCAAACAACAAAATCTGCACGAGAGGCATTCCAAACAAGATCAGCAGGGTGCGCCGGTCCCGAAAAATGTGGAAGAATTCTTTTCTGACAAATCCGAGAAATCTTTTCATATACCAGGGAATGAATCAATGAATCAATGAGAGTTGGCAGGGCGTGCCAGGCTGACAAACACTTCGTCCATGCTGTCTGCCGAAAACTGACGCTTCAGTTCTTCGGGGGTACCCATCGCGTCAATTCGCCCATCCACCATAATGGAAATCCGGTTGCAATATTCTGCCTCATCCATATAGTGGGTGGTCACAAAAATAGTTACCCCACTGTGGGCAGCTTCATAGATCAGATCCCAAAACTGGCGGCGCGTTATCGGGTCCACGCCTCCGGTGGGTTCGTCAAGAAATACGATTCCGGGATCATGAAGAATGGCAGTGGAAAACGCCAGTTTCTGTTTCCAGCCCAGAGGAAGATCGCGGATAAGGGTGTTGCGAACCCCGGTAAGGCCAAGTTTTTCCAACATTTCGCCAGTTTTGGTGCGGATATTTTTCCGGCTAAGGCCATAAATACCCCCATAGAAAAATATATTTTCCGCGACTGTCAGGTCCTCATAGAGTGAAAACTTCTGGCTCATATAGCCGATACTTCGTTTGACCTTTTCAGTCTGCCGGAAAATATCGTAACCCGCAACCGTGGCTTCGCCGCCGGAAGGAGAAAGCAGGCCGCAAAGCATCCGCATGGCCGTGGTTTTTCCCGCACCATTTGCGCCGAGGAAACCAAAAATTTCCCCTTCGTCCACCGAAAAGGAGATATGATCGACTGCGGTAAAACTACCGAAGGTACGGGTCAGTTCTTTTGCTACAATTGATGCCATAACTACTCCATTAATGCCATAAAACAATCTTCAATGCTGGCGCGTACCGGTTCAATCTGCACATGGGCATGGCCCCTGGCTTCCAGATATTGGGAAAGCATACTATCCTGAAAATCAGTCCTTTTATCTGTATAGTGTACACTTTCACCAAAGGCAAACACCGAGTTTGCCTGCGGATAAGACCGGAGGTCGTTGAGCAACTGCCAGGTATTGCCAGCCCTGACTGCATATAAAGGCCGGTCAAACTGGCCGACAATATTTTCGGGGGAATCTACCTGGAGAATTTTTCCGTTCTGGATCAGCGCCACACGATCACAAAGACTAGCCTCATCCATATAGGGCGTAGAAACGAGAATCGTGATGCCGCGCTCGCGGAGTTTTCTCAGCATTTCCCAGAATTCGCGGCGGGAAACGGCGTCTACGCCGGTTGTGGGCTCGTCGAGAAACAGCACCTCAGGACTGTGAATCAGGGCACAGGAAAGGGCGAGCTTCTGCTTCATTCCTCCGGAAAGATCACCGGCACGACGATTTTTAAAAGGCTCGATCTGGCTGTATATATCTTTGATCAGGTCGTAATTTTCTTCCAGCGTTGTACCGAAGATGGTAGCAAAGAGGTTGATATTTTCCAGAATGGTAAGATCATAATACAGGGAGAATCTACCCGGCATATACCCCATCCGCATTCTGATCTCCCGGTAGTTTTTTACCACATCATACCCCAATACCTCGGCTTTACCTTCGTCAGGAAGAATCAGCGTAGCGAGAATGCGGATCAGGGAAGTTTTACCCGCTCCGTCTGGTCCGATCAGACCAAACAATTCTCCCGGCTCTATCTCCAGACTTACGCCTTTCAGGGCAGGCGTTTCTTCGTAGGACTTGCTGATTTGTTGAATGGAAATGGCTTTCATATCCTGATTAGTTGCTGGCGACACCTGAGATAAAATTCACTTCTCCGGGCATACCGATTTTCAGCGTACCATCATTCACTACTTTGACTTTGGCTGCATAAACGAGCGTCGTTCGCTCCGTTTTTGTCTGTATGGATCTGGGGGTAAATTCTGCCTGCGGCGAGATCCATGTTACCGTGCCCTGCATCTGGTGATAGGATTGGGCATCGGCATCTGCGAGTACTTCTACGGTCTGTCCGACCTTGAGATCATCCAGTTGATCGCCCTGGATATAGATTCGCAGGAGGAGTTCGCTCACATCCGCAATTTTATATAGTGGACGGCCAAAGTTGGTTACTTCCCCTTCTTCCGCATACTGGGTGAGAACCTGCCCGTCGATAGGGTTTCGGAGAATGCTTTTAGCAATCTGGTCATCGATCTGGGTGATTTGGGCCAATAAGGGATCTACTTCACCCGAAATCCCCTTATTCGCTGTATTGAGCGTGGTGATATGGGCAATCATCTGCTTTTCGACTAATTCGAGCTGCCCCGTAAGATCGTCGAGTTGTTTTTGGGTTGCGGCGCCATCTGCCAGCAATTTTTCTACCCGGCTGATTTCCCGCCTGAGGTTTGCCTTTTGCTCTTCGTACACATTGGTCTGAGGTTGTATCAACTGTTTTTTGCCCAATACCGCACGGATGGCAGCCCGCAGTTGTTGTTTGCGAAGGTAGAGTTGTGTTGTATCGACATACCCGACAACTTCGCCGGCTTTAAGATTTTGCCCCTCTTCCACAGAAAAACGAAGAAGTTTGCCATTGGCTTCCGCCGAAACCAGCACTTCCCGTGCTTCAAAACTTCCATGCGCATCAGAGGTATTGACCTCGCGGTTACAGGCCATCAGGCCCAAAGCAGAAACTGCCAGCAGGTAGGTGAAATATTTTATCTTCATTGTATGAATGGTTAAAAGCTGATTACAATACACCGGTTTTTGTCAGGATACTTACCCGGGAACGGGCGGCCTGAATGGTATGCGCTTCCAGGTTAAGTTGTGCTTCTGTCAGGGACGTAACTTCTGCCAGATACTCCGCGGAAGTTATGACCCCATTTTCAAACTGCGCGTTAAATTGGGAGACGATAGATTGTTGCAGTGCTATGATTTTTTTATCTTTTTCAATCTGATCCTCAAGGCTTTGTATCATTTCCTCATCTCTTCGGATACTAGCGCGGATACCGAGATCAAACTGCTGCTTACGGGTCGATACCATTTCCTTTCTGACTGAGGCTATTTCCTTTTCCCTTTGGGTTTGATTCCAGTCCCAGGGGGTCCAGGCAAATTTTACCCCGGCTTGCATAAAAGGCGAAGGCGTGGTTTCGAGAAAATTGAAGGGGTTGGGTTGTCCGATCCCCCCCATAACAAAAGCAGATACAATCGGAAGGGTGCGGGCTTTGAGCAGTTCGCTTCCTTGTGACAGCTGCTGTTGTTGAAGGTCAAACAATTGATATTCAGGCCGCCCGCTGAGTTGCTCAGGTACAGGTTGGCTATATTCAGGAACAATCAGTGAGGCTCCGGACAGATCATTACGCCCGGTCCAGTCTTCCATCACGTGCAACAGCGCACGCCGGTCGGCTTGTAGCTGGTCCACTTTCTGTTGGAGTAGCAGGATCTGTTTGTCGAAAGCATCGAGGTTGCTTTTTAAAACTACCCCATTGCGCACCCCAGACTCCAGCGATACGCGCCGCGTAGCCAGTTGCTCCAGCGTTTGGGTCAGAATGGATTCATTTTTATCCAACAGGAGAATAGAAAAGTACAGCTCATTGACCACTTCTTTCATTTTGTTTATTTCCACTTCCGTTTCCTGAGTCTGTACCTGTTGTGAGACGGCATTGAGTTCTTTGCCCATTTTCACTGCCCCGCCATCAAATACAATCTGACTGACATTGAGTGCCGTATTAAATTGGAAATGCGGGATTTCGGGAAATGCAGCCCCAGGGCCGAGTTCGGGAAAAGTAATCACATCCGACTGCCAGGTAGCCTGACCAGTAAGCGAAAGTTTGGGAAGAAAGGCCGCAGCCAGATTTTGATTTTGCAGACTGATGACAGACGCGATCAGATTTTTCTGCTGCTGAAGCGGGCTTTGCTCCATGGCCTCCCTGTGGCATTCTTCAAGAGAGAGAGTTTGACTATAAGAAAAAACAAAAGCCAGACTCATCGGGATTAACAGAAAGAGTTTTTTCATAATTCCGGAGATTTATTGACCAGGTAAAGATTCAGATGACGAAATAGCACGATAAGCGAATTCAGACACAGTGTCTTTCCTTTTCTGTATAAATGACAAAAAACTTTGCTCAGACAAACCAAAGAGTCGGGTGAGGACGGGCTTCATCATGAATGGAAAAACAGACATGGCAATCAGATTAATAATCAGGTCGCGGGGATCTACAGGCTTAATTTTACCGGCAGCCACTTCAGCCTGAATCTGGGCCATAAGTTTTGCCATCACTTCAGCGGGCTGAATGGGCGCATCGAGAAACACCGACTGTATGAAGGAATCCGCATCTCGCTGGATTGAACTCAGCACAAACAAGGGTAACAGCGGATTTTCAGATAACATGTCATTATACATGTAGCTGATTTGTTTTATTTTTTCTTCCAGAGACTCATCGCTCATAATAATTGCCAGCAATCGGGGAAAGATCTGCGCAAAGGCTTCCTGAAATATTTTCTCAAATAATTTCTGCTTAGAGCGAAAATAATAATGCAACATGGCTTTATTGATTCCCGCTTCCTGCGCGATTTCCTCCATTCTTGCACCAGCCAGGCCTTTCTCATAAAAAATCTTCCGGGCGGCAGTCAGAATTCTCTTTTCGGTATTGTCGTCTTTACTCATTTTAACTAACCAGTTGGTTAAACCATACGACCAAACTAACTGATTGGTTTTTTATTTCCAAAAAAAATATTGAGAGGTACGATATTTGTTTGCTTAGTTGTCGCGATATTTGCGTTAATAAGAAGGAATAAATAACCAGCACATGGACGGAGCGCCCAAAAAACATACTATAGACATCGAAAAAATTGCAGAAAAAGAAATCTCTGCGACCCTGAAGCGGCCAAAATTGGGGTTCAGTTTCAATCCTTCTTTTAAGGTACCGCGAATGATATTTTTGAGTCTTGTGGGACTAGGCATACTCGCGGGGCTGGCTTTTTTGATTTTTGTTTCTACAGACCTTCCGCCAATGGATCTGGTAGAAAACCCTGAGTCTGACCTTTCCACGCAGTTGATTTCTTCGGATAATGTAGTATTGCAAAAATACTATACACGCGAAAACAGGGTAAATGTCAAGCTTAATCAGGTTTCTGAACATGTAGTGAATGCATTGATAGCGACAGAGGACGTGCGTTTTTATGGTCATTCGGGCATAGATCCCAAGTCGTTTTTTACCATTATCGCGGAGTATATCCGCAGTCGTGATTTTCGCGGAGGGAGTACCATTACGATGCAGCTTTCGCGCAATCTTTACGATGAAGTGGGGCAACAAAGTACGCTTATTCGTAAAGCAAAGGAATACCTGGTATCGGGTTATATTGAGCGCCGGTTTACCAAGCAGGAAATCATGGAGGCGTATCTCAATACGGTGAATATTTTCGGAAACTCATATGGAATAGAAACAACCGCCAACCGCCTCTTTGATAAGTCTGCCAAAGACCTTACCATCGAAGAATCTGCGATGATTGTGGGAATGCTGAAAGGACAAGGGGTATATAATCCCTTTCGTTATCCGGAAAAAACACAAAACCGCCGCAATACGATCATTGATCAAATGGTCAAATATGAGTTTATTGACCCCAAAGCGGTCAATGTTGACAGTATTAAAAATATTCCTATTCAGGCAGCCCTTACCGACCAGGAACAAACGCATATCAAAGGTCTCGCTCCCTATTTTCGTGAATATGTGCGGGAAGAGCTGACCAAGTGGTGCGAAAAAAATAAAAAGGCAGATGGCAGCAAATACAACCTGTACACAGATGGTCTGCGGGTCTATACGACCATAGATTCCCGGATGCAGGCCCATGCCGAAAATGCAGTAAGGGAGCATATGACCACGCTTCAGACCGATTTTGACAAGGTGGAAAACCGGGGGCTTAAACAACTGGACAAAGATCCATCCATCCTCATCGATCTCAAACGCAAATCACAAAGGTATATCAACGCGAAAAAAGCCGGAAAGTCAGACACTGAGATTGAGAAAGAATTCAGACAAAAAGTGCCCATGACCGTCTTCTCCTGGCAGGGGCAGCTTGACACCACGATGACCCCTCTCGATTCGCTGAAATACTACGCCCGTATTCTCGAAACCGGCATGATTTCTATCGATCCGACCAATGGCCATGTGAAAGCCTGGGTAGGGGGTATTGATTTCAAATACTTTAAATACGACCACGTAGCGAAGGGCAAACGTCAGGTAGGCTCAACCTTTAAGCCATTTGTGTATGGTGCTGCGGTACGTTCAGGCTTTAAGCCTTGCGATATTGAACTCAACCAGCCCGTGGTTTTTGACAACCCCGGTGGCAACCGGTGGATTCCCAAAAACTCCGATGGAAGTATTGGCGGGAAAATGACACTAAAATATGCACTGGCAAACTCCGTAAACCTCGTTACCGCCCGACTTATGAAAAAGCTCGGCCCACATGAAGTTGCGAGTTTTGCGCACAGCATGGGGATCTCTACCGAACTCGACGAGGTCCCTGCACTTTGTCTCGGCACAACCGATCTTAGTGTCATGGAACTTACGCATGCTTACAGCACATTTGCCAACAATGGCAACCGGATTGAGCCGATTTTTATCACCCGCATCGAAGACCGGTCGGGAAATATACTCGCGAGCTTTGAACCTGAGCCTAAAAACGTGCTGAGTGAAGAACATGCCTACCTTATCATAGAATTGCTCAAAGGTGTGGTTGATCAGGGAACAGCACAAAGGCTTCGTTTCAGATATGACTTCAAAAACGAAATAGGCGGAAAAACAGGTACTACCCAAAATCAGTCTGACGGTTGGTTTATGGGAGTAACGCCCAACCTCGTTACAGGTGTATGGGTAGGTGCTGCAGATCGCAGAATGCGGTTCCGCTCAATTAAATATGGACAAGGTGCGAATATGGCTTTGCCTATCTGGGCTTTATATATGAAATCCGTATATGCTGACTCACGGATTCAACTTCCCATGGAGAGATTTAAAAAGCCGGCAGGTGTGGATGTATCACTTAATTGCAAGCCCGTCACGGATGATGATACAGATAAACCGGGAACGCCGACAACTCCGGGAACAGATGATTTTGGGGATTTTGATTAATCTCCCCGAAGTTTATCCAGCAGGTCGTTGAGTTGCTCAGCCTCCTCATTGGTAAGGCTTGAAAATACCTGATCCATCTGGTAATTCAGATCGTCTACAGCGGAAAGAAGATTCATGCCACTTTCACTGATAAATACATCAACCAGGCGTTTGTCTTCCATACAAGTACGACGAATCACCAGATCCTTTTTTACAAGCCGGTCTACGATTCTTGAAACGTCGGACATCCTGTCTAGCATTCTCTCACGAATGACGCAAGTCGAAACCGGATTTGGATGCTGCCCCCTCAATATCCGCAGCACATTGTACTGCTGGGGTGTAATGCCATAAGGTTTAAAGACATCTTTATGAAGGTCAGTAAGCCAGTTGTGTGTATAGATGATGTTCACAGCCAGTTTTTGCCTGACACTTTTAAAAGGTGTCTTTTGCTTTATTGCATCTTCTAATTTCATCTTTTCAAAAGTTTACCCCTCCGGTTGAAGCCGGAGGGGATATTATTAAATAGTAATATGAATATAGCTACTATTTGGCAGCTACCAGCTCAATATTACAATTTATTTGAATTTCTTCTCCGACAACCAGTCCTCCGGCTTCCAAAGCCATGTTCCACTTCAACCCATAATCAAAGCGATTGATGGTACCAGAAAGTTTAAAACCACTGCGCTCATTGCCCCATGGATCTTTGACTGTGCCTTTATTTACCACGTTCAAAGTAACTTCTTTGGTAATGCCATGCATCGACAGGTCCCCTACCAGCGTATATTTTCCATCAGCTGCTTTGGTAAAAGATTTACTCTTAAATGTAATCTCAGGATAAGTAGCTGCATCAAAAAAATCGACTGACCGCAGGTGCTCATCGCGCTGGTCATTGGCTGTATTGATCGAAGCTGTTTTTGCAGTAAATGAAATCTCTGCATTTTCAAAACCTTCTCCCTTCGTCACCGCAGTTGCATTAAATTCTTTGAAGGAACCATCAACTTCGGAAATGACCATATGCGTAACCGTAAAGTTAATGTTCGAATGGGAAGCATCTGCATTCCATGTTTTCTGGGCAAATACTGTGCTCAGACCCAAAACAAAAATAGTAGTAAGGATACTTAACGTTTTCATAATGATAATAAAATTGTATAAAAATTGATTTATACACCTATAACGATGTTTAAACATTAATGTTTAAACTTTTTTATTTTTTTACAATAATTTTTGGCCACTTCCGTCTTTCCCCAACACAGTGGGCAATTAGTTGCAGTTACCCTCAAAACCTCTTACATTGAAGATTATGAAAGAAAAACAAAAAATTATTACCCTCTACTTTGAGACAAAAGCCTTTGATATGGGCTCTGTAGACGTGACCGAAAAACTCTATGAAATTATTCCTGAAGACCAGATTGAAGGAATTAAGTATATTGTTCCCAGTAGTACCGAGCATGGCATATACTTTACGGTAGTAATCATAGAGAAAAAAGAAAAACAAAAAGGCGTGCTCGGATTTAACGGATAATATTATGAAACCGGCCATTTTCCCTTTCCTGATTTTACACTTTCTTATGTATCTGCCTTTATCTGCCCAAACGCCTGTACACCTGCACCACACGGGCAAGGAAGTGGAAATTCGGGTAGGGGAACAAATGGTAACCCGGCTGATTTTTCCTGATAGTCTGAAAAAACCAGTTCTCTATCCGGTAAAAACAACTTCAGGTATAGAGTTAACGCGTGGTTTTCCGATGGAACCCCGAACTGGCGACCGGGTGGATCACCCCCACCATGTAGGGATTTGGTTTAATCACGGAGATGTGAACGGCCTGGATTTCTGGAATAATTCTGATGCTATCCCAGAGGATAAGCGGAACCAATATGGAACAATTGTGCTTCGGGATATCATCAGTATGAAAGAAAAAAAGGGACAAGCCGTGATCCGTACGCGATCGGAATGGCTGGCTCCTGATGATAAGGTATTGTTGGAAGAAAATACCACTTACACGTTCTCTGCTGGCAAAGATTTTTGGATAGTGGACAGAAAAACCAGGCTTACAGCAAAAGCTGATTCTGTAACATTTACAGATTCCAAAGAAGGAATGTACGGCATCCGGCTACGGCAGGAAATGGAACTCTCCAATACCAAACCAGCACGCCGTATCGGTTCAAACGGACGTGTCACAGACCAGCCCGTAACACAAAACCTGACTACTTCAGGCAGTTATCTCACCAGTGAAAATCTAACGGATCAAGATGCCTGGGGTAAAACGGCCCGTTGGATAAGACTTTCAGGAAACGTAGAAGGAAAAACTACTTCCGTCATTATCATGGACCACCCGTCCAATCTTCATTTTCCCGCTTACTGGCACGCCAGAGACTACGGTCTTTTTGCGGTGAATAATATGGGGAGCCATTCGTACGACAAGAAGGCAGCGCGAATTGAATACCAACTCATCAAAAAGCAATCGCTCACATTCAACCACCGTCTGATCGTGCAGGAAGGCTTCCCTCCCAGGCCAGCGGAAATAGAAGATTGGTACAAATTGTTTATTCAGCCCTAGAATAAGCTACATTATTTTTGTCCGGGCCTGTTCACGCGCCTGCCCAATAATCTTCATAATTGCAGGGCTTAGTGCGAGATCTTCTTCTACCAATAGCATATACTTGATGGAAAAAGTTGTAGAAAAAGCCGTAACAAGATCCAGCAAAACATTGTAAGCGCCGCGGGTGAGGCCTTTGATGCCAAGGTCTGAGTTTCCTACTGCCGCAAAAGACTTACAATCGATCGGCTGGTTGTGATGATTGGCGTATCCGGCACCTGTGATCACCTGACACCCTTCCGACCATGTATCGACATTTCGGTCCAGCCCTTTTCCTGCCCAGTGGATATTAATAGAATTGTTGATTTCCAGATCGCCGACCAAATCCGCTTCAGTCAGATTGAGGTCTTTGGATCGCACTACGGCAACTCCACCGCCAGGAATATCCACACTTAAAGGCTTTAGCGCCTGATGGGTTTTTGCCCCATTTTCACTATTAATCCCATGCCAGCCGAAGTGATAATTGTGCTGCCCCTGTACTAAAAATGGAAAACCCTTAGAACTCTTGGTTGCCCCGGGATCTGTAGAACCCTGAAACTTAAACACCATGCCATTGATCAAAAGGATCAGCACATCGTCAAACTTCTGGACACTGCCATCACCTTTTCTGCGGATACCGACCAGATGTATATGTCCGGGACGGAAATCCCAGTCTGCAATTTTCAGCGTATCGATTTTCGATGCTTGTGGCAGTTTATTGACCATCGTAAGCATACGACTGGGCTTTTGCAGATAGCTGGCCTTTACCGTATCCAAAAACCTAAGCCAGGTGGCATATTCGCTGTCAATATCCGGGGGAACCTGATTGCCATTGTCGACCCATTGTTGCCAGGTTTTCCGAATGTCTGTCCAGTCAGCTTTTTTTCCTTCGGATTTCCACCTTTTCAGCTCAGTGAATGTCATTGATCCGGCAACCCCATCGGGAATAATTGCTGATTTTCCCTCTATTGTCCGCACATATTCCTGAAACAACCGGATGGCGGAAAGGGTACCATAACCACAGATCCCATCGACATTGCCATTGGGAAAAAAGCCGGCTTCCTTTAAGGTTGTCTGTACTTCACGGACCCCCATTTCACTGGCGGGCCCAAGCTGGCTAAAATCCGCCCATTTCCCCTTTTGTTCTTCTTTTAGTTTCCTTCCCCAATCCAGGCGGGTAACTTTTTTTACCTGATTCAGGTATTGATCAATCTGTTCCGGATTAACATCCTGGTCAATGACGCCTAACTTGATCATAAATTGTAGCTATTAAATGGGTGGATGGATAATATGCGTGGCAGGGAAATCACACGCCTAAATATAGAATAATCTGCAAGCATCGGAAAGAAATCCGAAAACTTTTCACGTCAAAGCACCAGCGCTTAATTTCCCCACCGGTATGCTCCCGGATTAAGCCCCATCAGGTCAAGCACTCTGTGCGTAACCGTATCCGCGAGCTCGTCGAAATCTTTGGGATGCGAATAAAAAGAAGGCGCCGCAGGAAGAATAATTCCTCCGGCAAGCGTGACGGTACGCATATTTTCGATATGGATCAGGTTGAGCGGGGTATCGCGAATCACACAAATCAGCTGTCGCCGTTCTTTGAGAATCACATCCGCAGCACGGGTTGTCAGATCATCAGAAAGGCCGGAGGCAATACGCCCCAAAGTACCCATAGAACAGGGCATAATCACCATATGGTTGTAGCGCGCTGACCCGGAGGCAAATGGTGCGCGATAATCTGACCGGTCATATACAGGAAAAGGCGAATGGCATTCTTCCCCCAACTCATGTCGCCAGACATCAGGCGCATTCTTCGAAAAAACCACGCCTACTTCCACATGGTCCATTTGCGAGAGCTGTGACATGAGTCGTCGGGCATACATACTGCCACTTGCCCCCGTCACAGCGAGGACTATTTTCTTTTTTTGTTCATTCATACGTCAATTTCAACCGATTAACCTCGATTTAAGTCAGAATATGTAAAAAAAATCCTAGTTTTCGTAAATAACGATTTCTCCAAGATGAATTATTATTTTACCAGGCTATAATGGAAAAACGAATTCTTCTGGTAAGTTGTTTAATGATTTTTTTACAGATGGTATATGGCCAGGAAATCCGGTTGTTTACCGGTAAGCCATTTATCACACTGGATGAACAGCTGCAACTTATACTGATTGTAACCGGAAACCCCCTGCCGTCCACTCCTGTATTTCCGGAGATGGATGGTTTTTCGAAAGTTTCAGCCAATGCCCCTGCCCTCTCGCGTGGCCAGGGAAGAGAAATTCATTATGTCCAGTCCTATTACCCTCTGAGGACAGGAAAATTTACCGTACCTTCTTTTGAAGTAATAACCCCCTCCGGAACAAAACGCACACGTAAACTCCTCATAGAAGTGGAAAAACCTTCTATCCTGTATAAATTTGAAGACATTACAACACAAGCAACTGTACGTTTGGTATTTAGCCGTGATACCTGTTTTGTAGGAGATCAAATCACCGCAGAGATCAGAGCATCCGTTACAACCGGGAAGGAAAAATTTCTCAGATTTTTACCTGTAAGTATCGAAGAACTTGCCAGACAAATAGACCTTACAGGACTTCAAATTGAGGGTATTTCCAATCCGGAGTCAGCCCATTCTATTCATATCGACGGTAAAACAGAATTTACCCTCGCCAAACTATACCTCTTCCCTACCCGACCGGGAAATTTTACGCTACAGCATATCACGTTGCAAACTGAGCAACAACAAATTGCAAGAAATACCTCCGCAGCAGATCGCCGCAAAGGTGCCAACCGCCGGGTCAATCCCGGACAGATGGCCGTTCCTCCGGCCAGTTTTTATGCCCGTCCCTTGCCTCAAACCCATTTCACAAAAGCACCAGCGAGTGGCGTTTTTTCTATTTTCCATGAAGTCTCACGAAAAACCTATACAACAGGAGAGAATATCAGACTGGAAATTGCCATTTCAGGGACAGGCAATCCAGATTGGGTGAAAACGCCGGTCATTCATGAAAATGAAAAACTCATTTATTTCGAACCACATATTTATACTTCCAGGGAGTTTGTTGATTCAGCGCTTGTGAGCAGAAAACAGTTTGTCTACGAAATTATTCCCGCCTATCCCGGCACTTTTAACCTGGGGCCAGTGTTGTTTTATTACTTCAATACACAAAATCAATCGTACGATTCTCTCGAAATTGATGTAATTCCCGTAACTGTCACGGGGGATGATATTCCGCAGTTGATGGAAGTAAGCGCCCTCAATCATTTTTATGACCGCGCCTTTGAGGTAGCAAAAACACAGCCGGTGCCCTCACGCGCTTACGCGCCCTGGCTGGTACTGGTATTCCTTACCTTCAGCGGAGTTTTTATGGTATCAGGAAGAAGATTTTACTGATCTTACCGGCGAATCAGATTGATGTGTGCTTGTCCTGTAGGGTAAAAAAACGTCAGGATAAACATCCCGGAAGGCAAAACCGGCATTTCCAGATTTAACTGGTCTTTTCCTGGCACAACCCGCATATTTCCCCCCAGATGTTGCCTGCCTGCCATATCGACCAGTTTATAATTTACGGAAAACTCTCCTTTTGCCTCATAAGCGACCCACAACTGGTCTTCGAATGGATTCGGACCAGCCTTTTCAATGACAAAATCATCATTCTGAACCCGTTGTTCAGGATTGTTTCGGGTAATTGCTACTGTATCGGAGTAAAAGATTGAACCGTCGGCCCTTATCTGCGCCAGTCTGTACCACGCAGGATCATAAGCAGGAAGCAAAGAATCGAGATAAGTATAATACGGCGAGGTATTTTGCACATCTTTTCCGCCAAAAACCATCTCCAACTCTTCAAAATACTGCTGGTCAGAGGACCTTTCCACCACAAAATAATCGACAATCACCGGAAGATCTATCGTCCACCGAAGCTGATTCCCGTTTTCTTCGGCCACTCCTGTCAGAACTACCATTCCCGAAGGAACTACCAGATCTCCGTCGCGCCCGTTGACGTACACCGATCGAAAATCCAGATGGTCAACGCCATTGGGGGGGCAGGCATCTGTTTGAGAATTGCCCAGATAGGCGTAGCCCTCTCTGCCGAATGTGCCATAGTCATAGCAGGTTTTGCCATCGCCGAGGTTGCTGCCAACCGTAGCTGCACTTCCCCCAAACCCCTCTACCCCACCCGAAGAAGTTCCGGTTGTCCACTGCATATCGCCATAGGTAAAGACAATGGTCGCTGAGGAGGGAAGTGTTTGGTTGTGAATCTCACCGATAGTGCTGTCCATAAGAATGACCTGAAAGGTATTTTTCAGATCACAGTCCTGCTTACTACAACCAAAATACCCCACAGAAATCCATGTCGCAATAAAATAATGCCCATCAGGATCTGCATAATATCGCAGTTCGCCCCCTTTGGACAGATCCACATCACCAAAAAACGGAGCGATCATCAGCGGCCCTCCCAGGCAGAATGGCTCAGGCGTAAACGCCAGATATTCTTCTCCGAAAGTGAGATTCCCGTTGAGATTGAGCCATGCCTGGCTGTATTTTCTGCCAAAAAAATTAAAGGGAAAGCCCAGGTCCACAGACTCCGAACAATCATCACATGCCGTTCCGCCTTTGAAGTAACGGTATTTCACCGGGTTACCGGCAAGATCTTCACCGATTGGTATCCACAATGGCGCAGGGTCACTGAGCTTCGGGCAATCACCCTGACAAAGCTCCGGCGTTTCGCCCGTACCACAAATTCCATCATCACAGCGATTGGCATTGCCGGTAAGCGTTATTTCATCTAAACCCATCCCCCAGCCCCATTCGCCGCCATCTTCATATACAAACCTGAAACGTCCGGCAATCAATCCCGGACTGGAAATTTCAAGCGTCACTTTTCCCGAAAAATCCGTCTCCTCTGACCATATTTCCACCCATTCGCTGCCCACCCCCAGCTCTACCGCAGCCTTGCCTTTTCCTGCATATTCCTGAAAATTCAGAAAAAAACTCAAGACCATGCTCCCCTGAAATCCTGCAAAATCCACTTCCGGTGTTACCAGTTCTGCCCGACCAATCTGATTTCCAGCCTCATCATCCACATATATCCAACTACCATTACCCGGATTTCGGAAAAACCCAAAGCCTCCGGTTCCTATTTGCCAGGCACCGCCGTCTTTAGTTTGAGAAGCATCCCATCCGTCGGGAATAGTACCATCCCATGAAACAGAAAAAACCGTGTCATAAGCCAGGTCTGTACATTGCGCCGACAGAGAGGCAAAACCCGAAAGGATTCCGGAAACCAATATGAGCCGAAAGATCAGCCGAAGAGTATTTTTAGCATTTGCGATCATTCCGTTGCCTGAATACGGTCGTTTTCCAGTTTGATTTCAGTTTTCAGATAATCAATGCGCGTCTGTAGTTCTTTGTAAGAAAAATCGGATTGCTGATTGCGAAACGATATCCGCCATTCATGATCATCTATTTCGCGCCATAGGCGCAATCTTTTTTCAATCGAAAGCAGGAGCAACCTGTCTGCAGGAGAGAGATTTTTTTTCTCATCCAGCTTTTTCTTTTCCCCAACCAATTGCATGATCGTAGCGGTATTGGCGGAGGTTGCAGCAGCTGTGCCGGTAGTTCCCCCCCGGGGGATTTTTGAGGCGTAAACCCTGACTTGTTGCAAGGCAGCCCTTTCATCGTAGTTGGGACGAATAAAAAACAACCCGGCCAATAGTACCGCGATTGAGCCAATACCCCAGGCAGTCATTTTCAGCCGTTGGCTGATACGCAAATCTCGATTTTGCTGTTGCTTTGCCATTTACCTTCCTCGAAGCTGAATGTACACTTATACTTTCAACCCGAAGGCAAATTGATCAATTTGTACGGTATTCGTAAATTTATTTAAGCCTATACATTACACTACAAAATGCCTCATTCGAAGCTAAGCGGTTTGTATCGGGAGGCCTTAAAAATGGCATCATAGTCTTTCCTTTCTATCAGATCGCCAAGGGTTTCCTGCGGGTTTTTGCTCATATAAGCATCGACAATTTTCCAGCCCAGAAACTCACCGAGGCGGGGGGCCGATTCAAGGGAAAGCGTAGTCGTATAAGGTTTGTCTGTAAGAAAATCTCTCTGAACCATAAAATCAGTACTGTACATACTGGCACTCAGCTCTTTATAAATTCTTGCCTCATAATAGTTAGCCCACTTCATTTGCGCTTCGGAATACAAAAGCAGCAGGGAGTCGGGCGTATGGGGCAGAAGCTGGTGAATAAAGTATTGCTTTATCCCTTCGCGAATCATTTGATCGAGAAGAGTTGGCTGACCACTGAGATCCACAGGATCGACCATTCCTTCTGCAATTTCATGGATCATCATTACATCAAGGTATTCAGAAGAAAATCGTTTCTTTTGATATTTGGGAATATTTACCGGGTAATATTTCAGATTGGGGCCAAGAAAATAATGCAACCCAAAACTAAAGTATTTACCCAGAAAAACCATCTGATCGGCAGTACGCAAATCCCCTTCAGGGATATAACCATTGACATGCGTGCGAAAAGCGGGAATCTCGACCTCAGGAATATACTTTACCAGCCGCTTAAGGGGAGGGCTGATTTTTTTAAAAAAATCGTAATCGTAAGGAAATACCTGGCGCACAGTGTCCAGCAAATGATAAATATTGGGATCGGCAAGCAGCGGGCCAATATTCTGCGCAATCAGGGTATCAGCCATTTCAGAAGAAATCGGTTTGCCCCGAAGCATTTCGTCAATGCCTATCCATTGATAAAAAAATTCCTTCTCCGGCAGGAGAAAGGAGGTATACACCTTCATATAGTCTTTTTCACCTCCATTCACAAGCGCATCTGATGCAGCGAGCATCAGGCTGTCTGTCCGGAAAAAATCCAGAGGAAGTTCTACATCTGCAATGTCGGCGTTGGGGTCGCTTTCACAGGAAATAAAAAAAACGAGTGAAAACAGTAATCCCAGAGTTATAAGCGGCTTTTTCAAGATAAGTATATTCATGGATTACAAATATAATACAGAATGCCGGTAATCCACACAATTGCCAAATTGTACACTTTTAACAACACGTCATTAAATAAAATGATCTTTTTTATAAACACTGTTGTTTTTTTGTACAATATTATTTTCATTTGTACAAAATAGATACGCTTTACATGGCCAGAATACTAATCATTGACGACGACGAAGCAATCCGTCATACCTTGCAGGAAATCCTTGAATATGAAGATTATGAAATTGAATCGGCACCTGATGGCGTAGAAGGACTGGAAATGGTGATCAATAATGGCTACGATGTCGTCTTGTGCGACATTAAGATGCCGAGGATGAATGGACTGGAAGTGCTTGAAAAAGCGCGTGAAGCCCGTCCTGATACTCCATTCATCATGATTTCGGGGCATGCCGACATTGAGACCGCGGTTGAAGCGACCAAAAAAGGCGCCTACGACTTTCTGGAGAAACCACCCGATCTCAATCGCCTTCTTCTCGCTGTACGAAACGCTGTAGAGAAAAAAGACCTTGTTGTAGAAACCAAACGCCTTCGGCGAAAGATTTCTAAAACCCGTGAAATCATCGGCCGTTCGCCGGTGATGGAAAAAATTCAGGAAACTATCTCCCGTGTCGCGCCTACCGATGCCCGCGTACTTGTAACAGGGAGCAACGGTACGGGCAAAGAACTTGTCGCCCGATGGATTCACGAAAAGAGCAATCGCGCTGATGGGCCGATTGTAGAAGTGAACTGTGCAGCAATTCCATCAGAACTCATTGAAAGCGAATTATTTGGCCATGAAAAAGGTTCTTTCACCGGTGCATACAAACAGCGCGTAGGCAAATTTGAGCAAGCAAATGGCGGTACGCTTTTTCTGGACGAGATTGGTGATATGAGCCTTTCGGCTCAGGCCAAAGTGCTGCGGGCCCTTCAGGAAAGCAAAATTACCAGAATTGGTAGCGATAAGCAGATTTCGGTAGATGTAAGGATTATTTCTGCGACCAACAAAGACCTCTTGCATGAGATTGAATTGGGCAATTTTCGCGAAGACCTATACCACAGGCTGAGTGTAATTTTGGTTCACGTGCCCCCGCTCCGCGACCGGAGAGATGACATTCCGCTTATTGCGAAAAGTTTTCTGGAAGAGATATCAGAAGAATACAGCATGCCGACATTGTCTATAGATTCCGATGCTATGTCCGAACTTCAAAAGCTGGACTGGACAGGAAATGTGCGGGAATTGCACAACGTCATCGAGCGACTGGCCATTCTGTCAAATGGAACCATTTCTCAACAGGATGTGCTGGATTATGCCGTTCCACAACGACGGGAGGTAAAACCCCGTGGAACCAGTATCTACGACGACTTCGAGCAATTTCAGGCCTTCAAAGACCATGTAGAGAAACAGTTTATCATCAAAAAACTGGACCAAAATGCATGGAATATCTCTAAAACTGCGGAAGTACTGGATATCCAGCGGAGTCATCTGTACAATAAGATGGAGAAGTTTGATATCCGCCGCGACTAACTGCGGATAGAAAACTGATCGCACGAAGAAGCAAAGCCGCAAGGAAGTTTCTGTATTCAGAAACTCTTTGCGGCTTTAAATCTTTGTGAGATACGATTAACGTGGTGTAACCCAATACACCCAGGCGTAAATCAGCTCAAATCTGCTCCTTCAAAAGGAAGTTTTCTAATCCGCTTACCAGTAGCAGCGAATATAGCATTTGCCACTGCCCCGCCTACTGGCGGCAGCCCGGGCTCTCCAAGTCCCTGCGGATTTTCGCTACTCTGTACAAAATGCACTTCCATTTCCGGAGTTTCACGCATTCTTATCATCCGGTATTTGTCAAAATTGGACTTCTGGGGCATACCGTTCTCAAATGTAAGTTCGCCAAACCGGGCCGTTCCCAATCCATCCACCATCCCCCCCTCAACCTGAGTCTCTGCACCGCTGAGATTTACAACCAGTCCGCAATCCACCACACTGGTCACTTTGTGCACCTTGATTTCACCTCCCGTCACCGATACTTCAGCGATTTGCGCAACGTATGAACCAAAGGAAAAATGGCAGCCAAAACCCTGAAAAACTCCTTCTGGCATCGGTTTTCCCCATCCTGCCTTTTCAGCAACCTGGCGAATTACCTGCTGAAAACGTTCCGGGTTGTAGTCCACATTTCCGCCGGGTTTTGATTTAGCTTTTTCCAAAAGATCGAGTCGAAACTGTACCGGATCCTTACCCAACTCATGGGCAATCTCATCCATAAACGACTCTTCACAATAACCCACAAAATTGTGGTTGGGCGCACGCCATGCGCCCGTCGTAATGGCAGATTCGACGTTGTGAGAATCTACCCGGAAATGTGGTAATGCTCCTGCGGGAAAACTATTCTGCCGGGTAGCATTTCCGGTATTAATAGCCGCTGCGCGGCAATGCCAGGCAATCAGATTCCCCTCCGCGTCAATTCCCGCCTGATAACGGTATTTTCCAGCCGGGCGATAAATGCCTCCGGTCATGTCGTCTTCCCTTGTCCAGACGACTTTCACGGGTACGCCGGCAAGCTTTGACACCATAGCAGCTTCCAGGGCATAATCGGTACGAAGTCTTCTGCCAAAACCGCCGCCCATACGGGTCATCATGACGGTCACTTTCTCTTCAGGAATGTCCAGCATCTTCGCGACTTCTTCTCTGGCTCTGGCCGGCGTCTGGGTTGGGCCAAGGAGCTCAACCCCATCCTCACGTACGTGGGCAAAAAAGTTCATCGGCTCCATAGTATTGTGAGGAAGAAAAGGCGCTTCATAAACAGCTTCAATGACTTTTGCAGCTTTTTTGATCGCTGCGGGCGCGTTGCCGTCTTCACGTTGCGGTTTGTCAGCATTCTTCTGAATCAACTGATCAAATATCGCCAGGTGGGCATCCGTACTTTCGGGTTTTGCAGGCGCTTTCCAGGTCACTTTCAGGGCTTCCCGTCCTTTGAGCACTTCCCAGGTCGAATTTCCCACGACAGCGATTTTATTGTCAAAGGTCAGTACCGCATCCACACCGGGCATGGCTTTGGCATCGGTATCATCTACGGTATCCAGGGTCTGGCCAAAGGCAGGCGGACGGAGGATCACTGCGATTTTCATGCCTTCGCGGGTGGTATCAATCCCATAAGGCATTTTGCCGGTTACGATCCGGCGATTGTCGCTGTTGGGGATACGTTTCCCCAAAATTTTAAACTGAGAGAAGTCTTTTACCTGCACATTTTCCGGTGGCGTAACCCCGGCAGCCTCAGTTGCAAGTTCAGCGTAAGAGAGTTTTTTATCTGAAGCGGCGTGAAGTACGTGTCCATTGTCGGTGGTACATTCGCTGACAGGTACCTGCCAGCGGGCAGCGGCAGCTTCTATAAGCATCTGACGCGCAGTTGCACCGGCCTGGCGAAGCCCTTCCCAACTGGAGCGAATCGAGCCCGAACCACCGGCAACCTGCCGTTGGAAGTTCTGAGAATCAAGGCCTCCTTGTTCAATACGCACCTTTTCCCAGGCGACATCCAGCTCTTCGGCGATAATCATCGGCATAGAGGTTTTTACCCCTTGCCCAATTTCCGGATTGGGCGCGATAATAGTTACGACCCCATCAGAAGCGATTTTGAGGTAGGCATTGATATCGGATACGACAGCCGGTGTTGTATTGGCAGCAGGCGGTCTGCAGCCATACATCCAGTTGAAACCAAGAAGCATTCCCCCTCCGGCGAGGGAGGTCACTTTGAGAAAGGACCTGCGGTCAAATTTAGTTGAAGTGCTCATATTCTACCTCCCTTCTCAGCTGCCAAAAGGATAGCTGCTTTAATGCGTTTATAAGTACCACACCGGCAAAGGTTGCCCGACATGGCGTCGTCGATTTCTTCATCTGTCGGTTTGGGATTGTTGCGAAGCAACGCCACAGCAGACATAATCTGACCCGCCTGGCAATACCCACATTGGGGGACATCGATTTCTTCCCATGCTTGTTGCACAGGATGTTCACCATCTTCAGAAAGACCTTCAATGGTTATAATTTTTTTATCACCCACCGCAGAGATGGGGAGCGAACAGGAACGGGCGGGAGTACCGTTGACATGGACTGTGCAGGCGCCGCATTGGGCAATACCACAGCCAAATTTGGTACCCGTAAGGCCAATTGAATCGCGAAGTACCCATAACAAAGGGGTATCCTCACTGACATCAACCGATACTTTCCGGCCATTCACAGATAAAGAGTAAGCAGCCATAACAATTTTTGATTAGGTTTCAGTGGCGGGTTACCTGAAATACCCGCCCAGGTACAAATTAATAATTTTTTTGACAGTGCCTTAGTTATGATCCGCCCTGCCTTTGTATTTTTGCAAAAAAATATGAAGCTCCAGGAACCCATCACCCTTCAAACCGCAGGTCAAATACTGGAATGTGAATTTGCCGGGCCCGCAGATCACCTCATTGAGGGAATCAACGAAATACACCGGGTCGTACCGGGCGACCTCACTTTTGTCGATATCGAAAAATATTATCATAAGGCGCTTACCAGTGCTGCTACTACGGTGATTATCAATAAGCTTGTGGACCCGCCAGCGGGCAAAGGGCTGCTGATCAGCGATGATCCCTTCAGGGATTACAACCGATTGACAGAATATTTACAGCCTCAAAAACCACTGAATACGGCCGGCACCCCCATTATGGGAGAAGGGGTAAAAATCGGGCATAATGTTGTATTCGGAGAAAATGTAAAGATTGGCGATTTTACCGAGATCGGGCACAATTGTGTGATCGGTTCTGAGGTAACCATTGGTACCCACGGCCGGATTCATGCCAACGTTACGATTTACGACCATTCCCAACTAGGTGACCATGTATGTATAAACAGCGGTACGGTCATTGGGGGGGAAGCCTTTTATTTTAAGGCAAGACCTTATGGAAGAGACAAGATGGTTTCAAAGGGCCGGGTAATCATTGGCAACCATGTAGATATCGGATCAAACTGCACCATTGACCGGGGCGTAAGTGCAGTTACTGAAATCGGAGACTGGACAAAGCTTGACAATCTGATACAGATCGGCCATGATACGATCATAGGCAAACGATGTATTATCGCCTCACAGGTCGGTATAGCCGGAGTTGTCAATATAGAAGATGACGTGATCCTTTGGGGACAGGTTGGCGTAACAAAAGACCTGACCATTGGCAAAGGGGCAGAACTTCTGGGCAAAACAGGGGTCATGTCTTCTCTCGAAGGGGGAAAAAAATATCTTGGCATGGTGGCAATAGAAGCCAGGCAGATGTTGCGTGAAATTGCAGCCCTGCGAAAACTGCCGGATATGATCCGCGACTGGGAAAAGAAAGACTGATCGCCTAATCTATCAGGCCAAATTGCCGAAGATGGTGAGTCGTATGTTTCCAATGGATGCGATCCCACTCCGAATGGTTTAGTCTGCCAAATACCGGGTGCATGGTTGTCGCCTCGGGGTTTTGTTCGAAAAACTGGTAGTAATCATCAATACTCTTGAACAGAACTCCTTTAGCCTCATCCAAACTTCCATAACGGAGGGGAAGGGTTTTGTCTTTCGGAATACCTACAACTCTCACACTTCGGGGAAAAGGTTGATCATTCCAGATAAATTCTTTCATCTTTGGAAGTTTCTCTTCAGGCGTTGTACAAGGTAACCCCAGTTCTTTCCGGGAAATATAGAAAAGTCCGGAAACATGCTCAATCATGTGCTGTGGACCCATAATTCCCCATAAGGCGGGTGTATCTTCAGTTAATTTTTCCAGAGAAGCAGGTACTACTTCAACGAGGAACTGTTTATGCTCATTTATCATTGGGACAATTTTGCTGACAAATTGCAAAAAATCAGGCACATCCACCAAATATCATACACCTTCACAATATCTGCGCAAAAAGGCAAGGTTTTTGCCGTAACTCTTTAGAAGCATCCATGGGATACAATCACAAGCTAAGAAAACACAAAGCCTGATTATAATGGGTTTAGCACTCATTTAAGCAGTAAAATTGACCTATTATACTCCATTACTTTTTGTCTATGCTTCACCAGGAACCCCCATTTTCCCTTGATGATTACCGGCTTAAAGTTCAGCAGCTAGAACAAATAATTAAAGAGCAGGATGAGATGCTTAGGCAAAAACCTGCCCCGTCTCTAAAGGTTTGTGACGACCTTCCGGTCATGGTTATTCTCCTTGACCCCGGGAGCTTTCTTATTACCTATATCAATCATATTGTATTAAAAATTCTGGGAGGGACTCCATCCGATTTTATCGACCATGACATTTGCGAATTTTGTGAAACCGTTTATAAAAACGATGTACGAAAACATCTTACAACCCTTCAATCCCACGGAAAAACAATCATCTCCGATATTGTGGTTAAAGGGCAAAATGGTATAGGAGTAGATGTTGTCATGAAATCACAATATTCAGAGGGCAAAATTTTTATCGTCCTACACAACATATCCAACTACAAGAAGTATGAAAGGCTAAATAAAATTCTGGAATCCCGTGTTCGGCAACGCACGGCAACGCTCCACGAGCAGCTAGACTATATTACCCAGCAAAACCGTCAACTCAACGATTTTAAATCGGCCTTGCTAAATGTCATGGGAGATTTAAAACAGGAACAAAGGAATTTTTCAGAGGTAAACCGGCTGGTTCAGGAACTTCGCAGGTCGAATGAAGAACTTGAGCAATACGCATCACTGGCATCACACGACCTGAAGGCACCGCTCCGAATGGTTGTCTCCCATCTTCAGATATTAGGTAAAAAAATGGGAGAGCGGCTTAAAGCGGAGGAAAAGGTTTTTCTGGATTTTGCTGTAGATGGCGCTAAAAGAATGGACCGTATGCTTAGCGGGATTCTGGAATATTCCAGGATCAGCAGTGAAAAAAAGCCTTTTGAATGGGTGGATATGAATGAGGTCATTAAGGAAGCATTAAATAACCTTCATGCTGTTATCAACGAGACCGATGCAAGGGTAGAATTTTCCCAACTCCCTCCACTGGTGGGTGATCATCTGCAACTGGTGCAACTGATGCAGAACCTGATCGGAAATGGTATTAAGTTTAAGAATATTTACCCTCCACAAATCAGTATTTTCAGTGAAAAAACGCCCACGCATATTCTCTTTATGGTAAGAGATAATGGAATCGGGATCGAAGAACACAGTATCAGTAAAATATTCAGAATCTTCGAACAGGTCAACAGAGACGGGAAATACCCTGGCAATGGCCTTGGGCTTGCCATTTGCAAGGGTATTGTACAGCGCCATGGCGGCAAAATATGGGCAGAATCTCACCCGGGAACCGGGACGACATTTTTCTTTACGCTGGAACGCTATCCAGAAGGTCAGCCAATCCCTGTCCCACCAAAATTTACTGATTTTCGCGTAGATGGCGGGAGCAATTCGCATAGCTGATTGATGCAAATGCGAAGTTTGTCGTCATTATCTTCCTTGATGGCGTCCTGTCCCCTTTGCATAATCTCATACGCTTTATCCTGACTTGTAAATGCACCATAGCGACCATAGATTAAATCCTGATAAAACTCCCTCACATAACGGCTGCTTTTCCAGCGAATCCGCCAGTTGAGCCTGCGTATTTTTTCAATAAACTCCTGTATTTTCAGCGAACTATTGGTTGCCAGCGTATTTTTCTCTGCCTGTATGATTTCGCTATAGGCAACGGTATCTTCTTCCGAAGGGCTGTAGTGCTCCATAACAAACTCCATATACCGCTTGGTTTCAAAGTACTCATTTTTGATTTTGATAATCACTTTATCCCTTGTGATCTCGTCCACCTTGCGGGCAATTTTGCGCTTTTGATCCTCAATCTGAAATTTGTCGTCAGTACTATCGTCCGGAGACATTTTTGTCGCTTTATCAGCCAGATCCAAAATGTCGTATTCCAGGTCAACCAGTTGTTGCGCCGCTTCGAAATTCCCCTGCTCTTCTGCTTCCCGGATTTCATCGCTCAGTTTCGTCCGAAGAGCATGCAATTCCTCTACCAGGCGATGGATATTCACTTTGCGTTCAGATGGGGTAAAAACATCTGCATATTCCTGATCCGTCATCAACAAATAGGCACTGATTTTCAGATCACGGGATTCGGTCATCTCCAGTGTGATTTCAATATCTGATCCTCTTACGAGGTCGCGGGAGAGTTCTTTTCCAGGAATACTGATAAACCCGATCGGAAGATTCGCGGCGGGGAGTACCGTTCCCGGCCCTTCGACGACGGAGATGGTGATCCTGTCGGCAGAGCCTTTTGCCAGGGTACGGGTTACCTGTTTGACCAGTGTTCTTTTAACGGGCAGCAAGGTGTTTTTTCCAAAAACGACCTCCAGCGTTGTGGTACTATTTTCCACATCATCTATTTCCAGACAAATATCCGCGGGCAAAGGTTGTCCTACCACACTATAACGTCCCTGAGCAATCCCGATAATGGTTGCATTTGTAGGAACAACCCCATTTTGGGCGTCCAGAACTTTAAGTTCAAACTGATTAAAATTATCCTTTACCAATGGCAAATCTTCCTGAATCTGAACTTTTAGTGGTTTAAGGCCAGAATCATACCCCCCATCCAACCGAACAATGCGGTAATACAAATCCACAAGTTTACCAGAAAATTTTGCAGTAAAATATTCAGACAACTCCTGGGAGGCTTTCTGATAAGCCATAACAACTTCAACTTCCACCGGAGATTCACTTGTAAAAAGAGGCATTTTTTCGGCCTGTTTACGACGCGTACCTGCATAAAAGGCAGCCCCTACGGCAACTGCCGTGGTAGGGTCCACCTTGGTATTGACAGAAACACCCATCTTTTCCGCCACTTTCTCTCTCACGTAAGGGATATAAGTAGAGCCACCCACCATCAACACAAATCGCAGATCACTGGCAGCGACTGCATTTCGGGTGACTATATGCTCCATCATCTCAACCGTACGCTGAATATATGGTTCAAGCAGGGTTTCAAACATACTGCGTGTAACCGTCACCAAACCCGCTATCGTCTTGCCACCATCATCTTCTGTTTCAAACTCAATATCGGCAGATTCTGCAACAGAAAGCTGGACTTTAACATCCTCCGCTTTGAGAAGCAGCGAATTATACAGGCGATTGTACTTGCCTGAAGCGCTTTTCAGGTCAGTGGAAAGATTCTCAAATTCTCCGTTTTCCTCCATCCAGGGGATGACGATTTTTTCAACAATATCCTTATCAAAATCATTCCCCCCCAGAAAATTATCCCCCTCGTGATCCACGATTTTCATTTCGCCATCATGAATTTTTACCAATGCAACATCAAATGTGCCTCCACCCAAATCGTACACCAGCCACTGCCCTTCTTCAAATTTGTCAGTCTCATCCTGATTGGCGTAGGCAAGACTCGCCGCAATCGGTTCCTGAAGCAAAACAACCTGCTCAAACCCTGCGAGATACCCCGCCTTTTTGGTCGCATTGGACTGTATCGTATCAAAGGAAGCCGGAATTGTGATCACAGCAGCATTTACGGTTTCACCTGTATGAACAAAATTTTTAAGCTCGCGAAGGACAAAAACAGAAAGTTCAACTGGCGTTTTATGGGCGCCCAAAGAAGAAAAATACCAGGTCTCCGTTGTTCCCATTTTCCGCTTAAAGGAACCCGCCACCTCTCCGGAGGCTTTCAGCAGGTATTCGCGGGCTTTTTCCCCCACAATTATTTTGTCCTTGCGAAAAGCAACCACAGAAGGAAGCGTGTCTTTTTGCCCTACAGGATTTTTAAAAACTACTACCTGACCTTTTTCAAATTTGGCGATAGCAGAATTGGTCGTGCCAAGATCTATTCCAAAATTTATCATAGTATGGTTGATTCTACTACTACTACACCTCTTTGAACGATTTGACTAAAACCATTGACATTCAGGCGAATAATAGGCTTTATAGCTTCTGTAATAATAAGATTTTCGGTTTTGTCTCCACTAATGGACGCCTCACAATCTGTTCTCGTTTCGTCATATGACTCTCCTTCCGGATTTTCATAGACCAACCCCATTTCCTCCAGGGCAGACTTGATACGGGCGATGTTTCTCGTCAGGGAGGCATCTTCGTTACGGAGGATTTTTTTCTCCATTTCGAATACCTGGTTGACGATTCTGAGCAGGGAAGCAGGAGGCGAATTGACAAATAAATCCATGACCGATTGTACTGTTTCCGGAAAAGAAAGTTACAGCTAAATTATGAGGTTTGCGATACCTGATACGAAAGGGGAACTACGACCCGAAGTGCCCGGGGTAAAATTTCTATCTTCACCGGAACCGAATCCAGGACTTCACCGTCTGCTTCGATTTTAAGTTCCGGTGGCCCTTCAAACCAAAGCGTCCGGGAGCGGAAATGCCGGATTTTAGGGTGAGTATAAATTTTCCCGTTATAGATTTTCAGAATATTTCTCAGAATTTCACCCGCAGACACATCATCCGCAATGGTTATATCGAGTAAGCCATCATCTGGCAGGGACAAAGGAACGAGGTTCATTCCGCCACCATTATATCTCCCAATACCCACCGTCACCAAAAGCAGTTTTTTCTGTTCGAGAAAATCATCGCCTCTCACGGTTACTGCTGAAGCCTGAAACTGAAACATATATTTCAGGAGGCTGATCAGGTAAACGAACTGCCCGGTAAATCCTGATTTGTTAATTGAAAGAGTTTTTTCGGTGAGAAAAGTTTCAAAAAGAAAACCGGCTATATTATTGAAATATCGCACTTTTGGGACGGATGCATTTGTCCAGGTTATTTTTCCTGCATCCTGAAGAAAGGTTTGAGGATTTTGGAGCAGTTGAACTGCCCGCTGGTAATTTTTGGGAAGGCCATACATACGCGCCCAGTCATTGCCGCTTCCGATGGGTATAGAAGCCAGCATAATCTGGTCACTTGCCACAACCTCCTGGCTCAGGATTCCATTGGCGGCCTCATTTACTGTGCCATCGCCACCGACTGCTACAAACCTGCGGTAACCCTTTTCCACAGCTGCTTTTACCAGTTCAATTGCATCCCCCTGTTCACGTGTAAAAGCCACAGAGAAATCTATACCCATGCGTTGTAAAATCTGTTCGATTTTTGGCCACTTACGAGCACATTTACCTCCGCCAGATTGCGGATTTACAATAAAATACCAGGCCGATAATGTCATAAGGATAGACTTTTTCAGAAAATACTTCAATTGCTACCTGAAATTTTCAGATAACCGTTGATAAATATCCAAAAAAAATAATTACCATTTTTACGCTGAATACAACTTAGCACTTTACTTGTATGCCTATTCAGCGGAAACATTTTGCCGGGTACCTACGGTGCGCTTTTTGGTTAGCCACAGGCTTTTTTTATATTTACACGATATGAAATACTGTCCATCTTGCGGGAAACCGCTTAGCATTGGTACCCGTTCCGGAAAAGAACGCATGGTTTGCATGGACGAGTCCTGCGGATTTGTCCACTGGAATAACCCCACGCCGGTTGTATGCGCGATTGTCGAGCGAAACGGCAAACTCATTCTGGTGCAAAGTATTGGCTGGCCCAGGGAGTGGTTTGCCCTTGTTACCGGCTTTCTTGAGGCCGATGAAATTCCAGAAGATGCCGTTCTTCGTGAAGTAAAAGAAGAAACTGGCCTGGAAGCCCGAATTGAAAGTTTTGTCGGTATATATCCCTTCTTCCGCCGCAACCAATTGCTCCTGGTTTACCACGTCATTGCAGAAGCGGGGCCGGTTGTGCTAGACAAAACCGAGCTTACCGATTACCGGGAAGTGCCCATCGAAGAGGTCAAACCCTGGCCCGCAGGAACAGGTGTCGCGCTTCGCGACTGGCTCAGAAGCAGAGGATTTGAAAGGGAGTTTATACCTTTTCCGTAACCCATTCATCAGTACCCCATATTTACCCCTTTTTCAACGGCAGGCACACCTGAGTCCATCCATGCCGGTATAGGAGCATCCTTCAGATAATAGTCAAAAAACTGCTGCATCCTAATGGATAAATCTACCCGGTTGGGCCACTTGGTTAGGTTATGTTTTTCGCCATTATAGACCAACATCCACACAGGTTTATCCAGACGTCTCAACGCAGTAAATAACTCTATTCCCTGATACCACGGCACAGCGCCGTCGGCATCATTGTGCATCATCAGCAAGGGGGTCTGGATATTCGGGGCAGAAAATAATGGGCTGTTATCAAGATATCGCTGAGGATTTTCCCATAATGTTGTACCTATACGGCTCTGCGTCTCCTCATACTGAAACATTCGGCTCATGCCTGATTCCCAGCGAATTCCGCCATAAGCGCTCGTCATATTACTGACAGGTGCTCCCGCCATTGCCGCCCGGAACATATTCGTTTTGGTAATGATATAGGCAGCCTGATACCCTCCCCAGCTATGTCCCTGAAGGCCCATCCGCGTTTTGTCGATGAATGGATACTTATCAACCAGAAACTCGGTACCACTTACCACCGCATCGTATGCATCATTTCCCGGTTGTCCGGTTGTATATTCGATATCCGGATAAAAAACTATATACTCATTGCTGGTATAATACGCGGGGTTGATGGTAGAACGACTCGGTGAAGGAGAAAAATACCAATACCTTCGGTCAGACAATACTTCATAGAAATAGACCAGCAGGGGATATTTTTTTGTCGGATCCAGGTCTTCAGGGGTATAAAGCAGTCCCTTGCGGCTTTTCCCGTCGGGAGATTTCCACTCTACAGGCTCTACCCTGCCCCAACGGTATTCCTTTTGTTGGGGATTGATTGCGGTAAGTTTTTGGGGAGCGGAAAATCGGGAATCCGACACATACAAGTCGGGATTATCGGTAAATGTACGTCTGGTCCAGATCAGCTTGTCGGCAGAACCCGCCATAGCCACATTGCGGAAACTGGCGTTGTCAGAGATCAGTTTTTCGAGGGTATATTTTCCTGACATTTGCAGGCGGTAGAAACCCTCCGACTGGTCTTCTTCAGAAACCCCTTTCAATAAGAGATAGTCATTTTCCAAAAAAGGATTTTCACTGTCAGTATCTACATATTCAAATCTGATATTATTTTTTCGCCCATATTTACCGGTAAGATTGACGGGTTTCTCCTTTCCGGTAAGATCAAACTTCCAGAGGTCGTAGCGATCTTTGATCACGACAAAACTTTGATTTTCTCCAAACCCTTCTATTCCGTAAGGAAAGGCAGGTTGTGGGGTATCGTGTTTTTCGTCATAAAAGGCCACTTTCAACCCTTTGGTAAGTGAAAAATCTTGTCTTTCCGCCACAGGTGAAGCATACCACTGTGTATCGGAGGGTTCGTACCAGACCAGATATTTTCCATCAGGGGAAAGCCGGGTCGCGTATCTGCGATTTTTTACGATCATTTGGGTCTCACCCGAATTTACATCAATCACATACACGTCCTTAAAATCAGGATACTGCCAGGAAGTCTGGCGAAGATACGGCAACCGGTAAAATCCATAAATCACGTTGTCATCGCCTTCCCGCTGGATAAATACTTCATCCACACTTTCGGTGGCTAATTGGACCAATCGTCCGGAATTTATATGCCATACGGCAGTATAATTTTTTTTCTTATCCTTTTCCAGCTCAACCTGCTGCTGCGGCTGAAGGCGCATATCCTGCCAGTTCCAGATATCAACCCGCACTTTTTCATCGTCTGTGAGTGTGTCTTTTACCGGAGTGGGAGGAATGGGCGCCGTACCCAGCCATATCCGCTCGCCGGAAGGCGAAAACTTCAGATTCCCATTCGTACTTACTGCCCACCCCTGCTCCATACCAGGGGTATTTTGATCAACGATTTTTACCAGTCCGGCTTTCCCCTTCAAATAGTACAAATCAAATACTTTGACTTCACCAGTATCCTGCGTAACAAGAATAGCAAACTGATCTCCGGCTTTGTCCAAAACAGGTTTGGTAGCTCTTCCGGCATTTTTAAAGATCGTAAGATCTGTGCGGGTAGCTGTGTCAAATATTTTTACAGAAACTGAATCAATGGAGTCCCCAAACACCTGAGTGAACGCAATCGCATTACCGTTTTCCCCCACCATAAACTCCTCTACAGAATCAAAACTAAATGAATCACCAGTTACAGGGTTAGAGATAAACAACCAGGTATCTTTCTTCTTTTTGTCTTCCGGTGGTTTTGTTGAAGTACTGTCAGTCTGCGTGGAGTCAGAAGGCGCCTTGACTTTTTCGGGTTTTAGCAGATACCCCAACCATGAACCGCTTTCCGTTGGAACCTGAAAAGATTGAATTTGAGGCATTTTGGAAAGCGACCTTGCCCCCATCAGCCAAATACCGAGCGAATCTTTGGGCAATTCATCATCTTTCTTTTTGGCAAGTTTGGCTTTTCTCATACTATCCTCATGAGGTTTGATGCGGAAAGTGAAAAATGTTTCTTCAGGAGAAAAAACAGCCTGAGAGCTCCGGGGAAACGAGTCTTTTCTACCTGACGCTACTTCCAGCAGATACAGCCAGTTGTCTCCTTTTTGGGGGTTGACTTCCCAGGAGATGTAGTTTCCGGAAGGAGAAATTTGAGAATTGTCCAGTGTCTGCCAGAAATCATAGACACTGTGATCCAGCGGCTTAAGACTAGCAGACTGAGAAAATGCCATAAAAAATGCGGCCAGAAAGCCCGGCAAAAGTAAGATGATTCTGTGGTTCATGTATGAGGTAAGCTAAGGTAAATATGTTTATATTTCCATTACGCGAAGGTTTCTCCATCGCACTTTGATGCCGCCACCATCGTGAATCTGAAGCGCAATCACGCCTTCTGCTTCGCCGATTTTTTCGTCGTGAATATCCACCATCTCCTGCCCGTTGAGCCAGGTAGTTACATGATCGCCTTTCACCCGGATTCGCATTTGGTTCCATTCGCCCATTTTCAGAATATTTTCTTTTTCGTCGGGAATCTGAACCAGCCACCCACGGCCATAAGACTCATAAATTCCTCCCGTATCGTGATCCGGAGGCGCTACTTCTACCTGCCAGCCGCTGATTTTGGTACCATCGAGAGAAGATCGGAAAAATACCCCGCTGTTTCCATTGGCTTCCTGCTTAAACTCCAGCTCAATTTCTACATCTTTATAAATTTTATCGGTAGCAAGATACCCATACGCCTGGTCAGGGCCGCTTTCACATATAAGCAGACCATCTTCGACATACCATTTTTCTGTACCATGGATGTTCCATCCGGTAAGATCCTGTCCATTAAAAATAGACACCCAATTCTCGGCAGGCGCAGAAGTTTCAGATTCTTTTTGCGTAGTAGAAGAGGAATTGCAGGCGACAAGCAGTAAAATGCATGTAACCCAGACAGCCAGGTGATTTTTCATAATAACATGAATTTTTCTATTTCGTTAATTCGTAGTGCATTCGATCGGGGTATAATTTATAAGAAATTCTTTTTCCAATGAAGTATATTCTTTTCATATTCATTTTGACAAGCGTTTTCAGCCAAACTACCGCACAGAAATCGATTTTACTGGGCCCGGAAATTCAGCTGCGATATAACCAGTTTTACCTGACTCAGGGGTTTGACTGGTTGAATTCTGGTGTATTCCGCCCTGCTTTGGGTCTCAGGGTTGTGGTCCCGCTTTCTGAGTCGTGGAAATTATGTACCGGTTTACAGGTAGCGCTTGCCGGGCAGAATGTCTATAACGCCACCAATACATTTACCTTAGGCCGAATGCCTTTCCTGATTCAATGGCAGCACCCATTTCAAAAAGAAGGTAAATGGTCTTTCCTGATTCGCGGAGGGCTTACCGGAGAATATCTGGGAAAAGTAACCCATCGGGCCAATGGCTCCCCCACAGTTGTCACCAACTATACTTCTCCCTTTCTTCTATCTTCGACAGCAGAGGTTGGTTTTTCCAGAAAGCTATCCTCAGGCGACGAATGGGTATTGACCGCCGGCGCAGACCTTGGTTTTTGGGGAAGTATTCCGGCTTATTCCTCCGGAAGCCAGGGCCCGGCATATCAGATGGCTGCTTTTTATCTTTCAACTTTATGGTTATTGAAACCTTCCAACTTCCTCAAATAACCTTCCTATGCTTACCAAAAACCACCTGATCCCGCTGATGTTTCTGTGTTCTGTATTTGCCTGCCGACCTGAATCTGTAACCCCGGGCACACTGAATGAGGCAGTGGAATCATCGGTAAATCCATATATACTTTTTGGCGGTCTCTCATCCGTTTCGGTAGGGGTTATTCAAAAGAATACCGCACAGACCTTTCATTTTGGTTATGCTTTTCCCGGAAAAAACCAAAGCCCCACAGATTCGACGATCTATCCCATTGGCGATCTTACCCAGATTTTTACTGCTACGCTGATTGCAGATCTTATACTGGAGGGGAAAGTCAGATTAAACGACAGCCTGGACCGACATCTGGCAGTAGTTGCACCGGATTTTGAGGGGGAAAAAATTACGATCGGGCAGCTTGTAACCCATACTGCGGCGCTTGGTTATGAAATCGCACCCGGCTATACCGACCTTTCCCCGCTGGAACAGGCAGTTCTGTACAAAAATTTTGGCCGTACAGATTTCGACAACTTTCTAAAAAATGCGGATCTCCCCTATCTCCCCGGAGAAAGATACAATTATTCCAGGGCCGGAATGGGGATTTTAGGGTATGTAACAGAAGAAATTTCCGCTCAAAGCTGGCCCGACTTTTTACAGGAGCGCATCACAGGGCCACTGAATATGGCTGATACGAGAAACCTGGAAAGGATGAATACACGGCAATTTGAAAGACTGGGCGAGGCTTTTTCGACCACACAGAAAACACTCACCGAATATCAATGGGGCGAATACCGGGGCGCGGCTTCACTTTATGCAACCGTTCGCGACATGATAACTTTTCTTTCCGCCGAAATGGATCCGTTGTCCTCCGTTTCAGATGCGTTTTTGTTGACACAGACCCCGCTTTTTGAACTGGGTGCAGGCAATCAGGTGGGCATGGGATGGCTAATTGCCGAGAAAAACGGAAGTACCATTTACCACCGGTCGGGAACCGTGGCGCAGTCGGCATTTCTGGCATTTGACAGACAAAAGCAGCTGGGGGTTGTGATTCTTGCAGGCACACCTGATGAGGAAAGCGTAAAATCCATTGGCTGGGCGGTCATGGATTTTCTTCAATCACAGTAGCGAACAGCGTGATTTGTGAATTTATAATTGTATCCTTTCCTGAAAAATCCATTATGGAAAGAAACTAATTAAATTCCCACATTATGAAATACCTTCTGGTTATTGCTGTCATTTTTTTAAGTTTTATATCCCCTGCATCAGCGCAACAGAGAATCACTCTCAAAGAAGCACTCACCCGAAAACTGGTCCAAATCCGTATCAAGGGAAACGGCGGGTATCAGGGACAATGTATCAAACTCGCCATTAAAAATGATACCGACCAGGTGCTGTCACTGGAAGTTCCTCCCGGACAAATGTTTCCCAGTGAAGATTCTTCCGTGCAGGATCTCATCACGACTGCCCCTTTGTATGTTGCCCTGGAACCACGGGGCGTAAAAAATGCAGATCTGTTTACGATGTGCACCCAGTCTTACAACATGGTACCATCTGAGGGAGAGCGATTTAGTTTTGGCCCCATGGCAGAAGGGTTTTTACTAGCGTTGGCGGAAAAAATTGCCAAAGGCAATTATCAGAACAGCACCGCACAATCGGCCGTATGGGCAGTAGCCAACCGCAACCCTATTTCAGATATTTATGGTGCAGATACAGCGATGGTGCGCGATGTAGCCACAGTTGTGAGTGAAGCATGGGGAATACCCGTATCACAGTTTGACCTGCAGCCAAGAGCGCACCATATTACTTCCATTAATACAAGCATCGAAGGACTGGTCAACAAACATATCCGGGAGGCAAAGCTGGCCATTTACGATAAAGAAGGGAATATTGTACGTCAGTATTTTGAGGGAAAACATTTTGAACCAGGTTTTATGCAATACCGAATCGGCGTCAACCACACCTTGGGAGATTCTGCCGAATTGTACCTACGGCTCACCGACGGAGAAGAAGTAATAATGGAAAGACAGGTATTTGCGGGAGACGAAATCACACCCTTGAAAAGGGTACATGCGCAGGCTGTGATGACTTTTCTGGTGAAAGAAAACGGCGATGCAAGTGTGGGCATCTATGACAGTGATGACCAGCTATATTTTTATATTGTCGAAAGCAGATCCATCAGGGAAGGGTTTAACAGAGGCACCTATATAGCAGGCAAATATTTGCCAGCTGGTAAAGATTATTTCATCAAGGTAAAAATGAATGGAGAAACCCTTGCTCAGGAGAAAATAAACCCAGATGCACCCGAACCAGTCATTTATCCATCCAGAACAGTTTCAGGGGTATTTTCATTTAAACAGGAGACAGCAGTAAGTGATGTCAGGCTTGCCATTTATGACAGTGAGGGTCGTGTAAAAAGGCTCCTTTTTGATATTCACCAAATGAACCCGGGAAACAAGCAGTATAATTATCGTTTTGAGCACAGAGATGGCCCCGATGCAATATTTTATGTAAGGTTAGTAGATGCTTCGGGAAGGGTATTACAAGAAAAGATTGTAAAATAGGAAAACCCCCGAAAAACAAAATTCTCCAGGGGGTTGCATTAGTATGTAGATAAAGAGTTGCCTAAGGAATTAAATTTTGATCACCCGTCGGGTATGGACTTCTCCTCCTACGATTACCTGGAGGAAGTACAATCCGGCGGGAAGATCACTGACAATGATTTTGTCTTTGATCCGGAGATCAACGGGTTGCTTATTTATTTTATTAAACAGCATGGAACCGGTGTAGTCAAACAGTCGAATCTCATAACCGGTTAGAAAAGGAAGAGCATATTCCAGGTTGATAATATCGGTTACCGCACTGGGATATGTATAATATTCGCGGTTTTCAGGGATATAGATGGTGATTTTATCTGAGTATATAACGCTATCGTCTTCACGGACTTCCTTAATGCGGTAGGTTACCGTTGTATTACGAACTGGATTCATATCAACAAAGGAGAACATACGGGCAGGCCGGCTGGCATGATAGTTCACACCTCCGATTACCTCAAATGGCTGCAGGCCGACCTGCCTTTCTACAATAAAGTAGTCAGGCGTCTCTCCATCTGTCAGCCCCCAATCAATACGGACTTCTTCCTGATCTACAATAGCTTCCAGATAGGTAAAAATTCCTGTTGGCGGAAAGTGATTTTTAACATTTTGCGGTACCCCCCCCGCAATGTCATTCATAGTTGAAAGACATATAAAGAGCGATATAACCAGATACAAATGTTTCATGATTTTCTGATTATCTAAATGATTCCTGAATTAAAAGTGCAAGAGTAATATAAACAAGAGCTTTCGGTCTTCGATCAAATCCCAAACTACGGCTCTAAGTTACGACTAAAAGCATAGCAACTATTCCGTATGTAATATTTCAGCAAAAAATGCATAATTTTTGAATGATTGGGTTCGGCATTAACCCAAATATGTACAATTTCATTAAAATTTCATCAAAACTGCCCACTGTTTTCAGTTTGCGAATACACGTAAGAAATCACCCTTTCTGTGGAGTTATTTCATTTTTTAGTAATGATTTGCGCGTTTCCTTACAATTTCCTACGTGGATAAGGCTCTATCGGCGGCCGGTTACCTGATAGACCTGAATCTTTTCCCGCTTCCCTTTCACCTCAATGGGATCCCATGCATCGGCCTGAATCAGCGATTTCACTTTGACATAAATACTTTCACTTATCAGAATCGTGTTGGGCGCATCTTTGGTAAGGGTTTCTATGCGTTTGCCGGTATTGACGGTATCACCGGTTACAGAATAAGAAATCTTATCTTCAGACCCCAGGTTTCCGGCTACTACCTCCCCACTGTTGATACCAATTCCCATTTCAATCTCCCTTCCCATTTTTTCCCGGTACCGGCCATTCAATTCCTCCAGCTTTTTCATCATGTCGAGGGCGCATAAAACAGCCCGCTGTTCAAAATTGGGCGTACTGATCGGCGTTCCGAATGCGGCAAAAATTTCATCTCCCACAAACTGATTGACTGTTCCTTCATGGCGTTTGATGACCGCAGACATGATCGCATAATAATCGTTGAGAAACGCCACAACCTCTTTGGGCGACAGCTCCTCGCTCATGTTGGTAAACCCACGGATATCACAAAAAAGTACCGCAATTTCTTTCAGCTCGCCTTCAAAAATAGAATCAGTCGTATTGCTGAGTGCTTTTTCCACAACGGATTCGGGAACATATTTCATAAAAAGCTTCAGGGTTCGCTCCTGTTCCTCCACCTTTGCCTTGAGTTCGTGTACCAACCGTTTATTATTTTCCTGAAGTTCATGCAACTGGCGGGCATTTTCGATGGTCATCCGCAGTTCATTTTCATCCCATGGTTTGGTTATATACCGGAAAATACGCCCGTTGTTGATCACAGAAATGATGGCCTCCATGTCAGTGAAACCCGTAAGTACAATTCTCACGCACTCCGGATACTCTGGAATCGTTTTTTCCAGAAACTGCACCCCCGTCATCCCCGGCATCCGCTCATCAGTGATGATGAGATGGACTTTGTTTTTACGCAGCATCTCCAGCCCTTCCTCTCCACTGGAAGCTGTGAAAATCGTATATTCCCGCCGAAATGTCGCCCGGAAGGAAATCAGATTCTGGGGTTCATCATCTACATACAGGATAGAGAAATTTTTGTCCATGACGTTAAATTAACAATTTCTCCATTCAACCATCAACTCTCTCCGGGTCTGAAGGGCGAAGAATTGGCACCTTTGCATAATAATACCCATTTTCGACGCCAAATGAAGGTTTTTCGTCTGTAAAAAATGCATACCGGGCTTTCAAATTTTCAACTCCCACACCAGTTGACTCGACATTTTCCGTCCTTTTCTGATAGTTATTTTTCACCACAAAAAAACGATCTTCCTCTGTATATAATTCGATAGTCAGGGGTTGTTCACCAGAGATGATATTGTGTTTGATCGAATTTTCCACCAGCATCTGGATCGTCATGGGAGGAATGAGGTATGACCACAGAGATTCGCTCACCTGAGTGTACATCCTCAGGTTATTTCCAAAGCGGATCTGCTGTAGAAAAAAATAGTTTTTGATAATATTTAACTCATCTTCCAGCAACACGAGATTTT
Source organism: Bacteroidia bacterium (assembly GCA_041391665.1). NCBI lineage: Bacteria > Pseudomonadati > Bacteroidota > Bacteroidia > Bacteroidia bacterium. The sequence continues at coordinate 347,699 of JAWKNO010000002.1, read as the reverse complement.
CACCCCGAAAATCGAGTACATACCGGTACACACGGGTAAGTTTGGAAATAAAATCTTCTGCCAGATCGGGATCATCGTGGACCAGCGAACTAAGCGCATTGAGGCAGTTAAAGAGGAAATGAGGGTTTACCTGATTTTTGAGTGTCTCAAATCGTGAAAGGATATTTTCCTTCTCCTGGCGTTCGGCCTGAAGCAGAAGGTTTTGTTTTTCTTCGTGCAGACCTTTGTTTTCAGTTTTCAGCCGGAAGGCATCGAGCGCATTGTCTATGATAAGTTTTAGTTCCTGCTGCTTCCAGGGTTTGGGGATATAATAATATACTTTCCCTTTATTGATCGCCTGTACAATCGCCTCCAAATCGCTGTAACCAGTCATCACCATTCGTATAGGATCAGGGAATTCGGGAAGAATCTTTTCAAAAAGCTCTACGCCCGTCATCTGCGGCATACGCTGGTCACTGATAATCAGAGATACCGGTTGCTGGCGCAGCAACTGAATCGCCTCCTCTCCACTCTGTGCAGTCATCACCTCATAATATCGCCTGAAAGAGGCTTTAAATGATACCAGATTCTGGTATTCATCATCGACATACAGAATTGTAGGTTTCCGTTCTTCCATCAGGTTTTGGGGTTATATCTTTACCACCTGCTGCTTAAAGGGTAAAATTATCACAAATTCTGTTCCTTCTCCGGGAGTACTATTAACCTGAATGGTTCCTTTATGGTTTTCGATAATGCCAAAAGTAATCGAAAGCCCAAGCCCTGTGCCTTCACCCACATCTTTTGTGGTAAAAAACGGATCAAAAATACGGGATTTTACTTCAGGTGTCATCCCCGGCCCGTCATCTTTGATACGAATGCGAAGACAGCCTCCCGATTCCGGATTACAACCTTCCACCAGTTCGGTCGTGATTGCAATTACCCCTGCTTCCACCGGTAGATCCCGGGCATTTTTTCCCGCCTTTTCTTCTATTGCCTGGATAGAGTTGGTAAAAATATTCATAAATACCTGGTTCAATTTTCCAGGCATACATTCTACTACAGGCAGATCTGAATAATGTCGCTCTATACGTATCCGATCTTTCAACTTATTACTGAGCAAAGTCAGTGTGGCATCTATTCCCAGGTGAATGTCCACATGTTTGAAGGTGTTGAGATCTCCCCTGGCAAATATTTTCAGCCCATCGACAATCTCTTTGGTTCTGACGGCGCCTTCTTCGATACCTCCGAGCAGCAATTCCATTTCTTCAAACAAAAATTCTGCGTCAATCTCTTCACAGTATGCTTTCATTTGGGCAAACTGTTCTTCTACATCGCCTTTCATATCGATATTCCGGATCATCCTGAAAATCACCTTAATTTCTTCAAAATCTTTTTTCAGTGGGCTTACATTGCCTTTGACAAAATTGATTGGATTATTGATTTCATGGGCAATGCCGGCGGTAAGCTGACCAAGCGAGGCCATTTTTTCGGATTCGACCAATTGCGACTGGGTTTCTTTGAGTTGGGTAAGTGTATTTTCGAGCGCCTCATTTTTTTCTTCCAACAGATCATGTTGAGCGGCAATTTCCTCTTTCCTACGCTTGAGCGCCACGGTTTTTTTCACGATTTCTTTATGTTGTTCCCAGATTTCAGCCGTGCGTTCAAATACCAACCTTTCAAGGTTTTCATTCTGAATATGAAGTCGCCGGGTATTGAGTTTTATTGTGCCGTAAATCAAAATTCCCACCAGACAGGCATAACCTAAAAAGGCCCATATTGTGCGATACCAGGGCGGGGAGATTTCGAAATGATAGACGGCCGGGCTGCTGATGTCTCCGTAAATATTTTTTGCACGCACGAGGAATTCGTATTCACCCGGAGGGAGGGAATTATACTCTTTGCGCGTTTCGGCAGTCCATCCCCCCCAGTCGCTGTCCCAGTTTTTGAGCTGATAACTATACAGGATGGTAGATTCTTCCTGATACCAGGGGCTTGTATATTGAAAGACAATAGAATTGTGTTTGTAATTGAGCAACGGGATCCGGGCCAGTCCGGGGTTTCGCGTTTTTAAGGAATCTCTGAATTTATTGACGATAGAATTAAATGCCCCAAAATACAAAACGGAGTCTTTGGCAATAGAAACCTGTCGGATAAGCGGCAGGAAATGGTTCCCTTCCGGCATTTCCCTGCCGGTATCATACACATACAATCCCTCCTGCGTCCCGATCCATGTGAGGCCGGATGGTTCAGGATAAATATTTCCCCAAATCTCGGTATTGGAAAGCCCCTTAAGCGTTGAGGTATCACGCAACCAGCTGCCATCCGTCTGAGGATGAAGCACTTCCAGCCAACGGCGGGGCTTAGCTTGTCTTTCTACCCATACATTGCCCTCGTGATCCTCCTGAAACCGGATCACAGCCCCTTCTTCCGGGTTGAGTTGAAGCCGGGTATCAGGATAAAACTGCTGCGTTTTCTCGTCAAAAAAGTATAATCCACGGGAGGTTGAAAATACAAGTTCATCCCCCAGATGGTAAATTTTCAATACGGGAGGAAGGGCATTGGAGGTGTCATCTATAGGAATAATCCGGGATTGGGAGAAATCGTTTTTCACAGGAAATTCTACCCGGTACAATGCCCCCTGCCCCAGCATATCGACCAGCCAGAGATTCCCTTCATGGTCCTCCGCCATACTTTTATAACGGCCGGTAAGCCCTTCAATCTGACGCACAGGCTGCCAGCGCCCCTGGCTAAACTCCATGATTTGTACGCCTGCCGTACCAGATATATTATAAAGCCTCTCCGGATGCCAGGGAGATTGGTAGGAGTTGGAAAGCCTGATACCCGGATCTATCGGGATTGCCCGGTTTTCCCTGATTTCGTACACACCTTTTACCGTTGCTACCAATAACTTTTCGTCTGCTCTCCCCCCCGGAAGATTTACCGGATAGGTGATCAGCTTCCATGATTCGACGTCGATATTTTCGACCGGAAAAAACCGCCCGTTTTTCAGATAGAATACCCCCAGTGGCGTAGATGCATACAATATGCCTTTATGTCTGACAGTAGAAAAAACCAAACCCTGCAGCCCGTTGTCTTCATTCCAATGGGATAGCGGGCTGGCAATTTCCACCCGTGAAATTCCCCTTGAAAGAGCCAGCCACAGCGACTTATCACGGTCCTGAAACCCTCCCAACACGAGATTATCCTGAAGCCCGGCTGTTTCGTCGAGATAACGCACCAACCGCCCTTGGCTATCAATCACTAATCCGCCATCCTTGACGGTGCCTATAAAAAAATTTCCATCTTCAAGCGCAATCAGGATCGTAAACAAATTGGCAGAAACAACCTCATCGACCTCTGTACGAAACGGCGTAAGCTTTACCACGCCATCTACAAAGGAGAGAATGAAAAAACCATTTTGAAAGGTGCGGACCAAAATCTTGTGGTCAGCAAATGGAACCATCGCCATTACCGACATAGCAGCCATCGACTGACCACCCGGCATGGCCCGAAATTCTTTCCCGGTCCATTCTACCAAACCCAGCTGGTCTGAAATTCCCAGCAACTTATTCTCCAGTCTGAATATGCTTTTCACGCCTGCTTCCACGGCGTGATGGCTGGTGCGAAGATGTCCGTTTTCCCAAAAAAACAACCGACCGGTATCCGTCGAACGAAAAACAGCACCGGAAGGCAGGCCCACAACGCTGATGATGTCGGTGATGCTCATTTCAGGATTTTCCAGACGGCTTTTGAGGGAATAATATCGCAATGTCCCCATCGAATCTGGCGCCAGATAACCAAATTCGCCCAACGCACCGGCATAAATCGTACCAGCATCATCTGCTGCCAGAGATCTTACCATGGTATGATTGTCAACCGGAATCAGCCGCCAGGAAGTACCATCATATTCGAGGATTCCGCGATAATTGCCAAAATACATGATCCCCCGTGAATCCTGGGCAACTGTATAATTGGTAGAACTCGCCTGATACTCTCTGGATTTATAATTGCGGATATAGGGTGCGCCCTGATCCTGGGTATAAGCCGCAGGTAAATCTGCCTGCCAGATCAGGAATACTAACAAAAACCGAAGCGAAAATAATGATATAAGAAAACGTCTGTTCATTTGCTGGTGGCGTCTGTAGAGTATTATACGGAACCAAACCCGATTGGATAAATAACCCGATTGTGCGATCATTCAACCATTTCCTTTTGGATTTCAGAAGTAATCCGGCTGAAGTTGGCTAACACTTCGGCTTCATCTATTGTAAGTAGTTGGCGGTTTTCCATTACGATTTTACCGTCAACGATAACGGTTTCTACATCTGCCGCATCTGTACTATATACAAGCAGAGAAAAAATATCATATTGCGGCTGGTTATGGGGTTCTTTCAAATCGACAATAATCAGATCCGCCTGTTTACCCGCTTTGAGAGAACCAATTTTATTATCCAGCCCCAATATTTTTGCGCCATCAATCGTCGCCATTTTAATGACTGCTTTGGGATTCATGGCTGTAGGGTCATTCAAAAAAACCTTTTGAAGAAGGGAGGTTGTATTCATCTCTTCCCAGAGATTGAGATCATTATTACTGGCGACGCCATCTGTACCGAGACCAACGGCCAACCCGGCTTTTAACATAGCAGGAACCGGCGCCACGCCCGAAGCAAGTTTCATATTGCTTTGCGGATTATGGGAAACCCCAACTCCTTTGGATGCAAGAATAGCGATATCTTTTTCAGAGACCTGCACACAATGTGCGGCATTCACATCAGGCCCCAGAAAGCCAATTTGATCCAGATATTCGACAGGAGACTGATTGCGGAGGGTTTTCATATCTGAAACTTCCTTACGGGTTTCAGAAAGGTGGATCATAAGTCTTACATCCAGACTGTCTGCAAAATGCCTGCATTTACGGAGCAGCGTTTCCGAACAGGTATAAGGAGAATGAGGGGCAATCGCAACCGAAATCAACGGGTCGTTTTCCCACTTTCTGATAAGTTCCACAGTATAGGCAAGCGCCTTGTCCGGGGAAGGATGGTCTGGCGTCGGGAAATCCAAAATACCTTCTCCAACTACGGCACGCATACCTGAGGATTTGGCAGCACGGGCGACTTCCTCCTCAAAAAAGTACATATCACAGAAGGTGGTAGTACCAGCCTGGATCATTTCTGCCACAGCCAGCAACGAGGCGGTATGAACAGTTTCTCCACGCACATACCGGGCTTCAGCCGGCCATATATGCTTTTCAAGCCATTCCTGAAGGGGAAGATCGTTAGCCAGACCCCGAAATAAAGTCATGGCTGCATGGGTATGGGTATTGATCAGGCCCGGCATGACTAACTGCCCCGTTGCATCGATAATTTTTTCGCCTGAATATTTTTGCCCCAGATCAGCCATTTTACCTAAATCAATAATCTTCCCATGGCGAACCGCCAGAAACCCCTCGTCGATGACCGGTCGAACGTCATCTGAAGTAATGATTGTGGCCCCTGTAATCAGAATATCTACCCTTTCGCCAGTTACCGACTCAGGTTTGGGGCCGCACGCAAAAATATTGAGAAAGAATAAAATAAAAACCAGGTGGGTAGAAGAATGCTTTTGATCCATAATGTAAGACTTCATACTGTCCGCTTCCAGGCAAAATATATCCCTAGTGTTGGTTAAGTTTCCGTTTTATGTATATTTGGTACCTGGCAATATAACATACCTCAAGATATAAAAACTATGAATCTGTTAACAAAATCTATGTTTTATCTGGTCATAATGGCTGCAACGCTTTTCCTCAAACCGATAACAACTGTAGCCCAATCAGATGCTGAAACACAGAAGCTGCTTGTAGCTCAGTTGAAAGCATTTGCTGAAGCCTATGTCAATTTGCCCAATTCTAAAAATAAGGCAAATGTCCTCAGGTATTTCAGCAAAGACGCCACTTCCAATATTTTTGTTTTTAATATCTCCGGTGTTTCTCGGGTATCAAATGGGGATTATAATGGCTTTGAAGCATATCTCGACAATCTGCTCCGCACACCGGGAATTATGCTCTCCTATGATATTGGAAATCAGGTGGACGTAGAGGTTAATGGTACCGTAGCAACACTGGTTTATCGTGTCAACTATGAAACAAAAATCCCCGACGGAATCTGGGTAAAAGGCAAAGAACTGGTAACTATGGCACTGGAAAAGAAAGGTACAGAATGGAAAATTGTTCACTATACCTTCATGCAGGTAGAAGATGAAAAACTTAAAGGTACCTGTCTGTGTGAACTCTTTACTGCTGAAGGTGAAGATGGCGAAGTCGTTGCAAAAACAACCGTCCCGAGTGGCCGTAGCTATACCACGAAGTTTGACAATCTGGAATTCCGCACCACTGGCTCTGATCAGATGATCAAAGTACAGGACAATTACTTCAGACGTGCTGGCACAGGTAAACTGTTGATGGTCAAAGACGGAGAAGAAGTTGAAGTTGGTATTTCAAACAGCAAACGTGAAACCGTTCTGCTTGTCATTCAGGCGCTCTATAAAGACAGCTGTGCCCGCCTGAAAACCAAAAACTAAAACTATAAAATATATTACAGGGACTTCATCTGTTGATCCAGCAGGTGAAGTCCCTGTTCAAATGAATGAGGGTTGTAAGCCAGCTCAGTCTGAGCTTTTAGAATGATAAACCCTGTTTTGGGAGGTCTTTTGGCCTTTTGGTTGAGTGATTCGCTGCTTACCTCCGTAATCAACGATTTATCCAGCTTCCAGAAGTCTGCCACCCGATACACCAGTTCATGCATAGGCATCATCTCCGCCCCGGAGACATGGTATAATCCCCCCGCATTTCGCATTACAGCGGTTACGCTCGCCGACGCCAGGTCTTCAGCCAACGTAGGGCAACGAAACTGGTCGTTGACAACTCGTATTGGCATTTCTTCTTCCAAAGACTTTTTTGCCCAGAGGACGATATTCGTACGCGACATTCCCGGCGTGATCCCATACAACAACATGGTGCGGAGAATGGCATAAGGTATGCCACTTTCCAGAATCAGATGCTCCGCCAGAAGTTTGGACTGCCCATAGTAGTTTACCGGCCCGGTTGCATCTTTTTCTTTATAAGGCCCTGCATCTCCCGGGAATACAAAATCAGTGGAAATGTGTACCATCCGTGTGCCGTATTCGCGGCAGAGATTTACCAAATTTTCAACAGCGCCGACATTTACCGAATCGCACAACGTGCGATTGTCTTCACATTGATCCACATTCGTAATAGCAGCTGTATGGATAATATGAGTGGGGCGAAAATCATGAAAAACTTCCTTCCATCGGTCAAAATCCAGCAAATCAACGGATTCATACTCATACCCTTCGCGGAGCGGATGGCGGTTTATTCCAATTGAAGTTGCCATCAGGCTTACATTCAAACGATCTGCGAGCAAAGGAACAATCTTCTGTCCCAGAAGGCCATTGCTTCCGGTTAAAATAATACGTTTCTGCATAAAGGAATCAATCTGCTGAGGGTCCGAGCTGATAGAGTTTTCCGCCCTTAAAGCTGGCAAAAATCATCTGCGCCTGGGGAAATTCTTTTTCGATTTTTTCAAGTGCTGCGGTGGCTTTATCGCTGTCTTCATAAAACCGATAGACAATGGCGTAGTAGTCTTTTCCATCACCTCTTCGGATCTGGAGGTGATGCGGGATATCCTGCCCTTTCCGCAAGTGTGAAAACACAAGTCTTTTTGCCATATCCTCGTCGGTAACCCACTCGGTTACAATCACATAGATATTTTCCGGGTGAGCAGTCATTTCACTCATATTTTCCAGAATCTTCGCTGCGACTTTGGCGTAGGGAGAGGATTTACTGCTCTCCGCAAAATTTTCCAATGTAGTGGTTTCCGACGCATAGGGGTACGTTTCCACATTTACGCCGCCCACCAATGCCATTGCCGAATTGTCCTGCCGGGCGGTTCCGGGAGGAATAACCATATGGATATCCGTAAAATTTTCGACAGCCTGCTGAAATCGTTCTTCTATTTTATCATAATAAGCATTCGGCTGAAGTTTAGTAAGCTTTTCGCCCGCTTCAACCATTTTTCGGTATGGCTCCATATTGACAAACGGATATTCCCCGCTGGCGGAATTGGCATCAGCCACCAAAAAATCAATATAAGCACGCAAGGCTTCAGAGCCTACTTCCGCCAGCTTGTCTTGCAGAAATGATTCAGGTCCAAGCCCCGTAAAAGTTCCTTCAGCACTGGTAATCTGAATCCCCAGCCGGGAAAGTTCATCGTACAAACCACCATCATCCGCGCTTCCGTCGGCATATCCATTCACCGCCGCAATCGCATCGTAAAGGGAAGATTCGAGCAGACTGTCGCGCATAGCAAAAATGGCCAGCAAATCTTTTTCTGTTCGGATTTCCTCCGTCTTTATCACTTTCTCTGCATAAATACTCATTTTTTGCAGTAATGCCGGGTCGGTATAAATGAGTTTGTATATAGCAGGAAAATATCGATCCAGCGAGAATCCCGCCATCCGCGCATTGGGTATGCCGCGGGTTCTCATTGAGTCAATGGCAGGCATTTCTTCTACAGCAATAGATTCTGCTTCCTCCGAAGAGGTATAAGAAGAAGACGAAGAATTGTCGCAACCAGCCAAAAACATCGCAGAAAGGAGGAACAGAATGAATCCAGGTTGCCGGTTTATTCTCAAAAAAATATTCATAAGGCTGAATTTTCAGTTTCGGGGCAGAATTTACAGACGAATTTTTTACCATACAATCGTATTTACCCCCCAACTCTGACAAGCGTACTATTGCGGATTTCTTCAAGTGTCGTACAACCAGCCAGTCCCATTGTTAACTCAAAATCTGCCCAAAAATTGCGAATCACTGCTTCAACTCCCTCCTTACCTGCAAGCGCCAGTCCATAAACATAAGGGCGACCGATGCAAACGGCATCTGCGCCCAGTGCGATGGCCTTAAACATATCTGCACCGCTTCGTACCCCGCTGTCAAGTAATACAGGAATCTTACCGCCGACTGCTGCCACAATACCCGGAAGCGCTTCTATTGTACTGATGGCCCCATCAACCTGTCTGCCGCCGTGGTTGGAAACAATGATTCCATCCATTCCCCTTTCCACCGCCATACGTGCATCATCGGGGTGTAGAATTCCCTTGAGGATAATGGGCAGACTGGTTTTTTGGCGGAGAAAATGGAGGTTTTCCCAGGTGAGAGACGGGCGGGAATAAATACTGATAAACTTTCTGACAGAAGCCAGCGGGATTCCGGAACGGAGATTTTCCATAAATTTTCCCGGGAAACTGCGCGTCAGCTCCATGAAAAGCGAAAGAGAAGACAAGGTAATTTTCCGGGGCGGGGTGGGTTCTGCCTCCGAATCCGTCACCAGTTTTCGAAACACAGGATCAGAAATATACTGGGCAATTCCTTTTCCGCTCAAAAAAGGCAGGTAAGCCAGATCCAGGTCATCCATTCGCCAACCCAGGATCGTGGTATCGAGCGTTACGACAATGGCACTACACCCCGCATTTTCTGCTCTTCTAACAAAACTTTCCACGAGGTCATCGGATTTACTCCAGTACAGTTGAAACCAGCGCGGGTTATTTCCCATCACAGCGGCAGATTTTTCCATGGCAACAGAGGCCTGACTGCTGAAAATAAAGGGAATGCCCACTTCCGCCGCAGCTTTTGCCACAGCCAGGTCAGCCTGAGGGTGAGCCAGTTCCAGCACACCTACCGGTGAAAGAAGGAGCGGAAACGGCAACGGTTCTCCCAATAAGGAAAGTGCGGTATTTCGCACAGACACATCTTTGAGCATACGGGGCACAATCCGCCATGTGTCAAAAGCACTGCGATTGGCAGCAACAGTAGCACCCGTACCCGCACCGCCAGCGACATAGGTAAAAGCTTCTCTGCTCATTTTTTTTGCGGCGGCAGATTCCAGCAGGGTGGTATTGACCGGGATCACGGGTTTAAAACCCGCTGCGCCATTGAGGTAAATTTCCCGCTGGCGGTTTAGCGCAGCAGATTGGTCGGAGGAGTAGTCTTTTTCTGGCATAAGTGTACGGAAGAAAAGAAAAAAAGCCTGGATACACAAGTGTATGCAGGCGCAAACAAAAATGTCGCACCCACGGGAGAGGTACGACATTTTCGTTTGTATGCCCATAAAAACAGGCCTTTTTTTTTCTTATAGAAAGGCGGAGGGTTAACCAGCCGCCCGGTAAGTCAAAAAGTTTGCTTCTGAGAGTTTCTCCGTGGCGAGATCCAGTGAAATATGATACTGAGTCTCTTCGCTGTCTGGCATGTCAAACATCACATCCAACATAATCGCCTCCAGAATGGAGCGAAGACCGCGGGCGCCAAGTTTCAGTTCTACTGCCCTTTTCACCACAGTTTCCAGAACTTCTTCATCGAAGGTAAGTTTTTTATCTTCGAGTTCGAACATCTTCTGGTACTGCCGGATGATGGAGTTTTTAGGCTCAGTGAGGATTCTTCGGAGGGTCTTGGCATCGAGCGGATCCAGATAGCTCAATACAGGGAGACGTCCGATGATTTCCGGAATCAGCCCAAAAGAGCGAAGGTCAGTAGGTTGAATAAACCGGTAGATATTGGTTCCTTCTTCCAGTTTCTTTGTGGATGCGCCATCAAAACCAATGGTTTTTACGGATATCCGGTTGGAGATAATCCGGTCGATCCCTTCAAAAGCACCGCCGCAAATAAACAGGATATTGGTGGTATCTATCTGAACCAGGTTTTGTTCCGGGTGTTTTCGGCCACCTTTTGGTGGAACATTGGCGATGGAACCTTCCAACAGCTTAAGCAAAGCCTGTTGCACACCTTCTCCGCTCACATCACGGGTGATCGAGGGGTTGTCCGATTTGCGGGAGATTTTATCAATCTCATCGATATAAACGATGCCCTTTTGAGCAGCTTCTACATCATAGTCCGCTTCCTGGAGCAGCCTTACCAGCACACTTTCGACATCTTCACCGACGTACCCGGCTTCTGTAAGCACCGTTGCATCGGCAATACAGAAAGGTACATTCAGCATTTTGGCGATGGTTCTTGCCAGCAGTGTTTTTCCGGTACCGGTCTGACCTACGAGCAGCACATTGCTTTTCTCGAGTTCCACTTCATCTTCATCCTTACCGGGGTGGAGAATGCGTTTGTAGTGGTTATAGACGGCAACCGAAAGCACTTTTTTAGCTGACTCCTGCCCAATGATATACTTATCGAGATGGGCGGTAATCTCGCTTGGCTTTGGAACCCGGGTGATGCGGGTAACGGGTTTTTCTTTAAATTCTTCTTCTATGATCGTATTCGCGTGCGCCACACAGTTTTCGCAAATATGGGCACCGCCATATCCAGCCAGCAGAATCTGGACTTCGCGTTTGGATCTACCACAGAAGGAGCAACTCTCACTTCTCATTATTTATCTTTTTTGCGGGTATTGAGAACCTCGTCCACGAGGCCGTATTCTTTTGCTTCAGCAGATGTCATCCAGTAATCTCTGTCAGAATCTTTCCATACTTTATCAAACTCCTGACCGGAATGGTGGGCGATGATTTCGTATAGTTCTTTTTTCAGGATCTGAATCTGGTTGTGTACAATTTCGATATCAGAAGCCTGGCCCTGTGCACCTCCCATTGGCTGGTGAATCATCACCCGTGAATGCGGAAGTCCGGATCTTTTACCGGCAGCCCCGGCACAAAGCAATACAGCAGCCATAGAAGCAGCAATACCGGTACAAATGGTAGCGACATCCGGGCTGATAATCTGCATAGTGTCATAAATACTCAAACCGGCATAAACAGATCCTCCCGGTGAATTGATATATATATTGACATCCTTACTGGCGTCGGCGGACTGGAGAAAGAGCAATTGGGCACTGACGATATTTGCAACCTGATCATTGATCGGCATGCCCAGGAAAATGATGCGATCCATCATCAGACGTGAAAAAACGTCCATTGCAATCACATTCAGCTGGCGCTCTTCAATAATGTTGGGGGTAAGACCGTAAACATTAGGAACAACGGAAGCGTTGATCTGATGATTGGATGCGCTGACATAGTCGTGCATAGTCAGACTGCTTATACCCACGTGTTTTGTGGCGTATTTCAGAAACTCGTTTTGATTCATATAATTGGCCATAGTTAAAAAGAGGTTAAATTTAATTATAATTTGTTTAAAACACCATATAGTTAGATTTAGTGACACTGTTGCGTGAAAAAAAATACTTTAATTTTCTAGCTTTAGCTCATGAACCTGAGAACCTTTCTACCCTTATTGCTCATCTCCTTGTTTGCCAGCCAGCAGATCACTGCTCAACCGGCTCTGTTGCCCGAATTAAAATACAGACCTTTTACTCTTCCGCCAGATACCCGATATGTGGAAGGGAAAGTGATTTTTAAGATTAAAAGCACGTACAAACATCTCTGCGAAGAAAAAATCATCCATATTCCCGGTATTGAACAAAAACTCAGCACCCTCAAAACCGAAGGCCTCGGGCTCGTTTTCCCCAATATCCTTCCTCCTGATACAGAAACCAACGCCTGGGGACAGAAACTAACGGATCTTTCTACGGTATATGAATTTTCTTATTCATCCCGATGGTCAATTGAGGATGCGGTCAACCTCCTGCTTGCAGATGATGCAGTAGAATACGCCGAACCATGGGTTATTTACGAGCCATTCTACATTCCCAACGATCCCTATTCTGATACAACCGGTTTTCTTTCGGGCATGTGGCACCATGAGCAGATCCAGGCACTTCAGGCCTGGGATATCCGGAAAGGCGACCGCAATATTGTCATCGCGACAGTAGATGCCGGTTTTAATTTGATTCACCCGGAACTTCAGGACAACATTTTTCTCAATCAGGACGACCCGATAGATGGCATAGACAATGACCTGGATGGCTATGTGGACAATTATCGCGGATGGGACTTTGCAGGTACTACTACAGGAAGTCCGGGAGATAACAATCCCTCTGCCGGCAATGTACACGGACATTGGGTACTGAGTACCTATGCAGCCACGGCGGACAACAACCTCGGCATTACAGGAACCGCATTCAACTGCTCCTTCATGCCGGTAAAAGCAGCCCCTGACGACTCGATAGGTAGTATTATATTTGGTTATCAGGGAATTGTCTATGCAGTAAATCAGGGAGCCGATATTATTAATGCGTCGTGGGGCGGTTCATTTAAAAGCAGATTTGGGGAAGATGTGATTCGTTATGCGACGATCAACCACGGGGTTGCCGTTATCGCTGCCGCAGGCAACAGCGGGCAGAATCAGCGATTTTACCCGGCGGGTTTCGACGAAGTAATATCCGTCGCCAATGTCGCCTTTGGGGATACCCTTTGCTGCCCTGATAATGAAGGCAACAGCACCTTTCATCATTCGGTGGATATTTCTGCGCCGGGATGGCGGATCATCAGCCTTGACGGAGACAACGGCTACCGAAACTGGAAAGGCACGTCTGCCTCCGCCCCAATTGTCTCTGCTGTAACAGGTATAACGCTGGCTGCTTTTCCTGACTTCACACCTTTTCAGGCTGCACAAAGGGTACGCATTACCGCCGACGATATCTACGCCTTTAATCCACAGTATCAGGACTATCTGGGCATCGGCAGAGTAAATATGCTGCGCGCTGTCAGCGACCCGCTGAAGCCGGGTGTACGGCAAACTTCCGTCACATTTACCGATTCAGATGGAGATGGTCAATTGAAACCAGGAGATACGATAACCGTGAAAGTCGATTTTCTGAATTACCTCCATGATGCAGCCAATCTGAACATTACCCTCACCTCCCCCACCGTTTTTGCAACTGTGCTTGACGGCAATTTCCATCAGGGAAAAGCAGATCGTTTGCAGGCATTTTCTTCAGGAGAGACATTCCACATTGTACTTTCCCCTGTGGTCCCCAACGATACGGAGGTTGAGCTGAGGCTCACCTATGAAGACCCAGTAACAGGTTATACCGATTTTGAATATATATCCCAAAGGGTCAATCAGTCATGGCTCAATATTACCCACAATCGCCTGCACACCACCATCAGCAGCAGGGGTGGATTTGGGTTTAATGATTTTATTTATCAGCAGGAAGGGCTGGGAGTTTCCTATAATATGTATGAAAACGTCTTGTTTGAAGGCGGATTTCTGGCCGGAAATTCGGTAACACAGGTGTCGGATCATATCAGAAATACCCAGGTCCGGGACAACGATTTTAATATTACCGAAGCGGTACACAGAGATTTTTCAGACCCTCGCGCAGATTTTGTTTATACTACTACTTTCACTGATAACCTGGCCGCTATTCCACTGGGAATCAGTATTACACATAAAACATTTGTATATAAAAATCCCCCTTATGATGACTTGGTCATCTTTCAGTATCTGATCAAAAATCAGGGAAATTCACCGGTTTCAGGGCTATACGCCGGACTGTTTGCTGACTGGGACATCAATATCGCCCCGCTGCCTGTTACGGGTTTACCTGGGACAAGAAATGCGGCGAATTATGACACCACCGAAAAAATGGTTTTTGCCTGGGATCTTGCGGGTAGCAGCAGCCATTATTACGCGATGAGCCTGCTTTCCTCCGGCAATTTCCGTGCTTATGCCACTACCAACCCCAATCCTGGTTTCCTGTTCAACGGCGTGGGCAAATATCAGGCACTCAAAAATATCCCTACCGAAGCCACAGCCTCTGCCGGCATTACCAATGGCGGGACCGATATCATGCAATTTATCTCTACCGGGCCATTTACCATTTCCAATGCACAGGTTGATACTGCGGCATTTGCCATCATTGCGGGGAATACCTATTCGGAAGTTCAGCTTTCCAATGCAGCTGCGCGAGAAGTTTATTATTGCCGGATTCTGGGAAAAGGTCCCGTAGCAGAATTTTCTATTTCAGATCCCACTGCACAACCGGGAACAGCCATACAGTTTGCAGATAATAACGCCCAGGCCACAAGCTGGGCCTGGGATTTTGGCGATGGTACTTCCTCCACCCTCTCAAATCCCCAACATACTTACTCACAGACCGGAGAATATATCATCACACTTACCGTAAGCGACGGGATTTGTACCATTTCCAGCACGCAGACCGTGACTATCAGCAACCAGGTTTCGGTGGACCCGACCGGTAGTGACAAGACCTGGCGTTTATACCCTAATCCCAATGGCGGTACATTCTCGCTGGAAGTAACTGACACGTACTCAGGAAAATACCAGGTGAAAATTACAGATTTGCGGGGTAAGGTATGTTTGGAACACACAGGGGTAAAATATCCCGGAGAAATGAGGGTTCAGCTAGATACCCAGCAGCAGTTGAGTAAGGGCATGTATTTTCTGCATTACACTTCGGGGAAATCGATATTTACGCTACAGTTTATGCGGGAGTGAAGCCTTTAATATTTGCCTTCACCGGGAATGGCAGCAGAAAGGTATCACCATGCCTTACAACAACGCCAGTCCTTTTCGCCAGGGCAGGAGGCGTCCGTGTTCCAACTCGGCCTCCATCTCTCCGGCATAAACCAGAAACTGGTTTTCCGGCTGGCTGCCTGCTATTTTTTGCCAGAGCTTTAACCCCGACGTGAGGCGGGAGTTGTAGGTCTGGCTGGATTTGATTTCAATGGCCTTCAGCTTCAGATCTTCTTCGATTAACAGATCAATTTCATTGCCGTGCTGATCCTGCCAGAACCAAAATACAGGCTGTCTGGCATAATTTGTTCGTTTTTTGTACAATTCTGAGATAATGGCGTTTTCAAATATATTTCCCGCAAAATGGTAGTTTTCCAGTTGATCTTCCGAAGTAAGACCCAGCAGAAAACAAAGCACCCCGGTATCGAAAAAGTAAATTTTAGGCGCTTTTGTGATGCGTTTATTAAAATTGACATGATAGGGATGCAGGAAAAACAGGAAATAGGAAGCTTCCAGCACCGAAAGCCAGGATTTGACAGTATTGACAGAAATGCCTGCATCCGTTGCAAGTGCAGACATATTGAGCGGCTGCCCTACCCGACCTGCACAAAGCTTTAAAAATCGGGCAAATTCCGTTAAGCTGCCAACGTTTTTCAGGGTGCGAACATCGCGCTCCAGATAGGTTTTAATATAATTGTTGAAAAAAATATTGTGAGGGGTATTCCTTTCATACAGTGCAGGAAATCCTCCTTTGAAAAGAAATTCTTTCAACGTTTGTTCCCCTGTTTGCTGGCGCTCCACGTAGGAAAACGGATACAAATTCAGAATGCCTACCCGTCCGGCAAGAGACTGGGTAATACTTTCCATCAGTAAAAAATTCTGTGAACATGATAAAAAAAATTGTTTCGTTTTGTCTTCATCTACGATACCCTGAAGATAAGAAAACAGGTGAGGAACCCGCTGTGCCTCATCTAAAATACCGCCATGAGGAAACCTGCCAAGAAATTTTTGCGGATCATCTACTGCAGTAAGCTGACTTTCGGGGTTCTCCAGATTTGCGTAAGGGAGATCGGGAAAGAGCCTTCGCAGCAAAGTCGTTTTGCCAGATTGACGCGGGCCGCCCAGGTAAATTACAGGAAACCATTGCCGGTGGCGAAGCAGCATATCGGTAACTTCCCTTTCTATGAATATTTTGAGTAAATTTTAAGTTCGACTGCAAAATTACTCAAAATATATGAAATATTTCAATAATTACAACAACGCCAGTCCTTTTCGCCAGGGCAGGAGGCGCCCGTGCTCCAGTTCGGCCTCCATCTCTCCGGCATAAACCAGAAACTGGTTTTCCGGCTGGCTGCCTGCTATTTTTTGCCAAAGCTTTAACCCCGACGTGAGGCGGGAGTTGTAGGTCTGGCTGGATTTGATTTCAATGGCCTTTAGCTTCAGGTCTTCTTCGATTAACAGATCAATTTCATTATTTTTCTGATCCTGCCAAAACCAGAACCATGGGCGTTTGCCAGCGTTAGTCCGTTTTTTATATAATTCAACAATGAGGGCATTTTCGATAATATTCCCAAAATTGTGGTGTATTTCCAACTGACGGGGAGAGGTAATGCCGAGGAGGTTGCAGAGCAAACCCGTATCAAAAAAATACAGCTTGGGAGACTTAATCAGGCGTTTGTTAAAGTTCTCAAAATAGGGTGGTAGCTTGAAAACAAGATATGATGCCTCCAGCACGGAAATCCATGCTTTGGCAGTATTGGGAGCTACTCCCGAATCTGTAGCTAGAGAATTCAGGTTGAGCGGCTGTCCGACCCGACCTGCACACAGGCGCATAAAATTGCCGAAGGAAGATATATCACCCACATTTTTGAGCATCCGGACATCCCGCTCAAGATAGGTTTGGATATAACTGTCAAAAAAGATTTCAGGCGGCACGGCTCTTTCACCATGTATCCCGGGAAAACCGCCCCGCCAGACAAATTCTTCCAAACGGGGCGAAGATTGCTGGGTTTCCAATTCGAAAATTGAAAGTGGGAGCAGATTTAGTATCCCAACTCTGCCCGCAAGTGATTGTGTGATGCTCTCCATAAGCAGAAAATTCTGAGAGCCGGACAAAACAAAACGCCGGTTTTTGTCTTCATCTACATAACCTTGCAGGTAATTAAACAAATGAGGTACCCGTTGCGCTTCATCCAAAATAGCACCTGCAGGAAAACCATTTAGAAATCGACGAGGGTCCTCCTCAGCCCTGCGGCGGGCATCAGCGTCTTCCAAATTTGCATAAGGTAAATCAGGCAGGAGATGACGCAACAGAGTAGTCTTCCCGCTTTGGCGTGGTCCCCCCAGATAAACCACTGGAAACCATCTCCGAAAATCCCGAATACATTGTGTTATTTGTCGTTCTATCAGCATACTTTTTAGTAAATCTGCAATCCAATTGCTAATTTACTAAAAACTAATTCGAAAACCTACTGAATAGAATCAAATCTATACTTAAAAGAAAGTGGTATGCGAACCAGCCGAGAATAAAATAACCACGAATTCCCCTTATGGGATCTTGCGACACGAATATGGATCGAATACAATCAAACTTTTCGCAAACCACTTTTCGATCAGTAAATCTATGTAGTGATGGCATATTCGAGGGAATATTGCCATATTGAGTATCGATTTTTCTATCAATAGTCCACTATGAAAATCCTTTCGTGGAATTGCAATTTCCGGGGCGTTCTTCTCAAAATACCACTAAAAAGGCTTTTATCCAGAGATGCTTATGTATTTTAAATACTTTTTTTCTACTCTGCTAATTATATGGGGCATACTTTCAGGATTTATCAAGCTCTTCCATGAAGGTCTTCATTTTCCATTTTTAACCATTCTCACTGCTGCTTCGATTATAGCAGGAATCGCCAGATACAAACATGCAAATAGTCTATTTGTATTCACCGGATGGGCTTGGATGGTTTTCAATTTTGAATTGATTGGATTTATCATCTTTTTTGACCCAGGCAATTATGGCAGAATGATCATGCCTATTATGCCTTTAGTAGTAGCTCTATTGCTCGTTTTGTTCACACCAACAACAGAACAGGTAAATCGTTTTGTCTGGGAAAAAGTTCTGGTATTCTTTTCCAGTATGCTCATTGGAATTGGATCATATGTTTACAAACCAAGAATTGAAACCGTAAACTGTTGGTATGATTTTACCCATGAGTACCATTATACAGTAATATTTACAGAATCTCCACAAAAAACGCTAGAGGTTGAGTTATCTTTTGAGATGCTAAAAAAGCAGGTAAAACAGGAAGGTCTCCAATATGAAGGAAGACCAGGTTATTATTGCCCGGAGACCGAGGTGAGAGTAATAACCAGTTTTTCAAAAATTGTTTCAGCAGAAATCCTTTCATTTAGAAATACAGACACTTTTAAAAAAATTAGATTCTCGGGTCCCACATCCATCCCTTTAAGCCAGGTAGTGGGTGATATAGACATTCTCAAACCTTCCTATATGAGTATTTGGGATTGACCGGAAAAATTCCGCATCCTCTACAAAAACTCAGACCATATCTGAAAATATAAAACTGTAAGCCCCAGCCTACTCCCGGCAAAAATGACCAGAAAAAAAATTTCCCTTTTAATCCTACTTTCCACCGCACTGTTTCTTTTCGGATCCCTGCTTATCCCGAAAAAATACCCGGTACCTGTTTTTGAAGAAAGGGAAGGGACACAATATTGGGAATTATCCACCGGCTCTCACATCGGGTATATAAAAATTGAGGCAGAGGGGCCCAACCGCAAAAGTCCGGTAATATACCTGCACGGTGGCCCGGGAGGAATGATCACAGACGCAGTAATCGAAACCTTAAAACCGCTGGCAAAACAAGGTCATGACCTGTATTTCTACGATCAGGCAGGCAGCGGCCATTCCGCCAGATTAGCGGATATAGGTGAATATTCCGTAAAAAGACATCAAACCGACTTAAAGGAGATCGTCTCCAGGATAACGGAAAAAAAAGTCATCCTGATTGGGCATTCGTGGGGAGCCGTGTTAGCTATCAATTATCTTCAGGACTTCGATTCAACAGTGGAAAAAATAATTTTATCCGGACCGGGACACATACTGCCCGTCAATCAGGATTTGGTCGGGGAAATTAGTCCTGACAGTTTATCTCTCAGAGAACCCGCATATTCCAATGCCGAAGCAAATAAAAAAGCCTATAACTGGCGAAGTAAATTCATTTTATTGTGGGCCCATCTCTTTCATTCAAAATTAGCTTCAGATAAGGAAGCAGATAATTTTTTCACCTACCTCAACCAGAAGCTCAGCAAGTCCACAGACTGTGAAATTCGCGAGCATCAGGCGATAGGCGGCGGCGGCTATTACAGTCATGTCATGACCGTAAATAGCTTCCGGAATGTTGAAAACAAAAGAGAACGGTTGAAGCAACTAACCACACCTGTACTCATATTACGAGGACAATGCGACAATCAGAAATGGGGATTCACCAAAGAATATTTAGACCTGTTTCCACATTCACAACTGAAAGTAATAGAAGATGCGGGACACGATATTATCAGCAGGAAAGGAATGGCGTATTTTACCCTGATCAGGGATTTTATTGAATAGGAGAGCGACACTTCAGGATATAAAGCCAAAATTCTATACCGCAAGCCTGAATCGGGGGAAACACATAGGAACATAGGTGAATTTTACCCATGTTTTCACAATTCTGGGCACTTTGTTATGAACAGAAGCTTTAAACCCAAAAGCCGGGCAGCAAGGGGTGTTCCCCTACTACCCGGTTATCTGTTGTTTAATCAACCTAAAACCTGTCTATGAGCGTAACTTTATCTTTCGGATCGTTATCAGTCTATCGAACCATCAGCTTCTGAATGGTGCGCTTCGAATCCTTCCGGATATCCACAATATACATTCCGCCGGGAAGCGCGGTAACGTCTATGGGGGTTTCCACGTCGAAAAGCCGGGTCTTTTGTATCACTTTGCCCTGCGTATCCATGAGGGTGAGATAGGTATCGGGGGTGATCGGCGCGGGTACGTTTACCACAAACTGATCAGAGGTTGGATTGGGAAAAACCATTGCCCCCAGATCATTGGTCAGCCCGGAAATCCGCAGCGCGCCCTGATACAGCTTCTGAATAAAAATATCAGACTTGGCAGGCGTTAAATTATAGACCCCATTCGGATCAAAATTGACCACATTCTGAAACCTTCCTACGGAATAAATGGATTTCCCGTCCACCGTAAAATCCTGAATATTTTCCCATGAGTTGGATGAGGATCCACCAAAATTTTTGGCCCAGATAAATTCTCCGTATGGGGTCAATTTAAGCAAAAACACATCAAGGCTACCGTTGGTTGACAATATCGAAGTACCGGGACCAGGATTAAAATCGGGGCTCCCTCTGAAATACCCCGTTACAAACACATCACCCGAAGCATCCAGTTTGATACAGCTACCTGCTTCGGTGTCGTAAAAAGAACCCATTTGTTTTGCCCAGATAAAATTGCCCGAAGGATCAAGTTTGGCCACAAATATATCCGAACTGCCAGCCGAAGTCAGGCGGATATTGTCAAAAGCGGTGGTTCGCATAAAACTACCGGTAACATAGGAGTTTCCGCTGGCATCGGCAAAGATTGCATTTGCTATATGATAGTCAAATAAAGGGTAGTCATTATTCCCAATCGTTTTCACCCACAAAAATTCACCTTCTGCATTTAGCTTTAACACAAATCCCACCTGCGTTTCTGAGGTAATTAAATGGGTGGCCACAGAGTCAGGGTCAAAGTCAACACCTCCTTTAAGCATTCCTGCAATAAAGATATTACCGGCTCCATCGAGGGATATAGACTTGGGCCAAACCCTCGATCCGGGTATGGTATCTGTGGCAATTTGTTTGGCCCAGACAAACTCACCGTCTGTATTAAGTTTGGAAATATAACCATCATATGCCCCTCCCGGCAGGTTATAAACACCTGTTTCGCTCGGGTCAAAGTCTTTGGTACCCAAAAAACGACCGGTTGTCAGCACGTTGCCACTGGCATCGAGTACCATAGAAGGGCCCTCTTCAGCCATATTATTTGCGCCAGCTTCAAAACCATACGCCCATCTTACCGCCCACAAAAGCGCACCGGAAGAATCGAGTTTCTGTACATAAACATTATTCCCGCTATTGAGATAACTCAATTTATAGGTTACCGCAGGATCGGGGTCAAAATCCACATTACTCCCGCCAAAATAACCTGCTGTAACAATATTACCTGAAGCATCCAGCGCAATATTAGCACCGACCACAGTATGCCCTCCAGAAGCTGACCCGTAAGTCAGTACCTTTTCCAGATTACCTGCGGGATCCATTTTCAGCAAAAATGCCTCACCCCCACTGGTCGCAGTATAAAGCAGGGTATCGGGACCGGGATCAAAATCCACCGTAGCATCAAACTGTCCGGTGACATATAACATGCCCGAAGCATCGGTAGTCACAGCCAGGGCGCGGTCAATAGATACTCCGCCGATTTGTTTTACCCAGGCAAGATTTTGGGCGTGCAATTGTATGAATACACCTACGAGTGCACTGAGAATTAATATATTTTTCATCGGATTTTCAGATTAATTATTGAGAAACAACTACTGTAACCTTTGCCGTGCCGGAAGCAGTTGCCATAGAATGCGAACAGGAGTTGCAGCTACCCCAGGAGAAAGTACCGTAAATTCCAACCAGGTAATCTTCGCCAACGGTTGTCTGATCAGGGAATACGTAGGTCATATAATCCCTTACATGTTTTTCGGTACCTGTTACATACCAGGAGTCGTTGTAGGTAGGATAATTCTGATTTGCCAGTCCGGTAACATTCACCGCATACGAAATGGCATTTTCCATTTTGGATACATACACACCGGTACCCGTGTAGTGCCAGAGATTACCCGAAGCATCGGTTCTATCACTGTGGTAGGCCTGAGGAGAGGTGTAATATACAATGGTTTTTGTGTCATTGCTGACTTCCACTTTACCCTTAACGATTTCCCGCAAAGTCCAGGTGGTCTCCGATCCAAATCTGAAGTAAATATGGGCAGTAAAGGTTTCTTCACCCGATTTGACATCTTCATCTGTTGCCGTGTAGTAGATAGAATTGCCGCTGGTAGTCAACTGAGTAGTATTGTCTCCAATATACCCATATGCCCCGGCAGTACTCCATTCCACTTTGTAGTGGACAAATTCTGACTGGACAATCGGGTCAGTACCGTCGGCATTCAGCAAATATAATTTAACTTTGGCTACGCCTCTTTTGGGCGAAAGAACGGCATCATCGGGAAGCATTTTCACAACCAGTTTTTTTACATTAATTTCTGCCGTGTCCTGTCCTATTTCCCGCTTACTGCCTGCACCTACAATATAGGCTGTTACATATACCCTTTCGATATTGTCGGTTTCCGGCGCTACTTTGCCATAATAGATCATCGTTGTACCTGTTGTTGTCGCCGTTGTCATTTCCTGCCCTCCGTTTTTGAATACGCCATAAGCGCCGGTGGTTGTCCAGACATATTCCAGCGTTTCACCGGCTGCGAGGTCAGCCTTGGTACTTACAGTCAGGGTATGATTGGTGAGGATTCCGACCTTGGAGCTTTTAGGTGAAATCGTAACGTCATTGTCTTTGCTGATGACCGTCCACTCATCGATATAATTGCAATTCAGGTGTATTTTTCCATAAAGGTCATTGAGGCCGTAGGAGATTTCCTCACTTTCTGTCCCATGAATTACCTTTTCAGTGAAATTCAAAACATTCTGGTTGTACTCTTCAATTCCTTCCAGATCTGCCTCAGCCTGCACCGCATTGCCGGAGGTAATGTTGCGAAGAGATTGTAAAAGGGTATTATACAGCGATTCGAGTTTGTAGGAATCCCACAATACTGTCGTCCGGAAATCTTTGAGGCTTTCTACATATTCACCGTCTTTTACCAGCGCCATGGTACTGGGTTTTACATAACTTTTGACCTGGTCTATGTATGGTTGAATCCGGTTTAAGTTGTTGGGCATAAGCAGTTCCAGGCTACTGGTCTGGTTGAGGTTGTCGAGCATAATGGGAAGCAACAGGTCTGCGGCAAAAAATTCGACCCACAATTCTTCCAGCTTCGCCTGTTCGGCAGTATTGGGGGTAGCGGTAATGGATTCATCTCCTCCCGGGCCCACAATACGGACTTTCCAGGTAGAATTTTTTTCATAGCTTTCCAGTGC
Source organism: Bacteroidia bacterium (assembly GCA_041391665.1). Classification (NCBI taxonomy): domain Bacteria; kingdom Pseudomonadati; phylum Bacteroidota; class Bacteroidia; species Bacteroidia bacterium. The sequence continues at coordinate 324,031 of JAWKNO010000002.1, read as the reverse complement.
AAGTGACTGAGGGCCGGAGACAGATGCGCCCAATACAGGTAGCTGGCTGGTGGGAGTAGTACTCGGAATGATTTCAGGGATTGGGGTATAAACTGTATTGGTCAGGTCTTTGTAAGACATTTTGTAAAAAAATGCATGTGCTCTTCTTTGATAGACATTGCCAATCTCCACGCTCTGATCGTCGCCACTGCGCGGTCTCACAGTAAGACCACTTTTGGTAGGATCGGGATCTTCAATCACAATCTGTTTGCCGCGAATGTCAATTACAGGTTTGTAGGTGATTTCGTTCACGGTTCCGATATACAAATCCAGGTATTTTTCTTCAGAAATCATTAGTGGTGAAGCCACAAACAGCTTCTCCAGTTCCGCCACAAATCCGGGAAACTGTGTGTAGGCAGGGATTTTCTTTATCTGCGCCACTCTTACCGAATCCAGTATAGTGTAAGGCAGTTGAAGGCCATAATACAACATTGCCTGAGCAGTAGTGGTCATGGATATTTCCTTGTTTTCATCAGAAATGATGCTGGCCATCATGATCTTACCCGCTTCATTGAGGAGATATATCACTTCATAAGTACCCGGATTATACCGGACAGAAGCTTTGCCCTTTGCATTCACACTTGATTTTTTTGACAAAGAGAACACACTTGTGGTGCTAAGATCCAGGCTTGAACCCGAGGGCAAAACAACCTGCACGTCGGTATAAGAAAAATCGTCAGGCTGAGGTTTGGGATCGTCCTTTTTACAGGCGGCAAAAAGCACAATCAGGAATAGTAACAGAGGTAGCGCTTTCATTTTACGGATGCTTTTCATAATTTTTTTGTCATTAACAGGCCTGTGGTTTTTCAGGCTCTGATAGCTATGAAAATTCCGTACAAAAGGTTAACGTCCAGGTTTAATCAAATCCTGTAGCTTTTGACAAAAAGAAAAAGCCGGAAGGAAAATCCTTCCGGCTATATCAACATTTTTTTTCAAAGTCTAGTCTCTGCGACGGTTTTGGTTCCGGTCGCGGTCGTTTCTGGGGCGGTCGCGGTCATTGCGGGGAGGACGACGGTCGCCACCGCGGTCTCTGTCGTATCCACCGCCATCTTCGTCTCCGTTTTCAGGGCCTCCGGGAAGGAGTGCCTTATGGCTCAGCCTGAATTTGCCGGATTTTTTGTCCACACCAACCAGTTTGATATCAATTTCATCGCCTACTTTGAAAAGACCTTCCATAGAGTTGAGTCTTTCGTGGGAGATTTCAGAGATATGAAGCAGTCCTTCTTTTCCAGGGAGGAATTCGACAAAAGCGCCATAATCCATAATGGTTTTCACTTTCGCTTTAAACACCTCACCAACGGTCGGAACCATAATCAGCGCGCGGATCTGGCGAACAGCCGCTTCGATGCTATCTGCATTATCGGCAGAAATTGTCGCGGTACCGATGGCATTTTCGCCTTCTTCGAGATTAATGGTAGTACCAGAGGTACGCTGGATTTCCTGAATGATTTTTCCACCGGGACCAATGACTGTTCCAAAGAATTCGTGAGGAACTTCCATCGTAAAGAACCGGGGAGCAAACCTGGACATTTCTGGACGGGTTTCGGGAAGTGCTTTAAGCATTTCTCCGAGGATATGCATACGCCCGCCTTTGGATTGTTCGAGCGCTTTTTCAATGATTTCGTAGGAAAGGCCGCGGATTTTGATGTCCATCTGACAAGCAGTAAGACCTTCAGCTGTTCCGGTAACTTTGAAGTCCATGTCTCCAAGGAAATCTTCATCACCCAGGATATCCGACAGAACGGCAAAACCATCTTCTGTAGTGATGAGTCCCATGGCGATACCCGAAACGGGGCGGGTAATCTCAATACCTGCGTCCATCAGTGCGAGTGTACCCCCGCAAACGGAAGCCATCGAACTCGAGCCATTGGATTCAAGGATATTGGAAACAACCCGGATGGTGTAGGGAATATCCGTAGGAATCATCGGTTTCAACGCTCTTTCGGCGAGATTACCGTGGCCAATTTCGCGGCGGGCAGGTCCGCGGTTGGGTTTTACTTCACCCGTTGAAAAACCGGGGAATACATACTGAAGCATAAACTTCTTGGAGCCCCGGAAAGTGGCGGTATCGATGGTTTGTTCGTCGAGTTTGGTACCCAGTGTAACGGTACAAAGAGACTGCGTTTCACCACGGGTGAATACTGCAGAGCCGTGAGTACGGGGCAGATAGCTCGTTTCAATCCAGATCGGACGAATCTGATCAGGTTTTCTCCCATCAAGACGAAGACCTTTTTTTACAATGGTGCTGCGCACGATATCCTTCTGAATATCTTTAAAGTAGAGTTTCAGGTAGGTATCGAGGTAAGGCAGCTCGGCATATTTTTCTTTCAAAGATTCCACCATGGAATCTTTCACTTTCTTCAGTTTTTCGGCACGTTCTTCTTTACCAAATCCCCCTTCAGCGACTTCCAGAACGGTCGATTCGATGTGTGCCCTGATATCAGCGTAGAGTTCTTTGTTTTCAGGCAGGGTTTCGTATTCGCGGGTCGGTTTACCGACTGCTTCACGAAGTTCCTTCTGAATACCATTGAGCGAGCGGATCACGTCATGGGCAAATTTCAAAGCCTCGAGCATAACCGATTCGCTGACTTCTTTCATTTCGCCTTCCACCATATTGATGGAATCATCCGTAGCGGCAACCATGAGATCCAGATCACAGTCTTCCATTTCCTGGAAGGTAGGATTGATGATAAACTCACCATTTTTTCTGGCTACACGTACTTCACTTACCGGGTCAGCGAAAGGAATATCAGAGACACAAAGCGCAGCAGAAGCCGCCACGCAAGCCAGTGCATCCGGCTGTTCTTTGGAATCAGATGAAAGTAACTCCACCATTACCTGCGTATCGCCATGATAATCATCGGGGAAAAGCGGTCTTAACGCCCGGTCTATCAGCCGGGAAGTCAGGATTTCGTTTTCGCCCATCCTTCCGTCACGCTTAAAGAAGCCACCCGGGAAACGACCCGAGGCGGAAAATTTTTCCATATAATCGACAGACAACGGAAGGAAGTCGGTCTCAGGGTTGATCTCTCTGCGCGCGACAACAGTAGCAAGTAGCATGGTTTCCCCACAACGCAAAATAACCGCACCATCTGCCTGTTTGGCTAATGCTCCGGTTTCAATCGAAATCTCTCTCCCGTCTGGGAGTGTAGTGGATTTCCTGGTTACATTCATCTTAATTTATGATATCGTTCGTATGTTCACAGAATAAATAAAAAAATTGGGAATTACTTCCGAATTCCCAATTCTTTGATCACTGCCCGATATCTTTCGATGTCGGAAGCTTTGAGGTAATCCAACTGTCTCCGGCGCTTACCTACCAGTCTCTGGAGGCCCATCCGGGTAGAATTATCCTTCTTATTTACTTTTAAATGCTCAGTAAGGTGTTGTATTCTATAAGTAAACAACGCGATCTGTGCTTCAGGAGAGCCCGTGTCTTTTTCTGTTTGACTGTGGCTGTATTTCTTAAAAATCTCCTGCTTCAATTCTTGATATAAATACATCTAACCTAATGATTTAATGGATTGATTTTTGAACATGCAAATATAAAGGATTAATTTTGGAGAAACAAATCATTGACAAACCTTTAGTTTTTAACACAACATTAACAAATCAACGGTTCGTTATTCCTTGAATTTATCCTATTTTTGCCCGGCAAAAACCGTTCGATAAACCATTTGACATGAGTGAATTACAAACCACGGATATCAAAGCGCTCAACGAGAAGATCAAAGAGAAAAGTGCATTCATAGACTTGCTCAACATTGAGGTGCGCAAAGCCATCGTAGGGCAAAGTTATATGATTGAACGTCTCCTTTTGGGACTTCTCTCCGGCGGGCACATCCTGCTTGAAGGTGTCCCCGGACTGGCCAAAACACTGGCTATCAAAACTTTGGCCACCGCAGTTGATGCCAAATTCAGTCGTGTGCAGTTTACCCCTGACCTCCTGCCTGCCGACGTTGTCGGTACGATGATCTACAACCAGAAAACGCTGGAATTTACCGTAAAAAAAGGGCCTGTCTTCGCCAATTTTGTACTGGCTGATGAGATCAACCGATCTCCCGCCAAAGTGCAAAGTGCCCTCCTCGAAGCCATGCAGGAAAAGCAGGTAACCATCGGTGAAAGTACTTTCAGCATAGAAAGACCCTTTCTCGTTCTGGCTACCCAAAACCCGATTGAACAGGAAGGTACTTATCCCCTCCCTGAAGCACAGGTGGATCGCTTTATGCTGAAATGCGTCATTGACTACCCCTCCAAGGAAGAGGAAAGACTCATCATGCGGCAAAATGTAAATCAGGAATCCTACTCCATTCGCCCCGTTGTAAGTCTCTCGGATATCCTTGATGCGCAAAAAGCTGTCAGGGAAGTGTACATGGATGAAAAAATCGAACAGTATATCCTCGATATTGTATTTGCAACCCGTACACCGGCAGACTATAACCTCAAACAACTCAGCCCGTTGATGAACTACGGCGGCTCTCCGAGGGCTTCGATCAATCTCGCCCTTGCAGCTAAAGCCTTTGCTTTTGTCAAACACAGAGGTTATGTCATTCCGGAAGACGTAAGGGCCATCTGCTCAGATGTTCTCAGACACCGTATCGGACTGACCTATGAAGCCGAAGCAGAAAATGTTACCACTGAACAAATCATTACCCGTATCCTCGATGTAGTGGAAGTGCCCTAACAGAGCTCCTTCATATTCCTTCAAAAAAACCGGAATTTTTGTAAGATACCGGCTTTAATAGAAGTGTCCGCTTACTCCATATTTACGTACTTTACGTATAATGTATTATTATACGTGCGTTCTTATGGAAAAAGCTCTACCAGGAAAATTTGAAACCTCAGCACCTGTTACAATCAGATACGTATCGGTAGCAGGGATACTCATTCTGGCCCTAACGCTACTGAGTCTTACCCTTACTGTCAATATCTCCGGTGTCGTCAATGATTATGCTGCAGTAACAGCCATTCATACCTGGTCTGTAGAGGTTTCTGATGCTTCTGCTTTCAGTGAGGGAGATAAAATCCTTCTTATTCAGATGAAAGGGGCCATTATTTCAGAAGAAGATAATGCCACGTATGGTGATATTCAAAGTTTTGGGAATGCCGGGAATTACGAATTTCATACCATCGATGCAATATCAGGTACGACCATTTCCTTTCACGAAATTATCTGCAGCGATTTTACGGTAGAAGATCTTGTCCAGATTGTACGGGTTCCGGTATATGACGATGTCACCGTAAGTGGTGTACTTTATGCTGCTCAGTGGAATGGCACTACCGGCGGAATTCTGGCACTCGAAGCGACAGGTACCCTCACATTAAATGCCAATATCGATGTAAGGGATGCCGGATTTAATGGGGGAGATAGAAATGGTTCTGCGCACACCGGAGGGCTCACTTATATCTGTGCCTTTAACTCCGGTCAGGGGGGTATCAAAGGCGAAGGAATTACGGAAATCTTGCAGGATGCCTGCCGGGGAAAACTCGCCAATGGTGGCGGTGGCGGCAATGACCACAACGGCGGTGGGGGCGGTGGGGCAAACTACGGCTCCGGTGGCGTCGGCGGGCACGGCTGGAAGTCCAATACGGCAGGAAATCTCAGCGATCTTGATAAAGGCGGACGTGGCGGTGAAGGGCTTTCAGAATTATACGAACTCGGTATACCCAAGCTGTTTCTTGGCGGAGGTGGGGGCGGTGGACATCAAAACAACGGTGCCGCACTTGCCGCAAGTAACGGGGCTGGAATTGTCATTATCATTGCCCCTGTGCTGAATATCGCCAGTCCGGTCACGATCATGGCCAACGCAATGGATGCCACGGATGTATATGTCAATGACGGGGCAGGTGGCGGCGGTGCGGGGGGGGCCGTACTGTTTGATGTGGAAACATTTATATCTCCCGGGAATCTCGATATTGATGTAAGCGGAGGAGATGGCGCCAGCGTCATCACCCGCGACCAGCACGGGCCCGGCGGAGGCGGCGCGGGCGGCTATGTAAATGCCAACCATCCCCTGTCAGAAGATATTGACATCAACCTCGAAGGCGGAGCCGCAGGATTGTTTATTTCTACTACCAATCCCTCCAACCCGCTCTCCAATACTTCACATGGTGCTGCCAAAGGAGAAGATGGCAGCCTGGTGGAAAATCTTGTGCTTCAAACCTGTTCATTTCCCCCCATTCTGGATCTCGACAAGAATGAAAGCGGGTATGACTTCAGTACTTCCATGGTCATTCATGCGGGGAGTGTCTCAATAGCAGATTCTTCCAAAGACCAAATCTCAGACGATGATAACCTGAATATGTTCCTCGCAGTCATCGTGCTGGAAAATGCTCTCGATGGAGAAGATGAGGGTCTGTTGCTCCCGGGCTCACTGCCTGCCGGACTTTCAGCTAATATATCTGCCGACAATTATACCATTACAATTACCGGAGAAGGTACCATCCGGGATTATGAAAAAGCGATTTCTATGGTCCGGTATTTTAACAATTCGGCCTCACCCGATATGTCTCAGCGGCAAGTCAGTGTATTCGTAAATGACGGAGGTGCCGAAAGTAACACGGCCTTTACCTATATCACACTTACCGATGTTCTTTTGGAAATTAAATGGACCTTTTTCACCGTGAGTCAACAGGCTGGTGATTTTCTCCTCGAATGGCAGCTTTCCAGTCCTGTAAATAACCCCTGCTTTGAAGTGCTGAGAAGTATTGATGGGGTGATTTTTGAAAAATTGACGGACATCAGCTATGCCAAATATCTTCCAGAAAGAAAGAGTTGGCTGGTACGCGACAATACGCTTTCTGAATCCGATATCCATATGGTATATTATCAGGTTTCCTGCCATTCCGATAATGGGTTTTATATAAGCAGCCCCATCGTGGGTCTTACTTATCAGGCCAACCGAAGTATGAAAATCGAGGGGTTCCAGGACCGGGAAAATAGCCAGCTTATAGTCCAGTATTCTGCCGGGAAAAGCGAAAAATACAGTTTATCCGTCACAGACTTAAGAGGAAACACCATGTGGTACAATCAATACTTCGGACAGACTTTGTCAGGAAAAATCTACCTCAATATTGCAACATGGACGCCGGGAATCTATTTCGTAGGTATTGAATCTGAAGGAACACGCAAAACTCAAAAAATCATGATCCGATGACTACTTACCGGCCATTCACATTCAGGGGTTTATGAGAATTTCGGACTGAAGTTCCAGCAATTCACAACCTTCTTTTCCTGACAAAGGACGAACAATAAAATGCTCCTTCAGGTAGCGTATCACCTCCGGCTGGCAAGCCATGATCATCTCTCCTACCCTTGCCTCACTGACCGATTTTTCCCGGGAAATCTCAAATCCTTTTTCGTTGCGCGTCAACTGGTAAAACAAAGCATGTGTGCTGTGCCCTTCGTGTAGAATGGTGTATTTTTTTAGTTCCGGAATTTGTTTCTCCACCTGCTTGACCAGATAGCCGTAACGTTCACCCGGATAATCAATGTCGTGAGGCTGATACACCTTTTTCATCACTGCAAAGCCGGGGGTAAAGAAAAAAGTAAATACAAACAATCCCGCCCAAATACTCTGCATCAGCACCCCTGACTTTTCCATCCAGTTTTTCCCACCTTCATACAAACGGTACAAACCAAAACCGACCAGCATAGCCATCAAAGGATAAAGCGTTGCATCATACCACTCCAGTTTGGTTTTGGAGAATGAAATCACCAGCAACCAGCTCATTGCTCCGAAAAAAACCAGACTCCCGTAGCGGGAAAGCGATCCGGATTTGGGCTGGAAAATCAGAAAAATTCCCACTGGTAAAAAAAATAGCCAGGGTAGATATTTATGTGTATAAAGCCTTGCCGCAAACCAGTAAAACGGCCACAGATGTCCATCTCTGGTTGTCAGATAATGGCCGCCCAGCTCACCTTTCCACATCCCTTTAAGGAAACCAGGATAATCAACTTCTCTATACAAGTAATATCCGCCAATGATTACCAGATAAAGCCCCAGGGCCTTCCATGTTCTGCGGTCCCGAAGTACTGGCAACAGTTGTCGTTGAGTAATCAGCCAGAAAATCATTCCCGGAACTAAAAAAAGCCCTGCCACACTTTTTGTAAGGGTTGCCGCAACAATAGCTCCGGTAAAAATCCATAAATGGCGGGCGTACTGGCGGTCGTATTTCAAAAAGCGGTATAAATAGGTAATCGCCAGCCACCCCAACGCAGCCAATGGCGCATCATGATCACCCGTACGGCTGACATGCACATGAACAAATCCCCAGGAAGTCAGAAGTACCAAACCACTGAAAATGCCAAAAGTAAATTCGCCCGTTTCCTGGCGGCTGAAGCGAAGCATAAAAAACAGCAGTGCCGCGATACTTAACGCTACCGGAATCCGAAGTGCCAGCTCATTGTATCCAAATATATGATAACTGATAGCCTGAATCAGACTGAAGAATGGCGGCTTGGTATTAGTTGCAGAAGGGCCATCAGGAAACTCACTAAAATTATTCAGGTATTGACCGTCATGCGCAATCCGAAATGCCCTTAAAGCAAACAACGATTCGTCAAAGTTTTTTAAAGGTTGCGAGCCTAAATGAAGAAAAAGCGGAAAATAAGCCACAATAGCAAAAATCATTACCGGTAACCAGGTATGAAGCGCCGCCTTATTTTTTAGAGGATTATTCATTTTTTGCTTAGATGCAGCGGTAAAGATAGGAAAATGATGACTGGCGAGACAAGGTGAATTGCAAATCCTGCAAAATCTTACAAAAGTTAGGTCAACCAGTTGATTTGACAATTAAATAGTTTATGCATTATAATATTTGCCTAACATAATTTTCATAAAATGACAAAGCATAAACTAACCCAAAGAACCGGCTTATCGCTCAACAACCGGTTTGTAAAGGTACTGGCAACAGGTCTTGTACTCGCAGGAATTCTCATGGTAACCGATTCTGGATCCACAAGTATTTCAGGAGTAATTAACACGTACGCAGCAGTTACGGCTATTGGCACACAAACTATAACCGTATCCAGCTCCAGCGGATTTAGCACGGGAGACAAAATCCTGCTGATTCAGATGAAAGGTGCGATAATCTCGGAAGCCGATGACGCCAGTTATGGCAATATCAGCAATTTTGGCAATGCGGGAAATTATGAATTTCACACCATCGCAAATAAAAGCAGTAAGACATTTACACTTGCTGAGCCCATATGCGGGGATTACACCGTCAGCGACCTGGTGCAGGTAGTGCGCGTTCCTGTATATTCAGATGTAACCGTTTCCGGAACGTTGAGGGCATCTGACTGGGATGGTACGAAAGGTGGTATTCTGGCGCTGGAAGCTACAGGTACTTTGAAGCTGAAATCAGACTTAGACGTGCGAACAAATGGCTTCAGAGGCGGTGATCTCAACGGCAGCGCTCATACAGGCGGTTTGACTTATATCTGTGCGTTTAATTCGGGAGAAGGAGGAATAAAGGGGGAAGGCATCACTGAAATCGCTCAGGCTGCCTGCCGGGGAAAACTCGCCAATGGCGGTGGGGGTGGCAATGACCACAATGGCGGCGGTGGTGGCGGCGGTAACTATGGATCGGGCGGTATTGGCGGACATGGATGGAAGTCAAATACCCCGGGAAATCTCTCCGATTTAGACAAAGGCGGACGTGGAGGCGCCGGGCTTGCCGATTCTTATAACTCAGGCATACCCAAACTTTTCCTCGGCGGCGGCGGCGGCGGCGGCCATCAAAACAATGGTGCATCCGTACCCGCAGCGAATGGTGCCGGCATTGTAATCATTATTGCCAATACAATAAATGTAGATAGAACCGTCACCATCAAAGCCAATGCCCTTGACGCTACAGATGTAGAGGTAAACGACGGCGCAGGAGGTGGTGGCGCAGGGGGTAGTGTGTTACTTGATGTACAAAATTTTTCCAACTCCAACAGGCTCTCCATTGATGTGAGTGGTGGGGAAGGAGCAAGTGTAATTACCAGAGATCAGCACGGTCCGGGTGGTGGCGGTGCCGGCGGTTATATAAACACAACCCACTCATTGCCAAATGATGTTACGATATCGCTGACAGGAGGAATTCCCGGCTTGTTTATTTCTGACGGAAATCCATCCAACCCCAATCACAATACGCCACACGGCGCAACTGCCGGGCAGGATGGGGCGATTATCGGCAATCTCGTGCTCCAAACCTGTTCGGCCCCTCCGGTCATAGACCTGGATAATGGCAGTGCCGGAGAAGATTTTGATACCCTCCATGTATTACAAAGAGTGCCAACCCTTATCACCAACCCATCCAAACTGGATATTGAAGATTCCGATGATATAGCTATGGAGATTGCTATTATCGAAATCAATAACGTGCTGAACGATACAAGTGAAAAACTCGGCATTATAGGTGATCTTCCATCGGGCATTACAGCCACACTCTCATCTGACAAACATACCCTCACACTTCAGGGCTCTGCGCCAATCAGTGATTATCTCACAGCGATTTCCAAAATCAGTTATGTCAATACCTCCACGAATCCGGATAAATCGCCCCGAATGATATCGATCTACGTCAATGACGGAGGTGCAGAAAGTAATACAGCCAATATTACGCTCAACTTCCTTGATGGTACATTCCCGGTTGAATGGCTGGGCTTTACGGCAGAAAACCGAAATGGCAGCAATTATCTGGAATGGCACACTGCCAGAGAACAAAACAGCGACTTCTTTGAGATTCAGCGCTCAGGAGATGGCAATGATTTCAAACCATTGGAAAGGGTAAAAGCCGCAGGGTTTTCAGATAAGGTAAAATCCTATAGCTATACCGACAAAAAGCCCGCTTCAGCAGGTAGTTCAACGATATACTACCGTCTGCGCCAGGTAGATTTTGACGGCGCGCAGGACTACAGCACGATTGTCGAGATCAGCATGACAGGGGCAACCGGTAATGCACTGAAAGCGTTTCCCAACCCGGCAACAGATCAGGTAACCATTGAGGCCAGTCATTCTTCGGGCACTTCGGCCAATATCAGCGTTGTCGATATGCAAGGGCGCACGATTTGGACCCAGCCGATCAGTGCCAATGAGCCTGTTTCCACCCTTCAGATAAATGTATCAGACTGGTCACCAGGTACTTATATTATCAGACTGCAGGGACAAGGAGCGCCCGTTACACAGAAACTGATTGTGAGGTAACGAGTTCAAACAACCTTTTTCTTTAATGGAAACTACGTTGAAAACTAAAATCTGTACCCTTGCTTTCCTTTTTCTATGTTTACGACTGCATACATCTCTATATGCCCAGGCCGGTTACACTCTGGATATGGACGGCACTGACCAATATGTAGAGATTCCTTATAATGCGAGCTTAAATCCCACAACTACCTTCTCCATCGAATGTTGGGCCAAAATCGAGGGTGGCGCAGGCACCTGGCGCTCCCCTATTACCTCACGGGAGGTCCCCGGCGCAAGCAATAGCCGTGGCTATCTCCTGTATGCCGGCACAGATGACAATTGGCAATTCTGGACCGGTTCAACGGGCAATAACTTTTCGACGCTGAACAGTAACGTCCCCGTAACCAACGAATGGACGCACGTAGCCGGGACCTTTGACGGCAGTACGCTTCGCATCTATATCAATGGAATCCTGGCCAATAGTTCAGCAGGAACCTATACCGCCAATCCCAGTCGCCCTTTGCGGATTGGTGCCGGCGCGACGGAAGGTACACCCTTGTTTTATTTCTCAGGCAAAATCGACGAAGTCCGCATCTGGTCTGACGTGCGCTCCCAGGCCGAGATTCAGGCCAATATGCACAAAGAGCTCGAAGGCAGTGAGTCTAACCTTGTCGCATATTACTCCATGTCCGACGGTAGCGGAACCACCTTGACCGATAATTCCAGCAATACCAATAACGGAACGCTCACCAATAGTCCAACATGGAAAACCTCGGGTGCGCTGGCCGGGCCGCGTATGGCTTTGGATTTTGATGGCTCAGATGATCATGTAAACATGGGAGATGTATTGGAAAATCTGGGAACAGTGACGATGGAGGCCTGGGTATATTGGCGGGGATCGGCAGAAGCTTTTTCGGAAATATTCACCAAGAATTTAATCAATTCTTTCTCTATCACCAGCACCAATAATCTGCATATCAATTTTGGGGATGGTTCCTCGTGGAATGCGGGAGTGAATTCTGCAAAAACGATTCCCACAGGTACATGGACCCACTTGGCAGCTACTCGTGATGGAGACGGGCTGGTAAAATTGTACATCAACGGCGTGCTAGATGCCAATACGGCCACCTTATCGGCTACCGGGCAGAATAGTGATTTTCGAAGCATTGGCTGCAAATATATTTCTTCCAATACTGCCATCGTGGGCCCTTTCTCAGGAATCATTGACGAGGTACGGCTGTGGTCTTCTGTCCGGAGCGAAGCGGAAATCCGGGCCTATAAAGACCGCACGCTGGAAGGCAACGAATCGAATCTTGTGGGGTATTTCCGCTTTGATCAGCAGGCTGATGCGGGCAATACTACGGTTTATGACTATAGTTCCAATGGCAATAACGGTACGCTGACCAATATGACACCCGCCTCCGACTGGGTGGAGGCGACTCCGTTCAACACCTGGATTGGAAGCGAGAACAGCGACTGGAGTAATGCCGACAACTGGGGCAATGCTTCTGTTCCTTCAACTGAAGATGTAGGCATATTCAATTGGGCTGGAAGTAACCTACCCACTTCTTCCAATATTTCAGCTCGCAATTTCTATCTCGATGCAGGCATTACTTTCAGCCACTCCGGAAACCTCACACTCTCCGGAGACTACTACAATGCGGGTGTTTTTACGACTACCGGGACAGTTACATTCTCAGGAACTGCCGCACAGGCCATCCGCGGTACCGGCACTTCTACCTTTGGCACAATGACCATCAACAACAGTGCGGGTGTCACCATGGAGCAGGATATAACCACCAGCACGAGCCTCACACTGACCAGCGGCGCGCTTTCCATCGGTGCCAACACCCTTACCATTAACGGAGCCGTTTCTCAAACTTCGGGGACACTCACTGGCGGAAGTTCGTCCAATATCACAATTGGCGGTGCCGGTGCGAGCACATCTTTATCCGCTGTAACCCTCAACAACCTGACCCTCAACCGGGCCAATGGTGTCACGCTGGGAGGATCTGTAACGGTAAACGGTGCGCTTGGACTTACCGCAGGTATACTCGATCTTAACGCCAATACGCTTACTATGGGAAGTGCGGCCTCAGTCTCAGGTTCGCCAGGCAACAGCAGCCATATAGATGCCAGAACAGGTTCACTCCGAAAAGATTACAGTGGTGCAGATGCTTTTCTCTTCCCTGTAGGCGATGGTACTGTGTATTCGCCCATCACCCTCAATTTTACTTCTGGTTCATTCAGCACAGGTTATGCCACAGTAGGACTGGCAGCTTCCAAACACCTCAATAACAACAGCACGACTGACTACATTAGTCGATATTGGACCGTCAGTAGCAGTGGTATCAGCGGATTTAGCTGTAACGTCTCAGCGCAGTATGATGACAATGACATCAACGGTACGGAAAGCAATATTCACGGAGGAAAATATTCCGGAGGCAGCTGGACTGACCTGGGAGCTGTATCTACCGGAAGTAACCTCATCACCGGCACAGTGACCGGTTTCTCTGACTTCACCGGAGGTGAAGCAGATGCTTTTCCTGTCGAATGGCTCAGTTTTACCGGAAAACCTGAGGAGAAAACGGTTTTACTTGAATGGATCACTGCCACTGAGTTAAACACCCATTTCTTTGCTATCGAGCGGAGCGAGGATCAGCAGAGTTGGAATAATCTTGGCAAAGTCACTGCAGCAGGTACCAGCAGTAAACCTGAAAACTATCAGTTTACAGACACACAGCCGATACCGGGACTTGCCTATTATCGCCTGAGACAAGTAGATTTTGACGGAAAATATCAATATAGTCCGACAATCGCAGTAAATCTGTACGAAGGCATCATTTCTGTTTATCCCAACCCGGTGGAGGACCAGATGTTTGTAACCATTTCAGACAATCATCCTTACGAACTGATCCTCTCAGATATTCATGGAAAATTTATTATGAGAAGAGTTGTCACCCCGGGTACACATCCTGTTTCGCTTGCCGGATTATCTCCCGGCATTTATTATATCAACATCAGAAACAGATTTTCCCGGGATTACAGACAAACCGTGATTAAAAAATGACCAGGTCCTTTCACATGAATTTACCTTTCAACCACACCTATTGAAAAACTTGAAAAGACTACCTGTCAAGCTCTGTTACACGCACCTTCTTCTGATTTTGACCGGAATGGTTTTTCTTCACACGACCATGTCTGCTCAGGCCGGTTACACACTTGACTTCGATGGAAGTTCTTCTTATGTGGAAATCCCGCATGATGCCTCTTTCAATATTGGTTCGGGTGACTTTACGGTGGAAGGATGGATAAAAGCATCCGGTTCGGGGACAACCCGCACCATTCTCGACAAAGACAATATGTTTGGCGGATCGCTCCGAATTGGCCTTACCTTTGGAGACAAGCTGGAATGTGTAACCGCGATATCGGGCGATGGTGATCATACGGTCACTTCCGCTGCCTCAATCGGTGCGGAATGGACCCATTTTGCCGTGCTGAGAAGCGGAAGCACGTTGTATGTATATATCAATGGACTCCTGGACAACAGCAACGCCGGAGGCCTCTATGACTTTGATAATTCGGAGAGTTTATTTCTGGGGGCGGATTACGCTTTTGGCGGGCAATACAATATCTTTTCGGGGAAAATGGACGATATCCGTATCTGGTCCGATGCCCGCAGTCAGGCAGAAATTCAGGGAAATATGTACCGCACCCTGACCGGCTCCGAAGCCAATCTCGTCTCCTGGTACCAGATGTCCAACGGTTCGGGGACTACCCTAACTGACAACTCTGACAACGCCAATAACGGAACCCTTTACAATAGTCCGGCGTGGAAAGCCTCCGGCGCATTTGCAGGCCCGCGTATGGCACTCGATTTTGACGGAGTGGACGATTTTGTATATGCACCACTAAACTGCACCGCATCCGGAACCATTACACTGGAAGGATGGTTTTCCTTTAATTCGCTCTCTGGTCAGCAAAACCTGATGAATGTTCACCAGACAGCAAATTCCGATATTCGGATTGTGCCCTATAAAACCGCTGCCAACCTGATTGCTTTTTATGTTTTTGACGGCTCGGCTTCTTATGTGACCACTTCTTCCTATTCTATTACCCAGACTAATACCTGGCATCACCTGGTATTTATTTACAATTCAGGTACCGTTTACATTTACGCGAATGGGTTTCTGGTCGGAAGCGCAACCGGGCAGGGAAGTTTTAGCACAGGTACAACCAACCTGTTTTCAATGGGCGCAGATTATAATGGGGTGGGCGCAGGTTTCTACTCCAATGTAAAAATTGACGAAGTCAGAATCTGGAGTGATGTGCGTTCTGAAGCCGAAATCCGAACTTACAAGGACCAAACACTTGAAGGAAGCGAAGCAGGCTTACTTTCCTATTACCGACTTGACCAGCAACCCGATGCAGGAAATAGCACAACTTATGATTACAGTTCCAGCGGACACAATGGTACCCTGGCTTATATGACACCCGCCTCAGACTGGGTCAGCAGCGCTCCTTTTAACACCTGGATCGGCAGCGAAGACGGAGATGTTACCAATACCGAAAACTGGAGCCGGGGCGCGGTTCCTTCCACAGAAGATGTTGCAATTTTGGCCGCCACTGGCTCCAATCCGCCTGTGCTGGGCAATATTTACGCCCGAAACTTCTTTATCGATCAGGCTTCTGTGTACATATCAGTCGGTAACCTGATTCTATCGGGAAATTTCATCAATCTGGGAACAGCCATTCTTCAGGGAATTACTTTTGAAGGAAGCGCAGCGCAACGCATTGCAGGCACAGGTTCCCATACTTTTTCCTCTTTTGCCATAGATAATTCTGCGGGGATAACCCAGGAGGCAAACGTTACCTGCACAGGTACCCTGTATCTTACCTCAGGGACACTTGATTTTGACGGCACCACCCTTTATCTCGAAGGCGTGGTAAATCAGACCAGCGGCTCACTCTCAGGGGGCACCAGCGCAAATCTACTGGTGGAAAATCCTTCGGGAACGGCTACCAGTATTCCGCCAGTTTCGCTAAACAACTTGTCGGTCAACCGAAACAGTGGCATCACCATGAGCGGTGATGTATCGGTCAACGGATCATTAATTCTGGTTACCGGTACGCTGGATCTCAACAGCCATACACTTTCCCTCGGGTCATCGGCCACAGTCTCCGGAAGTCCCGGCAGTTCAACCTATATTTTAGCTACCAGCGGCACATTTCGCAAAGACTACAGCGGGGCCGGCAGCTTTTTGTTTCCGGTAGGAAATGCGATGGCCTATTCTCCAATTACCCTTAACTTCACTTCAGGTGATTTTTCGGGTGGTTATGCCACAGTTAATCTCACCGCTTCCAAACACCCCAATAACATCAGCACAACCAGTTATATCAACCGGTACTGGACTGTTTCAAGCGGGGGAATCAGTACTTTTAGCTGCGATGTTTCGGCGGTTTACGATGTGGCAGATGTCGCAGGCAGTGAATCCAGCCTGCATGGGGCCAAGTATTCAGATGGTAGCTGGACAGACCTGGGAGCCGTCACACCCGCCTCTCATCTCCTCACAGGTACAGTGACCTCCTTTTCCGACTTCACCGCAGGAGAAGAAGATGCATTTCCGGTCGAATGGCTCAGTTTCAGTGCGAAGCCCTATCAGGATAAGGTTTTATTGGAGTGGGTTACCGCCACCGAACTCAACAGCGACTTTTTTGCTATTGAGCGCAGCGCAGATCAGCAAAGCTGGAATACCCTGGCTCAGGTCAGCGCAGCGGGTTATAGTCATACGGCTCAAAACTACAGTTATGAGGATATTCAACCCGTCAGTGGCATAACGTGGTATCGCCTTCGGCAGGTGGATCTCGATGGCAGTTTTGACTACAGCCATGTCGTCGAAGTCCACCCGCTCGCCAGTATATCATCCATTTACCCCAATCCGGTCAATGATCAACTGACAATTGATCTGCCGGGCCAAACGCCGGTAACGGCGCTGCTGTTTGACATGCAGGGACGAATCGTGATGGAGCAGAAAATTACATCAGCTGATCATTCTTTACCGGTCAGAAATCTTCCCGCAGGTATATATACCCTCCGGCTGAGCGATGGTCAGGGATGGACGCAGGAAATGCAGGTGGTAAAAGAATAACACATCCGTTCTGTTAAAATATTGACATGGAGAAAGTAAAAAGCTTATTGCGCCCATTTTTAATAATCATGTTTACGCTGCCTGTGATCAATGCGCAGGCAACCGCATTTATTACCACCTGGAAAACCGATAACGCCGGCACTTCCAGTTCTACTCAAATCACCATCCCCGGCACGGGCACCTATACCGTCGAATGGGTAGAAGTCGGTGTACCTGGCAATAATGGCAGCACCTCAGGTACTGGCTCGGTTACGGTTAACTTTCCTTACGCCGGCACTTACCAGGTAAGTATTCCCAGCGGGATGACCCGTATTTATTTTAATCGCGGAGGCGACCGGCTCAAACTCCTCACAATAGAACAGTGGGGCACCCTGGCCTGGACCAGCATGAACAGAGCCTTTTACGGTTGCGCTAATCTTACTTACAATGCCGTAGATGCGCCAGACTTATCGTTGGTTACCGATATGCACGGGATGTTCAGAGAATGCGCCAATTTTAATGGGGCTATCGGAGGCTGGGATGTATCGACTGTTACCAATATGAGCTATCTGTTCACCAGTTGCAGCATTTTCAATCAAAACATTGGTTCATGGACAGTATCGGGTGTGTCTGATATGAGTTATATGTTTCTATGGGCACCATCTTTCAACCAGGACATCGGCGGCTGGGATGTCGGGAGTGTAACCAATATGACCGAGATGTTCGACGGAGCCAATGCTTTCAATCAGGACATCGGAAGTTGGGATGTCTCTAATGTAAGCGGCATGGCCTGGATGTTTCGGGATGCCGCAGCTTTCAATCAGGACATCAGTGGCTGGATTGTCTCTGGTGCAGGCAATATGACCTCTATGTTTAGTGGCTGCACCAATTTCAATCAGGATATCAGCGGTTGGGATGTTTCGGGTATATCTGATTTGAGCTATATGTTCAATGGCTGCACCAATTTTAATCAGGACATCAGCGGTTGGAACGTATCGAATGTATATTCTATGACCAACATGTTCAATGGCGCCACCGCATTTGACCAGAACCTCGGGAGTTGGAACATTTCCAATATAGACATGTTTGGCGGGATGGATGGTATGTTAAACAACTCCGGGTTATCGAGAACCAACTATGACAATACCCTTATCGGCTGGGAAGCACAGGCTGTACCGGATCTTACGGTGGACGCCACCGGGCTGATTTATTGCAGCGGCGAAACCGCCCGGGATGCACTTATCTCAAATGGCTGGACGATCAACGGCGATACAAAGGATTGCAGTGTTTTTCCTGTCGAATGGCTGAATTTTACGGCAAAGCCTCAAAGCAATACCATTCGCCTTGACTGGGGCACCGCCAACGAACTCAACAGCGACTTTTTCGCCATTGAGCGCAGCGTGGATCAGAAAATATGGCAAACCCTCGGGCAGGTCGATGCGGCAGGGTACAGTACAAACACACAAAACTACACCTACAAAGATCAGCAGCCACTCACGGGAAAAACGTATTATCGCATTCGGCAGGTGGATCTCGATGGTAGTTTTTCAACCAGCAAGATTGTGGAAACTACTTTTTTTTCCGTCGAAGCTGTCATTTACCCAAACCCCGTCCACAACCAGATCTTCATTGATATACAGAAGAATACGGATGCAAGCGCTGTGATAATTGATATGCAAGGCCGTATAGTCAAACAATTTATACTCAACGCAGCCCATAACAGCATCGCTGTCGGTGATCTTCCGCCAGGCTTGTATTTACTCAGAGTCAGCAACGATCCTGAATGGGAAAAGGAAATGCTGGTTATCAAAGAATAATGTTTCTGCCTGAATCAGGGAGAATAAAATTACCACACCTCATGAGAATAACCTGTTATCCTCTTGCTCTTTGTTTTTCACTCATCTTTTTTTGTGGTCTGCACAGCGGCCTTTTTGCTCAGGGAGGGTATACGCTTGATTTTGACGGTGCCTCCAGCTATGCAGAATTGCCATATCATGCCGTTCTTAATCCGGCCACAAATTTTTCCATCGAGTGCTGGGTAAAGGTGGAAGGGGGAGCAGGCACCTACCGGTCGCCCCTTACTTCCCGATCCTTTTCCGGCGTCTCCGCAGGCTATCTCATTTACGCATCAGCCGCCAATGAGTGGGAATTCTGGACAGGACAAAATACGGCCTCATGGGATAATCTCAACAGCGGAATAACCGTTTCCTCAGAATGGACACATCTCGCAGGTACTTTTGACGGTACAACCAAACGATTTTATATAAACGGGGAGGAAGTCGCGACAGCAGCTGGAAATTATACCCCAAATACCACCATGCCCCTGCGAGTGGGGGCAGGTAATACAGAATCTACCCCGGACTACTACTTTCCGGGCAAATTGGATGAAGTCCGCATCTGGTCAGATACCCGCACACAGGCAGAAATTCAGGCAAATATGTATAAATCGCTGACAGGATCAGAAGCGAACCTGGAAGTTTATTTTAAAATGTCGGACGGAAGTGGCGCTGTCCTGACTGACAACTCTGCCAATAGCAACGATGGAATCCTATACAACAGTCCGGAATGGAAAACCTCAGGCGCATTCGCCGGCCCGGGGATGACATTGGATTTTGACGGAACCGATGACTATGTACAATTGCCCGCCAGCATCCTCAATCTCGCCAGTCCTTATACGATTGAGTCATGGATTTACCCGACAGATTTTACCCAGATAGCCACCTGGCGCCGGAGAGTACTATTTCTCGCAGGTACTCCCAAATTTTCCCTTGCTGTATATGAGAACCAGAAAATTGCCTTTAGATCCACTTATGGCCCCGTCACCTTTACCAGTGCAGATACCATCGCAGGGAATACCTGGACTCACATTGCCCTGGTGTATGACGGGAGTAGTTTCGTCCTGTTGATTAACGGAGAAGAAGCCACGCTGAATGCAGGTGGCATGACCAATGCCGGAAATGGCTCTTATTCGGCCATTGGCTGCACATCCAATGGAGAAGGCCCTTTTCAGGGGCAAATAGATGAAGTCAGGCTGTGGGATGATGCCAGAACCCCTGAGGAAATCCGCGCAAATATGTTCCGCTCCCTCGATGGAGACGAGGACAACCTGGTTGCCTACTACCGGTTTGACCAGCAGTCCAACTCCACCCATACCACCCTGTACGACATCACCGGTAATGGATACAATGGCACCATGACAAATATGGATGCCGCTTCAGACCGGGTAAGTGCTTCCTTTTTCAGCACCTGGATTGGTTCCGAAGACAGTGACTGGAGCAATGGAGAAAATTGGGGAAGACTGGCTGCGCCCACTACTGAAAATGTCGGCATATATGGGTGGGCGGGAAACCATATTCCTGCATCGGGCGACATAAGTGCCAGAAATTTTTATGTGGATGCCGGGGTCGTAATCAACCATAGCGGAAATCTCACTCTCAGCGGCGATTATTACAATGCAGGCACCTTTTCTTCCACAGGTATCCAATCATTTTCAGGCAGCAGTCGTCAGAATATTCGTGGTACGGGAACCACTACTTTTGGAACTTTTACGATCAACAATCCGGCCGGCGTAAGGTTATTCCATGATCTCACGACGACGGGCAGTCTTACCCTCACCAACGGCATTCTCAGCCTCAACAGCCAAACCCTTACCCTCGATGATGCAGCAGTGGTTGCAGGCTCGCCCGATGGGAACCGGCATGTACACGCCACTTCCGGAAACCTCAGAAAAAATTACAGTGGTACAGGAAGTTTCCTGTTTCCGGTGGGTGACAGCACCCTCTACACGCCCATTACGCTGAATTTCACCTCAGGGCTTTTTGCTTCAGGGTATGCTTCCGTATTCCTCACACCAACCAAACACCCCAACAACGGAAGTGTCAACCATTTTATCAACCGGTACTGGACAGTCAATAGTAGTGGGATTAGCAGTTTTCTTTGCGATATCACCGCACAATACGATGATCTCGACATCAGCGGAACAGAAAGCGTTTTGCACGGAGGGAAGTGGAACGGCGCTAACTGGATCAGCCTCGGTTCTGTCAATGATGGAGCCAATACCATTATCGGAACAGTCAATTCATTCTCAGATTTTACGGCGGGGGAGGAAAGTACCCTGCTCGTGGAGGCGCAGCCAAACTCACAACCGGAGCCATCCATCGCTGAAGCAAATCTGTTTTATCCCAATCCGGTAAAAGATAACCTTACCATCATCAGCCCGGAAGGATTTCACACATTAGTACTGATCAATATGGAAGGAAAAATTCTGTATAAAACCCTTCTGACGGAGGGTGAACAAATCCTATCTCTTTCCGGGTTACCCGCTGGTCCGTATTTTTTAAGGATAAAGGATGCAACAGGTGCTTCGACAGATCATATTCTCTTGAAAGAATAGCTGTTTGTATCTGTCATCCTAATCATCGTAACTTTGGCGCTGAAAGAAACCCTTTTTTGCGATGAAACATTTTTTACCTGTTTTCTTCTTTTTGGGGCTAATTTGTTATTCCCAGGCTCAAAACCAGACAGTCGGACTTTTCACCTACGAACCCGGTGCCGTAGAAGGTTATACACTTTTTTCACCGCTTCGAAGCAATACTTCCTTTCTGATCGATAATTGTGGAAGACTGGTAAATAAATGGACAAATGACAAAACGCCCGGCAATACCGTCATTTTTACCCACACTGGCCATTTGTTACGAACCGAGCTGATCCCTAATCCGGTCATGAATGTTGGAGGAATAGGTGGACGCGTGGAACTTGCAGACTGGCAGGGGAATGTAACCTGGGAATTTACTTACTCTGATTCACTCGTCGCCCAACATCATGAAGCCCTCATGTTGCCCAATGGGAATATTCTCATGCTGGCAATAGAAAACAAACCCATTGAAGATGCATTTGCCCTAGGCCGTAACCCTGCCCTGACCAACAATGTGGATGCCATCTGGCCAGAGCTAATTGTAGAAATCCAGCCCATAGGTGCCGACAGCGGAGTAGTGGTATGGGAATGGCATATCTGGGACCATACGGTTCAGGACTTTGACCCTACCAAACCCAATTTCAGCCCGATCGCCGATCACCCCGAACTCATCGATATCAACTTCATTTTTAGCGCAGTAGCAGAAGACTGGCTCCACGCCAATGCGATCGACTACAATGCCGAACTGGATCAGATTATCCTGAGTCTTCGCAATACCAACGAGTTTTACATCATCGATCACAGTACTACGTCATCAGAAGCGGCCTCACACTCAGGCGGCAACAGCGGAAAAGGCGGAGACTTCCTTTACCGTTGGGGAAATCCCCAAATTTATGGCAGAGGCACAGCTGCCGACCAGACACTTTTTGGCCAGCATCATGTTCATTGGGTAGAGCCGGGAATGCCCGACTACGGCAAAATCCTCGCCTTCAACAATGGCGCTCTTCGCCCGGATTCCAACTATGCGACAATTGACCTGATCAATCCACCGATTGACAGCGCAGGGAATTATACGATTCCGGAAAGTGCTGCATTTGGGCCTGATTCCGCTGAATGGGCATTATTGGTAGATATTCCCATGAAATATCCTGCGGGTTTCCTCGGTAGCAGCCAACAACTTCCCAATAAAAATATGCTGATTTGCCACGGCCCGGATGGTATCATCTATGAAGTGGATTCTTCGGGAAATCTGGTCTGGCATTATGTGATTCCGGTAGGCCAAAATGGGCCATATACACAGGGTGATCCTATTGGTAATGCATCTGTCAACAGCCTGGACACCCGCACATTCCGCAGTATCCGCTATGACGCCAGTTACCCGGGGTTTGCAGGCAAAGACCTGACTCCGGGAAATCGCATTGAAGGCAATCCCCTACCCCTTCCGGCAAACTGCAGTACCGATGGGCTGGATGAACTGACACAAGAAACACTCAGCATTTACCCTAACCCTGCCACTGAAAAAATCTTTATTCAGTTGTCAGGACTGCGCCCGCAAACGTATCAGATCAAGTCCATTCATGGACAGCAGCTTTTACAAGGGAAAAATGCAGAAGGAATGCCCATAGACATTACCCGGCTTGCGGCAGGGATCTATTTCTTAGAGGTTTGGGATATCAATGATACTTTTCCCAAAGTCGGGAAGTTTGTAAAACAATAAATCTTATATTCGCACGACACACGACGATATGGCAAAAGATTCATCCCAAACGCCGTTGATGCGGCAGTACAACGCAGTCAAAGCGAAGTACCCCGGCACTGTGTTATTGTTCCGGGTGGGAGATTTTTACGAAACTTTTGGGGAAGATGCCATTGAGGTTTCCAAAGTGCTCGGGATCGTACTTACCCGGAGATCCAATGGAGCGGCAGCTGATGTGGAACTTGCCGGGTTCCCTCACCACGCACTCGATACCTATTTACCCAAACTGGTACGAGCCGGTAAACGCGTCGCCGTATGCGACCAGCTGGAAGACCCCAAACAGGCAAAGGGAATAGTCAAAAGAGGCGTTACCGAACTGGTTACTCCCGGCGTTACTTTCAATGACAAAGTACTTGAAATCAATCAGCACAACTATCTGGCTGCAGTTTATTTTCCTGACAACAAGTCCGTCGGTGTTTCTTTTGTAGAAGTTTCAACCGGAGATTTTTTCTGTTTCTCCGGCAATTTCTCCTATGCAGAAAAAATCCTGCATACGCTTTCCCCCTCAGAAGTACTCATTTCAAGAAAAGATTTGCGTCTCTTCAAACAACATTTCGGGGAAAAATTTTACCTGACACGGGTAGATGAATGGGTGTTTCAGCCTGATTACGCAAGAGAAAAATTGCTGGAACTCCTCAAAACCCAATCCCTCAAAGGATTTGGCGTGGAAGATGAACCAGCCGGAATCATTGCCGCAGGCGCTGTGGTCCATTATCTCAACGAAACCCAACAGGCGGAGCTAAGACATATCACCCGCATCTACCGGTTTGATGATTCGGAATTTGTATGGCTGGATCAGTTTACGGTCCGCAACCTGGAATTGGTTCGCCCCCTTCACCCGGATGGAAAAACGTTGGTAGAAGTGCTCGATCATACGCTGACGCCTATGGGCGCAAGGATGATCAGACGGGCAATTTTACTTCCCCTGAAAGATATCAACCAAATACAAAAGCGGCTGGACATTGTAACCACATTTTTGAAAGATCAGAATGGCCAGCTTCAACTTACGACCCAACTGAGGCAGATAGGCGATTTGGAACGCCTTGTCTCCAAAGTAGCTACGCTGCGATTGATTCCGAGAGAAGCAGATACACTCCGGCGTTCGCTCCGGCTGATTGAACCTATCAAACAAATACTTCATGCCTTTGGCGCGGACCAGCTCAGCCGAAAAGCCGATGAGTTTGAGGATGTATCTCCTGCACTCCATATAATGGATACCTGGCTGATGGAGGAAATGAGCGGGAATGTTGCGGATGGCCATGTGATCAAAGATGGCGTTTCATCAGAATTGGATGAACTCCGCCAGATTCAGAAAAATGGAAAAAAACTCCTGCTGGGACTTCAGCAAAGAGAGATCGAAAAAACAGGTATCTCCTCACTCAAAGTCGGATTTAATAAAGTATTTGGATACTACCTCGAAGTTACCAATGCCCATAAAGACAAAGCCCCGATCTCCTGGACCAGAAAACAAACCCTTTCCAATGCGGAAAGGTATATCACAGAAGAGTTAAAAGAATACGAAGATAAAATCCTCCATGCGGAAGAACGCATTTTGTCTTTGGAGGCAGACTATTACAACCGGTTTTTACAGTTGATGCAAAATCATATTTATGCCATCCAGCGCAATGCGCGTCTGATTGCAGAATTAGATATGCTGCTCAGCTTTGCAAAAGTAGCGCAAGCCAAGCGTTATACTATGCCGGTTATCACGCAGGAGGAAACCATCGATATTTGCCAGGGACGCCACCCGGTCATCGAATCTACGCTGGGACCTGACGACCCCTACATTCCCAATGATATCATGCTGGACAATCAAAGCCAGCAGATTATCATTATCACCGGCCCTAATATGGCGGGAAAATCTGCTCTCCTACGGCAGACAGCGTTGATTGTGCTGATGGCACAAATGGGCAGTTTTGTTCCTGCCGAATCGGCCAGAATCGGGCTGGTTGACAAAATATTTACCCGTGTAGGTGCTTCTGATAATATTTCCAGCGGAGAATCAACTTTCATGGTGGAAATGAATGAAACAGCACAAATCGCCAACAATGCCACTGGCAGAAGTCTTATATTATTGGACGAAATAGGCAGGGGTACCAGCACCTATGATGGCGTTTCTATTGCATGGGCGCTGGTGGAATATCTTCATGAGACACCGGGTTGTCAGGCAAAAACACTGTTTGCGACCCATTATCACGAACTCAACGAATTGGAAGCAAGATTGAGCAGGGTCCGCAATTTTAATGTATCCGTCCGGGAAGTAGATGGGAAAGTATTGTTTTTGCGCACACTCAAACCGGGAGGAAGTGCACACAGTTTTGGGATCAATGTCGCTGAGATGGCCGGAATGCCGAAGGTGTTGGTGAAGAGAGCCCAAAATTTGCTGGCACATTTTGAAAAAAACAAAATTAACGATCAGGATAGCGCAAAGGCCGTAAAATTCTCTGATAAGCAGACCATCCAACTAAATATGTTTGAGTTGAAAGATGCAGACACCCTGAAAATCAGGCAATTGCTTAGTGGCGTAGACATTGATCGGATGACACCGGTCGAGGCGCTACTGAAACTGCAGGAAATCAAAAAATCACTGTTGGAAAGCTAAAATGTCGCGCAGGCGATAGACTAAGGAAAAAAAGCGTATTATATTTGCATAATATTAATTACAAGAAGATGGGAAAACCAATAACAATTACCGAGCAAAACTTCGAAGAAGTAGTATTAAACTCAGATAAACCTGTGTTGATAGACTTTTGGGCGGCATGGTGCGGTCCGTGTCGGGCCATTGCTCCGATTATTGAAGACCTGGCCAATGAAATGGATGGGAATGCTGTTATCGGAAAAGTGGATGTTGACGATAACCGTAACATTGCTGTTAAATACGGCATTATGAATATCCCTACGCTGTTGATTTTCAAAGACGGTCAAGTCGTTGACAAGCAGGTAGGACTTACTTCCAAGGCAGTGCTGACCAATAAAATGGCTGCGCACGCCTAAGCAGTATCTCACGCAGAGTTAATTTTTTCCCTGAATGTTGAAGAAAAACGAAGGATTACGCCTTCATTTACCTTCAGCATTCAGGTTTTTTTTTAGTTCTTTTCGGCTACAATGGTTATGGCCTTGGGAAACAACATACTGTAAGCATTATACAGGGTAGTTTTCAGATCTTTACGGTGAACGATAAAGTCCAGAAATCCATGTTCAAGGACAAACTCTGAGCGTTGAAACCCATCCGGAAGATCGCGGCCAATGGTTTCTTTAATCACACGAGGACCGGCAAACCCAATCAGTGCATTGGGTTCGGCGATATTGAGGTCACCGAGCATCGCAAAGCTGGCCGTTACCCCACCAGTTGTAGGATCGGTCAGCAGAGAAATGTAAGGAATTTTCCTTTCACTTAAGACAGCCAGCTTGGCGCTGATTTTGGCCATCTGCATCAGACTGAAAGCACCTTCCATCATCCTTGCACCACCACTTTTGGAGATAATAAGCAGTGGCATTTCATCGGTCAGGCATTGTTCTATGGCACGACAGATTTTTTCGCCGACGACACTCCCCATACTTCCCCCGATAAAACGAAAATCCATGGCACAAATCATCAGGTTTAGTCCATTTACTTTTCCATAAGCCGTGCGAATGGCATCGGTAAGTCCGGTTTTTTCAATACTGGACCGGACACGGTCGGGATATTTTTGAGTATCGACAAAATTCAGAGGATTACCAGAGATCAGGGTATCGTCTTTTTCAATATAAGCACCATCGTCAAAAATGATGGAAAAATACTCTTCACTTCCGATCCGTATATGATGGTCGCAATGAATACAAACGTAGGCTTGTTGTTTTAAAGCTTTGGTTTGCAGCGCTTTTTTACAATTGGGACACTTCTTCCACAGCCCTTCAGGCGTGTTATTTTTATCTTCGGTTTTGGTGAGGATATTATCTTTTACCCGCTTAAACCAGCTCATAATCTAACATCTTTATAAGTTCCAGATTCAAATATACACAATCCTTTACCCGGAGCAAAGAAAACCGGCACAAACCATTCTGGGGCAAAGCCTGATAACTGAAAATTAAATCAAAATAAGCAAAACAGGCCATTTACAAAAACAAAACACAGGGGAAATGTTTAAGTAAAATAGTTGGTCAAGCAACCCAAACTGTTGTTTTTTTCGTTTGTCTGGTCAATCCACCTTTGTGTTTGGTATATTCACATGTTTGTTTCTTACATGAAGAATGTGTTAAATTTGAAGGTTCGTTCTTTGTATTAAGTGTTAATTAACGTCAAACTAAAGCTTTATTAAATGAGAAGATTTTTATTATTCCTGGCCATGTGCGGGCTCGGGCTAAATGTGCTTTTTGCACAGAGCTCAGTCTCCGGTACAGTTACCGACGCACAAACCGGTGATGCTCTGGAGGGTGTTGCCGTATTGGTAAAAGGAACAACCGTAGGTATGTTTACTGACGCAAACGGTAAATATTCCCTGGAAGTTCCTGCAACTGGTGAAACCCTCGTTTTTACTTTCGTTGGAAAGAAAAAGCAGGAAATCGCTATCGCTGGTCGTCGCACAATTGATCTTGCTATGGAGCAGGATATCCTGGAAATCGATGAAGTAGTTGTAACTGCTTTTGGTATTGAAAGGGATAAGCGTTCCCTTACCTCCGCTGTACAGGAAGTAAAAGGTAGCGCACTGGTTTCTTCACGTGAAACCAACGTAGTAAGTGCACTTTCCGGTAAAGTTGCCGGTGTACAGGTTACCAACTCTTCCGGTGCTCCCGGCGCCGGTGCCAACATCGTCATCCGCGGTAATGCGTCGCTTACGGGTAACAACCAGCCGCTGTTTGTCATCGACGGTGTACCCATCAACAACTCACAGACCACTACAGGAGAAAGTGTACTTGGAGGAGAAAACCTCTCCAACCGCGCCATCGACATCAACCCCGAAGATATTGCTGATATCTCTGTGTTGAAAGGCCCGGGTGCAGCTGCACTTTACGGTTCACGCGCTTCCAATGGTGTAATTATCATTACTACCAAAAAAGGCGGTAAGCAAGGCGGTGGCATGCAGTTTTCTTACAATACTGCCCTCAGCTTTGATGAAATCAACCGTGTCCCCGAGCTGAACCAAACATATGCTCAAGGCTTTGACGGTGCACTCGCAGGTCGTATTTCCACTTCATGGGGCCCCAACATGGCCGATCTTTCTTATGATGGAAGTACTACTTCTGACTATAGCCCATACGGCAACCTGGTAATGAAAACTGCCGCCAATGCTACAGGTCAGGCTGTTGTAGCTGCCGATCCCTATAAATTTTTCCAGACCGGAAGAAAATGGGATAACAACTTTACGATGTCAGGTGGTGATATGAATACCAACTTTATTCTGAGTGCCTCCAATACTGCTCAGACAGGTATCATGCCTAACTCTGATTTCAATCGTACCTCTATCCGTACTGCTGGTCAGGCAAGACTGAATAACAAGCTTACTGTTAGTTCTTCAATCACCTATACCTACACAGATATGACTTCGCTGCAGCAGGGTTCCAATGTAAACGGAATCATGTTGGGTCTGCTCCGTACCCCACCTTCATTTGACAACTCTTATGGACAGGATGTAGTAGACCTCGACAACCGTGCAGCTTTCATGAATGCCAACGGCAGACAGCGTAACTACCGCGCAGGTGGTGGTTATGACAACCCCTACTGGACCGCTTACATGAACCCTACCACTGGTCAGGTAAACCGTATGAACGGATATGCCCTGCTTAGCTACAAACCCCTTGACTGGCTGGAATTCCGCTATCGTCTGGGTGCTGACAGTTGGTCAGATATCCGCAAGAGTGTATATGCACTTAACTCTGCCGGTGGCTATGCTTCCGGAAGAATCACTGAGCAGACTTCCCGCTGGTTTGAGGTTAACTCTGACTTCTTTGTTGAGGCAACCCACCGCTTTACAGAAGACTTTGGTGGTCGCCTGATGCTGGGAAATAATCTTAACCACAGATTTGCTCAAACAACTCGTGCGGTAGGTGCTGGATTAACGATTCCAGAATTCTACAACCTCTCCAATGCCAGTACTTTCACGGCATCTGAAGGACAGGAAACCATCCGCCTGGCTGGTCTTTTTGCTGACCTCGCCCTCGATTACAAAGGCATGCTGTACCTGAACCTTTCCGGAAGAAATGACTGGGCTTCTACCTTCGGGGAAAACAACAATAACTTCTTCTATCCTTCTGCCAGCCTTGCTTTCGTATTCACCGAAGCTTTAGGTCTGTCTAAAGGTACAATTCTTCCTTTTGGTAAAATCCGCGCTTCTTATGCTACCGCTGGTAAAGAGCCTGGTCCATACCTCCTCAACACTGTATTCGTAGGTGGTGGTGCTGGTTCCGGATTTATCTCCGGTGTTGCGGCTCCTTTCCTGGGTCAGAACCTGTTTACGCTTGATGGTACACTTGGTAACCCAGATCTGCTTCCTGAGCAAACCACTACCCTGGAATTTGGTCTTGACCTTCGTTTCCTCAGTGGCCGTATCGGAATGGACGTAACTTATTACAAATCCACTTCTGAAGGACAGATCATCGGTGCGCAGATTCCTACCACTTCCGGATTCTTCTCTACTGTTGTAAACGCAGGTACTGTTGTAAATCAGGGTATCGAAGCTGTTATCACCTTAAACCCCATCCGCTCCAACAACAATGGATTTAACTGGGATATCACTGCAAACTTCACACGCAACGTGAGCGAAGTTACCGCACTGGTTGATGACCTTGAATTCCTTTCTATCAGCTCAAACTTCGTAGGTGCTGGTAACTATGTGGTTCTCAATCAGCCTTATGGTGTCCTCTATGGTAGCCGTTGGTCAAGAACTTCTGACGGTCAGTTGATCATCGAAGACAATACCGGTTTCCCAAGACAAGATCCACAGGAAGGCATCCTGGGTAATCCAAACCCCGATTGGTTGCTGGGATTAACCAATACTTTCAGCTGGAAAGGTCTTTCTCTCTCCGGTTTGATTGACGTTAGAAAAGGTGGCGACATCTGGAATGGTACAAGAGGTGCGCTGGAGTACTTCGGTATGGCTAAATCAACTGAAACAGAACGTTTGGAAAACAAAGTAGCTGTATTTAATGGCGTTCTCGCTTCCAGCTATGATGGCAATGAAACCGCTCCTGCTGAATGGAAAACCAACGATATCGCTGTTCCGCTGAATATGAACTGGCACTTTGCTGGCCCTGGTTCTGGCTTTACCGGCCCAACCGAGTCCTATATCGAAGATGGCAGCTGGATCAGACTTCGTGAAATCACCCTGGCTTACTCACTGCCCAAAAGCCTGCTCAGTAAAACCCCACTGGGTGCTATTGACGTGAGCATCACAGGCCGTAACCAGTATCTCTACACCAACTATCAGGGAATTGACCCAGAAACCAGCCTGAAAGGTGCCAGCAATGGCCAGGGTTTTGATTACTTCAATTCTCCCAATACAAAAAGCTGGGTAGGTGCTATCCGCATTTCTTTCTAATTCCAAAATGTTGATTATAATTATGAAAAATATAAAGAAATTATTCACTCTCGCACTCACGGGAGGGATTCTATTCTTCACAAGCGCCTGTACACAGTTTGTAGAAGGCCTGTCAATAGATCCCAACAACCCCGCGGATGTGCCTTCCTCCCTCTTGCTGCCCAACGCTACTGTTGAAATGGGTTCGCTCCTGGGTGAAGACCTCGCATGGTACAGTCAGGTATTTATGCAGACACATGTCGGTACTGCACGTCAGATGAACGCGGCCACCCGCTATACCGTTCTGGCTGGTGACATCAACAATGCATGGAACGCAGCTTATGCAAACATGCTGATGGACCTGAAAGTGATTGTTGATAAATCTGCCGAAAATGGCAATACGCACTACAGTGGAGTAGCAAAAATCATGACCGCTCTGGCTCTTGGTACGATTACTTCTGCCTGGGGTGATGCGCCTTACAGTGAAGCACTGAAAGGTACAGAAAATACTACCCCTACTTATGACAATTCTGAAACTGTACTATATCCAAAAATCCAGTCTCTGCTGGACGAAGGTATCGCTGAGCTTCGTGGCTCCAGTGCTGTTTCCCCCGGAAATGATGACCTGATCTACAAAGGTTCAACAGCAAAATGGATCGCTGCTGCTTATGCACTGAAAGCCCGTTATGCCAACCACTCCAGCAACAAGGATGCAACTGGTTCTGCAAATCAGGCACTTTCATTTATCGAAGCCGGTGCGATTGCCAGCAACGCTGATGATATGGCTGTCCCTTACGGTACAGCCGATCCACGCGAAGCTAACCCATGGTACCAGTTTAATACACAGCGTGGCGACCTCGTTTTAGGTGAATTTTTTGTCAACAAACTGTTGGAAAACGATGACCCAAGACTTCCCTTCTTTGCAAAAACTGATGCAGCTGGCGGTTATTCAGGTTCGCCGGTTTTCCCTCCGACTATCGATGCATCTCCGCTTGGTTCTTTCTACGGAAATATCAACTCCAAGCTACCGTTGGTTACTTATGCTGAAGTTAAGTTCATTGAAGCTGAAGCTAATTTCCGCCTCGGTAAAACTGCAGAAGCCCTGGCTGCATACACAGAAGCTGTTACCGCGTCCGTAACCAAAGTTACCGGTGCCGCTCCTGATCAGACCTTCCTCGATGCTGTAGTTCCTGCCAATGCAGCGGACCTTACGCTGGAAATGATTATGGATCAGAAGTACCTTGCCATGTTCACTCAGTATGAGTCATGGACAGACTTCAGAAGAACCGGTTTCCCTGCACTGACCCCTTACCCTGGCCAGTCTTCTGTTCCCGGCCGTTATCCTTATGCTCAGCGCGAGCGCGACCTCAACACCGCGAATGTGCCCGCTGCGGCAACAAGTGGTTTGTTTGATAAACTCTGGTTTGCGAAATAATTTGTTGCAAAAACACCTATTGAATTATGAAAAAAATTGCGAATATTTTTCTTTTAACGATCTTACTGGGCAGTTTTACTTCCTGCCTGGAAGATTCGAAAGTAGTACCAGACTACACACTCGGTGCTACTGCTCTCCTCTCTAATGTTGGAGGTCTCTTTGACCTGACGGACCTGAATAACTCAACATTTGGATTTTCTGTTGATATTCTCGCTCCTGATGAGGTGAATGTAACTTCTGTTACCATCATGAAAAGCTTCAACGGTGGCACTCCGGTAGCTCATGCTGAGATAACCAGCTTTCCCGCCAGCATCACCGTAACCCCTGCCGACGTGGTAAACGGGCTGGGTGTTGCTGTGGCTGACCTCAAGCTGGGTGATCAGTTTGATTTCACCTTGAAAGTGAATACCAGCAACGGTACTTTCTCTGCTCAGGATGCATTCAACATCAAACCTGCATGTCTTTCTGATCTGGCTGGTACTTACTCTGTAGTTACTTCAGGAGAAGCCGGAGGCGGTAATGGTACTTATACCAATATCGAAGCTGATGTTGTACTTACAGAAACTGCTCCCGGTGTCTATCGTGCAGATGACATCACTGGCGGTATGTACCCTCAGTTCTGGGGTGGAAATCCTGAACCAGGATCTTTCGAAGACGTTTGTAACACACTTACCATCCGTCCTGTTCCCGATCAGTGGGGTGATACCATTGTCGGAGGTGGAGAAGTAAATGAAGATGGTTCACTGAATCTCAACTGGTCGAATGGCTACGGAGATACCGGTGCAGCTGTTTATACGCCAAAATAGTTCTTCAGAATTTATTAACTTTCAGAGGCTGTCCCCAAAGGATAGCCTCTTTTTTATTTTATTTGCCTAAATCCGTACCAATGAAAAAAATTTTACTCAACATCCTGCTGATTCTCCTGTTTCACAGGGGGGAGGGCCAGGTAAACTTTGAGGACAAATCTGCCTTTCAGGGTATCAACCACAATTATGGCCCTTACACTCCCAGTGGTGGGGTGAGCTTTTATGACTTTAACCATGACGGCTGGGATGATCTTACCCTGGCTACCCCCAACGGGGAAAAAATTCACTTTTATAAAAATAATAAAGGCACCTTCCAAAAAATTACCGCACCTGTCAATCATACCGACAACGCACAGCAAATCCTCTGGGCTGATTTTGACAATGACGGCGATGCCGACTTGTTTGTCTCTTCTTCCAATGCACCCAACCGACTGTACCAAAATAACGGCAACTTCCAGTTTACCGATATAACCGCGGCCTCCGGCCTTCAACGCAATAACCTTCCTACCTATGGTGCCGCATGGGGAGACTATGACCGGGACGGCTGGCTCGACCTGTATTATGTCGACAGACCCAATGTACTCACCGGCCCTGTTTCCGCTCATCTCTACCGCAACAATGCCAATGGCACCTTTTCCGAAACTACGCTCACAGCACTGGTTGCCGATTCGACCAAACTGCCCTGGGTTACGGCCTTCATTGACATCAACAATGACCTATGGCCTGATATATTTACGGCACAGGATAAACTCTCCAAAAATTCCCTCTTTAAAAATCTCGGAAATGGTACCTTCGCCAATATCAGCGCTTCCAGCGGTGCGAATCTTGCCATGAATGCCATGTCGGTTACGCCCGGCGACTTTGATGGAGATGGTTACCTCGATATCTATATCACCAATACCAACCAGGGAAATAAACTCCTCCACAACAATGGAGACGAAACCTTCACCGAAATTGCAGCCGATGTTGGAGTAGAGTTTCTTAGTATTGGATGGGGGGCGCAATTTACCGACCTTGACAACGACACAGATCTCGATCTGTATGTAAGCGGAGCAGAGGTCGGCAGCACAGGCCCTTTGTCAAGCGCCTGCTATATCAACGATGGTTCTGGCATGTACAACCGGGTTACCAATAGCTTTGCCGGTGATACGGTAGGTAGTTATGCCAATGCGATCGGAGACTTTAACCGCGACGGTTTTCCCGATATATTTGTGTGCAATGAAGCCCCTTTTCATTCACAACTCTGGCAAAATAGCGGGGGTACCGGCCATTGGATCAGAATCAGACTCCAGGGTACTGCCAGCAACCGGGAAGGAATCGGTGCCTGGATCGAAGTTTTTGCCGGAGGATCAAAATTTGTCCACTATACCTTAAGTGCTTCAGGGTTTCTCGGTCAAAACGCTGCTGCCCATATCTTTGGGCTGGGAAATAGCGCTCAGGCCGATTCGATTATTGTCAGATGGCCTTCGGGACATACAGACGCGCTGTACAATATTCCCGCCGGCGAGGACTTTACTATTGTAGAAAATGAAGGTACTTTTAACACTGATATCTTTGACAGTAAAATTGCTCTTCCGCTGAAAATTTATCCAAATCCGGCCAACGATTTTATCAGGCTGGAATGGAAAGGTGTTGAGGCAGCAGCCCTTAATATTCGCATCATCAACAACCTGGGACAAATCATCGCTACGCTCAACTGGCAACCGGGACCTTCAGCAAATTACTTCCAGATACCTGTAACACATCTCCCCAACGGCACATACCGGATACTGGTAACCCTGGATGACCGTGCGCAGAATCGGTTTACGGTAATTGTAAGATAAAGACCATCAACCTTTTGGATTACTTTTATGGATATGCTCGTTAAACTCTACGATCTTCCCCAGATTTTACCGGAAGACCTGGTTCAAACCGAAACCCGCGGAATTGTCATCCGCAGAGCAATGGCCCCTGAAAAACACCTTGTGGTGCGTTGGGTAAGAGAAACCTTCGGGCATACCTGGGGCAATGAAACCGATATTGCTTTTGGAAACCAGCCAATCTCCTGTTTTATTGCAGTGGATAACAAACAAATCGTCGGTTTTGCCTGCTATGAGGTTACTGCCAGAAATTTTTTTGGCCCCACCGGTGTAGCAGAATCACACAGAGGGCTTGGTCTGGGTAAAATCCTTTTCTTACGAGCACTGCATGCTCTTCGGGAATTGGGTTATGCATATGCAATCATCGGCGGTGTAGGTCCGGCAGGTTTTTATACAAAAATTGCAGGAGCTATCGAAATTCCGGATTCAACCCCGGGCATTTATAAAGGATTACTCAAAGAAAATGGATAAACCCGCTCGCTCTGCATCAGGTCTCCCCCACCCGCTTACCTGGGTTCCCTCACTGTATTATACAGAAGGAATTCCCTATATCGTGGTAGTCTCGCTGTCCGTAATTATGTACAAACGCATGGGGATCAGCAATACCGATATTGCGTTGTACACATCCTGGCTGTATTTCCCCTGGGTCATCAAACCCTTCTGGAGTCCGCTGGTTGAGGTACTGCGCACCAAACGATTCTGGATAATTTCCATGCAACTGATTATGGGTGCTGGGTTTGCAGGTGTGGCACTTATGCTTCCATTGGAAGGATTTTTTCGATATTCCCTGCTTTTTTTCTGGCTACTTGCCTTTAGTTCTGCTACTCATGATATCGCCGCAGACGGATTTTATATGTTGGGGTTGAGACAGAATCAACAGGCCTTTTATGTGGGGTTTCGCTCTACCTTCTACCGGTTGGCCATGATCACGGGGCAGGGACTCATTGTCATCCTTGCAGGGTTGCTGGAAACAAAGGTCAGCCTGGTTTTGGCCTGGCAAATTTCGCTGGGGGTATTGGCAGTAATTATGATTGCCTTGTGGCTTTACCATTCATTTATCCTGCCAAAGGTCGAAGAAGAACCCACAACAAAACCAGATCTTCAGGAAATCCTTCAGGAGTTTGTGAAGGTATTTGTCGATTTTTTTCAGAAAAAACAGATACTGCTGATTCTGGGATTCCTCCTGCTCTACCGGCTGGGAGAAGCACAACTGGTAAAGATGACTTCTCCGTTTATGCTCGATGCGCGGGCTGATGGCGGACTGGCACTTTCGACTCAGGCCGTAGGCACGATTTACGGTACTATCGGCGTGATTGCCCTTGTCCTGGGAGGAATTCTGGGTGGCGTCCTGGCCTCAATCAACGGACTAAAATACTGGATATGGTGGATGGCCATTGCTATCAATGTGCCAAATGGCCTCTACATTTTACTCGCCCATCATCAGCCTGAATCCATACTTCTTATCGCCGGGTCAGTAGCCATCGAACAATTTGGGTATGGATTTGGATTTACGGCATTTATGTTGTTTTTGATTTATGTCGCCGACGGAAAACATAAAACTGCACATTATGCACTGGGCACAGGCTTTATGGCAATGGGAATGATGTTTCCGGGAATGGCCAGCGGCTGGATCCAGCAACAACTCGGATACGAAAACTTTTTTATTTGGGTATTGATTGCCACCATTCCAGGTTTTATTTTAATCAAATTTCTCCATATCGATCCTGCATTTGGCAAAAAAAAATGAATAAGCGCCCTGAATTTCTGCAATTCCTCCACACCGAATGGGTAAATCAGCAATTGGAACAGATGACACTTGCTGAAAAAGTTGCCCAGCTCCTCCACGTCGCCACGTGGTCCAACCGAGATGAAAGCCACTATCAATCTATAGAATCCCTGATTGGCAAATATGGCATCGGCGGACTCACCTTTTTTCAGGGCGATCCAATCTCCCAGGCCAAACTCACCAACCGATACCAGGCTGTTTCTAAAATTCCCCTGATGATATCCATTGATGCAGAATGGGGACTTGCGATGCGGCTCAACGATACCGTGCGTTTTCCCTATCAGATGGCATTGGGAGCGATTCAGGACAATACCCTGATTTACCAAATGGGCAGAGAGATAGGCAGACAATGCCGGAGGCTCGGAATTCATATCAACTTTGCGCCAGATGTGGACATCAATACACATCCGGACAATCCGGTGATCGGCTTTCGGTCGTTTGGTTCTGACAAGGAAGCCGTGGTTGAAAAAGCCAAAGCCTACATGGAAGGATTGCAGGAAGAAACTGTTTTAGCCGTAGCCAAACATTTTCCCGGGCACGGCGATACACATTCAGATTCCCATTTCACGTTACCCGTACTAACACACAGTAGGGAAAGACTCGAAGAGATAGAGCTTTATCCTTATAAAAAGCTCATCCCCGAAGGAATCGGAGGAATCATGACCGCACATCTGCATGTACCGGCTATAGACCCTGAGCCAGACTCAGCGGCCTCTCTTTCCCCCAGGATCACGCGGGAGCTCCTGATTGATCATATGGGCTTCGAAGGGCTGATCATCACTGACGCGCTTGATATGAAGGGTGTGGCAGCATTCAGAGAAGCCGATGAAGTAAATCTTATGGCATTTCTGGCCGGAAATGATATCATGCTTTTTTGCACAGATGTCAAAGGGTCGATCGAAAAAATCATTCAACAGGTCGATGCAGGAGCAGTTTCTAAAATCGAAATCAATAGACGTTGCCGGAAAATACTGGCAGCAAAATACTGGCTGGGACTCAGCCATTTTGAGCCAATCCTGTTATCCGGATTGGACGGGTATCTCAACAATGCCCATTCAGAACAACTAAATCAACGACTGGCTGCGGAGAGTATGACATTTTATTCTCCCAACGCCTCCGCTACTCCGGTATTTGTGCAACCCGGAGAAAAAACGGCCTCGCTCGCTATATTTGCCCAAAAAGAACAATCAGCCAACCAGCTGATTCACCACAGATTTCAAAGAACCAGGGAGGCTGCCAAAAACGATCCTGCCCCACTGTTCCAACGAATACTTTCTCAAACAGATATCGAAACTTATACTTTAGGGCATACATTTGAAGAGGAAGAAATCGCAAAAATCAACACCCAAATGGCTGAATATGATCACGTAGTTGTCAGCCTTCACGACATGCAGATCAAAGCTGTTGAAGGATTTGGAATCACTGAGAATATTGTAAAACTTGTGGATAACTTATCCACATCTACCCAAATAAGCTTTGTCCTGTTTGGCAGTGCTTATGCTTTACGAAAGTTCCAGTCACTGAATCATATGCGCTCGATATTGGTTGCTTATCAGGAAACGGCATTCACAGAAACAGCCGCCGCAGATGTTTTGAAAGGAAATTTAATTGCAAAAGGCAAACTACCCATACTCTTATAACATATAATTGATATTTAAAAACACCTTGCGGACAAATTTTCTACCTGCCACAAAAAAAATATACCATATGGGCCAATTTTATACACAATCTGTTTTCAGATGTGGATAATTTGGTTTAATTTTAGAGCATACTCAAGCGAGTGTATTTTTCGTAATGTAAAATAAGTATCATCGGTTGTTTGCGCGTGAAAAGAATTATATTTTTCCTGATCACTGTCTCCCCCATCCTATTTTCTACCGGCTGTCAAAACCAACCGTCAGCTACGATTTCGACGATGTCGAAGTTGCCTGCACCGGGTCTGAAAAGGATGTCTCAGGAGCAGTTTGGGATTGATGTAAATGCTATGAAAGTGGTACAATCCAATTTCGAACGCAACCAGTTCCTCACCGATGTTTTGCTGGAACATAATGTTGACCCTACCATAATCGATGAAGTTGCCAGAAAATCTGAGTCGGTATTTGATGTTCGCCGTATGCGTGCAGGCAATTCATTCACCATTCTGAAAAACAACGCACACAAAGTCAACTATTTTATTTACGAAAAAAATCCTGCGGACTATGTCGTGTTTGACCTCCGGGACAGTGTTCAGATTTATGAAGGAAGAAAACGGGTAAATGTCCAGGAAAAAACGATTTCTGCCACCATTCATGGTTCGCTGTTTGAAACGATTCATGAAAACGGACTGGACGCAAGGCTAGGCAAACTCCTCGAAGAAGTGTATGCATGGTCAGTAGATTTTTTCCACCTCGAAAAAGGCGATTACTTTAAAGTCATTTACGAAGAGGAATTTGTCGACGGGGAATCTATCGGCATTTCGAGAATTGTAGCTTCTGTTTTCCATCACAACGGAAAAGAATATTTTGCTATCAGCTTTGCACAAAATGATCAGATCGAGTATTTTGATGAAGCAGGGCGCAGTCTCCGCAAAGAACTGCTAAAGGCCCCGCTGAAATACTCCAGGCTTAGCGCCAGATACGGAGCACAGGCAGAATCCCTGCCCAACAAAGAAAAAGAAGTAAACTATACGGCACCCGCAGGAACGCCCATTTATGCTGTTGGGGACGGTGAAATTATCCGTGCCAAATATCGCAAAGGACTGGGCAATCACGTCAAAATTAAACACGGCATCTATACCACCCAATATGCCAATATGTCCAAAATCTCAGCCGGTATCCGGGAAGGAGATGAAGTCCATCAGGGTGATATTATTGGATATGTCGGCACTTCCGGCGATGGCGCAAATCCGCGTATGAGTTTCCGTGTATGGGAAAATGGCAAAGTCGTAAACCTCTCTTCCCTTTCCCTCCCGTCCGTAGAGGTCATTACTGAAGAAAATCAGGACAAATTTCAG
This sequence comes from Bacteroidia bacterium, assembly GCA_041391665.1. Classification (NCBI taxonomy): domain Bacteria; kingdom Pseudomonadati; phylum Bacteroidota; class Bacteroidia; species Bacteroidia bacterium. The sequence continues at coordinate 284,149 of JAWKNO010000002.1, read as the reverse complement.
TCAGTTACGACCCGTCTGCTCAAAAAGCTGGAAGCCGTAAAAGTAAAACCAGGCACCCACATCCTGGTTATGAGAGACTAATCTCTACCACTCAAGTCCCGGCGTTTACCATTTATGAAAAAAAATAGTTTTTTCACACATAAATAACGCCCATTCACAACCCGGCCCGGAATTTGTAAAGTATCAGGGAAAGGAAGTGATTTCCACAAAAAATTTCTCCCTTTTTTCAACTGAATTTGTTATTTTTAATTTGAAACAGATCGGATAAAAATTCCGACCCCCAACGCCAAAACACCGTGCTACTTACCAGAAATGGTCATTCAGAACTTTCCTGTTACGAATCTGTATTTAAAGTTAGTACGAAAATGAAATATACCTCTACCCTCGCCCTCTCCCTTCTCGTTTGTTCTACTGTATTGGCACAGAATAATTTGTTTATTCCTTTTGGCCAATCCAGAGAAGACGTAAAATCCTTTTTGGGTACGAAAGATTATATTGCCCAGGTACAGGAAGACAATGAAATGCAAAGCGTTCGGGCCGTACTGGATAAAGATAAGCATGTGGAATATGCTTTCGAAAATGACGCCCTTTATGCCACAACCGTTACCCGCAACTATGCTGACAAAAAGACCGCGAAGGAAATTCAGAAAGATTGTATGGACTACATGGCCAATGTATGTATTGAAGAAATCAAGGCCAATGCCAACGACAATATCACCTGTTATACCGCAGTAACTGAGGCGAAAATTATTAAGTTATTTGTGATTAATCACCCTCGGAGTACTACCCTGACCCTTACTTCTGTGAGCCGTAACTATGGGCCCATCATTCAGGAGCAGGATTTCTTCTATGAAATCGAACTTCTGCAAAGAAAGTTCATCTCCAACTGAGGCTAAAACCTACGGTCTTCAAACTGTTATGCCCGCACATTTCCAGAGAATTGTGCGGGCTTTTTTTATCGCGATGCGGATGTTTGTTGTGGCACAAACCCCGTGTATAAATAAGCCTCATACATATCCCCGGAAGGAGATAACTGAAAGCCAACCTCGGGAAAACTCATAAAATAAGCCTGGTTTTTCTGCATATCCTTGCGCGCTGCCGCATCCAGGGTCGTCATATAATAGTTTAGAAAACGGCCATTGTTGATATAGGTAAATATGCTGGAAGACGAAGAAAAATGGTCTGAAAAATCTTTGTATTGCGGGTCTCTGCCCAGCACATTTTCGGCCAGATACTGATCAATGACATACTGCAGTGCCGTAGTATCATTGGAAAAAACCACATAATCGTCAATATAAGTAAAGTGTGGTTTTTCTATCCGGGAAAATAACTTCTTGAAGAAGATCTTAAAAAATCCTCTGAGCTCCAGATATTTGATTGTATACCCCTGATAGTCCAGTTCTTCAAACTTTACCGGTGTTTTTCCGATTCGTTTGGTTACATAATCCAATCGCTCTTTGACCAGGTCATAATCGTCAAAATGAAGCATGGCATAATAGGCATACTGTGCGGTATCTGAAGACACCGGAACCACCGCTGTCACCATTTCATCCGTCATCCAGGCAAAGAAATCTCTTTCAAATTCGATTTTCAACAACTTCTCTATCCGGTCTTTATTTTTTGCCATACTCTTATACCCTTCCGGGTCAGATTCGGCATAATAACTATCAAACCGCCGATAGAAATCACCAAAATCAGAAAACCCCATAGAAGTAAACATCGCCGTATTGGAAGGAAGAACATCCTGCGCATGAACCGCCCCTTTCCCCACTTCCTTAAACACCTGCAAAAATGACCCGACAGAATCCAATTGTTTGATGAACCCTTCCATTTCCACCTTATCGTCATCCATACTCAGGTCAAATCCGCCAAAAGAGAGAATTTCATTTAACCCATCGAGCATTTCAGGCATTTCGCTGGTATAGGCCAGAATGAATTTATCAATTACGGAAAAGTTCATGTATATAGAGTACAGTTCTCCCCGGTCAGTCTTATCCCTTACCTTAGTAAAATCCGGTACTTCCGTAATACTTTCTTTTTCTGACTGATCAATTGCCTTCCTTATCAGATCTGCACGATAAGATGTGATCAGCACATTGTCCACTACCGCGAGTGAAAGTGTTTCATTATACACCTTATCGTGGAGATTGTAGATCTCGATATTGAAATATTTATCTGTAGTAACCTCATATCCCAGGCTTTCAAACAGCGGTACTGTCAGGGGTTTGAGCTTGGGAAGCTTGCGGCCTTTTCCTTTCAAATCCACAAGAATCAGAAATTCATAGTCCTGCTTGGAAACCATATGGGCAGAAATCACCAGATCTCCCAGTTTGACAAAATCCACCAGCGTCTGATTGGCCTTAAGCAAAGAGTCCAGATAATCTGCGGACTCCGTAATGTCGGCAAAATACTCGATGCCTTTGAGGTATTGCCAGACTTCGGTTTTACTGAGATCCTGCCAGTCTCCGATGGGACGGTCAGACTCAATAGCATAGACAAAATCGTGAGGCACAAAGGAAAAAAGGCTTCGCTCTTCGGAGTCAAGATCAATGAAAAAATATCCGGCGACAGCAGCCACAGCCAGCAGTACCAGAAAAAGGATGATTTTGAAAAAGGTTTTCATGAAACCGCAATATTAAGATTTGGAAGACAGGGGTGTTTTTTCTGTTTCGGGATCAAGGATCAGCTTGCGTCCGGAGGTCAGATTATAAATAGGTGAATGTACCAGTTTCAATTTATTGAGCACATACAAAACGGAAACTCTCAGGACTCCTAATCCATACACAACACTTCTCGAAAAATTGATGGAAGAAGCTTCGTGAAAATATTTAGTCGGGCAGGTTACCTCTCCGATCGTGTAGCCGGCATAAGCGATTTGGCCCAGCATCTCATTATCAAATACAAAATCGTCGCTATTTTCTTCCAGTGGCAGTTTCAGCAAAATTTCCCGGGAAAAAGCGCGATAGCCGGTATGGTACTCGGCAAGTTTCTGATTCATGAGAAGATTCTGGAAAAACGTAAGTCCCCGGTTGGCTATATATTTATAAATAGGCATGCCGCCGGTTCGGGCACCTTTTCCAAGAATTCGCGAACCCAGCATTACCGGAAACAGGCCATTCGCAATCGGATAGATCATCGCCTCCAGCAGGAGGGGCGTATATTGATAGTCTGGATGCAGCATGACGACGATATCAGCCCCTGCGGCAATTGCGGCAGCGTAGCAGGTCTTCTGATTTCCTCCATAGCCGCGATTTGCCGGATGCCGGATGACTTTGTGCACACCCAGTTGCTCAGCCTTTGCGGCAGTATCATCACTGCTTTTATCATCCACTAAAATCACTTCATCCACAATGTCAAAAGGGATTTCCCTGAAGGTAGCTTCCAGTGTACGCTCTGCATTATAGGCGGGCATGACCACCACAACTTTTTTTCCTTTTACCATATCAGCGGTTTCGGGCACAAATTACAGATAATTCTGCTTTCTACCCAGAATCCACAGGCAAATCAATTGACGCTGGTTTTTCCATAAAAAAAACCTACTTTCAGCTAACAATTGACATTTCCATGAGACTACTTGCTGCTTTTACGGGTATCATAATGGTGCTGCTCCACCAGGGCTATTGCGGTGGCTTTCAGCTGAATCTTCATGGTCAGCGCCAACTGGGGATGGCTCATACAGGCACAGGGCTTGCGCTTGACGGTAGTTCGGTATTTTTTAATCCCGGTGCACTGGGATTTCAGCCGCGTGGCTCTGTGATGATTGGAAGCAGTGCAGTTTTCCCCGTTACCAGTTTTCTTGCCCGAACGCCAAGCGTATATCAGGTCAATATGGATACCCTGCTTTATACCCCTATCTACCTGTATCTCTCATGGAATGGTAAAGCGGATATTGTCAAAGAAAAAGGATTTTCATTTGGGATTAGTGTCAACAACCCTTACCTGGGCGGTTCCAAATGGCCCGATGACTGGAAAGGAAAATATATATCGCAGGAATTCGCGATCAATACGTACTTTATTCAGCCCACCATTAGCTATAAGTTTAATGAACAGTTAGGAATCGGCCTGGGGTTTTCTTATGGCTTTGCCAGTCTTTTTAACCGTAAAGCCATAAAAGGAGACGGCCCCAATGGAAGTGAAGGCGCAGCGATTTTATCAGGAACCGGAAGAGGAATCGGTATCAATGCAGGAATATTTCTCAAACCCAATGAACAAGTTAGTCTGGGTATCTCTTACCGCTCCAGCGTAAGGATTGACATCCTGCATGGAGTCGCAAAATTTGACGTTCCGGAATCCCTGGCTGATGTTTTCCCCGATATGGGTTTTTCTACAGATTTTACGCTTCCGGGTGTGCTCAACATTGGGATCGGTTACAGGCCGGATGAACGGTGGCTCCTTGCCTTTGATTTAAACTTTACGGGGTGGAGCAGCTTTGATTCTTTGGCTTTTACCTTTGACCAGGAAATACCCCCCGTAAATAAATGGCCTGCCCGCAGAGGTTTTATCAATTCGACCACACTCCGAATTGGCGGCGAGTATCAGGCTAATCAAAAAATCCGTTTCCGTGGCGGTGCTTACTACGATAAATCTCCGGTTCCCGAAGGCTTTGTCAGCCCTGAAATTCCCGATGCAGACAGAATCGGGCTATGTTTAGGAATGGGCATAAATCTTGTAGAAAGACTTTATTTCGATCTTACATGGTTATATGAGTTTACGGGTGAAAGAACTGCTATTTTTGACGAAGCCGTATTTGGAGGAACGTATCAGACGTCAACGAATATCGTGGGTGTCGGCCTGAGATATGATTTTTAAAAAAATATGTTTCAAGCAGAGTAAACGATCTTGACCCGGAATGCGATATACTAATAAAGAAGACCCAATAGAAGGCGTTGAGTGGATACTATATGAGAAGAATTTTTACGATTGCCTGCACCCTTTTCCCCACACTTACAATATTATTGCTCTATAGCGGCTGTAAACCGGGACTTGTCGGACCAGCCCCTTCGACCGGATTCCTGAATGTGTTCCGCTACGTCGCCATCGGCGACGGGTTTACCGCTGGTGTAACCAACGGCTCACTGGAACCTTACAGTTATTCCGGACTCTATGCCGAAGGGCAACAATATGCATTCCCGAAACTGATCGCTGATCAGTTTCTGCTTGCACAACTCATTGATTTTGAGCAACCTGAGATGCCAGGCGTAGGTTCCGGACATCTCCGCATTGATTCTATGTCTCATACGGAATGCCCTTTGGAATCACCGGCACCGGTACTGAGTACCGTAAACCCTCAGGCTGGATGGAAAGATGTTTATGTGCCTAAAAAACAGATCAATAACCTGGGAATTCCTCAGCTGAAAACCAGCCATATCTTGAAGGATAGTATGATCCAGATGAACCCATTTTTTACCAGAATAAACCCCTCCGGAGATTCCTATATTTCTCTGATAAAGGAAAGTCGCCCGGGGTTTTTCACCCTCTGGCTGGGTATGACGGATTTTCTGGGGTTTGCAATGAAAGGTGCTGAATATTACGGCTTTCACCCTGCCGATGCAGAGCAGTTTGCACAAGCACTTGGCCTGTTACTCGACGAAGTGGTCCTTGCTAGTCCCCAGGCAAAAGGTGTGATTGGAAATATCCCGGATATTACCCTTTTTCCTTATTTCAAAACAGTTCCGTCTCAATATGTCAACCGGGAAAAATGTAAAGGTTCCATCATCCCCATCTACATTTCGACCGATGCTGGCGTTCGTATTGCAACAAATGAAGATCAAATCTTATTACCGGCCAAAGATCAAATTGGAATGGAATATGGGCAGGGATCATCCTTCGGATTAGTCGCAGAAAACCCTGTTCCCGGTCATTGGGTTCTGGACAAATCAGAGATTGAACTGATCAAAAAGCTGATTAATGAATACAACCTGAAAATCAGTGAAAAAGTCGCTTCGCTCAATGCTTCTCTGGAAAAGCCTGCATTTGTCATTGCTGATATTCACTACCTGATAGGCCAGCTGGCTCAAAGCTATACAGAAGATGGGTTGGAGGTATCCAATGAGTATCTTTCCGGGGGAATATTTTCACTGGATGGAATCTACTTCACCCCAAGGGGTAATGCAGTCATTGCCAATACATTTATCCGTACGATCAACAGTTTTATTAGCTTCGGGGCTTCTATTCCGCCGATTAATATTACCGATTATCCGGGCGTAGTCTTCCCCTGAGAAAATTTTTGTTCAAGAAAACGTATCGCAGCCGTAACCTGGGTAGAAAGCGGCTGAATGCCGTCATTGTAGATGACGAAGTCAGATCGGAAAATTTTTTCTGATTCAGGCCATTGTTTATTCATCCGGGAAAAGACTGCCTCCCGTGTAGTATGGTCGCGTGTTACGACCCGACTGACCCGGATATTCTTAGGTGCGTATACAGAAATTACGGCATCAGAAGTTTTGTATGCCCCAGACTCAAAGAGGATGGCCGCTTCTTTCAGCACAAATGAACGGGAATAGTCAGCCGGTGTGTGTGTTACCCAATCTTCGAAATCCTGACCTGTAACCGGATGAACATATGCATTGAGTTGAGACAACAAAGCCGCATCGGAAAATACCTTTTGGCTGATCAGGCTGCGGTTGAGAGAGCCGTCTGACAGGTACGCTTCATCGCCAAACAAACGGCGTATATTTCCCACTAATTTCTCGTCGTGAGCCATCAGCCACCTGGCACGATCATCCGCAGAGTATACCCTATACCCCAAAGTGGAAAAAATAGTACAGACGCGGCTTTTACCGCTGCCAATACCGCCGGTAATGCCTATTCTCCAGGGATTCATTTCTTAATAATTACATAGGACAACCGTAAAGGTGTACGACTCACCACTTTAATAGGTTCAGGAAGCTCTATTCGCGGAATAAAAAAAGGCACTTGTGGGTCCAGATCCTGAAAGGGAACCATGACGGTGAGATGCTCATTTTCCTTTTTTAGCTGTTGAAAACGCTCCATCGGAACCAAAGCCGTAACATTTACGAGGGTCTCACTAAGTCGTACCTCCATTCCGGGTGGAATATCATCCACCTCGATCTCAACAGGGATCTGCGTCTGCGTATACAGAACAGGGTTGATCCAGACCCTGACCTTATGAGGGCTGACCGACAGCCCCGGAACCGTGTTCAGGACATTTACTTCAATCTCCCCCGTTGACGAAATAATATCTGTTTTTTCATCAGTTGTAAACCATTCTTTAATACTATCAAGACGGGTTTGAGGACCCAGAATAATCACAGAATCCTGTTGAAGTACCGGTGCTTCCAGGAGTTGGTAGGTAGGTTTGAGTTGTATTCTTGTGCGAAGGCGCAAAGGAACACGTTTGTATATTTTTTTTTCGTATTCAAAATAAATACGGCCGGGATTGATCGCCTTTATTGTATAAGGGATAATCCGGGTAAAGCCATCTTTATAAGTACCAGTCGGAATAAAATTATTCTTCCGGTATTCCTCACTAAAGGGAAATTCGAGTGTATCACGGGAGAGCTTAAAATGTTCCACTAAAAGATCAACGCCTCCCCCCCTTGCGACAATATCTACGGTAGGGTTGAGATTTCGCGTAATTTGAATCGTTTCAGGGACAGCCGTAATTTTTACCGGGTAGTTAATAGAGGTATCGTACTCCTGATTGATTGTAACAAGAAACCATAAAGTAAGAGAGAGCAGGGCTGCAATCAAAAAGGTTGCACCCTGATCATTTTTACCCGGAAAAGAGGTGATAATTTTCCGTATAAATTTCCGGGCTGCGAGGCCTGGATTATTTTTCATTTTCAGCAGCCGGTACAGGCTTTAATGCTGCTTTCTCAAAGCGAAGTTTTACGTTAGTATCCACTTTTACGAGTACAGACTTTTCGTCAATACTTTCGATTTGCCCGTAGATGCCACCGATGGTGACCACTTTGTCGCCTTTATTGAGGTTTTCGCGAAATTGGCGTTCCTCTTTAGCTCTTTTTTGCTGGGGGCGAATCATAAAAAAGTAGAAGATGGCGATAATACCACCGAAAAACAAAAACTGCTCCATGCCGCCAAGGCCTCCGCTCGCGCCGGTCTCTGTGGTTTGCAGTAAGATCATTATGTTTTGCATAAAAAAAGTATCAAGTCAAATTAGGATCTAAAAGTAGATAAAAATACAACAAAGGCCAAAGGGTAAAACGCCTTTGGCCTTTGCAATACGTTGTATGATCCAGGTAGTTTTAAGTACCAGGAAATAATCGAAATTTAGTTGGCAGCAGCTAACACTTCTCCGGAGATGCGGAGAATTTTGTTGATGGAGCCTTCGAAATTACCGGTAACAGTTACGGTTTTATTCTGAACACCTGACTTACCAGCAGAGTTAAATACTACATCGATAAAACCTTCCTGTCCGGGTGGAATAGGATCTTTGGAGTAGCTGGGAGTTGTACAGCCGCAGGAAGCTTTTACACGGGTAAGAACCAGAGGCTCTGTACCTGTATTTTTAAATTTAAACTGGTGGGTAACATTTGTACCAGCCTGAACCTGACCATAGTTGTATTCTTCTGAAGCAAACTCCACGGTAGTTTTGGCCATTTCTTCAGCTTTTGCCTGAAAATCAGGAACTTTAGGGGTGGTTGCAGGGTCAGCATTCTGAGCAGCCAGATTTTGACCGTCAGGAGAAACCTGTACAGCTGAGTTGCCGTCAGCGGTGGTTTTTTCTTCAGTAGATCCGGAGGTCTGACATGCAGCAAAAGCCATGATTGCTACTACTGCAAGAAAGGAATAACGGAATTTTTTCATGATGACAAATTGATATTATAGGTGATATCGGTATCCGATTAACTAAAACCTTAGTGCAAATATACTAACTAATTCTTTAGTGCAAAAAAAATTATACAACTAATCCAGATTTTCTATAACAAATCGCGCAAAATCAGTGGTAGAAGCACGACCGCCAAGGTCACCGGTTGTTTTTTCTTTTTGGGAAAGGGTTTTAAAAAGCGCCTTTTCGACACGATTGGCAACCTCAAACATGGAAAGGTAACGAAGCATCATGATCGCTGACTGCAGGAAAGCGGAAGGGTTTGCCTTATTTTGTCCGGCAATATCAGGTGCACTGCCATGGACTGCTTCGAAGACCGCCACATCTTTCCCGATATTTGCACCGGGTACAAGTCCCAGGCCACCGATAAGACCAGCGGCGAGATCTGATAAGATATCGCCAAAGAGGTTCGTGGTTACAATTACCTCATATCGTTCCGGATACATGACCAACTGCATACACATGTTGTCAATAATTCTTTCTTCCACTTTGATTCCGGGAAACTCTTTGGCTACCTCCATTCCTGTTTTCAGAAACAATCCACTGGATTGTTTCATGATATTGGCTTTATGAACGATCGTAACTTTGCTGCGATTATTTTTGACCGCATATTCAAAGGCAGAGCGAATAATTCTTTCAGAGCCAGAGCGGCTGATACGCGCGATCGCATCGGCAATTTGGTTGCGTTCGTCAAAAATTTCGAAGCCTGAGTACATCCCTTCGGTATTCTCACGAAACAGCACCAGATCTACATTATCAAACCGGCTGTTGATACCGGCTACACTTTTACAGGGTCTTACATTTTGATAGAGATCAAACATTTGCCGGAGCGTCACATTAATACTTTTAAACCCTTCTCCTACGGGAGTAGTCAGCGGGCCTTTCAAGGCGATTTTTGTGCGCTTAATGGATGATATAAGATCTGCGGGAATAAGGTCGCCTACTTCGCGGAAAGCGGTGAGGCCAGCTTGTTGTTCATCATAGTCAAGGTCTGCGCCGGCAGCCTGTAGGATACTGACTACGGCGTCTGAGATTTCCGGTCCAATTCCATCTCCGGGAATTAAAGTAATGGTCGTCATTAAAAAAATAAATTGTCTTTACGTTATAAATCAGAAGGTACAATCAGAGAGCTGTATCTTCTACTGAATTTCCGATGGAATGGTTTATCAGTCCACGTCCTTTTTTTACAATTTTCCCATTAGTATGGAGATCATTGTACAAACTGTCGAGGATACCATTGATAAACTTGCTGCTTTTGGGGGTGCTATAAGTTTTTGCCAGTTCCAGGTACTCATTAATGGTAACCTTAACCGGGATTTCTTCAAAATTGAGCATTTCACAGATGGCCATATGCATCAGGATCCGGTCAATTCTGGCGATCCGTTCGAGTTCCCAGTTTTCGGCTTTCCCTTTGATCATATCATCGTACTTTTCTGCATTCTGCATAGAGTCGTAATACAGGGAAGTTAGTAACTGAGTATCGCCGGAAAGCTTTTTTTTCTTTTCCAGGTCTTCAACCTCATCTCCCAGCTCCTTTAGCAGGAGTTGAAATACTGCCTCAGGTTTTTGTCCTGAGGTGATACAGGCGTACACCGCCTGCATAACTTTTGCCCGAATCTGCCTTCTAGTAATCATCTGGAATAAGCTAGTGAAATTGCGTGTAAGTTAAGTAAAGAGCAAATTGTTGCCAACCGCACGAATTCGCGCTTCTGCCATTTGCAGGGCTGCATCGTGGGTCGTGATCCCCTGTTCATTTGCCATTTGGAAAATATTGAGGGTCGTATCGTATATTTTTTCTGTCATTCTCATTGCAATCTCACGATTGTAAGTGCCCAGTTCAAGACTGACATTGATTATCCCGCCGGCATTCACCATAAAATCTGGTGCATACAGGATGCCCCTTTCCCGGATCAAATGCGCATCAGCCACCTCATCCAGCAATTGGTTGTTGGCAGCACCATTGATAATCGCACAATTCAGGGTGGGAATGGTCTCAGAATTAAGGGTAGCACCCAGGGCACATGGGGCATAAATATCTACAGGGAGCGAATATACCTGATCTTCGGTAATCACCGTTGCACCTGTTTTTTTCGCTACTTGTGCCAGCACATCGGGATAAATATCATAAATAAAAACCTGCGCATTTTCTTTCACAAGATAATCGACAAGATGTGCGCCGACATGACCTACCCCCTGTACAAGCACTTTTTTTCCAGAAAGAGAATCATTTCCTGTCAGCACTTTCACCGAGGCCTTCATACCCAGATATACGCCATAGGCGGTTACCGGTGAGGGATCCCCGCTTCCTCCCCTTTCTATTGGGAGTCCGGTGACATAAGGTGTTTCCATACGGATATAATCCATATCCGTAGTAGTCATCCCCACATCTTCTGCGGTATAGTATTTACCGCCGAGGTTATGCACAAATTTTGCGAAGCGCCGGATCATCGCTTCAGATTTCCGGGTACGGGAATCCCCGATAATTACAGCTTTTCCTCCACCGATATTGATACCAGCCAGCGAGTTTTTGAGGGTCATACCCCGGGAAAGGCGCAAAACATCCGTCAAGGCAGCCTGTTCAGAGGTATAAGGCCACATACGCAACCCACCCATAGCTGGGCCAAGGGTTGTATTATGAACAGCGATGATCGCTTTCAGACCGGTAGCATTGTCATTACAAAAAAGGACAAGCTCGTGGTTGTGTTTGGCTAGTGAGTCAAATACAACTGGTTCGGCTTTGGTTTCAAAAAACTGTATTCCAGACATATTCGTGGGGCGAATTAGCAATTAAGAACCACAAAGGTAACTATTGTTTTCAAAAAAAACGGGCTCCCCAAAGAAATCATTACAAGGTACATGGCAATTTTCAAATTACCATACATTAATTGATAAAAACCATTCTGTGATCATTCATAAGGAATCATTTGCATTTCACGTGGTTTCCTGTCTATTTTTACCACACCAAATGATTTGTTTATGAGCAACGAAATTTTTCCCTCAAAAGATAGCATAACATCAAAGGTTAAACCTGGGTTTTTCCCAAAGCACCAGAATGCCATATATAAACGCCTTGAGGATAAACATACTACCGTAGAAGTAGATGAAGATCCATTGGGTACAAGAATGGTCATCAATCTTGGCCCCCAGCATCCGGCGACACATGGGGTTTTGCGAGTGGTTCTGGAAGTCGATGGGGAGACGATTCTGAAATGCGTCACAGATATCGGCTATCTGCACAGGGGAATAGAAAAAATTGCTGAAAACAAAACCTATCAGGAGTTTATGCCCTATACCGACCGGATGGACTATATGTCTCCCTACTCCAACAACGTGGCGTTCTGCCTGGCTGTGGAAAAACTGGTTGGCATAGAAGCTCCGGAAAGAGCGCAATATATCCGTACGATTGCCTGCGAACTTGCAAGGGTATCTGCCCATCTTCTTTGGCTGGGTACGATGGTTATGGATGCTGGCGCGATCTCTATGTTCCTTTGGACATTCAGGGAAAGAGAAGTTCTCTATGATGTGTTTGACAAACTCGCAGGTGTACGTTTTACGGTCAGCCATTGCCGCATTGGAGGTATCCAGTATGATATGAATGATGAAACGCTGAATGCCATCATCAAGTGGAAAGAAAATTTTAAGAAGGAACTTAAAAGCTGGAAAAAACTTCTCGGCAATAATGGTATCTGGCTCAACCGCAACCGGGGAGTGGGGGTTATTACCAAAGAAACTGCAATCAATAGCGGCCTCACCGGGCCTGTACTTCGCGCCTCGGGCGTCGCACATGACATTCGTGTGTTTGAACCCTATCTGGTTTATGATCAGGTCGAATTTGATATCCCGATCCGTGAAGAGGGAGACTGCCTTGCGCGTTATCTCGTGAGAATGGACGAAATGGAACAAAGTATCCGTATTCTCGACCAGTTGATTGCCAAACTGCCCAAAGGGGATATCCGGGTAGATAATGCCAAACATACCTACGCATCCAAAGATGAAGTGTACTATTCCATGGAAGGAATGATCCACGACTTTATGATGACCGACGTAGGGGTTATGCCTCCTGAAAATGCAGAAATTTATCATGCAATTGAAGCGCCCAAAGGCGAACTGGGTTTCCACCTCAAATCTGATGGAACCGGATCTCCCTGGAGATGTAAAATCAATTCGCCATCCTTCACCAATCTGCAATGCCTTGATGACCTCATGGAAGGTCATATGATTGCGGACACTGTTGTTCTGATTGGTTCAATTGACCCGGTAATGGGAGAATGCGATAAGTAACAACCTGACCGTTGTGCCGTATATTCATCGCCCTGGCCTTAACCTATAAAGATTACCTATGGATTTTATTCAGATCGTATTCTGTACGATTTGTGCATATTTGATCGGATCAATTCCTACCGGTATTTGGATCGGAAAGATCTTCTACGGAATTGATATCCGTGATCATGGTACAGGCTCAGCCTGCCATATCAATATAGCCCGGATTATGGGCCCCAATGCAAGTATGATTGTTCGGATTCTCGATGCGGTAAAAGGCTTCCTTGCCGCCAATCTTGCATTTTTTGTTTACAACCGCTATGGCATATTTGCCGAACTGGAATACCCTGTTTTGACGCTCAGCTTTGGTCTGGCTGCACTAATGGGGCATATTTTCCCCGCTTTTGCCCGCTACCGGGGTGGAAAAGGGGTCCACGTTACGCTGGGAGTTCTGGCCGCAGTAAATCCTATCGCCACTGGCGTATTTGTGCTGATTGCATTGATCATATTCATGATCTCCCGCTACCCAATTTTGGGTTATGTAACCGCCGGTCTGGCTTTACCTGTATATGTAATTGTCACTCGGGCTGCCTACGGCTATATGCTGATCCCAATGTATGTTTTTGCCACATCCATTTTCCTCATGCTTTTTATGACCCACAGACAGGATCTGCTGGGGATTATTCACGGAAAAATCTTACCGCAGCAACATCTTTGGCCTCATTTCCGAAGAAGACATTAATCTATTATCTTTGCAGCCTCATATCTGTTTAACCTTTACGCGATGAAAGTACTTGTATTTCCTGGCCAGGGCGCCCAATATCCCGGAATGGGTAAAGACCTATACCTGACTTCTGATCAGGCAAAAAATATGTTTCATATTGCCAATGAGGTATTAGGCTTTGATATACAGTCCGCAATGTTTGAAGGTACGGAAGAAGATCTGAGAAGAACTTCTGTTACGCAACCTTCCATTTATATTCATTCCGTAGTCGCAGCTATGGTCCATAATGTGATTTCAGATGTAGCGATGACCGCAGGCCATTCACTCGGGGAATTTTCGGCCCTTACGGCTGCCGGCGTTTTGAGTTTCGAAGATGGTCTTCGCCTCGTAGCCATTCGCGCCAATGCTATGCAAAAAGCATGTGATATTCAGGAAAGTACAATGGCGGCTATTCTCGGAATGGAAAACGAAGTGGTTGAAGAAATCTGTGCAGAAATTGACGATATCGTTGTACCTGCAAATTACAATACCATCGGTCAGCTGGTAATTTCAGGGACAAAACAGGGAATTGCCAAGGCCATTCAACTGGCTGAGCAAAGAGGCGCTCGCCGCGCAGTGGAAATCCCCGTAAATGGTGCATTCCATTCTCCTCTTATGGAACCTGCCAGACTCGAACTCGCCGAAGGAATTGAAAAAACCACCTTCCATGATGCAAATATTCCTGTCTATCAGAATGTTACTGCATTACCTCACACCGACAAGGAAACCATTAAAGCCAATCTGCTAAAACAGCTTACCTCACCGGTAAAATGGACCCAAACCATGCAGGCCATGATTGAAGCAGGAGCAACAGCGTTTATTGAAGCTGGTCCCGGGAATGTCCTTTCCGGACTTGTAAAGAAAATTGACCGGAAAATGCCTGTGAGCCAGGTAAGCTAATGGCTAAAATGGATAAAAGACAGGAATCAGCCAGGTTGCCATTGCCCAGAAAATAAGACTCAGCCCCACTCCTACTTTGGTAAAATCGTTAAACCGGTATCCTCCGACGCCATAGACCATTGTATTACACTGATACCCAATAGGTGTCATAAAGCTGGCGGATGCAGCAATGGTTATGGCAACCAGAAATGGTACGGGGGACAACTCCATATGCGTTGCTGTTGAGATTGCAATAGGGGCCAGCAAGGCCGCAGCTGCATTGTTGGACATAACTTCTGTCAACAGTGCTGTAATAAAATATAAACCGGCTATTATCGCCACCGGGCCAAAGGGACCGATCGTCTTGATGGTAAAGTCAGCAATCGAGGATGAAAGACCGGTTTTTTCCATCGCAGCACCAAGGCTCAGCGCACCAGCAAGCAGAAAAATTACTTTCCAGTCCACCTCATCATATAATTCTTTGACTGGCAGACAACCGGTGAGAACCAGAATGAGCGCTGCGATCAAACTACCTCCCAACACGTGAATAATATTAAAAGATGACAACACCACAACGCTTACCAGACAGGTGATCACAATCGAAAAGTTGCGCCAGTTGACCGAAGAAGTCTTAAATTCGGTAAGCAGCAAAAATGGCTGATAGTGGGAAGATTCCTCTTCCTTCAACTTATCCAGCCGGTTGTTTTTAATTTCAACCAGTACAATATCTCCAGCCTTTAATTTCGCTTCTGCCAGTCTTTCATGCACGATATCCTCTCTGTGTTTGATAGCTAACGGAATGGCGCGGAAACGACGGCGAAAATCTACTTCATCGAGGGTTTTTCCTTCAAACCGTGAATTGGAGGTGATAATTAATTCGACCAGAGAGGTATCTTTAGTCGAAAAATCATGATTACTGACTGTAAGCGTGTGTTTGATACGAATATTCAACTTATCCTTTAACGCATTCAGCTTTTCAATATCACATCTGACTTTGAGAATATCACCTTCTTTCAGGATAAAATCACCGGTCGGAAGTGTAAAAGATTCGGTTTCTCTGATTACCTGAAGAATATCCATACCATATTCCGTGACCAATGGCGAATGATGGATAGGCTTATTGGCAGACCGGGCTTCTTTAAACAATTGAATCTCGGTAATATAGCTTCTTAAAGGAAGATTGCCATTGTCTTTCAAACTCCGCCAGGGAAGGAGTTTGCGGCCAATCACCGTCATATACAGAATACCCGTAACCAGGAAAATTCCTCCTATAGGAGCCAGCGTAAACATTCCGAAACCGGGTAATCCTGCCTTCCGCGCAATACCGTCAACCAAAATATTGGTAGAAGTACCGATCAACGTTGTCATTCCACCCAAAATAGATGCAAATGAAAGCGGAATCAGAAATTTACTGGCAGGCTTGCCAACCTCTTTGGAAGTCTGAAGAATTACGGGAATAAAGGCCGCTACAACTGGTGTATTATTGATAAATGCAGAGATAAACGCAATAATACACATCATGACAATCAAGCCGAGGGAAAAACTCTTTTTGAAAATATTTGCAAAAAATACCCCTACCGGCTTCAGTGCACCTGTTCGCATCAATGCTGCACTTAAAATAAACATGAACAATACGGTCAGGGTGGCCGCATTACTGAAACCATTAACTGCCTCCTGCGGAGTTAATATTCTCGTCAATACTAATGCAGCCATTATCATCAACGCGACAATATCTACCCGCAACTTTTCGGAGATGAAAAGAGCCAGAGAAGCAAGAATAATAACGCCAACAATGATACCGTCCATTTCAAATTCAATAATTCCTATAGAATCAGTAGAATATTAATTACTAATTATTTATTATCCCGAAGCTGATCTTCCTGATCCGCTAATTCGCGCAGGCTATGGCTCTTTAAGATGCGAACTGTCGTCTCCCTCACCTCCTGAAACGCCTTTCGAATGGAGCAGACATCTTCATCTTTACACTCTTCGCACCGCTCATAAAACCGATAAGTAACACACGGAAGCAACGCAATCGGCCCATCAAAAATCCGCATAATATCTGCGATATTGATCTCTGAAGGGTCTTTTCGCAGATAGTATCCCCCACCTGTACCCTTTTTACTACTAAGAATTCCCGCCCTTTTCATCTCAAGAAGGATCGTCTCAAGAAATTTGGGCGGGATATTTTCGGATTCAGCGATCTGGCTTATCAAAATAGGTCCTTTCCCAAACTCCCGGGTCAGGTACAGAAGCGCGTTCAGTGCATATTTGGACTTCTTCGAAATCATAGTCCAAAATACACAATAACTCTACCAAGTATATAGGGTATGTTAGAAATTGTAGAAATGGTACGTCCAACCGCCCCAAATACTGTGTAACCGGAGGAAATAAAATTATTGGAAACGAATGGCTACGCGAGCAAACTCTCCTTTATCCACGAGGTTGTTGGCATTTCTGTCAATAAAAATTACCAGGTAGATATTGTCTGATGCCCATTTTTTTACGGATAGTTCTTTCCCGTTAAAATTAAAGGAATTGACTGTATACGAAAGATCCAGCAGATCATCAGGTCCCTCTGAGAGCAGGTCACAACGGCTTGTCTCGTCTCTCGAATAGTAGATAAAGTGATGGGAATTGGGTTCATCGACGTACAGGTATCCACCTTCGTAGGGGCCGGCAAGACCTGTACCGGGCTCGAAGAAAGAAATTTTTGAAGTACCTACGCCTGATGTTACTTCAGACATATTTTTGGGTTGGGAAAAAGCAGCAATCTGTGCAGCACCGTATAGATTGCGGTTGGGATTGTATTCGGTATTCTGAAACTGAATGGAAAATGGCGCTTTTTTCAGCGGTACTGCATTATACTCCTCATCCAGGTTAATTACCGTTTTGCCCTGAACGATACGCATCCCTTTGGAGTGAAACCCCTCTCCAACAGAAGAAACGGTTTTACTGGACTTACAACCCTGCAGGGCAAACATTCCCAGTAATACTGTAGAAATAATCAGAAGTCTTTTCATTTTTATTCGTGTTTGTTAAGTTGACGATTTAATAACGCAATATCAGTCCGGATTTTTATAAAATTATCCGGAGTCATAAAAAAACCGACAGAAGAAAGATGCCTCCTGTCGGTTTTATGTCTCTTATTCATTGTTATGCTTTCCGAACCAGCTGACCGTTGAAATGGTTGCTGGTAAGAGAATCCATTTCTCTCGTCCCAGCCACAATATCTGTCAATTTCTTCCAGTCTCCATCTTTAATAAGTCTGCGCAAAGGTTGAGAGACTTTAAGCACCTCAGGAAATACAGAAAGTAGGATTTGATCCCACTCTTTTCCATAGCGAAGGAGGTCATCCGGGTACACTACTTTTCTTTCGGTACCTTCATCAAAAGGGACAAACGGCTCTGTCACGTTCAAATATCCATAATCATCCGTAAGTTCTTCCCCCGGAAGAATATCTTTGATGGCAACTTCAAACTCATATGGGGTTGTAAAACAATTGGGCCGAAAACTGTGGTTGACAAATCGAGCATAATCCCAGCAAAGGATAAAGTCGCCTTTACGGTTTCTATAGCAATATTTGTCTATTTGAGCCCAATAAATTTCGTCCAGTTTTTCGACATCCTTTTGAGGGATGGCCCTGTCGAGGGCATCTATCGACCAGGTTATCGTACCCTTCGGGATAAATTCTTTTGCGAATACCCCAAAGCCAATTTCATTGTTGATGAATTTTAGTTCTGTGCCAGGATGCATCATAATCTTAAGATACTTTGAAAGTTAATTGATTTTATTGAGTTAGATTTAGTAGACAAAAAAAATCCCGCTTCCACATTTACGCGGAAGAGGGCGAATATGAAAGGTATTGGGACCAGGTCGAAAGTCAGACCAACCCGGGTCAAACTTCCGCATTTGCAGGGATTTCACCTATTGAAAGCTAGGATCGCACACGCAATCTCAGAGAATTCCCAATTACAACCACATCTGACATTGCCATGGTAAACGCACCAATTATAGGACTAAGAAAACCTGTCGCAGCCAGCGGAATAGCCAGCACATTGTACAAAAAAGCCCAAAAAAGATTTTGCCGGATCGTTCTTACGGTGAGTTCGCTCGTCCGGTAAAGTTCTTCTATCAGGGACAAATGATCGCCCAGCAATACAATCTGAGCAGATTGGATTGCCGCTGCAGTTGCTTTTCCCAACGAAACACCGACGGTAGCCCTTGCCAAAGCAGGTGCATCATTTATACCATCTCCTACCATAACTGTAGGTTTTTCGTTGGAAAATTTTTCAATCAATGCCAATTTTTCATCAGGAAGTTGTTCGCCATATATATTTTCAATTCCCAACGCCGCCCCTACCAGACGGCATTTTTCTATTTTATCTCCACTAACCATGATTGTTTCGACATTTTTACTATGAAGAAACCGAACCATTTCTGCTGCTTCCGGTCGAATTTCATCAGCAAGGTCTATGGAGGCCAGCAGGTTGCCGTTTTCAATCAGGTATAAATCGTGGCTCAGATCCGTTGTCAGACCTGTAGCTATCCGGAAAGATCCCAGTTGATATTGGTTACCATTTCTATCTTCTGCTGTCATCCCAAGACCTTTCTGCTCTGCGACGTTTCTCATAAATAAGGGTTTTACCCCAGCCAGAGATTTTACCAGAGACCTTGCTACCGGGTGGGTAGAATTGCGTTCTATACCCATAATAATTTGCTCTACCCTTTCCCGGTTTTCCTCCGGGCAGGTAAGTTTTTCGAGGGTAAATGCACCGGTAGTAAGTGTACCGGTTTTGTCAAACACGATTCTTTCTGATTCATGAAAGGCAGCAAGTGTTTTCCCCCCTCTGACCAATATACCTTTTCTTGAAGCCCGCCCCACGCCGACAATCACAGCCGTAGGGGTAGCCAGCCCCATCGCACAGGGACAAGCAATCACCAGTACCGCTACACTATGAATGACTGATGCATGAAGAGAAACCCCAAACACCCAAAATGACAGGATAAATGTCAGCGCAGAAATACTCAGTACTACAGGAACGAAAATTGCGCTGATCTTATCAGCCAGTTGCTGTATTTCAGGTTTTTCGGCCTGTGCCTTTCTGACCAGGTCAATCATACGGTTGAGCACCGTTTTGGGGCCGACTTCTGTGGCTGCCATTCGTACAGGACCCGATACCAGAATAGAACCAGACATCACATGATCACCCGGGGACTTAAATACCGGTAAACTTTCCCCTGTAAGCATGGATTCATCTGTTTCTCCTGTACCTGCGAGAATTTCGCCATCTACGGGGATTTGGTCGCCGGTATGGATCGCCAACTGGTCGCCGGGACGTATGGAACCGGCAGGAACCATGAGCATGACCTCCTGCCCTTTATCAAAGACAATTTTCCGTGCGTGTTCTGGCTGAAGCCGGGTTAGTGCTTCGATCGCAGAGGTAGTTTTTTTTACGGCACGATGTTCCATCACATTTCCCAAAAATACGATAGTAATAATACTGGCAGCTGTCTCATAAAAAAGAAAGTCGTGCCCAAGGTTCATTACGGTACCGTATAAGCTATAAAAATAAGCCGCTGCGGCCCCCATAGCAATCAGCACATCCATGTTGGGAACCCCAGATCGCAAAGACTTCATTGCACTGCTGCCAAAATGATACATTCCCAACAAAAATACAGGCGTCGCAAGCACAAGTTGTATCCAGGGATTGTGTAAGGGCTCCCAGGACAAAAACATATGCAGAAGAAGCGGAATCGTAAAAAACAGCCCAAACAGGAAATATTTTTCTATATCCGAAAGTCCCTGTTTTTCGACAGCATCTTCTCCCATGACTTTATACCCCATCCGCTCAATTCCGTCGATAACAGAAGCGATCTTTTCCTCCTCATTGGTTTCAAACAGGACGGATTCTCCGGCAAAGTCAACCATCACAGCATCCATACCTTCTTTCTCCAGATATTTGGTAATACCCAGCGCACAATTGGTACATGTCATTCCCTTTACCGCCAGTTCAACTTGTTTCATGACTTAACCTTTCTTCCCAATGAAAAGCATGGGAAATATAATACAATTCTCTATTCAAGCAACAAATGTAAATCAATTGAATTGACAATTGACAACAGTTTATCTTACTTATACGTTTTATCTACGAGCTTTCATCATCTATGTTGATTTAGGGTTGTATTTATTTAATTATTTTCAGTGTTTAGGAGATATTTTAAAGATTTTATCATGAAACAGTTTCATATTCACGCACTCATTGTATTAATGTTTTCCACTCTTTTTTTGGGTGGAATGAATGCTTTTGCACAAGACGCTGCTGAAAAGGCCAATGTCAAAAAAGAGCTCAGCAAAGTAATGAAAGACTTGCCTGAGGATGTACAGGTACAGATTCTTCGTTATGCGCAGCGTAAACGAGATGCCTTAAAAGCGGCACAGGCAAAACAACTGGAGGCAGAAGCAAAAACCGCCATCGCTCAACCCGTTGAAAAAGCACAACAGGAAATGGCAACGCCACAACCTAAACCTGCACAGCCTGCGGCTATTGAAGTTGCCCCTTCTTCGCCTGCTTCTGTCGCAACCCCTGATCCAAAGCCTGTACCGGCAGTACCTACTTATATCCAGGAGGCAAAGGAAATGGCCGAAACGAATCTTCAGTTTGAAGATGAAGCCTACAACTATGGGAAAGTAGAAACAGGAACAGTGGTTACCCACACCTTTAAATTTAAAAACACCGGCACCGAACCGCTGAAGCTTACCCGCGTTAAAGCCAGCTGTGGCTGTACAACGCCCAAATGGTCACAAGAGCCTGTGCAGCCAGGTGCTGAAGGATTCATTGATGTATCATTCAACAGTACCGGAAAAGTTGGTGTTCAAACCAAAACCATCACCGTTACAGGTAACTTCCCCGGCAACAACAAAGTGCTGAGAATCAGCGGAGAAGTTCTTCCAAAACCGGTACCTGAAGGAAACTGATTCCGAATCGTACAATAAAATTTTACCAGGCAACCCCTTCTGTATTAAAAGAAACGGGTTGCCATTTTTTATTTTTCAACACATAGACTTCTTCATACCCGATCTGCCTTAGTACCCGGGCTGCCTCCGGAAACTGGGCAATCAGTTCTCTGGGATGATGGGAATCTGAGTTGATCGTAACCGGGATATTCATTTCCAATGCGGCCTTCAATATTGGTGCACCCGGATAATTTTCCTGCAATTTTTTCTTATAACTGCCTCTGGTATTGACTTCAAGAATCAAGCCTTCCGAAGCGAGCGTCTCCAGCGTAGCCATAACTTCCGCCCGATACCAGTCTGAATCAGGATCAAACAATCTGCCACCTTCGCTTTGAATCTTTATTTTATCGATATGCCCGACCACCTCAGGTTTGAGGCGGGTGATCATCTCCCGGGTAATTTCAAAATAACGCTTTATGGCTCTTTGGGAATCGTTATCAAAAATTTCTCTTAATCCCTTGAGAAATACCTCATGCTCCCCATCAATCTCCCAGGGCTCTCCATTGGAAAAAGTATCGACAAAATGAATGGAACCAACGATATAGTCCAACTTATCACGGGAAAACAAGGTGGATTTTTCATCAAAAATACCGGGAAGAAAATCCATTTCCATCCCCAGATACACTTCAATCTGCTCCTTATACTTTTCTTTTAAGCGGGCAATATCTTCACAATACTGCTCCATTCGCTCCAGCTTCATACTCCATGGACGGAAAAAAGGAAGCGGAGAATGACAGGAAAAGCCGAGCGCAACCATTTCAAGCTCAATGGCGGTTTTCAGATGATCTTCGGGAGTAAACTTGCCATCAGAGTACTGGGTATGAGAATGGTAATTGGTCCAGTGCATCAGGTTAAATTTTCCCGGCAAGATACACTTCACATGTAAATTAAATGTGAAAAAATTACTACTCCTTCAACAGTTTCCTGCAAAAATATCTGTCCCGGAACAATAGACGAAGGATATACCCTCCGCTGGGGAGATGGTTCATGGCATCGACTTCCACAAACAGATTTTCGCTGGCTTTTTCAGACATATACCAAATCCTTTTCCCCTGCATATCCAGTATTTCGAGGAGAAATTCTTCCCCCGGATTACCGGGTATTTTCAGCAAAAACAAGTCTTTAAAGGGTTGAGGGTATATTTCCAGTGAAGAGGTAAAATCTTTCCTGCCAGGCACTTCGAGGTAAGAGGAAAATTCGTAACGCCCATCCTGATAATGAAACACAAGCCGGTAGTAGGTACGGGATGCAGAATTGTTGGCATCCTGCCAGGATCGTGCGCCCCGGACTTCAGGAAGGGTGATTATTTTTTCAGGTAAAAAGTCTCCTTCTTTACGTCTTTCAATGGTTACGGAGTCTGCCCCGGTTTCCTGAGCCATTTTCCACTCGATGACAACCGTTTCGTCGGTCAGTCTCGTCGCATACAAACGATCATACAATACCGGAAGCAGGCTACCGGCAGATTCTTCCGCACCTACATCAAACTGCCCGTTGGCGGGAATTGTATTGTTAAAAAAGTCTTGATTCCCCACATCTACTCCAAATACAGTGTTGAGCGTCAACCCCATATCTTTCAGTGGAGAAGTATTCATCAGGTTGTAGGCATTTAAAGTAAACAGCAGGGTAGGGTCGCCAATCGTCCCTCCGCCTCCCGGGTTGCTTACCATAGGATTTCCCTCAAAACCAACCGCGTTGCTGTTGAGCATTTCCTGCCCTTTGCCGGTTTGCCATGCAGCCAGATTGTTGTATTGGTTGGCACCTTCGGAATACCGGTATTGCCCGGTCATAGAGTAATAGGCATTCCCTCTGAAATCGATATTGGCAGAATTGCTCGATTTATCCACCAGATCAATATTGCCAGAAGTGATGAATAAATTATTTGAAACTAGCACGGAGTCAATCCCGGCAGAAACAGACCGGAAAGCCGCAGGATTAATCCCGGGTGCGTCGCTTATATAGATGACATTGTTGTAGATTTTTATATCGGACAGTATCCCCGATCCTTTCCAGAAATGAATCCCCCCGTAGTCGTTATTCCGCGCATCATTCTGGCTGATATTGTAGCGGATAGAGTTATTGCGCAGTGGCCTGGCTCCGTTATATTCCGCCAAAAGAAAACCTGCCCCATCATTATCATGAGAATAACAATATTGAATCACGGACTCCGTACAACCGCCATCAAGATCAAAGCCTCCCCCGTCTTTGGTTGAACCTGTTTTATTGTGGTGTGATTCACAAAACTGTATCACCCCTTTGTGGGAATCCCATATCCAGATTCCAACAGGGCCTCCGCCATTGTAAAAATTTTCGGCGCCGTTGTTATACGCTTCGCAATATTCAATGACTACCCCATCTGTATTCCCGACAACAATACCATTGCCTGTATGGGCGGTATTTTTCCCGATCTGGCCCGGGTTGTCGTACACTTTACAATGACTGATATGGATGTTTTTATGAGGATGCCCCGTAGTAAGCACTTTTCCAAGAACCCCTATCCCATAATCCCCGTTGTCATGCAAAACGGCATGGGTAATTTCAATATTACTAAATCCCGAGTCAGAAAAGATTACATCAGCCAGAATCGTTATTCCGCCCCGGTTAAATCCACTGACCTCGACTTCATCGATAGAAATAAAGTCAAACCTTTGGGCAGAGTTAAGAAAAGAATAAAACAGAATACCATGCTTGTCATTAAGTGCGCGCCCATCGCCGACGATATTTAACGCAGCTATTCGTATTCCGGCACAGTTAGACACCTCAATCCCATTGTCTGTACCTGCGAGGATTGTGGCGCGTCCGGTTCCATAACTACTGATCAGCAAGGGGCTGGCGGCAGTACCGCAGTTCGGTCCGGAAAAGGAAAGGTTACCGGCAAAGTTTTGCCCACCTTCAAAAAGGATGCTGTCTCCGGGCACAAATGACTGACTATTGACCTGGGCGATAGATTGCCACGCCAGAAGAGGTGTCGTACCAGGATTTGCATCATCACCGGATGGACTGATATAATAAGTGGTAGCCATTGCCGGGGATAAAATCTGTAATAAAAACAAAACAACAAACCATATCCGCCTTTTCCATAACGGACTAAAGCAAAAGAACTGTAGAAGCGCTGTCATGATTCATTAGGTCTTAATACAGTAAAACTGCGACGACTTCATTTTTGTTAAAGCCGTCGCAAAATATTTTTAATGAAAATCAACGATCCTGATCGTAAGGCATCCGGAGTGCCTCATTTAGCTGGGACTCTATTTCTGCTCCACTGGGGCGACTGGGGTTAGAATTGGCAATGGTTCCATCCCGGTTAATGAGAAAATAATTGGGAATAGATTTGACGCCATATTGGTTGGCCACTTCCGAATTCCCCCCCTGGGAGAAAAGCAGTACACCCTGAAGTTCTTCTTCAGATACCGCTTTACGCCATGCGGCTTCGTCATCATCAATAGAAATATACAAGAAAACCACATCCTGCCCTTTAAAGGTCTGGTATAACCTTCTGGATGCGGGCATTTCTCTGCGGCATGGCCCACACCAGCTTGCCCAGAAGTCGAGGTAAACTACTTTACCCCGGAAGTCGCTCAGGGAAACACGTGCACCATTGATGTCCAACAAGGAAAAATCCGGCGCTGGCTGCCCGGGTGCCAGGCGCATTGCCTGTTCATAAATCGGTTTTAAAATCTTTGCATACTCTCCCTTCTGGTCCATTGCAATAAAGGAAGCATAGGCACCTTCCGCATGAAGCGGGTTTCCATATTCAAAGAGGTCTTTCAGCATGGACGCCTGAATCAGCAACCGCGAATCACCCTGAAGAATAGAGCTGACAAACTGATATTCCTGCGCAAATCGCTCTTCGGGTTTAGGTGCAGTTTCAGCTTCGGCAAACTGCTTATCCATTTTCCATGAAATATAGTTCTGCACAAAGCTGATATATTCTGGAATGCTTACTGCCCGGTCATTCATTACCCGGATCTCATTGAGGAAATCATAATAATTTTTGGAAAGCTTTACTTCTGCTATATCCTTTTTCGCCAGATAAGCATAATAGGAAGGGAAACTCATCAATCGATTGGCACGGGTGTAAAGGCTTCGATCTGAAGCAAAATTCATAAATGCCTCGGAGAGTTTATGGCCTTTGGCATAATCAGAAAGGAAGCTGACCTGATTATTGTACATGCGGTTTACCCAGGCGGCATACTCCAGTTCCAACCCTTCTTTTACCAGATTTTGTGCGTCATCTTCAGCACCTTCATCTTCAAATTTCAGGAAATATTTTGCCAGAAAGTTGGATGCATCTACACCTGGGCCATCGCCTTTATATTTGATGGATTCATCAAATTCTTCCGTATTGAGTGATACTGTGATATTGTCTCCGGGGTGAATGAACATGGCTGTTCGCTCACGACCATGGCTGAAAGTAGCAGAAACGGGTTTTTCAATTTGAAAGGTCATCTGAAATTTACTTTCTTCATCGAGCGTCGCTTTGGTAGATACAGGTCTCTCCATCAACAGATTAGGATAGTAGTAGACAACAACCGTTTTACCTGCAGGATTATCGATTTTGCCGGAAATCGTCACTACTCCCTGCCCAAAAGCAGTAAAAGCAGAAGATATGACCCACAAAAGGATTAAAACATAATTTTTCATACACCAGTGAAATTAGGGTTACAGATTGGATCAAAGTATCAGGTCTATTAGTTAAGTTACTGATAAGTGTCTATCTTGTCAATTAGTTCAACGGCTAAAAATACATATTTGGTAAATGAAAACCTACAATGAACAAGAGGCGGCCCGTCTGCTTGAGCCATTACCCGGATGGGAATTTCGCAACGATGGTATTGTAAAACAGTATAAATTTCAGGATTTCATCGCAGCATTTGGGTTTATGACTCAGGTAGCATTACTCGCAGAAAAAGCCAACCATCATCCTGAATGGAGCAATGTGTATAACCGGGTGGAAATCAGACTCAGCACTCATGATGCAGGCGGGCTTACGGATCTGGATATTTCGCTTGCAGGGGCCATCAATAAAATTGCCAATGGTTAAGATAAAAATCATTAATCGATCAGAAAATCCGCTGCCTTTTTACGCTACGGCTCTATCAGCTGGGATGGATCTATATGCCAATAATGATACCCCTGTTGTATTGGATTCTCTTGAGAGGGCGATGATCCCAACGGGTCTGTATATTGAACTGCCTCCGGGATATGAAGCGCAGATTCGTCCCAGGAGTGGCCTTGCTGTCAAACACGGGCTTAGCATGGTAAATACGCCAGGAACAATCGATGCCGACTACAGGGGGGAGATCCACGTGATATTGGTCAACCTTAGTAAGACACCGTTTACCATTCAAAAAGGAGAAAGAATCGCACAAATGGTCATTGCCCGCCATGAAACAGCAACCTGGGAAGAGGTGGAAGTGTTATCTCAGACAGACCGGGGAACAGGGGGATTTGGGCATACCGGGAAATAATCATAATTTATTAGCCATGAGGATAAGGAATTGGTTTTTTTATATAGGGACAGCCAGTCTGATGTTAGGGCTTTGGGGCTGTAAAGGTTCGAAATCTGTTTCGGGGAATACAACGCCCCCCCCATTTAAGCCTGAAGTAGCCGGTGCATCTGGTCTTCAAATTGAACAGCTGTACGTGGAAGCCTGTACACAACTGATGCGCGGCGATTATTCTGCGGCGGAAGGTCTCTTTGAAGAGGTTTTATCTAAGGACCCGGCCAACCATGCAGCGATGTACAATGTCGGCAGGCTTGCCATGGAAAAACGCGACTATGATCGTGCAATCCGTTATGCAAAATCTGCAATAGAAAAAGAGTCGGGAAACTACTGGTATTACAGCCTGCTGCAGAAAGCCTACGAATTTAAAGGTGACTACGAAAACTCTGTCGCCGTACAGGAGTCCATCGTAAATACTTTCCCCCAACGTTTTGATGACCGCCTCCGCCTGGCAGAGCTTTACATGCAAAACAATAAAATAGAAAAGGCAGTCGCACAGTTGCAGTCAATAGAAGCTCAGACCGGGCCCAATGAAGAAACCACGCTGAGAAAATACCAGATTTACGACAGGAGCAAACAATACGAAAATGCCGTCCAGGCAGCTCAGGCGTTGATCGACATGAACGAAGATGAGCCGCGTTATTACCAACTAAAAATCGAAGCTTATCAGAAATCCGGACAAAATCTTGCTGCCATTCAAACGATGGAGCAATTGCTCGAAAAAGAACCGGGAAATGGGTTTGCCCTCCTTTCCCTGGCCGAATACTACAAATCTACCGGAAACCTCGAAAAGTCAGACGCATTTCTGTTCCGCGCATTCCAAAATCCCGATATTGATCCTGATTTTAAAATGAACCTGATTTCCGGATTGCTGCAGTATGTGGAAGGTGAGCCGGAAATCTTACCGAGAATCCAAACACTTGCCGGCATTTTTAATCAGACACACCCGGGTTCAGCCAAATCCTATGTTATTCAGGGAAAACTGTTTTTCATTGAAAAGCAGATCGATTCAGCTAGGGTTTATTACCGGAAATCACTCGAAATAGAACCCTCCAATACCGAAACATGGATGGAATTGTTGGAAACCTCGCTTGAGGATGAAAACTTCGACAGGCTTTATGAAGATGCCGGGGAAGCACTCGAATATTTTCCCAATCAGGAACAGTTTCTTTTCTTTCATGGTATTTCCGCTTCCTATACCAACAGATACCCTCAGGCGATCCGTTCATTTGAGAAAATCAAAAAAATCGGATCCAAAGACCATGATTTGATGGCGCAGGTTTACGCCGAACTCGGAAAAATCTATCACTTCCAGAACAACTATACAGAATCTGATCAAAACTACGAAAAAGCGCTTGAGCTAACACCCGACGATCCTTTTATTCTGAATAATTATGCGTACTACCTTTCCCTGAGAGGCGACAAGCTACCCAAAGCCAAATCACTGGCTGAAAAAGCATTAAAACTCAGCCCAAACCAGGTCTCCTATCAAGATACCTATGGCTGGATATTGTATCAGGAAGGGCAATACGCAGAAGCTGCCAAATGGCTGGAAAAAGCGACGGCTACAGCAGATTCTCCCATAATATTTGAGCACTATGGAGACACATTATTAAAACTCGGACGTAAGGATGAGGCCATAGTACAATGGAAAAAAGCACAGGAAAAGGGCGCTAAAGACCTGCAAATTGAGATAAAATTACAAGACCAATGACTATATTCGCGCGTTTGAACAAATGTAGCATACAATTTGTGTATCTCAATTTCATAAACCAGATCCCTGACTGAATGTTGATTCGAATAAATTACTTCTGGTGGGCATTGATTCTCCCCTTAATGACCCTCAGTGCGTGCAAAGGATTAAAAAACACCACGGACGAAGAAAACGCCGGCAGTGGATGGCGCATGATACTCAACAAAACAGAAGCAGAAACTGTTCAGTTTGACGAATTAACGATCTCCGGAAAGTCGATTTTGAATATCCCTGAGGCCAATATCTCGGGAATGAGCGTACAATACCGGATCAATATTGCCAAAGACAGCATGATCCTCATCCGGGTTTCCAAAATTGTGGAAGCTGCCAGAATTCTCATTACCCCGGATTCTGTATTTGTCATGGACAAAATCAACAAAACGTTTATCGCCTGCGACTACCATCTCGCTACCGAATACACAGGCCTGGAAGCCAACTTTTCTATGCTTCAGGATCTCCTTCTGGGCAATTATCACCCGATTCCGGAAAAAATTACGGCAGACAAAAAGGTAACAAACCCGCGTATTTTCAGAGGGGTGGAATCAGGAACGGATTTTGCTTATTTCATTGATACCAAGCTTCATAAGGTCGTAACAATTGAAGCAAAAAACGCTTTAAAAAATCAGGAATCACAGATAACTTATCAGGACTTTGAAGAAAATGGAGGTACGACAATTCCAATGACTACCCGCATTTCAGTTTCGGCACCTTCACAAGTTTCTTTTGAGCTTCAACATAAAAAAATTCAGATAAACCCCGGCGATGTTTCATTTGTGCTGGGTTCGGCTGACAATTATGAGCGGATGTTGTGCAAATAGAATAGGGGTACTTCTCCTTTTTGTCTGGGTAATTTTTTTACCCGGGTATCTGTTTGCCCAGGAATTTGTGGAGGAATTTGCAGAAGAATCCGTAGATGAAAGGGAGACCCTTCAAAAACAGCTTCGGCTCACCGATCAGTTGCTGGAAGAAACAGCCGGAAACAGAGAAAAAACCGTCAACGAACTTCGGCTCATCAATCAACAGATTGTCTTGAGAGAACGGCTGATTGATATTCTCAATGATGAGGTGATCGCCCAATCAGCAGAAATAGAAAAACTCAACGAAATCATTTGTCAGATGGAGGAAGATGTTTCGGGAATTTTTGAAAACTACGCAAAAACTGCCCACATCACTTATAAATCATTTGACAGGGATAATTTTTTTCTCGCGATTCTCACTTCTGGCAGTATTTCGGAAGCATATTATCGGGCGCAATATTTCCAGCAGTTTAGCCACTACCGCCAGCAGCAGATTCAGATGATCAAACAGGCACAACTATTTCTGGCCAATAAAAGTATGGATTTGCAGGAAAGTATGTTGGAAAACGAGTTGCTTTTGGAAGAAAAGCAAATAGAAATCGCCCGTCTTCATTTAGCCAAAGGCAAACAGACCGATTATTTCGCGGCCGTACGACCCAGAGAAAAAAACTACCGTAAGTCCGTATCTCAACAACAGACTACCGTAAAATCCCAGATCAAAAAAACAGAAACCTCCTCCAATATTCAGCAGGCCGCGTATGTAACCGATGGCGCAGGCCGTGCAGATGTGGATTACGCAAAATCATTTGTCAAAAACAAAGGTTTCCTCGTCTGGCCGGTTCCCTCAGGAAAAGGGATTGTCATTGGGAAATTTGGTAAAACCGAAGATCCCTTTGGAAATCAGATCCACAATGAAGGCATTTATATTCGTACCCCCAAAGACCAGAGAGTACGGTCAGTTTATACAGGGATCGTTACCGGAGTAAAACAGCTTCCCATGAATGGCGGGGTTATCATCATTGTCGAACACGGACAATACCGCACCGTTTATGCAAATCTGGAAGAAAGTTTTGTAACGGAAGGGCAAAAAGTCTCCGCCAATGACGAACTCGGCGTTGTCAAGACTGACAAGCGAACCGGGGAAACTATTCTCAACTTCCTGATTTACAAGGAACCCGATACTTTTATGGATCCGGAGCGCTGGATGATCAGCCAATAATCTTCTCAAAAAATCTTATCCCCGGTGTGGGATTTTCGTTGTATCGCGGGATCTCATAAAAGCCCATAGAGATATAGCGTTTATGCGCATCTTTCATCCAGGGATGTGTATCCAGTCGCATGGTATGGTAGCCTTGCTGCACGGCATATTCCTGAAGCGTTACAATCAGCTTAGAGCCGATTCCCTGACGGCGGAAAGATGGCCGCACAAACATTCTTTTCATTTCACAAATACCTTCGCCAACTGGTTGATATGCAATACAACCTGCGGGCTGAAAGTCAAGGGTTGCCAGCAATACACAACCCGAAGGGGGCGCATATTTCCCGGGAAGATGAGTCAATTCATACTGAAAATTGCCGAGCGCAGCGTCGTGGTTGCGAAGCACGGCGTATTCGGCAAATAGTTCTCTTATCTGAGCAATTGCAGGTTCAGTAATTGCCGGAAAGATTTCTACCATATCCGATCAGTTACCCGACCATGAAAAGAGTAAAATACCACCGATTGCCAGCATAAAATAAGGAACCAGAATCGCCGCACCTGCATAATCTTTAGCCATACGCTGGCCAAAAAACAACATAACCAGACTCAATGCAGCAACCTGTGCGCCAATCAACGCAATGCCTGTCTGCCCTGAAAACAAGATCTGCCCCGCACCAACCGCTGAAAGCAACCCGGAGGCCACCTCAAACACTGTGATGACGGAAAGCAGCAACGGAACCATATTCTTCAATGGGCTATTGCCGAAGTGCCCTCCCAGCCAGGAGAGATTCCCTTTCCGGTCGACGATCTTGTCAATACCTGACTGAAGAAACAAAATCGCAATAAACGCCGCAACGAGCAACTGCGCAGAAGTAAGCGGCTGAAAGAGTTGAGTAATATCCATAATAGTAGTTAGAGCATAGATATATAATACACGAAAATAGCTGAATTTATTTTCTGTTTCTGATTTTCCCCAAACCTTCTTCGGGAGCCGGAATATGATGCCCGACGCCTCCCCCTTTCGGATCGTCAAAGCTAACCGGAATATCACCTGACGCAACGCGATCTTTCCAGGTCTTAGTTGGCAAATCGTCTCTTCGTTGCATGGTGATACAATCCTCCACGGGGCAAACCAGCGCACAAAGATTACAGCCCACACAATTTTCCTCTATCACAAATGGTATCCGCGAATCCCCCTTCAAACCGATCGCCTGATGCGCCCCGTCATCACAGGCTGTATAACACAGCTGACACTGAATACATTTATCCTGATTGATTTCAGCAACGACTTTATAATTCATGTTCAGATCCTCCCAATGCTGAACATTAGGGAGTGCCTTTCCGCGAAAATCATCCATTCGCTCAAACCCCTTCTCCACCATATACATTTCCAACCCGGCCACCATCTCCCGGATAATGCCAAATCCATAGTGCATGACGGCTGTACACACCTGAACAGAAGTTGCGCCTAGCAGAATATGCTCTACTGCATCGCGCCAGTTTTCAATTCCGCCAATACCGGAAATGGGGATTTTCACCTCAGGGTGTGCCGCACATTCCCGCACCATATTGAGGGCAATGGGTTTGACAGCCGGGCCGCAATACCCCCCATGTGTGCTTTTTCCATCTACAACAGGATAGGGAACAAAATAGTCGATGTCCACTCCCGTAAGGCTCTGGATAGTATTGATCAGAGATATAGCATTTGCACCGCCTTCCGAGGCCGCTATGGCCGGAACGGTAATATCGGTGATATTGGGTGTCAACTTTACAATTACAGGCTTAGTGGCCACTTCCATGACCCAGGAAACAATGGTTTTGAGCACTTTGGGTTCCTGCCCTACCGCAGATCCCATTCCCCGCTCACACATGCCATGCGGGCAGCCGAAATTCAACTCATGTCCGTCAACACCTGCATTTTCAGCATCTCGCACGATCTGATGCCATTGTTCGCGGGTTTCCACCATCAGCGAAGCAATCACTGCATGGTGTGGAAAGCGTTTTTTGACTGCTTCAATTTCCCGGAGATTGTCGGAGAGCGGGCGATCAGAAATCAGCTCAATATTATTGAAACCCATCATCCGCGTATTGCGGTAATTGACGCTGCCATAGCGGCTCGAAACATTGACAATCGGAATGCCCATGGTTTTCCATACCGCACCACCCCATCCGGCATCAAAAGCTTTCATCACCTGGTAGCCAGAATTGGTTGGCGGTGCGGATGCCAGCCAGAAAGGATTAGGCGAAGTAATTCCCGCAAGGTTTATTGATAAATCAGGCATGCTGTTATTTCCCTAAAAATAAATAGTCGTGGATTCCTTTTGCTGCTTTTTTTCCTTCAGCTACGGCATTTACAACTTCAGCCCCCCCATTGACCGCATCTCCGGCAGCAAAATAACGAGGGTTGCCGGTCTGAAATGTCAGCGTGTCAATCTCTATTCTCCCACTACCGTCCCATTTTAAGTCTTTGATCCGTTCCAGAAAATGCACCTGTTTTTCCTGTCCGGTGGCGCGTATTACCATATCACAGGACTCGATAAATTCACTGCCGGGAATAGGGGTAAGTTGTCCGCTTGTTGCGCTCAGCCGCACAAATTTCACCCCTTCTACCTGGGTGGTTCCGATAATTTCTATGGGCTGAACATAAAATAGACCTTTCGCACCGACCAGCTTTGCGAGTTCATACTCAAACGAATACGCACTCATTTCGCGCTTTCCGCGCCGGTAAGCGATGATGACCTGTTCGGATCCCAGACGCGACGCTTCAGAAGCCGCGTCCATAGCGGTATTCCCACCGCCGAGTACAATTACCTTTTTGCCGGTAGTAACATTGTGTTGAAGGGTTCTGAGATTTTCGATAAATTCTACTGCTCCCAGGCTGTTTTCCAGATCCTCACCAGGCAGATTCAGAGATTTTGTAAGTCCAAGTCCGATTCCGAGAAAAATCGCATCATACGTTTCTTCCATCTGGCGGAGCTGGTCTTCAGATTCTATCAGATGATCGTAGTGAATATGGAAACCAAATTGTTTTTCCAGCCATCTGACTTCAGCGAGCGCCTGTTCATTAGAGATTTTATACGGCGCAACACCGTAAATTGTCAGGCCTGAAGGTTGATTTTTGGCCTCAAAAATGTCCACTTCATACCCCAGCATGCGCAATTCGCAGGCGCAGGAAATTCCGGCAGGACCTGCACCTATGACCGCTATGCGATAGCCATTGGGTCTGCCGGAAGTAAACAGTCGTTTGTCCAAAGCCAGTACATGATCTGTAGCGAAGGCCTGAAGCCTGCCGATTTCTATCGGTTTTACGTCCTGATGGTTGTACACACAAGCGCCTTCACAGAGTACATCTGTAGGACAGACTTTGCCGCATGCGAATCCGAAGAAATTATCTTCATAGATGGTTTTTGCCGCCCCCGAGACATTGCCGGTTTGAATCTGCCGGATAAACAGCGGAATGTCGATTCCCGTCGGGCAGGCATTTACGCAAGGCGCGTCATAACAATACAGGCAGCGAGAACTTTCGTAATAGGCCTGAGTTTCATTCATCAGCGGATGAACATGCGCAAAATTCTCTTCGAATTCCTGCTGGTTTACCGGTCGTTTATATTCAGCCATTCCCTCATTTTTGATATTACAACTCTGTCAGCTTTCCATACGTTTCCGGGCGGCGGTCGCGGAAAAACTGCCAGACAGAACGCACCTCTTCGATTTTGTCGAGGTCAAATTCGGCTACCAGCAATTCATCTTCTGTCTCTGAAGCCTGAGCAAAAATCTGTCCCCTGGGATCTACAAAATAAGAGCTTCCGTAAAAACGGCCAATTCCCCAGGGTTTTTCTTCCCCTACCCGATTGATGCAACCCATAAAATAACCGTTGGCAGCGGCATGCGCAGGCTGTTCGAGTTTCCAGAGATATTGCGAAAGCCCAGCAACAGTTGCCGAAGGATTATATACAATCTCTGCCCCGTTGAGTCCCAGAATGCGCGCACCGTCGGGAAAATGGCGGTCATAGCAAATATACACGCCAATCTTTGCGTAAGCCGTTTCAAATACGGGATAGCCTAAGTTGCCCGGGCGGAAAAAAAACTTTTCCCAGAAACCAGAGGTATGAGGAATATGATTTTTGCGATACTTACCCAGGTAGGTTCCATCTGCGTCAATGACGGCGGCAGTATTGTAAAGAAAACCCGGGGCCTCCTTTTCAAAAAGTGGAATGATCATCACCATCCGATACTTTTTGGCGTATTCAGCCAGGCGTTCGGTGGTGGGGCCGGGGACAGATTCAGCGGCGGCATACCAGGCATGATCCTGTCCGGGACAGAAATACGGCGTATCAAAGACCTCCTGAAGACAGAGAATCTGTACCCCCTGTTTACCAGCGGCATCAATAAATGGCAGATGTTTTTGCAGGTTTGCCTCTTTGATTTCAGCAATAGTACCCTCCCCCTCGGTTTTGGCGAGGCTGGTCTGGATAAGGCCTGATTTAATAATTCTCGGCATAGGATAAGTTTTTGTGATTTCAAATGGTTTTAGAGACTTTATTTCGGCGGATAAACCGGCCATAACCTTTGGAGATTTTCACCTCTCCGTTGTCAATAGCAACTTTCCCCCGCAGGATTACTGTTTTTACCTTCCCGGTTACTTCCCAGCCTTCGTATCCAGAGTAATCCACATTCATATGGTGGGTGGCTGCGGAGATGACATGTTTTTCGTTGGGGTCAAAAATAACGATATCGGCATCAGCGTCAGGCGCAATACAGCCTTTGCGCGGGTACATACCGAAGATTTTGGCGGCATTGACAGATGAAACCTCCACAAATTTGTTGAGGCTGATACGGCCTTTGGCCACTCCTTCGGAGAACAGCAGTTCCATCCTGTTTTCAATGGCCGGATGGCCATTGGGAATTTTGGAGAAATCTTTTTCTCCCATTTTTTTCTGTTCCCACATAAAGGGACAGTGATCGGTAGCAACTACCTGAACCAGTCCCTGATTGATCCCGGCCCAAAGCGTTTGCTGATCTTTTTTCTGTCGGAGCGGCGGGCTCATCACCCATTTGGCACCTTCAAAATCTTTTTCATACAGCGAAGCGTCCAGCAAAAGATATTGAATACAGGTTTCGACAAATACCTTCTGATTTCGGGCAGTAGCTTCACGCACCTGATTGAGTGCGCCTTCGCAGGTCAGGTGTACGATATATGCAGGCACATCGGTATAATAGGCCATATCCACAAATCTGCCGGAGGCTTCTGACTCCGTGATTTCTGGTTGAGAAAGGTAATGGTACAAGGGAGAAAGTTTTCCCGCTGCGCGGTGAAGCGCAATCAGCCGGTCAATCATATCGCCGTTGGTGGCGTGAACAGTAACCATTCCCCCGAGTTTTTGCACCTCGCGCATAAGATCGACCATTTGTCCGTCGTCGATCATCAGGGCGCCTTTATAGGCCATGAAGGTTTTGAAGGAAGTGATTCCCTCCTTTTCGATCATATCACGGATTTCGGCACGGGTATTTTCATTAAAGTCCGTGACAGCCATGTGGAAAGAATAGTCGCCAAAAGCATTGCCCTCAGAGCGCCCCTGCCATTCCCCCAAAGCATGATACAGCGATTTTCCCTGTGTTTGAAGAATAAAATCGATCACCATCGTCGTACCGCCAAACAGCGCAGCGCGGGTACCGGTTTCGTAGTTATCGCTGGAATAAGTACCCATAAAGGGCATATCGAGGTGAACATGCGGGTCTATTCCCCCGGGAAACACGAGTTTACCTGAGGCGTCTATCACCTCATCTGCCTGAAAGGTCAGATTTTTACCTACCGCAACTATGGATTCTCCCTCAATATAGACATCACCCGTAAAGTCAGCGTCTGCGGTGATAATTCTTCCGTTTTGAATAAGTATTGACATAAGTTTTCATCCGAATGCTGAAGGAACCTTCAGCGTTTTGAACCAAAACTTAATTTAGCTTGTCTTAGCGATAAGGCCTAATGAATGAGCAGAAAATTTTGCAGGGGATAATCAATATCTGGAATCATCAGTAACCCATTCCCGCAATACAGAACCAATCGCCCGGAAATATTTCACCTGATACCTATGGCAAATATCCTGCAATTCAGAAAGTATTGCGTTTATTGATTTTTACTGCACAAAGTCCGGAGCCTATCAGGCCTAATTCTCTTTCTTATGTCTGCGCCTTCTTTTTTTGCTGTCACCACTGTCGTCAAAAAAGGTGGTTTTGGAGGAATTTGAGGATTTATCCGATTTGAAATTTTTGTCTGACTTGAACGGTTTGTCAGATTTGAATGGTTTGTCGGATTTGAATGGTTTTCCCTTTCCAAACGGTTTTCCAGGTTTCTGATCGTTTTGCTGGTATGAGTCCGGCTTGGCTACTTCTACATCAATTGTTACCCCTTCAATTTCCTGATTTTTAAGAGAACGGATGATATCAGGCGCGATACGGCTATCTACCTCAAAGAAAGAAAACTTGCGAAGAATATCAATTTTCCCAATCCTGAACCTCCGGTTGGATACATAGTCATTGAGGATGCCCATGAGGCGTGCCGCATGAAGCTGGTGTTTTTCGCCGAGGTTGATATATAGTCGGGTGAAGTCAATTTTCTCTCTTCCCCCACGTTCGCCTCTCTCTGTTTCGTGGATATTGAGATCGGGGGCATTTTTATAGTAATCGAGAAACTGGTTAAACTCTACGGAGAAAAAGCGTTTGATCAGCTCTTCTTTGCTCATGGCTTCGAGCTGCTCGTTGATTGCGGGGAGAAATGAAGCAATTTGTTTTTCATTGACCTCTACATTCTCCACTTTTTTGACAAGCTGGTAAAGTCTTTTTTCACAGATTTCTTCACCGGTCGGGACCTGCATCCGTTCAAATTTTTTGCCGGACATATTTTCCAGCAAACGAATCTGGCGAATCTCCCTGGTGTGGATGATCGATATGGAAACCCCACTTTTACCTGCTCTTCCGGTACGTCCGCTGCGGTGGATATACACTTCGAGTTCGTCAGGAAGCTGGTAATTGATGACGTGGGTAAGGTCATTGACGTCAAGTCCGCGCGCAGCCACGTCGGTAGCGACGAGGAGTTGAAGTTGTCCGGAGCGGAACTGATCCATCACCTGGTCGCGCATGGCCTGGGACAAGTCCCCGTTGAGCACGGCGGCGTTATAGCCATCGTTGATCAGTTTTCGGGAGACCTCCGTCGTATCAGTACGAGTACGGCAGAAGATAATCCCGTAAATATCGGGATGAATATCGGCAATACGTTTCAGGGCTTCATACCGGTCTTTGGCATGAACCATAAAGTATTCATGTTTGACATTTGCCGCACCGGTATTTTTGGTTCCAACCGAAATTTCTTCCGGCTTGTTCATATAATTGCGGGCCATGCGGGCAATTGCCTGCGGCATGGTTGCCGAAAAAAGCAAAGTTTGTCTGTCGGCAGGAGAAGTCGAAAGAATGGCATCCAGGTCTTTCTGGAAACCCATGTTCAACATTTCATCAGCTTCGTCAAGGACCAGATAGCTAATCGAACTGATATCAAGCGCACCTCTTTCGATCAGGTCAAGGACACGACCGGGGGTACCAACGACGATCTGGCAATTGTTGCGCAGGGAGCGAATCTGATCACG
Organism: Bacteroidia bacterium; assembly: GCA_041391665.1. Lineage (NCBI taxonomy): Bacteria > Pseudomonadati > Bacteroidota > Bacteroidia > Bacteroidia bacterium. The sequence goes on along the minus strand of JAWKNO010000002.1, from coordinate 245,528 downwards.
CATACTTGCACCGCCATATACTGCGGTAATTCCCAGTCCTTTGATATATTTAGAATAGCTTTCCAGATCGTTATAAATCTGAATCCCCAGTTCACGGGTCGGGCAAAGAATCAGTCCCTGCACTTTTTGTACTCCTGTGTCAACCTTTTCGATCAGTGGCAGACCAAAAGCGGCAGTTTTACCTGTACCAGTCTGAGCCAATGCAATCAAATCGCGGCCTGATGTAAGAATAACCGGGACAGCTTTTTCCTGGATGGGGGTTGGTTTTTCGTAGCCTAGTTCGGTAATGGCTTTAATTATTTCCGGGCGAAGGCCTATATCTGTGAAATTTTCCATTTGTCTTTCTCCTGCTTTACTCCCGCCCGAAACCCCACCTTGAGGTATTCTGTCCGGAAATCATTGATAATGAGTGAAAACGCGCCGCAAAGGTATGAAAAAAATAGTGTTTTTAATATCCCGTCAAAGATTTATCCGATAACATTTACTTCGCGCTCCAGGCTAACATCAAACTTCTCTTTCACAGAGTCCATAATCCGGGTGGAAAGTGCGAGCAATTCGCTGCCTTTTGCCTGGCCATAATTGACCAAAACAAGGGCCTGGTTTTTGTGAACCCCAAAATCATTTTCGCGATATCCTTTCCAGCCACAGGTCTGTATCAGCCAGGCGGCTGGTATTTTTACTTGCCCTTCTTCGGCAGGAAAAGATGGTACCTGAGGATACTCAGACTGTATGCGTGCAAAAACATGGGCATCCACGACAGGATTTTTGAAAAAACTGCCCGCATTGCCGATCTCTGCCGGGTCGGGTAGTTTGCTTTGCCGGATACGGATGACGGCATCGCTTACCTCACGGATTCCGTGAGGGCCGGGAATCGCCGCCAGCTCCTCCGCGATCGCGCCGTATGCCGTATTGATTACCGGGTATTTTGACAAACGAAAAACCACGCGGGTAATCATAAATTCGCCCTTACAGTCTTGTTTGAAAATGCTGTCGCGATACCCAAAATGGCACCCGGCATTTGTGAATGTGTGAATTTCTCCTGTTCGAATATGAATCGCCTCCAGATGATCGAGCACGTCTTTAATCTCGACACCATAAGCGCCGATATTCTGAATCGGTGCAGCACCCACACTCCCCGGAATCAATGATAGGTTTTCGATTCCTCCCCAACCATTTTCTATACAAAAAAGCACAAACTGATGCCAGTTTTCCCCAGAGCCCGATTTTACCCAGACAAACTGTTCGTCCTCCCCAACGATTTCCTTTCCAAGAATACGATTGTGTAGTACCACGCCGTCAAAATCGCCAGTAAGCAAAACATTGCTTCCTCCGCCTAAAATCAACAAGGGTTCTTCACCATGCATATTGTCTGACAGAAACTCAATCGCTGCCTGTTCTGAGTCTATTTCCAGCCAGAATCTGGCCGTAGCAGCAAGTCCAAAGGTGTTGTAGGGTTTTAGTTGAACGTTTTGTTTTAACAGTGGCATAGCTGACATTCAAATGATGGGCAAGTTGCACGATTATTTCGTTGGAAAAAAAGCAAAAATTAAACTAAATTGATGGTTGAACCTTAATCTCCACTGCTTATGAAAGGATGTATCTTTACCCTCCTTATCGGTATTTTTGTACATGCAGCCGGACAGCAAACCATGACCATCAACCGAACCTTCCGGCCTGCACAGGAAGAAGAGTCGGAAATGGTATTTCTGTATTATCCCTACAAATCCAATATTCTCGATCTTTCACACTTCAGAAATGCGTTTCCCGCATCCAGGCTGGAACTTCAGGAAAAAATTGTCATTCTGCCACCTGATCTTTCACAAATGCAGGATACCGTCTATGGTATCACATATTTCCCTCCTGAGAAAAACCGCCCCGGCAAAATGGTAATCCTTATCATTGGTAATTTTAAGTCGTCCGATCCTGTCTACTTTATTGATTATAATCTCGATCGGAATTATGCCAATGACGGGCCGCCCTATGTTTTTGGTAATGAAGCATTTACTACGCTTACATTTACCAACAACCAAAATGCTTCACATCCTTATATTCTTCGTATTCTCAACCCCGGAGATCAGAGAGAAATTCAGCAGGCTGCACTTCACAACAACCGAAAAGACCAGCGCAATATACGGAAGGAACAGCGACAGATTGACTATGATGCCTATCAACGCTATACGGTTCAGTATGCCAGTAATATGAGAGAATCCAGTCATGTGGGAATAAGAGTTCTTGCTTCCGTGGATTTTGGTACGCTGAAGTACAATTTCCAAAACGGCCAAACGGGTTATCCTACCAAGTTTTTTGTAGATTTTAATACCAAAGGTATTTCTGCACAGGCAACCTACCGCTTGGGGCAGTTTAAAGCAGGTGTGATGGGACGGTATGAAAACATATTTTACTGGAGTTCTACCAAAACTACCCGGCTGGGCGATCCATTTTTTGCCTGTGATGACAATGGCGACTGTAAGTGGTATAATAATATCAAATATGACTTTAACTCAGCCATTTTACCCAGAAACCGGTTTTCCTATGGGTTTACTGCCGAATATGGATTCAGGATCAGCTCTTATACTTTTTTGCTGCCTTATTTTGCGACGTTGGGTCATATCTATACGGGAAATGGATTCATTCCGTCCCGCTACCAGGATCCGGAAAGAAGTTATCAGATGGGGCCGGATCTTAGTTTTGAAGCAGGTATGATGCTGGTTACGGATATCAATCGAAGTATGTCTTTTGTTGCAGGCATCCACGCCGCAAATCTGGGCTTTCGCCCACGGGAATATTTTGAACAGTTTTCACCGCAAAATCTCTATGCAACCAACCGCCAGGCAGGCGTAAGTCTCGGGTTTCAATTCAGAATGGAGTAACAGACGAGGAAATTTGATCTGTAAAACTCACTTTTATTGCAAGGATTGTTTGTAAATTGCGACGGGAAAAATTATAACCAAACTGTGCTTCACGATCTGAATATGAATCGTATTATCAAAACTTTCATCCTCACCGGATTACTCTTATTCGTGATCAATGGTATTATTTCTGCGCAGAACCAGATTTATATCAACCGAAATTACCGGCCGGGCCAGACGGAACGAGAACAGATGGTCGCCCAATATTACCCATTTTCCTCTACGGTATTGGATCTGAGTAAATTCAGGGAAAGATACCCCGCCTATAAAAATATGGTTCCGGAAGAGGTTACGATACGGCCTCCCGATCTTACGGGATTAAAGGATGTGGTTTACAGCGTCAGCTATCTCGAAGTGCCCGGTGAAGCCGAAGGAATTCTGCTCATTACGCTGGTTGCCAATTACTTCAGTGATGAACCCATTCACTTTTTTGACTTTAATCTGGACAAAAATTTTACCAACGACCGAAATTCCCGCTACATATTTCCGGAAAAAACCGAAGTACAGTCCTTCACATTTACCAAAACAGGCAATAATTTTCGCCAATACACAATCGATATTCTCAACCCTGAGTTTCAGGTAAGCACTGATCCTGAACTGGAAATCGCACAAAACAAACAGGAAGGTGAAATGGCACTTCCCTCAATCGACTATGCGAATCTGGAAAAATCTTCTTCAAAAAACGCCATTCCCCGAAAAAAACAGCTCATATTTCTACAGTTTAAAACCGTCATCGGGTTTGGGGGCATAAGCTATTCTTATACGCTGCCCGTAACAAACTATCCTTCCAGGTATAATGTAGAGTTTAACTCCAAAGGTATTGGTACAGAACTGACTTTTGCGTTTAAACAGTTCCGGCTGGGAACTACAGCAAGAGTAGAAAATCTTTTTTACTGGACCTCAAAACGCTACACGCAAATTCAGGAACCCTATACTACTTGTGAAAAAGACCGGTGGGGACGGCTTGTATGTACCAATTATGACGGGGTAATGGAGGAAATCAACCGGGAAATAAAGCCTAAAAACCGGTATTCCGTGGGGCTGATTGGAGAGTATGCGTTTATTCTCACGCGAAGAACCGACCTGGTGCCTTACATAGAGGCAGGGTTTATGCAGTATTTCAATGACCAATTTGTGCCCAACCGTTCTTATCCAGATGTGAGTTACACATTTGATATGTTCCAAACTTATGGTGGCGGGCTTCGCCTGAAGCACAATGTGGGCAACAATGGCGATATCGTCATATCTGCCGGTTTTGAGAAGATGCAGTTTAATCCAAAAGGATATTTTGACGGAGTTGAAAATTTACAAAACGGGCAATACCAGACGGCTTTTAGCCTGGGTTACCAGTTTGGTATTTTGTAAGTGCTTCAGATTTTAGCTTTGAAGGGATTGCGCAGATTTTGGTATTCCACGAGATCCGCTTTCAATGAACCAATCGCCAGATCAGACTGAATGCGAAGCGGGATTTTATTGTCATCATCAGAAATCCAGAAGACAATCGTGCTCCCATCTGTAACCAATCCGGCTTCTTCTATCAGAAGATTCATTTTCAGTGCATTGTACCAGTTCCCGTCAATTTTTATTTTCTCCCGGGCGACAAGGCTTGCCTCAAGGCCAAAATTTTTCCTGTCCAGAAAATTGTGTAAAGAAATTCTGTCGCCAGGCTTTAGCGAATCCTGGTCATAACGGGTCCGGGCATAATAAAAAGCGGAAATCACATCCTGAATATTCGCAGGCACATCGTAGGTTGTCCTTCGTTTTTTGTGGTCAATGTATAAGGCCTTCCCGTTTTGCTGGTCAAAATGAGTTTCAGAATAATTTTCAAATCCACCTTCACGTATATAGCGGTTAAACTGCTGGGAAAGCATCGACTCCTCATCCATAAAAGTCTCATAATTGTCTCTGACTTTATAGAAGACGTCAAAAGTAGCGTTGGTAAATCCCTGCCCGACAATATGGTAACAATTCTTACCATTGACGACTTTCCGCGCTTCTTTTACCTCCAGCGTGGCAAAACCCGCAGTAATCAGCCCGTAGTGAATCCGAAACTTAAGGAATTCGCCTCTGTGGAAAGTATCATTGTTGATCATGTAATGATCCTCACCGCGCCAGCTCAGACAGACAAAAGCCAGAAAAAATCCAATGGATAACAATCGGGTTTTCATACAGAATGAACGAATAATTCCGCCAAATTGTATCAGGGTTCTGATTCTTCCGCCGTTTCGAGTCCTTCGGTCAGCTGTTTTTCATAGATCCTTGCATAATACCCTTTTTGAGCCAGCAATTCGTCGTGGGAGCCGGACTCAGAAATACGGCCATTTTCCAGGACAAGGATCAGATCTGCATCCTGAATACAGGAAATACGGTGAGCTACCTGAATAACGGCTACTTCGGGATGGTCTTGCCGAAACTGACGGAGACTGCGAAGAATGGATTCTTCCGTGCCAGTGTCCACCGCGGACAACACATCATCTAGAATCAGAAGTTTGGGAGTTTTTACCCATGCCCGGGCGATGGAAATACGTTGTTTTTGCCCCCCCGACAAGGTCACGCCCCTTTCGCCCACCACTGTATCAAAACCATTGGGGAAATCGGCGATACTATCATAGATAGAAGCCCAGCGGGCCGCTTCTTCCACCGCTTCGCTGGTGGCATCGGGTTTGCCGAAGGCGATATTTTCGCGTACTGTCGCAGAAAATAAAAACACATCCTGGGGAGCAAAACCAATTGCCTGCCTCAATTCATCCTTTCCATACTGTTTGAGCGCCAGTCCATCGAGTACAATTTCTCCATGATCGGCATCAAACAATCGCGGAATCATCGCGCAAAGCGTGGATTTCCCCGAACCAGTCGGACCGACAATACCTAGTTTTTGACCGGCCTCAAGGTGAAAAGATACATCCTGCAATGCCTGAATGCCCGTGTCAGGATAACGAAAACTGACCTCATCAAATGTCAAAGATGCAGTTTCAACAGATTTGCCCGATTCGGGAAAACGAATTTCCGAACGCTCTTTCAACAGATCGTTGAGCCTTACCTGGCTGGCGGCAGCACGCTGTACCATGGTAGTTACCCAGCCCACAGCGATGATCGGCCAGGTGAGGAGATTGATATAAATGATAAATTCGGCAATATTCCCCAGTGACAATGACCCGCCAATTACCTTTTCGCCCCCAACCCAAACGGTAATCAACATACTCATACCCACAAGCAAAGCGACCAATGGAAAAAATACCGCATCTACCCGGGCCAGAGACATGGATTTCACTTTATACAATTGAGATTCTTCCACAAATTTTTCGGAAGACTCTTTTTCTTTTACATAAGCTTTTACCACACGGATACCCGAATAAATTTCCTGCGTAAACGTCGTCAGACGGGAAAGTTGAGCCTGTATTTTTTCGCTCCTGCTTTGGATCAACGATTCTACATAATAAATCAGATAACTCAATATCGGCAATGGGATCAGCGCGTACAGCGTGAGGCCGGGATTTACCATCAGCATCGTAATGACGACTACAACAAACAAGGTAATCGTATTCATTGTGTACATAATCCCCGGTCCCAGATACATCCGCACACGGTTGACATCTTCAGAAATCCGCGCCATCAGATCGCCCGTGCGGTTGCGGCGGTAAAAGCTAAGCGACAGTTGCTGAAAATGATCATAAATATCATTGCGGAAGTCGTATTCCACCAGCCGCGACATCACGATAATTGTCTGACGGGTAAAAAATAAAAATACCCCGCGAATAACGGCCATCAGAATCACCAGTCCGCCAAAAAGCAAAAGACTGCCGACCAGCATATGCCGAATATCGTCTCCGATCGAAAACCCTTCAAACAGTTTGTAAAACTTCAGCACATCCCCGACCATATCAATGGCCCCCCGGACAATCTGCGCAGGATACACAGCAAATAAATTGGACAGCGTCACAAACAGAATGCCCAGCAACAAATGTTGCTTGTATTTCCAGATATAAGGATTTAATGCAAAAAGCGCCCGCATTCACCAGTAATTTTCAGCAAAGATAAGGATAATTGATAAGGATGTCCCGTACAGGATACCGTTTTATTCAAAGTTTGGTCTGAAGACTCAGGGTAAGAGCGGTAGTTGTAGCCAATTGCTGGTCAAAATAAAACTGATATAAGGGAATATCTGCCAGCAGGGAAAGATACAGATCAGGCGTGAGGGAATACGTGAGTTGAGGAACAAAAAAAACTTTACGCGAGCCGGTAGGAATGACAATCTCCCGGAGGTCATCGATCGGGATACCGGAGCCCGAAAGCAGCCGGGTATCTCTCCCCCTCCACTCTCCGCGGAGCTGAGATACCAAAGTCCAGCGAAGCGAGGGACTCCACGAGAAAAAGCCTGAAGCCGACAAGAGATGTCCGTAACGGTAGCGATCAGGATTTAATCCTTTGATTTCCAGCCGGGTAGAAAAGAATGTGCGAAATTTCTCAGAGAGAAACCCCCGATACAAAAATAAACTATGTACAAAATCATAAGAGCCGGTCGTGGGTTGAAGATCGCGCGTTAGTCTCGCTCCCTGGTCCATTTGGTCGTGTCGGCCTACCGGAATTTTTATCCCTGCCCCAGAAGTTATTTCGGCATCTTTGAGAAGATTCCGCCACAATTGTACCCGGATCTGAAGGTTCAGATCGGTAAGGCCGTGGCCTGAGAGTTTTTCAGGCAGAATACCTGCAACGTATGATTGCGTCTTATTGATAAAATACCCGGTTTCAGCATCTATCGTCAGCTTGTTTGTAAGTCCATACGAGAATATAACGCCCACATGGTTATAATTTCCGCTGCGGATAAACTGAGCCGGAACAGGCTGATTTCCCATAAAATAAGTACCGGAATAACCATAACGGTAGTTTAGCATCATTTGCCAGGAACCTTCTTCATTTGTTCCTAAAGCTGCCAATCCACCTACCGGATTACCAGGAGAGCAGCATTGAGCCATTGCAGGCTGGGTTCCCCAACGCAATAATAGCACAGCCACCACTAGCAGGGCAATCAACGTTTCGTTAAACTTTACCATAGTCAAAGCAGGATAACCTTGATGGTAAAATGGTTGTTGAAATTGTTGAGATTATTTCCCACCTCCACCTCCAGAATATATAAGCCTGGAGTAAAATAAGGTACAGGAATTATTTTTTCTTCCAGTCTGAAACCCACAGAGCGGGAAAACGTCCCGGATTCCAGGAGAGTTCCGCTAAGATTATAAATTTTATAGGTTACACGAGCTGCTTCGGGATTTAATGCCCAGTTAAAACGCAAGGGGATTTGCCTTCCGGAGACAGGGTTTCCGCCCATGCTTACCATTCTGGCGGAATTTTCAGGGGTTTCTGTGAGAAACGAAGAAATAAGCGACCATTCACTCGTATCACCATCGACCATAATCATGCGGGTAATCCAGTAATACCAGCGGTCGGGTTCCATATTATAGGCAACCAAAAATGTATCCGGGGTAAATCCTTCACGGGTATCCCCCGAGCAGCCTGAAAAGCAGAGCGGGTTGTCGCTGATCACATATTGATAGCTCAACACACCTTCTACCCCACCCCAACCGAAAACAAACGAATAGGGAAATGCACCAGGAACGCCTTTCCCCCCATGATCGGGAAATTTGTGGACCTGGGAGAATACGGAAGGAATAACAGAAACAAAAATTGCCAGTGTGCTAAGAAACCAGGAGAACGATGGGCCGTGCATAGGACAACTATTTTGAGATAATCGGGAATAAAAACCAATTATAACAACGAAAGTTAAACCCAAAAGTAAGCCAGGCGATAAATGAGGTTATTTTTTTATAAAAAAAGGCCCTCCTGAAAAAACAGAAGGGCCCTGGTTAAGATTTGGTAATTTTTACAATACAATTACGCTGTTTTGTGCGTCGCCATAAGGAGAGGAAACAAATTTATCAGCTTCATTGTCGTTGGTCCAATCCTGACCGTTGATCAGGTAGCGGAACTGATACTCATTTCCTTGTTCGAGTTCGAGTGTGGTGGAGAATTCTCCGCTCTTGGAGGATTTCATGGGAGTTGCGCTGGGATTCCATTCGTTGAATTCACCGACAACGCTTACAGAATCAGCATTGGAAACCGCCTCTTTAGGTAAGCGGAAAGTAACTTTGCAGACAGACTTTGACTTGAGAAATTTTTTTGTGATACTCATTGTGATAATATAAGATTACTATTTTGTATCAAAATATTTTGCAAATATATTAAAATATTTGCCAGAAATTCAAATTTCAATAAAAAATTTATGTGAAATTTTAATAAATTCCCTTCAAAAGTTGAATAATCCGGGTTATTTAGCGGATTCGGTCAATAGAACGAACCAGCTCTTCATCTTTTTTGATGCGATTAATCGCCAGCCATACCAGAACAATTGCAGCTACCGGAAAGGCAAAACCAAAAAGGGCAATGGAATTGGCGGTTCCCCCCAAAATGAGTGTAGGTTTTTGAAGGGTAAGGAGCACGAAGGCAAGAATTTCGATCATGATCATACCAATACTGAGGTAAGCCAGGCGAATTTGTTTCTTTCGGTCGTCGTAGCGAAAGATCACATACACTGTAAATATCCCGGAGATCAGCACAAGTGCAAAAAAAGCTATATGAGCGATATTTTTCAGGGGCTCTCTGTGTTGGTAAAAAAATTCCTGCCGGGCTTCATCGGAAATAGGATCTACAGAGGAAATCCGCATTCCGGAGACAATTTCCGTATCCAATCCTGCACTGTGTTGCCACATTGGGACAAATAAAGTCGCGAAGTTGATCAGGATTGCAAGTAGTAATAATACAGATTGAATTCTTTGTAACATTCGGTTTAATTTGCTGTTTGTGTTCTTCCCGTCCTATTTTGCCGCAAAGTTAATAAAAATGCGTTACTTTTTGGATATTTCTTATAAAGGCACTCACTACGCCGGCTGGCAAAAACAGTTGAATGCTGCCAACACGGTACAGCAGGAATTGGAAAGCGCGTTGGGTCTGACTTTAGGGTCAGAAACCCATTGTACCGGAGCTGGCAGGACAGATACCGGTGTACATGCCCACCAACTGATGGTACATTTTGATACGGAAAAAACGCTTGACCGGTCATTTATTTATAGTCTAAACGGAATACTTCCCTATGATATCGCCGTCAACCGGCTGCTTCTTCCGACAGATCCCGCGCTTCACGCCCGTTTTAATGCGATATCCAGAAAATACATCTACCGTATTGTGCAGAAAAAATCTCCGATGGACTGGGAGTTTGCCATGTGGGTGCGGTATCCACTGGATTTGAAATCGATGAACGAGGCCAGCAAAATACTTTTTGACTACAATGAATTTGGCGCTTTTTGTAAATCACACGCTGCGAATCAGACCAACCTTTGTGAAATCAGACAAGCTTATTGGGAGGAAAAATCTCCCGGAGAATTATCGTTTACGATAGAGGCCGACCGATTTTTGCGTGGCATGGTTCGCGCAATTGTCGGTACACTTTTATGGGTCGGTTCGGGAAAACGCACAATAACTGATTTTGCAGCAGTGATAGAATCGCAGGACAGGCGAAACGCGGGCGGGGCGGCAGATGCCAAAGGTTTATCACTGGTAGCCGTAAATTATCCGGAAGGAAGCCTGACTGAAATTACATAAAAAAAGCTCCGGACAAGTCCGGAGCGTATAGTATAAATACCTGTTTTGGCAGATCCTACCAGAAGATAGAGAAATTAACACCACCCGTTGTTTGTACACCCAGATTCAGGGTAGTAACGGAGTTGTTAAACCGCTGGGTAACGTTTACCGGTACGATATTGCCGGCATCAGAAGTAGGCTGAATAGAACCGGTTTGAGCAACCACTACGGTTCCACCATTTTGGCTATATCCAAAACCCAGCGCATATTCAGCACCAATGGCAAATTTAGGAGAAAAGAAGTAGTTAAAACCACCAATCAGGTTCAGCCCTACACTGATTCCGCCATCAACTGTAGTTTTGGTATTGATATCTTCGCGATAGAGGCGGGTTCCGGCAGCATCGGTACGAATCACATCCAGATCAAGATCCGTAGTAGTTGTCCCCAGCAATGCGAAAGGAATTTCGGCAGCTACATAAGGGTCAAGTTTAGCAGCGTCCGCCATGAGGTGATATTCTGCTCCGGGAGCAAAACTCACCGAAAACGCGCTGACAGTGGAGTTGATAGAAGAATCGATCCTAACGGCTTGTCCAAAATTTTCGGTATCAATGATACTGCGGTCAAAACTGGAAGTCACATTGTTAAGACCTACCCCCAGACGCGCACGTACGGCAATCCGGTCAGAAAGGTAGTAACGCCCCATGACCTGAGGAAAATCAAAGGCATCAGCGCCCCATTCCTGAAATGCGACATTATTCAGGCCGGTGACGCGAAAACCGAGGCTGATATCTTTTGCCACGGGCTTGTTCTGCGCAAATGCAGAAACCATTGACAATACTACTATTACGCTGAAAACAATCTTTTTCATAAATACTTGCTAGGTTATTAATTGGGAAACAAACGAAGCGGCAAATTACGAATATTCCTTTTTATTCAAACCCATAGCGGCCCCGGAGAGGTACAAACTTAAAATTATGGTGGGTGACGGTTTCGTAGTCTGTAGAAGAGAGTCGCCTGACAACCGTCATTTTCTGTGTGCGGAGTGTACCTACGGGCAGGACCATGACGCCACCGATGTCTAATTGGGAGAGCAGTGATTCGGGGATTCCCGGGCTGGCAGCCGTAACCAGGATTCGTTCATAGGGTTTATATATGGGCCATCCTTCCGAGCCATCTCCCAATAAAAGTTGCGGATCATATCCCAGAGATTTCAGACGTTCTTTTGCCTCGAGATGCAGGCGACGGTCGATTTCGACTGAAAAAACACGCATTCCCATTTCACACAGGACCGCAGCCTGATAACCTGAGCCGGTTCCAATCTCCAGAATTTTCATTTTAGGCTTTAACTCCAGCAGTTGTGTCTGGAATGCAACCGTGAAAGGCTGGCTAATCGTTTGTTCGCGATGAATGGGCAATGCTTTATCCTCGTAAGCTTCATCAGAAAAAACACCTTCAACAAAAACATGACGAGGCACTCTGCCAATAGCCAGTAGCACGCTTTCATCCGTTATACCTTTCATGATCAGCTCCTTAACTAATCTGGCCCGGCGGCCTATATGCTTATAATCTTCCACTGAATTGCTACCGATTAGGGGTAACAAATCTAGCTAATCTTTTTGGTAAAATATACCACATCAACCTTAATTTCGGGCTTTAAAAGTTCAGTTAAATACACTTAATTTGCACTTTCTTTTTTGGTAAAAAATTTCCAATACACCTCCCATGTTTAATCACCCAGATGTATTTGTAAAACGCCATATTGGCCCATCCGGTAAAGATACTCAACAGATGCTTAACCGTCTGAATGTAAGCACGGTTGACGAACTGATTGCACAGACGGTTCCAGGAAAAATCAGACTTACGCACCCACTGAAACAGAAACCTGCCTTAAGTGAATATGCGTATTTAAATAAAATCAGAAAGATTGCCCGGAAAAATAAACCTGTCAAATCTTATATCGGATTGGGGTATTACGACTGTATTACGCCTGCTGTAATCCTGCGCAATATTTTTGAAAATCCGGGATGGTACACGCAATACACGCCTTATCAGGCCGAAATTGCACAAGGCCGGATGGAGGCACTCCTCAATTTCCAGACGATGGTCTGCGACCTGACCGGCCTTCCGGTAGCCAATGCCTCTCTCCTCGATGAAGGTACTGCCGCTGCCGAAGCCATGGCCATGGTACATGGGCAAAAACAGAAAAAAGACAGAACTACTGCCGCCAATACCATTCTCGTAGCGAATACCTGTCTGCCTCAGACGATTGATGTGATCAAAACCCGGGCAGGCGGACTGGGCATTCAGGTTGAAGTAGCCGATCCTGCGGAGTTTGTCATCAGCGAAAACATATTTGCAGCTATCGTACAGTATCCCGACATGGGAGGTAATATTCAGCCTTACGATACCCTGGCAAAAGATCTGCATGAGCGCGGTGCATACCTGATTGTAGCAGCTGACCTGATGGCGCTTACCCTGTTGAAAGAGCCTGCGGCTTTTGGTGCGGATGTGGTTGTGGGAAGTGCGCAGCGTTTCGGTGTGCCTATGGGTTTTGGCGGGCCCCACGCAGCTTTTTTTGCTACCAGAGAAGAATTTCTTCGCCTCCTTCCGGGTAGGATCATTGGAATCTCGATTGACAGCGCAGGAAATCATGCGCTTCGAATGACACTCCAAACCAGAGAACAACATATTCGGAGAGATAAGGCAACGTCCAATATTTGTACTGCCCAGGCTTTACTCGCCATCATGGCGGGTATGTATGCCGTATATCACGGCCCCAAAGGGCTCAAAGCCATTGCCTCCCGCATCCACCATATGGCGGGATTGCTGGATCAGGGACTTGCCAAGCTGAATATTCGCCAGCTGAATAATCAATTTTTTGACACCCTTACCTTTCACCTGGGGAGTCAGGAAACCGTAGAAAAACTACGCCAGGTCGCGCTGAGTCATTCCATCAATTTTTATTATCCCGGCGAAGGTAAGGTAACCATTGCGGTTGACGAAACAACGGATACAGAAAACATTCAGGCTATTCTGAATGTATTTGCGGAAGCGATGAGCCAACCCGCTCCGCAAATTAATACCACGACTCTGCCCTACAACCGGCATGAAGATTTTATCAGAACCAGTAGGTACCTCACACACCCGGTTTTCAACTCTCATCACTCCGAGACGGCGATGATGCGCTATATCAAGTCGCTGGAGAATAAGGATCTTTCGCTCAATACAGCTATGATCCCTCTGGGAAGCTGTACCATGAAACTGAATGCTGCGGCAGAATTGATTCCCGTGAGCTGGCCAGAATTTGCGGCGGTTCACCCGTTTGTACCCGCTGACCAGGTCGAAGGATACCTCGAAATGATCGAAGAGCTAGGCAATGACCTTTGCGATATTACAGGTTTTTCCGGCATCTCTTTCCAGCCCAATTCAGGCGCACAGGGAGAATACGCCGGATTGATGGTCATAAGGGCATGGCACCACAGCAGAGGAGATTTTCACCGGGATGTTGCGTTGATTCCTTCTTCCGCCCACGGAACAAATCCGGCAAGTGCGGTAATGGCTGGTATGCGCGTAGTCGTTGTAAAATGTGATGAAATAGGCAATGTGGATATGGAGGATCTCCGCCTCCGCGCCGAGCAATATAAAGATTCCCTTTCCTGCCTGATGGTAACTTACCCTTCAACTCATGGTGTATTTGAAGAAACCATCATTGATATCTGCGAAATGATCCACCAAAATGGCGGACAAGTGTATATGGATGGAGCCAATATGAATGCACAGGTAGGGCTTACCAGTCCAGGCCGTATCGGAGCAGATGTTTGCCATCTCAATCTTCACAAAACTTTCAGCATTCCCCACGGCGGTGGTGGTCCGGGTATGGGCCCTATTTGCGTAGCAGAACATCTGAAGCCATTCCTTCCAGGCCATACTCAGTTCAAAACCGGAGGCGAAGCGGCTATCAGTGCTGTCTCAGCAACGCCTTTTGGCAGTGCAAGTATCTTGCTGATTTCCTACGGATATATCCAAATGCTGGGAAGTGAAGGGGTAACAGAAGCTACGGTTTCGGCGATTCTCAATGCCAATTATATGAAGTCAAGGCTGGAAAAGGTATATCCCGTATTGTTTCAGGGAAAAAATGGGCGGGTAGCCCATGAGTTTATTCTCGATCTCAGAGAGTTTAAAAGCAAGCTCGGACTGGAAGTAGATGATATCACGAAACGACTTATTGACTATGGATTTCATGCGCCGACCGTTTCGTGGCCGGTACCCGGAACCATAATGATCGAACCTACCGAGAGCGAGCCAAAAGAAGAAATGGACCGTTTTTGCGATGCGATGATCTCTATAAGAAATGAAATCAGAGAAATAGAAAGTGGCGCCGCAGACAGCGAAGATAATGTGTTGAAAAATTCACCGCATACCATGGATCAGATTACCAGCGATGAATGGTCGCATAGCTATTCTCGTCAAAAAGCGGCGTTCCCAGTACCCGGTCTGAAACAAAATAAGTTCTGGCCATCGGTTGGCAGGGTCAACAATACGTATGGAGACCGCAATGTCGTCTGTACTTGTCCGCCGGTTGAATCCTATATTACGGAAGAAGAAGAGGTTTTCAAGGAGGTATAACAGGTTTTTATACAAAATCTTACACCCCAGCGCTTTTATTTTCGTAAGACAAGCATAGAGGTAGTGACTTTTTTCAAGGTTTTAACGTCATTATTCCAGAAAGAATATACAAAACCGGAATGATACATTACTTGTAAATCGAAATGTCGCATAACAAATCTATTTGCAAGTGATAATGAAAGCCCTTAGATTTGCGGTCTGGATTACGACTGGTCTGAGGGCTGGAAGTTTGGAAAAATTAAACACAAAGCAAAATTAGCCGCTCCGATACATGAGACAGCTCAAGATTAGTAAGCAGATCACCAACCGCGAATCCCAATCACTGGATAAATATCTTCAGGAGATTGGAAAGGTCGAATTGCTTACTCCGGATGAAGAAGTTGAACTCGCAAGAAGGATCAAACAAGGAGATCAGGTAGCATTGGAAAAACTGACAAAAGCAAACCTCAGGTTTGTGGTTTCAGTGGCCAAACAATACCAAAATCAAGGTCTCTCGCTCGGTGACCTTATCAATGAAGGAAACCTCGGTTTGATCAAGGCGGCGAAAAGGTTTGACGAAACCCGCGGTTTTAAATTTATCTCTTACGCCGTTTGGTGGATCAGACAAAGTATCCTTCAGGCTTTGGCCGAGCAATCCCGTATTGTTCGCCTTCCGCTCAACCGTGTAGGTGCCCTTAACAAAATTGGTAAAGCTTTCTCCAAACTGGAGCAGGAGTTCGAGCGTGAACCTTCCGCTGAGGAAATCGCCGAAGTGCTGGAAAATATGAGTGAGGATGAAATCTCCGACACACTCAAAATTTCCGGAAGGCATGTTTCGGTGGATGCGCCTTTTGTACAGGGTGAAGAAAATCGCCTTCTGGATGTTCTGGAAAACGATGCGGAACCTAATCCCGACAATGAGCTGATCAATGAAAGTTTAAGCAAAGAGGTCGAACGTGCACTGAGCACACTTACCCAACGCGAAGCAGAAGTGATCAGACTTTATTTTGGCATAGGTGTAGAGCATTCCCTGACGCTGGAAGAAATTGGGGAAAAATTTGACCTTACCCGTGAAAGGGTTCGTCAGATCAAAGAAAAAGCCATCCGGAGATTAAGACATACTTCCCGCAGCAAAGGCTTAAAAACCTATCTGGGTTAGCAGATAAATTACAAATGACTAACAAGGAAGGCTAAATTATAAATCCCTTCGGGAAGACAAGTTCATACTTTGTAATTCCCTGAACCTTAACGGTTTCCGAGATTTGTAATTTATAATTCTTTGCTTGTCATTTGTAATTCCTTATTGGTTATCACCGTCTCCCTTAAAGTCTTCTATAAAAATCCCTTCCTGCCCTTCCGGCTCCTGTCCATATAGATAGATATCTATAGAAAAGCCCATACGTACAGAGTCGCCAAAGCCAGCTTTGGGGTTTTGGGAATATACCCTTCCTTTTTGGTCTTCAGGGCCATTGGGGTTGTAATCTACACTACCCAGACCCAGACCCATTTCTGAAAGAATTGTCAGCGCATCTTCATACGTATAACCCACCAAATCAGGGATTTGCACTTTGGCGTACCCGAGTCCTTGTCCTACGACCAGGTCAATTTTTGATCCCTGGGGAATCGCTGTGCCAGGCTGAATGGCTTTGCCTTTGTAGGTAACTTTGAGTACAACATTTTCTGCTATATCAGGAATACGGGTAACCCTTCCAACACCGAGTTTCCATATTTCCAATCGGGCTTTTGCCTGATAGAGCGTCATGTCCTGTATCTCTGGCATGGATACCATCGGAGGCAACATCTTGTTGACCGTAAGAGAAATCGTACGGTTTGGTTTTACCCGGCTGTATGGAGTAGGATATTGTTTTAACACAGAGCGCCCGGGCAACTGATCCTGAAAAACAGAATCAATAATTTCAGGGCGAAGCCCTGCTTTTACTAGAATTTTTTCTGCTTCTTCAACAGGAAGCGTATTGACATCCGGGACCAGCAACCCATCTCCATGTCGGGTATAGGTTGGCAAAATCCAGAAGAATATCATCATATATGCCAGGATACCGAGTCCTACCAGCCCCAAAACCGTCATTAGAAACTCCCGGCTAACAAAATATTTAAACATATTCCGAAGGTAGTTGAATGTTGTGATTTCGATTTACAAAAATCTTTGAAACTCTCCAATTTGGCTTACATACGTTCGGGTACCTGAATACCCAACAGACGCATGGTTTCTTTGATCGTGTCCCCTACCCGACCCGAAAGCGCAAAGCGGAATGCGCTCGTAAGGGGAAAATCTTTTCGAAGGATTTTAGCTTCATGATAAAACCGGTTATACTCTTTGGCAAGATCAAAAGTAAAATTAGCGATCATTGCCGGATTGTAAGCCTCGCCAGCTTCCCGCAATACATCCGGATAACGGGCCATCATCTTCAGCAAGGTACGTTCACTGTCGAGAATTTCCTCTTCGGGTTTGTGGTCCGGATTAAACGCGGGTATCTCCACTGCACCCGACTGACGCTTGACGGCCTGGGTACGGGTATAGGAATATTGAATAAACGGCCCCGTATTTCCCTTAAGGTCAATGGATTCGTTTGGGTCAAAGAGCATACGTTTTTTGGGATCCACTTTTACCAAATAATACTTTAACGCTCCAATACCCAGTATCTCGTATAAATGATTTAATTCTTCTTCATCCATACCCGAGGTTTTGTCCGGGTTTTTCATCGTTTCTTCCTTTGCACTGCGAATCATATCATCCATCAGATCATCGGCTTCCACAGTAGTGCCTTCCCGAGACTTCATTTTTCCACTGGGAAGATCGACCATTCCATAGGAAAGATGAAATAGGCCTTCGGCATAGGGTTTTTCGAGTTTTTTAAGGACTTCAAACAGCACCTTAAAGTGATAATCCTGCTCATTGCCCACTACATAAATGGATTTGTCCATGCCAAATTCATTAAACTTGTCAGCAGCAATGGCCAGATCCTGAGTAATATAAAGGGAGGTTCCATTAGAACGAAGCAGCGTCTTTTTATCCATCCCGTTTCCGGTAAGGTCTATTTCGACAGAACCGTCATCTGTGGTGTAAAATATACCTTTTGACAGACCTTCATCAACCGTTTCTTTCCCCCGCTGATAGACTTCCGATTCGTAGTAAAACCGCTTAAAATGAACGCCCAGCCGCTGGAAAGTATCATTAAACGCCTCATATACCCATCCGTTCATTTTTTCCCACAAACTTCGGATCGCACTATCACCCGCTTCCCAGCGCACGGTCATATCCTGAACTGCCTGCATACTGGGAGCAAGTTTTTCCGCCTCATGTTTAGCAAGACCTTTTTCGATCAGATGAGCGGTTTCTTCCGACAGCATTTTTGAAAACAACACATAATAGTCTCCCACCAGCTTATCTCCTTTTACTCCCAGGGTCTCAGGCGTATCGTATTTCCCCGATTTCAGCCATGCGTACATCGACTTGGATATATTGGTCCCCCGGTCATTAAACAGACATACAGGAATCACATTGTAACCGTTGGCGGCAAGGATTTCAGAGAGCGAATAACCCAGGATAATATTCCGCAAATGCCCCAGATGAAGGGGTTTATTGGTATTGGGCGAGCAATATTCCACCACTACCGTCTGACCTTCACCGTGAGAATTGTTAAAGCCCGAATTTGTCAGGATAATTTCAGACAAAAATCCTCTCCAGAAATCATCAGAGAGAGAAAGGTTGAGGAAACCCTTTACCACATTGTAAGCAACAATATGAGGCTGGGAATCCAGCAGATTTTGGCCAAGCTTTTCCCCGGTCTCCTGCGGTGGACCCAACCGGTATTTGGACAGGGGGAATATGACAACAGTAAAATCCCCCTCAAACTCCTTGCGGGTTTCCTGAATCGAAAATTCTTTCGGAGCAATTTCGATATTATACAAATCTTTTACTGCCTGAGCAGCAGCAAGTTGAATCTCTTCAATAATGGTCGCCATACAGTCTTATTAAAAGGCTGGTCAAAGTTGTGAAAAATATTGGTGGATTGAAAGTTTCGATCCACTAGGAAGGCAGATGTGGGTCAAATATATCTCTGAGTTTTTCTCCAATAAGGTTAAACGATAATACCGTCAGAAAGATCGCCAGTCCGGGAAATACCCCTACCCACCATATAGAAAAATTGTTTCGGGTACTGCTCAGCAAACTTCCCCAGGTCACAGTTCCGTCGACCAGATTCAAAAATGAGAGCGCGGATTCTGCAATAATCGCATTGCCAATGCCAAAAGCGATGACAATCAATGCTGGGGGAATGGCATTGGGTACCACATGCCGGAAAACTATTCGCCATGCGCCCAACCCTAAAGCTTTGCCAGACTCGATATATCCCATCCGAATTACCCGTAAAGTTTCTGCACGAATCAGCCTTGCCAGTCCGGTCCAACCCAATAATCCGATCATAATGGTGATAAACCCCAAACTTCTCTCAAAAATTGCAGAAAGCGATATAATGAGCAATAACAAGGGAAGAGAATTCAGAATTTCAATGGCACGCATAATCAGGCTGTCTGCCGGAAAAGTTATCTTCTTTGCCATATACCCCTTATAGCTGATGATTTTCCCCACCAGAAGCCATAAAAACACTGTAAGAATGGCAATACCTATACTGATTGCGATCTCAACCGGGAGTTTTTCCAAATTTCCGTCGACCGCATCCTCCCATTCATAGCGCCTCACCCGAAAACCGTAAAACCAGGCAAAAAACATGGCAGGCAACATACTCAGCATTACGCCCCTTCGCATATATAACCGGTCGTCGCCCCAATAGCCGGCAATCACTCCCAGCAGGATGCCAATCAAAGCGGCAATACTTACTGCTGCCAGCCCGACAGACAGTGAAATACGGGCGCCATGAATCAACCCTGCCAACAGATCATGTCCGGCATAATCTGTACCCAGATAATGGTTGTGCGGGCCAAAAGGTGGAATATTCTTGTGTCCGTAAGTGATTTCAGTTCCATAAGGCACCGGTGCCCATCCCTTTTCGGGATTGTGCGCCAACACATCAGCCAGCAATGCCGTCAGCCCGATCAGAATCAGCCAGCTGAAAGCGAATAAAACACCCCGATCGCGTTTAAATTGTTTCCAGCGGGACTCCCGGGTGATATGTACAGAAGTTTTCAACTCAATCTTCTTTTGAGAATCTGATTCGAGGATCTGCCCACATATATAAAAGATCAGCGATAAGGTAACCCAATACTGTCATAAATCCCGTGAGCGTAAACACTGCCAGAATCATAGGAATATTGTTGGACTGAACAGCAGTAATGATTTCATTGCCCATACCCGGGATGGTAAAAATATTTTCCAAAATCACAGATCCGCTTACCACCGCAGGAAATATCCCCACAAATCCTGTGATCATCGGCAGGAGTGCGTTTCGGAGCGCATGGCGAACGATCACCTGCTTTTCCGGTACACCTTTGGCCCGGGCAGTACGGATAAAATCCTGTCCGAATATTTCGAGCATACTCACCCGCATGACACGACTTACTGCGGCGAAAGAACCATAGGTATAAGCCAGTATCGGAAGAATAAATCGAGTGATTTTTTTCCAGCCCACAGGATCCACCAAATTAAAAGTAGAGGGAAACCAGTCTAAACCGTCGGCATTCGCAAAAAATATCAGGAGCATACTGGCAACCCAAAAACCTGGCATAGCATCGAGTGCAAAAACAAAAATACCAGACAGCCGGTCAAACCACTGGTTTCGATACATTGCCGCCCAAATACCCAAAGGAATGCCGATCCCATAAGCAAAAAAGACAGAAATGACGGTGAATAAAAAAGAGTAAAAAAACAGCGAGCCAATCCTTTCACTTACGGGTCGGTCATGGGTCCAGGAAATGCCAAAGTCACCCATTAGCACGATATCTGACAGCCATCTATGGTAACGGTTGGCCGTACCATGCCAGATGATTTTGGGCAAGTAAGACTTCCAATGCTGTGAATTGTCGTCCAGATTGTCCCAGGCCCGCAACACATGAAGAAAGGGTATATTCAGGCGAGCCAGGCAGGGATAATCTGCTAAATATTTTTCGATGGCTGCCAGTTTGGGGTTAATAACATCAGGTTTTCCTGAGCCCATCAGGTTGCGGGTTCTTTGGAGCAGTTCCTGACGGATGCTTCTGACCATTCTGAGAGAATCAGGAGACACACCATGGAGAGAAAGCAGCGAAACGGAATCATAAAAAGCCTGAATAGAAAGATACCACTCTTGGA
Source organism: Bacteroidia bacterium (assembly GCA_041391665.1). Taxonomy (NCBI): domain Bacteria; kingdom Pseudomonadati; phylum Bacteroidota; class Bacteroidia; species Bacteroidia bacterium. Next base: position 224,117 of record JAWKNO010000002.1, on the reverse strand, counting down.
CGCTTTCCCAGTTGCCACTAGCAACGGTAAGTCTTCGGAGCGCATTACGGGTAGATTTAGGGTAAATCTCATGAAGATGACCGGGTTCTGCCATCGTTGTTATTTCAATATAAAAGACAGGCAGGAGTTGATTGTATTTTGCCCGAAGTGTATCTTCACATTGCACAATCTGTCTAAAAGTCAAACCCTCATTCAGTCCCTGGCATTGGTTTGCTACCGGATCTATATCCGAAAACAAGCTAATCATAAATGCCAGCAGAGAGATGATCAGCAGGGTAGGAAAAAACCAAAAAATTCTTTTGAGAATATAGCCGTACACAGTGTATTTTGTTCGTATTGTAGAAAGTGAAGTTAGCTCAAAACAAGTAGTAACCAAAGAGAAGAGTCTGCGTAAAAAAAATCTAAGGAAATTTAAAAAAAGTTTAGGCTTTTTATTCTGAATTACTATCTTTGCAATCGCTTTGGAGAGGTGGGTGAGTGGCTGAAACCAACGGTTTGCTAAACCGTCATACCTTGAAAAGGGTATCGAGGGTTCGAATCCCTCCCTCTCCGCCATCAAAGCTAGCTTTGGCTAGCTTTGTTCTTTTTTTTTGAAAGGTCAATTTCAAGGTGTAGCGTCTGCTTAGGCAGATTAGCGTACCTGCTTTGGTTTATTGAATTATTATTTCGAGGTGTAGCGCAGTCCGGTTAGCGTACCTGCTTTGGGAGCAGGGGGCCGCAGGTTCGAATCCTGCCACCTCGACAAACCGCTTTGGGAGCAGGGGGCCGTGTGCTTAGGCACACCACCTCGACAAAAACATAAAGGATCACTGAATAGTGGTCCTTTTTTTTATGGTTGATGGGCAGCTTTGGGAGCAGGGGGCCGTGTGCTTAGGCACACCACCTCGACAAAAAAACCGCTTTGGGAGCAGGGGGCCGTGTGCTTAGGCACACCACCTCAACAAAAACATAAAGGATCACTGAATAGTGGTCCTTTTTTTTTCGGAATTATCAACTTATCGGGATAAACCACGAGGGACACAAGGAAGCCACGAGGGACACAAAGCGCAGTTTCCTTGCGCCCTTTGTGAGTCTGCCTATGCAGATGGTTTCTGCTTCGCTTCGGAAAGTTTACTTTCTCCCAATTACTTTATCATTCCGTTTTTTTATGATTGATGGGCAGCTTTGGGAGCAGGGGCCGTGTGCTTAGGCACACCACCTCGACAAAAACATAAAGGATCACTGAATAGTGGTCCTTTTTTTTAGGACGAGACCGTCTTTCCATCATACCCCATGCCACATTGAATTACCCCACTTCACCTTCTTATCTGACAGATAACCAATTTTGATATAATGTATCGGATGATATTCCCCTTTTATACCCACGTTGCTGCATTGCTTGGAGCAATCGCTTATCTCCTGTCCATAGCATAGCGTCCAGATATTCGGCTAGTGCTACAAAGGCAATGTCATCCATATCAACATCTCTTACAATCGGAATAGCGTTGTGCCAATGTTCATAGGCTATTTGCTCTTCTGAAATAAAGGAAAGGCATTCAAAAAGTTCTTCCCGCACACTATTAAATTCTACTTCACTGAGTTTGGATATTTCCTGCAGGCGTACTTGATGTTTTTTGACCTCTATTTTCATCAGATTAGGGGCAAAAAAAGTAAAATGTTGCCTTCCAAAGATTATCAGCTCCCCCGCTTTACTGTTTGGATTTAGGATAGCACTAACCACCACATTAGTATCCACAATGACTTTCATGGTTTGAGAAAGCGGTTTTGATTTTCTGCCCACCAGGACTTATTCATCTCGGATGTGATTTGGTCAATTTGCTCCTGGGTAGCCTTGCTTTTTGATACGACCTCACGATAGCGTATATACTTTAGAATGGACTCAAGATCACCCCAGTCTATACCGCTTGAAAGTCTTATAATAATCTCTTTTTCTGTTCTTTCTACAACCATTTTATTGCTTTATTATAAATATACGGGTTAATTCGGAGTAGTCAAAATGTAATCCCCCCCATGATACTACAGCCATACAACTCGCTTTGGCCTGAAAATTTTGAATCTATCAAAGCCATTCTCCAAACATCTATATCGGATAGCAATATTCGCATTGAACATATTGGAAGCACTTCCGTAATCGGACTGGCGGCTAAACCGATTATCGATATTGACCTGATCTATCCTCCGTCTGTAAATTTCCTGAGTGTGAAAGAATGTTTGGAGAAAATCGGCTATATCCATAACGGTGATCAGGGAATTCCAGGCAGAGAGGTTTTTAAAAGACCCGGTGATGCTGGTTTCCATAAAGTTCTGGATTCCATAAGCCATCATCTGTACGTTTGTTCCACCGACAGTGAAGAGCTTAAAAGACATATTTTATTCAGGAATTTTCTCAGAGACCATGAACCGGCAAGGATTGAATATCAAAACCTAAAGTACGCCATAGCAGCAGACAGCAAAGGGGACAGAAAAATCTATGCGAATCTCAAACAAATACGCGCCCGGGAGTTTATTCTGTCAATCGTCGAAATGGCCAAAAATGATATCCAATGAATCAACCCACCATCACGATCAGAGAATATCAACACACCGACCAGCCGGCAGTATTGACCTTGTTGCGGCTAAATACTCCTGATTTTTTTTCTCCGGAAGAGGAATCGGATTTGATCTATTACCTTGAAAATGAGATCGAATACTATTTTGTGATTGAAACAGACGGGCAAATCTGCGGCTGCGGGGGATTTAATTTTTCAGGAAATCACGCCGTCGGGAAAATAAGCTGGGATATCATTCATCCAGATTTTCAGGGTAAATCGCTTGGAAAAACATTGCTTAAGTACCGGATTGAGCGATTAAAAGAATTTGCGGAAGTTGAAACGATTATTGTCAGAACTTCCCAACTGGTTTACAAATTTTATGAAAAAGTGGGTTTCCAACTTGTGGAAACGGTGAAAGACTACTGGGCGAAGGGGTTTGATCTGTATAAAATGGAATATAGGGGAACCTGAAATTACCTCGATTTTCTACCAGCAATCCTTTTGATTTTTCACCAAAAGCCGTACATTTGCACTCTGATAATTTCAGGCGATATAGCCAGTCCGGTCCCGTAGCTCAACTGGATAGAGCAACTGCCTTCTAAGCAGTAGGTTCGGGGTTCGAGCCCCTGCGGGATCACAGGTCCAAACCGGAAATCGGTTTGGGCTTTTTTGTTTTTGGAGCCCCGTAATCTGAATCCTAAAAAATCGACAGACAGCTTTAATGATCCTGAATATAGGTTAGCCTGGCTTTTGCATATTCCTCCAGATGAACCCTTTTCTTAAACTGTTTTAATGTATTAACAGGCCCATAATCAAGCGCAAAATTTATCAGCCAGGCCGGAACATATCCTCCCGGATCTGCGATAAAAAAATACTCGACTTTTAGTGTACCATCCTCCTGCGGCCAAAAAGTCCACTCCGAAATGGCTTTCTCCACCCGTATATAATCCGGATTCAATGCCAACGCATCCGGCCGGGCCACACAACGAGAGCAGGTTTTCAGCGAAGGTCTTTCCTGAAAAGTCGTACACTGTAATACAATTTCCCGGTCCTTGAAAAAAAAAGGCACAACCGTTCGGTTCACAAACGTGAATGCAGCGCCTTCGTTTTTGCCAATAAATTCTGCCTCTTCACATTGATAAACCCATTCAGGCATTTTTTCAATATCGTTAATGACACTTATTGCCGATGAAAGTGTGCAGTCAAGGGTGGTGGTGATTTTTAATTCTTTGATATCACTATCGTCCGAACTTCTGAAATAGACCTGAATATCGTCTGAATTTTTGCGGAGTTCCCAATCTGCCTGTGAATGGGAATAAGCGGGAATCATTAAAAATACGATTGTCAGATACAAAAAATGGCTACACTGAATCATTGATTGGATTTGGTTACTTTTACTCAAGTTAAAATTAATTTACATGACTCCTTCTTCTTTAGGCATCATCCCGGTATTACCTTCTTCAGATATAGATCGTGATCTGAAATGGTACGAACAATACACAGGCTTTCATTATTATTTCGGGGATAATTTATACTCAGGAATCCGAAGGGACAAACTGGAAATTCATCTTCAGTTCCACCACGGTACCGATGAGGACCCCATTCCGGATGGATCGGTCATTAGAATTTTTGTCCCTGATATTATGGACTGGTTTCACGAATTTGTAGAAAGAGGTACAATCCTCAAGGAAAAGCTGAGCATGAATACCCCCTGGGGTACACACGAATTTGGCTTTTACGACCCCAATGGAAATGCTATTTTTATCGTTCAGGATGCATCATAAATCTGGCGCAAATTATCCTTTCCGCATTACCCGCCATATCCCCCACCCTGCCAGGATCAATCCGGCTATTGCCCAAACCCAGATCATTCCACTGCCGGAATGATCTGCTGTATCTTCCGCTTCTGTGACCGTAATCATGGTATTGGCCGGCTGCTGAGTCAACACCTGTCGTTTACCGCCTGTCCAAATCACGATGACCGAATCGGCTTCCCCTGCTTCGCCCAGGCCAAAATGGGCGATCGTGGAATTTTGAGATAAATGGCTCGATGCCCCGCCGTCAATTTCCCTGATCATGCGGTTTTTGCCGGAGACTACAATTACCCGTGAACCCAGGCCATGTGATTCTGCCTGCACGCCCTTAAGGGCTACTTTCAGCCAGTTGCCCTTTGCCGCACTTTCGTTGCGGTAAATATGGGTCATCGAGGATACAGGATAATTCAACACGGGTTTCTGATTTACTACCAGAATATCCAGGTCTCCATCATTATCCATATCAAAAACCACAGAACCTCTGCCTACACCATAATCATTGACGCCCATCGCGCGGGCGTTTTCGGTAAATTTGCCTTCGCTGTTTTCGAAATAAAAATCCGCCATCGGCACATCGTTGGGATTGAGGTCGCCATTAGCCACAAACAGATCCACGTCGCCGTCGTGGTCAAAATCTGCAAAATTGGCGCCCCAACTGATCGAAACGTATGACATGCCCAACTCCTTCGCTTTGTTGACAAAGGGTTTTCCCGGTCCCTGATTTACCATAAACCAATTAAAACGAATATTGGTTATATAGTAATCCAGCAGTCCGTCTCCGTTGTAGTCCCCAACCGCTGCGCCCATAGAATTGATCTTCAGGTCCATATCCATGGCCTCGCTTACGTCTTCAAATAATTTTTGCGGATATTGATTTTGTAGAAGAAAGTCCGGAGTCGCTTTGTACCCAAAATCGTGATTGACAAATAAGTCCTGATCGCCATCATTGTCGAAGTCTGTGAATATGGCGCCAAAACCATAGCCTTTGTGTTTGAGGCCATATTCGGCATATACGTCTTCAAAATACTGCCCGCCTCTGTTTACCAATAAATAGCCTTTGGAAGTCTGATTGGCACTTACAATTGTCGCATCGTTGATGGCACTCAACTCTCCTTCATAGGCGCGAAAATAGTTCCCTACATAAAGGTCAGGGTACCCGTCTGCATTAAAATCTCCAAAATTTGCTCCTGTGCTGAACGAGTTGAGTGAATCGAGTTTATATTCCGTCGTGGCATCTCGGAAAGTCATGTCGCCATTGTTGAGAAACAGCAAATTGATCGCCCGGGGAATCTTTTTTACGCTGTCTTTGGAAGTAATGGTGGTAATAAACAAATCAACCCACCCGTCGCGGTTTACATCGGCTCCGGCAACCCCCTGCGTTACGTAGTGCCGGGTAATTTCCAGCCCTGACCCTTCATAGATATTTTTAAACGTGCCATCTCCATTGTTGAGATACAGGACGTCTTCGTTCATTCCGCTGGTGATAAAAAGGTCTTCAAATCCATCGTTGTTGAGGTCAAATACACAGGCACCTCCGCCAAACATGCCTTCATACACCACAAACTGATGCCGAATGCCTGCGGAATCGGTGACATCAACAAAGGGGGTTTGGGCTCTCATGGCAGAGCTTAAGGATATAAAAAGGAGAAAAATCCAGGCATAAGACAAAAACGTAGATAAGCGAGGGACAGACATAATGAGGCTAAATAGGTAGGTAAATATCCCTAATTAGCTGTATTATTGCAAGGACGGTATTTGAAAAGAAATTTTATTAAATTTATCCGTATATATCTAGTAAAAAGGATGTCTATACAATTATTGAAAAAATCGATTGAAGCAGGACTTGCTGACATCAAAAACGGGGACGTTATTTCGCACGAACAGGTAATGAAAGAGGTTAGCCTTTTGCTAAAACGCTCAAAATGATACGGGAAGTTCGTTGGTAGAAAACCTCAAGGCAAACATATTTGGATATTTTGCTTTATATTCAAGAGAAATGGAGAGATGAAAAAGCTGTCGAATTTGCAGAAAAAGTAGAATCGCTCATTCAAAAAATAATAAAAATGCCGCTAATGTACCCGGCAACAAACCATGAAGGTAACCAAATCCGACGTTGTGTAGTCTCTAAACAGACATCCATCTACTACAAAGTTGAGGCAACTTCTATAGACCTGATTACCTTTTACGATAATAGACAAAATCCAGCAAATCTTAATCTCGGATAATACATCAGAATAGTTGAGAGTAGTCTCAACTTAATTATCTTCAGCCTTCTTATTCCACTCCAACCCCAATACATTTCCTGCAATTTTCTGGCCTTTTTCCAGCCCGACTTTGTTGTCCTGCGGTGTATGAATACCTCCATAAAACCGGGAATTGGCAGTTTCTTCTGCAACCTGCCAGAATGAAGTAAATTTTCGTGGCACAAAATCCACATCCCGAAGTTCGTCCCTCTCCCGCCCATAATGCGCACTGTCGGTGAAAACAAACTCATTTCCGTACAAATCGGCAAGTGCAGTTGCGGCAGCAGAAGCCTGGATTGCATGTCCGGAAGGAAACGCAGGAAATGGCGGATCGGGCCAGAATGACTCCCATTCCACATCGATAAACTGAGGGATAAATGTATTAGGTCTTTCTGTGAAAAAGTGATATTTCCATTTCCAGCAATTGATAAATGCATCAGCTACGGCCATACCTGTACAAGCATAGGTTTCTGCACATTTGATCAGCGGAGGATTTTTGGCTTTAATAACAATCGTAGCCAGGTAGTAGGAATGCCCCGGAGGGGTAAAGGTAACATCAGGGTCATCTCCCCACCAGATAGCCGCTTCTTTTTCTTCCTGCGTGAGGGTTCTTTCTTTTTCATACACCTGCCAAAACTCCTGATAGTAAGGCGATCCCTTCGTCGTATCATAGGGGATCATTTCCGGATAAGAGATTTCTGCATTTACCTTGAGAAAGGTCCGGTTTTCGCCCCAATGCGGGTGCAGCGGATGATGACTGAAAGACTGTGCGTACAGCGGCGGTTTCCATGACCCAGGCCGATCGGGGTGAACCATATCCTTATCAAAATTGTGGAGATACCCCCGGTGTCCGCCGTCGGTTTTTGACCACTCAAAGATGGCTTCCGCAACAGATTTCCCATAAGCTACCGATCGCGCTACCTGTTCTTTATCAGGGTTTTTAGCCGAAAAATAGTCGTAAAATACTTTTTCGAGCGAATCGATCCGGTTTTTGTTTTCGTCGGAGGTCTGGTTATAAATGTTTTTAAGAATCGAAGCCTGGGCAGCATTTAACGACAGAATCCAGTCATAATTTTGTCCGGGAGTAGGTTTCACAAGTTCATCCAGACCGTTTAGTTGTCCTGCAAGGCTTTGATATTCGGGATAACCGTGGACAATAGATTCGTACATGGTCAGGCCGATATAACCAAAACCACGGGAAGCAAATGTAGGCGAATTAGCGGGTGTGTATTGGGTAACGAATAAACTCATTTCCGCCCAGGCAACTGCGACTTCCTGATCTGTGATTATGTTTTTTTCAGAAGGAGCACAACCTACGGCAAATAAAACCATCAGCAAACATATACCCCTGTTTTTTATTGAAAGTTGAATTCGATTTTTCATAACCGGTAAAATGTCAATGGTTTGAGTGTTTTAATCGGTACGAAACCATTCCACGCTGATTGATCCCAAATATATAATCCCCATTTATTTCGATTACACTTCTCACATCGCCCTTTAGGCTGAGTCCTGACTTCATTTGATTGACATAGGAAAACCCACCTTTTCCATCTCCTTTAAGCAATACACCATAGTTGGCATCTGATTTTCCCAGGCGGAGTTTTGTGTGGCTGTTATTTCCGCAAAGCAAAATATCCTCATTTTCATCGCCGTCAAAATCCAGCACATTAATCGTATATACCGGCGCGTACTGAACCTGGCCGGGCAATGGACTGACAACAAATTTCCCATCAGGCTGGCTGAGAAATAAGGTCGTTTCCATGTGATTTGCTACCAAATGGCCGGCTGTTTCCAACTCTTCTTTCTTGAAAATATCGGAGATCGTAACGTCCGCATAACTTTGATAAGAAGTAAACCGCGAACGCAAACCGCCCAGTTGCCGCAATAATTCATCCCTCGTGATATAAGGGTAACTTTTCCCCTGAATATAAAAACAAAACAAAGGATCAACGGCTCCATTGTTGTCAAAATCCTTGAAATACATTTCTGCAGGTTGTTGTTCTGAGACGGCAAACTGAGTATTCGTTCCCGTGTTGCCGACAATAATATCAGGTCTCCGGTCGTGATTAAAATCGCCAATTTGGATCTTGTTCCACCAACCCTCATAGCTATTATCCAGCCAGTCATTGGTTATATTCTCCAGTTTCCCGATTTTATAGTCAAATATTGAAACCGGTATCCATTCACCTGTAACGATCAGTTCTTTTTTATTATCCAGATCCAAATCCACCCAGAGAGCGTCTGTTATCATACCCATACTTTCCAGAGAGGGCGCTATCGACTGGATCTGATTGGTAAATTTTCCTTTTCCATCATTGATCAGGAGATAACTGGGTGGAGTTTCAGGATATTGACCAGGAATCACCCTGCTACCTACAAAGAGATCAGGAAAACCATCTTGATTGACATCATTTACGGCTACGCATCCTTTGCTGGTAAGCATTTCCGGGAGAGATTCAGGACTTGCAGAAAAATTACCTTTTCCATCATTGAGGTATAAGCGATCCTGCAACAGCTCATCGTGGGGTTCAAAATTGTGGTAGCCCCCACTGGCAACGTAGATATCGGCAAAACCATCTCCATTTGCATCAAAAAACACAGCTGCGACATCCACGCTTTGTTGATCTGCTTCGAATGCCGGTGTTGATTTTTGCACAAATTTTCCACCCCTTTGTTGGATCCATAGGGCGGCACTTTGGTTTGCAGCGCCACCGACAAATATATCTTCCAGCCCATCCTGGTTGACATCTCCCTTGATCATACAGGGGCCGGTGTAGGAAAATTCGCTGATTAACAGCGGCTGGCGGTCAAAATCATTGATCCCCACCTCGGGAGCCTGATAAGAAATGGGGGAGGTAATTTCTGTGAACAGCATTTCAGAAGGAGATGCGGGTTTGTATTTTTCGCCGGCATCCTTTTCCGATACATGCAGTACCTGATTGGCAGAAACCTCAGTGAGAATCTGCTGTTTTCCACTACCCCAGACCACTACCAGAGAATCAATCATCGTTTCACGACCAAGGCCAAAGTGGAGCACGGGAGATACTGAGGAAAGATAACCCCGGGTAATTACCTGCTCCTGAGTTTGTGTTTTCCCTTTGGAAAGCAGGGTAACCCGGGCGCCAATGCCCTGCGTATTCAAGCCATCACCAGCGAGTACGACCTGGAGGAAATGATTTTCAGGGTCATTGGAAGACTCATTGCGGTAAATAAAAGCAGGCTGATTGATATTATTGACGACCAGGTCGAGATCGCCGTCATTGTCGAGATCTGCATAGGCTGCGCCGTTACTATTGGAGGGATTATTAAGCCCCCATGTCTGGGTTGAATTAGAAAAACCTGTTCCCTGATTATTAGAAAAAATATAATTTACGACATTGGAGGCAGGCATATGATCAATGATTTCGAGGACATCTTCCCGCACCAGACGGCCTTTTGCCTGCACATAGCCATCCATATACTTAATAAAATCGAGATTGGTATAATCGCGGTAATACCCATTGGTAATAAACAGATCTTTCCATCCGTCATTATTGTAATCGGCGAGTAGTGCTGCCCAGCTCCAATCGGTATTGGAAATGCCTGCCATCTGCCCGATTTCGCTGAAAGTTCCGTTTCCATTATTTACCTGAAGCATATTGCGCATATACTGGTAATGGAATCCACTGCGCACATTGAGGTCAAACTTCGCATAGTTATCAGGTGCCATCAGCAATTTTTGCCGGTGGTTGTCTTCCGGAAGCATATCGAGGGTTACGATATCTGTCAGGCCGTCATTATTGATATCAGCGATATCATTGCCCATGGAGAACTGGCTGTTGTGGCCAAAACAATCTTGGAGTTTATTAGAAAATGTTCCATTCTGATTGTTGATGTATAAATAGTCCGGAACAGCATAATCATTGGAAATGTAAAAATCAGGCCATCCATCATTATTTACATCTGTAATGCCCACTCCGAGACCATAGGTAAGCGCAGATCCGCTGATTCCAGCTTTTTCCGTTACGTCTTCAAAAACATTGTTTGTTTGTTTGTATAAACGGACGCCACGGAAGGGATCATCTTTTTTAAGAAACTCAGCTGTGCTGACTTCGTTGAGGACAGGCAGAGATTTGGGGTTGTGGTTGAGGATAACTGCGTCGAGGTCTCCGTCGCGGTCATAATCAAAAAAATATGCCTGATTACTAAACCCCTGGCTGGCCAATCCATATTCAGCCGCTTTATCAGTAAAAACAGGAAAATTATTGCTATCATTCCCCTGATTGACAAACAATTGATTTGCGCGTTTTTCATCAGGTAGGGCGCCGGAATAGGAAAGGTAGAGATCGAGTTTATGATCGCCGTTGATATCGACAACCGTAACGCCGGTTTTCCATGGGCCGAGCCTTCCGGCAGCACCGGAAACGCTTGTAGCGTCTTCAAACTGCATATCGCCTTGATTGATATACAATTTGTTGTCGCTCATATTGGAGGTAAAATACAGATCAGGCAGCCCGTCTCCGTTCAAATCACCGACCGCGACGCCTCCACCGTTGTAGAAATACTCATACATCAGAATATTTGTATTCAGGCCTTCAGTGAGTGTGTTCTGAAAACGGACATTGGTTTGATCCGGCTGTAAGAGGGTAAATAATGGCGGCAATTGGGGTAAAGCAGCCAAGCCCGTAGAATTTTCAGGTTTTTCCTTATGGCAACTGGTAAATGTCAGAAGAAAAAACACGCCGGTTAAGGCTATTTTTATTTGGGAATGGAATTTCATAATAGGTACAAAAGTAAGAAAATCTATCTCCAATAACTCAGAGATAGATTTTCTTATTATAGGAAATGAATCAGCAAACAGATCAATAACCAGGGTTTTGGATCAGCTTTTCATTACGGCTGATCTCATCTCTGTTGAAAGGTCTGAAGTACATTTTATCATTCCATGTACGGGTCTCATTTTCGGTATTATCTACCACTGTGTAAGTGTAGTCATATACCGCCTTATCATGTCTGTATGGAACATGTGGGGTTGCACCGGGCTTGAGGGTAGCCGTAATGTTGATCGCTTTGATACCTCTTCCGAGAGTTTCATTCGCAATCATCCATCTGCGGGCATCATGGTAGCGGTGTTCTTCATAAGCCAGTTCCACACGGCGCTCATTGATCAGGCGAGCCAACAGTGCCTCACCGGATTCGGTAACTTCAGGCATACCCACGCGGAAACGAATTTTGTTGATCCAGGCTCTGGCTTCACCATCATCACCGGTTTTGATACAAGCCTCTGCATAGGCAAGTGCCATTTCAGTGTAGCGAATAAAGGGCCATGGAATAACCTGCGCACTTGACTGGTTATCAGCTAATGCCGGATCCGGATCGATAAATTTACGCACGTAGTAATGGGTACGGCTACCGTTCCAGTTTTCAATAGCTGACTCACGGGTATCAATACCATTGATCGTACCGCCCGCTCCGTCATCGTAGTAGCCAGTCTGAATCTGGTTGGCAGGATCCAAAGCAGTTACGTCAGAAGGGCGTGGTTTCCAACCTGCACCGTCATACATGATACTCGCATAAAAACGAGGGTCGCGATCTGCATAAGGATCAGCCGCCTGTGTGGGATTGCTCCAGTCAAATTTTGAACCGTCCATCATTTCGTAGTCATCCACCAGCTGCTGAATAGGCGTATTACCTGCCCAGTTGTGGTAACCGTTTGGACCATTATTGATACCAAAGTGAATACCACCTAATGGCCAGTTATCTTCCTGGGTATAAAGCGCAGTATGTGTACGCTGAAACAGAAGTTCTACTGCTGCAGATGCATCACCGACAGCACTTCCACCACCGGTATAGATGGAAATATAGTTGGCTTTGCCTTCTTCAGCAGAAACCGGAGCAGTAAGATCCAGCTTGTAACCTTGTCCTGCATCAAGTACTGCCTTAGCAGCTGATTTTGCAGCTTGCCAGCGGGAGGCGCGGTCTCCGGAAGTATACGCAATCAGATCCAGGTTTGCATAAGAACCCAATGTGTTTGACTTGGACTGAACAGTAGGCCCGTCATGAAGGTCACTGGCAGCATACAGAAGGATTCTGGCTTTTAACGCCATGGCAGCAAGCTTGGAAGCACGGCCTGGCGTTTCTGCCTTGCCATCCAGAAGCGTAGCAGCCTTATCAAGATCACCTACAATGAAGTCCACACATTGTGCCCAGGTATTTCTTTCAATAGAATAATCTTCATCCAGACCATAAGGCTTATCGATGATAGGTACACCACCGTAATAGCGAACCAACTGGTGATAGTAATAAGCGCGCAGAAAATGCGCCTCACCCAGCAGACGATCGCGGAGTGCATCATCGTCAAAGGAAGAAGTAGGCAGCCTGTCGATGGCTATATTCGCCTGTCTGATTGCCAGGTACATGGTTCCCCACTCATAAGTACTACTCATCCATGCAAGGCTGGAAGGGCTTTCTGTTCCTTCATTGAAGGGGTTGATATTCCGGCCGGCATGCGTAAACATCGCCTCATCGGTAATCGCAGAGAGTCCCTGTTCTTCAAAACCTCCATAACCGAGGAAAGAGTATACGTTAAAAATAAAAGCCTCAGAAAGGGGGCCATCAGCCCAGGTAGCCTCACTCGAAATCTTATCAAGCGGCTGAGTATTTAGAAAGTCCTTGTTACATGACAGCAGTACAGCCGACACAGACAAGGCTATAAGAAGTAGTTTTTTGGTTATCTTCATTTCAGATTATCTTAGAATGTTAGACTAAAACCTGCATTAATGACTCTGGCCTGTGGATAGTAAACACCACTACCTGTTGTTGTTTCCGGGTCAAATATCTTCAGTTTATCAAACGTAACGAGGTTCAGTGCATTGACATAGAACCTTACGCTGCCTACTTTCACTTTTGAAAGTACATCAGGAGAGATCCGGTAACCCAATTCCAGGTTTTTCAGACGGATATAATTCTTGCTGAAAAGGAAGTAGGTATTGTTACCAAAGCTACCACCGGTAAAGTAAGTATCACCTCTACTAGCCAGACGAGGATGCTCACTGCTAGGATTGTCAATAGACCACCGGTTGTCATAGCTGTATTTCAGGAAGTTACCGATATCACCTGATTCTGTTCCAAAACGGATAGAAGCACCTGTAGCACCCTGAAGAAGGGCATTCAGATCAAATCCTTTGTATTGAAGCATCAGCGTAGCACCAAAGTTGAAGGTTGGCGTTGCATTTTGGTTCAGACGTACACGGTCGTCTGCTGTAATTTTTCCATCTCCGTCTACATCTTCAAATCTCATATCACCGGGAATCAGTTGAGAAGTAACGGCACTGTAGTCAATGGTATTAGCTTCGATCGCAGCTTTGTCCATGAATACACCGTCTGACTTATAAACTAAATAACCGCCAATTGGTTTGCCTTCCTGCAGCTGATATTCTGGTGCACCAGGGATTTCATCCATGAATACCACTTTGTTTTGTGCATATCCACCGTTGAGACCGGCGCGGAACATTAAGTTTCCAGAAGTACTTCCATTGTAAGCAACATTAAACTCGAAACCACGGTTGTCAACTTTACCACCATTCACAGGAGGGAGGAGTGAACTAATACCGGATGATGCAGGAGTAGAACCCGTCAACTGGATCAGGATCTGATCACGTCTGTTGTAGAAGTATTCGAAAGTAAAGTCAACTTTACCACCAAAAAGTGATCCATCAAGACCCACGTTCAGGTTATTCGCTCTTTCCCATGTAAAGTTAGGGTTAGCAAGAATTGTCTCTCTGAGGGTAGTAGCCACAGCACCATTGATAGGATAGGCACCGAAACCATAGGTTGACAGATAGGCATATTCCTGAAGGGCACCATTGTAGAATACCTGGTCATTACCCATCTGGCCGAAAGATCCACGGAGTTTCAGATAGTTGACGAAGCTCACATTGAAGAAATCTTCATTGGAGATATTCCAACCTGCGAGGATACCTGGGAAGAAGCCGAATCTTTGTGATTCCGGGAAAATGTAAGAACCATCATATCTCCAGATAAATTCTGCCAGATATCTTTCTTTATAGTTGTATTGCGCACGACCGTAGTAACCAAGGCGAGCTCTTTCATAAGCGCTACCCCCTGTATTTTGCTGGAGTGATCCACCGGCAAACAACTGATCAACCGCACCAGAAATATAGTTTCTACGGAATGCAAAAAATCCTTCTCCGGTAAATTTCTCTCTGGTTACCCCTGCCAGAAGGTTCAGTGTATGGCCACCAAAAGTGCGGTCATAAGAAAGCATACCGGTCATGTTGGTATTCAGCACACTGCTGTAACCCTGTGTAAGGCGTGGATCTTTAAAGTTGGAACGAACGGCACCCACCAACAGCGGGGTTTTACCATCTGCTTCATAAGAAACGCGATCCCAATAATAAAGACTCCAGGGAGTTTCCCAGATCTTATTAGTTTGGCTGTTTTGGTCAATAGAGCCACTCAGTGTCAGCTTCAGTCCTTCAATCCATGGATTGGTAACAACTACAGAGCCATTAGCCTGCAGGTAACCGGTAGGATTGTCCTGATAACCTGTAGCGTTGGTAGTGATTACATAAGGATTCTGACCATTTTCGATGTCAGGTCCTGGCAGGCCATTGGGCCATACTTCCGGCTCGGTGGGTCTTCCACGCATCAGCATACGGAAAATTGCACCCGCTGACTGAGTCGGGAACCGGCGATCTTCGCGACGTGTCATCAGACCCAGGCTCGTATTGATGTACTTGTTTACTTTTGCATCAAGATTGATACGAAGGCTGTACTGCTGATAACGGGTAGCCGAATTTTTGTAATACGCATCCTGGTTTACATAACCCATAGACGCCATATATTTTACGCTTTCAGAACCACCACCGATTTGCAGGTTGTGACGTGCCTGAGGAGACCAGGTTTTAAACGCATCACCAAACCAGTCGGTGTCAGGATATCCCCAGGGATCAGAACCATCGCCATGCTTGCGAACAGCATCAGGGCTGTAGTTCGCATTCAGGGTAGAAACACCCGGCGTAGGAGAATCATAAGTACCTGTAGTCTGAATGCTTTGCCATGCGGTAGCCCACTCATCCACAGGGATTGTTCTGTAGATCGGCAGCTCGTTCATGATATTGGCATACTCAACAGCATTTGACATTTGGGGAATAACCGTTGGCTGTGCCCATCCCTGATTGAAATCATAAGTAACGGAGGGCTTACCTGTTTTACCGCGTTTGGTAGTGATCAGGATTGCACCATTTGCCGCTCTTGCTCCATAGATCGCAGCAGAAGCATCTTTCAGTACAGAGATAGACTCGATATCCTGCGGGCTCAGTCGGCCTAAACCACCATCACGATCAGGAATACCGTCAATTACTACCAGCGGGCTGCTGTTTCCCAGTGTGTTTGTACCTCTGATACGGATAAGCGCACCGTCGTAGCCAGGCTCACCACTTGGCTGGATCACAACCAGACCAGGCAGACGACCTGCCAATGAGTTGGAGATATCGACTGCCGGAGAAGGCATGATATCTTTTCCGGAAACACCCACAACGGCCCCGGTAACGGTAGCTTTCTTTTGCGTACCGTAGGCAACCACTACGACCTCATCCAAAGTAGAAGAACTTTCTACCATAGAAATATTGATCTGGCTGCGACCGGCAATTTCTACCTCCTGAGTAGTAAAACCAATGTAGGAAACAACCAGGGTGGTAACACCGGCAGGTACATCCAGGCTATAGGTACCTTCGCCGTCAGTCAGAACGCCACGCTGCGTTCCTTTGGCCAGTACGGTCGCTCCAGCCAAAGCAGAACCGTCCTGAGACAATACTGTACCGGTTATTTTCTGAGATTGCGCAAAGCCAATCTGAGCAAATAACATCATACAGGCACTCAGAAGTAAGATTTTTGATTTTCGATTAAATAGATGGTGAAGCACCAAATAAGGGTGGGTTTTGTTCATAATAGTAGTCGTTAGGTAAATACATGGATCCTTTTCAGAACAGGCCTAAACTTGTTTAGTTCCTGATTCTCAATCTAAGGTATGAAATAAAAGTAAATCATACAATAATAAATTAACGTGGAAGAATTGGGCAATCATTTGCAGCTATACCGGAGACAGACAATGTCATACATAAATTCCTGATTATTAGTATCTGTATATTCGAAATTCTGGTTGCTTCCAATTCTGAAATAAGTTACAACTTTTATTTCATCAGATACACCAAAAATTAATAGAAATTTTATCCTTTGGCTTAGTTCCTGATTATCACTAATATAGCAGCTAAACAAACCTCTCCCCTATGATTACCCGAATCGTCCGCATCATTAAAAGCTTTTTTTTCAATTTGTTTGGAAACACCCCTGATATGGAACCAAATCAGGATCCCCAGCCTGAACCGGAAACCAAACCCAAACAAGATCCTGTTATACCTCCAAAAGCCGAATCTTCCGGTAGCAATGATACCAAGGGCCCTGTTCTCGTTCCGGATCTACCCGATGACGAAGTTGTTTCCAAGCCGGAAGAACCAACACCTGAGCCGCCCAGGCCTCGTGTGAAATTTGCGTCCCTTCCGGCAAACAATGGAGATACGCTGCTGTTAGGTTTTGAAGACCATGCAGGATCAAGTCATTATATATGGATTGACGGTGGGTTGGTGAAATCTTACCAAAACTATCATAAGGACTTTCTCAAACGCATGCACGAAGCCAATGCATCCATTGATCTGCTGGTCGTAACCCATGTAGATCAGGATCATATCGGTGGTGTACTTGCCTTCTGCAATGATGCCACGTTTCCCAAAGACTGGATAAAACAGTTCTGGTTCAACTCTGGTGTCCTGCTTTCCGCTTACTTCAACCAGCAACCTGATAACTCCCGGGCTGTGGCATTGCCCGATACCGGCGACAAATCCAGAAGCCTCGCGCAAGGCATAAGTCTGGAAGATTTTCTGGAGGAAAATGGCAACTGGCATACCCAACCAGTTATGACCGGGCAGATCCACGAACTCTATGGGGCAACACTCACCATTCTCTCACCTGCAGAAGAAGGACTCGCCAAACTCAACCGCGAATGGCAGGAAGAAATGGAAAGTACCCGGGCTGTCATTACCCTCGACTACGACCAACCGCTGGAAGTTTTGGCTCAAAATAAAGAAAATGCAGATACTTCTATTCCCAACGGCAGTAGCATTGCATTCACTTTTGAATATGGTGGCGTAAAGATGCTTTTATTGGGCGATGCGCATGGCAAAGTAGTAGGCGAAAGCCTCCGCGCGCTGGGTTATTCTGAGGAAAACCGCATGAAAGTGGATGTGGTAAAACTCTCCCACCATTCCAGTAAAGCGAGCAATACCCATGAAATGCTCGACCTCGTTGACGGAAGTTATTATGTTGTCAGCACCGACGGCAGCCGCCATGGACTCCCCAATAAAGAAGCTATGGCCCGCATTATCCTCCACCCAAAAAGAGACATGTCCAAAGAAATTGTTTTTGCTTTTAACCACGACAATGAAGTTCTTCGCAGTGTCTTTACGGAAGCTGAAAAACAACAGTATAATTTCAGTTGTTTATTCCCGG
Source organism: Bacteroidia bacterium (assembly GCA_041391665.1). Lineage (NCBI taxonomy): Bacteria > Pseudomonadati > Bacteroidota > Bacteroidia > Bacteroidia bacterium. The sequence continues at coordinate 205,964 of JAWKNO010000002.1, read as the reverse complement.
AACCCGGAAAACAGGGCATCGAACTCAATTGGGGTGGATAATCGTGAAATCAATTTTTATTGTCGGATACTGGAACAGCGGCACTACCTTGCTGGTGGACATCCTGAGAAAACACCCGCAAATCTGTCTCCGGAGGGCGCGCTTTAAGCCAAACCTGGAAGAACGCACCCTCACCAAAATCCTTAGGAAATTTGATGCGGGATTTATCCGGCTGGAAGATGATTATGCCACCATCAACCGGGAAGGTTTTGTCCATTATCAGGAACCGCGGTTTGACGCCGAAACCCATCACCGGTTTCGGAAAATCTTTGACCGAAAGTTTTCCGTACCTTCCTCCCAAACCTTACTTCTAAAAAATCCCTGGCTCTTTTATATGCCTTCGTTTTTGCAGGAGAATTTTGGCAAAGATGATATTCGAAAAGTTATCATCCTTCGCGATGGCCCTGGGCAAATTGTTTCGAAAGACTACTGGAAAAGAAATACAGAAAACCCCGAACACCAGCTATATGCACGGGCCAATTTCTGGGTGCGGAGTATGGAGTATTTTTACGAAAACTGGTATCAGAAACCGGACACGCTTACCCTTCGCTATGAAAACTTCTGCAACAACCCGGTAGCTTTCACCCGGCAAATCTGTGATTTCGCGCAATTGCCTTTTCCCATACACTTTGCATCCAAACTTCCTGCAAAGCTGGATAACCGCAGAACAAACTGGAATCAGCTGGATGATGATTACAAGGAACAGGTAATCCAAATTATCAGCGATATGCAGGCCCGGCTGGATATGGATTTTCCGGTTTTGTATGGTGAATAAATGGTTTTTCTCGCACGAATTTCTTTATTTCCCGGCTCATGAAAAGCTATTTCACCCCCGCCAATGTTTCGTTTTTCCTCCTGCTCGCAATGGTGGGGGGACTTACCGCTTCCAAAGCCGTTCTCAGTTTTGGAATGGTATCTTTACTGGCTGCCGGGCTTTGGAATCTCTGGCAAAACCGCCAAAACTTTTCCATTAACAGAGAAAAACTTCGCTCGGCCGGCCTGCTTGCCGGGCTTTTTTTTATTGCCGTGATCTCTGGTATTTTCACCGAAAACTCCGATGGCTGGCTCCGGGACGTCAAAACTAAACTGTCTATTCTACTGATTCCTGTCGCCCTGGTGCTTTTACCGGCACTTAACGGCAAACAAAAATATATACTGGGCCTGACCTTCATTTTTGTTCAATGCCTCTGGGCGATCATTACGCTCTCGATATTCTGGAAAAACTATGCAGAAGAAATGGAGAAAGTACGGCAGAACAGCAATATTGATGTTTTTGGAAGTATCAGCCATATTTACTTTGGTTTATTGCTGGCCTTCGCCTGTATTCTTGGTATATTTTTGATATTGAAAAAAAGGCAGTATCTGAGCCGAAAGCTATTGTTTCTACTGATTTTGGCTACTGCGGTAAATATCGTTTCCCTGCACATCCTCAATAGCCGTACAGCCCAGGTGAGTTTTTATGCGGGGGGGTTGGCATGGCTCATGATGGAGATCATGACACAAAAGAGATGGAAAGAAGGATTGTCTTTTTTGTTACTGTTAGTCTTGCTTCCGGTAATCGCCTACTATACCATTCCTTCTTTTCATACAAGAGTCCAGGTGAGTATTTGGGACTACAACCAGTATAAAAACCAATCGGGAATATATAAGGACAACTCGATTTCTTCACGGCTCCTCGCCTGGGGCGAGGCCTGGGATATTTTCACTGAAAATCCTGTTGTCGGTACCGGACTCGAAGATATTGGCCCGGAAATCGAACGCCATCTCATCCAAATAGGCATGTACACGACGGTACCCGACCATATAAAAATTCCCCACAACCTGTATCTGAAGTATCTCAGTGGTGTAGGTATTGTGGGTTTTCTGTATCTTTTATGGGTGATTTTTTACCCTTTAAAAAATGCATTCCGGAGAAAAAACACCCTTATGGTAGCCTTTACCGGCCTGATTGCAGTAGCGTTTTTATTTGAAAATTTTCCGGAAAGGCAGATCGGAATTGTCTTCTTCTGCCTCGGTTATCTTTTGATTCCTGATTTTGATTCCTGATTTTGAATAATATGTTTACTACCCTCATTTCTGCTCATGACCTTCTCCCCCATCTCAATGATTCCAATTTCAGGATCGTCGACTGCCGGTTTAACCTTGGCGATACCCGTTGGGGCGAAACCGAATATGGGAATTCTCACATTCCCGGCGCTGTATATGCCCACCTTGACCGGGATCTGTCTTCTCCTATAATCCCGGGCAAAAGCGGCCGCCATCCTTTGCCGGATACGGATAAACTGGTAGCCCTTTTTTCCAGTTGGGGAATTGAAACCCACACTCAGGTAGTCGTTTACGATCAGGGAGCCGGAGGAATTGCCGCACGGCTTTGGTGGCTGTTGCGGTGGTTGGGGCACGATCAGACAGCTGTGTTGGACGGCGGCTGGGCAAAATGGAAACAAGCAGGGCATCCGGTATCGGACCAGCCTTTTTTGGGGCCCGGAGGAACATTCACAGCGCAAATCAGAAACGAATATATCGCTGATATCGAAGATTTTACATATGCCAAAACAAAGCATGCCTGCACATTGATAGATGCCCGTGAAAGGCCTCGTTATCTGGGTGAAACAGAACCGATCGACCCTGTAGCCGGGCATATTCCCGGAGGAAAATCACTCCCGTTTGCAGGTAATATCGGGAATGAGGGCTATTTTCTTCCCCCGGAGGAACTTAAAAACAGGTTTTTGGAAGTATTAGGTAATACCAACCCTGAAGAATCTGTAACTTATTGTGGATCAGGAGTTACCGCATGTCACAATCTGCTTGCCATGGCGCATGCGGGTCTGGGCATGGGAAAACTTTACCCCGGTTCATGGAGTGAATGGATTACAAATCCGGAGCGGCCGGTGGCTGTGGGAGAGGAAGTTTAACGCAGATTGGGAGGATATTTCCCTGAATTATTGTAAATACAGCAACAATCAGCAATTATTATGGACCAATTAATCACCCAATATATCCCTTTTGCCGAGAAAGATTTTCTGGAAGAAATCAAACAATACGGATTGCTAAAAACCTTGCCGGCTCATACGGTGATATTGGAAGAAGGGTCCTCTGTTCACGTCTTACCCGTAGTACTCCGGGGTCTCATCAAAGCTTCCAGTATGGGAGAAGAAAAAGATTTATTGCTGTACTATATCCGCCCGGGAGAATCGTGTATTATGTCTTTTTCATCCTATATGACACATTCGGAGAGCAAAATTCAGGCGGTAACCGAAACAGAAACCGATCTCCTGTTAATTCCTGTAGAGCGGCTTGACGGCTGGCTGCGCAAATATCCTTCACTTAACCGGTTTCTCTTTAGTCTATATAACCTGCGCTATCTGGATCTGCTCAACACGGTCGATCAGCTGGTCTTCAGAAATCTGGATGAACGGCTCTTTGAATATCTGAAAACCCGTGCAGTCAATCAGAGTACAGACACCCTGCACAGCACACATCAGGAAATTGCCAACGATATGGGCACTGCAAGGGAGGTAATTTCACGCACCTTAAAAAAACTGGAGTCCTCCGGGAAGATTAAGTTGGCCCGAAATGAAATAAAATTACTCGGTATGTGACACAAGTCACTGATCTGGAGGTATACTATGTATTAGTTTAGCATTATGAAAGAGCAAAGTGTCATACAAAAAGTATTCAAACTGGTGCTTGTATGCATCATTTGTATCGGCACTATCTCTGGAATTGTACTTTTAATTCAATCACGCTAATCTAACTTACTATGAAAAGGAACATGGGAAACACCGACAGAATTGTACGCATCCTGGTTGCTGTGGTAATCGCTGCGCTATATTTCACAAATGTCATCGGCGGTACACTTGCCATTATTCTGGGCGTAGTAGCAGGTATTTTTATTCTGACAAGTATTGTCAGCTTCTGCCCGCTATACGCAATTTTTGGTCTTAACACATGTAAAGTTACTTCCTGAAAATTATGTCTCAACCTAAAACATCCTTCGCTTCGCTCATTCAGTCCAGCCAGCCCGTGCTGGTAGATTTCTATGCAGATTGGTGCGGTCCCTGCCATGCGATGGCTCCCGTACTGCGCGAACTGGCTGCCGAGATGAAGGAGAAAGCCAATATTATCAAAGTTGATGTGGATAAAAACCCGCAGGTAGCCCAGGCATACCAGATTATGGGTATCCCGACCTTTATCTTGTTTCAGGAAGGTCAGGTAAAATGGCGCGGCTCAGGGGTTATGCCGAAAACGCAACTTAAAAATGTGATCGAACAATTTGCCTGAAAAACTTTTATTTTTCAGCTGAGTTATAATGTTAAGGAGAGTCAATAGCTCTCCTTTTCTTTTTAATCGTTATAATTACAGATACTTTTTCTGAATCAAAGTTTTTATTTTTTTCCATAAACCCCAAACCCATGACCCGAAAAACACTTTTCCTCTTCATCCTTGTTCCGTTTTTCTTTCTTTCCTGTAAAGAAAAACCCTGTGAAACCGTCACCTGCCTCAATGGCGGTGCCTGCCAGGAAGAAGATGGCTCCTGTGTGTGTCTGGATGGCTATGAAGGCGTTTTTTGTGAAAATCTGGTGATTCAGAAGTTTCTTGGCACCTACCAGATTCGATATGAAGGTTGTTTTACGACAACCGCCAACCATACGGTTTTTATTGAAGAAATCGAAAACGAGCCGATGAAAGTATATATCTACAACCTCGGCGACTACGACTGCCCGGGTGGCGAAATAAAGCTGGAGGCATCTATCAGCGGTGCAGAAATCGGCATTGCCTCCCAAACGATAGACTGTGGCGTGATTGCCTATACATTTGAGGGTGAAGGCAGCTTTAGCGGAACTACCCTCACCCTCAATTTTTCTGTTCAGTACGAATCAGACGGATTTACCAAAACCGACAATTGTACTGCAATCATGCAGAAATAACCCCTATCAGCTCCCTGGTGTATCTTTTTTAGCGATTTCTTCCAGTTCTCTGTCCAGGATTTCCTCCACCTGTTCAACTGCGATCTGCTTGTAGCGGATAATTTTATCTTTGTCCAGAATAAAAATGCGCGGTGTACTCAGTACATCATACATCCCGTCAAATCCTGTCTGACGTCGGTGATCCTGCACGTTTATAGCTTGTCCGAGTCCGTATTCCACCAGTTTTTTCTTCCACACTTCCACATCTCCGTTGATGCTTACGGCATAGACTTTCACCCCTTTACTGAGGTATTTGGGATATATTTTGGATAGTTCCGGCGTGATCTTTTTACAATGCCCGCAGTCATAGTCCCAGAAATAGAGAATTGTCAGTTTGGCATCCACATCATACAGGGGAAGCGGGTTTCCATTCAGGTCAAAAGCGGCAAAGTTGGGTGCCGGGCGACCAATGAGATTGGGACTAAGTGCAGTCGCGCGTTCGATCATCTTATTGAGCAGCGCAGAATCGGCCCACCAGGCATCGCCTGACAAATAATACCGCTCCACCATATGGACATATACAGCGTCCATGCCCATCAGTTTGCTTTCTACCCCCCACGTATTGAGGAGTTTGGCTACCAGATATTCAAAATTATCATCGTTTTGACGGGCAAGCCCCAGAATATAGTCGATAGACTGAATAATAGAATCAGGGTGTTTGACCGTGAGTTTATCCATATATTGATTTACCCGGTTCCAGAGAGAGGGAGACCGGAGCAAACGACCATCGGAGAAATCTACCTTATCGAAGAATTGTTTGCGGTAGTAATAAAACGCATAGTTTTCATCGGCGCCTTCCGGAGCGGGAGGAACCTGGGGGTTTTCCATACTCAGGAGAAATTTGGTAAAAAACAGGTCGGGGTTTTCGGTAAAAAGTTTCTGCCTGTGGTTCATTACCAGAGTATCTACCTGGCGAATTTGCGCCTCGATTTCTTTAGTTTTTGCCTCATTTCCGGAAGCGGCCTGCAATTGGGTGCGAAGACCTTCCACTTTTTTGCGCTGATCAGCCAGGAAACCAATATCGCCATACATGACTTCATTTTCAACCGAACCGGTAGCCTTCATATGTTCGACATAACTGGCGGTATCCGTTTCCAGTTCAAAAAACTGGTCCTTATCGACAATGATTTCGAAGAAAGTGTTTTTGGGAGGAAGAATCACCATATACAACCCTTCAGGGAGATGTTCTTTCCCGGCAAACGTAAAACTGCCGTTGGTGACGTCTGCACTATCTTTTAGCTGATTGGAGCTTCCGTAATGGTGTGCCAGATACGCCTTATCAGCAGTAAAATTCTTTACCTTGATTTTGATCTCATATCCGGGATCTGTCGAAGCAATCTGGGTATCGCCCGTATCATTTTTGCTGGAACTACAGGCAGTAAACAAGCCTGCCCAGACCAGGAGCCCGACTACCCCCCATATAGATCGCTGTATATCTTTCATCTTTATCTGTTTTGATACGTTTCAATTATACTATTCTTCGCCTTCTGATTCGTCTTCATGTGTTTTTTCTGGCATAGGAAGCCCCAGTTCGGTGCTTAAAATTTCCTCCATTTGGGATACAGAAATCTGTTTGGCGATGATTTTTTTATTTTCATCCAAAATAAACAGCCTTGGGGTGCTGCGAATATCGTACATTTTGTCAAAACCCGAGCGGCGGTAATGATCCTGTACATTAATAGCATCCTGAAGCCCGTACTCCTGTAGTTTTTTCTTCCATACCTCAACATCACCGTTTATACTTACGGCAAACAGGGCTACGTCGTGATCTTTGTAGCGTTTGTATGCTTCCGCAAGTTTAGGGGTGATTTTTTTACAATGCCCACAATCATAGTCCCAGAAATACAGCAGGGTAAATTCGGCCTCAACACCGTACAAATCCCTGTAATTTCCGTTAGAATCCTGTGCACGAAAATTGGGAGCAGGCCGTCCCACCAGATTGGGACTGAGTGCTAGGGCGCGTTCTTCCATCTTTTTAATGGTTTCTTCATCTGCCCACCAGGCTTCGCCCGACATATAGTATTTTTCCACCAGATGCACATAAACGCCATCCATTCCCATGATCTTGGACCCTGCGTACTTATTCAGCTGATTGACCACCAGATACTGAAAAATATCCTCACTGCCCCGGGACTTGTCAATAATATAATCCAATGCGATATTGATTGAGTCCGGGTGTTTGGGAACCAGTCTTTCCATATATTGCTCCACCTTGTTGTGAAGAATCGGTGTGCGAAGCATGCGGTCATCCTTCAGGTCGAGATGATCGAAGTAGTGCGCACGGTAGTATTTGTAAGCAAACAGCGAATCCAGTGTTTTACCATTTTCATCTTTGGGTGCTTCCGGAATAACGGGTTCTTCCATACTTTCCAGCACTTTCACATAAAAAAGGTCCGGATGTTCCTGCATAAATTTTTTGCGGAAGGCCTTTACCTCTCCATCAATCCCGGAAAGTTCATCGTTGAGTTTTTTTGCTTCCACAGCCCCGATACCCGGATCTTTGAGGCTGGCATTGATCTCATTGGCGCGAACGCGTTTTACCGCCAGAAACTGAATATCCTTGTAGAAATAGTCATTTTCTTCCGAACCCGATACCTTCATATGCTTCACATAATCAACGGTATCAGTAGCCAGTTTGAATTTCTGGTCTTTATCTATAATTATCTCAAAATAGGAGTTTTTGGGAGGGAGTACAATGAGATAAATCCCACCATCCAATGCCTCTGGACCTTCAAAAACAAAACTTCCGTTCTGAGCTGCCGCAGTATCCTTGATATACTGTTTATCGCCATAATAATAAGCGAGATATGCCTCATTGCCCGAAAATCCGGAAACAGCGACTTCTATTTTATACCCATTCTGAGAAAATGCCGGACCGGAAAATACATAGATGGTTATCAGAACCATTAACCGGAGAATATTCTTCTTAGTCATACGATTTTTTCAAAAGTGATGTATGAATGTTTGCGGAGCAAATATAAACGAAATCTTTAGTTTTACATTTTGGTTTTGCAAGCTTTCATTACAATTCACCTGTCTAAAGGGGAAACAAGCCAAAAACTGCACTCCCGCTGCCAGACATAGCTGCATACACGGCTCCCTGCTGATAGAGATTTTCCTTTATTTCTTTCAATCGGGGATACATGGCAAATACCGGTACTTCCAGATCATTTACCAGTAATTCGGGCCACTGACTTACGGGCAACTGAAGCGTAGCCATCAGATCTCGGTTGGGGTCAAACTGCCGGTAATCCAGCGCTTTATATGCTGCGATGGTGGAAGAATGGATATCCGTGGTAATCAGTTCCAGCCGGTAAGGAAGTGTCAGGTTGACCGGGGTAAGTTCTGTACCAATACCTTTGGCGAGCAGCGGTTGGTTAAAAATAAAAAAGGGCACATCTGCCCCGAGGTTTCCGGCGATTTCAGCCAGCATATGATCAGAAAGTCCCAGCTTAAAGAGTTGATTGAGGCCTTTAAGGGTTGCTGCCGCATCGGAGGAGCCACCGCCGAGGCCTGCCCCTGCGGGGATGTTTTTTTGCAATTGCAGATGTACGCCCGGCAGATCGGGAAAACGCGTCTGAATCAATTTCCAGGCCTTATAACAAAGATTATCTGTTATTCCACTATCGAGCACAATGCCGCTCACAGAAAGCGAACAGCCGGGTGTGTCGGTTTCCGAAAGGGTAAGGGTATCGTGAAGGGAGGGAACCGGAAAAAGAAGGGTTTCCAATAAATGATAGCCATCATTACGTTTACCCTTGATAAACAGCCCAAGATTGATTTTTGCGTTGGGAGAAAGCGAAATGGTATTTGTCATCCCGGTGAGTTATCGTAATTCCTCATAATCCACATCTTCCGCAATATCATCGGCAGATATGCTTTTTTTCTGGGTATGTTTGGGAGAGGTGACTTTCACTTCCTTATCTACAAAAACCTGCTGATGGAAAGCATCCTCACTATAGTTTTTGTAATATTGAAACGATTGGTTCTCTGAATCTTTTACAAGTCTGGTAAGAAGTTTCTTGAGACCAAATTGCAGAATTTGCCTGCCAAACAACCGGAAGGTTAGGTAAATAGCGAATAATATGCCCAGGGGCCAAAGTAAAATCTCCATAATGAATTATACGAATTTTCTGCCAGAACACTAAATCCGAACTGATAATGTTGGGCAGAAAGTATTAAACTGCTGCATATTGTCTGCAAATTTCTTCATAATACGCTTCATATTTGGGAACAATCGCGTCAATGGAGAAAGTTTGCGCGTGGGCAAACGCATTTTGAGAAAACACCTGCCATTTGGCCTCATCTTCCAGCAGTGAAATTGCTGCTTTTGCCATAGAATCCACATCTCCGATTTTACACGCATACCCATTTTCTCCGTCAACGACGAGTTCGGTTAGTCCGCCGGCATTGGAAGAAATGACGGGCACCCCGCATGCCATCGCTTCCAGCGCCGAAAGGCCAAAACTTTCGTTGCCGGAAGGGATCAGAAACAGATCACCGATTGCATAGATTTCCTCCACTGCGTTTTGGCTTCCCAGGAAAATCACATCTTCACAGATACCCATTTCGCGGCACATTTCTTCTGCCATAATCCGTTCGGGCCCATCCCCTACCATCAGCAATTTGGACGGTACTTTTTGTCTGATCTTCTCAAAAGTCAGCATCACATCGTCGATGCGTTTTACTTTTCTGAAGTTGGAGGTATGCACAATCACTTTTTCTCCGCCGCTGGTGATCATTTTTTTGAAATGGTCTTTATTTTGACGGCGAAACCGGTTGAGGTCCACAAAGTTGTGAATCACCCGGATATCTGCCTTCACGGCAAAATTTTCGAGGGTATCTTTTTTGAGAAATTCGGAGACAGCGGTCACCCCATTGCTTTGATCAATAGAAAAGCTGACCACCGGCTCATAGCTGGGGTTTTTGCCTACCAGAGTAATGTCGGTCCCGTGAAGCGTGGTTACAAATGGCACATCGCGGTCATACCCTTTCAAAATCTGGCGGGCCATATAGGCAGCCGAAGCGTGAGGAATGGCATAATGAACGTGGAACAAATCCAGATCGTGATATCTCGCCACATCCACCATAGTAGATGTCAGCGCAGACTCGTATGGGATGAAGTCAAACAATGGGTAATCTTTTGTCCGGACTTCATGGTAAAATATATTTTCTGAAAAAAGATCCAGTCTGATAGGGCGGCTATACGTGATAAAATGAATTTTATGGCCTCTTTCGGCAAGTGCCTTACCCAATTCGGTGGCGATAACGCCGCTTCCACCATAGGTTGGATAACATACAACACCTATATTCATAAGGTTTACTGGTTAGCGATTGGTGAGGGAAAACCAAGATACAAGTTAAAAACGCGCAATCTCCTGAAATGTTAGGCAGAAGACCAAACCATCATTTCCCGTTAAACGAAAAATCCGGATGGCATGATTGTATAGACGCCATCCGGATCAGAATATTTTATCAGATTTTATTTATCCAAAAATCAGATAGGTCAGAATCAACATGACGCCGACGGATACCATAAGTACATAATTGGATACCAGACCCGTTTGTAATTTCCGGAAAACATCGCCAATCGAAGCCACGGTAGCGGCACTTCCGTTGACTACCCCGTCAATGACATTTTTATCAAACCATACAACGATATTCGAACCTGCCCATACAAAGGGACGGATGATAGATGAATTGTAGAGTTCGTCCACAAAAAATTTGCCCTTCATGGAGTTGTAAAGTCTTCCAAAGAAGTTTTGCACTTTTTCATCACCCGCGAGGTCGTATTTGGTGTAGAAATTCCGCGTCCATAGAACTGTCCCGATGGATACTACAAAAGCAAGAACCAGGAGCAGGTATTCAAAAGCTGCATGTTCGGTCATAGCATGGTGCAGGTCGCGGTTTTCAATCAGACCGTGGAACCATTTTTCATTAAGAATATGATAGTGCCCGTGTCCAATGATATAGGGAAGTCCCAGATATCCACCCAGAATAGCCAGTACTGCCAGAATCCACAAAGGGATGGTCATGATGGCGGGGCTTTCGTGCGGGTGTTTTTCGTGAGGGAAACGCTCCTGACCGTTGAAGGTAAGGAAAGTAACCCGGGTCATATAAAACGCCGTGAGCACGGCGGTAAACAGAGCAACACCCCAGATCAGGAAGTAGAGTGGTCTTTCAAAACCGTTGAAGAACAGGCTGGAAAGAATCTCATCCTTGGAGAAGAAACCGGAAAGAAGCGGAATACCGGCGATTGCCAGCGTTGAAATCCAGAAAGTTTTGCTGGTGGAAGGCATATATTTTGAAAGTCCTCCCATCGTGCGGATATCCTGCGGATCTTTGACTGTATGCATATGCTCCATGGCGTGGATCACTGAGCCGGAACCAAGGAAGAGACATGCCTTAAAGAAAGCGTGAGTCATCACATGGAAAATAGCTGTAGTGAAAGCGCCAGCCCCAAGGGCCATAAACATAAAGCCCAGCTGAGAAACGGTTGAATATGCCAGTACACCTTTGATATCATTTTGTGCTACGGCTATAAATGCCGCCATCAAAGCCGTTAGCGCTGCGACGATCACCACTACGGTCATCACTTCAGGAGCGCCGAGGAAAATCGGGTGTACACGGGCAATCATATAGATACCAGAGGTGACCATGGTTGCCGCGTGGATCAGTGCAGAAACAGGTGTCGGACCGGCCATCGCATCAGGGAGCCAGACAAACAACGGAATCTGGGCAGATTTACCGGTAGCTGCGATAAAGAGGAGCAGGGCAATCCAGAAAGTTTTATCACCAAAGTCGGTATGAATAATCTCACTGAAACTCAGGCTGGTAGTGCCGCCGTGAGCGACCAACTCGGTGAAAATCAGCATCATTGCCACGATCATCGCAAAGTCACCGATACGGTTGGCAACAAACGCCTTCTGGGCAGCTGCAGCTTTTGCCATATCTTCGTACCAGAAACCAATCAGGAGGTAGGAACAAACCCCAACACCTTCCCAACCGAGAAACATCACCGCCATATTATCTCCGAGAATCAGGTTATTCATCGAGAAGATAAAGAGGTTGAGGTAGGCAAAAAACTTATAGTACCCCCGGTCGCCATGCATATAACCCACAGAATAAATGTGGATCAGTGCACCCACACCATTGACAATCAGCCCCATAAGGAGCGATAACTGGTCGAGGTTGTAGGCAAATTTGATATTCAGGTTACCGGCAGCCATCCAGGTAAACAGCTCAAAGTGAACAGGTTCACCCGTAAACTGAAAGAAAGCTGTGAGCACCAGAAAAAAAGGAATCGCTACGGCTGAAGTAGCGAGAAATCCTACCAGCTTTTCCTTTTCTCGGAAAGCGGGGAAAAAGAAGCCCCCAAGTCCGATCAGCGCGGAACTAATAATGGGTAGAAGAATGATCAGCCTTAGCAGAGTATCCATGTATCTCGTTATCTAGGATTCAAATGGTGTGGTTACCATTTAAAAATGTTTACATTATTGATATCAATATCCAGTTTGTTGCGGAAGAGAGCAATCACGATCGAAAGCCCCACTACTGCTTCAGCCGCTGCCACGCACATTACAAAAAACACCAACATAGAGCCGGTGGCATTGTTGTGCATATTGGAGAAAGCGACAAGTGAAAGGTTTACGGCGTTGAGCATCAGCTCCACACACATAAAAACCACTATCCCGTTTCGGCGTGTCAGTACCCCTATGGTTCCAAGGGCAAACATGACTACACTGACTGCCAGATATGAATAAATCGTCGGAGTAAGCATATGTAAATTTAAACTAGTCAGAATAATTATGTTTCCTTGCGATTACGATTGCTCCGATAAGCGCGGCAATCAGGACAACCGAGATCATTTCAAAGGGGAAAAGATAATCCGTCATCATTTTATCACCAATGGACTCTACCTTTCCAAAAGCGAAATTTGTGCTGACTTCTTTCTCCGCAAATGATCTGAATACGAATAACATTTCTGCAATAAATGCCAGACCAAGAATAAAGGCAATCCCCCTTCGGGCATCAAAAGAATAGAGACCGTGCTCGTCCTGAAGGTTGAGCAGCATGATGACGAAAAGAAATAATACCATAATGGCTCCGGCATAAACCAGAATCTGAATTGCAGCGATAAATTCTGCATTCAGCGATAGGTACAATCCTGCAATACTGAAAAAATTCAGGATCAGGGATAGTGCCGCATAGATCGGGCTTCGGTTAAATATAAGCCCTACCCCGCCGGCAATGCCAATGATGGCAAAAACCCAGAAAAGTACCGTTTGAACTGTTAAAGATGTTGCTTCCAATGATCTCTTAATTTGGGGGCTCAATATGGGAAAAAAGGCGAATTTTATCAAAATATTCTCCTATAAATCCGAAAATTCGGACAAGTCGTCAGGTGTATCGACTGATATGGACTCTGTGAGGGTAATTCCGACCTGTATTCTGTATCCGTTTGTCAGCCAGCGGAGCTGTTCCAGGGACTCTGACACCTCCAAAGGAGACGCGGGCATTTGGGGTACGGCCAGCAATACTTCTCTGCGAAAACCATAAATACCGATATGCTTATACCATACCATGCCCGGTGTTTCATTTCTGGGAAAAGGAATCACTGACCGGCTGAAGTACATGGCATTCCCCAACATATCCATCACCACTTTCACAAGGTTTGGATTGCTGATTTGTTCGCGGTCAACCATGGGTCTTGCCAGCGTAACTATATCCGGAGCGCCATTCCCAAGCAATATTTCCCCTACCTGATTGATTTGCCCCGGATCAATAAAAGGCTCATCTCCCTGTATATTGATAAAATGGCTAAATTCTCCGTACTTTTGTGCAATCTCAGCCATTCGCTCTGTACCTGAGAGATGTTCTGTTCCGGTCATTTCTACATTTCCACCAAAATCAAGCACATGCCCGAAAATCCGCTCATCATCTGTAGCAACTACTACCCGGCTGACTGCCTCGGCTTTCTGACACTGCTCGTACACACGCCGGATCATACTCTTACCCTGGATTTCGACCAATGGTTTTCCGGGAAAACGACTCGACCCATAGCGGGCAGGAATGACTCCAAGTATCATATAGAATTTTTAGCCCGTACTGGCGTTAAGGATTTAATCTTCGTATCTTGATCATTGACCCAAAGTAATATAAATATCACCGTGCTGAAAAGCGTTTATTGAAATAATTCACAAAGTCCCTGGTAATGAAACTGAATACACTCCTTAGCTGTTTTTTTGCACTATCCGTGTCCGTATTTTCTCTGAAAAGTCAACCTGTGGAGCGAAAAGCGACCATCCTTGACCACAAGGACCAGATCAGGATTCAGAAAGTTACCACACTGAGCAGTCCCCACCGTGAAACCAATCTGTCCATCACTCCTGACGGACAGTTTTTGTTTTTTATGTCCCTCCGTGGAAGCCAGCCCTGGTCGCGTAGTTACATGACTTTCAAAGGTGATTCGGTATTTGACGGCGATATCTGGTACTCTCAAAAAACCAATGGCCGCTGGCAACCTCCGCGCAGTATGCCCTATGGCATCAATACCGGACAGGGAGAAGATGAACCCAATATTTCTGCCGACGGCAAAACCGTTTATTTCCAAAGCTGGAATACCAACTGGTACCGCACCGGCGGCCCCTACTACAAAGCCCGCTGTACCGATGGCAAAACCTGGGGCGAACGCGAAGGCCTCGGCGGCGGCATCACCGAATTTTTCCGCATCATGCCCGCTACCGATGGAATGACCCTCGCCGCAGATGAAAAACGTCTGATTGTTGCAGCCGGCCCTGACTATGATGCCAATATGGACATTTATATGAGCAAACAGTCCACCTATGGCTGGACTTACTGTAAAAAGCTACCCATCAGCACGCCCGGCGATGACCGCTCCGTATTCCTTGCCGCAGATGGCAAAACCCTTTATTTCGCCTCCGACGGATATGAAGGTTTTGGCGGACTCGATATATACAAAACTACCCTCAACAGCGATGGCACTTTCGGTGAAGTAATCAATGTCGGTGCGCCTTTCAATACTTCCCGCGACGATTATGGACTGATCCTTACTGCCGATGGCAATGAGGCATATTTTGTCAGAGATGGCGATATATATTTTGCAGACCTTCAGCTTGCCGACGAAAGAATCAAACCCGATATCCCCGAATTTGTCCACACCCTTACCGGAACAGTACGGGATAGTACCACCTGGCGGGGGTTGACCTCAGAGGTGATCGTGCTGGACGCCAGAACCAAACGTGTGGTGAAAAAAGTTACCACCAATACGGCGGGTAAATATTCGATAGAACTGCCCAACAAAAGCCGGGTATATGACCAGATTGTTGTATGTGAAGGTTATCCAAATTCCAGACGTACGATTAATGTCACCACTAAAGCTTACAATGAAACGTATCCCTCCAATTTCCTCCTGTCCAAAACTCCGGTAGTGACAGAACCAGAGCCACAGATCATCGTTCAGAATCATACATCTCAACCCGAAGCGCCTACGCATACGGAAGAAGATGATCAGGTACCCGTCATTTCAAAAGTTGATATCAAACCCCGCGCTGTTACAGAGCCTCCCAAGATTACCCAGACACCGGTAGAAACGGTGGAGATTGCCGATCCCTATTCATTTGATGGGGTGGCAGAAAACAATCTTATCCTTTTACTCGATGTTTCGGCGTCTATGCGCAAGCCCGAAAAACTCCCTTTGCTGAAAGACTCCTTTAAGAAGCTGCTGGAACATATGCGCCCGGAAGACCAGATTTCCATTGTGGTGTATTCGGGAGATGCGGAAGTCATCCTTGACGGCGTATCTGCCGCAAGGCAAAAAACCATCAGCGATGCGATCGAAAACCTGCGAAGCGGCGGAGGCACCAAAGGCCGGATGGCCCTGAGAAAAGCCTATAATATCGCCTCAAGAAATTTTATCGGCGAAGGCAATAACCGGATCATTCTCGCTACGGATGGTTATTTTGAAGTCGATGACCTCTACTCTATCGCCGAAAAAAATGCCAGTAATTCGGTGTATTTGTCGGTATTCTCTTTTGGTAAACTCAATGATGACAAAGTCAAACAATTGCAAACCCTCGCCGAAAAAGGCGGAGGAAACTATGCAGGAATTACCGCAGAAAATGTAGATTTGGCATTGCTCAAAGAAGTAAAAGCCGTAAGAAAAAAATAAAATGGAAATCAGGACTTTTGTCAAGGATGAGATGGTGATTGAGGAAAAACCATTTATGCAACAAATGCTTTTTCTCGCGTTGGCTTTGGCCGGTATATCGCTGTGGATTGGTTCGGTGAAAGAATATGGCATTCAGGCCTGGTACAGGATGTTTTATGTCATGGGAATCATCCTGTTTATTGCTGGTATTGTGGGTATTCTGATATCTGTTACCATTCGCATCAGACTGGACAGAAAAAGCGGATTGCTGACTATTTTCAAAACCAGCGGTACCTCCACCGTCATCACCTGCGAAATGCCGCTCGAAGAAATCCGCAGTGTCGAACTCGAAACCCTCACAAAAGGAGACAAACAAGTGTACCGCGTAGTGGTAATGGGAAACGGCACTACAGGCATTCCACTCTCAGAAAGAGCCGATACAGATTTTGGCACAATGGATCAGGTAGTGAAAATGATTCGGCGATTTTTGGGGGAATAACGTCTCTTAGCAAGAAACCCTTTTCGCCAAGCGTAGGTTTCACCAAGTGCCTCTTTGCGAACTTCGCGACACCTTTGCGACCTCTGCGAGAAAATACTTTTTGCAAACCGTAGGTTTCACGCAAAGTACGCCAAGAACCGCAAAATACGCAAAACACTTCTTAGCGACCTCTGCGAAACCTCTGCAAGAAACCCTTTTCGCCAACCGTAGGTTTACTTCTTCACCACAATTTTCCCCTGTGCCAGCACTTCCTGTGCTTCGGTGCGCAACTCGTAAAGATAGATGCGATCCGGCACATTCCGCGTGTCCCACAGCCATTGGTCTTTCTGGGTTGTGATAAGGTATTGGGCGACTTCCCGGCCATAGGTATCCAAAATCCGGAGACCGGCTTCGCCCTCCAGATGGATCAGATCCCACTCAAAGGTGGCGTATAGGCCCGCCGGGTTGGGATAGACTTTCAGTTTGTAATATTCCGACCGGATCAGATCACGGGCGTTGAGGCGGGGATCGGCTCGCCGGGCGTTGTTTCCTTCTTCCGATGCCGGAGGATAATCGCGGCACCGGTCGTACCCAAAACACAAAAGATTCCACGCCATCACCGAGGCCGGGCCTACCGTGTTTTCGGCCATCGCCTGTAGATCCACCACTTCGGCACTGTCAAGCATCATCAGGGTGCGGTCATCGTTTTTATCTGCCGCAAAACTCATCGCCCCGGCAACAAAAGGTAAAAGAATAGTACGTGTTTTTGCATGTATATTGGGTTTTTGTGATGGCTGGGTGTGGTGTCGAACATGTTTTTGGAAGATAGGGAAAGTTCCTTTGAGTAAAAAGAAGCCTCAAAAAAAATCCCCCCTTTGCAGGGAGGATTTCCATATTTACTTTTTGCGCCCGGAGGCTAACAATTACATATTCCGGATAATTTCGTCGCCAAATTCGGAGCACTTCAGTTTGGTTGCTCCTTCCATGAGGCGGTGGAAATCGTAGGTTACCCTTTTTTGAGCGATCGAGCTTTCGATGCCTTTGAGGATCAGATCAGCTGCTTCCTGCCAGCCCATGTGCTCCAGCATCAGTACACCGGAGAGAATCACGGAACTGGGGTTTACCACGTCGAGGTCTGCATATTTGGGAGCAGTACCGTGGGTAGCCTCAAACAAAGCATGACCAGAGATGTAGTTGATGTTGGCACCAGGAGCGATACCGATACCGCCTACCTGAGCAGCCAGTGCGTCGGAGAGGTAGTCGCCATTGAGGTTGAGGGTGGCAATCACGTCAAACTCACTCGGACGGGTCAATACCTGCTGAAGGGCAATGTCGGCAATAGCATCTTTTACGATGATTTTACCTGCTTTCTCAGCGGCTGATTGCTCGGCATTAGCAGCGTCTTTTCCGCTGACCGCAGCCGTACGGTCGTACTGTGCCCATGTATAGACGTAGTCTCCAAATTCGCGCTCAGCGAGTTCATAACCCCAGTCGCGGAAAGCACCTTCGGTATATTTCATGATGTTTCCTTTGTGTACCAGGGTAACGGATTTGCGTTTGTGGCGGATCGCGTATTCAATGGCACCGCGAACCAGTCTTTCCGTACCGGTGCGGGAAACGGCTTTGATACCCAGACCTACTTCAACTGTTGAAGAAGGTGCTGCACCAATGGACTGGTTGAACTCATTGATCCGCTCTTCAGAACCAAAACGGATTTTTGCAAAGTCTTCGGGAAATTCTTCACGGATAAAGTCAAGCAATCTTTCTGCTTTCTCAGTTCCTGCTTTTGCTTCGATACCGGCGTAAATATCTTCGGTATTTTCACGGAAGATCACCATGTCCACCAGTTCGGGATTTTTGACGGGAGAAGGAACACCTTCAAAATATCTTACCGGGCGGAGACAAACGTAAAGATCGAGTTTCTGGCGAAGCGCAACGTTGAGTGAGCGGATACCACCACCAATAGGGGTAGTCAGCGGGCCTTTGATGGCGACGAGGTATTCGTCGATATCGTCAACGGTCTGCTGTGGAAGCCAGTCTCCGGTTTCGTCAAATGCTTTTTGTCCGGCGAGTACTTCTTTCCAGACAATTTTCTTTTTGCCGCCATAAGCTTTTTCTACTGCTGCGTCAAACACGCGTACGGATGCATGCCAGATGTCGGGACCTGTTCCGTCGCCAATGATAAAGGGAATGACAGGACTGTCAGGTACGAACAGTTTCCCGTTTTTGATGGTAATTTTGTCTCCAGCCATAACAAATATATTTTTATTGGAGGGTGAGTATTTTTAAACACGGGTGCAAAACTAAGGAATTAATATGGGATTATGAACCCGTAGCGAGATTCTTAATGAATGACTTTTGTCTCTTTATATCCTGCCAGGCATCATAACCGAAAGCAGAAACAGACATGAGAATCATAATCAGCCCAAAAAATTTGAGTCCGAGGAATAATCCGATGCCCAGATGCAATGAAATGATCCCTGCCAGCCAGAAAACTCTCAGCTTTGGCACCCACATTCCGATGAAGTAAAACGTTTCCACAACCATCGTAAACCAGCTCAGAAGCATGGGAATCCAGGGGAAACGCGCCAGCCAGGTGAGGTCAAATTGCCGGAAATCGGGCTGTACCAAAGATCGCCAGAGCACATTTCCATCCCACCATTCGGCAGCCAGCATTTTTTCATATCCGGCAGAAAGGTAGGCCATACACATATGCAACTGAAGCACTCTGAGGGAAATCGTTACACCCCAGGTCGGATCTCCGGATACCCTTCCCTGTCTGAGGTCCAATGAAAATGCCTTTGAAACGGGCATCAGCATCAGATAAAAAAGGGCGATCTGAAGGAAAATATCCACCCCATACATAAATGTCGGACTGGTGCTCATCATCGTAAAGTGGCAAAGCCAGGTGAGGATCGCCCAGACACGGGTAAACCAACCCAGCAGCAAGCCGGTAGCAGAAATCACGTACACCCAGAAAAAAGCCATCACCATCTGATCGGCAGAGATTCCGGTAAAACTCAGCCATTCATAAATCAGAGAGAGGTGGAGATTCCAGGCCTGGTTGAGTGCATGCGAAATTTCCCACTGAATCCAGCCTTCTTTTCCAAAAAAGGCCAGCCAGTCAGGATACCAGAATACCGCCTGAACAATGGCAAAACCCGCGATCAGTATGCGAAAAATCCCCAGAGGTGCAGGATCATGCGGGTCGCTGAAAAAAGCTATCCCTTTTTCTTTGATTTGCTGATAAGTAATCATGCGCCTTTCCGCTAATTGAGTTCAAATTCTGTATTGTAAAATTCTATCACGGACACCGTATCGCCTTTGACATAGTCTTTCATGGCAGGATAGCGGATGCTACGCATAATGTAGTTGATACGCCAGCTTTGCTGGTGGATATTCATCAACCTGACTGCAGCAGACCGGGCGCACAAATCCTGAAATACACTGTCCGCAGCGGTATGCACCTTAAACCCATAAAAACGATTGGCAGATTCACCGTTTGCTGTAAAAAAATCAAAATCTCTGAGGGTAGAATAGTTCACAACATTGCCCCCATCTTCAAAGACATTGATCTCCACTTCCGTACTTTTCCCCACGTCTGGAGAGAAGAAGCCGTACTGCCAGACAGAGTAATTGAGGCTGCTGAGAAAAGACAGGGGTTTTTCGAGGATTCCACCGTGAACCCAACTGTCTATGCCGTGAAAAATAACCACACCGATGAGCGTCAGGTGAATAAAAGCGAGTGTATAGACCAGTTTTTTCATGATCATAATAGTCGGAAATACCCAATAAAAACACAAAAGGATGTGTACATTTCTGTCACACATCCTTTAGATTTTTTTTCTCCAATGGAGGGCTACTGATATTTCGCCATGATCTGATTGAGCTTGAGCGCTTTTTCTTTTCCGATAACGCTCACCAGGTCGGAACTACCTACGGCGAGTACATACACAACGTCATCTCCTTCAACAACAAAAACAATCCAGCCGGCAGCTTCACCCGGATTGGTGATTTTTTTCACCTGCCGGATATCATTCATGCTGACATTTCTTGTACCCAGGGTTTCCGTTTTGTTATTAAACTGAAGGCGGTACTTGGATTGATCTACTCCCTGGAAGATCTCTTTGATTGCTTTTTGATCAGCAGCAGAGATTCCTTTCTTTGTCGCAGCAGTAGTCGCTTTGGTAGTTCTCGTAGGAGTGGTTGTCCTTTGCGCAGTTGCTGACAGTACCAGAAAACTCATGAGAAGGGTCAGAAAGCCCAGTTTCAGTAAAGTGCTCGATTTCATAATGGTATGAATTAATTAAGGGTTTGACGGGAAAGCAACGGCCATTCTGTAATGTAACGTTGAAGATAATGGAAAATTACCAATTATGAATCTGCCTCCTAATTTTTTTTTTCATACTTCCTGCCCCCTGTGATCAGTCGCGTTTTCCAAGCTTTACAGTCGTTTTCATTTTTTTACCACCGCGGATATAGGTAACATCAATTTTATCTCCGGGATCATAACTCCTGATAATGGCTGAGAGTTGTTTATCATTTCCGATACGCTCTTTTTCAATCATGACAATAATATCCCCCCGGCGGAGGCCCGCTTTTTCCGCACTGCTATTATTTTCCACACCAGAGATACGCACGCCGCCACTTTCGTCATTGGTCATACTAATACCCATAAAAGTACGGGAGTGCCGGTCGCTGGCATCTGAATCCCAGTCGAAGTCAAAATTCATCCCTTTTCCCTTCTTGTCCCCATCTATAAAGGTAAAAGTGTTGCCGCTGTCAGGGGAAAAAAACAGCTTCACGCCCGCATTTCCGACGATCATCGAATCGGATAGATTTTCAGTGGAAAACCACTTCAACTCATGGTCATCATGTTTTAAGGAATTTTGATCCCTGATAATGATGGTTTTTTCCATCGAACGGTTTTCATCCAGATCACTGATTCCCAATTCATTCAGAATAACAGTTACATCTTTTGCGGATTCAACGGTAAGGGTAGTATCCATTTTGATAACTTTACCATTGACATCGCCATTGATTCTGATGGTAACCGATTTGATCGTATCCTGTGCAAAGGATGAAAAAGCCCAGAGGGCGATCATAAGAAATAGTGAATAATTTTTCATACTAATTGTTAATGGTTTTATTCCGGAGGGAATCATGTAAAAACGAGACTGTTACAAAAGACAACTTATTTTGTTGACCGCTGCACAGATTGGGCAGGATTTACGGATTCCTGCCAAAAGTCATTTTTACATTACGGAATAATACTATTATTAATGTTTTTTTGAGGTGATTTTATTATTTTCCGCAAATTTCCCCATTATGGAAGCAATCTCATCTTTTCAGGAACTCTTATTTGATAAAATAAAAGAAAAAATTCCCCCGCACGAATCCTTACCAAATTATATCACTGATATATTGAATATTGGAATAGACGGAGCCTATCGACGCATCAGGGGAGAAACGCCGCTAAAGATTGACGAAATCATTAAACTGAGTCAAGAGTTCAGAATATCATTGGACGAACTGACCCAGGAAATCCAGGGAAACACCATTGTTTTTCGTCCGGCAGGATTGACAGAAGCTGGTTTGGATTTTGAGATATACCTTCAAAACCTATTGGCACTCCTTACAGATATTCACCGCAGAAAAGTTTCTGAGGCGATTTATCTCGTCAAGGATATTCCGGTTTTTCACCTGTTTCAGATTCCGGAAATCGCCTTGTTTAAGATGTTTTTTTGGAGAAAGACCATCTTTAATGACCCTTACCTGGATGGAGTAAAATTTGAGCTGAAAGTAAACAATGATAAGGAAAAGCGATGCCTGGATCTTTGTTATCTGATTGCGGAGAAATACTGCCAGATTCCCACAACGGAGATATGGAATACAGAAACAGTGGCCTCATTTATCAAACAAATTGGCTATTACGAAGAAGCTGGCTTGTTTCACTCCAAAGAAGATGCGAAAAACCTGATAGACAAAGTAGAATTCTATTTCACCCACCTGAAGCGCCAGGCCGAACTTGGCTATAAGTTTATTGTTGGCCACCATCCACACCAAAAAATAGAAAATTTCAACCTTTACTTCAACGATGTGGTGTCGAATGACAATAATATTGTCGTGAAATATGAGGACCGGTGGGAAGCATTTATGATTTTTCACAATACCGAATATCTCCATACGACAAATCAGGCCTTTACGCAAAAATTGGCGACAGGGCTGGAAAATATCACCCGCAAATCAGAGCTGATCAGTAAAGTGGCGGAAAGAGGAAGAAATCGGTTTTTCAATCAGATATTTACCAGGTTGCAAGAACTCAAAGCGTCAATCCAATAAATCCACAATCCCCCGGGAAAAAATTTCATGGAATCTGCTATCTTCGCACCAACAAATGAATTAACATGAAAAAATTAGCACTTATTTCAACCGTTTGTCTCGCTTTTGTTTGTACCAGTTGTCTGAATATTGTAGAGGAAATCTTCCTGAAAAAAGATGGATCAGGTTCGTATAGCATTTCTGTTGATATGAATGAAATGATGAACATGATGCAGGGGCTTATGACTCAGGAACAGATGGACGAAAACGATATGTTTGGACAGATGGACTCTACCATCCAGGAAACGCTGGCTCAATTGCGGTCGGTTGATGGTTTGAGCAATGTAAGCCACAAATCTGAAGGGTATAAATTCACTATTTCCTACGATTTCACAAGTGTAGCTGTCCTGAACGATGCAACAAAAAATGGAAATGTAACCCCAGGCATGGATTTTAATTCGGGAACCACCGATAACTTTACCTGGTCCAAAGGCACTTTTGAAAGGGCAAATCCTCCACTGGGAGATCTGATGGAAGATGAAGAATTTGCCTCCAACTTCGAAATGGCCAAAATGTTTATGACTGGCGCATCCTATAAAACTATCTACCATATGCCCGGTAAAGTTTCGAAAATGGAAAATGATCAGGCGCGCCTTTCCGGAGACAAAAAAACTGTTACCCTCGATGTGCAGTTGGTCGATGTATTGGAAGGTAAGTCTTTGCTCGGTAATAAAGTCAAATTTAAAGGAAAGTAGGTTTTCCGATTTTACGGAATAATTCAATATCTTGGCAGGACAAATGCCTGTCTGATGAAGCCAATTATTCCCCAAAAATATAGCCGATTTTCTTTCATTTTATGCGGTGTCTTTCTGATTTTTTCCACTCCGGCAAATACGGGCTGTGCTTCAGAAAAAGAGAAATCACCCGCAGAAATCACACATAAGCAGGAACCTGTTTTCGAACGGGTTCCTGCTTCTTATTCTGGTATCCAGTTTCAGAACGCGCTTCCGGAAAACGACCAGCTCAATATCCTCTCCTATGAATATTACTACAACGGAGGAGGGGTCGCGATTGGAGACGTAAACGGCGACGGACTTTCCGATATATTTTTTACGGCAAATCTTGTCGCCAACCGCTTGTACCTCAATCGCGGGAATCTTCAGTTTGAAGAAGTCACAAAAGCCGCCGGCATCGTAAGCCATCCCGGCTGGAAAACAGGCGTCGCCATGGCCGACGTCAATGGCGACGGTGCCCTCGATATTTATATCTGCCGCTCCGGCAACCTGGACGAGGCAGGCCGCGCCAATGAGTTGTTTATCAACAATGGCGATGGCACTTTTACGGAAAAAGCGGCGGCGTTTGGCCTGGCAGACCCGGGGTTTTCGACGCAAGCGTCATTTTTCGACTATGACAGAGATGGTGATCTCGATATGTATCTGCTCAACCATGCGATAAAACCTGACTTTAACCTGACCGTCGCCGCTGTCAAATCAAAACGCGACCCATTTTTCGGGGACAAACTATATCGCAATGACGGCAATACCTTCACCGATGTAAGTGCAGCAGCAGGAATCAAAGGAAACCCCATAGGATTTGGACTGAGCGTAACCGTAGGCGATATCAATCTCGACGGCTGGCCCGATATTTTTGTGGGAAATGACTATACCGAACAGGACTATCTGTATATCAACAACGGCGACGGCACTTTTACTGACAAACTTTCCCCCTCATTTGCCCATACCTCGCATTTTTCAATGGGGTCAGACATGGGGGATATCAACAATGACGGACTGCCTGATCTGATGGTTCTCGATATGCTGCCGGAAGACAATTACGGGCAAAAAATCTTAAAAGGCCCGGACAACTACGACAGGTATCAGGAGCAGGTGGAAAGAGGTTTTTACCACCAGCAGATGCGCAATACCCTGCAGATCAATCTGGGAAATGGAAACTTCAGCGAAATCGGGCAGCTTGCCGGCA
Organism: Bacteroidia bacterium; assembly: GCA_041391665.1. Classification (NCBI taxonomy): domain Bacteria; kingdom Pseudomonadati; phylum Bacteroidota; class Bacteroidia; species Bacteroidia bacterium. Next base: position 181,009 of record JAWKNO010000002.1, on the reverse strand, counting down.
TTTCCAATACAGACTGGAGCTGGTCTGTACTTATGGCTGATTTTGACAATGACGGGGACAAAGATATTCATATCACCAATGGTTATTTCCGCGCCAGCACACATCTCGATTTTGTCAAATACACCTATCCCGAAGCCCTGGAAAAGGCACAGAAAGCGGGCGTAAAGCTGAGTGATGGCGTGATTTCGAAGCAGATTCCCCAGATATATGTCAGCAACTATATATTCTCCAATGAAGGTGATTATCACTTTGCCAACAAAACCCGGGATTGGGGAATAGAAAAACCCAGCTTCTCCAATGGCGCAGCCTACGGAGACCTTGACCAGGACGGAGACCTCGATCTCGTTGTCAACAATATCGGAGAGGATGCATTCATTTACAAAAACCTTACTCAAGACCGAAATGAAGGGCATTACCTGCGGGTCGTTTTGGATGGCAGCGAGAAAAACCGGTTTGGAACCGGTGCCAGCATCTCCTTACAAACAGGCGAAAAAGTACAGTATCAGCAGCTGATACCTGTGAGAGGCTACGAGTCATCAGTCGAGCCGATCTTTCACTTTGGGCTTCCTGATGGTAATACTCCCAGCGCACTTACCCTGACCTGGCCTGATGGCAAAAGCCAGGTATTAACAGATATAGCGGCAAATACTACGCTGGTCCTGCACTATAAGGATGCAAAGGAAATTTCAGGTGGGCAATCACCGGTTGAAGGAAGGCATATTTTTTCAGATACCGTGATTCCGGGGCTTCAGTTTGCACACAGGGAAGATGCTTTTAATGATTTCAAAAGGGAGCCGTTGTTGCCACATATGCTTTCGCGCATGGGCCCATGCCTGGCGGTCGGGGATGTCAATCAGGACGGAAAAGACGATCTGTTTGCAGGTGGTGCGGCCGGACAGGCAGGGAAAATTTTCATTCAGACACCAGACGGGAAATTTGTTTCAAAGGAACTATCAGACAGCGAATATGAAGACACAGATGCCAGTTTCTTTGATCTCGACGGAGACGGAGATACCGATATCTATGTAGCGAGCGGGGGAAGCAGTTTTCCCGAAGGGGATGCACTTTATCAGGATCGGGTGTATATTAATGACGGCAAAGGAAATTTTGTACGCAAAAACGATGCGCTTCCTTCGCTCCATACCAGTACCGGTTGTGTGCGCACCGCAGATATGGACGGCGATGGCGATATGGATGTATTTGTCGGTGGAAGAGTGATTCCGGGGCGTTACCCCTATTCGCCAGAAAGTTACCTGCTCAAAAATGAAGGAGGCAAGCTGGTCAACGTTACGTCAGCCCTTGCACCCGGGCTATTGCGGGCCGGAATGATTGCCGACGCAGCCTGGACAGATGTCAATGGTGACACCAAACCAGACCTGATTCTTGCAGGAGAATGGACCGCCCTTCAAATCTGGATCAATACAGGAACGACACTGGAAGATCAAACCGAAGCCTACGGCCTGGGACAGACACAGGGTTGGTGGAACCGGTTGCTGACAGTAGATTTGGATGGCGATGGCGATATGGATATCATTGCCGGAAACCGGGGCTTAAATGATCAGATGAAAGCGTCGCTGCAGTATCCGGCATCTGTCATAACCAAAGATTTTGACGGAAACGGAACACAGGATCCCATTTTGTGTTATTATATTCAGGGAAAAAATTACCCGATAGCAACAAGAGATGAGTTGATCGGTCAACTGGCATTTTTGAAAAGAAAATTTCTCCGTTACGAGGCGTATGCAAAAGCTACCCTTACAGATGTTTTCAGCGAAACCGAACTCGCGGGAGCCCTCGAACTGAAAGCCTTTACGTTTGAAACCGCCTGGTTTGAAAATACAGGGGAGGGAAAATTTGTTCAGCATAATCTGCCCCCGGAAGCACAGTTTTCTTCTGTATTTGGCTTGTTATACCAGGATTTTGACGGAGATGGCAGGAAAGATATATTGCTCTCAGGAAATTTTTATCCCGTAAGGGCTGAGACGGGAAGAGCCGATGCGAGCTACGGACTTTTACTCAAGGGAGATGGCAAAGGTCATTTTCAGCCTATATCGCCGGTAAAGAGTGGATTTTTTGTCAGAGAAGATATCCGAAGCATGAAAATCATTGCATTAGCTGATGGAAAACAGCTTTTGGTAGCAGGGAACAATGATGGTTTGATGCGGGTAATCAGCATTTCAAAATCAGCGTTATGATGTAACATATTATTTTATTTCGGATTGGGTATTTTATTTTTATTGGATAAAATTGCTTATGAATTTTATTTTAATAAAAATATATGCCTCGTCGTGAAGATTTGCCCTTTTTATTGAAACTTCTGGAAGATGAATCCCCTGTAGTACAAGCACAGGTTCAGGAAGCACTGCGCAGTTTTGGTCCAAGACTGGATCAGGAAGTTATTCCATTTTTGATTGGTATGGAACCCGAGATTGTCGAAAAAGTTCGAAATTTTTGCCAGGAATTGCGTTCCAATGAATTTTCTGACACATGGCTGGGTTGGTTGGATATGGAAGATGAAAAAGCCGCGTTGGAATATGTGTTGATCCGCCTTGCACTATTTGAAAATGGTTCTCTCGCCTATTCTATTCCGCAGATACTTGACGAACTGGGGGAAGAATTTATCAGAACCGGACATCCGGTAAATGCGACCAGTCTTATGGAATTTCTTTTTCAGCGGAAGGCCTTTCGTTCTCCCACACTTGAGGATCATAATCATTTATACGACAACCTGTTATTTGTGCTGAAAAGCCATCAGGGAAGCCAACTGGCGTTGTCCTGCCTTGCAATTTTGGTAGGAAAACGAGTCGGCATTCACCTCGATGGGATCAACATTCAGGGTAACTTTATGGCGATCAGTTTTGAGAATGAAAACATGTCCATGTTTAACTCTTTCAATATGGGTAAACCGCTGGCAAGAGCATCTGTGATGTATATCGAGGAAGCTTTCAGGCGAAATCAAATTGCCCCTTTCCATATGAAAGCGCAGGTACATGAGATTGTTACCCAGATTCTTAAAAATGCCATTGACATTCACCAGAAGAAAAACAGACTGAATGAGGCCAAACAGTTTATTCTTCTGTATAGAGAACTGTTAACTGAATTGAAAAACAGGAATTTGGTGGGATAATATTATTTTCCGAAGGCTATTCCCAGGCTTACGGACAATAAAATCCTTCTGAATGGCTTTATTCCTATTCCGCCAGACATTCCATTGGCAGGCAGAACACAATTTGCCCGGGTATCTGCAACCAGGATCAGATGTTCATTAACCGGAACTCTCACATCCAGTCCGGAAGTAAGTCCCCATTCCAACCCTCTGGCAGGAGTGGGCCATTCGGAGTCTAAGAGGGTCTGACCGACACCGATGAATGTACCGGCATGAAGCCTTACCCGGCTTCTCCGGTCCAGGTTGACAAACCCGGTAACCGGCAACCGAAATTCTGCTTCTGTCTTTTTCGACATTCCCAGATAATTCAGCTCCACCTGAATCCCCATACGAAAATTGCGGGTCAGATAGTTGGCGAATATACCCGCATACCCCGAGCTTCGGGAACCATTTTTTGAATCCTGATTTTCACCGACAGATTTTACCTGAGACATTCCGATTCTGCCACCCACTTGCAATTTTTGGGCGTGAAGGCCTGTTGTAGCCAGGAAAACGAGGCTTATCATCAGAAAAAAACGGCAAATTCGTTTCATAGATGTGTTTTAGATCGATAACGAAAAAGACAAAGCGGGCCGTTGCCTAAACTTTTCCTCTGTCCCAGGGACCTGTAATGGCAAAGGTAAGCCCTTCGTGCTGAATATTCACAAACAAAGTCGTTCCATCCGGCGAAAAGGTAACACCGGCAAATTCGGAATTTTTACGGGCATTGCTCGCCAGAGGGTAATAACCGCCATCGGGCGTGATGCCCATTACTCTGGCCTCCAGTGTATCCTCACAGACAATCAGATCGCCCCAGGGAGCCACTGTAAGATTATCGCAGTTCTGCATCAACATAGAGTTGTCAGGCTCAGAGAACAGCTCCAGGGTACCTGGAGATTCGGATTCCCTTTCAGTGCCTTCATACTGCCCCGGGCGGTAACGAAAAATCTGCCCCTGACGATTTTCTCCGCCAAAAGTACAGGCAAAATAACACTCTTCCACCCCAAACCACATCCCTTCTCCCCTGCCGAATATAGCCGCACCTTTTGTATAACCTCTGATTCGCAGGTCATCTTCGGGTGCGTCAATATTGTCCAGATCTACCCACTCTACCGGGAGTGGTGTATTTCGCGGAAATTTTCGGCCCGGAATTTCCTTCCAGTTGCGCGTATCACGGCCTGGTTCATCTTTAATCACAAGTGCCTGAAGTTTTCCTCCGGCATGAAGTTTTTCCGGAACATTCGGTATATACCGGTAAATCAGGCCATCCAGCCTGTCTTCGGTCTGATATACGATACTGGTTTGCGGGTCAATGCCTACCGCCTCATGCTGAAACCGCCCCATCGCTTTGATAGGTACCGGCATTGCCAGTTGCTGCGAAATTGAAGCTGGTACTTCGAATACGTATCCGTGATCTTTTTCCAGGCGGTATCCAGCCTTTACCACAGTCTCTTCACAACTCAGCCAGGTATTCCATGGTGTCGGCCCACCCGCACAATTACGAAAAGTACCGGCAAGGCTGAGATATTCCAGTTCGACTTTTTGGGCACGGGTATCGTAAACGATGGTGGTTGTTCCTCCCAAACCCGGAAGCTCGCCCTGCCCATAGTCGTAGATTTTTTCCTTTTCCAGTTTTTTCAACAATTTAAGGTCGGGTCCAAAAGGGCCCAGTTCGCGCATTTCGGAGCTAAGTTCGTGGTTGCGGATGAGAATCGTTTTTCCCCCTCCACCTTCAAAAGTCGCCATCCCGTCAGGTTTACCCGGAACCAGAAAGCCGTCTGACATCGTATTCCCCTGGGAAGAAATAATCTGGTACGAAAAACCCCGGGGCAGATCGAGAAATCCCATCGGATCGGGAATCAGTACCCCATACTTTTTCCATTTATGGCTGCGAACACGGGAAACGCCCCCCTCCATCCGGCACCCAACTATCTGTAGTCCGGCGAAGCCCACACCGACCATTCCGGCCAGTTTCAGAAAATTTCTTCGGGAAATCGAGTCATTCATTTTGGATAATCTTTCCTATAGAATTACAAGATAAGGATTGTCTGTTCTTCCATGCAACCGGTACTGTTTTTTTGGCTGGTTTATTTGCATTGCGGTGCGTAGGTTTGCGAATATGAAGCGATTTTTTTTCCCTCTGTTGCTGGCTTTCGGCGGATTTATGGTCTGGAGCTGCGAGCGACCAACAAATCCCGTAGAAGAAGGTACCCTCAGCTTTTCGGCTGATACTGTTCTCTTTGATTCTATTTTTACGACGATACTCACCCCCAGTGAGCGGCTGATTGTCTCCAATTTTACAGGAAAAGCCGTAAATGTCTCCCGTATCTGGCTGGAAAAAGGCGCAGACTCGGAGTTTAATATGATTGTGGATGGCATTCAAAAAAACGATGTGGAAGATGTTGTTATTGCCAACAAGGATAGTATTCACATGTTTATCAACCTGAAGTCTCAGTTGAAAGACAATTTCGCGGAGGAATACATCAATTTTCAAGTGGGGGACGAAATTCAGCAGGTGCTGATCCGCGCATTTGTGATCGATGCCTATTTCCTGCGGGCGCGCATCCGCCAGGAGCAGAATTTTCTGAATATCGACGGATTTTTCTTCACCAAAGACACCACGCTTACGCCCGACAAACCCATTATTATGGACGGGCCGATCTATATTCCCGAAGGAGTAACGGTTACGGTTTTACCAGGGACAGAAATATTTTTCACCCCATACCAGTTTGGAATCACAGACAGTTTTGGCAGTCCGACTTTCGGACTGTATTCGATGCTGTTTGTGGACGGCACCCTGAAAGCCGAAGGCGAACCCGGCATGCCCATTGAGTTTAAAGGATCCCGGCTCGACTCCCTGTATCAGGAGAATCCGGCCCAGTGGCGGGGTATCCGTTTTTTCAAAAACAGCAAAGACAATATTCTCCGGCATTGCCGGGTAAAAAATGCGCTGATCGGTATAGAAGTTGACTCTATTTCTGTCAATCAAAACCCCAAAGTCACGATCCAGTACACCGAGATCAAAAACATGGGCGCACATGGCATCGTCGGCGTCGGCGTTGACCCATCGGGAAGTGTTGCAGGTTCGGCTCCCGCTATTTTTATGGAAAACTCCATCATCAATACCTGCAAACTGCGGACACTGGCCCTGATCGGCGGGGGGAAATACAGTTTTTACAACTGCACCTTTGCCAATTACAGTATCATACGATTTTCGCGGCGCACGCCCCAGATGCTGCTGACCAACTGGTTTACCTTTGATGGCGTCACCGCAAATATATATGAGGCCTATTACCAGTTTACCAACTGCGTGATCTGGGGAAGTGAAGAAGATGAAATTGTGCTGGATACGTTGTCGGGCAATCCGTTTAACAGCCTTCGTTTTGACTATTCGCTGGTGCGGGTGAGCGAGGACTATGAAGTGGCGATTGTTCCGCATTTATTCAATTCCACCAAAAACCTCGACCCGCAATTCAACGACTTTTTATACCGCGACTACAGACCCAAGGCAGGCAGCCCACTGATCAATACCGGCCTTGACACGCCACCCGGCTCCAGCGGATACAACGACGACTATCGGGGAAGGAGTGACAGCCTGCGGTATGATGGATTTGACGTCGGGGCGTGGGAATATTATGAGTTGGATTGAGGAAAATCTGAATGGTTTTGAGGAAATTCGCCTATTCAAGGCAAAAAAAAACGGGACGTAAAGCGCCCCGTCTTTCAAGACTGTGATGATAATAATATGAACAGGTTCTTTATTTCACGATAAGGCGCTTCATCCAGTACCCCTCCCGGGTTTTACCCTTGAGGACATAGATGCCGGGAGTGATCATTCCCAAATCGAGCGTTGTGCTCACTTTATTCATTTCTCTCACCAGCACTTCACGTCCCATCAGGTCGGTAAGTACTACACTTTGCGTTACAATATTCCCTCCGTCGATTTCCAGCAGTCCGAATACCGGATTGGGATATACTTTTACTTCTCCACTGATCAGATTGTCTTTAATCGAGGTGCTCGTCTCCTGTACCACTACGACTGAATCGCTTTTCCCAAATACCGGCAGCCGCTGCTCCAGGGTGTTCATCGCTCCCTGCGGTACGATTTCGAGTCTCAGTTTCTCCGCTACCAGCGTTTTGCCTGATATATTGTCAATCGTTACAAATGTCAGCGATCCGATCATCCCGTACCCTGATGCATCTGTCTGGGTGATTCGGGTAAGTCCGACCTCCAGTTGACCTTCCACAGGAAAATCTTTCTCCATATAGATCAGATCCACACTGTCGGTTCCCATCCACGATACTGCCGGGGTGAAATGCATGCTGCTGGTATCGATCAGAGCAGGATCATATCGTACCGAAAAGCCTAGTGCATATACGTCTTCCACAAGGTGAGCAGAATCTCCATACATAACAGGTATGGTCATTGTCTGCCCCACCTCTATGCTATCCTGAGGCATTTCGAGAAACAGCGGCGGATCATCGGGGCCTCCGTTGTCTTCGCCTTTGTTGTGGGTGAGGCCGTAGTTGAGGATAATGGGAATAATGTCTGCCCAGCCGATATGGCCATTTCCGTTTCCATCGGCGTGTTTCATATTCACGCCATTGAAGAAACTGAAGTTCCAGTCAAGGGCGGACTGACCGGTCCACTGGATTGTGGCGTTTAACCGGGGTGGGCCAAATTTACCCCAGCCCAGGCCGACAAACATAAAGTCCAGCACATTGGCGATTCCGTCGGAGTTGGCATCGCCCGGCCAGACAAGTCCCTGACCAACACAGACCGTCGAATCATAGGTGGAAAGTAAAGCCTGGGGCAGGTTCAGCGTGTCCATAAACAGCGCGAGCGTATTGGAAGAAGAAAGGTTGACACTCAGCGTATCGAGTGCAAAGGCTGGATAGTTGGCAGAAGGATGGTAGCTGAAAAAACAATTGGAAACTGTGTCTATGATTGATTTTGTAAGGACGGAACGGAAACCTATAGCGTTTGCAGGGGCCAGGGTATGGGCAAGGATATAAGCTTTTTTACCATCGGTAACAAAATCTCTGATCCGCAAATGTTGAGTTGTGCTTACAATCGAAGGCCGGATCAGCGAGATCGGATTATTTCGTTCGATGGTAATACGGTTGTCGGTCAGAAAGGCGATCTGGTTGCCAGATGCTTTGAGGCTTACCCGTGGGATGTTATTGGCTGCGGGGAACGGGTCGAGTCTGCCCCAAAGCTGGTTGCCATTGGCGTCGAGTTTGATCAGCCCTACGGCTCCAAGGAGGTTGTTGAGGTAAATAGCCAGGCCATTGTCGGAGGGCGTAAGTTCCATCGCGAGCATAGGCCGGGATTTGTATTGTTTTTCCCAGACGAGGTTGCCGGTATTGTCGAGCGCCTGAATGGAAATGCCCCGGTTGAGGACATTGGCGGCAGAGTCATAGCGGAAAAAATTCCACCCCGCGATGATCGTTCCGTTGTTCTGGATCACGAGGTTGGAGTTAGGACCATCAATAAGCAAAGGATTAGGCGTAATCAGGGCATTTCCCAGTCTTACTGCACGATGCCACATGATATTTCCGGCTGTATCGAGTTGCACTACGGTTCCGTGCATATTGAGGCCGGACGCTGTCAGCGGTATATACATATGCGCAGAAAATACGATGGTTCCGTCGCCATTGATTTCCAGTCCGGAAATGACACCTGCTTTGTGATTGGCTTTATAATAGCTGCGGGCCCACTGAAGCGCGCCGTTGGCGCCAATGCGGAGAATAACGATCTCCGAACTATCGGGGCTGGCCGGATCGAACAACGAATAACCACCGATGACATACCCACCGTTGGGATGATTGCGGATAAATGAAGCGTGGTCGCGGCCGGTATGGTGATAACCCACGGAGCGAACAACCGTCCCGGTGGTATCCAGCTTCATAAAGGAGAAGTCCGTCTGATTCTGGAAATACATATCACCAGCCACGATCAGGCGGTCGCCATCCCATTCGATATTTTGTCCTTTGACACGGGCGTCATAGACTTTCGTGAAGACAGCCTGTGCCTGGAGCAGACTGTGAGCAAAAGCGAGCAGAAAACTAAGCGTAAGGATCGAGCGTTTTGTATTCATGATTCCGGTATTTCTTTTTACAAAACTGAAAAAACATTTGCCAGACAACAATTACAAAAACGAGTGTTTATCGGGAAGGTTTATTTTAAAAAAATATTCAATTTAACACTATTGGCATTTTTATTCACAAAATTTATCCCATTTATCGATATTCCATTTTAACCAGGATCAAAACAATCAAAATTTCAGACAGAATATATGCCCAACCCCAAAGTGTAATTGTCTGAGAATGATAAATAGCTAACCCCAGGGACAAAACACAGTACAGCAAATTGGCAATGGCAATGGCGCGCAAAAAAACTGCGGGCCTTTCTTTTTGGGTCCGGTAGCAATAAAAATCATACACAGCAAAAAGAACCGGCAGTGAAGCCAGCAAATACAAGATGGACGCAGGAATGCCAAACACTTGCTCCCACCTGACAAGAATCACACCCAACAGAAAAGCTGATACCAATGCCCCGGCACCATCCACGAGGAATAGGATTTCAGGATGAGCGTTGAGCGTTTTTTGGAATGTTTTGATCCCCATTTTCCTGTATTTTTTATTTATCTGCCTGCGGTAATTTACGCACAATACCGGGAAACCCCTTTTTTCTTTCAGGCTTTCACTCCGGCATACCGGTTTCCCGGTAGAGGCTCCGTATTTTCCCGGTAATGTTTTCGGGCGATTCTCCTCCTACCTTTATCGTATCATTACTACAGGTAATCGAATTATTTTTTATATTTCTTATAGATTCCGGCAACCCATTAACCAAAATTCTACGATTATGATGAGTCTAAAGCCCTATCTCAGCATTCAGAAAAGAACCTACTATTCAGGTGATGCTTCACAAACGACGCTGTATATCGGTATTAATGTGCTGGTTCCCGATGGATATGTCCTGTATCTCCGCCACCCGGAATCAGGTAATACTACGGCAGCGGTATGTAACATTTACCTCGAACTTTTGCGTGCGACTTCTCACCAGCATACCAGCCCGCAGGACTATCTGATCGGACTGGACAAATCGCAATGGCCGGCTCTGACTTCGGTTGCTGTAAAGGTTGTGTATCATAAAAATAAAGCCCAAGGTGGCCTGCACAACCCCAACCAGCCCATTTCAGAAGATCAGGTGCTCTGTGTAGGAAGCGCCAGAGCTGAATATGCTACTGCCGGAGACCTCCTCAACGAGGAAGGACTCATAGAAGTACCCGGATATGATATCTCATCTATGAATGCCAGAGCCATTCCGCCATCCAATGGATATGATACAACGCTCGACGATCCTATGCCTATATTGACCCGACTGAACAAAAAACATGCGAATATTGGCAAGGCTGTAGGCGCGAAAGATCCGGTGGAGGGTGGAAACTAACCCTTTTTTACTCGCTTTTCAATCGCCAGCCGACAATGAAATTTTCAATATGAACTATGTGAGCAGGTATATTTTTCCCCTAAGAACCATACTTCTTTTTGGAGTATGGTTCTGCTTTTCTTTTGTATTTGCACAACCCGCCAGGCTTCAGGAAATAGAATCCCCCCGAATAGTTATACAAAAAATTAAGGCTCTTACCGACACAATAGCTCAATTGAATGATCTTCAACTGGAAAAAAAACTTGAACTGAGCAAACAAGCATACGAATTGGCCTTACTTCAAAATGACCAGACGGTGCTGGCTGAAGTATTATTTACCCTTGCCGGGATTTACCGAAGCCAGGCATTTTACGATATCGCAGGCAGCCACTACAACCAGAGTCTGGCGCTGTTTCAGTCAGCAGGAGATTCATTGGGACAAGCCCGCGTACTCATTGAAAGAGGGTTCAACTATCTTCAACGATCTGATTTTGATGCCGCACTCACCGATTACCAGGATGCTTTGCACGTCCATGAAGCGCGGAAAGACTCCGCAGAAATCGTAAATGATTACCTCAATATCTGTTCGCTGTTTCTGACTTATTTTCAGCGCAAAAAAAATGCTTCCGCCCTCGAAGATTCGACCCTGTTTATGGCGAAGGAATATTACAACCAGGTGCAACCTTATCTGAAAGGCGTTTCCCCGGCCATACAAGCCAAAGCCTATAACCTTCAGGGGCGGTTGTTGCGGTCTGAAAAGAAGTTTGATGAGGCAGAAGCCGCTTTTCTCGCCTGTATTCAGATTCGCAATGCTATCGGAGATTCCATCCGGCGTACCAGTTCAGAAATCAGCCTCGGGGTTCATTATCTGTATTGGGGTGATTATCTGCGGCAATCAGGCAAGCCGGAAGAAGCGAAAACTCAGTACAGGAAAGCGCATCCGCTGTTTACCAAAAGCCTGATTTTCAAGCAGAAAGCCAACGACAATCAGGGAATCGTAGATGCTTATATCAATCTGGGCGGAATGAATAAACGGATGCAAAATTACCCATCCGCCATCGACACCCTGCATCTCGGCGCCAAAATCGCATCCGACCTGAATCTGACCGGCGACCGGGCACATATCTCACGGTTGTTATCCGAAATTTTTGAGGAAAAAGGTCAGGCCGATTCGGCCCTTCACTATCACAAATTGTATAAAAAGATTCAGGATGAGATGTTTAATAATCAAAGCGAGCAGACCATCCGCTTTACGGAGGTACATTTTGAAACGGAGAAAATAGAAAAGGAAAAACTCATCGCCCAGCAGCAAAGTCAGCAAAAATCTGCCCAACTCCGCCTCGTTTTTATCGTCGGTACTTTACTGGTTATGATGATTGGCGGCATAGGGTTTTACTACTATCAGCGAAACCAGACACAGAAACAACTCATGGCCCAACAGCGGGAAATCAACAGTCAACTGGTCGTTGACCTGATGAAAGAACAGGCAATTGAAAACCTCAACTCCCGTCTCGAAGGTCAGGAGTATGAGCGCGAACGCATTGCCCGCGACATTCACGATCAGCTTGGGGGCACATTATCAGCAGTAAAGTTGAGTCTGGAGGGAATAAAAAACCGGCTCTCTCCTGGCAGTGAGTTGCATTTTGACCGCACCTACCAGTTACTCGATCAGGCCTGCACTGAAACCCGGCAGCTCTCTCACGACATGATGGCGCTTTCGCTCAAACATCTGGGCCTTGAAGCATCGGTAAAAGAACTTTGCCATACGCTCAACAACAGCGGAAAACTGCATATTGACTTTCAGACGCTTTATCCACAGCCCGTCAAACTCCCGCAAAAAACCGAACGCCACCTTTACCGGATTGTGCAGGAACTGATCCAGAATGTGATCAAACATGCAGAAGCAACCCGGATTGTTTTGCAGATTAGCATCAGTGAAGGTCTGCTTACCATGGTGCTGGAAGACAACGGCAAAGGATTTGATCCTGACAAAACCGGCAAAAAAAGCGGAATGGGAATTTCCAATATTCAGGCACGGCTGAAGGACATTTCCGGCCATATGGATATTGACAGCCAGCCCGGAAGAGGCACAACCATTATTATTGAAGCGCCCGTCAACCCTTAATACACACCTTCCATGACCCGAATTCTGATTATAGACGACCATCTGGTGTTTGCTCAGTCCCTGGCATTTCTGCTTCAGGATAAAGCAGATTTTGAAGTTGTCGCCATTGCAGGCAATGAAGATGACGCGGAGGAGATAATGCAGGAAAAAACCATAGACGTTGCCCTGGTGGATATCCGCATGTCGGCAGGAGAAACCGAGGGCCTCGATCTGGCCGAACATATCCGAAAAAACTACCGCCATACGAAGGTGATTATGCTGAGTATGCACAGACACGGAGCCTATATCCATCGGATGTTTAATGCAGGCATAGCGGGCTATCTGCTCAAACACGCAGAGGCAAAAGAAGTGATCGAAGCAATTGAGCAGGTGAGTAAAGGGCGGCGTTATTTTCCGCCAGAGATTCTGGCAGCGATGGATGAGTTTATTATGAACAGCGACGAGCCTGTGCCGCAGGATTTTCACCTGACCCCCACAGAGCAGTATATCCTTGAGCAGATCGCCGAGGGGCTTTCATCGGGAGAAATTGCCCAAAAGATGGGAAATAAGGAATCCACGGTTGAAGTTCACCGGCGAAACCTGATGGCCAAATTTGGCGTCAGTAAAGTTACAAAAATGGTTAAAGAAGCCATTCGCAGAGGCTTTCTGAATGTGGAGGGTTAATTATGCACCAAACCAAACTCATCCGCCTGCTCAAGACCTTTTCTGCCTGGGAAATCCGCGCTTTTGATGATTTTGTTCGTTCGCCTTTTTTTAATAAAAATCCTTCCGTTACGCGCCTCTGGCAACTGACTAAAGAATTTGCTCCCGCTTTTGACCAGCCCGAACTGGAAAGAAAACTTGTGTTTACCGTGATTTTTCCGAAGGAAGCATTCGACGAACAAAAACTCCGCTACCTCATGACCGACCTCACCCGGCTCATCGAAAATTTCTGGGTGTATAAGTACCGGGAGAATCATTCCGTTCGGTTTCAACAGGATATCACAGAAGTTTTCCAGGAAAGGAACCTCACCAAAGACCGGGAAGAATCTGCCGCAAAACTCGGGAAAATGCTCAATAAGCTTCCCGTCCGCAAAACTTCTGACCTCCTGCAAAAATTTCTATTCGAAGAAAACGAATATCTCCAACAAGCCCACTCCCGCGACCGCCATCACTCTTCTTCGGTGAGCCAGGTCATGGATTCGCTCGACCATCTCTACCTCGCCAAAAAACTCCGATACAGCTGTGAAGTGGTCAACCGGGCCAATATCCTGCAACAGGAAGCGCGTTTATTCCTGACAACAGAGATTCTCCAACAAATCGATTCCTTTTCTGCCAAAGATTCTCCCCTCATTCATCTCTATCACACTACCCTTCTTACGCTGACTGACGGCGCAAATGAAAACCATTACTTTACGCTCAGGCAACAACTGGAAAATTCACTCCAAACCCTCGACAAGGAAGAACTCAATCACCTCTATGCTTTTGCGCTCAACTACGCCATCAAACAATTTAATACCGGGCGCAGCGAATACGGAAAGGAAATATTTGACCTCTACAAAACCCTGATCGAAAACCGGATCATTTTTGAGGGCGAACAACTCCCTGTGCCACATTTCAAAAATATGGTCGCCATCGGCACAAGGTTGAGAGAATTTGTGTGGGTGGAATCCTTTATCGAAAACTATGAGAAACACCTCCCCGAATCCGACCGTTTCAACGCCTATACCTATAACCTGGCTTATCTCCTGTTTGAGAAAAAAGAATTCTCCCGCGTCCTGCGGATGCTCAGCAGTGTGGAGTTTTCCGACGTGTTTTACCAGACCGACGCCAAAACTGTATTGCTGCGCACTTACTACGAAATCGAAGATTTTGACGGGCTGACGTATCTTATGGGCAGTTTCCGGATGTTTTTGAGGAGGAATAAACAACTCTCTGACTACCAGCGCAAACTTTACCTCAACCTCATCAAAGTAACACAATTACTGATGCGCTACCGGTTGGGGGAAAAAGTAACCATATACCAGATCAATCAACAAATCGAAAAGACGCCAGACATCGCCGGCCTGAACTGGGTTAAAGCAAAAATTGGAGAGTTAGCGCAATAAGCCCCTCCCATAACCCGCTGTATGGTATTGTCTGCTTGCCTAAATTTTGACCAGCTATGGATTTAATATAATTTTGCGGTAGCGGCAATCCCATCCAGATACGGGGTAGGTTTCATCGAAAATTTCCGGTCAAATTTGCTGCTGTCAAACAGATAATCATCTTCATTTTGATATAACATCTCGATACTTTCACCTACAGGCGGGATAAAAAGCCCAACTAGCCGGAGCATAAACTTAGAAAGAACAGAATATTTGGGTGGCACACCAAAAGCAGCAGCAACGTTTTCTATAAACTCTTTGCCAGTGAGGACTTGCTTGTCCGTGGGAAGATGCCAGACCTGATTGTATGCGTCAGGCGTATTGCCGAGCATAGCAGTAGCTTTTCCCGCATCAGGAATATAGGTATAAGAGTGTCTGAATTTATCGCTGATCATACATTGGGCAGCTTTTCCTTTGGCATAATTTTCAAATACCATCACACTGGCTACGCTCAGTGGTGACTTTCCGTAAAAATCTGCAGCGCGGGCGATTTGGGCAGTGAGTTTTCCTTTGGCGACTTCTTCCATGATCATGTCGGCGATTTTTGCCCTTACGGCCCCTTTTTTGCTCGTGGGGTGATGCGGCGTTTCTTCAGTCATCCATCCCTTTACCTTACCATACATATATACATTGTCGAAGAACACCAGTTTGGCATCGTGTTTTTTACAACCCTCAATGACATTCTTCATGATTAATGGCCACTGGTTTTCCCAGATTTTCAGCTTATAAGTAAGTCCGGCGGTAAGATAAACCACTTCTGAGCCGGCGATCGCATCAGCGGTTTGCCTTGCATCAGTCAGGTCGGCGGGGAAAAGTTCATCGCTGGCGTTTACAGCTTTAGGATTACGGCTTACAAGGCGGATTTGGGAAGTATATTGCGGCAATGTGCGGGCAACTTCTGTCCCGATCACACCATTTGAACCAAGGATTGTTTGCATACTGGGTTGTATAGGGAAGTATAAATATGAGTAAATAGACGGAAACACAATCTTTTTATTGTAGGAATCCGTAATAAACTTTCAAAGATAAAAACGAATGTACAGGAATTCACAGTTCTTTAAATGAACCTACTTCCTGTTTTTTCTTTTGATTTTTTGATTTTGGAATAATTAATATATTTGGCGAAATCAATTAGATGAGCAGAACCAGTCATCATAAGTACTATGAGCGTAAATAAACCGAGGGTAGTAAAGGATTTTGAAAAATTATCCGAAGAGTTGCAGGAGCAGATCAAGCTGAACTATCCCGATGGATTCAGCACACACCTGATCAGATACAAAAACGCCGAAGGGAAAACCGTCAGCGCGCTCCCATTTGAAACCGAAGACCGGTATTATCTGGTAAGGATGACACTGGCCGAAGCAAAAGAAATCATCGAAAACGATGCGGATTATGATGATTCAGGGCAGTTGAAAGACGATGTCAAAGACGAATACGAAGATAAATATGGCGACGGGGATGGCGAAGAAGAGTTCGTTGACTATAACTCTGACAATGAACCTGCCGACGATTTTGACGATTATTAATCGGCCTCCCAATACTGGTCAGCCAGCCTGTGTGCGCGTCACTTGTATCTGACTGACATGCTGGCGCTTTCTATCATATTATATATTGCGGCAACCCTTCTTCTGGGCTTCCGTGCATCCCGAAGGGTTAAAAATACGCTTGACTATACACTTGCTGGAAGGAGCCTTCCTGCAATTATGGTGGGGATTACCATTTTTGCTACGTGGTTTGGGCCGGAAATGATCATGGGTGTCCCAGGTTTATTTGTTCAAAAAGGTATTCAGGGAATTATCATTGACCAGTTTGGTGTATGGCTCTGTCTGATTTTGCTGGGGTTATTTTATACCCGGCCGCTATACCGGCTGAAAATTGTCACCATCAATGACTTTTTCCGTCTTCGCTACAACTCCGGCATTGAGACTGCCTCCGCAGTCATTAATGTGTTTACCTATTTTTCCTGGATCGCCGCGCAATTTCTGGCCCTGGCGTTGCTATTCAACACCATCCTTGACCTGCCTGTCAACTGGGGGATTATTATCGCAGCCAGCGTTGTTCTCCTTTATACCTACATCGGCGGTATGTGGGCAGTCTCTGTCACCGATCTTGTTCAGTCTATCCTGATTGTCGTCGGTCTGTTGTATCTGATGTTTTTGGTTTTGGGAAAAACGGACGGGATCACCCCGCTGATAGACAAAACCCCTGAAGGTTTCTTTCGTTTTTTTCCCGAACCGGGATTCTACAACTGGATGGACTACATGAGCTATTGGATGGTATTTGGCCTCGGCACCATCCCCGCGCAGGAGCTGTATCAACGGGTACTGGCTGCCAAAACCGAACAGGCCGGCGTCAATGGCGCCTATATCAGTGGCATACTTCTTTTCGTATTCGGTTCGGTACCACTGGTAATCGGCCTCGCAATCAATCAGTTGTACCCGGAACTCATGCTGGAGAACGACGGCCAGAATATGATTCCCAACATGGTTTTTCAATATACCAGCCTGCCTGTCCAAATGCTATTTTTTGGTGCGCTGGTTTCTGCTATCCTGAGCACTTCCAGTGGTGCCATGCTGGCACCGGCAACAGTGATAGGTGAAAACCTCGTAAAGCCATATTTCCCGGCTATCACAGACAAACAACTATTGCTGGTAACGCGATTGAGCGTAGTATTGGTAGCTGTCATTTCATCAGTCATGGCTTTTTTTAATACCAACATTCACGGGCTGGTGGTGGATTCGGCGACTTTGATTCTGGTATGCCTGTTTGTGCCTTACACCGCAGGTATTTACTGGAAAAAATCATCCAATGCGGGCGTTTGGGCTGCGATAATGGGAGGAGGAATGATATGGGCGCTTTGTGAATATCTGCTGGAAACCCGAATTGACCCCATCATGTACGGAACACTGGCAAGCCTGATAAGTATGGTGGGCGGGAGTCTGATTTTTCCTGACGAGAGTTATGCTGACTTTGTAAAACAAACACAGCCTGGGTAAGAGAAATTTTAAAATGATAGTTGTTGATAATCAGGATTTTTCTATATTTAACCAACAACAATTTCATTCTATTTCACTGTTTCATCCTTATACTGGAGAGCTAGAGGAAAAAGCAGTGTTTTGCACCTACTCAAAACTCAAACGTATGAAAACTCTGTTACCCATTCTTTCTGTTTGCCTCATCTTGTTTAGCAGTTGTGCGCAAAAACAAATCATCCCGCCCATCGTCGAAGAAGAAGCTGCACTTACCTGCGGGTTTTCCACTACAGGTATTGTTCAGGTAATGACCCTCAACGAAAGTGGATCTGATTTTTTCTATTACCTCGAGCTCTCCACGCCTGCAGGTACTTCCAATGTGGTTTTTCCTGCCAGTCTTGACGCCAGATTCAAAGAAGCAGGTGTGAAAGTCACGGTTTCATTTAACCTGACAGAAGAACAACACAGCTATGTAATCTGCAAAGACGGACATGTATATGATCCGCTGAATCCCGACAGCCACGAGATGCCGGTAGTTCAGATTTGTACGGTGGAGAAGGCGCCATCGTAGGTAGGATCGTTTCTCAAAAGATTGAAAGATACACCTCTCTGGAAATAGACTTCAGAGAGGTGTTCTGCTTTATTAACCATAGATTTTTTCAGGAAAATTCCTCAAAATCTGCTCAATTTTCTATCTTCCCCCCATGTATCAGTCACTCACCACAGCTGTTGCCGGCACAGGGTTTATCGGGCCGGTTCATGTCGAAGCGCTCAAACGCCTTGGCGTACGTGTCAAAGGCATACTGGGAAGCAATCCTCCCAAGTCTGAAAAAGCCCGCCAGTCCCTGGCGCTGGAAAAAGCCTATACCTCATTTGAAGAAATTCTCTCCGACCCCGAAGTTCAGAGCGTCCATCTCGCCGTGCCTAACGTGCAGCATTTCCCCATGGCCCAAGCGGCCATTCTCGCAGGAAAACACGTCATGTGTGAAAAACCGCTGGGCATGAATTCTGCAGAAACCCGCGAACTCGTCGCGCTGGCAGCACAAACAGGGCTCGTCGCAGGGGTAAATTACAATATCCGATATTACCCGCTCAATCTCGAAGCGAGAAACCGCCTCCGCGAAGGCGGCGACAACCGGGTGTATTCTATCACCGGTAGTTATGTCCAGGACTGGCTGATGTACGACACGGACTACAACTGGCGCGTTTTGGCCGAACACGGTGGCGCACTCCGCGCAGTGGCCGACATCGGTACCCACTGGATCGACCTCGTCTCGTCCGTTACCGGGCTGGAAGTGGAAGCTATATTCGCCGACCTCCAAACAGTTTTTCCCGTGCGAAAACGCCCCAAAGGCGAAGTGGAAACATTCTCCGGGAAAATCGCTGCGCCTGAAAACCTCGAAGAAGTAACCATCGACACCGAAGACGCAGGCTGTGTGATGTTTCGCTTCAAAGGTGGTGCCCGCGGTATGCTCTGGGTATCGCAGATGACCGCAGGCCGCAAAAACTGCCTCCGCTACGAAATCGCCGGTTCGAAAGAATCTCTGGCCTGGAACAGCGAGTCCCCCAACGAACTGTGGATTGGCCACCGCAATACACCCAACGAACTCCTGCTCCGCGACCCGGCACTTGTGAGCCCGCTTTCCGGTGGATTTATCAATTACCCCGGCGGGCACAATGAAGGATTTCCCGATACCTTCAAACAATGTTTTCGCGCATTTTATGATGCGATCCTTCAGAAAGTTCCGGCAGAAAAGGTACTTTACCCCACGTTTGCCGAAGGACATAAGGAAGTAGCAATTTGTGAAGCTATTCTTCTCAGTCATCAGCAACAAACCTGGGTAACACCCCGATTCGACTGATTCAAACAAAACAGACATGAAAAAACTACTCACGATTGTACTCATGACTTTCTCGCTTTCACTTTTTGCAGAAGATTTCTCCCTTCAGTCACCCGACAAACAAATCACGGTGAAGGTAAAATCTACCGATAAGGTATATTATTCTGTAGATTTTAAAGGGGAGAATGTATTGTGGTTTTCTGCCATTTCCATGACCCTTGACGGAGGGAAGGTATTGGGACAAAATCCGGTAATCAAAAGTAAAAGCACCCGTAATGTCGATGGGAAAATACAGACTGTATGGGGTACGCGGGCAGAAATCACCGAACAATACAACGAGTTGACACTGGACTTTGAAGGCAACTATTCCCTCATTTTCCGCGCATACAATGACGGGGTAGCGTATCGCTTTAAAACCGATATCAACGGGCAGATCCAGATTATCGGTGAAGAGGCAAACTGGCGGTTTCTGAAAAACCACGCCCTCATGGCACATGTCGTGGGCGACTTTCAGACCTCCTACGAGAAACTCTACACCAAATACAAAATTTCGGATGTGGTGGAAAAGGATTTTATCAGCCTCCCGCTGGTCATGGACCAGGGAAACGCAAAAATTGCCATTACCGAATCAGACGTTTACGACTATCCCGGCATGTATATACAGCGCCAGGGCAACAATAACCGCTTTGACCTTCAGGGCATTTTTCCCGCCTACCCTACCCAATGGGTGCCCGGCGGCTGGTGCCAGTTTAACCTCACCGTCACTGAAAGAGCTGAGTATATTGCAAAAACCTACGGCAAACGCGAATTTCCCTGGCGGGTGATGATCATTGCCGATGAGGATAAAAAACTCGCCGACAACGACCTGGTGTATAAACTCGCACGGCCTGTCGCTATCAAAACTGACTGGATCAAACCCGGCAAAGTGTCATGGGACTGGTGGAATGCGTGGAATCTGGAAGGGGTAGATTTTGAAACCGGCATTAACAACAAAACCTACGAACACTATATCGATTTTGCCGCCAAAAACGGGCTCGAATACATCATTATGGATGAAGGCTGGTCAGACCAGTTTGACCTGTTCCTCTCCAAACCCGGCATTGATGTACAGGCGCTGGTAGAATACGGCAAAAAGAAAAATGTGAAAATTATTCTGTGGTGTGTCTGGCACCCGCTCGACCGGCAAATGGAAGCCGCAATGGATATGTTCCAAAAATGGGGCATCGCAGGGTTGAAGGTGGACTTTATCGACAGAGACGACCAGATTGCCATCAACTTTTACGAACGGCTGGTCAAAGCCGGAGCAGAACACAACCTGCTGATCGACATTCACGGATGCAGCAAACCGACGGGGCTTCACCGCACCTACCCCAACCTCATCAACTATGAGGCGGTGAGAGGAAATGAATACAATAAATTTGCCACCGACGAAACACCCGGGCACAATGTGGACATCGTTTATACCCGTATGCTGGCAGGGCCAATGGATTATACTCCTGGCGCAATGCGCAATTCAACCAAAGGCAATTTCCTGACCGACAACGAAAACCCCATGAGCTACGGTACCCGTTGTCATCAGCTGGGCATGTATGTGGTCTACTTTGCGCCTTTGCAAATGCTGTGTGATGCACCGACACAGTACAATAAATATCCCGATATCCTGAACTTTTTGTCCAAAGTGCCGGTAACCTGGGACGAAAGTGTGCCCCTCGCAGGCAAACTCGGCGAATATGTAGCCATTGCCCGCCGAAAAGGCAACAACTGGTATATCGGCGCACTCAATGACTGGACCGAGCGCACATTGGAACTGGATCTGTCCTTCCTTGGAACCGGCAAGTACCAGGCAGAAATGTTTGTAGATGGAATCAATGCCAATCGCAAAGCCGAAGACTACCGGATGGAGAAAAAAGAGGTAACAAAAAGTACAAAAATACCCCTTACACTCAAACAAGGCGGTGGGGCAGCAATAGTCCTGCGCAAACAATAAAACGTTTCAAACGCCAGTTTTTAGTTTTTTTGGGGGATTCTTTGGATATTAACCCTGCAAATACAAAGTGTCTGCTGCAAATACGCCCATAAAATGGCCAAAAAATTTCTAAACAGCCTGAAGAGCCTTTTTATAGTTGACGAAACGGAGATCGAAACACCTCCTGCATTCGACAAAAAAAACCCGTCGCCTAAACCGATGAATCAGAAACCGGTTGCTCCGACGCCCCGGCCAAATCCGATCATCAAAAAAGAGCAGCCCAAAGAATCCCCAAAACCCGATTTTCCGGAAATAGAACCGATGGAAAAAAATGTCGTGTCAGCATCTCCGGAACTAAAAGAAATCATCAAAACTGCAGCGCCCCCCCCGAAACCCAAACCACCGGCAAAAAAAATCAATCAGGAATATGCGGATGTGCTCTTCAAGGCCATGCAGCAGAATAACCAGGAAGGGTTTGACTATCTGGAATTTAAGGAATCACTGGAGGCATTGACCAAAATTACTGCGGATGAAGAAACCCGCTATAAGTCAGCGTATGCAGTTGTATCGGCCATGGGAACCAATGTGTACAAGCTGATCGAATCTGCACGGCATTATGTCGATGTGCTCAATAAAACAAGAGATAAATTCAACCAGACTGTATTGAAACAGATGCAGGACAAGCTGGTGAACAGAAAAAAAGCTGTAGAGTCACTGGAGAAAAGCATTAAAACTAAAAAAGAACAGATCCAGAAGCTCACGCAGGAAATCGACGAAACCCAGCGTCAGATGATTGTAGAGATGGCACAGACAGAGCAATATGCAGAAACTGTTGCATTGGCGGAGCTTGAGTTTGCCAACACTTTCGACATGATCAAAGGAAAAATAGATCAGGATGTAAAAAACATGCGCGAATACCTGACGACCAAAGCCGTAAACCCACTCGAAGAAGACCTGGATATTGAACCATAGGTTTACCCAGTTCCAACATTTATATTTGAAAGCAATCTTTTATAAAAACCGGCCAACCGGACAATAAAAACTAAACCACACATCTCAATATTTATGGCAACAACGTTTAAACTCACTAATTTTTCAAAATTCCTGATTTTTCTTTTTGTCGTTGCAGGAATTGTTTTTGGACTTTCCAAAATGAAAAAGTCGGGTTTTTTTGACAATCTCATTCCCAAAGACAAAGCAGAAGGCACCCATCATGCAAAAGATGCAGATGTCATTAATATTGGAGTAGTAACCTGGGGAGGATATGCAGGCGGGCAATACTTCAACGAAGGATTTGAAGCCAGTGAAGCTTCGCGGTTTTATAAAGATTACGGTTTACTGGTCAACTTTAAAGTACTGGATGATTACGACGCTTCAAGGGAAGCATTTAAGGCGGATGAGGTAAACCTTCTTTGGGCCACTATTGATGCGTTTCCGACTGAAGTTGAAGGGCTTAAAGACTATGACCCGCAGGTAGTATTTCAGGCAGACTGGTCCAGAGGAGGAGACGCGATCGTCGTTCGGCGAGGGATCAACAATGTCAGTGACCTGAAAGGCAAAAAAATTGCCGTTGCCCCCATGAGCCCTTCCCATACCTTCCTCATCTGGCTGCTCGAAGCCGGAGACCTCAAAACTTCGGACGTGGAAATCGTACAGGTTCCTTCTGCGATTGATGCAGCAGATGCCTTTAAGTCCGGCACCGTTGATGCGGCAGTCGTATGGAGCCCTGATGATCAGGACTGTGTGGAAAAAGTGCCGGGAGCAAAAATTCTTGAAAATACCAAAAATGCTTCTCACATCATTGCAGACGTATTTTATGCAAAAAAATCATGGCTGGATGCCAACCGTGATAAAGTAGCCAAACTCTATGAAGGCTGGATGATCGGTGCCGGAGAAATCAATAGCTCAGAGGAAGCCAAACAAAAAGCCGCAAAAATCCTGTCAGAAGGACTCAAGCAGCCCGAAGATTTTTGCTACAATGCCATCAATAATGTGCGGCTGGCTACCCACGGTGATAACCTCGACTTTTTTGGTCTCAATCCTGAATACAATGGCGTAACCGGCGAAGCGCTATACAATAAGATGAAAACCACCTATGCAGAACTGGGGTTTGCGCCTGAAAGAGTGCCGAGCTGGCGCCTCGTCGCCTATCAGGATCCTGTAGCCAGCAACCGCAACCTCAATACGCCGGAGCAGGCAGCAGAAGGACAAAAATCATTTGCAGCGCCTTCTACAGAAGATGTAAAACGCGAAGCGATTTCTACGAAAAGGGTAAGTATCAGTTTCCGCACCGGAGAGTTTATCCTCGACGAAAATGCCAAATATATCATTGACAAAGAATTTGTGGATATCGCCAGGGCATTCTCCAACTCCCGTATCCGTATTGAAGGAAATAGCGACAATGTAGGTTCGCCTCAGATGAATACCGAACTCTCCCGCAAGCGTGCGCAGTCTGTCGCTGATTATCTGCAAAAAGAACACAACATGCCTGCCAACCGGTTTATCGTTATCGGAAATGGCCCTAACAAGCCCGTAGCGGACAACAGTACCGAGGCAGGACGTTCGCAAAACCGCAGGACAGATTTCGAACTTGTCGCCAATTAATTGCTTATGTTCCGATCCTTATTTGAACTGGGCGGTGAGCTCGGGAAAAGAGAAAAATGGATACTGGTTTTTGCCGGGGGAATTATCCTGATCCTCTTCTGGGCTTTGCTTGCCGAAGTATTTGTACAAAAAAAACTGGTCCCGCTTGAAAATGCACCAGTCACAGATAAAACCTATCTTCAAAATGATTCTCTTCTCCGGGATGACTATGACAAACTCCTTGCAAAAACCAGTGATGAACTGGCTGCTTTGGGTCTGACAACCGAGAAGGTGTACCCTGTTTTGCCTACACCACTCAAGGTATTGCAGTCGTTTAAGGAGCTTCATTTTGAGGACATGCTGATTTGGAACAGCCTGAAATCCATTTGGCTCAACCTGTTAGGCTATTTCTTTGCCATTATTATCTCTATCCCGCTTGGATTTATGCTGGGATTGATTCCATTTTTCAGAGGACTTTTTGGGCGAATGTTTGATGCGTTGCGATTTATTCCCCTCACAGCAGTTACCGGTATATTTGTGATGTGGCTGGGTTTAGAAAGTGAAATGAAAGTGGCATTCCTCGCTTTTGGTATCGTTGTTTACCTGGTACCTGTGGTTGTCCAGCGTATTGATGAGGTAGATGAAGTATATGTTAAAACTGTCTTTACCCTTGGTGCAGGCAACTGGGAAAAAATCCGGACTGTTTATTTCCCTTCCGTAGTTTCGCGCCTCTCCGACGACATACGTGTGCTTACCGCCATTTCCTGGACTTATATCACCATCGCCGAAATGCTCAACCGGAGTGGAGGCATCGGCGAACTCATCTGGATCGCCCGGAGGCAAAGCCGGATTGACAAAGCTTTTGCCGTGCTGATTGTCATTGTCCTGATCGGAATTGTGCAGGATCGCCTGTTTTTATTCCTCGACCGGCTGATTTTCCCTTACAAATATGTACAGGACAAAGAAAACTAATATCGTCGCAGTTGATATTCAAATAGCTAATCACCATGGTCATTTTTAACGATACAGAGCTGGATAATATCATTGAGCTCCGCGATATTAAACAGAGTTATGATGAAGGCAAATCCTATATTATTCAGGATTTAAATCTTCTGATTGAAAATAAACCCGGGCAGGGCGAATTTGTGGTAATACTGGGAATGTCAGGCTGTGGGAAATCAACACTTCTCCGCTATATCGCCGGCTTGCAGGAGCCTACCGAAGGCACAGTGAAAGTAAATGGAAAACCTGTCGGCCCCGACAACCGGGTAAGTATGGTTTTTCAGCAGTACTCTTCCCTACCCTGGATGAGCGTTCTGGATAATGTTTCCCTCGGGCTGCGCTATAAAGGTGTACCCAAAAAAGAGCGGGACGAAAAGGCGATGGAAATCATTCGCAGTGTAGGACTCCTCGGTCATGAAAAAAAATATGCCCAGTACCCCAATCTCTCCGGGGGGCAATTACAACGGGTAGCCATTGCGAGAAGTCTGCTGGCCAACCCGGAAATCCTGCTCATGGATGAGCCATTTGGCGCACTGGACGTCAAAACCCGCCTGCAAATGCAGGATATGCTTGCCAAAATCTGGTCAGAATTTCACCCTACGGTGGTTTTTATCACCCACGATATTTCGGAAGCCGTTTACCTTGCCGACGATATCTATATTATGAAGTCTGCCCCCTCTCATTTTGTCGAACATATCCATGTAGATCTTCCCCTTGACCGGGACCGGTCCACGAAACGAAACCCGTTGTTTACAGAGCTGGTTCATCACATTGAAGACAAAATGATTGAGCTTGGAGATTAAGGTATCCTGGGTAAACCATCGCTTAAAAAATTATAGCAATCATTCCTGTATGAACCATCTCAAAGTAATTGCATTTGATGCGGACGACACCTTGTGGATCAATGAACCACACTTCCAGGAGGCAGAAAAACAATTCTGCGATATGCTTGAGGACTATCTTCCCCACCATACCGTCTCGCGCGAATTGCTAAAAACAGAAATCGGGAACATCAGCTACTATGGCTATGGGGTGAAAAGTTTTTTACTCTCGATGATCGAAACCGCCATTCGTATCACCGACGGAACCCTTGGCATTCACGCGATAGAAAAAATCATTCAAAACGGAAAAGCACTTCTCGACAAAGAAGTCGAAAATATCGAGGGCGTAGAAGAAGTACTCCAACAACTTCAGGGTAAATATCGCCTCGTCATGGCAACAAAAGGCGACCTGCTCGACCAGGAAAGAAAACTCATCAAATCAGGACTGGGCAAATATTTCCATCACATCGAAATCGTCTCTGAAAAAAAGGAATCTGAATACCAAAAACTCATCCGCCACCTCGATATTGCCCCCTCCGAATTTCTTATGATCGGCAATTCATTGAAGTCCGATATACTTCCTGTCCTGAATATTGGGGGCTACGGCTTCCACGTGCCTTTTCATACAACCTGGGAACTGGAAAAAGTAGAGAAAAACATCGAACATCCCAACTTCCGGGAACTGGCCAATATCAGGGAAACGCTTCAATATATCGCGTTATGATTCAAAAACTGGACATATCTTCATGGGCCAGAAAAGAACATTTTCAGTTCTTTAGAAAATTTGAAGAACCTTTCTTCGGTATATGTGCAGAAGTAGATTGTACGCAGACTTATCAGCATGCCAAAGAAAATAACCTTTCGTTTTTTCTTTCTTATCTCCACAAATCCATCGTAGCAGCAAACCAAACCGAGCCTTTTCGCTACCGGATTGTGGGAGAAGAAGTGATCATTCACGATACAATCGCAGCTTCCTCTACCATTAACCGTGACAATGGCACTTTTGGTTTCAGCTATATTCCCTATGCAGAAGATTTTGCAACATTTGTAACAGGTGCACAACAAGAAATAGAACGTGTAAGAAACAGTGACGGCCTGAAGCCAGCCAATTCTTCCGAAAATGTGATTCACTATTCCTCACTTCCATGGATAAAGTTTACCGCGATTTCACATGCCAGAAAATTTTCTTTTCCGGATTGTATCCCTAAAATTTCATTCGGAAAAATCACACGCGAAACAGGAAAAATCACCATGCCTGTATCAATTCATGTACACCACGCTTTAATGGACGGATTCCACGTTGGAGAACACCTTCACCGCTTCCAGGAATTGCTAAACCAACCATAAGAAAAGGTCGCTCCTGTCTGGAACGACCTTCTTGTACATTACTCAATTTAGGTTAGACTGTTTATTATCAGAACTGCCGTACGCGCTGGCGAATCTGCTCCTGTGATTGGATTGTTCTGCGGGGCGCTGTTCCGGTTTGTTCTTCCATTTTCGGTTTTTCTTCCACTTTGGGCTTTTCTTCTTCCATTTTTTGCACCTTATTTTGCTCAACCGGTGCGGGCTGTCTTTGCACTTCAGGCAGCTTTTGTACGGAAGGTCTTTGTTCAACTTCCTGCTTTTTCAGTTCTACCTGTGCAGGTTTTTGTTCTACAGGACTTTGGCGTACACTTCCTGATTCCATCTGACGTTTTTTCACGGACTGAATAATTGCCTTATCAAAAGTCTGTGCTTCTTCTACCTGTGGCTGCGGTTTTTGCATGGTCGTTCCCTGTGTAGAAGCAGGTGTCCGTACGGGTTGGGTTTTCACTTCCGTTTGTACATTCTGTTTGGCTGCGGAGCGAATGTCAGACTGAATACGTACCCGTTCTGCTTTTTTCTGAGCGATATAGTTTTTTCTCTGGGGAACACTCATGTTGCGCATTTCAGAAGGAAGGTCATTAGGCGAAATGTTTTCAATACTGACAATACCTGCATCAATCGCATCAATCAGATCCCATTCTTCATTGCGGTAGCTATTGGAAGCTTTGGTAAGCGTACGCTGAGACTGGTTTACCTTTCCATAGCGGTTGGCGTTCCGGTCCTGCTCAAGCTGCCGCTCCTGAAATTTCCGTCCGTTGGATCCATAAGGAATATAGGTAGCATTCAGCCGGGTATTCATTTCATAATAGTAGTTATCCTGTGGGGTAGGATCATAGTGAATATGGTAGTTGTGGTCAATATTCATATAATCACCATTTCCATAGTCGGCTGCACGTTTCCAGCCAAAACTGATCCCTTTCTGGTAAGTGCCACAATAGATGGTATTCACAATTACATCTTGTCTTACCGCCATTCTGATAGCATCGCGGAAATCAACTCTTCCCTGATCAAAATCCTCATTTCCGGCAATATACATCAGTTTCAGATCCGAAGGGCGACGGCTCCAGTTGAGCTGGTCCATAGCCATCATTACAGACTCTCCATAGTATTCATACCGGCCACCTGTACGGAGGTAAAACAATTCTTCGGAAAGCCAGTCAAGGTTTTGGGTAAATGGTACGACCTGGCGCATATACCCGTTGCGGGAGCCTAAATTTTCATTTCCCAATTCATAGAGGGCAATTTCCAGCACGGGTCCCCGGCCATATTCGTAGTCCATCATCAGACCATTGACAATGTACCAGAGTTGGGAGCGGGCCTGATCGAGCAATCCTTCCATACTTCCGCTGACATCCAGTATCAGTGCAATTTGAATTTTTTCCTGACTGCGATTCCCATTGTGATAGTGAGAGCCGCCTGCATGGTCATTGTACGAATAGTCGTCGTTGTTACTTCTGTAAGTTCCGCCATACTGAGCGCTGAGCCCAAGGGAAACAAACAAAAAAGCGAGGAGTAAAATATTCGATTTCATAAGCGTAAGATTACTGTGTCTGTTTGTTATTCTATACAGTTCTATACGCTTTCCAAAACCATGTGTTTTCTTTTTTGGTCATCGGAGTGTAGCCCAAAATGGGCACCTGCTGTTGTTTCAGGCGGTTTTGTTGTCGGGAAAAAAGGACAAATGTGAAGAAAAAAAATTATCCGTGATTTGAAAAAAAAATAAAAAAAGTGGGAGAAAGCCTATCAAAACCCTATTGTCCCGTAAGTTTTGCCTCTATTGTTTTGTATTTTTTATAGGTTGCCATTTCATTAAGCTGCAGAGATATTTGCAGAATGGCGCGGACGGTATTGAGTTCTTCGGGTTTTACAAGGTATGCTTTTTCCAACCAGGAAAGTGCCTGTTGAAAATACGCATTTCCTTTTCCGGCTAATTCGACTGCCAGTTTTGCGTCAGCAGTTTCATTGGACTGGCGTTGTAAAACCATGCCCTTATTGACCAATAAAGCACCAAGATTAAACAATGCCGTTTCCTGCTTATCATCCAAAGCGATTGCCTGCTGGTATTGCGAGATGGCTTTATCTATATCGACCGATTCGAGTAGCGAAGCATAAGCTACACGGAGCATATAATTTTGGGGGTCGTCTGCGATTGCTTTTTCAAACTTAGCCTGCGCCTCGGGATATAAATCCGGGGAATTGAGATATAAATCCAGCTCCATCGACCGCAGGTTGTTGATGGCATCCTTATATTGCCGGTCCATTCGTTGTACGCGGAGGTTTTCCATTCCCCCACTCCACTTCTGAAGTTTTTCGTATTCCTGGTCGAGCACGGCCAGTCCGGCCTGCAATTCAGCCAATGCCTTTTTCTTATCATTTTTCAGATATCGGTGGAGGATTGAGGCGCGATAATAAATATATCCCACAAGCAAATCCGGCATTTCGGGGGGGAATCTTTTGTAGAGATCAATCGCTGTCAGGAAGTCGCGCAGCGCACCCAGCGAATCTTTCTGAGCAAGCCGCACCTGTCCCAACAGGTCGTAATTGATATATCCGTGGGGAACAAGCTCCGTTAATGCTTCAAAATAGTCGAAGGCAAGGGTCAATACCACCGATTTTTCACGTCCGGAGAGAGAAGACCCTGTACCCATACTCATGTAAGTAAGCCCCGTTTGGGTAAGCATGGGCTCAAGCTCATTCATCTGAGCGAGTGTTTTTTCTTTCCAACGCCCGGAGGCATCCGTTTCCAGAGACCGGCGAAAATTGTGATACGCCATGAGGGAAGGTTCCGGATAATTTTTGAGAATAGCCGGATTATTCTCTAAAACAGAAGCCTGATATAACCGCACATAGGTCATGCCCAGATAATAATGTCCGGCAGCAAGATTATCCG
Source organism: Bacteroidia bacterium (assembly GCA_041391665.1). Taxonomy (NCBI): domain Bacteria; kingdom Pseudomonadati; phylum Bacteroidota; class Bacteroidia; species Bacteroidia bacterium. Next base: position 150,738 of record JAWKNO010000002.1, on the reverse strand, counting down.
GTTTTAATACTTCCGGTACCCCCAGCCCCTCTTCCAGCAGAGAAGCAGCTTTCTCATAATCCTGAGATTCATAGCTGACAATACCGGCTGTTATTTTTGTATCCCCCTGAGCAAACAGAGAAACAGAGAACAGATAGGTAAGCGAAATAATACAGAAAATCCGAACGAAGTACAGCATATAGTGAAAGGTTGATTGCATTAATGGTAAAGAAAAGTAATGGTTTTCAGCCGGTGTAACAAGGCCTCTGTCAGAAATAGGCCCTAATCATCCGGAAAAGCGGAAAATGAGTAATTAAAATACGAAAATCAATTGAAACGAGGAGTAAAACACCTGATACTGGTTATGTTACCATTTACACAAAATGGTATTTGCCCGGCCAATATTTGTCTCTAAGTTTGTAATAACAGGACGGTAATCCTGGAATTACAAGAGCAAGGGCTAGGGTCGATTCTGCTACAAGGCATTGAATCCCCTAGTTTTTTTTTGCCCTTTTCCCGACTGATTTTCCCCCTAAACATTTCATCCCGATAAATCATTCCTTTTTTTCTCCGAAAAAACCGAAATATTGTAAGAGTTTTTTAATGAATGGGTGTAATATTCCCACACTTCCCTTACAAAATATCGAAATTACCTCCACCCTGATTTATATTAAATAAATGAATATCAATACTTTAGGGCAAATTATACAGGGAAAGTACCCACCGCTGGGGTATGTAACCAATCACCCAAAAAGAGATTTGCCAACCTCCAATTCCTGCCTATGTTTGTATTGTAACAGGACGGTAATCCTGGAATTACAAGAGCAAGGGCTAGGGTCGATTCTGCCACAAGGCATTGAATCCCCTAGTTTTTTTTTGGTTGAAATTTCCTGTTTAATAAATATTTACCGGCGACCACTAATCCATAGACACAAGCACCTCCGGCATACAAATTAACCATTGATACAAAAACCCGACAATCGCATAGCGAAAAGTTATACGTTTGTATTATTACAGGACGGTAATCCTGGAATTACAAGAGCAAGGGCCAGGGCGACTCTCCCTGTGGGATCGAGTCCCCTGGTTTTTTTCAAAAAATGATTTCAGGGCAGAAAGTTGTTTGTCAATCGTGCGATTTGCATCTAATTTTACAGGATAAAATTCCATGCCTTGATCATCACTACCTATTCATTCCCCCGCGCCGCTTTGATCGGCAACCCTTCCGACGGATATTATGGAAAGACGATTGCTTTCGTCTTTAGAAACTTTCACGCGAAGGTACTTTTATACGAAACGCCCGAGTTGGAAATTATTCCACAGGAACGCGACCGAAGCACTTTTTTGAGTGTGGAAGGTCTGTGCCGGGATGTCGAAATGTATGGATACTATGGCGGTATCCGGCTGCTAAAAGCGGCAATCAAAAAGTTTTATGAACATTGCCAGGACAATGGGATTAAACTGTCGAATAAAAACTTCACGATTCGCTATTCGACCACCATTCCCAACCGCCTTGGCCTCGCAGGTTCCAGCGCTATCATTACAGCCTGTATAAAGGCACTGATGCGCTTTTATGAGGTGGAGATTCCTATTCCTATTCAGGCCAATCTTGTACTCTCTGTCGAAACAGAAGAACTCGGGATCGGAGCCGGCCTGCAGGACCGGGTTGCCCAGGCCTTCGAAACGCCAGTGTATATGGATTTCGACAAAACGGTGATGGAACTTCAGGGGTACGGCAATTATCAAACGATTGAACCCCGCGTACTTCCGCCCTTGTATATTGCCTATCGCACCGACCTGTCGGAAGGCTCAGAAGTCGTGCACAACAACCTGCGTGAACGCTACGATTTGGGCGATGAAAAAATTCACCAGGCGATTAAAGGATTTGCGGATCTTACCACTCAGGCAAAAGCCTGTCTCGAAAGTGGGGATTCTGCACGGCTGGGAGAACTACTAAATGCCAACTTTGACCTCAGATGCAGCATTATGGAAGTCAGTAGTGCCAATAAACGTATGGTTGAGCTGGCACGCTCTGTAGGGGCAAGCGCCAAATTTACGGGATCAGGTGGCGCGATTATTGGCACATATAAAGATGAGAAAATGTATAAAAAACTTGCGGATGTATTTGAATCAGAACAAATCGCCGTATTAAAACCAGAAATTATTTCCTATAAAACTCAGAAAAAGTAAGTCAACTCAATGGTTAAAAAAGCTGTTATTCCCGCCGCTGGCTTCGGCACCCGCTTGCTCCCGCTCACCAAATCACAACCTAAAGAGATGATCCCGATTGTGGATACGCCAACCATACAATACGTAGTGGAAGAAGCCGTCGAATCAGGAATAACGGATATTCTGATGGTCATCGGAAAAGGAAAACGTGCGATTGAAGAACATTTTGACCGTTCTTTTGAACTTGAGCTTGCACTCGAGGAAAAAGGAAAAATGGAAGAACTTGAGTCTATCCGGAATATTACCCGGCTGGCAGATATCCATTTTGTATGGCAAAAAGAACTCAACGGACTTGGCGATGCCATCAGCTATGCCCGACACCATGTAGGCAATGAACCCTTCGCGGTACTCCTTGGAGATACAATTATGGAGTCCTACTCCGGAATCCCTGTAACCAGGCAGCTGATTGATGTCTTTTCCAGCTACCAGGCGCCCGTTGTAGCACTCGAATCTGTAGATCCTTCTCTTGTGTCCAGATATGGCGTCATGGGCGGTAAAGAAGTAGACAATCATATCTACAAAGTCAATCAGTTTATTGAAAAACCAAAACCCGAAAATGCCCCCTCCAATCTGGTAATCGCAGGAAGATATGTGTTTACGGCTGATATTTTCAACTACCTGAAAGTTGTGCCAAGAGGTGTCAATAATGAAATACAACTTACTGATGCAATGAGCCTTATGCTGAAAGAGCGTGCCATGTATGCTTTACACTTCGATGGTTGCAGACACGATATCGGCAACAAGTTGGATTTCATCAAAACCAACCTGCTTTTTGGCCTTAAAAGAGAGGACATGTCTGAAGAATTAACCTCCTGGATCAAAGAACTTGCGCAGTCTTTGTGAAAAAGGTGCAAAAAAATTAATTTTCTTACATTACAAGGCTGCCCAGGTGGGCAGCCTTTTTTTTGGAGCTTTATGTACAAAGGAAGATAATATGGGGGATTTTGCGCTTTAAACCCATTTTTGGCACAATACCTCAAACATTTTATTCGTTATTTTCTGGCAATTCTGGTAAAAGAAGCGATTTCTCCCACCTCATTTTTCGCACAATATCAATTTTATCTTACACTTTAAAATTTGATATAAGTGTGTGCCAGCAAATAACCCATACTCAAAATCCGGATAAATAGCTTAAAAACAAGCATATACAAAATTATTCGCAGATATACCCAACCTCAAAATCCGGACATTCACATACACTTTATAAGGAAGGCATAAAAAATCTGCCAATTCACCCCGCCTGTGTAACCATTCCGACTAAAAAAATAACCATTTAATCAAAATTTAACGTGGTCCCCTCAAAATTGGTCGCTGTTTGCCATGTATCGGCAAGGTATTTGATATAGACCATACATATCACAGTCAGCTAAGTTAAATCACTCGAAGAGAAAATTGACTTAGTTTTTAGAGCAAGGGCTGGGGTTGATTCTGCCAATGGTATTGAGTCCCCCGGTTTTTTAGAGCAAGGGCTGGGGTTGATTCTGCCAATGGCGTTGAGTCCCCCGGTTTTTTAGAGCAAGGGCTGGGGTTGATTCTGCCAATGGCGTTGAGTCCCCCGGTTTTTTAGAGCAAGGGCTGGGATTGATTCTGCCAATGGTATTGAGTCTCCCGGTTTTTTAGAGCAAGGGCTGGGGTTGATTCTGCCAATGGTATTGAGTCCCCCGGTTTTTTAGAGCAAGGGCTGGGGTTGATTCTGCCAATGGTATTGAGTCCCCCGGTTTTTTAGAGCAAGGGCTGGGATTGATTCTGCCAATGGTATTGAGTCTCCCGGTTTTTTAGAGCAAGGGCTGGGATTGATTCTGCCAATGGTATTGAGTCTCCCGGTTTTTTAGAGCAAGGGCTGGGATTGATTCTGCCAATGGTATTGAGTCTCCCGGTTTTTTAAAAAAGGTAAACACGAATAGTTTCGGCTGTTCGTGTTTTGCTTTTTAACCCCACATCCTGCTGCCAGCCTGCCGTTTACTCGCCAAAAAAGACCTCTCATACCCCAATCCATACCAACAGAGACAAAGTGTTTTTTTATTGAATAACTGGTTAAGAAATTCACCTGTTCACTGCTGAAATCATGATATCAAGTTCAGAAAAAAGATCTTACAGATAGGTCCGGTAATGCTATTTTATCATGAGCAACTTTATTAGTACGGTAAGAGTACTTGTCAATCAGGAAAAATACCAGGATGCGACACAGCTACTTGCTGACTTCCTGAATTATGGCACAAAACAACTGCAGGAGCAGATAAAACGGCTACGGGAAAGGATTCGGCAGGCTGACAGGGAACCATCTTCTGTAGGGAAGGGAAAATTCAACCCTGCGGCAGCGTTGAATGCTTTTCTGGACTACCTGGAACAAAAAGAAACCGCACAGCTTCGGTTTTTGTCTCACCTTACTCTGGCCGCCGAAAAATTTTCAACCGGCGAATGGCAGGAGGCCAGGCTCAACTACGAACTCGCCGGCGAGCTTCATCAACCCGTTTATGCCATACCCATCGCTGAAATAAAAAGGAAATCGAGGCTTTGCGATGAAGCAATGATTTTCAACCAGTACATAGAAACTGCAAATGATTTTTTTGCGATAAAGTCATGGGAAAATGCCGCTAAAAGTTATCAGCAGGCAATCAAAATGATTCGGGAAGATTTTCACTACGATCCTACAGAGCTACATAATACGCTTGCACTTTGTCATCGTGGTGTGCGTTTTGACCAAAATATGGACCTTGCTAAAGGTTACGAATCACAGCGGATTTGGGGAGAAGCAAAAATGGCTTATTTCCGTGCACTAGAATTGCATGATGAAGCTTTTAATGTGAGAAAACAGGAGATTCAATCTGCGATTTCCTTCTGCGAAGAAAACCAACAGCAAAAAAAGCGTCTTCAATTTCCGTTGCCCCTACGCCATGGCACTATGGTTTTAAATCTGGGGCTTGTTGCGGCGATCATCTTTATCAGTATTCAATTTACCCGCAACAAATCAGAGGAGAAAAGAGGAAATGTTCATATAACCTATCCTGAAAAGTCATTGGTCTCTGATACCATTTCTTTTTCTACAAATGGGGCTTCCGCCCTTGCGATTATTCCATTTTGCAATAATATCAAGGATTACTCCCTATCAGCCAAGGTTTATTCAGATGCTATTTCTGCGATCAAAACCTCTGGAAATACAGAGATATCATTACTCTCCGAAAACCCTGTATTAAACTCAATAAAGAAACTGGGGCTGGTAAATGCCGATTTTTGTGAGGAGAAAGAAGCCCTCAGGATTGCGGAAGACCTGGGAGTAGAGAATATTATTATGGGTAGAATTGTCAGTTTGCCCGATAATCAACTTAGGATCGTCTGCCAGCTGTTGTATGTTCCGACAAGACAATACAGCAGAGAGATTGTACTTACAGACAGGGACATTAACCGGCTGCGTCAGAATCTGATTATGGAGTTGCGCCAGGTTTTCGAATAGCTTTATCGTATTTACCGAAATATCTGAATTTTCCGGCTTACCGCCTTCTCACCTGCATCAAAACGAAGGCTGTATATACCTGCGGGAAGATTGGAAACATGGATATCAGTCTGGTCGCCTGAGGTGATAACAGGAATTTCCTTCATAAATACCTTTTCGCCAAGCAGATCAAATATTTCGATCTTTGCAGGGGTGCGCAGTGGCATGCCCCAGTTAATGGAAAAAGATCCATAGCTGGGATTGGGGTAAATCAAAAAATCGCTTTCATTCAGTCCGGCCAACGAAGTATTCGCTTCGCAGGCTTCCATCGTGAGGTTAACATTATTGCGAAGCAAAGGAAGTTTGTTGTAAAGATTATTTCCCGGGCATAAGGTAGAGCAACCATCCTGGTGCCCAGAAATGGTCATAAGGGTCTTCCCTGAGGAGAGGTGATACGACGATGTATTGGGGCCGATATTGGCATCACAACTTTTCCACGCCAGCAACTGGGTAAGACTGGTCAGAGCGGCTGCTGTAGGTTCGGCATTTTCAAAATTACCCAACATACATACCCCCATAGTGCCGGAGTTGTAGCCACAAAAATGTGCACCTTTGACATTATTCCCCCCGCCACGGCCTTCGTAAATCATCCCATTGGGATCAATGAGCCAATTGTAGCCGATATCACACCATCCATTGGTATTGACATGGAGGTTCCAGATAGCGAGTACGACCGCTCCCCAGTTGTCGCTGGTATTAATACCGGCAGAATGATGAACAATCAGATGGGATACTGTTGTCGTCTCGACAACACTGCAAGATGGAGATGCACCATCGGGACAATTCCAATCAGATCGTGAAGCATATACGGGAAGCGGACACAGGCAATTGTTGTTCATTCCGGAAAGGGAGAGACCAGTAAGGCCCTCAGGATTCACGGACAGGAGTGAGCCCGGGCTGAAAAAATCAAACCGAATATTGCTCACTCTGGCAAATGGCAAGGAAGCCTGGGTAGTGTTAAATATGATTCTGTACTGAAAATAATTGTAGGAAGAATCTACAAACACCATGTTTCCGATAAAACGAGGATCGCCAGGGTCAAGATCCTGACTTTTTTCTACGGTTTCCCAGGAACCCCAACTGATCTGATCAGTAGAAAAACGCACAGCAATATCCACCAGTGCAGGGTCATAATTGACAATTGCCGCTACAGGGGTGAGGGTAAGGAAGGGTTTTGCGTTGAGAATAGGAATCGTCTCTGTAATTGACACATAATACGACTCTTCTCCTTGTCGCAAAGGCATTAACCCTTGTGAAGTGCTTACCACATTCAACTGATGTTGAGACAGTTGCGTTTGCGTAAAATCAATCTGATAGGAAGAATGTTCCGAAGAGGAGTCCAGGGACTGGCTCAACACCCGGGGAAAACAGCAATAAAAAGCAACTGCCGAAAAAGAAACAGACAGCCGAAACAATTTTTGCAGGAAATGCAGACCAGTCATGATCTTATCCATAATGAGTTGAAAGTTACGTATTTTACCTGAAAAAAAACTAACCATTATCTCTTTATTCCTGAAAAAACAGCGCAATCTCTCCCTGATTGCACCTAAAGTATTGGCGTATCAGTGATTTTGAATTAAATTTGCAGCCTGATTTGGCAGACAATTATTCTGGCAAAGCCAAAACGAACTGAATACCCATGGGAAAATACGACTTTCGAACCATAGAAAAAAAATGGCAGAAACAGTGGAAAGCAAACCGCACGTTTGTTGCTGAAAAGCTTTCCAGCAAACCGAAATACTATGCGCTTGACATGTTCCCCTACCCTTCCGGTGCGGGATTGCATGTAGGCCACCCACTGGGTTATATCGCTACAGATATTATTACCCGATACAAAAGATTAAAGGGATTTAATGTTCTTCACCCCATGGGGTTTGATTCGTTTGGCCTGCCTGCCGAACAATATGCCATCAAAACAGGCATCCATCCGGCGGAGACCACCCGAAATAATATCGAGGGTTATCTCAAACAGATGGAGAATCTCGGTTTTCACTATGATCCCGATGCTACCCTCTCCACGAGTGATCCCGAATACTATAAATGGACACAGTGGATTTTTATCAAGCTTTTTGAGCACTGGTACGATAAATCTCTCGAAAAAGCCCGGCCAATCACCGAACTGGAAGAAGTTTTTGCCGCCAGCGGTAACATTAGTATTACAGCGGCTACCAGCCAAAAGGAATATTTTTCCGCTGACGAATGGATAACATTCACCCCAAAAGAGCAGGCCGACATTCTGATGAATTATCGCCTGGCATACCTCGCCAATGCGACCGTCAACTGGTGCCCGGCTTTAGGAACAGTTCTCGCCAATGAAGAGGTAAAAGACGGCAAATCGGAGCGTGGGGGTCATCCGGTGGAAAAACGTCTGATGAAGCAATGGATGCTCCGCATCACCGCATATTCTGACCGGCTCCTCGACTCTCTCCAGCTCCTCGATTGGTCTGAGTCCATGAAATCCATGCAAACCCATTGGATCGGCAGGTCTGAAGGTGCCAGCATTATCTATCAGGTAGATGGGGTTAGCGACACCATTGAGGTGTTCACGACCCGCCCCGATACGCTTTTTGGCAATACATTTATGGTTCTTGCTCCGGAACATCCACTGGTAGAAAAGATCACGACAGATGCTCAGCGCCAGGCCGTGGAAGCCTATGTTGAGTGGGCCAAAAACCGTCAGGAGGTGGATCGTATTGCCAATACCACTAAAACAGGTGTATTTACAGGCGGGCATGCCTTGCACCCGCTGACAGGAAAAAAACTCCCTGTCTGGATTGCCGATTATGTCGTCATTACCTATGGCACCGGTGCCATTATGGCCGTTCCAGCTCATGATGAGCGGGACTATGAGTTTGCGCACAAGTTTGGAATAGAAATCATTGAAGTTATCTCCGGAGGGGATATCTCCAAAGAAGCCTTCCTTTCCAAAGAAGGGATTATGGTTCATTCTGATTTTCTCAATGGAATGAAAGCCGGAGATGCTATTTCTGCGATGATCGGAAAACTGGTAGAAATGGGAATCGGGAAAAAAGAAATTACTTACCGCCAACGCGATGTAATATGGTCCCGTCAACGCTACTGGGGTGAACCAACGCCGGTTTATTATAAAGACGGAATTGCCCACGCGCTCAAGGAAAGTGAACTTCCGCTTGTACTGCCTGATATTGACGAATATAAACCCTCTGAATCTGGCGAACCGCCGCTTTCCCGTGCCGAAAACTGGAAAATACGCCCCGATGGCGGTGAATATGACCTTAATACCATGCCCGGGCTGGCAGGTTCCAGCTGGTATTTCCTCCGCTACCCTGATGCGGCCAATGATACCCAACTCGTAAATCCGGAAATTGAAAAATACTGGATGCCTGTAGATTTGTATGTTGGCGGCACCGAACACGCGGTTGGGCACCTTATGTACTCCCGATTCTGGACAAAGTTCCTCTTTGACCTGGGGGTTATTTCTGTTGAAGAACCCTTTAAAAGGCTGGTCAACCAGGGGATGATTCAGGGTGTATCCCAACTCATGCACAGACATAAAGAGACCAATGAATATGTATCCGCTGATCTGATCCCGGAAAACGAAACCGATCAGTATTCACTCATTCATACAGATGTGAATATCGTGCGCAATCAGGTCATGGATGTCGATGCCTACCGCAAATGGACAAAAGATGCGACAGCAAAATTCCGTCTGAATGAAAAAGATGAATTCCGGACCACATCGCAGGTAGAAAAAATGTCCAAATCTTTGTACAACACCGTCAATCCAAACGATATGTGCGAGCAATACGGCGCAGATACCATGCGGTTGTACGAAATGTTTCTCGGACCTATCGAAATCGCCAAACCCTGGAGCACCGACGGCATTACAGGTGTTCATGCATTCCTGAAACGTGCCTGGAGTTTGTTTTTCGGAGAAAATGATGAGTGGCTTATTACGGAGGAAACCCCTTCTGCCGAAGAGTTAAAAATCCTTCATAAAACCATCAAAAAAGTGGAAGAAGGCATTGAAAGGCTTTCATTTAATACCTGTGTGCCTGCATATATGGTGTTTATCAAAGAAATTGCCCGGATGAATTGCCACAAGCGTGAAATCCTTGAGCCTTTCCTCAAAATTCTTTCTCCATTCGCGCCCCATGTCTGTGAAGAGCTGTGGCAACAATTAGGACATGATACGTCGATTCTTCTTTCTGCTTTCCCTCAATGGGAAGAGAAATATATTGCGGAAGAAGAAATTGAATACCCTATCCAGATTAATGGAAAAGTAAGGGTACGTGTAGCTGTTCCGGCAGATGCAACCGCCGAAGAAGTGGAAAAAGCTACCCTTGAAAACGAGGTCGTACAACAGTGGCTGAATGGCAATAAACCGAAAAAAATCATTGTTGTACCGGGAAGAATCGTGAACGTGGTAGTCTGATTCAGACAGATTTCCTTCGCCACCAAAGGCCTGCTGAAAAAGTAAACAATAAAAGTACAATACTGCCCGCCAACAGGCCGGCGGTATTGGCACTATTTGTCTCAATGGCTGACATATCTCCCATAGGCACAAATGCTGACCAGTAATATGGGTGAGCCAGCAGATTGTCGGCTTCGCCCAGATACAAAAGTTTTGCACTACGCAATGCTTCATCTTTGTTTTTGCCTTGTTTCAAAAACTGGTAAAACGCCTGAATAAGTTCTGTCGTAGCCGCGTCATTGACGCTCCAAAGGGTGGTTACCATACTTTTTGAACCGGCATAAGTAAAGCCCCGCGCCAGGCTGGCAATTCCTTCCCCACGTATCAGCTTGCCCACGCCCGTCTCACAGGCACTCAATACCACCATTTCTGCATTTATATGCAAGTGGTAAAGTTCTGACACTTCCAGAAATCCATCTTCAGTCGAATCTTCCGGAGCAGAAAAAACAATATGGGAAAACATCGGCTGATAATCATCCAACTGCGCATGGCTTGAAATGTGGATGATCTGATATTCTGGCGCGATTTGCTTAAATCTTTTTTCCGAAGCGAGGGAGTCGGTAAAAATATCCCCACCCAATAGTTTGCCAATTTCTATCACTTCCGGCTTGCTGTAAATCAAGGGTGCCAGCGTGTTTCGTACATGTTTTTTACTTTTATCTGCAAAACCGGTATTGCCAAACTCCGGAGAAAACGCAATCAGTTTTTTTTCAGCGGGTCGATGGCTACTCCTCTCCGCCATTTTTATCAGCAATGCGGAGGAAAATCCATATGCCAGCTGATGGGCTCTGATCATATAAGGCAGCATACGGAAATGGCCGGAATCAGAAACCGGTTGGGTCAATAAGGCATCAAAAGGCACATAGCCCAACACCCCATCGGGAATGATGACCAGTTTTTCAGGCAAATTTCCCAAAGGAAGTACCAGCCGCTGGTATAATTCCCAGGCTCTTTGGAGGTATTGCTCTTCAAAAAATTGATGATCCATTTCCCCGGATGTGTGTACATAGAAGGGCTTATATATGCTTTCCCGAAGCTCAGATACCGCTAATGAGAGGTCGCCAGCAGAAGGTGTTTTTACGATTCGGCCCAAATCATCGGAAATGTAAATGATGTACAGGTTTCGTTCACCCGAAAAATATTCAATCATTCCGCCAACGTTTTTTTGACGGATATAACTCCGAATGTCATTGACAGAAGGGGTTCGTTTTTCATATTTCAGGTTGTAGTAATCCGGATAATTGATTTCCATCTGGCGGATAAGGGAATCCTGGCCAAAAGAAAGTCGCAGTATCCGGGAGCGCCATCGGCTGATTTTTTCCAGATCTTTGTCTGTTCCTTTTTCTTCTTCTTCGAGAATTTTTTTATTGTAAAAATCAAGATCAGTAGAAAAATCACGCTCCAGGCGCAGCACATCTTCCGGAATACCTGCGTAACCACGGGCTTCATTTTCCTGAAGGGTTCCATATAGCAGCGTGTATTTTCCTTTTTCAGCAAAACTCATTGCCTGATTGACATACATTTCCGACTTAGAAGATTCGTACAGGGCAAATGCAGCCTCTATGCCTCCCTCATAAATTGTCATCGACTTGGCGGACAGAAACTGCCGCGCTTCACGGGTTTGGTACACAGTTTTGATTGAGTCTGCAAATTGTGCGGCCAGGCTGTATGTCTGAAGTGTTTTTTCCCACAATTCAGGATTCCGGAGGGCTTCTGTGCGGGAAAGTTCGGCTTCGGCGGTAAATATTTCAAGCAAAAAGATCGGAAGTGCTACCTCTCGTACCGCCGGAATCTGTTGTTGAACCGGTTGAAAAGAACCTGGCGGAATGAGGCTTTGACGGGCAAGTGAAAAATAATACCCTGCGCTATCCAGCTGATTCTGATTCTTATAATATTGTCCCAGCTCAAAATAGATCTTCCCTGTCGAAACAAATGCTTCATTGCGATTGCGCTGATTTAACTTCAAGGTTTTCAGCAGGGTGGAAAGTCGCTTTTTTGTGTTTCCCTGAGGCACATACACCCGGGAGAGAGAAATATATGCCGAAATCACATCCGGATGACCAACCAGCCCCGAATGCTGGAGCGTCTCTATACTTTTGCGAAAATGTATTTCCGCCTGGTTGTAATTTTTTTGCTGAAAATATATTTCGCCCATTTTGGCATAGCCTTTTGCCAGTTCAATCCCCGCTTTACCAGACTTCTCTTCAGCTATGCTCACTCCTTGTTGATATTGATCTGCGGCACCTTCGAGGTCGCCTTTTTCGATCAGCAAATCCCCCAAAGAATAATGATTGGCAATCTGATAAGGATGGTTTGTGCCAAGATCGCGCGTGTCAATCGCGATTACCTCTTCAAAATAGTGGCTTGCCTGAGTATAGTCTCCGATAGCTGCATAATAATTGCCCAGATATGCGTAGGTCGTTGACAAGTACGGATGATTTTCCACCCCCGATTTCTGAATAATGGCCAATGCTTCTCTGGCTGCCTTCAACATTTCGAGATCTTTGCCTCTTCGGTAATAGCCTGCCCCCATATTGATCAGGCTGGTAATCAGCTTGGGGTGATCAGCGCCATACATATTTTTGCGAATCGCCAGCGATTTTTCGTAATAAGCCATTTGGAGATCGTACTCTCCCAGCATGCTGTTTACCCAGCCCAGATTGGAATAGGTCATCGCGACCCGCTCATGGTTCTCTCCGTATTTTTTTAGAAAAATTGACAATGCGGCCATCATATATTCCCTGGCCTGGCTGTAGCCTGCCATTACATCTGCACAACCGGCCAGATTGATATAGGCAATGCCAATTTCAGGGTGCCCTGGCGGAAGGTTTTTTTCCAGCAATCGTACCCCTTCTTTCAAATGCTCCCATGCTTTTTCACAATCGCCTATTGCCTGATAAACACAGCCCAGCGACTTTTCAAGCTCTCCCACCTGACGTGACTCATGGCCAAACTCGCGCAGACAAATCGCCAGGCCTTCTGTCAGAACCGCCTCTGCCTTTTCATATGCACCGATCGTGTATAATCCTGTCGAGTATGACTCCAGGGCTTCAGAATAATGCCCCCAGAGTTTATCTTTTTTGAAAGTTTCGGCAGATTCGCGGAAATAAAAAATTGCACTGTCATACTCGGCAGAATCCATAAAACTTTCACCCATCAGGTGATAACAGGCACCTAGAGTAGTGTCCGGTGCCTGCGCTTTCAGATACAGTAGTTGGGGAAAAATAGAGAAGAACAGGGCTAATAAACGGAATATTGGCTTTACCATCTACCTGAATATACAAATTTATTGATTTGTCTCTTCCAGTAATTTCCAGCAATATAACTGCATACGGGGAATATGAAAAGGCCCTTTCCACAAATTGCCCTTCACCGTGGTGGAAATACGACCATCCCGGTGAAGGTAGCCCAGCCACTCGCCATATTGCGTGTCGGGAAAACGCCCGTAAGTCCAGTCGTGAATCATCCGGTGCTGGCGGGCATATTTTTCTTCACCGGTAAGTTGCCACGCCAGTAAATTGGCGATGATCGCTTCACACTGCGGCCACCAGAATTTCATATCATGCCAGTACTCGGTAGGAGGAAGGTTTTTGCAGTCCCGGAAATAGATAATTCCTCCATATTCTTCATCCCAGCCCCACTTCCAGGACCAGTCCAGCATTTTGAGACCGAGCTTCAACAGGTGAGGATCATTGCCTTTGTATTTCGCCTCGTGAAGCACAAACCATGACGCTTCAATCGCGTGGCCGGGATTGAGCAGACGCCCGTCGAGGTTATCCAGAAATTCACCATTCGGCCCTACGACTTCCATGACGGCCTGAAACTCCTCATTCATAAAATCTTTCTCCAACTCGCCGATCACCTGCATGATTCTCTCTTCCAACCACGGTTCGTCACATACTTCCCGCAGTATCTGCGCCGTCACAAGTGTAATCATGGGTATGGAAAGGCCCTTACTGTCCCGGGTTCCGGGAATTCCTTTGGGCGGAAGCAGGCCCGGCGTTTCAAGCTGATGCATGGTAAAATGAAAGAGATCGATGGCTTTTTGCACCGCCGTTTTGTCTTTTGCAGCTTTTCCATAAGCCGCATAAGCCGCAATAGCAAAAAACTCTGAGAATACATACCGCCGTTTCCGGAGAGGTTTTCCTTCCTGGGTAAGGGAAAAAAACATCCGCCCATCTGTGTCAAATGCATGTTTCTCCAGAAAATCAAGCCCATGTCGGGCGAGTTGCAGCCACTCCTCACGCGGTTCGACAGTCGCATAAGCGGTAGAAAGCAGCCACACAAACCGCCCGTGAATCCATACAGACTTATCAGTACTGATCACAGATCCATCCCGGTTGAGGTTGAAAATAAAGCCACCATGCGCTTTGTCCACAGCATTTTTTATCCAAAAAGGCAGGACATCTTCCAGCAGGCCGTCGCGGTATACAGGCAAATAATTCACAGGGTTCATAAGCTGATTTATTTCTATTCGAAACAACTAACTTTTCCTGCTTCGGCCAAAGGAATTCCCCTTTCAGTTGGTTTTTTTTTGTCCCGGCCAAAACGCACTGCTATTTAGGCTAAACCTTTACTCCATGAAACTTCTTCCCCACTATCTGTACAAACTGCTATTTGTAGTTCTTTCGGGTACTTTCACCCAGCTTCATGCAGGAAATCTCCCTACCGGATTTATTGAAGAAAAAATGGCTTCCGGCCTCAACCCTGTCGCTATGACCTTAGACCATCACAGCCGGATTTGGGTCGCAGAAAAACATGGAGCCGTGCGTATCATTGATTCTACAGGATCGATCTTGCCCGACCCCGTGATCCAGCTAGCCGTAGATGACTACAATGAGCGGGGGCTCGAAGGCATTGCCCTGCACCCCGATTTTGATAACTTTCCCTATCTGTATCTCTATTATACCCGCCCAGACGTGGCGCGAAACAGGGTAAGCAGATTCACTGTCATCGGCGACCTGGCGGTGCCCGGAAGTGAGATTATTTTACTTGAATTAGATTCGCTATACGGATTTATTCACAACGGGGGCGGAATGGTTTTTGGCAATGACGGCATGTTGTACGTAGCAACCGGGGAAGCGGCCAACCCGCCGCTCGCACAAAACATGACCAGCCTCCACGGAAAAATTCTTCGCATTGATCCCAATGGGGGAATTCCGCAGGACAACCCCTTTTACGCCAGCCTTTCCGGCAACTACCGGGCGATTTATGCTTACGGATTCCGCAACCCGTTTTCCCTCACCTATGACAAAGGACAGGGAAGGTTATTTGCCACAGATGTAGGTTCGGGCGAATATGAAGAAATCAACGAAATTTTTCCCGGCAAAAACTACGGATGGCCACTGGTAGAAGGGCCGATTGCCGCACAAAACCCTCCGTCAAATTATCAGAATCCTCTTTTTGCTTATGACCACAATGCAGGTTGTGCCATTGTAGGTGCGGCTATTTTCCACGGTACAGCTTTTCCACAGCGATATGAGGGTGCATTTTTTCACGGAGATTATTGCGACGGATATATCAATGCCATCAATCCGGAGACGGGCACGGTAATAGAGACATTTGCCACGGGTGTCAACCGCCCGTTGGCGATCCTGTTTGATGAAAACGACGGCAGCATGTTTTACCTTTCCAGGGCAGGTATAGGCGGCGGCTCTCCCAACGACAATACGGGCACCCAGACAGGAGAATTGTGGAGAGTGCGCTATACAGGAAGTGGTGCGCCGTTTATTTCGCGGCAGCCCGAATCAATACTTGTACCAGTGGGGGAAAGTGCTACCTTTTTTGTTCAGGCACAGGGCACGAGTCCATTTTCTTACCAATGGACCCGAGACAACCAGCCGGTGCCCGGGGCTGTGGCAGCACAACTGGTGGTTTCTTCCGTGTCGCTGTCAGACGATGGAGCCAGTTACCGGTGTGTCATCACCAATGCAGAAGGCGAAGAAACCAGTGAACCCGCCATTCTGTCTGTCACCCTCAACCAGCGTCCCGAACCCACGATTTTATCTCCCGATCCAGGCATCCGGTTTAAAGCAGGCGACACCCTGCGGTATGAAGGATATGCTACCGATCCGGAGGAGGGAAACTTGCCTGCGGCAGCCCTCAACTGGCGCATAGACTGGCACCACAACGATCACGTGCATCCCGGTGCAGGCCCGTTTCCCGGCGTAACGAGCGGCAGTTGGGAAGTTCCCCGCGTCAATGAAACCGACGTCAATGTCTGGTACAGGGTGTACCTGACCGCCACCGACAGCCAGGGGCTGAGCAAAACGACCTACAAAGATATATATCCACAGCTTGTGCCGATGGAAATAAACGGGCCCAAAGGACTTGTGGTGAATGTGGACGGAAGACTGCGGGAACTCCCCTACCATTTTCAGAGTGTGGAAGGAATACAACGGATTATACAGGCCCCGGAAAGGAAGGTTGCCGGCGATTCGATTTATACCTTTTTAAGGTGGACAAATGGACACACACAACCCGAATATACCCTCTTTGCCCCACCGGGAGGTACATCGCTGCGAATTATCTATGAGGCTGTTCCGGTTGGCAACGGCCCCGGGTTGCCCGGAGCATATTACAATGACCTAGAACTCGATCTCGACGGAGACCCCGTTTTTGAGCGGATAGACAGCGTAATCGATTTTCGCTGGGGCAACAGTTCGCCTCATCCTTCTATCACCAAAGACTACTTCACAGTACGCTGGCTGGGCGAAATCCAGTCCATATATGAAGATGAATATACCTTCTACATCCGCTCCGACGACGGAGCAAGGCTCTGGATCGGAGACTCACTGGTCATCGACAACTGGGTAGCTCAGGCGCCGAAAGAAGTTTCGGGAAACATCTATCTCCGCGCAGGGCGCAAATACCCGATCCGCATGGAATACATGGAAATCAAAGGCGGATCGGAAGTAAACCTCTCCTGGAGCAGTCCGCGGATCGAAAAAGAGATTGTGCCCCAGCGGCAGTTGTATCCACCCCCAATATTTTATCCATCCACCGTGCAAGGATATGTCTGGCTGGATGAAAACGGCAATTATGCCCGCGACCTGACGGAGCCGGGGATTGAGCATGTAACCGTATTGTTGCGGGTAATGGAAAGCGACTCAGTATATCGCAGCACAATCAGCGGAGCGGACGGCGCGTACCAGTTTGAGTTTCTCCCGGAGGGATTGTTTTACCTCCAGTTTCTGGGCGAATCGGCAGGCAGCGGCCTGGTTCCCGGCGCCGGGCTGGACACTGGCGGAAATACCCCCGCATTTTTTCTGGCGGCGGGAGAAACCCTTACCCTTCACACCTTTTTCACCAAACTGCCGGAGCAGGAAGCAGAAATCATCTCCGACCTCCGCCTTTACCCCATACCCGCAGGCGCAAATACCACCGTACAATTCCGGCTTTCCCTCGACCTTCCGGTATCAGTCGCCATATATAATCGCGAAGGGCGTGAAATGTTCACCCAAATCCTTTCCGGCCGGAAAGGCCAAAACCAGTTGACATTTCCCACCGGGCATTATCCCTCCGGCATCTATCACCTGCGGGTTTTCCACCCGCTGGTACACAAAAGCCAGAGTTTTGTGAAGGAATAGTCCGGGGCTTCGACTACGCTCAGCCACCGGACACGCGCCGTGCGGCGCACCTATGCGACCGGGGCTTCGAGTAACCTCAGCCACCGGTCGATATTGGCGCCGCAGCGCGCATCAAAACCGGTGGGTGAGGCTCTCGAACCCCACCGGACACGCGCCTTGCGGCGCACCTATGCTAGCCACGAAAGATTCCCCACCCACTTGAATCACCTTTTTTCCCGGTTCAGTTCTATTTATTTTATTACCAACAAATTGCCACCCAAATTTACCATCACACAACACGACCTGTTTTTCAACCATCAAATGAAACAACAGGCTATGAACAGTAAAGATTTACACCTGACCCTTTGCTTAATCTTGCTTTTTTGCGGGTTTGCTTTTGCTCAGCAACAGTGGACGCCCCAACAATCCCATACAGACCGCGATCTGGAGGAGATATTTTTTGTCAATCCGGCTACCGGATGGGCATTCGGAGAAACCGATGGCGGGCAGACCGGCAACAATATCCGCCATACCAGCAACAGCGGCATCAACTGGCTTTCTCAGGGAATCGGACGGGAAAACGCCGAAATCAATGCTGCATGGATGTTTGACACTTTGTCGGGAATTGTCGTGGGTCGACATTCTCCCGACCACAATGAAGGACTGATCGCCCGCACACAAAACGGAGGCATCTCGTGGCAGTCAGACATTTCCGGTTTTGAGGAAGAACTCAACGACATTTTTTTTACAGATCATGTTCACGGCTGGATCGCCGGAAGTGAAGGATATGTTGCGTTTTCATCAGATGGCGGCCAAAGCTGGCAATCCCAAAATACCCCTACAAACAGAGACCTGTACGGAATTTATTTTTCCGATACACTCAATGGCGTCGCCGTTGGCGACGATGGTACCGTACTTCATACGGCTGACGGCGGCCAAAGCTGGCTGAAAGTAAATGCAGGCACAGACAGGGATCTGGCAGCAGTAACTTTTTCGGGCCAGAATCGCGCATGGGCGGCAGGCGACAACGGCAAAATCATCACCTCCAACGATGGGGGCCTCACCTGGGTTTCGCAGTCCAGCGGCACAGGTCGCGACCTGGCCGACATCGACTTTGTCAACGACTCTACCGGCTGGGCCGTCGGAGACGGAGGAATGGTAAGACATACTACCGATGGCGGACAGACGTGGATAGCAGAAAACAGTGGCACCAGCCGGGATATACGTTCCATTTATATGGTTGCCGATACCTGCGGCTGGTTTTGTGGTGATCATGGAATTATCTTCATTTACAAACCGGTGAAGTGCACGACCGTTGCCGCTTTTGGCATGTCAGTCGATACACTTGATCTTACCACCGGCAACACGGTGAGTTTTAGTGACAGCAGCCAGAACGCCACCAACTGGTTTTGGGATTTTGGAAATGGCAATACCAGTACACAGCAAAGCCCGGCTGACAGCTTTCCGGTGAGCGGAAATTATCTCATCCGGCTTATCGCCTCCGACGGACTGTGCAGTGATACGGCAACCCAAACCCTGGTAGTGGTGGACTCATTGGGAATGAACCTGATGGCGTTGCCTTTCCATGTTCTGGTATTTCCCAATCCGGTGTCTTATCAGGCAAAAATAGATGTAGTGAAAACGCACCCTTCCACACCGGAAGGAGAATTCACCCTGATCATTTTTGATATGGCGGGAAATATTTCGCGTATTCAGCCTTTTTCTCCGGAGGAAGGATTTGTGATAGAAAAAAACGGATTACCCGCAGGCCTGTATTTTTATCGGATAATTAGCCCTGAGGGACAGGCTGTGTCGGGAAAAATTGTGTTTCAATAGGCACCCCTATGCCTGAAAGACAGGTTGTGTTGTGCGGTAAGGCAGAAAATCCAACGATTTCTCTGTCTTACCGTCTTTTCAAATCATCAGATTCTTAACCACCGACATCATTTCTGCTTCATTTTCCAGAATACTACGGGTAAGCTGAAACTGATTCCGGCAGCGATGAAGGTTGTGTTCGGGATAATGAATTTTGTAATAAATATCGCCGTTGAGGTAATCTGTCAAAAACCGTATCCCCATTATCATAGTGATAAGGCGGGCGCCAAAAACGAGATTTTCGATTTCTACCGGGAGAAGAAATTCTCCTGCGGAGGCAAGATACCCTTCGGTCAGCGCATGGAAAATATCCATCCGAAGATATACCTTTGAGAGATCCGTTTCGTCTTCAGGAGAAGGACTGGTAAAGGTACGTACCATGTCGCCAAAGTCATAAATCACTGAGCCCGGCATGACCGTATCCAGATCAATGACACAGACACCATCCCCTGTAGACACATCCAGCAGGACATTATTGATTTTGGTATCATTGTGAGTAACTCTGACAGGGATTGTGCCGGAATCGAGCAGACTGAGGATACCCATCAGCTGATCTTTCATTTGAAGCGCAAAATCTACCTCTGCTTTTACCCAATCAAGCCGTTTGGCCGGGTTTTCAGCAATGGCTTTTTCAAGATTCTCATAACGCCAGCCAATATGGTGAAATTGCGGGAGAGACTCACCGATGGCTGCCGGCGAAAGGTCGGATAGGTATCGCTGAAATTCTCCGATCGCATACGCGGCCTGATAAGCCTGCGCAGGGGATTCCACCTCATTGACTGCAACTGTACCTTCGATAAACAAAAACACCCGCCAGAAGTTGCCCTCGTGATCCTGATAAAATGCCAGACGATTGGTAGCGGGGATCACGGTCATACAACGGCGGGAAATATCGGGCATACGAAAATCAACCAGCCGGCGGTGGATATGCTCGCAGACTGTAGCGATATTTTCACAGACCATGCGGGTACGGGTAAATACCTCGTGATTTACCCGTTGAAGGATATAGCGAACCGGGATACCAGCCTGAGAAAATTCTACCAGCGAGGTATCATGGATGTGGCCTGAGCCAAATGGTTTGGCTGAAACAAAATCGCCATAAATGACAAAGTGTTTCAGAATTTCCTGAAGATACGCTTCTTCTGCTACGCCCATAATTTTGGGGGATAATCACCTTTTTCTACCAGTTCAGCAATCTTTCCAACCACAATCGGGCGGTCTTCTTTGTAAGTTACCCCAAACCAGGTAGCATCAGAACTCAGCACTTTTACTGATCCACGTTTTTCATCGATCATCCGGCTGAGGATAGAAGGCACATAAAATTCAGACTTGGGGTTAAAGCCATTTTCTCGGATGAATGCGGAAAAATACGATTCTGCCATCGGAAATAATGCAGGCGTAAATCCGAACATATTCATGGAGACAATCGTGTCGGGAGGAAGCGAAACTTCCGTTTCCCCTTCCTGATAGACAATTTTATCGCCGGAAACACCGATTTTTGTTCTCTCGGTAACTGTCAGCAGGAAATCATTTTCATCACTGACACAGACTCCACGGGACACAAAACCATGCTCTGAAAGCGTATTTTCCAGTTTATAGCCCACCATACAAAAAGTAGGCTGAGTGATATCGAGCGTCATAAGGAATCGGGCCATAGTTTCAAAGGCTTCTTTTCCGTAGAAATCATCGGCGTTGATCATGGCAAAAGGTTCCTGTATCACATCGCGGGCAACAAGCACTGCCTGGCCTGTTCCCCAGGGTTTGACTCTTTCGGGGGTATAGGAAAGCCCCTGGGGCACATATTCGATTTCCTGAAGGACGTAATCCACCTCGATTTCAGAAGAAAATTTGCCGGAAAAGCTATCCTTAAACTCTTGTTCAATACTTTTCCTGATTACAAATACAACTTTACCAAAGCCAGCGCGGATAGCATCATATACAGAATAATCTATAATTGTCTCTCCGCTGGGGCCCAGGCCATCAATTTGTTTTAAACTTCCATAACGACTTCCGATGCCTGCAGCAAGTATGAGGAGGGTTGGTTTCATTTGTTTTAATGATTTTGTGCCGAATCTCTTATCTTTTGAGCAGGATGACAAACTTTTAGAAAGGAAATTATTACGCAAAAAAAAAGTGGGAGCCGGAAAACATCCGCTCCCACAGAACCAAACTCAAACTACTTCACTACTTATCTTGCTAATTAATCGAATAATATTCAAAAAAACCAGCAGGAATTAAATTTTTGTAATACTTATTATTGCTCGAGTTCCTTCTTTTTCAGGGGCAAACCTTTTTTCATTTCGTCGCCCATCATGCTTGCTGCAGTAAAAGATGTTACCATTTGGTTCATCATGTCGCTGGCATTGGATGGAGAGTTAGGCATCAGGAGCACATTGGTTCTGGAGTTAGAGCCAATAGACTGCAAGGTGTCATAGTGTTGGGTAACGACGATCAGCGCGGAAGCTTCCTGAGAGTTGATACCTACTTTATTGAGTGCTTCGACGGAGTCTTCAAGCCCTTTGGCAATCTCACGACGCTGGTCAGCAATACCCTGTCCCTGAAGTTTTTTACTTTCTGCTTCGGCTTGAGCGATAGCGACAATTTTGATTCTTTCAGCTTCTGCTTCGTACATAGCAGCGACTTTTTCACGCTCTGCGGCATTGATCCTGTTCATCGACTTTTTCACTTGCTCATCAGGGTCAATATCGGTTACGAGTGCTTTGACGATTCCATACCCGTAATTGTCCATTGCTTCTTCCAGTTCGGCTTTAATGGCAATCGCGATATCATCTTTCCGTGCAAAAACTTCATCGAGTTTCATTTTAGGTACTTCCGCACGGACAGTATCAAAAACATAAGAGGTAATTTGCATTTGCGGATCTTCCAATTCATAGAAAGCGTCATAAACTTTACCAGGAACAACCTGATATTGAACCGAAATTTTCATATGAACAAATACATCGTCTTTGGTCTTAGTCTCAACTTTTACATCAAGTTGTTGTACTTTGAGACTGATTTTTCCGGCGACCTGATCAGCAAAAGGAATTTTAAACTGAAAGCCAGCATTCGCTACCCGTTGAAACTTGCCAAAACGCTGAATCACTACCGCTTGTTTTTGTCTGACAATAACCCAGCCGCTTCTGATAAACAAAAACCCGGCAAAAATTCCGGCTCCTACTAGTGCAAATGGTTCCATAGTTATAGATGATTAGTTAATATTGGGGAGATTATTTCTTTTGATTTCTTAATATGTCGGAAAACGAATTCTAATATTACAAAAAAAATTAGGATTTTTGCGGCTTAATGGATGATTTATGAGTCAACGACCCTCTATTCCGGCAGGTACCCGGGACTTCGGCCCGGAAGTAATGATTCGGAGAGAATATATATTTGAAACCATACGAAAGGTTTTCCGCAAATATGGATATGCACCTTTGGAAACACCGGCAATGGAAAACCTGTCTGTTTTGACGGGAAAATACGGGGAAGAAGGTGACCGCCTGATTTTCAAAATCCTCAATTCCGGAGACTTCCTGAAGGATGTTGACGATTTTTCCGATGCAAAAAAACTCAGTTTTCAGATCAGTAGCCGCGCCCTGCGCTACGACCTTACCGTGCCTTTTGCCCGGTTTGTAGTGATGAATCAAAACGATATTACCTTCCCCTTCAAACGATACCAGATACAGCCCGTATGGCGCGCTGACAGACCGCAAAAGGGTCGCTACCGGGAGTTTTACCAGTGCGACGCCGACGTTGTCGGGTCTGACTCTCTGCTCTTTGAAGCAGAGTTTATCTGCATCTACGACGAAGCGTTCTCCAACCTTGGGTTTGACGACTTCACCATTATGCTCAACAACCGGAAAATCCTCACCGGCTATGCGGAAGTCATCCATCAGAAAGAGAAGTTTATGGATATATGCACAGCCATTGACAAACTCGACAAAATCGGGGAAGAGGGGGTGCGCAAAGAACTTAGCGACAGGGGAGTTTCCGTTGAAGGTGCAGACAAACTGTTTGAAATTATTACCTTTGAAGGAACCGCAGACGAAAAACTCGGCTTCCTGGAAAAAGCTTTTACGGGCTGCGAAGAGGGGCTGAAAGGCGTAGCAGAAATTCGGGAAGTGCTTCAGACTTATCGCCATCTCTCCCGGTTTGCTGGAAAAGTGGAATTTAACCTGAAGCTCGCCAGAGGGTTAAACTACTATACCGGCACGGTGTATGAAGTCAAAGTCAATAATTTTGCCATGGGAAGTATCGGCGGCGGGGGGCGGTATGCAGACCTCACCGGCGTGTTTGGAAAAAGCGGACTTTCCGGTGTGGGCATTTCTTTTGGCGCAGACAGGATCTACGACGTCATGGAAGGACTTGGCTTGTTTGGGCAAATATCTGCCTCAACTTCCCGGGTACTGATCATCAATTTTGGTGAGGACACCCTGGTTGCGGCTCTCCACGCGCTGCGCACTCTGCGCGAAGCGGGTTTTGCAGCTGAACTATACCCTGAGAAAACCAAAATTGGCAAACAGTTTTCCTACGCAGACAAAAAGTCCATTCCTTACACTCTTATCATCGGTGAGGAAGAAATAAAAACGGGGAAATACCAGCTAAAAGATATGCTGTCAGGTGAACAGCTATCCGTAAATATGGAGGAGTTGATCCAACAATTGGGCTAAATTCCCGGCACGATCAGTCGATGGCATGATGGGTCACAAAAAACGGAATATCTGCGATTGCAGTACTTTTTCCCGGATCTGAAATATACACAAATATACGGTATGCGCCGGGTTTATCAGGTGCGAAAAAGGTCATTACGCCGTCCTCAACCGTTTCGATCAGCCCGGCAATAGGCTGTGGCCGCTCTTCTTTGTCCCCTCCGGTAATCTTGATATAACTTCCTTCAGGGCGAATTTCCCATTTATAATTAAGCGGCTGGTTTTCGGGATCTTTCGCCAGCACCTTTGCCGAATAACGCTGATTTTTATACAGATAGATGTTTTCAGAATCGATCCGGTTGTTGAGTTTTACAGAGTCAATGACGGGTGCGCGGTTATCTGGCCATTTCCCTGTCCAGTTGAAACGGGCTGCCTCAACCAGCGTGGTAGGATCCCCTTCTTCCGTGAAAAAGCTAAACCATGTATGTGTGCGCTCCTGCTTATTTCCCCAAAAAAACAGATAAGAACCTATACACCACGATGTATCTTCCTGCATAGATTCGGTATATACTTCCACCAGCTTTTGTGCCTTGAGTGTACCTGACATATCAATGGGCACATGCCACTGCGTGGTTTGTCTTTCCCACCAACCCAATCCGCCCCATTCTGAAATAATATAAGGCCCCTTCCAACCCCACCAGGGTTTTCGGAGGTTTTCATTGAGCTTGCCCGCTGCCCCAAAGACATTAAACGAAAGAATATCTATTTCAGGCGCTTTCTCAGCAATCAACCGTGTATTGCGGGCATTGGGCATGATCATGGTGGTGGTCGGGTGATTGGGATCAATCTCATGGATCATAGCTGCAATATCATTGACCGCTACCCATACGTCTTCATTGGCATACCCCAAATCCAGTTCATTCCCGATTCCCCACATCAACAGAGCAGGATGGTCTTTATAGGTGAGGACATCTTTGCGAATCCGTTCTTTCTGCTCAGCGACCATATTGGGATCATTGTAATCCATGCCCAGTCTCTCCGGCCAAAGGTCAAGTCCAGCCAGGACTGTCAATCCGTGTGCCTGCGCCTGGTCCAGGGTTTCTGTCAGTTGGTAGGTCGACCATGTACGAATAGAATTGCCCCCATTTGCTGCGAGTTCTGCAAAATACTGATCCCCTCCTGCCCCTTTTATATAGTATGGTTGGCCATTGCGAAAGAGCTGGTATTTATTTCCCACTTGCCGTATTTCTACGGTTTTATTAAATGATGCATCTACTCCGGGGAATTTTTTTTCCGGAAAGAGGCAACCCGTCCATACAAACATCACGGGCAGACATATGAGCAATATCGTGGCTTTATCTATTTTCATCGTCCACTCAGGGGTTTTGCATTTTCATGATTCTGAGATTGTTTCTCTTGAATATCAATGGGTTCAGAAGCTGTTACGACGTTGCCATAAAAGTCGCTGATATAGAGATAAAGCCGATACGAATACTTGTCGTCAGGTATATAAATGGACGCTTCTTTTCCATTGAATGCCAACTTCACATCGCCCGAATCATCGAGATATTTTTCACGCATGAGGAACCATTCGTAGGTCATATTCCAGCTCCGGTTGTTTTCAGTTACTGCCCGGAAGGTGTAGGTTTTGCCTCGTTCGAGGGCAAAACCCGGACCATTGATATAAGCTTCATATAAAGGCGGGGCATTTTTTTCCTCTTTCCACACATTTTTTAATGCATAATAGGAGGGTTTGAGCCTGCCTTTAAAATCAGTGATACCAAACCATGTTGCTGTGCCCTCCATACGGTCAGACCAGCAAAAGGCAATTCCACCTACATTAGAGCCTTTGTTTGATACGATATACTTCGTCCAGCTCTGTCCATAGTTCTGCGCTTTTTCGAAACTGGAATTTTCTTCCGGAATGAGGTTTCTTGCATAGTTGGGGGTGCTCGGGTCCCAATACTTAACCGGCCCGAATGAAGACACCAGGTACGGGCGGTCGGGAATATACGTATTGGCAATTCCTTCCAGTGTCTGAATTCTTTCGCCGTAATAGGTATTGATACCAATGATATCTACGGAAGGCGTAAATCTTCTATAAGCATCCAGACAGGCAGTCAGGTCCTGGTTATGTTCCAGCGCAGCAAAAACCGGGTGCGCAGGGTCAATTTTTTTAATCTCACGGGCCAGTTCTTCTATCAATCGGATGTGTGCGCGGCGTACCCTCGAAAGGTAGGGCGGAGCATAATGATACTTCAGACTCGCCCAGGTTTCGTTGCCGAGTGTCCACCCCAATACCGCAGGATAATCTTTGAAACGAGCTATGGTAGCCAGCGTATTCCTCCTGATTTCCTCTACAGCTAAAGTATCAGCATAATAGTCAACCGCAGGATCAAACCACAGGCCGTACAAAACTTTCAGGTTATGTTCTTGTGCGATATTGAGTACATTTTTTTCATAAACGCCGCTATTTCCATACCGACGAATCGTATTTGCCCCCATCTGGCTGATCCTTGAAAAATCTTTAGTCAGCTGTCTTCTTGTCAGAGGGAGATATCCGTCTCTCCAGTCATGGGTCGCATTGTAGGCTACCCCCCGGATATAAAAAGGTTTTCCATTTACCAGCAGGTCAAATCCATGGTCCGATTTTTTCACAAATTCTGAATGCCACTCTTTGAATGTTTCAGCCTGATAGAGATTTTCAGAAGGGATAAAAGGAGCTGCATGGCTAAACGAACGAGTGTTGGCAAACTGATCAAAAGCGTCCTGAAGATTATCAGGAATTTCACCGGAAACCAATCCATGAATTTCAGGGAATAATTCATCAATATCAGCCAGCGCTTCAGTGAGCCATTGACTGGCATTTCCCCCGGATACCCCTTCTGCAAAGTCTTGAATGATGACGGGCTGCCCCCTGTATCCGTCAAAGTTTCGCAAGGCCATCGCATAGCTTTCATACCTGTCATGAAAAGACCCGGGCGTATGATTGAGTGAAATACCAATCCAGTTTACAAAATTTTCTCCGGGATAAAAGGCAGGAATGGATTCGGGGAATGAAGGAGAATATACCCAGGTAACGTTTGATGCGCCGACATTGCCAAACTCTGTGACCAAATATACCCAGGCATCCTTAAAATCATTTACATAATCATCCCCCGGCCGGTACCATTCAGCGCTGGGATTGTCAGAACCCGGGGCAAAGTTCAGAAATATCGGGCGGTCGATTTGACGCAGTGCGTTGCCCAAGGTGCGTATTTCCCGGTCATATTTGTGATTAAGAATGGAAGCAAATACGGAGGTAGTATCTGAAATCTCCTCCTTTTTCATGATGGGTAACCAGTTGATCAGAGGTACAACGCCCAAATCAGAAATATTGCGCAGAAATGTATCGGTTACAGCAATACTAAACCCGCTGTAGTCAAGGGAAGCTACACCCGGATAAATACCAGAATCTTCCTTAAATTCTTTGAGTTTTTTGCCCGCAATCTGCTGATTTTCGCCTTCCAGATGAATCCCGGTATAATACCAGTTTACCTGACTGGTTTCCTGCATTGCGAGCTCTTTCATCAGTTGTCGCTGGTTCGTTTCATAAATCGCATAACTGCTCAAAGTAAAAATCAACACAACAGACAATACCAATGAACTATTTCGAATCAGGCGATAAAGAATATAATGCCGAAGATTCCACCAGAATGCACGTATTCCGGTGATCAATTCGTCCATCCCCATCCAGTCGTAAATGCTGATCATCATCTTTTGCTGGCTCATCAAAACCACAATAGAGAGGATTGTCGCATTCACCAAAGCATACCCTGCCATAAAAAAGCTGTAGGGATTCCAGTCAATCGACAACCCATAAATGACTGCGCCAACACTGGCGACAATGGCAATGATATTCGGAAGGCTAAGGAGCCATGCATTGGAAGGTTTGTCATCTTTGGGGGTAGGAATATAGGGCACTTTGATCCGGAAAATGCTGTAAATAAATCCTACGAGAAAAACCCACCAGGAACCAAAACGAAGGAAGCCTCCCAACACGTGAAAGCCTCTTTCATGTTCTTCCAGCATATACTTTTGGGCAAACTGCCTGATCAGCATAGACAAAGCCAACATAGGAGTAACGACCATCAGAAACTGATCCATTTCCACATGCCATGGCACTTCGGCCATCAAAAGGGAAAGAATCGGAATGAGGATATCAATCAGGCTGATCAGTCCGGATAAAAAATACAGCGGAATGGTAAAGTAATGAATATTCTGCCGCCAGGTAAGTTTCCGGATCAAACGGGGATATTCGAGAAACAGCAATTCAAACGCACCTCTGGCCCATTTCATTTGCTGCTTGTAGTAAGCCGAAAGCGTAGCAGGTACCAGCCCACGGGTCAACAATTCGGGCACATACAGTGATTTCCAGCCTTTGGCATGGATTTGCATGGCGGTATGCATATCTTCGCATAAACCGGCGGCATGTCCGCCGATGGAATCCAGGGCAGCCCTGCGAAAAGTACAATTGGCACCAATCGCCTGCGCAGTTCCGTACGAATTCATGCTCATCATCATCGGACCATAGAAATGGTAGGTCTGCTCCGCAGCACCTTTTGCGATAAAACTTTCGGTACGGTTGCTGTAAGCCTGTACACACTGTACATATCCGATCTCCGGGTCTTCAAAATAGTTGACTACCCGATCAATGAAGTCCGGTGCAGGCTCATGGTCCGGATCAAGGATAATGGCCAGCTCGCCTTTGGCAAAATTAAACAGCGTATAATTGATATTTCCGGCCTTGGCATTGGTTTTATTTGTACCCCGATAAACATGAATAACACCAAGTTCTTCACATATTTTCTTCAGGTAGGGATCATTGGCCTCGTCACATAGGTAAGTCGTGTGCGGATATGTCACCGCTTTCATCGCCCGAAGGGTATTGATAATCATAGGATATGGCTCCCCTGCGCAATAGGTAGTCAGCATATCCACCGTCCATGTACGGGTGGACTCAGGCATTTGAGGAACAGAGATCGCTCCATAGTGATACCACTCATGGAGTAATTCAAGTATTTTAAATCCCAGAGCGAAGGTCAATGGCCAGAAAAGAAGTCTGGTTCCAATATGTTCAGAATCAATAAACCACCATAAAAAGAGGATTACAGATCCTATACCCAGCAGAATAAGAAAACGTATCCCCCATGTTTCTGATGGAGAAGGGGGATCAATTTGCCGCCTCTGCAAGGCATGTTTTTGCCAACGTCCAAAGTCAATCATTCAGCCTATTAATCCGATATTTTTCAGTTCTTCAACCCCTGTGAATGCCGTATCAAAAAACCCATCACAGAGATGTATTGATCATTTACAGTTCAAACTTCTATTATTATGCCAAATTTTCCATCCCCTGCGGTTCAAATGGTAAGTTATGCGATCTCAACGGTAGGGAATGAATTTACTACTGTCGAAATAGTTAATCTTTCCGGAGTTTATAAAGCCAAAATCGCCCCAATTCATCATGGATGATATGACAAGATATGTAGTAATATGTTAAAAATCGAGAGTTTTTGTAGAAAAAATGCAAAATTATGGTTTGAGCCAGGCGGGGTGCTGTTCTTCAAAATCTGTCTCGTCCTGGAAAGCTTTCGCCAACCGGAGAATTTTTGCCTCTTCAAACAAATTCCCTAAAAAAGTGATTCCCGATGGGCTGCCATTGGCATAAAAGCCGTTGGGTACCACTACAGATGGGTGCCCTGTAAGATTCGTAATCAGCAACTGATCGCCCTCAAAACTGGGGGCTACCACCACATCAAAAGGCTGCATACATTCATTCATCTGCGATATCAGGATGGTGCGGATTCGATTTGCCTGGATATACTCTACGGCCGGAATAAATCGTGCGGTGCGAAATACATTGGGCCAGGCATTCTTGATCTGGCGCACGAGCAAGCTGTCGCGGTTTGAGCGTGTCAGCTCATCAAAAGCTGCGGCGGCCTCCGCAGAAAGTATAATACCCAAAGCATTTACCGGCAGGTTTTCGGGCAGGGTTACCGGTTCGAGGTTTATTCCCATGCCACGTAAGATTTCGAGCGATTTTATATCATTTGCTTTTCCCGGGTAGTCGGCATCAAATAAACTGGCCAGATACCCCACTTTCAATGCAGAAACCGGCAGGCGGGGGGTATAATTAAATGCCGCAGGTATCAGCGACAAATCTTTTTCATCCAACCCCCGGATGACATCAAATACAAGGGCACAGTCATTGGCAGTACGGCAAATAGGGCCAATCTTGTCCATACTCCAGCTCAGTGCCATCGCGCCGGAGCGGCTTACCCGTCCATATGAAGGCCTAAGTCCCGTATCGCCGCATCGCATGGAGGGGGACACGATAGACCCCCAGGTTTCTGTGCCGATAGAAAAGGCCACCAGCCCTGCGGCAGTAGCCGAAGCGGAGCCGGCGGAAGATCCGCTGGAGCCTTCTTTTACATTCCACGGATTGCGGGTCGTACCGCCAAACCAAACATCGCCCCAGGCGAGTGCGCCCATAGTAAGCTTTGCCACAAGTACAGCACCGGCAGAATCCAGCCGCTGAACCACTGTAGCGGTTTCACTCAAAACCTGATCCTGATAAGGTTTTGCCCCCCAGGTCGTCGGATACCCTTCCACCGAAAGCAGGTCTTTCACCCCATAAGGAATGCCATGAAGGGGACCGCGATATTTACCTGCCCTGATTTCCCGGTCTGCCTTTCTGGCCATTCGCAGTGCCCGGTCTTCGGTCAGGGTAATCACACAAGCCAGCGTATCTCCGTATTTTTTCAGCCGGTTGATATAGATCATCGTCAGCTCCTCTGAAGTGATTTTTTTATTTTTGATCAGTACCGATAATTCAGAAACAGAATAAAATGCCAGCGCTTCCCGGTTTTCAGGAACGATCACCTGTTTGGGTAAATCCCAGCGTATTTTTATCTGTTTGTCAGGAACAATAAACCCCGGTGGCAATGGCTGAAACCCGACAGAAGGAATAATGGCGTTGGGCAAAGCAACTGAACGAATCGCCTCATAGTCTTTTCTCTGATCTTCCAATCCACTCAACATCGAATCGATTTCGGCAGGTTCGAAGTGCAATCCCATCAGCGCCTGAGCTGAAGTCGGAAGTGCGGGAGAAATTTGTGCCGAAAGGACATTCAATAAAAAGAATTGAACGACGCAAAATGAGAAAAATCCTAAAAATCGCTTCATGTGTTAATTGTTTTTTAAAATCAACAACAATTTAATGCACAATTCTGACTAAATTACATGTTGTGTGGATGGTACACATTGGAAAATAATTTTGGTGGTATGAAATTGAGGATTCTCCCCTTTTTATTTGGCTTTTTTGTAATCTTTGGCTTTAAAAGTACTGCTCAGGACTCTGCAGAGTCATTGAAGATTGTGGAAATTTCCCGGCCACTCGATACGTTGGTTCAAAAGGTTATCCGCGACAACTTTATCTATACCGAAAGGTGGGATACGCTGGCGCAAATGCGCTTCTGGCGAAGGATAATGACCCTTTCCCCGGATTCGAGTGTGTTGAATGTAGCAGATACACGAAAGGTACTCCACACGTTTCCCACTGCTTTTTATGATTCGCTTTCCACTGATGCCAAATTGAAGTTTAAGGATTCGATGCTCACCCAATTTGGCTTGCCCAAGGGGACCCGGCTGTATGTAACTTACGGTAAAAGTGATTACTACCAACACAGAGCCGTACTGCCCGCCATCAGCAAAGCCATTGATGTATTTAAACAATACGAAACAGATCCCTGGTATGCACAGGCCATTCTCCTGATCGAAAGTCCGGGGCAGATTCGCAAATCTTATGCAGGAGCCAATGGATCTTTTCAGTTGATGAAATATGTGGCGGTTGAAGGAGGACTGACCGTCAATAGTCAGGTAGATGAGCGCGAAGATCTCGAAAAATCCGCCATGGCTGCCGCCAAATACCTCAAAAAAACCTGCATCCCTGAGGTCAGGGCTATGCTTAATGCCTACGGAATCAAATATCAGGAAAACGAACTGTGGTTCCGGCTCCTGGTACTCCATGTTTACCATGCCGGAGCGGGCAATGTAAGGGGCGCACTCCGACTCATTCAACCAAAGACCGGAGGTATAGACCTGATCCGGGAGCTTTGGACTACAGAATATAAAGGATTTCGCAACGCATCCCAAAACTACTCTCAGGTTGCGATTGCGTCTTTTCTTGAACTTGATCGTATCATCGAAACAGAATACAGCGTCCTGAACCGGCACTGATTCTGTTAAATATTGCTACTACTATGTTTCGTATGGGTCTGATGTTATGGATATTTTTCCAGGCATTTGTGCTTGCTGCGCAGCCTGCCGTTCCCTGTTTTTCGATCAAAGACTATGGGGCATCAGGTGAAAAAAGCCAAAAAGCGACATCCTTCATTCAAAAAGCATTGGATGATTGCACCGCTTCCGGTGGAGGAATTGTCTATTTCCCACCGGGTGAATACCTTTCCGGATCTTTGCGGATTTCCAGCAATACCACCCTATGGCTGGAAGCCGGAGCGACACTTTACGCCAGCCAGGACACCGCAGATTACCACATCTACAGAAGTCTGAGTGAGCCCGTACTACTGTTTGCAGACAGTGCGCATCATATCACTATTCGGGGGAAAGGTAAAATCCACGGGCAGGCCCGTCGGGTATATGAAGACCTGAAGTCTGTAGATGGTTTTATTCCGGATATAACAGAAAATGCCCGCAAAGCCGGAGTTGAGATGAAAATGTACTACAAAGTCAAACCTTATGTAAGGCTGGTAGTACTTGAGCATTCCTCAGATATTACCGTAGAAGACATTTCCCTGATCGAATCCTGTTCGTGGACACTGGATCTGAAACAATGCCAGCGGGTATATATCCGGGGCGTTTATATCGAATCAAGCCTCCAGGCAGGCGTAAACTCAGATGGGATTGATGTGGATGGCTGCCGGGATGTGGTAATTTCAGATTGTATTGTCACCACCGGCGACGATGCCATCGTGCTCAAAGCCAATTTTACCAAAGGGGTCCAACATCACTGTGAAAATGTAACCGTCACCAACTGCGTGGTCTCCTCCTCTTCAGCGGGGCTGAAGCTGGGCACCGAAAGCTATGGAGATTTCCGACACATTACTTTTAGCAACTGCGTCGTGCGAAATGCCAACCGCGGACTGAGTATTGTCATGCGGGATGGCGGGACTGTGGAAAATGTTTTATTTTCCAATATCACCATAGAAACCAGCCGGAGACATTTCAACTGGTGGGGAGATGGCGATCCGATCTCGATTATTTTGCGCAAACGCCGGCCCAATTCCAAACTGGGATTTATCCGCAACGTAGTGTTTGAAAATATTGTTGCCACCGGGCAGGGAACCAGCAGAATAGGCGGTTATGCCCCCGATTCTCTTCACCCGGAAGGGCGCCAGCTGGAAAATATTCAGCTTCGCCATGTGCAATTGAAAATGGAACCCGAAAATTATCTGGATAAACGTGCAGACTGGGGATTTGAAGCCCATGATGTAAACGGGTTAAAAATTTCCGGAATGGAAGTCTCCTGGGATTCAGTGCACACAGAACCCGCATGGAAAGGCGCCGTTCACCTTTACAATTGTGATGAAGTACAAATCAAAGATTTCACGGGTAGACAAGGGTTGATGGAAAATCGATCTCCCGTTATTCTACTGGAAAATGTACCCATAACCCTACTCGATGAGATCTATGCCTCGCCGGGATCTGGTACCCTGATCGCCATTTCAGGCGAAAAAACACGCACTGTGATTGCCTCAAATGTAGACCCGCTCAACCGCTCTGCAGAAAAAATCAAAGTAAGTAAGGAAGTAGGGAAAAACGTCGTCAGGAGAAAATAAATTAATTCGTAATTTGAACTATCTGACGATTCCGAAACTTTCACCATTAAGGCGGAAGTAATAACCGTATAAACATACGGAAGCAAATACAGGATAGTTGATACGTAAATTAGTAGGTAAGTGAATAATGGCCGAAATTATTCAATGCCTTGTTTTTGTACCTGAATACTGACTGTAACGTGAAAAGGATTTGGTCTATTTGGTTAATTCCCGGCTTTTGTGCCCTGATCTATCTCCCTGCTCAGCTTCTCACTTCCGACCCGGCAGCCCGGTTTGCTGCGGCCAGTATGATGGAAAATCCGGTAATTCCCGCCGGAATTGAAGTTACCCTGTTTAATAATGACAGTGTAGCCAATATTTTCGCTTCATTTGACACCCAATGTGAGGATCTTTCCGATACACTGAATCCAGGTTTTACGATAGAGGTCAACCCTCGCTTTCTGGGTTGCCTTACCACAGTGGTTGATACACAGCTCTATCGGCAAAGATGGGATACGCTCGCACAGCCAGTTTTTTGGCGAATGGTAATGAATATGGGATTGGATTCGTGTATTGTAAATATCGCCAGTTCCCGCAAAATCATCGAAGTGCGCCCCTCAGGCTGGTGGGAAGCCAAAACAGATTCCATGCAGGAAAATTACCGGGACAGTGTGCGCACCCTTTTTGGGATGGAAAACGATGTACCGGTTTTTATTACTTATGGAAAACGCCATTACTATAAATTCAACAAAGTCTTGCCCAGTATCACCAAAGGAATCAGGATATTTGAGGAAATGAATGTGGATCCCTGGTATGCACAAGCCATTTTGCTGATTGAAAGTCCCGGCCAATTGCAGTACTCACCGGTTGGTGCCTATGGTTCGTTTCAGTTGATGAAACAAGTAGCCCTTGAACACGGGCTTGTGGTCAATGATTCTATTGATGAGCGTGAAGATTTTGAAAAATCAGCCTCAGCTGCTGCCAAGCTTATCGCTTCCCGCTGTGTACCCCAGACCCGTTATATGCTCCGGAAACGGAATATCACTTTTCAGGAAACAGACCTTTGGTTCAGGCTGCTTGTACTGCATTCCTACCATGCAGGTGCCGGCAATGTAGAAGCCGTACTTCAAAAAATAAACCCCACCGAAGGTGGGCAGGGGCTGATGTTGCAGATTTGGAAAACCGAATCAGGCGGATTTAAAAATGCCAGCCAGAATTATAGCCAGGTGGCTTTGGCCTCCATTCTGGAACTCAACCGAATCATTGAAGCATTGCCTGATACGGTGTGCAGAGACACTGCTTTAGGGTTAAACCCCGCTTTACCAAGAATTTAACCGTCTGAAAAAAAATAAGTTTCTGTATCTTAGACGGCATTATTTTCTCTGTATGTATATAATGGTAAATATACTTATCCTTACCGGAACCTTTATCACCATGGAGGCGTGGGCATGGTTTTCTCATAAATATCTTTTGCACGGGCCGTTATGGTTTCTCCACCGCTCGCACCATCGCGCCCGTAAAAGCTGGTTTGAGTGGAACGATCTCGTTTCTCTTATCTACGCAGCAATCGCTGCCGGCCTGATTCTCAAAGGTGGCCCTACAGGCAGCTGGCATTTGTGGGTGGGCATCGGAATTGCCGGTTATGGAATATTCTATTTTCTTTTCCACGATATGATTATCCACCAGCGGATCAGATTCAAACGCAATTTCAGGAATGCGTATATCCGCCGGTTGATCCGTGCCCATAAACAACATCACAGGCACGGCGCTAAAAATCCCGGAGAAGCTTATGGCTTTCTCTACGCACATAAAAAATATTCAGTAAAATGAAGGTAAAAAAAGGCGTCATCACCGCCGCTGCGCGGGGAGCACGGTTGTACCCCGTCGCGGATACCGTGCAAAAAGCCATGCTCCCATTTGTTGACAAAGACGGCGTAACCAAACCCGTGATCCAGATCATTGCCGAAGAAGCGCTGGCAGCCGGAGTAGAAGAAATCTGCATTGTATGTGCACCCGGAGATGAAGACCGGTATTTACAGGCATTCCACTCTCTCAGGGAAAATCTGATCCGGGCATATGAGGGTATAGATTGGGCAGAAGCTGAAGTTGCGCATATTTCAGCCCTACTGGAGTGCCTGAGTTTTTCAGTCCAGGAAAAAGAAGGCGGATACGGGGATGCGGTATTATGTGCCGAAAAATTTGTCGGAGATGAGCCATTTTTACTGCTATTGGGCGATCATTTTTACCACTGTATGCATGGTACGAAGCGCTGTTCTCAACAATTGATCGCTGCTGCAGATTTTTCCAAAGGGATTTCCGTTTCTGCCGTAAATGCTACCTCCGGCCATCTGATCAATCACTACGGTACACTGGCAGGAAAGCCTACCGGCGAGGCGGGTTTGTTTCAGGTCGAGCGTATCGTCGAAAAACCCTCCCTCAGCTTCGCTGAGGTCGAACTCATGACCCCAGGCCTGCGGATGGGATATTTTCTCTGTGTCTTTGGCATGCATATCCTTCAGCCAGATATATTCAGCATCCTTCGAAACCAGGCACAGACACTAACCGCTGGCCAGGAACTTCAACTCACCCCTGCCCTACAGGTTCTGGCCGACAAAAAGCTCCTGCTCGCCAGCGAACTCAAAGGCACGCGTTTTGACCTGAGCGATTCCTATGGCTTGTTTCAGGCGCAACTTGCCTTCGGACTCGCCGGGCAAAATCGCGACGAAATCATTAATTATGTGGTTCAAATACTGGGAGAATCTTCACGCAGATCATGACAAATCCATTTCTGGAAACCATTGTCAGTAATGACAGGGAAAAGCAAAACCAGTCGTTTTTCAGTCTGGCCGCTCAAATGCCGCTCCCGCAATTGCTGCAATCCCTTGCCGAAGTCGATCAGTTTCGTATGCATTCGGAAAGCCTTTACCACCGGGTAAGGGCGTGTCTGTTTCTATATGCCGGATACCGGTTTTTTGTGCAGGAACACCCGGACTTGCCCCGGACAGGCAACCTGCCGTCTGAAGGTTTTGCGGATCTCCTGCAAAGAAGATTTGAATACGCAATTACTGCATTTCATCGCGATGCCGCAGATTCGGGGATGAATGGCAACCTAGCCAGTGGGCTGGCTGAAGCCTATCACCATCTCTCTTTCCAAATTCTGAGTGATCAGGTGCGCAAAAGTGTAAGGGCCAGCAAAGGCAACCAATGGCTGTTTCGCGGGGGCAATATCGCCGAACACCCGATACGCTTTCATTCGCTCTTATTGAAAAGGGAGGGAGACAGACATTTTTTCCCCATACTTACCGAACATACCCCGGTGCGCCTGGATCTGAGTCACAGTTGCTGGTCTGATATTTTTTTCCTGGGAATGGACTATCCCGAAGGTGCCCGGGTCATAAATATTTCGGTAGATCTGGGCGTGTTTGGCAGAGATCGCGAGGTAAAACCGCCAATCTCTACGCACATACGCGTGATTGCAGAACCCCTGATCCGGTTGACAAGCATTGACCTCAACACTACCAGGGATATCACCGACCTTAAGGACCTGTTCAACTTTGGCAACGACTACCTGTCCCTCCTGAAAGCCGGCATCATTGCTTCCGGACTGATCCCACCTTCCTTTGAAAGTACCGGGCAATGTTTGAAAGAAATTTTGTCAAAAATTGTGGGAACAGGGCTGGGAATAGAACTCGTCACCAGCGTCAACGATATTCCCAAAGGTTCGCGGTTTGCCGTTTCCACCAACCTGCTAGGTTCCATTATTTCAGTACTTATGCGTGCCACCGGTCAGACTCAGTCGCTCGAAGGCGGGCTCACCGAGGGAGAAAGAAGGATGATTGCCTCGCGGGCTATTTTGGGAGAATGGCTGGGAGGATCAGGTGGCGGATGGCAGGATTCGGGAGGGATATGGCCCGGAATCAAAATGATCAGTGGTACCCTCGCCAGCGAAGGAGATCCGGAGTTTGGCATAAGCAGAGGATGCCTGCTTCCCCGCCACAAGGTGATTACGTCCCCCGATCTTCACCCAGACATGGAAAAACTACTCACAGAAAACCTGCTGCTTATGCACGGCGGTATGGCACAAAATGTAGGACCTGTGCTGGAGATGGTAACCGAAAAATATTTACTGCGCGCCGAAAGAGAATGGAATGCAAGAAAATCCGCTGGCGGCATCTTTGATTCTATTCTCTCGTCATTAAAAACCGCTGACATTGGCGCATTGGCAGCAGCTACCACCCGCAACTTTGACGGACCGATCAAAGCCATCATCCCCGCCGCTACCAATGCCTTTACGGAAAGGGTTATTTCGAAAGCAAAAACAGAATTTGGCAATGACTATCTGGGTTTTTTAATGCTCGGAGGAATGTCTGGCGGGGGAATGGGCATGTTTGTGAAAACCAAAAATCAGCAGGCAGACAAAGTCAAATTGTTGGAAATCCTGCGGAAAACCAAACAGGAATTTGCGCCCGGATTGCCATTTGCCATGGAGCCGGTGGTGTACAATTTTTCGGTCAACAATCAGGGGTCTTTCGCTACTTTAAAGCATGGCAATTATGCCCTGATGCCTTCGATCTATTACAATATTCATGTTTCAGGACTGGTCAATGGAGAGCCTTCGGCAATTCCATTCAACCGAAAAGAGGAATTTGACTATTTCACTACCGTAGCCAATCCCGATACGGAAGTTTTGCCTTTATTGCGCACGATGGTTAGCAGCCTCTTTAAGGTCAATACCACTACGAATAGCAAAGGCTCTGCCGAGGATCACAAAGTTGCAGCAATCAAATCTAAAAATGGATTTGACGCCATTCAGCATGAAACGCTTCGGCGCGACATGATCCGTGGACGCATAGGTCTTGCCAGAAATCGTCTTCCGGCCGAAACGCTGATTGAAGATGTGGATAATTCATCGATAAGTGAATTGGAAAAATTGGACAGCCACTGCGCCGAAACAGGGGAAACGGCGATTCGGCAGCATTCAGTTGCGGTATTTTCGCTCGCAGGCGGTGCTGGTAGTCGCTGGACGCAGGGAGCGGGAGTCATCAAAGCGCTGAATCCATTTGTCGAAATTGCAGGAAAACACCGAAGCTTTCTGGAAGTTCATCTGACAAAAACTACCGTTACCGCAGAAAAACTGAATGCGCATATACCTCATATAATCGCGACCTCTTATCTTACACAGGAAGCTATCCGCGACGAATTGTTGCGTACCGGTAATTTTGGTTACAAAGGGCATACATACCTTTCGGCGGGAAGATCCATCGGGCAGCGGTTTATACCCATGGAACGCGATCTGAAATACCTGTGGGAAGAAACGCCTCAGGAAATGCTCGATGAAAACAAACAAAAAGTCAAGGATGCAGTCCGAAATACTTTGGTGCAATGGGCTACCGAAAAAGGAGAAGGAAACGACTATACGGAAAATCTGGCGGAGCAACGGCTCAGTCCGCTGGGACACTGGTATGAAGTATCCAATCTCCTCCGAAATGGTACGCTCAGCAGAATGCTGAAAGAGATACCTTCGATCAAAACGCTGATGCTCCACAATATCGATACGCTGGGTGCAGATCTTGATCCGCGTGCCCTGGGTTATCATCTACAATCGGGCAATATGCTTACGTTTGAAGTGGTCCCCAGAAGAATTGAAGACCGGGGAGGAGGG
Source organism: Bacteroidia bacterium (assembly GCA_041391665.1). NCBI lineage: Bacteria > Pseudomonadati > Bacteroidota > Bacteroidia > Bacteroidia bacterium. The sequence continues at coordinate 110,961 of JAWKNO010000002.1, read as the reverse complement.
CTCGCCACCGTCAACGGGAAGGTTCGGCTTCTCGAAGGCCTCGCCCAGCCGGGTGAGGATGATGAACTGAAACTCAGCTATTACAATTCTATGACCACCTGGATTGACATAGACCAATTGATGGGGTGGTTTGGGCTGAACCGCGAGCAACTCCTTTCGGGAAAAATGGATATTGACACGATTGTCAGAGATCATGCCTGGAGGTTGCCTACGTACGTCACCATCAAAAATGTGAAATATCGCTGGGGACATGGGCAGGAAGACATATATCCCGTCGCTCAAATGGAAAAACTTTGGAGCGATATGAGTTCGTTGCCCGATGTTACCTGTGGATTTCTGGCAGTTCCGCGCAAACGCGGACAACAATTGAAAGATCCTGCGCAACTGGATGCATGGATTACCGATGGCAGCAAGGAGTATATTTCCCGTCTGTGTGGCTGGGAAAAAGAATAAACATCAATGAAGGAACTGGCCTTCCAGTCTTTCGTAGATGGATTTTCTGTCAACCAGGCGGGCAGATAGTGCGGCGATCTGGCCGGCAAGCAAAAAATAGAAAATCGCAGAATGACGGTCTGTCATTTCCAATACAAGGATAGATGCGGTAAAGGGTGATCGGGTAAGGCCTGTAAGAAAGCCAATCATAGATACCAGAATCAGTACTTTATTGTCTTTATCCAGATTCATCAATCCCGTAAGCAGCTCGCCTATGGCAGCGCCGGTAGAAAGCGAAGTAGCAAATACTCCACCGGCAATACCGGTACAGTAAGAGATTATCGCTCCAAAAAACCTGCTGAGGATCAGCCAGATAGAACCTTCATTTTGCCCTTCAAAGAGGATCCGGTTCATGACTTCTTTTCCAGGGCCATAAGCGACATCTTTACTGAAGTAAATGATTGCAGCGAGCGCAAATCCGGACAAAACGATAAAGATGATATGCGCACGCGGTGTTTGTAGCCGCCGTTTCCAATAGACAATTTTCAGAATGATTTTGGCTTTATAAGCGCCTGCGATTCCGGTAATGGCACTAAATAAAATCACATATCCAATCATACTAAACCCACCTACGGTTATTTTGGGATAACCGAGATAGAGGTACGGGCCCAGGAGCCATTGGGCGGTCATTCCTGAAAAAATGACGGCATAAAGCAACGACGATTTAAAAGAATTGAGATGTGACTTGGCCAGCTCTTCCACGGCAAATACAATTCCGCCGAGGGGAGTATTAAAGGCAGCCGCAAGTCCGGCAGAAGCTCCCGCTATCAGCATACGGGATCGGTCAACTTTGGGCCAGTCTTTTGGAAGAATCTGATGAATCATAAAAAAGATTGAACTGCTGACCTGAATAGTTGGCCCCTCCCTGCCGATTACTGCGCCGCCGAGCAGGGCGACAACGCTGCTGACAATCTTCGTTAAAAACGCTTTTCGCCCCAGAAGATATCCTGCCGGAATTTTTTTTGTATCGCGTTTGGAATTAAGGGCAGCCATAACCTGCGGAATACCACTACCGGCTGCGGCTTTCGAATATTTCTGTACGATCCACCAGGCAGTCACTAATGCAATGGGCGTAATAATGAAAAACAGCCAAGGTACATTCGTCTTGATCGAATGTAACAAGACTTCTATTACATTAAAAATCTGAGCGTATAACACTGCGGCGGCGGCGGTTAGAATAGCGCCTGCCACGAAAGGCAGCGATCTGAGGCTTGCGTTGATAAAGGACTCGTCGTATTGTCGCTTGCTCAAAAAGCTACGAAGAAAATCCAATATCCACCTGGTTGTATTCGTCAGTTTAGTCCACATGTCGTGGCAAAGATGAAGATTTTTTAGGGGGAATTCATCTTTTAAGGCTAAAATATGATCATTTTCCTATGGAAGTTGAAATTTTCTCATCGGAATCGATCCAGCCATCAGAAAGCCGGATTATGCGGCTGCCGTACGTGGCATTTTTTTCAGAGTGCGTAACCTGAATGATGGTAATACCTTCCTGATTGAGTTGACGAAACAATTCCATAATTTCTTCTCCCTGACGGGTATGAAGATTGCCGGTAGGCTCATCGGCCAGCAACAAATCTGGTTTTCCAATTATCGCCCGGGCCACGCCTACCACCTGCTGTTGTCCGCCGGAAAGTTGATGCGGGAATAAATCTTTTTTTGCCACCATCTGAAACCTGTCCAGCATTTCGGCTACCATACTTTTCCGCTCTCCCGATTTGATCTTTTTGTACAAAAGAGGCGTTTCAATATTTTCATAGACCGTCAGTTCGTCAATCAGATGGTATGCCTGAAATACAAAACCAATATGATGTTTGTGAATTTCCGACTTTTGCCTTTCGCCCAGTTTGTGCGTAGCCATATCCCGGAAATAATACTCCCCTTCAGAAGGCTGTTCGAGCATACCCATGATATTGAGGAGCGTAGATTTTCCCGCCCCGCTGGGGCCCATGATGGTGACAAATTCTCCTTCTTTGATTTCCAGGTTGATATTGCGAAGGACATAGGTCTTTTGCATACCCGATTTGTAATACAGAGAAAGATTAGATAGCTGGATCATATCAGGATAGATAACAGATTATATATGCGGCGTAGAAACAAAAAATGCCGCAACAAATGTTCCACGAAAGTAATGATTTGTATATGAATGCATTACAAATTACAGCTTTAGGAATAGAATATAAAATGTTTCAGGTTGAAACAAAAAGGTGTTTCAGGATGGAACAGTAGGAGTCCGGTCGGAAGAGAGTTTTTTAAATTTACGTTGTAAATCTAAAGTTCAACTTTACTTTTACAACCAGGCACCTGAATCTGAGGTAAAGTCCCACGAAAAAATCCAATAAAAAAACTGCGCTTCCATAGGGTTTCTATGAAAGCGCAGCTAAGAAAAATTCAGCCCTGCTACAAATGAATCACTTCATCATAAGCTGCAGCTGCTGCTTCCATTACCGCTTCTGACATCGTCGGATGCGGGTGAACAGCTTTAATAATTTCGTGGCCGGTAGTTTCGAGTTTGCGTGCTACAACGACCTCTGCGATCATGTCGGTCACGCCTGCACCCACCATGTGTGCGCCGAGGAATTCGCCATATTTCGCGTCAAATATCACTTTCACAAAACCATCTTTTTTGCCTGAAGCAGAGGCTTTTCCGGAAGCGGAGAAAGGAAATTTACCAACTTTTATTTCGTAACCGGCATCTTTGGCGCCTTGCTCGGTATAACCTACAGAAGCAACTTCCGGCTGGCAATAGGTACAGTTGGGGATATTGTTGGGATCCATCGGTTCGACATGCATGCCGGCAATTTTTTCCACACAAATTATCCCCTCATGCGAAGCCACGTGAGCCAGTGCCGCTCCGGGGATCATATCTCCGATCGCGTAGATATTAGCTACATTGGTGCGGTAATACTCATCTACCACAACCAGCCCGCGATCGGTTTTAATACCGAGGTCTTCGAGGCCGAGTTTTTCGATATTCGCAGTGATACCCACAGCAGAAAGCAATACATCTGCCTCAATTTTTTCTTCGCCTTTTTTGGTTTTGACTGTAGCAACCACACCTTTTCCAGAGGTATCTACAGAAGTTACCTCCGCGCTGGTCATGATATTGTAACCGGCTTTTTTATAGATACGCTCCATCAGCACAGAAACTTCACTGTCTTCACGGGGAAGGATACGATCCATAAACTCGACGACCGTAACTTCGGTGCCCATGGAGTGATAAAAGAAAGCGAACTCCATACCGATAGCACCGGAGCCAACCACAATCATCTTCTTGGGTTGTTTGGGCAGGGTCATGGCTTCGCGGTAGCCAATGATTTTTTTGCCATCCAGCGGCATCGCCGGCAGGTTGCGAGAACGAGCACCTGTAGCAAGAATGATATGGGTTGCTGTGTAAGGAGTAGTTTTACCGGCCGCATCCGTTACTTCGACTTTTTTATCAACCGTCAGCCGGCCATTTCCGGTGAGGACATCCACTTTATTTTTGCGAAGGAGGAAATTCACCCCTTTACTCATGCCATCGGCAACCCCGCGACTTCTTTTTACCACTGCGTCAAAGTTGTGGCTGACTTTCTCTGCTTTCAGGCCATACTCTTCTGCATGGTGCAGATAATTCATCACTTCTGCACTTTTTAGCAGCGCTTTGGTGGGGATACAACCCCAATTCAGACAAATACCGCCGAGCGATTCACGCTCTACAACGGCGACTTTCATGCCCAACTGGGATGCCCGAATCGCAGCTACATAACCGCCGGGGCCACTCCCAATAACGATAAGATCATAACTATTTGCCATATTTCTAATTATCCTTTTGTTCCAGCGGGCAAAGTTAGGAAAAATGTTGGATTGACAAGCACGGGTTTACTACCTTTAGGCCATCAATTGCTTCTGTATGCTCAAACATTTGTATATCAGGAATTATGCATTGTTTACGGAAACCCATGTCGATTTTCCCGCAGGGTTGAATATTCTTACGGGGGAAACCGGTGCGGGTAAATCGCTTCTGATTGGAGCGCTGGGTTTGATTAATGGTAAACGCGCCGATAATTCTGTAGTCTTCCGCACAGACGACAAATGTATCGTGGAAGCCCGTTTTGTCCATCTCAGCCCTTTTATCTGCCAACAGCTGAGGGGAAATGATGAATTTGATCTCGAAGATGATGAAGTGCTCATCCGAAGGGAAATACGCCCAAACGGAAAATCCCGCGCTTTTATCAACGATACCCCGGTTTCGCTTCAGACGCTTCGCGATGTAAGCGCTGTGCTTATTGACCTCCACAGCCAAAATGAAAGCTATTCTCTCCTTTCTCCTGACAGACAAATGGAACTGGTAGATGCCTATGCAGGCTGTGAGCCTTTGACGGTAGATTTTGCCGCCAAACTACGGGAAAGTCAGTCTTTGCAACGCGAAATCAGAGAACTGGAAGCGAAAGAACAACTGGCCAAACAACAACTTGACTATTACCAGTTTCAGGCCAAAGAGCTCGAATCAGCCGGTATTCAGGAAGACGAAGAAGAAAAACTCGAACAAGAACTCAACCTCCTTCAGCACGCCGAAGAAGTGCGCGACGCATTGGGCGGAGCCATCGAGCTCCTCTACAACCAGGAGCTTTCGCTTTACAACCAATTGAGCGAAGGAATGGAACCGCTGCGCAAAATTCGCTCTGTGAGTACCGCCATCGGAGAAGAAGTCGAACGCCTGCTCGACGTCCTTAATACGCTCAAAGAATCTTCTTTCACGTTTCAGGATTTACTCGAGACCACAGAGTCAGATCCCGAAAGACTCGCATTCATTGAAGAGCGACTGGCAATCTATCACAAATTCAAACTCCGTTACAACGCCCGCAACGGCGCTGAACTTGTACAAAAATACCGCGAATTTGAAGCGAAAATCGAAGAATTTGGCTCGCTCGAATCGACCATTTCCCAGAAAAAACTGACACTAAAAAAAATCCATGCCAGCCTGATAGAAACCGGATTGAAAATCGAAAGTGCAAGAATGGCAGCGAAAGCTCCGTTGGAAACACAGATTTTCAGTTTACTCAAAGAAGTTGGGTTCGAAAAGTCCCGCTTTGAAATTGTCATCGAGCGCAATCGCTCCGCAGATGGCGAGTTGGTCGTGGAAGGAGAAACCCTGAAAGCAAGTCCGGGAGGCATCAATAAAGTATGGTTTATGCTTCAAACCAACCCCGGCATGCCGGCGGGACCACTCGCCCAGATTGCGTCCGGTGGGGAAGTTTCCCGGGTTATGCTGGCATTAAAAGCCGCATTAGCAGACAAATCCGAATCTCCGGTATTGATTTTTGATGAAATCGACGCAGGGATCAGCGGAGAAATCGCCCATAAAGTGGGAGAAGTCATGCACAGGCTGTCGAAACGTTTTCAGATATTATCCATTACTCACCTGCCCCAGATCGCAGGCAAAGGCGACCAGCATTTCCAGATTTCCAAAGAAATCAAAGGCGATACCACCACCTCCACCGTTACCCGCCTCAACCATGAGGAGCGTATCAACGAACTGGCAAAAATGATTAGTGGAGATAAGGTGTCAGAAACCGCCTTGCAAAACGCCCGGGAACTTATCCGTACCCAAGATTAGGTGCTATTCCGGATATTCGTACCCGTAGATTTTCGCAATTTTCTTTTTAGACATTTTTTCTGCTGAAACTGTCATATATACAGCCTCCAGCGGCATATCACCTCTGCGATTGACAGGCACTTCGGCGATTTTATCCACCACATCCAGTCCCTGAATTACCTGTCCAAATACTGTATATTGCCCATCGAGGTGTTTACAGCGGCTGGGATCGTGAACGATATAAAACTGACTGCCGCTGGACTCGCGTTTGGGATTAACCTGGTCAGGCTGACGGGCGGCTGCCAGCGCACCTTTTACATGTTTATATTTACTTACAAACTCAGCCGGAACCGTATATGATGTACCGCCCATCCCCACTTTGGAATTATCGCCCCCGGGTTTGGAGTTGGGGTCCCCACCCTGGATCATAAAATTTTTAATCACTCTGTGAAAAGCCGTGCTATCAAAAAACTTTTCTTCCGTGAGTTTCAGAAAATTAGCCTTATGCGCCGGGGTTTCGTCGTAAAGCACAAGAAACATATCCCCCAGTCGGGTAGAAATCTGGAAGACATAGTCTTTCTTCGAAGGTTTTTGTTTTTTTTCCTGAGCAAAAATTAAGATCGGCATCGCCAGGAGACAAAAAAAGATAAATTTCCAGGAGTTTTGCATGGGTTTTGGGTTTCAATTACTAATTCAGGCGTGAAAATATCAAAAACCCATGGTTAAGAAAACATACAATCGTATATTTCCCTACGTAAAAAAGAAAAAGGAGTATGCGGAGAATTACGTTTGGGCTAACCATAATCTTTTTGGCTGGAGTCTGGAGTTGTGGCAATCCCGGAAAGGGTGCCAATAGCCCGGAAGCCCGTACAGAGTTGGACCTGCTTTCATCCAGTGATATTTATGTAGGAAATAAATACCTGCGAATGGCAGAAAAGATTGCCCTGCTGCTGGAGGAATGTGCAGCAATAGATACCGATCAGGACGCGATGACCCATTTCCGGGATTTCGCTGCCGACAATGAATTTGCCCTGGATGCCCTCACCGACGAGTTTGACAAATGGCAGAAAAATATAGATGACGAAGAAAAAATGATTTTTGTCATGAAACTCCGCACTCAACCCTTCGCCGCAAAGCTGCGGCGGCTGGAACCTGCCTTCCGAAGCAGGATCGCTTACGACAAAACCTTTGTTGCTGAGTACGATGCGCTCATGGACCGGCTGGAAATCAGACGGTGAAAGAGCCATTTTCAGACTAAATGGGTGGAAGATCTTCACCCGCTGATCCACTCTGTTTCGCCCTGCAAATAGCTTATATGAAAAAACTATCCTTACTCGCACTTTTTGTTTCTCTCCTCGCCTGTCAGGCTGTAAAAGAAGAACAAACCACAGACGTTCAGGAACCTGAATCCAAACCCGCCTTCCGCTTCGCGGAGGATATCGCTGCGTTTGAAACCGAAGACCAGGCGCATCCTGTACCAGCTGATGTGATTGTCTTTACCGGGAGTTCGAGCATCCGAAAATGGACGACCCTGTCCGAAGACCTCGCACCTGCCCAGGTGATCAACAGAGGGTTTGGAGGTTCGACTATGCCCGAACTGATCCACTATGCCGACCGCATCGTATGGCCCTATAAGCCGAAGGCGGTATTTATTTATGAAGGCGACAACGATATTACTTCTGAGGCTGTTACGCCTGATTCCATGTTCCGCACATTTCAGGAGTTTCACCACCTGGCAAAAGAGCATATTCCGGGTACAAATCTTTACTTTATTTCTATCAAACCTTCTGTCGCCAGAAAAAATCTATTTGAAAAAGCCAGCCAAACCAATGCGCTTGTCAAAGCTTACTGCGAAGCCAATGACGACCTGACCTACGTAGATGTCGTGTCGCCGATGCTCAAAGCTGATGGGGTAGTCCGAAGTGATATTTTTGTCCAGGACAGTCTCCATATGAATGCCACTGGTTATGAACTCTGGACTGAAGTAATCCGTCCGCTGGTGGCAGTGGAGAAATGAGCATTTCTGTGTCATAGGTGTTTTCAACATAGGGAAGCAAGAAAAAAGTCACCCAGACCGCAGGATTTATCTGCAAAAGGCATCTGAAAAAAAATCCAGATAATTCGCCCTTATGAGAATGAATCAATTATTTGTCCTGCTATTTGTTTCTTCTGCATTTTTTTTCTCCTGCAAACCTGCTCAGGAAGAAATTTTAGAAGAAATCCCGGTTGAAATCCCCCCTACTGACGCCGAAATTTTGAGTCGCTACCTGAACCTACCGGCTACGTCTTACAACTATGCACAGGTCACTCTTCCCCAGCATTTTAATGCTCCCCCGGTGCGAAATGCAGATAATACTCCTGCCAACAACCGCATCACCGACGCAGGAGCTACACTTGGAAGGGTGCTTTTTTATGACAAAAAGCTCTCTTTCAACCAGACCAAATCCTGTGCTTCATGCCATGCGCAGGAACATGCATTTGCCGATCCTGTCGCATTAAGCGAAGGATTTGCGGGTGGGCTTACGGGCAGAAACTCCATGGGGCTTTCCAATGCCCGCTTTTACCTCAACGGCCATTTTTTCTGGGACGAACGCGCCAATACCCTCGAAGATCAGACCCTTATGCCCATTCAGGATCATGTGGAAATGGGCATGACGCTCGATAGCCTTACTGCGAGATTACAGCAACAACCCTATTACAAAATTCTTTTCAAAGAAGCCTTTGGCGATACCCTCGTTACCAGCGACCGCATCTCGCTTTCACTTTCGCAGTTTGTCCGCGCCATGGTATCCTACCAATCCAAATACGACAATGGGCTTAACCAAATCACTGGTCCCCCGGCACCCGGCCAGGCTATTCCCGGCCTGACAGCGCAGGAAAATCTGGGGCTGAATATTTTCAGAGACCCCGCACGGGGTGGATGTGCAGGATGCCACGCAACCGACCTGTTTTTTGGCGCAGCACCTTTCAACAATGGCCTTGACGCAGTCATCACAGACCTGGGGTTGGGAGCTGTCACCGGCAATCCGGCAGATAATGGAAAATTTAAAGTTCCCTCCCTTCGCAATATTGCACTTACCGGCCCCTATATGCACGACGGGCGATTTGAAACACTGGAGGAAGTAGTTGAACATTACAACAGCGGCGTACAACTGAGCGAGACGCTCGACCCCCGCCTCACGGCTCCCGGAGGAGGCCCCAACCAACAACGCCGGGCCCGGAGGCTGAATCTCACCCAGACAGAAAAAGATGCACTGGTAGCGTTTATGCATACACTGACAGACACCGTTTTTGTCGCTGACGAAAAATTTGGAAATCCATTCCGATAAAATCATATTCTTTGTGTTTTCGCTGATTTGCACCTAAATCCATCAGGAAAACCAGAGAAATTTTCCGAACTTCACACCATGAAAGAATTCTGGAATAGCCGGTTTGGTGCTGAAGAATATGCCTATGGCGAAGCACCGAATGTGTTTTTCAAACAACAACTCGATGCTTTGCCTCCGGGCAAACTCCTGATGCCAGCCGAAGGCGAAGGCCGCAACGCTGTTTATGCCGCAACCCGTGGCTGGCAGGTGACGGCTTTTGACATCAGCGAAGAAGGCCGAAAAAAAGCCCTGCGACTTGCAGCAAAAAGAGGCACTTCCCTCGAATACCTGATCCACAGCTTTGGAGAGGCAGATTTCCCAGAAATGTTTGACTGCATCGGCCTGATTTATGCCCATGCGCCGGCAAACCTGCGACCTGTCCACCACCTAAAGGCAGTCTCCTTTCTACGACCAGGCGGAACCATTATCCTCGAAGGCTTTTCCAAAGCACAACTGGGCAAACCCTCCGGAGGGCCACAGGATATTTCCATGCTTTTTTCGGAGGAGGAATTGAGAAAAGATTTCTCAGGGCTGGCGAACCTTGAGATCTGGTACGAAGAGACCTCCCTCGACGAAGGCGCATATCATAAAGGAGAAGCTTCCCTCATTCGGCTGGTGGGGAAAAAACCTCTTTAGGCGCGTAATCTATCGAATACAACCTGTAGCGGTCATTTCTGAATATCAGGGTGAGATGGCAGCCATTTTCCTCAAAAAAATCACGCTCAGCCTGCGTTTCCATCCAGTCATTGATCAGGAAATGTGACATGTTTTTCTGCATAAAAAAGTCCCACATGATCTCCGGAGGCATGTAGCCGGGAAACATGGAGGTTTTACCGGCATAAAGCGCAAGGGCGCGGGGTTTGTGAAATAATATCCGGACATCTCCCGGCAGTTCTTTCCCGATAAAGGAAAAAACCTCTGTGGCAACTTCCTGTTGTGGGCCTGATATGATGGGGCGAAATGTTTTTTGGTAAACGGATACGACATCAGGAATATCAAACAGTAGCAAAACTGTAAAAACCACTGGCCCCATATATTTTTTTATACCTGTTTTGCCGGCGAACCATTCTATACCCGCCAGTATATAAAAAAGGAACATTGGTAAAACCGGAAATAAAAACCTTGCTCCTTGAAAATAGGGGTAAATGCCCAGCATGGCGATATGAACGAGCACTATCAGAAATGGAAGGGGAAAAGTTCTCAGTTTCAATATCAATCCTCCCAAAAACAATAAACCAGCCATTGAGGCCAGAACAATGGAAAAAACATTTTTCCCTGCCGGAAAGACAAATTCACCCAAAGAAATGCCGTATTGTTTCAGGTTTGTCATACAATAGTCCACGGGAGAATGCGCCAGGATCAAATCCACATAGGATCCTTCTGAAGGTGAGGGGAAAATCATTTTCTCTACAATAAAATATAAGCATAAAGCGATAACAGTCGTGATTCCTGCGTTTGAAAAGGTTGTTTCCCAAAGATTTTTACCCGGTTTTTGCAAAAGCACTCTTGTTCCAATTATCGCAGTTTCCAGCATAACCGCTCCCACCAACACTATGCCCATGGGTCTGATTAGAATGGCAAAACCTGCCAGCAATCCAGTTCCCACGGTTTTATATTGACCTTTCCCATACATCCAAAACGCTGTTGCTACAACCAGAAACCAGGTATAGGGAATCTCGGAAAGCACTTCTGCCTTAAAATGCAACACCCACGGATGATAAATAAGCCATAGGACACCTGCCAAAGTAAAGAATACAGAAAACGATCGGCTCAAAAAGTAATAAACACCTAACCCCAGTAAACACAACAAAAAAGTCATATAGTATTGAAACGCCAGCATATTATTCCCAAAAAGCGCATATAACGGGGCTAGCAGCAGAGGGAAACCCATCGGGTAAGCCGCCGGCCCGATGATTCCTTCTTCATTGAGAATATGACCTGTTTCAGAAGGTGAAATACCGACAGTAACATTTTTGGCCTGATGAATATACTGCGCAAAGTCATCACCCCAACCGTGATAACCGGTAAGGTTGATGAAAAAAAGCGGTAAAAACGCAATAAGTAGCAGCAGCCAGATAACCGTCCGATTCCAGGAAAATGTTATCGGTTTCATGGCATTGGGTTAAGTGGTCTATATTTATACAAGCGCAGACCAAAATACCCTCATTTGACAAAAAAAAAACACTTTATAACAAATCCGGTCTCCTTTACAATGCCTCCACCGACACAAACTCCCAATCCAGGTTTTTCTGTACCGGATCAAACGTAAGTAACATCGCCTGATCCTCCGGGTCAATATCATTACTCAACCCTTTATTCAGCCCGCAGCCCAGATACCAGATGCCCTCCGCAGAGCGGTATTCAAACGATTTGACCCTTTGCCCAAAATCACCTGCCAGGCAGATCACCTGCACCCCACGGGCCTGAACTGCCTTTAGTCTGGGTAAAATATCGGGCATAAACTCACTCCCGTCCTGACAAAGACTTTTCCAGAAGGGTTTGTTTCCATTCGCAGTTGCCCACATATCCTGCCCGACGACGGCATCTCCCCAGATACAATGATGTGTCAGCAAAACCAGATGAGAAGATGCTTCGATCGTATCGAGTACCATAGTCATCAGGTCGTACTGCTCCTGAAGAAGTGCGCAGTCGGGTTGTTCAAAATTGGTATTCAGCACCAAAACCGTAAGTCCCTGATCGGTAGCGGTGTAAAAAAGATCGCGCCCGGTGTAGCCGGTAATCCATTCGGTATTTCCATTGCGCACGTCGTGATTGCCCACGGCCCAGTGGGTGCGGGGGTCGCCAAGGCGGAAGTGGCGGTTGAGATATTTGAGGGTCGAAAATTCCTCTGTTGTCTCCGAACACATATCGCCTCCCAGCCATATCTGGTCGTATTGTTTGTAATTGACTTTTTCCAGCCGACGATCCATACGGTCGCGTTTCTGGTAGGTGTGGCCGAGGAAAATGATGGTTTGGGTTTCACCGGGAATCGGAGCTTCGTAAGCGCAGCCGGAAAAGATAAGTATTAATAAACAATAGCCTAAAACGCTTTTAAATAAAAACCTTTGCGTATCTGCGCCTTTGCGAGATTCAGAAAAAAATCTTCCGATATTTTTTATGAAGTAATCCACATCAGTCATTTTTCATGGAAATTTAGGTAATACAACCCAAATATGACTTCCCCAAAAGTGCAAAAATAATTCCCCTTACAATTCACCCATTTTCTTTATATTTGTTATATAGTGTATTTAACCAGCACATTTAAACACAATCCTTATGAAACATTCTGTTTTCCCCTAATTCTCCTTTCGCTGATGGCCTGCACCGAAGACAGGTTCCTTCATCCCACCGGCCCGACAGATACTCACCGCAGGAGAAAATAACTTTTCCTGAGACGCACTCCCTTTAAATCAACCATATGTATAAAAAAATCCTAAAAAATATCGGATTTGCAGCTATCGTACTGCTGCTGCCAGCGACCTCTTCTCTATATGCCCAGGCCCCTCATCTGTTTTTTACCCAGACTGACCTATGGTTTGCCGGAGCCGCGGAGGAAAATATTTCCGTTTCGTTTCAATATGAACATAAGTTCAAAATATATCCTAAAGGATGGATTTCCTCCCTGGGGATAAGTTCGGGGTTAGCACTCACCAGTTCACCAGACTCCGATCGTTTTGTCCGAGACGGTTACCTTCTGGTACCCCTCTATTTTACTATGCAAACCGGACATCGGTCTCACCATGCACATCTGGCTGCAGGGGGGCGTTTTATTATGCCCTCGGAGGATGACTACCTACCGGCTTTTGTACCCATTCCCCTGCTGGAATTATCATACCGCTTTGAGCCGCCGCAGGGAGGCATTATGCTGCAAGGGGGAATGGGCATTTCCATCGTGGGAATCCTCGCAAGCGGGGGCGTAGGCTGGGCGTTTTGAGGAGAGGGGTGTTGAGGCGGAGTGATTTTTCGTCTGGATCTTTAATTCCAGTGTTATGTATAAACAATTATTACTACAGAGTGCACTCTTCACCTATCTGTGTTTGATGGGTGTTGAAATTCTTCATGCTCAGATGAAAGGAAAGAGCGCCATTGGCGTGGATATAGGATGGTATCCGGGGCTAAATCCCTTGACGGGCATTCTCTATGAGCGCCAATTAGGATATGCGGATCGGCAGGGGCTTTCCTTTCGCTTTCGCACGGGCATCTACCTCGGTCTGGAAGAATTAGGCTACGATAATGCGAAAATAGGGATACCCACAGTTGTTACTTTGCTTACCGGACGGAATTTCCACCACTTTGAGTCGAGTCTCGGTGTCATTTGGACACCGGGTAACCGAAATGAATATTTGCCCCCCCTCTTTCCGGTTGCCGAAATAGGTTATCGTTATATGCCGCCTAACGGAGGTTTTGTTCTCCGGACAAGGGTGGGAACAACTGGTTTGGGAGGCGGTATTGGCTGGGCTTTCTAAGGATATGCTTGGGAGTGGGATTTGTAGCGCTATACAGTGCGACACGGGTATTTCTTTAAAAAGAACTCTTTATGTATAAAAAAATCCTAAAAAATATCGGGTTTGTGGTTATCGCGCTTTGCGGTACCGCTTCCCTGTGTGCCCAAACCCCGAATCTGTTTTTTGCGCAGACCGACGCATGGATTGCTGGATCAATGGAGGATGGTACTATTTCCGTTTCGATTCAATATGAGCATAAGTTCAAAATATATCCTAAAGGATGGGTTTCTTCTTTGGGAGTAAGTTCAGGGTTGACACTCACCAGTTCTGAAGACATCGATCGTTTTATCCGAGGCGGATTCTTTCAAGTACCCCTCTATTTCACCCTACAAACCGGGCATCGGTCTCACCATGCACATCTGGCTGCAGGGGGGCGTATTATTTTGCCTTCGGAGAAGTTTGGAGGATATGTACCGCCCTTTTTACCCATTCCCATGCTGGAATTATCGTACCGCTTTGAGCCGCCGCAGGGAGGTATCATGCTGCAAGGGGGAATGGGCATTTCTATCGTGGGAATCCTCGCAAGTGGCGGTATTGGTTGGGCGTTTTGAGGGTAGACAGGAGGGGGGGATTGGTTGCTTTGCGTGGTAAAGAGACGTTATCATAAATCATTAATAGTAATCTCCCATACAGGTTATCGTAATAATCGTATTTTTGCAGGGAAAAGTAATGTTTTATGATCGTAAGGCAGCCCTCCGGTGATCCTTTACAAATAAAAAAACAATCACAACTGACTACCGGACTGGTAGCGGGTGGTTTGTTGGCGGTATTTGTTTTGCTGCTGGCTTTCGGCTCGGGCAATCGCGCTGCCGGAAAAAAATCTATTCAGGTTTTGCCGAATGTCCCGGATACTATGGTTTCACCTGCCATATCCTCCCCCGATCCCGCTGCTTTTCAGACGCTGGCCATACAGGTGGACTATAAGGGTATGCAGAAACTTCGTCAAAAAAAGCAGGAAGCCATCGAAAAGGGTGTGCTGATGAGCAATGATGAGGACTGGGTGGACGGCGTATTCAGCGAAGGAGAAAGCCTCGTACCAATCAAAATGCGGCTCAAAGGCGACTGGCTGGATCATGTCCGTGGCAAAAAACAATCCTTCCGCATTCAGGTGAAACAGGCCCACTCGTGGAACCGGATGCATACATTTTCGGTACAGACGCCGCTCTCCCGCGATTTCCTCAGCGAATGGGTATATCACCAGTGGCTGCAAAGCGAAGGACTGCTCAGCACGCGGTACGATTTCATCCGGTTTACCCTCAACGGCGAGCCGCTGGGCGTATATGCCTACGAAGAACATTTTGAAAAACACCTGCCCGAGTACAACCACAGGCGCGAAGGGCCGATTGTGCGTTTCGACGAAACCGCCGTATGGCAGCACCGCCAGCAGGATTTGGAAAACGGCCGCCCGGTAGGTACGACCGAGGGTGGCTTTCACGCCTTTGAAGCTGCGGATATTACCCCGTTTCAGGAAGGGAGAACAGCCAAAGATACAGTCCTGAAAAAACAGTTTGAAGTAGCGCAAAAACTACTGTTTTCATTTAAATACGGACTAAAACCTGCAACAGAAGTCTTCGATATTCCCAAAACTGCCCGCTATTTTGCCCTGTTGGATGTGGCGCATGCCTGGCACAGCCTGATCTGGCACAACCAGCGATTTTATTTTAATCCCCTGCTGGAAAGACTGGAGCCGATCGGGTTTGACGGCTATACCATGGACGGAGAAATGCGCTGGATGATGCGCCCTTTTCTGGGTTATCAGGCCAACCATAAAGAAGGCTATTTTCTTGGCGACCTGCTGCTCAATTTATTTGATGATAGCACATTTACCCGCACCTATATTCACGAACTGGAAAGACTCAGCGACACCACACGCCTGAAAACATTTCTCACCAGACTCGAACCAGAAATAGCCCGAAGGGAAGAGTTTTTGCGGCAAGATTTTCCCGACTATACCTACAACCGCAGATTTTTGAAAGACAATGCAAAAAACCTGCGGATGTTGCTCTACCCTTTTGACGAAACTGCAGTAAGTATTCGCACGCAAAACAAAACCCAAGACCGGCAAATGCTCATGGCCGCAAATAAACACGGGCTGCCCTTGCAATTGGTGGGGACAGGAGAAAAATCAGAGCGGATGACTGATACCTTTGCCCGGCCTACCATGCTGCCGGCCTTTATCTATGAGTCAGCCCCGGACTACCATGCATTTGAAGCGAACATCAAAGCCAAATATGTATTTTTTGCCCTTCCGGGTATTGATTCTCTATTTTCTGCGGCCATTTCTCCGTGGGAAACCCCGGGAACTTTTATTCAGCCCAACAGACTTTCACAGGATTTAATACTGGACACCACCCGCTTTTATCAGGTCAAAGGGAGGGATATCATTTTTCCGCCGGGCGACTTTACCGTCAACAAACATATATTGATTCCTCAGGGGTATAGAGTATATTTTTCGCCCGGGCTCAACATGAATATGATCAAAGGCTCTGCCTTTATTTCCCGGTCACCGGTATTTGCCTACGGAAACGAAACACAACCTATACAGATCAAATCTTCAGATGGTTTGGGCCAGGGTATTACCATATTGCAGGCCGGAGAGCAATCCGAACTCAATTTTGTAGCTTTTGAAGGACTCAACACGTTGAATCACGACGGCTGGCAACTGACAGGAGCCGTGACATTTTATGAATCACCTGTGCGGATCAACCGATGCAGTTTTGTCAACAACCATTGTGAAGATGCGTTGAATATAGTCCGCACGGAGTTTGAAATCAGCAACAGCTATATCAATCGCACCGCATTTGACGGGTTGGATGTAGATTTCTCTAAAGGGAAAATTGTAAGCTGTGAGTTTACCAATATCTCCAATGACGGCATGGACTTCTCAGGAAGTATCATCGATGTAGTTGACTGCCAGGTGATCGGCGCCGGGGACAAAGGGATCAGCATAGGCGAAGAGTCTCAGGTATTGGTTCAGTCAGCGAAAGTGGCAAATGCAACCACCGGAATTGCCGCCAAGGACTTGTCCAAGGCAGAGGTACGGCTATTGATACTGGAAAACTGCCAGACAGGAATTGCCGCCTACCGCAAAAAACCCGAATACGGCCCGGCAGAAATTGAGGTAAAAAAATACGAGGCGAAGGCAGTAAACCACCTTCACCTCATCGAAAAAGGTTCCCGTCTGATACTGGAAGGAAAAGAAACGGGCGGACTGTAAATCAGTCAGCGACCTCGACAATCATTTCCACTTCCACGGCGATATTGGAAGGCAGGGCACCCATACCAACGGCAGCCCGGGCGTGTTTGCCTCTTTCTCCAAATACCTCCACCATAAGATCGGAGTATCCGTTTACCACTTTGGGCTGATCGGTAAAATCGGGGGTAGAATTGACCATGCCGAGCACTTTGACGACCCGTACCACTTTGTTGAGGTTGCCGAGTTCGGCTTTCAGCACAGCGAGCTGATTGATACCAGTAATGCGGGCAGCTTCATAGCCTTGCTCAATGGTCAGGTCAGCGCCGAGTTTTCCGGTGATATTGGTGCCATCTGCTTTGAGCGGGCCTTTGCCGGCGAGGAAGATCAGGTTACCCGTGCGCACCGCATTTACGTAGTTGGCGACGGGTGCGGAGGGAGTAGGAAGCTCAATTCCCAATGCAGCCACTTTGGCTTCGGGATCATATCCAGGTTCGACCTGCGCTTTTTCCGCAGTTTGAGGTTGGCTTGGCTGCGGATTACAGGCAAAAAGGATAAGTATGGGGAGTGTAAAGAGTAGTTTTTTCATATACCAAAGATGAAAAAAATTTGCAGTTAATAGAACATATTTACAACTTTTGATAACTTGGTCTGAATAGACAATGAAAAACATCAAAACGATACTCATCTGGACTGTTTTACTATTTGCTACGCAGACATATTTTGCACAGCAGGATAGTGTTAAGACTACAAGCGACTCGACAAAAAACGACTCACTGAATGCGTTAATTCTCAACGACTACATTAAAAAAATTGCAGAAATTGAGCAACAGCGGATAGCAGATTCGATCCAAAAAGCTGACCTGGAGCAAAAAATCAATTCTCTTACCACCACCGACAATCTAAAAAAAGAAGAACTTCAACAAAAACTTCAGGCACTCAATGAAAAGGAGGCGCGAAGAATTGCGCAAAAAAAGGCCCAAATTGATTCCTTGCGGCATACAGCGAAGGGGTTCCCTGTAATCGGATTTTTCGATGATACACTGTTTATGGTGTATAGCAAACTGGCGAGCCTTTCTGCAAAAGACCGGGCAGAAATCATTACCCGGCGAATTAGTGATTTACCCGATAATTTTTTATTCAAGCCGGATTCTCTATTTATCGAAGAGTCAGAAACCACATTTGATATCTTATCCTCCAATGGCCCTGTCATGAGCATTTGTGAAAATGATGCCATTTGGGAAGATACCACTATGCGCGCACTGGCTCATACTCGCAGGCAAATCATTGCAGATGCCGTGATGAAGTATAAGCAGGAGACAAAACTCACCACCATTTTGAAAGAAGTGGCGTTGGCACTGCTTGTAATACTCATTACAGGGGTAATTATCTATTATATCGGAAAATTTTCACAATGGATATCGAGGCAGGTAATCGGCCAGAAAAACCGGCTGATCAAAGGAATAAAAATCAAAAACTATACACTTTTTGATGCAAAAAGGCAGGTGAGTGCAATTCTGACACTTATCACCATTGTAAAATGGCTGGTATATCTGTTGGTGATTTATGTGGCAGTGCCCACGCTGTTCGGCATTTTCCCCTGGACCAAAAATTTTGCAGAAACCCTGTTTGGTTATATCCTGAATCCTGTCAAAAAAATTGCAATGGATTTGTGGGGTTACCTGCCAAATCTCATCACGATTATCATCATCGTTGCGGTTTTCAGGTATGTGCTGATGTTTGTTAAGTTTCTGAAAACGGAGATTGAAAAAGAAAATCTGCAACTCACCGGGTTTTATCCCGATTGGGCAAACCCCACGTACCAGATTGTGAGAGTATTGATTTTTGCTTTTATGATTGTGGTCATTTTCCCCTATTTGCCGGGAAGTGATTCACCGGTTTTCCAGGGAGTTTCTGTATTCCTGGGCTTCCTGTTTACGTTTGGTTCGGCAGGCTCTCTTTCCAATATCGTCGCCGGGCTTGTGTTGACTTATATGCGACTGTTTGTCATCGGAGACAGAGTAAAAATAGGCGAAGTCGTGGGAGATGTCATCGAAAAATCGCTATTGGTAACGAGAGTAAAAACCATTAAGAATGAAATCATATCGATCCCCAATTCTACGGTGATGAACAGCCACACCATCAACTACAGCAGTGAGACGCATCAGGATGGATTGATTATTCATTCTACCGTAACGATCGGCTATGATGTACCGTGGAAAGACATGCACCAGATTCTGATTGACGCTGCCCTGAAAACTGAGCTCATCCTAAAAGATCCGCTGCCTTTTGTTCTCCAAACCAGTCTGGACGATTTCTATGTCTCATATCAGATCAATGCCTATGTCAGGGATGCAAATAAACAGGCGCAAATTTATTCTGACCTCCACCAGAATATTCAGGATGTATGCAACGAAAGGGGTGTTGAAATCCTCTCCCCCCACTACCGCGCAGCCCGCGACGGCAATATGATCACTATACCCGCCAGCTATTTACCCAAAGATTATAAGGCGCCAGGATTTCAGATTAAGATTGACAAAGAGAACGAAAAATAGGGAAAATCACGAAAGCATATATGAAGGAGTTTTTGAATTACACTTTACTGGAGATTGGGAATTACCATATCAGTGTTTTTTCCATCATTCAGATCATTATTTTTTTTCTGATTGTATTTACATTTCTCCGAATTATCAAAAAAGCGGTCTACCGGGTAAAGAAGTTTGACCTGGCCAAAAAGTATGCGATCTACAATTTATTCAAATACTTCACACTGGTCTTTTCCAGTGTAGTTGCCATGCAGATTTTGGGGTTTAACCTCTCGGTTTTGGTCGCAAGTTCGGCGGCTTTACTGGTAGGCATTGGCTTAGGTCTTCAAAATCTTTTCAGCGATTTTGTTTCCGGCATTATTCTCCTGGCCGACAATTCTGTTAAGGTGAATGATGTAATACAAGTCAACGGGCTGGTGTGCAGGGTACAGGAAATCAACCTCCGCACCACAACTGTTCTTACCCGCGATGACAAGTTTATCATTCTGCCAAACACCCAGCTCACCGGCAACCAACTCATCAACTGGACACACAGCCATCTTGCATCGCGGTTTGAGGTAAAGGTTGGTGTGGATTACGGCTCGGACGTAAGCCTGGTGATGCGACTGCTGAAAGAAGCTGCTGAAGCACAGATGGGGGTACTGAGGGAGCCGGCTCCTTTTGTCAGGTTTGCAGATTTCGGGGAATCATCACTCAACTTCACTGTCCTTTTCTGGGTGGAAGAAGTGTTTCGGGTGGAAACAATTCAGAGCGGGGTAAGGGTAAAAATATTCGAATTGTTTAAGCAAAACGGTGTTCAAATACCATTCCCGCAGCGGGTCATTCATATGAGCAAATAAATAAATGGAAGAACAACTTCTCAAAATCATTGACAATCTGGCTATCGGCAAAATCGCAGCCATAGGAATTGGAATTGTCGCTATCTGGCTAATCATCAGAGTAGTACAGAAAAACCTGTTTTCCAAAATCAAGGACAACGACAACCGGTACCGCGCAAAAAAACTCAGTAATTTTACCGGCTATGCTTTGACCATTATTTTATTCACGATTGTATACAGCGATAAACTGGGCGGATTTACTGTTGCATTAGGCGTCGCCGGGGCAGGAATCGCTTTTGCTTTACAGGAAGTTATTGCCTCATTTGCGGGGTGGCTTACCATCATGTTTGGGGGATTTTACAAATCGGGAGACCGCGTGCAGTTAGGCGGAATCACAGGTGATGTGATGGATATTGGAATTCTGCGAACTACTATTATGGAAACCGGTCAGTGGGTGAGCGGAGATTTGTACAATGGCCGAATCGTACTGATTGCCAACAGTTTCGTATTCAAAGAACCAGTGTTTAATTATTCAGGTGAATTTCCTTTTCTATGGGATGAGGTAAAAATTCCAATCCAGTTTGGCAGCAATTATGAAAAAGCAAGGGAAATTATCATTCAGGCCGGAAAAGATATTGCGGGCGATTTGTCTGAAAAATCCCGGGAAAAATGGAGCACATTGCAAAACAAGTATCGGCTGGAGGATGCACAAACAGAACCAATGGTTTCGCTTGTTGCCAACGACAATTGGGTGGAATACACCCTTCGGTACGTAGTGGGATACAAAAAAAGAAGAGCGACCAAAACCGAACTTTTCCTCAGACTTCTAAAAGAAATTGAAGCGACGAATGGAGAAATTAAATTTGCTTCTGCAACTTTCCAGTTAGTCGATTTGCCTGAAGTGAACGTAAAAGTGCAGCAGGCGCCGAAATAATTCAACGCCTGCTTCTTCTTATATTACATTTTTGCAGCAGCAGCCAGAATATCTGTCAGTCTGCGGGCAACGGTTCTTTCTTCACCCGGATTGAGCATCCAGGTTGTAATACCAATAGACTCATTATCGCCTACGGTCTCGATGGAAGGATGTCCGTTTTGTAAGGCTGCACGGGCATCCCTGGGCGTAATTTTCACCTTTGCCTGATCCCAGCTCACGCGCAGAGATGGCACATGATTGGCGATTTCCGGAACATGAATTTCCGTGGTTACCCCGGCGACCGTCTTAACCGAATCACTGATCAGTTTCACCTGCGTATCCCACATGTCCCAGTCTTTTTTATGGTCGCGGGCGAGGAAATTTTCGACAGCAATCAAAAGTCCCAGGATTTCCTCTTTGTTGACTTTATTGGTCCGGGCGACGGTATCGCCTCTTGGCGGAGCACTGAGGCGTGCAGCCTGAATCAAATCTTTGCGGCCCAGGAGTAATCCGGAACTTTGCGGACCGCGAAGACCTTTTCCGCCAGAAAATGCCACGAGATCAAAACCCATTCCGGTATATTTCCAGAGGTTTTCTACCGGAGGCACATCCGCAGCACAGTCAATAAAGGTAGGAATGCCATACTTTTTACCGATTTCGATAAATTCCTCGTGTTTTACCTGCCCGTTGGGATTGGCGTAATTGAGAAACCACATCATTGCCGTTTTCTCATTGATGGCTTTTTCCATCTCCTTGCGGGTCTCCACTTCAATCAGTTTGACCCCACAATTGCGAATCGCATGGTCATAACCCACACGGTGTGATTTCTGAATGATGACTTCACTTTTCATCCCTGTGAGGTCATTGGGGATTCGGGAAGCTTTTTCCTGATCCATGCCGGTAAGCACACCAGCCGTGCCCAGAGTAATTGCAGAAGCTGCACCGGCTGTAACCATAGCTGCTTCACATTTGAGCAGGCTTGCCAGGCGTTCACCTACACGGTCCTGGAGTTCATCCAGATTCACATACTGAAGGGAAGCGAAGGATATAGCGTCCAGAACTCCTTCACGATACAGAGAGCCTGTCATCGCTGTATAGGTGCCCGCAGCATTGATAAACGTGCGGATTCCCAGTTCTTTAAAATAGTCCCTCGCAAATGTTTTTACAGGTTCTGCCGGGCTGGCATATAGTGCTGCGCCGCCGAAAAAACCACCTACAAATGGCAATGCTGCCATTTTTTTTAGAATTTCTCTTCTGTTTGCCATAATCAGGAAACTATTTAAGGGATGCGATACAGTCAATTTCTACCAAAGAGTCGCCAGGTACGCCGCCATAAGTGGCCACAGTAGTACGCACAGGCGGTTTGTCGCCAAAACGTCCGCGATACACTTCGTTCATCCCATGATAATCATTGAGGTCATGAAGATATACATTGACTTTCAGCACCTTATCCATGGAAGAACCATTTTTCTTCAGCTCTTTTTCCAGCTCGTTTAATACATGATCTGTATGAGACTTGATATCGCCTTCAAAATGCGCCCCTTTGCCGGCGATAAACAGCAGATCGCCAAAAGCTACTGCACCGGAAAACAAGGGTTTGTCCTGATGATACGTAATATCTGAAGCGATTTTTTCTTTGGGAGCATTACTGACCGCAGCACTTACAGCACCAAAGCCAAATACGCCGGCAAGTGTTGCACCAATTTTGCGAAATGCCGAGCGGCGGGATGTTGTTGATTCCATAGGAATTGAATTATTGGGTTATATAAAAAATAATATAATTGGCTAATTATCAGGGTTTCCAGATCGGACTGGCAATACCGTTAAGGTCATATACGACGTCTCCTTCTCTGACGGTAAGTTCACATATCAGTTTGGAGTCGCCTTTGTATTTAAATCCTTTTACATCGATGAAACCAAAGTCGCCTTTCTGAAGATTCAGTACAGCAATATCTGCGGGTGCGCCCGGGCTAAGATTGCCCAGCTCAGGCCGGTGAATGATATTGGCAGGATTCCAGGTTGACATCTCCACGACTTCCTGAACCGAAAGGCCCAGCGCGAGGAATTTGGACATAATATTGGTCATATCCTTCATCCCGCCATTCATGCTGCCAGTGTGAAGGTCGCTGCTGATGGAATTGGGCTTAAATCCCTGCTGTACGCCGGGTACAGCCTGTTCCCAAAGAAAACTTCCGCCTCCGTGCCCGACATCAAAAATGATCCCTTTTTTCTGTGCTTCCAGCACAAATGGGCGCAATTTTCCTTTGTCGTCCACCACAGCTTCACGTCCTCCTACATGGCCATAACAATGCGTAAAAATATCGCCCGGGCGAAACACTTCCATGTATAGCTTTTCGATCGAAAGCGGGGGTTGTGCACTTCCGAAGTCCACCATCACGGGAATATCGGCGAGTTTGCCTGCCTCCACTGCGCGCTCGGCGGGGGTCCAGTCATGCCCCACGTAATGAGCCAGCTTAATGCCGACAATGTATTCGGGATATTGCCGGGCAATCATCGCCGTAAGCTTGGGATCCATATCGGCGAGATCCTGCTCGCGGGGCCCTCCCGACATGCCGTCTCCGACGATATTGAGGAAAACCAGTACACGGGTTTTCGATTTGTCTATCGTCTGGTTTTTATAGGTAAGAAAATTGCGCCAGCCGGGGCTTCCGGCGTCCGCGACGGTAGTGACACCCGCCCGCAGGGTAAATCCGTCCGGAGGAAGGGCTGTATAGCTGTTTCTCAGGTATCGATCCTCTTCTGTTCCCCAGAAATTGTGCGTATGGATGTCAATCAGGCCAGGGGTAACATACAGACCTTTGGCATCTACCACTTTTTTAGCTTTGCCAGCATCGATATTTTTCTCCACACGGAGAATTTTTCCGTCGGCAATAGCCACATCCATGATCTGGTCGATTTTATTTTTAGGATCAATCACATGGCCACCTTTAATCAGCAGATCGATCTCCTGGGCCTGCATAGCCATGAAGGCCAGTAATAAAGCGATAACTAGTAGTGTTTTTTTCATATAGGATAAATGTTTGTGGAAAGCGGATAATATATAAAATGTAAATCAGGGTTTGTGACTCATTACCCATGAACGGCCGGGAATCTCAGCCCGAAAGGTTTCCAGACAGCCCCTGTCCTGAAGAGTAATATAACAGGATTTTCCGTCGGGTCCGCCAAAAGTAATATTGGAAGGTTTTTTTCCGGTAAGCGTCACCTCATGCAGCAATTCGCCCGAAGGAGAAATAATCGCCACTGTCCCCTTTCCGTGCCGGGTAATGTACAGATTCCCTTCCGCATCACAACGCATGCCGTCCATCCCGAAGTCGGGAAACTCAGTCAGCAAACGTTTATTACTGATATTGCCTTCGGGAGAAAGGTCATATACCCATACTTTGCGGGAAACACTTTCATTGACATAGAGCCTTTTTTCGTCAGGACTTACTTCTACCCCATTGGTGGTGCTCAATCCACTTTCGAGTAAAACAACCGACCCGTCAGTGTCGATTCGCCAGAGATTACCTGTACTTTCTTTCCAGTTGGGATCGCTGGCAAACAATACTCCGGCAGATGTAATGGCAATATCGTTGGGCTGATTCATGGTCGAATCGTGCGCATACACGGAAATCGCTTTGGTCGCAGGGTCGATTTTCAGAATATTATGCTGCGGATAGTCAGCAATGTACAACATTCCGGCCTGATCAATGCGGATACCATTTCCGATGCTCCCTTCCGGAAGATGGACAAACACTTCGGCTTCACCCGTTGGACTGACTTTCCCGATCGTACCCTGCTCGGCAAAGTTGACGACATAGAGATTTCCGTCTGTGTCGGCAGCAGGGCCTTCAATACCCGAAGTAAAACCACCTTCGGCAGTAAAATCGGAAGCCAGATATACCGGCGTTTTTTCTTCTTCAGGTGCTTCTGTGCACGAGCACATCCACAAAGAAGGCAATAGTAGTAGTAAGTAGCAATATTTCATGGGTTGGGATTTAGATTTCAGGTAAAAGATAGTATTTTCCTGAAAAAAACCACAACCCCAACGAAGTATCTATTATTCAAAATACTCAAATGCATCAATAATGTCGAGGTACACACCGTCAAAACCGGATGCCAATACCTTGTCCAAATAAGCATTTGCATCTCCCATTATCACTGCCTGCCAGCCTGATTCCCAATATCTTACCTTATAATTCCCCTTCCACTGAGGATTTTCTTTATCCAGCCATGAGGGGGGCGAATTTTTCCATTCTGCCTGCCAGTAATAGCGATAATCCTCGGCTTCACCTATACTCATATAGGAAATGACCAAACGTTTGCCCCCATTGGCCTTTATCTTCAGCTGTTGGATTTCTTCAGTCGTGTAGGTTTCCTCTCCGTCAAAAAAGTAATCCATAATGATAGCATCGTAATTGGTTTGCTTCAGCGCAGTGATAAATGCTGTGCGGGAAACAAAGTCCCCCGGATTGATGATATAGAGGAAATTGCGGGCCTCGCCCAGATGGTTTACCGCTCCCTGATGCTCATTGTAGGGAGAGGACGGATAATCGGGAATGACATTCAGGTCGCGCTCCGGAGCGGCAAAAGATATATATCCTTTTGCCTGATTTAATGTATAGGAGTCGTCCATTTTTTCGGGCGTGTGGCAATAGTCTGTTGTGAGAACTTCGACATTATGCTGCTCAAAAATGTCGAGAAATCCGGTCAGATAGGCCCGGTCATCTGCTTTGGTTTCCCGATTGTCGGCGTCGTAGCCGTAAAACAAATCTTCCCGGCCCGTACCGTCGATGGCGGTCAGATAATCCATGGCAGGGCTTCCTGTAGGTGTTCCGTCCAGACTGACGATCTCCTGACCGTTTTGGGGAATGATAACAAAATCAGGATTGCGGGTTTTGGCATACTGGCTGATGGCAATCACAAAGTCGCGCATTTCCTGGCGAAATTCGAGATTGTCGGGGATAGGGTTTCCACTGTCTCCACAGGCAGAAGCAAACAAAATAGTAAGGAATAGTCCGGTTATTTTTCTCATAACCGAAAAACGAATTTTTTCCCGAACTATTCTACCGATTTTTCAGCCAGCCGGTGATGCTCATGCGGGGTCTTTCAGTTTTTGAATTTTATCCAGCCAGTCTGAAAAATGTTTACAGCGGTTTTTTTGCAATTCTAATCCTTCAATTCCGGCAAGAACAGATCCCACACTTGCCTTATTCCCTTCATATTCGGGTATAAGCGAAATGATTCTTTTAGAAGGTGCCGTTGTAGCCCCTGAATTAATTTTTTCCGGATTATTTTTGTAGTCTGCGAGCAGTTTTTTTAGCTCCTCAACTTCTTTCCCGGCCTCAATATACTCTAATAGCAGAACTTCGGGATTGGCCAATAGAAGGGCTTCAAATTCATGTAGTTGGATATAAGGAATAAACTTATGATAGGAGATATCTTCGAAAAATGTTTTCTCCAGAAACTCAACTTTACGGTAGGGGTCCGTTATCTTAAGAGATTCTTCATATCCGGGGAAATCATTTGGGAGCGCATATAAATCAAACATGGTAGTAAAAAAAGGCTGTCTTACCTTTTCTTCTGCCATCCATCGAAGAAGATCATTTTTTGCACGGAGATAACTGGAAAGCCCTCCCTTTTTATTCTTTTTTCGGCTTGTGATCACGCAACGGCTGTCCACAATTATACCCATAGGTTCGAAATATGGGAACAAGGTATGTTGGGCAAATTCCCGCTCTGCCTGACCTTCTGCAAGTATGTTCAGATAAATGTAATCTTTCATGGCTGCCCCCCAATCACATTTTTCTCCCATAATTCGCTCAGACTATACTCTTCCAGCCATGCATGAAGTTTATCTGCACTTTTCCTTTCAAAAGTAGTAGAGTCAGTAACGTGATTTCTTTCTACAATTACGAGATTATCCAAATCAAATTCATCTACAAGCCCTGGCGACTGGGTTGCAATTACAATCTGGACATGTTTTCCCGCTGATTTTACCATGCCTGCAAAATAAGCAATCGCAGAAGGATGAAGTCCTAATTCCGGCTCATCCAAAATGATAACACTAGGTAATAATTTTTGAGGTTGCAGCAGTAAGGCCGCCAGGCACATAAACCGAAGCGATCCGTCTGATATTTGATGAGGCCCCATCAGGTATTGGGAGGAGCTTTTATCCCGCCAATTAAGGGTAATATAATTTTTGTTACGCTCGCCAGGTGTTAAATCAAAATCGCCAAACTGAGGCATTACCTTCTGGACATAACGAACAATTCTTTCGTAATAAGGCAAAGTCTCCGGGTTATCTTTAAGTCTGAAAAGAAAAGCAGCCAGATTCCCACCGTCGCTATTCAGATAATGATTATCCTCAATATAGCCCTGTCCTCTCACTCTGGCATTCATGGAGGTATCGTGGAAATGGAAGACCCGACAGTTGCGAAGCAATTTTAATATAACCGAAGCTGTTTGCCTGTTATTTTGACTCTCTGTTGGCCTTTTTACATATTCCAGTAAATCAGACTCTCTTACCCCTGGATTGAGTTGTAAGATATGGGGCTTGCGGGAAGCAGGCTGATAAGAAATAAGCTCTTCTGTAAAAATCAAAATATCTCCTGCAGCATGGGAAAGCCGGAACATATACTGATCATTAACATCCTCGCCTTCAAACTTTATTTGGGCAAATATTTCGCGTGTTTTCTTACTGCCAAAATATAAGAAGGAATCTGCATACCCTCGCTCAGCAATAAAATTCTGTAAAGCGCCTGTCATCATATAATTCAGCATGCTGAAAAAAGAGACCAAGTTACTTTTTCCGGCACCATTTGCACCCAGTAAAATGGTAATATCCCCGAATTCCAGCGATGTGCCGGAAATGCTGTCAATAGACTTGTAGCCTTGCAGGTGGATTGACTTTAATTTCATCGCGCCAAATTCAGATTAGGTTTCCACTTGTAAAAATAAAGATTTTTTATATCCCTCCCCCTACCGATTTTTCAGCCAGCCGGTGATACTCATGCGGGTTCTTTTGGCTTCTAGCACTTCGTGCTCAATTTCGTGTGCTCTGAAAAATACGGATCTGCCGCCGATGGGGCTGATTTTTTCTTCTTTTTCGGTGTAAAGCACAAGTTGACCGCCGTCATCGTCTTGCCAGTCTTCATTGAGGTAGGTAATCAATGAAAATATACGGCCCGAATCGGAGCGAAACTGATCCTTGTGGCGGCGGTAAAAACTCCCTTCCTGATACAACGCGTAGTGAAATTCAAAACTACGGATACCGGTATAGCAGGTATAGTTGAGATATTGCACAAAATCTTTTACCTGCCTGAGGAATTTACGTTCAGTCTCATTGGCAGTCTCGTCGTCAATCCAGGAAATAAGATCGCTACGCACCGACTTATTGCGGTGCAATACATTGCGGTTGCCGACACCCGCTTCATGCATCTGCCCTTTTTTATATCTTTCGAGTAAATGGCTTCGGAGGGAGACAACCGTTGACGGATCAATAAAATGATCCACCATTCCATAACCCTGATCGAGAATCCCTTGAACCAATGGCTCGTACGGGTCCTGCATAGGTTTTTTTATAAAGTACTAAAACTCAGCACTCTTAGGGGCACGGGGGAATGGGATCACATCCCGGATATTTCCCATACCCGTTACAAACAAAATCATCCTTTCAAAGCCCAGTCCGAAGCCGGCATGCGGAGCCGTACCAAACTGCCTGAGCTCGAGGTACCACCAAAGGTCATGGGCGGGAATGTGCATTTCTTCCATACGGTTTTTGAGCACATCCAACCTTTCTTCCCGCTGGGAGCCACCGATCAATTCACCGATACCCGGAAACAGGACATCCATGGCGGCAACCGTTTTGCCGTCAGGATTGACTTTCATGTAAAAAGCTTTAATATCTTTTGGGTAGTCCCGGACAATCACGGGGCAGTTAAATTCTTTTTCCACGAGGTAACGCTCGTGCTCTGCCTGAAGGGCTTTGCCCCATGCAACCGGGTATTCAAACTGACCTTTTTTATAGGGTTTGGACTGGAGAAGAATATCAATTGCTTCTGTATAGGTAATTCTTTTAAAGTCATTTTCCGTAACAAAACGCAGAGTATCGAGCAATCCCATCGGGCGGCGGTCCTGCGCTTTCATATTTTTTTCTTCCTCTGCGACTCGTTTGTCGAGAAAATCGAGATCATCGGCGCAGTGTTCCATGGCATAACGGATAACATATTTTACAAAATCCTCGGCCAGGTCCATGTTCTCGTTGATTTCGATAAAAGCCACTTCCGGTTCGATCATCCAGAACTCCGCCAGGTGGCGGGTAGTATTGGAGTTTTCAGCCCGGAAAGTAGGACCAAATGTATATACCTTGCCCAATGCCATAGCGCCAACTTCTGCTTCCAGCTGCCCGGATACAGTGAGGTTCGTTTCTTTTGCAAAAAAATCCTCTTTCCAGTTGATTTCTCCCGATTCCGTACGGGGCGGATTTTCCAGGGGAAGCGTAGTCACCCGAAACATTTCGCCCGCACCTTCCGCATCACTCCCCGTAATGATGGGCGTATGCATATAAAAAAACCCGCGATCATTAAAATATTTGTGGACAGCAAAAGCCAGCGCATGGCGGATACGAAACACCGCACTAAAAGTATTGGTGCGCATGCGCAGGTGCGCTTTTTCCCTTAAAAATTCCAGGCTGTGTTTTTTGGGCTGCATCGGGTAAATAGCCGGATCAGCATTGCCAAGAATGGTAATTTTTTCAGCCAGTACTTCAACGCTCTGGCCTTTGCCCTGAGAGGCTACGAGTTTACCGGAGATTTCCAACGCTGTACCCGTGTTGATACTTTTGAGCGTAGCTTCGTCAAAATCGTCAAACTCAACGACAATCTGGATATTATTAATTGTAGAGCCATCATTTAAAGCGATAAACCGATTGCTGCGAAAAGTGCGTACCCAGCCTTTAATGAGTACCGTTTGGTTTTCAGGGGCGGTTGTCAACAGGTGTTTGATTTCTGTCGCCTTCATGATGAGTCTCTCGTTATTGGTTAATAAAAAAAATCAGGACGCAAAGTTGCGTCCTATATCGTTATCAGTCAAGTTGTAATCGTGATTATTAGACCGGAAGAAAAGAAAGAATCGTTACTCCTGATCAGAGATGATAAACACATCTTCACCCGGACGTTTCATATAGTACTTTTCCCGGGCATAACGCTCCAACTCTTCCATATTACTAAACAGCTGGTCTGTCTGATAGTCAATTTTTTCAATTGCTTCCCGGTAATGTTGTTCATCTGCTGCCAGTACCCGGATTTGTTCGGCCATGCGATATTGGGAGATCAGATTATACCGGTCAAAGAATATCATCCATACGGCAGCAAATACGAACACCAGAAAATACTTGGAGGTAAGTACGCCTGTTACTCTGGTAAATATCTGCTTAAAAAATTGCGCATGAATACTCATAGAACAAATATATACTCCATCATTCAGGATGCAAAAGATTTTTTAAAATAATTATACACAATTTGATAAATATATTCTTTTTTTGATCAAATACGTTACAACTGAAAACCTTTAATTTCTAACCTCATGTGTTTTTTGCGATTTTTTGCAGCGCTAATCTTCTTTTATGCCAGTACGGGTTTGGCTCAGGATAGCTTAAAATTTCGAAACGGGACATTATATGTTGGGGAGGTGAGCAATCTGAAACCCAATGGAAAAGGCGTTTTCCTGACACCAAAACTCGATACGATCTACTATGGACATTATGTCGACGGGAGAAAATCGGGCGATGGCAAATACTTTTTTTCCAACGGGAATATCTATTCGGGGGAATGGACAGATGACCGCATGGAAGGAAAGGGAAAAATTGTTTTTTCAAATGGCGATGTCTATGAGGGGGATTGGAAAAACGACCGCCGGCATGGGTACGGTGTTTACAAATATTCCAACGGGGATGTGTATGAAGGAAATTTTATCGACGGCATGCGCCATGGCACGGGTAATTTTACCTCAACCGCAAAGTCTTATGTGGGAGAATGGCAAAATGGCCTGATGCATGGCAAAGGCATCGAAACCATCCGATCGAGCGATCATACAGAAGAATACAACGGAGAATTTGTCAACGGCAAGTATCAGGGATACGGCTCATGGCAGCATAATAAGGACAGTATTGTGACTGGATACGAAGGCAACTGGGCCGAGGGCAAGCGTATGGGTCAGGGTATCTACATCATCAAAGGTCGTAGAATAGAAGGGGTCTGGGAAGAAAATGCGCCTTCAGGGACTGGCCCTACAGGCAATGGCTCCTGCACCACGGAAGAAGGTACTTACGAAGGACAATTTTCCCGGGGATTTTTTAATGGAATAGGCACCATGCGCTACAACAATGGGGATGTATATGAGGGAGACTGGGTTCGGGGCCAAAAACAAGGATTTGGGAAATATTCCTATGCTGACAAGCGCATATATGAAGGCGAATGGCATATGGACCAGTACAATGGCAAAGGTACCATCACCCAACCGGACGGAACGACAGCCCAGGCTACATTCCGAAACGGTAAGGTGGTGGAAGAATAGCGGTATTTTACCAGAACAGTACTTTCCGTACATCGACGAGATTCCCGCCATTGCGAATGCGCAGGAGATATGCACCGCTGGCATTTTCCCGCATCGGTATTTTTGTCTCTGTCTGCTGCCAGTTGAGCGGGGCCAGATAGATCAGCCTGCCCTGCATGTCAAACAGTTCCAATGTTCCATCTTTCCTGTAATCAATCAGGTTATAGGTAATCGTAACCGTGCCTGAAAATTTGTCTACCCAGGACTCCCCGGAAGATCCTTTGGGAGGGATCGCGCCTACCGTAGGCCATGCGCAATAATCGGTGAATGTTTCCAGATCGTTGATATTGTAGGAAAAACCAAACATTCCGCCACCAGATTGCGGAATTCCCACGGAGGTGCGGTTCAGGACAGAGGACTTGCTCAGAAAAATATCAAATCCGGCCGCACAGGTATTGTATTCTTCACTGAGAATACCCAATGCGGCATCTGCCCGCACAGCAATTAATCTGCGTAGATTTACTACCCCTTGCAGAGACTGGGTAAAATTCCCCACAGCCACAAAATCTTTTCTCCCGGGAAAATACGCAATGTCTTCCAGTGTTTCATCGCGGTCGTAATCCGTGATTTCTGTGAGGTTGCTATAATTGTGCGACCAGATGACTTTTCCAAAAGAATCTGTTTTTAGCACAAATCCCCTTTTACGCCCGGTTACCGGCAAGGTAAAAGTGCCTGCAACCAGAAAACCGGCATCCTTGCCAGAGTTTTCATCTGCATAAGTAGTAATCCCATTTCCGATTAAAGATGCCCCGCTTGCCGATTCGTACTTATTGTAAAACAACAGGCCGCCCATATCATCTACACCCATGATATACATAAAAGATTCTCCGGTTGTGGCGGTCGCAAGACCTGTAATGGCAAAATACCCATCCGAATGCCAGACAATATCGCGAGGTTCATTGGTCATCATATTATCAGAGAAAGAATACGACCAGACTTTTCCCAGATTTTTGTCGAGGCGGAGCAAGAGCGCCTGCGGGGAAAATTCGTCATAGACCCCCAAAGCCAGGAAACCACCATCAGGAGCCCCGATAATCTTTACCGGGCGGTCTGTAGTAGCAGTATTGAGCGTAACACTGCCTGTCGCAGCGCCTTTGGCATTCA
Organism: Bacteroidia bacterium; assembly: GCA_041391665.1. Taxonomy (NCBI): domain Bacteria; kingdom Pseudomonadati; phylum Bacteroidota; class Bacteroidia; species Bacteroidia bacterium. Next base: position 77,830 of record JAWKNO010000002.1, on the reverse strand, counting down.
GGCGATTGACCATCATATCCGTGTTGGGTTTTGCACTGCCGACGGGACCAGAAAGTGTGAGGATGGATTCATCCGCATCGTTGTAGATCACAGATTCAAAACTATAGTTTGACTGCATGCGGGACCAGAGTTCTACCCCTTTAGCATTAAGCATCGTGAGGGTTCGTTCACTCCCTCCCCCCAGAAAGACGTTCTGAACGCTTGCCCCGCCGACATAGTAGTTGCCATTGGGATCGATGGCGACAGAGCGCCCCACTACCCCATTTGTGCCATTGGGAAAATTGGTGTAAAGCAGACGGGAAAGCAGGATCTGGCCGGTATTGTCAGCTCTCATCAGAAAAGCACCGGCAGAAAAGAGGGGCGCAGAAGCTTTAAAATCACCGGTCATGACATATTCAGATGTGCCGGGAATGGCAATCACTTCATGTACCGAAAATTTCATGGGATCCGCATTGCCGCGAAGATCCGTATAGCTTTTAAAGGATTGTGCAGAAGCAGAAGGAGATAAAAAGTAAATCAGGAGTATTAAACAGGTAGTAAAAACACCCTGCCAACCCGATAAAGATGGGCTGTTAAATGGCCGGTTCATAGCATATATTTTTAGGTTCATAACTGCATTAATTCACGCAGTAAATTTTCCTAAAATACATTATTTAAAAAATACTATTTACCGTAAATACTGACACAAAAATATTACGATACATCGACACTATTGCCCGGTTCTTACATTTTTGAGAAAGAGGTGGTTCATCGGATTTCCGGTCAATCCCGTAATACCAGACCGGAGCAGGCGGAAACTTCTGTCGTAGTACAGAACGATTACCGGCGATTGTGCCATCATGAGATTTTCCATCTGCTGGTATATAGTGGCGCGGGCGCTGTCATTGGTTTCGGTCATGGCCAGGCGGTATAGTTGGTCAAAACGAGGTGAACCAAAGTGTGTGGTATTGGGTCCGTCAGGTGCAAAGTTGGGTGAATAGAACAGCGAAAGATAATTTTCACCATCGGGGTAGTCCGCAATCCAGCTGGCCCGCCAGAAATGGATCCTTGTATTGTAGATTTCTTTCCTGAGTGCTCCGCCCTGGAGATTCTGAATTTCGAGTTTTACGCCAATGTCTTCCAGCGATTTTTGAATAAACTCCGAAATATGGGCATATTTGGCGGTGGAGTTGAGCACCAAAGGCGGCAGTCCCTTACCGTCGGGAAATCCTGCTTCAGCCAGCAGGCTTCGGGATTTTGCCGGGTCAAAAGCATAGCCCGGAACTTTTGCAGGGTCAAATCCCGGCATACCATTGGGGATAAAGCCCGAATTGCCGGGGTATCCCATTCCATTTAGCAAATATTTGACCAGCCTTTCCCGGTCAATGGCATAATTGAGTGCCTGACGTACCCGCACATCCCGCAGGGGATGCTCTTTCAAAAGCGCTAATGTAGTATCGATCTGAATTCCAAGATATTCGGTATTGAGCTGAGGGCTCAGTACGACCTGGTATTTTTCACTGTAAGCGGGTTTTACGGTTCCATCGGGGTTGAGCACTTCATCTTTATAAGCGTTGTCGAGGTCTCCGATAAAATCGAGTTTTCCCTGAATAAACTCTATAAAAGCAGAAAGCCTGCTGGGAATAAATTTTACGCTCACGGCATCCAGATAAGGCAGTTTTTGTCCATTCTCCGATTCGAAGTAAAAGGGATTTTTATGAAGAATCAGCTGATTTCCTTCTTTCCAGCGGTAAAAACGAAAGGGCCCTGTGCCGACAGGGTGACTGCGAAAATCATCTCCATAAAAATCGACGACTTCTTTGGGAACCACATATCCGTAAGGCATCGCCAGCAAACCCGGAAATGGCGGAAATGGCCGGTTGAGGCGAATCACAAACGTACTATCGTCGGGAGCAGCAAAACCAGAAATAGATGCCGCTGCGCCCGATTCATAAGCTTCAAGGCCTTCAATTTTTCCAGAAAATATCCACTTTCCGGTAGAGGCTGTTTGGGGATCACAAATACGGGTAAAGGAATAAACAAAGTCCCTGGCATTGACCACTCGCGTACTGTCAGGGCCAAACGCCGGATGTTGATGAAAAAAAACATCGCTTCGAAGGGAAAACCGGTATTCTTTTCCACTATCGGCGATTACCCAACTTTGGGCGATAGCGGGTTGCACAACCAGGGCACTATCCAGGCTGATTAAACCGTTAAATAACTGAGCAGTCATCCAGATGGGTGCCCGGCTTCGGGCATAGGCAGGATCCAGCGTATTGAGTCCTTCGTCCAGATTCATCCGGAAAACCTGCTTATCCACATGGTTATCCACAGCATTTCCACAACTTATCCACATAAGTGGGCAAAAAATTGAGGTTATGCACAGGAATATTATGGTTCGGTGGATTTCTCTTTGGTACAATGTCTTATATTTGTGTCGTCCAAAGATAGGATAATATGGGAAAAATTATTTGTCTCGCCAATCAAAAAGGTGGTGTAGGGAAAACCACCACTGCCATCAACCTCGCAGCCAGTCTGGCCGCGCTGGAGTACAAAACGCTTTTGGTGGATACAGATCCACAAGCCAATGCTTCGAGCGGTGTAGGTACAGATATGGAACAATCTGAGGAAAGTATCTACAGTTGTATGCTCTCTTACCTTCCCGAAGAAGATGGAGAGATCAACAGTGAGGATATGGTCCATATCAGGGACATTATCATTGAGACGGAATTTCCGAATCTTCACCTCGTCCCTTCCAATGACAACCTCGCAGGCGCAGAAGTAGAAATTGTGGAAGAAGGCAACCGCGAATACCTCATGAAGCAGGTACTTGCAGAAGTGAAGGATGAATACGATTTTATTATTCTGGACTGCTCTCCTTCTCTTGGGCTCATTACGATCAATGCGCTTACTGCCGCCGACTCCGTCATCATCCCTGTACAATGTGAATATTTTGCACTGGAAGGATTGGCAAAACTCCTGAACACCATTCGCCTGATTCAGCAGGGACTCAATCCTGATCTGGAAATTGAAGGTATCCTCCTCACAATGTACGACCCTCGTCTCAACCTCTCCAATCAGGTAATTGAAGATGTGCAACGCCACTTTCAACACCTGGCATTCCAGACGGTTATTCACCGCAATACCCGCCTGAGTGAGGCACCTTCCTACGGACTTCCGGTACTGGCTTTTGATGCCCGCAGCAAAGGTGCCATCAACTATGTCAATCTGGCTAAAGAAATTCTGGAAAAGAACGAGCTTCCGCTTACCAAACAAAACGTGGCCGTTCCTAATTGATTCCGGCACATAACGATGCCCTATTGATGGGTGTCAAACTGAATGGAAATCGCTGCTCTCGGTACGTTATAGTAGGTCGTGCCGCCAACATAACTTTTCCAACCGGGATTGACCGTATAGTAAACGCCCGCACCCAGCGAAACCGGAAGGTTTTTTAACGGGTATAATACTTTCACTCCCGCCTCCAGCATCGTGCCAAAACCGGCATCGGTGTCTCCCATAAGTTCGTCTTCCCACTCACTCACTCTTCTCCCATCGGGTGTGATGCGGTTCTCTCCTGTCAGAAAATAACCTGCACCCATAAACCCTGCACTCACCGGGATCTCCAGCGTGAGTTTTCCAACCGGAAATACAGGGGCTGCCATTGCCCCGAATGCGCCGTGGTCTGATCGCAACTGAAGCGTGGTTTGCCCTTTATAATTGACTCCCTCTGGCAATACCAACGGGAAAGTATGTGGATTGACCGGTCCGCTTCGTGAAAAATAATTTACGCCTACCTTCAGGTGGTTGTGCAATAAAAGCAGTCCTCCCGTCCAACCTACGGTGCGACCGATATCGTCATTGTGAAACATAACACCCGCCTCCGCACTAAAAAACCAGCCTGCCTTTGGCGGTGTTTCTGTCTGGGCAAATATCATCGTACTTGTCAAAAGAAAGATATAGACTAAAATGATGGATTTCATAAGATTAGATTTTGATTAAGTGGAGAAATGAATACCGTAGGTACATAAGTTCAGGGGTTAAGCACATGCGCATTTGAAGCTTTAGCGCCAATATTCCAGCGCAATCCCGCAGATGCAGACCAGAAAAACTTTTCCGCATCTCCCCCGGCTCCATAGCTTGGGCCAAATGGGGATTTCGCGAAAAAGGTGAGCTGTTTGTTGATTTTCCACGTGCCTCCCAGCTGCAGTACGCCTGACTGAATCTGCTCCTCCAACACTACCGGGCGAAGCTGATAGACTACAGGCAGCAAAACGCCTGACTGGAGAGAAAACCGTTTGCTGAAAACAACCGTAACCAACAACCCCGGATCGAGAGTAAGCGCGGTGGAATTCTTAAATTCGTGGAGAAACTCAGGTGTTTCCGGCGCTTGCATAAACCGCAGGCCGGTTTTGAGCGCAAGGTCTGCCCGAAGTTTGCCCTGATTGTAGATACAATAAGTCAGGGGAATTTCGACGATGGTTACATTCGCATCACTTACTTTTCGTGCATCAATAAACCGGTAGCGATATTCTCCCGAAAAAACACTTACACCAGCACGGAACCGCGCCCCAAATGCATGGTGTAAAGCCGCCGAGCCAAAATATCGGTCAGACCGGGAATGCCCAAGGGAAACGTCGAAAAGTGTACCCTGGGCAAATGTATTTACCCCGCAAAGAAATAAGCAGAGAAACAAAGTCGAGAAAAAAATTTGCTTGTGCATCTTTGGTTTCTTTAAATGGTTAAACATAACCAGACAAAGATGCAGCCCGGAATCAGCCCGGGTCATTGATTTGAGTCAAGAAAAATACAAGGCTATTTTTTCGAGAGCCTCTTACGGATACGGCTCAGCGTTTCAGGTTTTATGCCCAGATAAGAAGCGATGTAATAATGCGGGATGCGGACCAAAAGCTCCGGACGCTCTCTCAGCAATTTTTGATACCGGGTTTCGGGGTCATCCACTAATAGGGAGGCGGTTCGCATCTGGCTTCCCACCACAATATTTTCAGCCAAAAGTCTTCCAAACCGTTCCATTTGAGGAATATGGTCATATAACTTCCGCATATGCGCATAACTGATCACCGTCAGTTCGCTGTCTTCAATAGCATCTATAGACTGGGTACTGGGTTGCCGCGATACAAAACTGCCAAAAGAGCTGACAAATGCATTTTCTGTAAAAATATATCCCGTGATTTCCATTCCCTCATAGGTATTGTAAAAATACCGCATACAGCCCGTATCGATAAACCACGCGTGACGGCAAACCTCTCCCGCATGCAGGAGGATGGTTTTTTTGGGAATAACTATTTTCTCCAGGCCAGACTCTATCAAGGCCCATTGCGCTTCATCCAGCGGAATGAATTTTAAGAAATAGGATTTTATTTGTTCATACATATACCGTTATCTGTTTCGGCTAAATCTCCCATTCCACAAAATACATATCGATCATTCCCTTGTGTTTGGCTTCCACCTTCCCCCGGTAATGGCAGATAAACTGCGTTTGAACCCGTTCATAGGTGTCCTGTGAAATATTCACCCGGCCTACTTCGCCGGCGGTTTCCATTCGCGATGCAGTGTTGACCGTATCTCCCCATATATCGTATGAAAACTTGCGGATCCCCACTACCCCCGCAATGACCGGGCCCGTATGAATACCCAACCTTGCCTGAAAAAATGGCTCACCAACAGCCTGTTTACGTGCATTTTCAACTTTCATAAACTGCTGGATCTCCAAACCCGCCCTGATTGTATTTGCCGCATGGTCAGGCTCCGGCACGGGAATTCCTCCTGCACACATATAGGCGTCGCCAATGGTTTTAATTTTCTCCAACCCATACTTGTCGATGATGTGGTCAAATGCCTCAAAACAGGTGTGCAGTTCGCGAACCAATTCGCGGGGCGTCATCTGTACAGATAGTTTGGTAAATCCCTGAAAATCGACAAACATAACCGTCACTTCCTCATAACTACGGGCTTTGGCTTTCCCGTGAAGTTTGAGTTCCTCTGCTGTTTCTCTTGGAAGAATATTGAGCAACAGCTCTTCCGAACGCTCTTTTTCTTTAGCAATCACACGGTTTTTGTAAGACAACTTCCGGTTGAGCAACGTCTGAAGCCGCGAACGATAGACCATAGAGCCGCCAAAAATAGCCAGAATCAACAGCACCCCGATGATAATGACGCTATTTCTTCGAAATTTTTCATTCTGCAGTTCTGATTCTTTTTTGAGGAGATCGATCTGCTGCTGTTTTTTTTCGCTTTGATATTGAATATGCAACTGTGCAACCTGTTCACTTACCTGGGCATTGGTAACACTATCCCTGACAGCAGTTGCTTCCCGAAGATAGAAATAGGCGCGCCGAAAATCCCCCAGTGAATCATACACAGCGGCAAGGCTGGTAAGTGCATAACGCACATCGTCTTTCAGTCCGGTTTTCCGGGAGATTTCCAGGCCTTTTTCGAGATATTCGATGGCACGGAGATAACTGCCTTTTTGCATCAGCGTCGTGCCAATATCGTTGTAGCCATCGGCTAATCCTTCCTGGTCATTGAGCTTTTTCTGAATATTTATCGCCTCAAAAAAATAGTCAAGTGCCTCATTATAATTTCCCTGCCGGCGGTAAATGCTCCCTACATTATTATAGTAATCGGAGATGCCCGCCTCATCTCCCAACTCCTGATACAGAGCCAGTGACCGGACATGGGCTTCCATTGCTTTGTCATAAATTTCCTGCTTGCGCCAGGCACGACCAATAACATTATAGATATCAGCTTCCCTTTGTTTGTCTTTCAAAGCCTGGGCGATAGCCAGGGCTTTCTGGTAATTGATCAAAGCATTGGAAAAATCCAGCAGGTCAGCTTGCAAGATTCCCATACCGTAATATGATTCGGCAATGGCAACACTGTCTTTTAATCGTTCGCGAATCCGCAAAGCCACGACCATGTTATCCATCGCTTCGGGGTAGTTGGCATAACGCCAGTGCACATTAGCGATATCATAACTTGACTGGGCAAACCCCAGACTGTCCCCCAGCGAAAGATAGCGATTTCGGGCTTCCAGATGCCAGGACAAGGCATCCTGATAATTGCCCAGATACCAACTGCAGGTACCCATACGGGAATAAGCATGAGCTTCGCCAGAAACGGATCCAACAGAGTCTGCCATAGTCTGTGCAAAGACAGCTGCAGATAAAGCAGCCTGCGGATGATTGCGGCCCAGAGAATCTGAAAGTCGGTTGAGATACAGGACCGATTCTTCACTGTAGGGAAGACTGGAAAGTTTTTCAGGCAGACTGTCAGGTACAATCTGTCCCATGCCAGTAGTGATCAGCAAACTGTTACAGAAAAGAAAAAATGCAATCAGTGATTTATTCTGCCTGCGCATCAGAAAGGAGTTTTCAATTTCAACTTCGCGATAATTTCCGGATTTTGAAACCACATGTAAGAAAACTTGCCATCTAATTTATCAAAAACCACACTTACACGCCCCCATTCACCCTACACGTTTGAAAAGCATAGTTACACAGTTGTTATTTTCCCATTCACGGTTATTTCATACACTCGAACATATTTTACACACTGACGTTCAGACAATTGTAACAGAAACAGACAAAACACTTAACACATACAGATATGAAAACGATAATAAAATATTTCCTGACCCTTAGCATTGTAACGATGGTAAGCTTGTCATACGCTCAGAATAGCAGCAGTTACAGTGATGCGATCATCAAAGCCCAGCAAGAGTTGGTGGAGCTGAGAAGCATGGACAAACGCATGATGAGCAAAATGGAGAAAAAAGCCTGGAAGCGGAAAAAACGCGCACTCGAATCCTTTGTAAACACCGAACTTGAACGTGAGCGTTTGGCCAAACTTCCCAACAGCCCATTTTATTACGGAAATCCTTATGCATACGGAGGCACGGGTTTTTACGGAGCCTATTACAACCGCTACCCCGTATATCGCAGACCGGTAGTAATCGTAAAACAGCAACCTGCGCCCATCGTCTGTACCCCCACGCCCCGCAACAGTAGCAGCAATGGATACCGCAGACAGGCAAGAAGATAAAAGTTGAGTAGGTGAGTAGTAGTAGCAATCGACTGGTACGTGAGCAGTCCCTTAACCGGGACTGCTTTTTTTGTTCTCGTTATTCTGTTGGAAGCCCCAGTTCGGTTCTAAGGCCCAAATCGGCGTTGTTGTGTTTGGTCCAGTAGTCTGTCATCATAGTTTTTTTAGCTGTAGCGCGCGTGGTAAGCTTTTGTGCAGAAGGGCCCCAGCCACTGACATAGGATTCTTCCCATCCCGTGATTTTGTAGGGAAAAACCTTTTGGAAATGGATCACCAGTTCGCGACCCTCTTCGGGATAATAAATCGAATAATCCATCATTTCCCCATTTTCCGTGAGGTTTAGTTTAGCCAGCCGGGGCTGAATATCTTTATGTCGCAGCCGGCTGAAAAAGCTACCGGGAATGAGGGTAACTTCTCCTGTGGGCAAGTTTTTAGGGGAAATGCGGATACGGGTCCACAATTCATCTTCGAGGATGTGTTTTTTGATTGAAAAGTCCTCATCTCCTTCTGATTCAAAGTAGGAAAGGCCGGTAAGGCGATATTCATTTCCGGACAGATTGAGTTGGGTAAATGCATGCCCACACCATTCCTGAGAAGACATGGTCGTCTTAAGGGTATTGGGAAAAGCTTTCAGATCTACCGGTGTAAACACCGACTGCATCATCGAATAAGGATAAATACCTGTATTAAACTTTTTCGTCAGGTTAAGTTTCATGATCGGTACCCTGTCATTGCCGGCCTGAGCGGGATCGTCGAGTTTTACCTGTTTTTTTGCAGAAAAATCTTCCGTTACAAAAATCAACACAGCATTTCCCGAATGAATTTCTCCATAGCGGGCCTGTTCGAGGTCGTAGCTGGTAATTTCAGCTTTCCCCTGATACCAGTAGTTTTGGAAGTCGCGGTCGGAATAAATTTGAGCTACCGCGTGAATCCCATCGGTTTTATCACTGTGTTGACAGCCAGGGGATATCAAAAAAACCAAACAGCCAAGTAAAATCAATTGAGCTTTCATATTATCATCTATTAATAGTCGAAGTGTATATATGTACGATCCACAAATAAAAGAAAGGTAGATATAAAAACTGCTGACATCCGTCACTTATAGGACAAAGGCAAAAACATTCCCAATTTATTTGTAAATTTATTCATGCAAGCCCTTTGTATGACTCATAATATTCCATATTTGTTTGTATTAATCATAAGTTTCTGGTTTGGCAGTTTTCCTGCTGACGCTTTTTCGCAGCATCAGGAAGATCCCGGCGCCCAGGCGTTTGAGCATGCACAAATGGGAGAATACGCTGAAGCCTTAAAACTTTACGAAATAGCCATCACGATAAACGACAAAAACGCCAACTACTTTTATTACAAAGGGGTTTGTCATTTTGAGTTGCAACAGTATGCGGAAGCCATTGACGCATTTTCGCAGGCGATACGTATTCACCCCCGACGGGCGGATTATTACAGCAACCGGGGCAAAGCCTGTTTACGCGTCGAACAATTTGAGGAAGCCATAAATGACTTCAGCCGGGCCATACAACTGGACCCATTGCAGGCAGAATTTTATTACCTTCGGGCCACAGCTTATTCCGGCGATAAACAATACGGGAAAGCGCTCAACGATTATGATATTGCCATTGGAAAAGACAGTAGGGTTGGGGAATATTTTCTCGGGAGGGGAGAATGTTATCTGGCATTAGGGCAGGAAGCGCAGGCCTGCGAAGATTTCCATCAGGCAGTGAATAAACACGCATTCAATGCAAAATTTCAATATGAAACCCATTGTTTGAAGAACCTTTCTCCTAAACCCTGACATACAAATAAATTTACCTTTTTTATGAATTACCGATATACCCTTTTGTTTATCACTGTATTTACGGCTATATTTTTTATCCGATGTAAAACCCATGAACCCACTCCCCCTGGAGAGGAAACCGAATCTTCATGGGAAGTCATTCAGCAACAGATTTTTGAGCCCCGATGTGTAAGTTGTCACGCAGCGGGTACCACGTATTCTCTGGAGTCAGATCTGGTTCTTACGGCTGATGAAGGATATGAACAGCTTGTGGATCGCGTTCCCCACAATGAAGCAGCTCAAAAAGATGGACTCCTTCTTGTGGGAAAAAAAGGGCTGGAAAGTCTGTACACCAGTTTTTTGTGGGAAAAAATCAACGCAAAAGAGCAGGAACATTTTTACAATGACCATACGGAATACGGCGATATGATGCCATTGGGAAGTCCTTTTCTGACCAATGGAGAATTAGCTTTCATCCGCGAATGGATACTGGCAGGAGCACCTTCAGAAGGAGAAGTCGTGAGCCTGGACTTGCTGAAAGATACAACAAGGCAGCCACTCTCAGACCTGAGTTTTACAGCGCTCACGCCTCCGGCTTCAGGTTTTCAGCTTCATCTGGGACCTTTTGATGTGATCCCCAACTATGAAAGAGAGTTTTTTTATTACAATCCATTGAATAACAGCCAGGATGTTTTTGTCAGGCAGGTAGAGGTTTCCATGCGCCCGGGCACACACCATTTTATTTTGTATGATTTTCCGTCAGGCGCAGCCAAACCTACGCCAAATACTTACCGGGACTTGAGAGATCCATGGGGCGGATATATTCTTCCGACTGTCATATCGATTCAGGATCAGGTATTTTTTTACGGAACACAGTGGCGGTTGACCAACTATACCTTTCCTGAAGGAGTTGCCTTACGCCTGAAAGCCGGCCACGGGCTGGACATGAATTCCCATTATGTCAACCGGAGCAACGATACAGCAACCGGAGAGATATATGTAAATGTTCATACCGTTCCGCTAAATGAAGTTACTCACGTAGCCGAAAATATATTCCTGAATAACGATAACTTTGAGCTGCCCCCCAACCAGGTAACAACCATCAAAAAGACCTATACCTTTAATGAACGAAGGCATATATTTTTACTTTTCTCCCACGCGCACCAACACATGACTGAGTTCCGTATTTTTGGTGTTGGAGGCAGTGTCGATGGAAAATTGCTGTATTACACCAACGACTGGGAACACCCCCCCATGCTGGAAATGGATCCGCCACTGGTATTGGAAGCCGGTCAGGGACTTCGTGCAGAAGCGACTTATAACAATACAGAAAATAAGACCCTCCGGTTTGGTTTACTTAGCCAGGATGAGATGATGATAGTTTTTGGCGCCTACTATACCGATTAAAAAAATTGGGAATCGATTTTCGTTGAAAAATCAAAAAATATCACTTAGATTTTCACCCGTTCAAAACCACCTAACTTTTCCTTAGATGAAACAAACCATTACCTTAACCATGTTAATGCTGCTATTTGGATGGGCATGGACTCAGCCTATCAGCAGTTTCCCCTACGTTCAAAATTTTGATGCCTTTCCCACGGGCGCTCAGGGATCTGGTGCAGAGCCCAACCCCGCGGTTTTCCCTGACCAATGGGTCAATGACATTGCCGGTGACGGCGCGCAGGACTGGTACGCAGTAAAAGGCTCTACGCCATCTGCCAATACCGGGCCGACCAACGACCATACCCTCGGTAATGCAACCGGCGTCTATCTGTATGTCGAAGATTCAGGCAGAGACAATGACTCGGTGACCATCTTCACGCCTTTCTTCAATCTTTCCGCTCTCCCCAATGCACGTCTGGCTTTCTGGGTGCATAGCAATGCAAACGTTGCCAGTGCCGCATTCGGAGCTGACAGTAGTTTCAACGACCTGAAAGTTGATTATTTTAATGGTTCTGTTTGGACTACTATCGACTCTACCGGGGTACTGGGAACCGGTTGGACGGAAAAAATCCTCTCACTCAATGGCCTTCCTCCGATCGTAAGGTTCCGCTTCCGGGTCAATAACAACAACTACGGGGACTTTATTCACGATATTGCCATTGACGACTTCTCGGTTTATGACCAGCCGGTAATAGATGGTGGAATTATCAGTGCTGGGATTACCCTTACAGCACCTGCGGGTTATACGCTTGCTCCTCCGTCACAGGGTGCAGTTTATTCTCTTTCAGGTACAATCCAAAACCGTGGTTTGCAGACACTTACAAACCTGGTCTTTAAAGGGAGCTTTGGTTCTTTTGCAGACAGCGTAACGCTTGACTCTTTGCAATCTTTCCAGTTTGCTTCAGCAGCTTTTGGTACCCCATTCGCACCGACTGAGGGGGGAGTAGGGTCTTTTACCCTTACTTCCGCCGAAAATGACACCTTCCCGCTCAACAACCAGAAAAGCGTTGCGGTCGTCGATTCCGTTTTTGCCAGAGATGACAGTACGGCAAATGGTGGACTGGGTTTTACAGGATCACAGGGAGTTTTCGGACTTATGTTTGAGTTGACTCAGCCTGATATTCTGACTTCCACTTCATTTTTCCTCAATAGTTCTACCATTGGGGATACTCTCCGGGTACTACTTTATGGCTTTGGAAATGATATCCCCGGCGAGCCCGACACCTCTGCAGTTCTTGACTCCACGGTATACTGGCAAATTCCTTCCAGAGGCTGGCATACCCTCGGATTTACCTGCCAGAATGAGCTCCCGGCAGGAAAATACTTCATCGCCTGTGAGCAATACAATCTCAACAACCTCGGTTTTGGGTATGACTTTGATGGTCTGGTGCCAGGTACGGCTTTCTTCGGAGACGGCGTTACCCGTTGGACCTTGCTGGAAGCTGCGGTTCCTACCCTGGCATCGGCATTTATGATCCGCATGAATTTTGGCCCCGACCAGAAAAATGTAAGCCTCACCGGTCCTACCGATCGTATTTGTATCGGTGATTCGATCACGCTGAATATTGGAGGACCACTACCAGGAACCTGGACAGTTGCGCCCCCTATGGATTCGACCTTCAGCGTTACCCTGATTGATGGCAATGGCTGTTTCTCACTGGATTCGTTCAGGGTTCATGTCAATCCGATCCCGACTCCGGCAGTAGCTGGTGATTCGGCAGTTTGTGAAGGCGCTACTGCCACGCTGACTGCTTCGGGAGGAGACGTATATGAATGGAGCACAGGAGAAACGACAGCCAGCATTACGCCTACTGTAACAGGACTTACGACTTACTTTGTAACAGTGAGCGACTCCATAGGTTGCGATGCGCAGGATAGCATTTCCGTTGATATCATACCAGCGCCGACCGTATCGATTGTACTGGATGAAGTTGCCTGGAATGGCCTATCCAACGGCGTAGCTACTGCAACGGCTGGCGCAGGCACAGGTCCTTACACCTACGCATGGAATGACCCCAATGCACAGAGCTCTCCCACAGCTTCAGGCCTTGCTCCCGGCACCTATGCGGTAACGGTTACTGATGCCAATGGCTGTTCGGTTGTTGACTCTATTGACGTAACAGAAGCAGCTACAGGCATATCAGATCTGATTGACGAAAATCTGATCGAACTTTATCCTAACCCTACGGCTGGAAACTTTACAATCAGCAACCTCGAAGTATTTGGCTTGAATACTTCTCTGGTTATTAAAATTGTGAATGTAAATGGCAGCGAAGTTGCCCGTTGGGGTCAGAAAGGTCAGAACGAAGTGAATGTCCAGCTCTCCGCCGAACTTCCCGATGGAATTTATATGGTAGAGATTTCAAGTGGCGAAAAACACGCGGTCAAGCGACTGCTTATTGCAAAGTAGTAACTTTACTTGCTATATGATCTAAATAAAAAAAGCGGGTTTTTACACCCGCTTTTTTTATTTGGTTTCCATCAGCTCTACGCCGACCCATTCATCGCCTACCCCGTTGTTGAGGTATTCAGCAGATTTGCTGAGATAATAACCCGCGGCGGAGTCGCCGGGATTGAGCTTCAATGTATCCTTAAACCCTGAAATGGCAGCGTGAAAATCTCTCCGGTAATAGGCATTGAGTGCATGCTCAAAGGCATCCCGACTCCCCCATTTAAGGGTAATTTCGCCCTCCGGATCACCATCAAAAAATTCGTAAAATCCGACAGTCTGCTTTTTCCCTTTCACCTGCACCTTTCCCAAAAACCGATAGTTAAACTGCGAAGGATCATTGAGCTTCTGAAAAGTCGCTTCACTGACCAGCATATTCACCTTATAAAACTTTGTCAGGCCTTCCGTACGTGAAGCAGTGTTGACGGTATCAGAAATCGTGGCTGCATCTATCCGCAACTCATCTCCGATAATCCCCATTACCAATGGCCCGGTATGTAATCCCATGCCAACCCGGATGGGCTGTCGCCCCTGTCCCACACGTTCCCGATTATAATTAAATAAAGCTTTTTGCATCTCCACTGCGGCCAATACAGCTTCATCTGGCGTCTGGAAAATAGCCATAATCCCATCGCCCAGATATTGGTTTACAAACCCTCTGTGTTTCTGAATAATTGGCCCCATTCGCCCTGCATATGCATTTACAAACCGAAAATTATCTTCCGGTGTCATCCGTTCAGACAAGCTGGTATAATCCCTGATATCAGAAAAGAATACGGTTACTTCTTTATGCACCAGATCTCCCAGTTTTACATCCGTAATACTTTCGTAGCCCAGGGAGCGGAGAAACTGATTGGGAACGAATCTGGAAGCAACGGAATTAAACTGATAAAGGTTGATATGGGTTTTGATACGGGCCAGAAATTCGTCGCGGGTAAAGGGTTTAGGCAAATAATCATTCGCACCAGAAGAAAATCCCTGCACAAGGTCTGCTACCTGGTTTTTTGCTGTGATCATAATAATGGGCAACTCTGAGGGCAGGAATTTCTCCCTGATTCGCTGACAGACGACAAATCCTGACATTTCAGGCATCATGATATCCAGCAGTACCAGATCATATTTTTTCCCGGACTCCATCGCACGCAACGCTTCTTCGCCATTGATGGCAAGGGTAACTTCATAACGGGGGTCAGCCAGATGGTTTTTTACCACCTGAAGATTTACAGGCTCATCATCGACGATGAGTACACGTATCGGCTGGTCCTTATATTTTCCATTAGTTGCAACAGGCGCAAAAGCAGGATCTGAATGGTTTCCGGCAGGATCATGACTGAAGCTCTGATAGACAACCGGCTGGGTAATTAACACGGAAGGCTGAAACTTTTGTTTGGTTCCAGTTGCGACTGGCAGGGTAAAATAAAAAACAGACCCTTCTCCAATCTGAGATTCTACCCAGATTTTACCGCCATGAAGTTCTACCAACTTTTGCGTAATACTCAGCCCCAGTCCCGTTCCGGCATAGCTCCTTTTTGCGGATCCGTCAACCTGCACAAACTCCTGAAAAATTGCACTGTGTTTTTCCGCAGGAATACCGATCCCGGTGTCGCTGACAGAAATTTCGATCATATTATCTTTTTGTGCAGCGTGAACAGCAACCGTACCATGAGGGGTAAACTTAATCGCATTGCCGACAAGGTTGTGAAGAATTTGCAACAGCCGGTCTTCATCGCCATCTACCGGAGGAAGATCGTCAGGCACCCAGTCAACCAATTCCAGATTTTTCCCTTTTGCCAGGGTAGTATTAATCTTAAGCACTACTTCCGTAAGGGTATGGACATCTACGGGCTTTTTTACAAGCTGAAGTTCGTCATTTTTCATTTTGGCAAAATCGAGCAGATCATTGACGAGGTTGCTCAACCGCCTTCCAGAGGAAATAATCAGCCCCAGGCTTTCCTTTTGTTTTTCAGCCAACTCGCCATTTAGATTTTCACGAAGAGATTCTGCCAGCCCGATAATACCATGTAACGGCGTGCGGAGTTCATGCGAGGTATTTGCCAGAAATTGATCCTTTAGCTGGTCGATTTGCTGGAGTTTTTCGGCTCTTTCTTTTTCCAGTCGCGTTACCTTCTTCTGTTGAATATTTCTGTACCACTGCCAGAAGCCAAGCAGAATCAAAAAGAATATTCCGCCTCCCAGGAGGATGTAATTTTGCTGTTTTTGTTGTTTTTCGATTAACAGGGCATTCTCCGCAGACTGTCTTTCCAGTTCGGCTGACTCCTGCGCCAGCCGGGCGATTTCGAGCTCTTTGGTAAGGGCAATTTCTCTGAGTGTATCCAGCTGATGCAACGCCATATCTCTTTCCTTCCCGGCCTGATCTGCAAGGCTGAGGGTTGCCTTTTTTTCCTGAAGAAAACGCGATTCCAGGTTTTGCATCTGGGTTTTCGCTTCTTCCTGGATCCGGTTATTTTTGGCAGAAAGGTACAGTTGCTGGTACTCTTTCATCTTGTCGGTTTGCCCGAGATTTCCATACAACTGAGCAATTGTTTGCCACGTGGTGGTTAAAGATTCCTGATCACCCGTGCCTGAAAAATAAGGGAGCGCCGCTTCAAGTCGTTCTATCCCTTTAGCCGTTTTCCCTCTTTCATGCCAGGCAAGCCCGGCATTCACTTCAGCCTCTCCCATTCCTTTGAGGTAGTTGAGTTCTTTGGCCAGTTTCAGTGCATCCTCTGCATATTTTAATGCATCGCGTGCCTTAGCTGTGCGACTGGCGGCTGAAAGTGCGTTGAGAATATCAACTCTTTGCGGATTTGAAGCAGTATTCGCAAGGGATTGTTCCAACTGACGAACGAGGTCCGCCTGAGGATACAAATAACAAGTAACACTCAGAAAGAGTATAAAAAGGGGAATCAGACGTTTCATAACATAGAATAACCGAATGTTCGGAAATCAACGCTAAATTACCATTTTTCTCCGGGATTTATGCCCCGGTCGCTCCCAAAACTTAACCGTTTACGCAAGAACTTTGGGC
Organism: Bacteroidia bacterium; assembly: GCA_041391665.1. Taxonomy (NCBI): domain Bacteria; kingdom Pseudomonadati; phylum Bacteroidota; class Bacteroidia; species Bacteroidia bacterium. The sequence continues at coordinate 61,078 of JAWKNO010000002.1, read as the reverse complement.
AAAATTTATCTTGATAGTGATATTATTTTAATTATTTCCTTTTTTGGTACAATGAAAAACCTTGCATTCCCCCTAATCGTCCTTTGCCTTCTGGGCTCAGCCTGCCAGCCGGCAGCAGAAGTTTCGTCAACTGTTGAAGTGCAGCAGTTTATCTACGAAACAGCACCGTTTCCTTCCTGCCATGCCTCCACTTTGGCGCAATTGCCCGGCGGCCAGATCGTTGCCGCATGGTTTGGGGGCACGCATGAAAAACATCCCGACGTGGGTATCTGGTTTTCGCGAAGAGAGGGAGAATCATGGTCAACACCCGTAGAAGTTGCCAATGGCATCCAGTCTGACACCCTGCGCTACCCCTGCTGGAACCCCGTGCTTTTTCAGCCGTCTTCAGGGCCATTGGTACTTTTCTACAAGGTTGGCCCCAGCCCCAGCGAATGGTGGGGGATGTATATTTCGTCGTCTGACGGTGGTAATACCTGGACACAACCCCAAAGACTTCCCCATGACATACTCGGTCCCATTAAAAATAAGCCCATCCAGCTTGCAGATGGCACCATCATTTCCCCCAGCAGCGATGAAGCTGGCGAAAAATGGACTTCTCATGTGGAAATCAGCCACGACGCCGGCAAAACCTGGGAACGCACTCCGCCCATCAACAACCCCTACGAACTGGAAGCCATTCAGCCGACTTTGCTGACCTTTGCCGATGGCACGATCACTATGCTCTGCCGTACCAAACAGGGAAAAGTGGGTACCAGCAGTTCTGCGGACCAAGGTGCTTCATGGCTTCCCATGATCCTCACCGATATCCCCAATCCTAACTCCGGCATTGACGCCGTTACGCTCGCTGACGGCAGACATGTGCTCATTTATAACCCTACCATGCCTCCCGAAGGCAAATGGGGTGGCCCCAGAACCCCACTGGTTGCAGCTATTTCCGCTGATGGTATTCACTGGGATGAATGGGTCGTACTGGAAAATGAAGAAGGCGAATATTCTTATCCGGCTGTCATTCAATCCCGCGATGGAAAAATTCATATCACTTACACCTGGAAACGGGAGAAAATCAAATATGTAGTCCTTCACACAAACTAACCACCCTGTTCATGCAAAAACCAACGATCACCCGTACTGTCCACCGAATGCCTAAAGCAGGCTCTGTTGCCGCATTGACACTTACAGAGGAGCAACTTGATCCTCCCGCCAGGCAAGAAGTCAGGGTAGCAGTTAAAGCTGCAGGACTCAACTTTGCCGATATTTTTGCCATCGCAGGTCTGTACAGCGCCACGCCCAAAGGAAGTTTTATTCCCGGACTTGAATTTGCCGGAGTCGTAGAAGAAACGGGTGCAGATGTAACCGATCTCAAACCTGGCGACCGCGTCATGGGCGTAACCCGGTTTGGGGGATATGCCAGCCATATCAACCAGGATCCCCGATATCTGATTCCACTTCCTGATAGCTGGGACTTTGCCGAAGGTGCGGCCTATCTCGTACAAGTGCTCACCGCGTACTACTCCCTCGTGCCCCTCGGGGCGCTGGAAAAAGATATGACCGTGCTCATTCACAGTGCCGCAGGCGGTGTCGGCATCCTGGCCAACCGCATTGCAAAAAAACTGGGCGCCTATACCATCGGCACAATCGGAAGCCCCCATAAAATCGACCTGCTGAAGGAAGAAGGTTACGATCAGTATATCGTAAGGGAAAAAGACTTCGGACAGCAACTCAAAGCAGCCCTCGGCGACCGTGAACTGAACCTTGTGCTCGAATGTATCGGAGGAAAAGTGCTTCAGGCGGGTTTTGACCAACTGGCACCTATGGGACGCATGGTGGTGTATGGCTCTGCTCAATACGGCTTCCCGGGAGACAAACCCAACTACCTGAAAATCATGCGCCTTTACCTTACACGCCCCAGACTGGATGTACAAAACATGACCGACAAAAACAAGTCTGTACTGGCCTTTAACCTCATCCACCTGTACGAGAAGGTAGAAGTCATGCACAAAATCCTTTCAGAAATCCAGCCCATCGACATAGGAAAACCTTATGTCGGGCATCGTTTTCCATTCGAAAAACTCAAAGACGCCGTAAGCCTGTTTCAAAAAGGACAGACAATGGGTAAAGTTGTCTGCGAATTATAAATCGAGCTTTACGCCTGTCTTTTGGGCAATTATTTCCAGATCACGCACCACGGCTTCAATTACGGGGATGCCGGTAACTGATCTTTCTGCCATCGCTTCGTGCTCAGGGTCACCGGGGATAATCACTTTTTCAAATCCGGGCTGCGGGCGCGTGGCGCGCATGGTTTGCACCCAGTGGTCTATATTCTCCTGAAACTCATTCAGGTCGCGGAAACTTTCAATGTCCCAGGCTCCGAAAAAGTGGCCGATCCCCTTCCCTACCCCGCCGGGCGTGAAGGGCGCTTTTACCGCAAAAGGCGGCACAAACGGCCCCCAGTTGGCGCCGCTGAGCACGCCGGTGAGTATGTCCACCATCGCAGAGAGGCAATACCCTTTGTGCCCACCGAGATCAAACGATGCGCCCAGCGGTAGTAACGCCCCTCCCTCGATCATATCGAGGGGATTGGTACTGATATAACCTTCAGTATCCATGATCCAGCCTTCGGGAACCGGGCGGCCTTCGCGCCAGGCAATTTCGATTTTCCCGTAGCTGACAAGGCTGGTGGCAAAATCAATCACTACCGGTGGTTCGTCTTTCCCCGGAAAGGCAATGGCAATGGGATTGGTTCCCAGCATTCGTTCCGCACCCCAGAGCGGCGTTACGGCTTTGGTGGTATTGGTATTGGCCCAGCCGATCTGGTTGCGGTGCAGCGCCTGGACAGGGTAATATCCTGCCGCGCCGAAGTGGTTGGTATTGTGTACAGCCACCCAGCCTGTGCCGCATTCAGCGGCTTTATCCATGGCGATTTCCATGGCTTTGGGGCCCACGACGAGGCCCATTCCGTTGTCGCCGTCAACGTTGGCGGTGGCTTTTCGCTCGCGGGAAATACGGATGTCAGGACGAGGATTGATACGACCGATTTCCAAAAGGCCGCAATAGGTGCTCAGCCGCGCTACGCCGTGCGAATCAATGCCGCGAAGATCGCTGTATAACAAAACTTCCGCCGCCAGGCGGGCATCTGGTGCGGGTATTTTGTAAAACTGAAAAACTTCGGCAGTAAAGTCTTCCAGTGCGGAAGGGGAAAAAGTATGATACAGGGGCATTGCTGTGAAATTGGATCGGGTTTCTTGATGATTACCAGAATTGAATTTCAACTGAAATTCCCGAAATTCCATGCGAAATCGTATCTTTAAGCAAATAGAAGCTATGGGCGAACAAAAGCTGGATCGGTATTACACGCTGGACGAATTTGTTCTTCTGGAACAGGCAGCGCCGGATGTCCGGTATGAATATATCGATGGATATATTTATGCCATGGCCGGAGGGACAATTAATCATGGAAAGATTATCAGTAATATTACCTTCAGGATTCAGGAAAAAACCCGCTCCGGAAATTTGGGATGTACGACTTTTGGCAGTGATGTAAAAATATCGATTGAAAGCAGAAATATTTTTCTTTACCCCGATGCATTTGTGGTTTGCGGAGAAATAAAGGAAGATAATCAATACAGTGGGGCCGTTACCAATCCACATCTGATTATCGAAGTCTTATCAAAGTCAACCCAAAACTACGATAAAACCAGAAAGTTCAGGCTGTACCGGATGATTCCTTCGCTAAAGGAATATATATTAATTGATCAGTACCAAATGGTAGTGGAAAGTTTTTTCAGGAAACCGGGCGGAGACTGGCAAATCCGGACTTACCTTCATGAAGACGATTGGGTGCAAATTCATTCACTTGATATTGCGATTCCGGTTTCCCACATTTACGAACGGGTGTCCCTATCCTGATTCCATTCCTATCCCATGCAGTACAGACTGATTTTGTCCCTGATCGTTGTGATCTTCTGTGCCGGAAACAGTATTTCGGGCCAGACAATGCAGCCTTCCGATTCCTTGCTGTTTGTCATCGACAGTATGGAATTTGGCAAAAATCTGAAGACCCACCTTCTGGTTCTGGAAGATACAACCGCAAACCTCACCATTGATCAGATCAGCAGCGGGAGGTATGTCAATCAGTTTTTGCCCTGGGAAAAAAAGCACGAAGCCACCAGTTATAAAAATATTCTCTGGTCAAAAGTTACCATTGAAAATAAGCTGAACCGCCCTGTCAGTGGCGTATTCATGGACCAGAGCCGAAGTGCAGAAATTATCGTCTATTTTCCCGACACTGCCGGAACCTGGGCAGAAAAACGTTCAGGCGTCAATGTAGCAGGCAAGGACCGCGATCTGGTCAAATACGGACTTATTGCCATAGGGTACACTTTCCCGGCCCGTTCATCCACCACGGTTTATTTCAGGCAAAAAGAAATCAACCATTCCCTGGCAAAAGTAAACCTCTACTTTCTGGACAAAAATGCATTTGAAAAAATCAACCTCGAACAGGGGAATGTCTTGATCAGCGGATTTATCAGCATTCTGGCGATTATGTTTCTGTATAGTCTGATGGTATTTTTCACCTCCAGAGAAGAGACCTATCTGTATTATTCGCTGTATGTTTTCTGCCTGGCCGGATTTATCATGTTTGCCGACGGGCCGCATGAGATCATATCCATTCCCAAAATCAAAGACTATCTGACTTTTTCCTTTCTGAGTGGGATCAGCATATTTTATTTTTTGTTTGGAAGAAGATTTGTCAATACCCCCGATATTGTGCCGGTCTGGGATAAATGGCTCAAAAGGTATATCGGAGTGAAAGCCCTGCTTTTTCTGACACAGATTTCCATCATATTTTTCTGGCACAATATTCTTCTGGTTATTCAGGTAGAGGTTGGGTTTTTCTTTGTGGATGCATTGATTGCCATGGGGTTATGCGTCAGGTTAATCCAAACCCGCAAACCGCTGGTTTGGTTTTTCACCATAGGTTCTGCTGCAGTTTTTCTTTTTGGTTTTGTCTATTTTTCGGTGAATCTGTTACTGGAGAATCAGATAAATATTTTCATGTTTTTTATGGCGTTTATTGTTGAGATTCTCATCTTCTCTCTGGGGCTGGGCTATAAAATGCGCCTTTCCGAACGCGAAAAACTCGCCGCTCAGGCCGAAAGGCTGGCCGCACAGGAAGCGCTCAACAGTGAACTTTCCAAAATCAATACTGCCTTCGGCAGATTTGTCCCGCACGAATTTCTTCGTTCACTGGGACACAACAGCGTCCTGGATATCAAACTCGGTGACTGTGTGGAAAAAGAAGTTACGGTCTTGTTTTCCGATATCCGCTCCTACACGACTCTTTCTGAACAAATGACTCCGAGAGAAAATTTCCACTTCCTCAACGCTTACCTCGGAAGAGTCGGCCCTATCATCAAAAACAACGGCGGCTTTGTCAATCAGTATTTTGGCGATGGGATCATGGCACTGTTTCTCGACGATCCTTCTGATGCATTAAATGCTGCGATAGCCATACAGCAGGAACTGATCAACTACAACCAGTCCAGAATACAAAAGGGAAGGCAACCCATTCGCACAGGTATCGGCCTCCACACCGGTTCGCTGATGATGGGCGTAATTGGAGACACGCTCCGCATGGATGCCGGCGTCGTATCAGACACTGTCAACACCGCTTCGCGGATGGAAGGGCTGACCAAATATTTTGATGTTTCGGTTATTCTCAGTGAGACGACCTGTCGCCATACTGAAGACGCTGCGCTTCGCTACCTCGGTAAAGTTCAGGTAAAAGGCAGAGTGGCGCCCCTCGGCGTTTATGAATCGTTTGAAGGGGAGTCTCCAAACGTAAGAAAACTCCGCCAACAAACGCTTTCAGACTTTACAGACGGATTACAAGCCTATTTCGACCGGAATTTTGCTGCGGCTGCCTCCGCTTTCGATCGTGTACTCGCTGTGGATCCGGAAGATACCGCCGCACAAAAATATCTCCACAACAGCCAGATGAACCTGATTGAAGGCGTAGCCGAGGACTGGAATGGCGTGGAGTTGATGATTGAGAAATAATTACTTTCCTAAAAAACCCTCATGCGAAAAACTTCCCGTCGCAATTTTCTCAAATCAGCAGGAATGAGTTTGCCTGCTTTTGCGCTTCCGGCAGGTAAGATTCGTCCGGATAAACTCCCCGGCTACAGCTATGGCACCATCCACACACTGGATGAAGCATTTACCCGCGAGGGGCATATTCTCCTTCGGGTAGAATTCACCGGAACATCTCCGCAAACCGCAGGAAAAGTGATCGTTTCCGGTGCAAAAAGCCATACGATCCGCAATTGGTTTTTTGACCCGATAGATATAATGCTGATTCGACTGGAAGGCGCAAAAGAAACCACAACGCTGACCCTGAAATCAGAAAAAGAATCTGTCAAATTTACGCTGAAAGATGTATTGGAACATAAAACATGGTCGGCGCCCTGGGGAACAGCCATTGTTAACGCAAACTTTCTTCTTGACCGGGAAACAGGCATCATAAATCCTGCGGATGTTTCAGTTGCCGGTCCCGGGGAAAATTTCTCTTTTGTCATTATGTCCGACCCACAGGGAGGGAACCCGGAAGAGCCCACCAACCGCGTACCTGCCCGAATGAAAATTCATAATGCATTTATTGAAGAAAGCATTCGCCTGGTAAATGAACTCACGCCTCCCCCCGCTTTTGTAATTGTAAACGGCGACATCGTGGATAGTGAAGGGCAGGCGAAAAACTATGAACAGATGCTTTCATTTTTTGAAAAAATCAAGGTACCTATCCTGTTTCAGGTCGGTAACCATGAAACCCGGTACAATGCCGTATTTTCTCCGGGTTATTATATGGAGGAGTTTAACAACTTTTTTGCTGCCCAGAAACAGATCAATGGCCTGGAGAAGCTCCTGTATTCATTTGACCTGGGACAGTGGCATTTTGTAGTTTTCCCCGATCCGCTCCGCACACATTTTTGGGAAACACATCCACACTATTTTGAATGGCTGGAAAATGATCTTGCCGCCAATGCCAATCGCCCGGTGATTGTTTTTCACCATGTTCCCCTACAACCTATTGGCATTGACCCGCTGATCAATTATGTCGAAAGTGTAGCCGTAAAACGCTTTTTGCTGGAGATTCTCACCAAACATGGAAATGTGCAATACGCTTTCAGCGGACACGTTCATATTCCCATCAAAGCTTCGTTTAAAACAGCCATCACCTATAAGGGTATCCGTTTTATTAATCTTCCTGCAGCGGGTTACCGCCCGCGGAGTTTTGGGGAACCAGATTTTGACGGAGGCCCCACCCAGGGAATAACCATCGTAAAAATCAGTGGGAATCAGGCAAATGTCAGCTTTAAGACTGTGACCAACAAGGTATTTCCCTACCCTGATTTACTTCAGGAGTTTACCCCCAGTGCCTGGCCGCTCTGGCTAAATGACAAATGGGAATTGCCGGCAGGCGAAACCATCCTCAATGGAAGTTTTGAAGAGGGCCTGGCACACTGGCACCGCAGGTTTGTTTATCTGGAGGATAAAAGTCCCTCCTTCAGGTGTGAAGTACAACGGGTGATTTCAGGCAGACATTCTCAGGCACTGTATCTTGGCTGCAAAGGTCGCGGGTATCATATTCCCGGGCAGGATCGCATGCCGCAGACGCTTTATCAGGTATGTCAGCCCCTTGCAGTGCCTGCCGGAAAAGCGCCTGTGATAACGTTTTCTTACAAGCTGGATCCCCAAACCTTTGACCCTGGTTGCGAGGCAGGTGCATTTGTCTGGGTAGAAGGATTCCAGGGAAGCCGCAAACGCCTGAACATGGTATATTCTGCCGGTATGATCATTCAGGATCCGGGTGGAAAATACAGCCAGGCAGCTCAGGTCTGGTATCAGCATTATGACCTGAGTGAAAGCCAGCCCTATACATGGAAAGAGGTGAATCTCAATATTCTGAAAGATTTCGAAGAAAATTTGGCCAGGCCGGGAAAATTCTTTGACGCAAACATTGACCGTCTGATTATCACCCTGGGCGTTTGGACGGCAAATGAAAGTGAAGATCAAACCACGGGCGTATTTTTCGATGACATTGCGGTAAATTTCGCAGAAACACCCGTAACGCTAGTCAGTAATGTCAATGGGGAACCCCTTGTACCCAAACCCGAAAACCGAATCTGGAAGAAAGTCAACAGGCATATCGCTGGCGAACACCAGTACATTGAGCGTGAATAAAACATTTTATTTTTATATTACCCGGGATAAAAGCCCTTATTGCGATATCCCATGAGCCGTCATTTCTTTCTGATTATATCTGTCTCCCTGCTTTGGAGTTGTACAAAACAGACTTCGACACCGGCTCGTCCCATGGACCCGTGGGTGATCCGGTCGGTGCTGGATCAGCAGCCCCGGATGCTGACACTGGCACTTGACACTTCGATGTACATTGCCTATTCTGCCCAAACCTGTCGAATATATAAAGTCTGGAAAGGCGGGATTGACTTAGAAGGAGCCGCATACAACGATATCAAAACCGTACAACCCGAAAGCAGGGGAACGGCTTACTGGCAGCCTGCACCCACAGACCAGCTATGGGAGGTGGCGGAAAATGAAACAGACATTCCTTTTGAGCTTCAGTTTTCCGGATACCATTTGAAAGACAATCACATTACCATCCAATACGAAATCAGAGCCGGGAAAACCATTGTCGCCAACATAGAAGAACAACCAGAATTTGCAAATAAAGGGGATTCAGTATCACTGGTCAGAACATTCACCGTTCACACTCTTCAGGAAGGAAAATCTGTGAAAGTTTCAGACGGCAGGAAAATGATTACGCTACACACAGCCAAACCCACACGTATTGTCCACACATTTGTTTCTTTGCCCCATCAGCAACCCAAAACCCAAGCCATCATCGGGCATATCGGCCAGTACTGGCTCGACCGCAGCGGCTGCAATACCTGCCACCGGGAAGAAGAAACGACCATAGGCCCGGGTTATCGCGAAATTGCGGCCAGGTATGAGCCAGACAAAGAAACCATCACCCGGCTGGTAGAAAAAGTCAAAACCGGAGGTTCGGGAGTTTGGGGAGAAGTTGCCATGATCCCGCATTCCCATCTGGAGGAAAAAGACATCCGCCCCATGGTCGATTATATCCTCAGCCTAGAACCACGCGCCAAACCAGAAAAAAAACAATCAGCGAAAACAGCCATTCAGCCGGAAACCCCAACACGACCCGGCTTTGGCGCAGCACTTGCCGGCATTCACCCGGCATACGACGTAACAACGATTCACCCCGAAAGCTTCAAGCCAAGGGTGGGCGGACTCGCTTTTTTGCCAGACGGAAAACTGCTCGTCACTACCTGGGACTCTGTGGGTGGGGTCTATATTCTTGAAGGGGTGGAATCCGGCGATTCGTCAAAAGTGACCGTCAAACGGTTTGCCGAAGGTCTGTCTGAGCCGCTGGGAATAACTGTGGTTGACGGAGAAATATTTGTTCTGCAAAAACATGAACTCACCCAACTCATAGACGAAGACGGCGACGGCACAGCGGACCAGTACAAAACCATTTGCAACAGCTTTGGGGCAACTGCTGATTTTCACGAATTTGCCTATGGGCTGGTATGGAAAGACGGTTATTTTTACGCCAATCTGGGACTTGCCATGCGGCTGATGTCCAACGAGTTGCAAGATCCTGACCGGGGAAAAACCATTCGCATCAGCAAAGACGGGACATGGGAAGAAGTAGTTTCTGGTCTGCGGCAATGTAATGGTATCGGAATAGGCGTTGACGGAGAAATATTTCTCACAGAAAATCAGGGGCAGTGGGTGCCTGCCTGCAAGCTGATTCATCTGCGCCAGGGCGACTTTCACGGATGTCAGTTTGGCTGGGGCGACACCTATGCAGGCAGAACCATGGCAGCGCCTGCGTTATGGCTTCCGCATGATGAAATTGCCAACAGTCCGGGCGAGCCCACCATTATGCAAGACGGGCCCTATGTGGGACAGATGCTGTTTGGAGAAGTAACCCATGGAGGAATCAAGCGGGTATTTCTGGAAAAAATAAACGGAGATTATCACGGATGTGTATTTCGGTTTACCCAGGGGCTGGAAGCAGGAATCAACCGTATGCGTTGGGGGCCCGATGGCGGCTTATATGTTGGCGGTGTAGGCATGAATGGAAACTGGGGCTGGAATGGAAAGAAGTACGGTCTTCAGCGAATGAAATACAACGGGCATAACGTATTTGAAATGCTGGCTGTGCGGCAGAAAGAAGACGGTTTTGAAATAACATTTACCGAATCACTCGCAGAAGGAACCGAAAAAATGATGGATATTTTCACCAGCATTCAACAATGGTATTATGAACCTACGGCTGCATACGGCGGTCCGAAGCTGGGAAAAGAAACGTTGGATATCGGCAAACTCACGGTAAGTGAAGACCGGCAAAAAGTAACCATATCCTTGTCCGGGCTCAAACCCGGTCATGTGGTATATTTTCTTTTAAATGAAAACCTTCGCAGCACTTCCGGCCAGCAACTATGGAGTGGAGAAGCGTGGTATAGCAAATAAATAACCTACCCTACATTATGGATCGCAGAGAATTTGTAAAACAAGCGGGAGCTTTTACAGCACTGGCAGCAGCGGGAATGGCGGTAACGCCCGGATGCATGAATGCACAGCCTGTGCGCAAAAAAATCACCATTGCCAAGGTAGATGCCAATTTTGACAGGCAGAAACTACGGCGTCCCTTTGGATTTAAGGGCGGATTTCTCACCAACAACTGGCAGACAGCCGCCTTTATGGAAACCGACGAAGGCATCCACAAGGTGGGGCCGGGCATTCAGAGTGTGTTGTGGTGCGATGCGACGACCTTTCTCGCCCATTCGGAGAATGGCGGCAATGCCCTCATGTTTGCCATGACCGAACGCGCCCTTCAGATGCTGAAGGGGCAGACTTTCACCGATCCGATGACCCTTCTCGACGAGTTGCTGCCCGAGGTGCTCGCCTACGGCAAAACCATTACCCGCAACCCCGACCTGCGCACGACCTTTGCGCTCAATGCGCTGGTGGCAGTGGACAATGCCGCCTGGCTCCATTATGCCGAAGCCAATCAGATGAAAAATTTTGACGAAATGGTTCCGGAAACCTTTCGCCCGGGGCTTTCCTTCCGCCATGGAAAAGTTGCAGCTATTCCGGCGCTATCCTACGGAACCCCGATGGAAGAGATCAAACAAATGGCCGAACAGGGATTTTTTATTATGAAAATCAAAATCGGTGCACCCGGTACGCAGGAAGAAATGCTGGAAAAAGACAAAGAATTCCTTTCCGCCATTCACAAAACCATCGGCCATTTTGAAACCACACATACCAAAGACGGGAAACTTCCTTACTATTTTGACGCCAATGGCCGTTATGACAGCAAAGACACCCTGCACAAATTTCTCGACCACGCCGAAAAAATCGGTGCACTCCCGCAAATCGCCGTAATGGAAGAACCCTTTGGCGAGCGGAATCAGGAACCGGTTCACGACCTCGCAGCCCGCGGGCCACGGATCGCAGCCGACGAAAGTGCACATACAGTAAAAGAATCCATCGAACGAATCGAACAAGGCTACAATTCCATCGCAGTCAAAGCCATTGCCAAGACCATGAGTATGACCATTAAAATCGCGCAGGAATGTTTTGAGCGAAATATCCCTTGTTTCTGTGCAGACCTTACGGTCAACCCTTTGCTTGTTGACTGGAACAAAGCCATTGCTGCGCGGCTTGCACCGTTTCCGGATATGGACTTTGGCCTTCAGGAAACCAATGGCTGGCAAAACTACCAGAACTGGGAAGAAATGCGCACCTGGCACCCGATGGCGGATGCACCCTGGACAAAACCCGTACAGGGAGTGTATGAAACCGGAAAAGAATTTTTTGAAAAAAGCGGCGGAATTTTTATGCCTTCCCCTCACTTTGAAGCCATGTTTCAGCGTTAGTTATTTCCACCTCAACCTTAAGTATATGAAAATCCTGCTTTCCGTTTTTTCAATTATCATTTTCACCATGTCCGCATTCAGCCAGACACCTTCCCTTGCCGGAACCTATTCATCCCAGACAGCCAACGGAAAAATTGTACTTACCCTCAACGGCAAAGGCAATCTCACCGGGCAAATGCTTGATGACAACGGCGACATTTACCCACTGGAAGGCGTAGAGGAAAACGGGCTGGTCAAAGGTAAGCTTCAGACTGCCATTGGCATTCCGGTATATTTTGAAGCCGGCATGCAGGGAAAAGACCTGATTTTTTCCATTATCCCGCTCAGTCTGTTTCAGAAACCCCTGTATGACCAGGCGCAGAAAATCGTCATGCAAAAAGCAGGAGCCTCTGCTCAGACCGCAGGAACCGGAAAAACCACCCAGGTACAGACCCCATCCACACCCAAACCACAGATCGCCTCATCAGAGCTCGACGCCCGGCTGATCGGTTCGTGGGAACATACGGAAACCTATATCAGCGGAACGTTTTCTTCTGTTTCGCAATTTTTCATGCACCTCAAGGCAGACGGAGCATTTCTTTATGGCAATGGCCGGGTCATGGCAGGGGGAGACAATGCATTTGGTTCGGCCAGTGCCGATACCGGCAACAGCGGCGACTATGAGCGCGGATTCTGGAAAGCCAAAGGCGGTGTGATTTACGTCATGGAAGAAGGCGGCAACCAATGGTATCCCTACTCGGGGTATTATATTGAAGGGACGACGCTGATGCTCAAATTTGACAACGGGTCAAAGCAGATCTGGTATAAGCAGTGATGAAAAAATAACAAAAGGAATTAATTATACATATTTGCAACTAAATATTCCTTTGTTTATTTTAGCTACATGAAAATCATTTTCAACTCGGATATTCTTACCCAATTGCAGCTACCTTCAGCTAAAAAGAATGGCGATATCTCTCGATCACTATGTCAGTTTTGCCAGAAGATCAACCAGTCAGGCCATACAATCATAATCCCGAAAACGGTCGAATTGGAATTAGAAAGAATTCAAAGGGATAATATTAAAGCGCTTGTAGAGAAGTTTAAAGGTTTACAAAATGAACTAGAATACTGGGGAATTGGTCACAGTTTTAGAAACTATGATTTACCCGACCATTTTCACAGAGACCTCGTTGCAGAATTAAAAAGTTGTGGAGCTTCGGTACAAATTGAACACCCTCTGCTGGAAGACTTTCAATCTGCACAAGAGCGAGCAGCTTTGAGGTTACCACCACATAGTTATTCCTCAGAAAACTCTAAGAAGAATTCTGATGAAATGCGTGATCTGGTGATTTGGTGCATTTCTGTAAGGATTGCAACAAAAGAAGAAGGAGCACTACTGCTTAGCAAGGATGAAATACATGTTTCAAAGGCAGGCGATTCTGAAGCGCAGTCATCCGGGCTAATTCGTCTAAAAAGTTTAGATAATGCTCTCCATTTTTTAGAAATTGAATCATCGTATGATCTGGCCGTTAAAGAAGTATTGAAAAGGCATTGGAATGTTTTTCTTAAAGCTGACTTTAATAAGAATGAAAATGAGTTTAAGTTATTTATTGATAGTTTTTTTCAAGGTACAGAAGGAGTAGAACAAATAATCGCAAAAATTGTATTTTTGGAATCCGAGGGTAACATTCTCTCAGGAAAAGTTAAGTTAATGATCAATAATGAAATGACCATAACCAAAGTTATTTTCTATGAACTATCCTCATCGTCAGGAAAAGATTATCCTCAGCAACAGTTTAGAACAGAATTCGTAATAAATTTACCAGAACTATTTGACAAAGATTACCTGGATAGGCTAAATTCACTAAAAGATATTTTATAAGTTATGAACATAACCATTGGCTCCAATAATTTCGATCTAGTTGATATTCCTCTTTTGTGGGGAACCAGAGCAATATTAGTAGATAAGGAAGGTCGGTTATCAATCATTGATTTATCTGGGGTCGAGGCAAAGCTTGAAATTCTGGGAGACAGACCTGCACCTGATATTGAATATTATCCTAATTCTGATGGGTTTATTATTAAGAAAAATGGTAATGAATTATACCACTTCGATCCTAAACAAAAAATCATCTCAAGCATAAGTGTTGGCCACCTTCCTACATGTAAAATTTTTTCAAATGCTATTATGATTGGAGAAAACGTGTTTTCTACTAACACGATTTTGGGGGCATCTGTCGGATTAAGTGTAACTGAAGATGGAGTAAGTATGGGTGCCTCATTGCCAACTAATCTTACAAGATTGAAATTATGGGCATAAAAAAACCCCCGCCAAAGCAGGGGTTTCCAACAAAAAGCCATCTTTCACCTACATATTTGCTGCTTCTGTGGGAGGGCCAAGTTGGGGAACTGTCTGAAGGTATTGGTAAATAGCCGTAATATCGCTACTGTCAACGCCGGCAAATGGCATCATGGGGAACCTCAACATCCTGCCCTCATTGTTTTTGCCATACTTTACCGCAGTGATAAATTCTTCGAGTGAATAATCGCCGATGCCATGCTCCGGATCGGGTGTGATATTGGGAATTGTTATTACTTCCCCGGTTCGGATATCGAGAAACTCTGTTCCACCACCTAAATACCTGGCCGAGTTCTCAGGGTTGATGGGGTCATTGGTCTCAAAACTGCCTGAATGACACTCATAACACATATGCCTTCCTTTTACCAGATATGCTCCATAGGCAATTCTGTCGTTTTTATCTGGCGCCACCACCGGCGTACCACTCCATGGAAGGGGTTTGAAGGCAAGATTAAACAACATCTTTGAAAGAAAAGTCTGCTTATATCGGGGGATAATATTCTCCGAAGGCTGAACCGCAGGGTCATCAGACCGCAAAAAGGCAATGAGTGAAAACAAATCCTCATCTGACATCTGTAAGCTGCTAAACATCATTGGCAACACTAAATGCCCGTCGCGTTTGACTCCGGTGCGAAACAGATAAAACAATTCGCCATCGGTATAATGGCCAATTCCATACACTTTATGCTGGGTGATATTGGCCGAATAGATTTTACCCAACCCATCTACGTCTTCTATTTGCCGGCCACTCAGGGTACCATCGTCTGCCATATGACAGACAGCACATAGGTTGGCGGAGATCAATGCGCCGGTATGTACACGTTCAGGGGTTACTTCGACTTTTAGGCCGCTATCAACGACATCATAAGTAGGCAGCGGTTTGAGTTGAAACCAGGCAATGGCAAGACTTATGATAAGTATCAGAACACCTGCGGCAAGTCCGGTGATTTTCAGGGCTTTTTTCATAACAGAGAGATTTAGGGTGAAACATTGTGTTATTAGCTGTAAAAGCATAAACACAAAGTAAATCCCTCTGCCAGCGGGCGGCATAGCAGCTATGTCGCAACGTATTTCAACTATGTCGCATTTACAATTTCCCCTGCAATTTCATCACCATAAGCTTGTAAACTGCGCCTACGGTCAGCGAATCTGTAATCCGGCCAGCCTCGACTTCCTCATACACTTCTTCCAGCGACATTTTTTTGATCGTGAGGGACTCTGTCTCTTCAGGAGAAGATTCGCCTTGCGATAGGCCGGTAGCCAGGTAGACAATTCCCCATTCGTCGGACACAGAGTTGGACAAGTGCATTTGAAATAATGGCGTAACGGATAAAGCGGTAAGCCCCGTTTCTTCCTTCAACTCGCGAAGGGCCGTTTCAGCAGGATCTTCACCGTAAGGCCCGCCGCCTTCAGGGATCTCCCAATAAAACTTTTTCAAGGGAAAACGATACTGCCCCACCATCCAGATATATCCATCCTGATAAGGTACTACCCCTACCGCCTGGTTTTTGAAGTGAACGGTACCGTAGATACCAGGGTTACCCGCAGGGTTAAGCACCTGATGTTCGGTGAGTTTAATCCAGGGGTTTTCATAGATTTCTTCAGAAGCGAGGATGGTCCAGGGATTGTGGTCAGTTACCTCATTCATATTCATCAGATGTCTTTCGTTATGCTGCGTACTACTTCAAACTGGTCAAAAAACTCCCGGGCAATCACACGCAAAATGGTATAGACGGGAATAGCCACAATCATCCCCCCTACCCCGGCAAGATTCCCGGCAACCAAAATCACCAGAAAAATTTCCAGCGGGTGAGCCTTTACGCTGTTTGAGTAGATCATAGGTTGGAAAATAAAATTATCCACCATCTGTACAACTGCAAAGACAATTGCTACCCCGATCACCAGAGGAATCATCTCATCGTAAAAGTTCAGATTCAGAGAACCGAGGATCGTCAGACATATCCCCAATACCCCGCCAATGATCGGGCCGAGATAGGGAATCACATTAAACAATCCGCCAAAAAAGCCGATCAGCACCGCATTTTCCACCCCCAATATCGTCAGTCCCAAAGTGATTAGCGCTCCTACCAGCAACACTTCGACCACCACACCGACAAAATATCGCGTCAACAGTGTCTTAATACTTACCAGAATCGTATTTACTTTTTCCTTATAATCAGGTCGTATAAACACGATGACCATCTGGTGCATCAGCGTACGCTGTTTCAGGAAAAAAAAGGCAATAAACGAAATAGCAAAAAAACCGATCAAAAGATCCCCGGTAAATCCTACGAGCGAATTGGCAATATTGGAAACGCGTGCAGAGGTAATTACAGACTTTACAGTTGAAGCAAAATATTCTTCCACAGACATTCCATTATCCGTCAATTGATACTTATCAATTACGCGGTCAATCGCTGCAATCGGTTCCTGAAGGCTGCTCGAAATGGTTTCCATTTTTACATTTTCGAGTTTTTCGGTTTGTTTGATCAGCCGGGGAATGAATATCAGGAAAATGGTCAAAGCCACACCATACACCACCGCCAGTGAGATTGCCGCATTCACTCCATCAGGAAGCTGCCGGTTGCGAATCTTTACCTTACCCAACACCCGCAACACAGGCCTGCCCATCAATGCAATAATGGCTGCGACAATCAGATAACTTACGATATCCCGCAAAAACCACAGGACCACGCCAATCAATCCCAGTACCAACAAGCCCAGGAGAATGAAAATAAATATCTGAGTATATTGCCTGATGCTATTCATAGTAATTGCCAAATTAAACCATATCCGCGAATGTGAGAAATAATATGTCTTGCAAATTTTGGTTGGATGGAAGAAATTTACCCCATGGCCGAGGAACTATTTACACTCACCAGACCTTCAGAAGGTTTTTTTCGCGACAGGGGGTCGAAGTTTTACGCTTTTGCATCCCCGGTAACGACACTCTCAGAAATAGAAATTCTGCTCCAGACCTTACGGCAACAATATTATGATGCACGCCATCACTGTTATGCTTACAGGCTGGGCAAATATGGCGAGACGACCTTTGCCAGCGATGACGGAGAACCTTCACACAGTGCCGGCGCGCCCATTCTCGGTGCAATCCGATCATTTTCCCTGACAAATACGGCCATTGTTGTTGTGCGATATTTTGGCGGAACAAAACTGGGCGTGCGCGGACTCATCGAAGCATACCGCCATTCCGCGGAAGAAGCCATCAGGGCAAATACGATGGTACAGGTTATCCCGAAGATTACTTTTGCCATTTCCTTTCCTTACGAAAAAACATCCGACATCAACCGAATCCTTCATCGCTTTGAAACGCAGACGGTTTCAGCAGAATATAACACCGCATGCCATCAGACATTGTCAATAAAAGAAGCCGATTTTCCTGAATTGCGTAATATCCTCGAACAGGCAGGATTTTCACTCGAATCTGTTTCAGAGTAGGGAAAAAACCCGCCACCTAAATGTATAGCTAAGCTAACCGCAACAACCTTAATGAGAAAGTTTTCCCTGCATATATTCCCACTGGCCTTCTTTCTGGTTATTACCGCCCTTTATCTGCCTGCTCAGACCCTTCGTATCGTCCATCTTCCTGTGGGATCCGAAGCCGACGAAACCCTGATCCGCCAGATCACCACACAAAACTTTCCCCTGCTGGAAAATACAGGCTCTGCGCTCAGGCTTGCCCACGATACAGAAAGCCCGGGGGGGCGCCATTTTACCTATCGGCAAACCTGGCAGGGAGTTCCGATTTACGGGGCGGGGGTCAAAGTAAACCTCGTTCCCGCCACCAGGATTTCCTCCTTTTTGCAGACGCTTGCCACTTTCGAAGCGACAACGCCCTCCCCGTTTAGTTATTCGAAGGAAGACCTTCTCCAGCGAGTGGCCGAAGAAGGCGCATTTGACGCCAACATCGAACCGGTATATTTGATTCGCGACAACCAGCTTCATCCTGTTTACCGGATAGAAACCTTTTCCAATGGGCATGTGTCAAGTGAAGAAATTTTGTTTGACGCAGTCACAGGTACAGAAATCCGCCGTGAGGACAGAGGTATGTATTTTCATTCTTCCCAGGCAAGTGATACTAGCGGAAGAGGCCGGGTATTCCGGCCCAACCCCTGCACCCGGGGGAATGTGAATTATGGTGACAGTTTTGTAGACAATAACGATGCGCACAGTCCTGTGCTGGAAGGATTGATGGATACAGTTGAATTGCGCAATATCACCTGGGACGATCCCCTTTTCCGGTTAAACGGCCCTTATGTAAAGATTTCAGACCGGGCGCCATTTTATGATACACCGGCAACTTCCCTTGACGGAGATTTCTTTTTTGGCAGAGATCAGAGCGAGTTTGAGGACGTAATGGTCTATTACCATATAGATACTTTCCAGCGGTTTGTCCAGTCGCTGGGTTTTCTCAACCTTCAGAACGCGCCATTGGAAGTAGATCCACATGGTAAGTCAAACAGCGATCAGTCGGTTTTTATCAGCAATAGCGGCAATTCTTATATACTTTTTGGCGACGGAGGCGTGGATGACGCGGAGGATGCCGATGTGATTGTGCACGAATACGGACACGCGCTTTCTTATGCAGCTTCCCAGGAAAGCAATTCGGGGACCCAGCGGAGAGGGTTGGATGAAGGGATTTGCGATTATTTTGCTGCGATTTATTCGAAAAGTTTGAATGCAGGATTTGGCTGGTCGGAAATATTCAACTGGGACGGTCATAACGAGTATTGGGCGGGGCGCACAGTTATCAGCAACCAGACTTATCCACCGATGAGCACAAGCATATACACGTATGGAGAACTATGGGCAGCGACGATGATTCAGATACGCAATGAGATTGGGGAGACCGTAACCGACCGGCTGGTATTGCAGGAGCTATACAGCAATTATAGCCAGATGAGCCTGCCGGAGGCGGCGCATTTGTTTTTACAGGCAGACACAGCCTTGTACGGAGGCATTCATTCAGAAATGATCATTTTCCATTTTTGCCAAAGAGGTATTTTGAGTGGGGCAACCTGCCTGAGTGTAGATGTGGAAACCCCGTTGGAAACCCCTCCTGTTACGCTCTATCCCAATCCGGGGAGAGGAGATTTTACGCTGCGTTGGACAAGTGCTTCGCAGCCCCGGAAAGCCCGTTTGGAGATCAGCAATATGCTGGGGCAAACCGTATTTACAGAGGAGAAATTATATCCCGGAGAACAGACCCTTTCAACCCATCTTCCGGGTGGGTTGTACCAAGTCAGACTCTATGTGGAAGAAAGAACGATATTCAGTACAAAATGGGTGGTTGAATAGCACATCCCAGATGTAAGATTTTATAAAAAAAGTTACCAAAATCTTCGATTCAGCGACGATAAAGGCCAAAAAATCAAATCCAACCCCTCAATTTCAGGGAAAAATAGTTCGGTGGAACCCCCCGTCCACTCCGGGCTACTTGTAAAGACAAAAGCATAAACGAAGGCGTTATTCAGTAAGATTTATATAGTATTGTGCGGACAAATCTAAAACCCCTACTCCTGTATCCAAACTTGCCGAGCACGATTACCGGATGGTCCTGTAAGAATAACCGATGTGCGTATGAATATCCCTACCATCAGACCAATTGCTCTCTGCATATTCCGGAAGGAAAATTCCATTCTGGTTGCAGAAGGATACGATAAAGCAAAAGAAGAGGCATTTTTTCGTCCGTTGGGCGGAGGCGTGGTTTTTGGCGAATATAGCTGGGAAACCATTCGCAGAGAGATAAAAGAGGAAATCGGAGAAGAAATCACCAACCTGACATTCATTGGCCCCACCGAAAACCTGTTCCATTATGAAGGCAATCCCGGCCATGAGATCATCTTTGTATTTGAAGGAGAATTTGTCAATAAAGCCGCCTATCGCAAAGAGTTGATCATAGGAAGAGATGACGACGGACAAGAGATCAGGGCAATATGGAAACCGATAGCGGAATTCAAAAAAAATCGCGCCCGCCTGTATCCTGAAGGTTTATTGGAAATTCTTTCCGAATAACCGAACTTTTTCCAGGCTGTTTTTCCCATCCATTTTTTTTTCAAATATCGCTAATTTTCAATTATTTAGCCTAAATGTAATCATTTTCAGGCAGATGGTTCTTTTATCAAAAAATTAGGCTTATATTTGAATTATGAATTTTTTGTCTTTTTAATTTTTTTACTATGAACATTTATGTTGGGAATCTCGCTTATTCCCTCACTGAGCAGGATCTGGAGGAAGCTTTCTCCGAGTTCGGCAATGTAACTTCTGTTAAGATCGTACTTGACAGAGATACAGGAAGATCCAAAGGTTTTGCCTTCGTAGAAATGGAAGACGATGACCAAGGACAAGAAGCCATCAACGGTTTGAACGACAGAGAGATGTCTGGCCGCCGCCTGAAAGTCAATGAGGCACGTCCAAAGACAAATAATAACGACCGCGGCGGAAGCAGAGGTCCAAGACGCTGGTAATAAGTTTCAGACCACCACTACTTACGAGATTTTGAGGCAGCCTTTGGGTTGCCTCTTTTTTTTGAATTTCAAAACGATTTCGACTAAATTATCCTCGGCCATGATACAGTAAAATGAAAAAGATATTTTAAAATAATCGCCATGTCTATTCCCCATATTTCTAGCTATATCTATAAGCTTCAAATGAAAATCCGGGATTTGAGTGAAGTTATTGATACAGAAAGTAAACCTGACCTGGAGAAAAGGCTCAATACCTGTACTTCAATGCTTGAGCGCATTATAGAACAGGCAACTGATCATAATGAAGACCTAGGACCATACATTATTACTTTGGGGGAGATTGACAAAGAATTGCGCCAAATTAAAGCTGCCATTGAATCCAAGCCCAAAACTTTTTGGGAATCATTCTTTGGTTTTTTCGCTAATCTATTGGAAGGATTTGCCCGTCTTTTGGGGTTTACAGTAAGAACTGATCGTCTGTTGGATAACCCGGATAAGGAAGATTAGCAAGTATTTTTATACCATAAAAATATCGCATTGGGGAATTATGCCTAAAAAACCAGTCATCTTCCTCACCTTTGCCAATGACCTGAACGGTAAGTTTCTGGAAGCATTGAAATCTGAACAAGATGAATTACAAAGCACGTTCATCCCTTATATGCAAAATGGGATGGGTATTTGTTATACAGCCGCTACTTCAGAACCTAAAAACCTTATTCGAGATTTAAACAAATACAAAGATCAATTAATCATCTTTCATTTTTCGGGACATAATGATGGAGTAAAACTACAGTTTGCAGATCAGAAAGGGAATGCACTTCCTTTTCACAAGTCAGGGTTACAGGCGTTTCTTGCGTCCGAGAAAAACCTCAAACTGGTATTTCTTAATGGCTGCGCTACTGAAAATCATGTAAAAACTCTTCAAGAATCAGGGATACCAGCAGTTATTGCTACGAGCATGCGGGTTTCTGATACAATAGCTAAAGATTTTTCTATAACCTTTTACGACTCGTTAGTAGCTGGAAATACTCTTCAACAGTCGTTCCTCAAAGCCAAAACCACGATTGATCCTGTTGATGTAAATGAAGGGATATTCAGAGGATTCCACTTGAAAGCCAAAGGTGGAGAAAGCACTTTATTAGCCTGGGGGTTATACATTCAAAATGAAACGATCCTCAATTGGAAACTAACCAATTCGATTCCCCATTCAGAACATTAAATCCGTAAAAGAATGGTTGGTGGATACGGAACAAAAATTGAAAGACCGGAAACCGTAAAATAAGTACGGTTCAAAAGTATATCCCAATTTTCCCTAACTTAGCTCTATATTCAGACTGCCTTACAGATAAAGACACTACACCACCCTTCGTCGCGACGGTTACTACTATGTGAAATTCTACTATTATGCTGCTCGCGATTACCTGTTCCGCATCAGTTTGCCTTCGTGTCAAAATACTTCAAGAAAAAAGACGCTGTAAAACCGCTCAAAATCATTGATGCAGTGCGAACCAAACTCGTGCACATGGAGGAAGTGTCTTAAATTCCACATTCCCCCCTTCCTCAACGTCTTTTTTATATTACGCTCAGTAACCACTAATCTGCCGGACTATGAAAAAGCTCGCCGTGATCTGTTTTTTGCTTCAGGCCATAGCTGTATTCTCCCAAACCCCTGAATGGCGCTTCGGGTTTGAATACGATGAAACTGAACCCAATTTTCTTATCGGAATCCTCGAATCTCACCACGATACCCTGCTCAGCCATATTGCGCAGGTAAGCGCTGCGCAGTCTGTGCGCGGTGGTATCAATGTCAATGGCATCAGTTGGGACCTGATGCAGGATTCGGATTCCGCTGATATCGACTTCTCCAAAACTGACGAATGGATAACCCGTTTCCAGAAATACGGTTTCGAATTTGTCTTTTACTTCGTTGCCAATGCCCCCTGGTCGTACCCCCTCAACCCTGACTGCATTGATGCGATTTCACTCATTCCGGAAGAGTGTGCTCCTGACTCCAACCACTGGCAACACTGGTATAACTATGTCCATGCGGTAGTGGAGCGATACGATGGCGACGGGACAGACGATATGCCCGGACTGTTGATCCCTGTCAGGTTTTACGTGATGGAACAGGAAGTGTATGTAAACGGTACAGGCAATGGCGATGTCAGCGAACGCAGTGGACAGGGTTTTTGGGAAGACAATATGGCCAATCTTGTCAGGCTTCACGAAGTTACTTATCAGGCTATGAAAGACGCTGACCCCTCCGGTAAGTCCAAACTCGTCGGCAGCGGCGGATTGTGGTTTGATCTGTATTCGGATTTTCCCGATTATCCCGATATAAACGGACCGACAGTTCAGGCCCGGCTCAATGGAGACAACCTGGGCGGAAGCCTGTACACACAAAGCTGGGACAGTCTTTCCTATTTGATTTCAAGGCTGGGAAATGACAATGACGGCGTAAAGTGCGATTACATCGGCTGGCATCCCCACATGGGCTGGAAAGCTACGGATCAGTCACTGCGTTTTGTCAAAACATTTGCCCCCGGAAAACCCATTTTTGTCGATGATATGTGGTCGGCTATGTTTACTGCTACCCAACCCAACGACGGATTTACACAATTTATAGGCGGAGATTCGATTGAAGGAGATTTTCCCAATCCGCTTATTCCCAATTATCAGACATTGATTGCGGGAACAAACAACGGAGATTCTGCCATGATCAACTGGTACAATGCCAAAACTGCCAGGGAAGCAGTAAAATGTTTTGCGACGACCTTTGGAGAAGGAGCTGAAAGGGTTTGCTATTCAATGACTAATGACCCAAACCCCCAAAATCCTGTATATAATCTTTTTACCGGTCCCTGGCGATGGAGCGGAATGACTGGTAATAAAAATACAAACTATATCATGAAACCCGCCGCCTGGACGATGAAAATGCTGATAGAAAAATTGCATGATTTCACCTCAGCTTCCCGTCTTCCGGTCAGCAATAATCCCTATACCAGGGTTTATAAATTTGAGCGGGAAAGAGGAACTGCCTGTTATATAGCGTGGAGTGAGACAGGTTGGAATACAGATACTCCGGAAATACCCAATGGTGAAACCGTGAACATTCCGGTAGCAACGGACAGCGTGAAAATTACCCGGGTAATTTCGATGCCCGGACAAAAAACAGTAGCCGCAGACCTGATTGAGACAGGAAATCCTTTTTTAATCCAACTGGGATTTTCGCCTGTGATCCTGGAAGAAACGCGGAACCAAACGGGCATAGATAAAAGAGAACCCATCACTGGTTGGAAAATTTTTCCCCAACCCTTTGGCCAGACACTTCATATAGAACTGGAAACAAAAGAAACTGGTAGCTATCAGGTAGTTTTGCGGGAACTTTCAGGAAGAGTCGTCCAAAGGTATGACAAAATAAATATCCACCCCGGATGGAATTTTATTTCCCTGAAGGTTCCAGCGTTACCACCGGGCATATATTTGATGCAGTTGGTAGGAGATAATGGCGTAATCTTACATCAGCTCATGCAAAACCAGCAGCCCTAATTTGCAGTTTTCGCGCATGGTTTTCCAAAAGATTCTTCTATATTTACCCGAAGAATTAAATCACTTACCTTAACCCAACAAAATCCAAAATGAAGTTACATTTTACCCGAATTATTGGAAGAATATGCCTTGCAACTATCGCAATCTTCCTTATTTCCGGAAAAGGATTTGCCCAGACAGCTGAAAAAGCACCCGGGATTCAATCTTCTTCCAACACAACAATTACCGCTCCGACCACAGAGGATGCGGCTTCTCAGGGAACCACCATCGAGCAGCCAGGCAATTTTAACCCTGCAATCGAGGCTATGTGGGACACCCAATTTAACTATAGTGCTTCAGACAGCACAGGTACAGCAGGGCTGGCAGGTGCAGTTTTCCTCGGTACAGAGTTTTGGGTAGCCAGATGGTCTGTTGATACCTTGTACAGACTAAATGCTACAGGTTCTGTTATCGACACGTTTAGCATTCCAAATGGAGGAGCGACATTAGCTGGCACCCGTGCCATGACTACTGATGGCACCAAAATCTATATTGGTAACAATACTACTACCGTTTATGAAATTGATCCTGCAACCCGCACGATTAGCAACACATTTACCGCACCTCTCGCCGGTAATATTCGTTTTATCACTTATGATTCTACCGCAAATGCTGGCAACGGTGGTTTCTGGGTAGGAAATTTCAATACCGATATTACCCTCATCAGCCGTAGCGGACAAGTATTGAACAGCATTCCTGCTTCTGTGCATGGTCTTGGCGGTATGTATGGTGCTGCTGTCGACAACTTTAGTCAGGGTGGTCCATACCTCTGGGTTTACCATCAGGGAGGTACTTCCTCTGCTGCCGAAATCGCGCAGCTAAAACTTCCCGCAGGTACACAAACGGGAGTAAGCTTTGACGTAGATACCGATCTGGGCGGTGCAGGTGGACTCGCAGGTGGCCTGTTTATAGCTAAAGGTATTGTTCCAGGCAAAACTACCCTCGGTGGTATATTGCAAGCCGGACCAGACCGTTTGTTTGGCTATGAATTGAACTTCGTACCTATCCAGGTAGATGCCTCACTGGATTACTTGTTGCCTACTCCTGCATTGGGTCAGATCCCTGACCGCTTGATAAGTCCGATGACCTGGGCCGGTTCTGTAACCAACCTCGGACAACAGACACTGATAAATACGCAGGTTATCCTGAATGTAACCACCGGTGGTTCTTCTGTTTATGCTGATACGGCAACAATAAGCAACCTCGCAAACCTGGGTTCTTCTACTTTTACCTTTGGTCCGTTTACGCCTTCCGCCCAAGGAACGTATCTCGCCACAGCAGTCGTTTCGACGGGTACACAGGTAGATGAAGTATCAGACAACAACGATTTCAGCCTTCCGTTTGCCATATCTGACTCCGTATTGGCCCGTGATGACGGGGTTCATGCAGGTGGAAATGGTTATGCCGTTTCAGCTACAGCACGTGGTTATGCCGCAGTTGTTCACCAGTTCAACAACAAAGTTTACCTTCAGGGTGTTGAGATCGAGCTGGCATTACCTGTTGCAGGCGATACCACTTATGGTGTTCTTGTATTCACCAGTCAGGGTCAACCTTCCGGTGGTGCACTGCTTTATACCGATACAGTTATCATCAACGCAGCGCAGGACAAATACTTCATGAAACTTAAGACCGAACTTCCTGTCAACGCAGGTGATACATGGGCTTTAGGGGTTTATGAAGGTGCGAATACTACCATCAACCTGAAACAGTCTTTCAACTATTTCACTCCGAGTGTCAACTACTTTACTACCAATGTAGCTGCTCCGGCATGGACTGCCAGTGGTATCCAGACCGCACGTTTCATCCGACCTGTCATCGCTTCATGTCGCAACTTTGATGTAGCGCTTGCTGCGGTAAACCTCAACACTTCTACCAGCACACAAGGTTCTGTCAGTGCAACTGTTACAGGTGGCAGAGGCACGCTTGTTTACCAATGGGATGATCCGGCAAACTCAACTACCGCTACTGTTGCAGGCCTTCAGCCAGGTACTTATACCGTAACTGTTACCGACGACAATAGCTGTTCTGTTACCAAGTCTGTTGATGTACTGGATCAAACCAGCATCGAAGATGATCTGGCTGCAGGTATCACAAACTTTGAGGTTTATCCAAACCCGTCTTCTGATGTGTTTAACCTCAATATTGGTCTTGGCAAAGCTGACGATGTCAACATGACTGTCGTTGATCTCAATGGCCGCGTCATCATGGAAACTAACCACAAAAAAGTGGTGAACTTCCGCGAAACACTGAATATGAGCAATATGAGCAATGGCGTCTATATGCTGATGGTTACTACCTCACAGGGTACTACCTTCAAACGCCTGATCCTCAAGTAATCAGTTGAATAAATAAGAAAGAGGTTGTCTTCTTACGGAGACAACCTCTTTTTTTTTTGCGCGGGTTTCATTATAACAGCACTAAATCTCTTCCCAATCCCTGAACCGGTTAGGGCGTACCCACTCTTTATCGAGTAAATCTTTCAGGTAAGCAATGTCTTTGTCATTGCGGCTATCGAGAAAATCCAGCAGTTCTATCGTCGCTTTTGCAACGGGCACAATGAGCGAAATAGGTACGGCCGGGGGAATACTTGTCCTATGGCCTCCTTCTGCGATCATACTGCTTTCGTCGATATTTATGGAAGTATATACTGGCATAAATTTCCCAATATAGTATTCAACATAAATTTCGTTTAGCTTCTCCAGTCGTATCCGCACATATTCCTCGGTATCTTTTCTTATCAGTTTGCGGGTCTTTTTATCGAGAAAATCATTACGGGTAACGTAAATAAAATCCTCAAAAGCTTCACTGGTTCGAAGATACGTCATCCGCATCTCAGCGATCTCCTCCGGCTCATAGTCTCTTTGTTTTGCCTTTATGACTGCGATTTGTTTCTCCACTTCATATCGGTAATCTTTATACGTTTTCAAAAAACCGGAATCCATCAAATCATACAATGCCTGCTCAGACCGGGAAGTTGTCTGACCGGAAACATTTACCATCCATAATACAAAGAAGGGGAACAGCAATAATTTGAGTATTTTCATAAATCGAAATTTGATTTTGGATATTTTTCAGACACTTTATATCCAATAACGAATTCCTGCAACGATCACGCCAAAAAAAAATCATTATTCTATTTTTATTCCTGTATTGTTGTTTTGAATCTGCATTTGCCGGGCCTGCTCTGCGCGCTGCCGGGCGGCTTCCTGTTCCCGTTGTGCCTGCTCTGCACGCTGCCGGGCTTCCTGTTCCCGTTGTGCCTGTTCTGCACGCTGCCGGGCTTCCTGTTCACGTTGTGCCTGCTCTGCGCGCTGCCGGGCTTCCTGTTCACGTTGTGCCTGCTCTGCACGCTGCCGGGCTTCCTGTTCACGTTGTGCCTGCTCTGCGCGCTGCCGGGCTTCCTGTTCACGTTGTGCCTGTTCTGTGCGCTGCCGGGCTTCCTGTTCACGTTGTGCCTGCTCTGTGCGCTGCCGGGCTTCCTGTTCACGTTGTGCCTGCTCTGTGCGCTGCCGGGCTTCCTGTTCACGTTGTGCCTGCTCTGCGCGCTGCCGGGCTTCCTGTTGTTCATCTGATTGAATCTCTGCCTGGCGACGCACTTCCGCTTCCCGCTGAATCTGTGCCGCGCGATCTCTCGCTTCCTGTTGCCGTTTTTCAAGATCAGCTCTTTGCATGATTTCCTGCTCACGAGACTGATTCTCAACCTGGAGACGCACTTCCGTTTCAGACTGAATCTGCGGGGATTGTTCTCTGATTTCTTGTTGGCGGATGGCAGGTGGAATTGGCTGCTGTGGTATCTCTGGCCGGTTTATCTCACGCGGCGACGGGGAATCAAACTGCTTGCCCTTTGTCCCTGGAAATGTTTCGGCAGGTCTGATGTTTTTCACCACTGCCTGAAAAGGTATTTCTGTAATTCCATAAATACCTCTTCCTTGTTTACGTATTTCTGCCTCCTTTTGAACCTGAAGACCTAAAATCCGCAATTTTATCTCATCCCTGCTTTTACGCATCCTTTCGAGATAGGCTAATTGTTCCTCCCGGCTGATATTTTTCAATACTTCAGGTAAGTCAGCTTCGGCAATTTCTTCGAGCTTTATCTGTCGGGTATCAATCGCATCAATCAAATCCCATCCGGGAACCCGATATCCGGGGCGACATTTGGCCAGTGCCCGAATGCTCTCATAGGCCTCGCCAAAACGCAAGGCAAACTTGTCCTGCTCCAAACAGCGGTTCCAGGAATAATTGCCCTGGCTTCCATAAGGCAAATAGGTATAATTCAGCTGAGTGTTGAAATAGCAGATCTGCGCGTCAAAAACAGTAGGGTAATAATATTTTTCCAGTGGAATCGAGGTCTCAACATTGCGATACATCCCATTCCCCAGAAATGCTGCATCCTGCCACCAGAGTTGTATTCCCTTTCGGTAATCTCCCGCAAAAACCGTATTGACGATGATTCCCTTCCTTCGCGCTAACGCAATTGCGCGCTGATAATCCACGGGGCCTTTGCGAAAATTTTCGTTCCCGGCGATAATCATCATCTTCTGATCGCCAGGCTTTTCACTCCAGTTTAGTTCGTCTGTAGCGCGGAGTAAAGCAGCACCACTAAAGGATTTCCCCCGTATCGAGTGATTTACACTCAAATAATACAATTCTTCGGAGATTTTATCCAAATCTGACGTGAAGGGAACGACCTGTCTGATAAACTGTGTCTTCCGCTTCAGGGTGGGGTTGCCATATTCATATAGGGCAAATTCGAGTTCCGGCGTATAGTATTGATCATTCTGACGAAGAATCTCATCTACAAATATCCAAAATGTGCCTTTGGTATATTCAAGCACGGTCTCCATGCTCCAGCTTGTATCAAGAATCAGAGCGATCTGAACTTTTCCAGACTGATTGGTCTGGATGGGAGACATTTCGTTACGACTGTCTCCCCGATAGGCTGCGTACTGGTCATGGGACGAGTATCTTATGGAGTTACAACCCGTAACAGCGGTAAAAAGAATACAAAAAATGGGTAAAATAAGGTTACGCATAAACATTGAATTAGCGGTTTAGGCGATGGGTGTTTCCCAAATATTACCCAACCCAATCTGACAATGTTAGCGCAAACTAATATTCGCAGCGCTATATCTGCTTATCGTGTAGGTTTAGTAGAAAAACGTGTTTAATGGACTTTGCGAATTTTCGCAGAATGCAAAGGTTGCCCGGATGCATTTTTCAGGAGTAGCTGATAAAAACCATCAGCCAACATAGAGAGATCAGCCTGTGTATTTATAGGGCCATTTACCCACACAGGTTCAATCCTGACCGGGGTAAGTCTGCCTGTAGCATCATACACCTCCATAAAAATTTTCACAGGACTCGTTGTATTCATCTCTATATATAGCACCTCATCCGTAGGGTTTGGAAAAAATGAGTAATCAACCAATACCCGAAGATCGTCTGCGATTCCCACACTGCCGCCATTGTCAGGTTGCTCAAAGCCCTGAGTAAAGGAAAAAGAACCCGTAGTTGCTGTGATTGTAGCAGATTCTCCTACATTAGAGGAAATCAGCAGATTCCCGGCAGTGCTATAATTGCCGGAGCTGCCGATGACCTGACGATCGACCACAATTTGTGCATAGGTTAAATACCCTGTCAAACAACCAAACAAGAGGATTAGCAATGTTTTCATACTATGTAATTTCAAAAATTTTTAGTGATTCACCAAAAAGTTAACGCTATTTTCCAAACCTTTACCAACAAGTCAGATCTTTACCCAAGCCTTAATCACAGGGTGAACATACAAATCAATAAATTTGTTCCTTCCTGTCATATTGTTTGCCTAATTTTCCCGTAAAACCTATATTAATAGGAACAACGACCTAAATCACCTGATAAATTATGATGCCCCTGTTTACAAATGTTCTTCCACGCCTGATCTTTTCCTTTCTGTTTTTATGGGCTTCTGCAACTATCGCCCAACAGCCCACAGAAAAGCCAGAAGATTCCGGAGCCGTTTTTCTGGACTCAGTTTCTTTGAGGGTAGTACCGGTATTGCTTCCCGACACCAATGGTATCTGGAGTAAGGAAAATACCGAAGCTTTCTTCGACGGGCTGGTGCCTGCATATCTGGAATCCAGTCACATTGCCGGTGCAACTGTTTCTATTGTCAAAGATGGCAAACTGTTTTTCTCCAAGGGTTATGGTTATACCAATGTCCCGAATAAAGAAAAAGTCGATCCCGGGAAGTCTTTATTTTTAACAGGATCTGTCTCCAAGCTTTTCACATGGACTGCTGTGATGCAACTGGTGGAAAAAGGTTCGCTCGATCTTGACAAAAATGTAAACGAATACCTTTCCGATTTTAAGATTCCCGATACCTATGAAGAGCCCGTCACACTTCGCCATCTGCTGACCCATACTGCGGGTTTTGAAGATATGTTCCGGATTTTTGCACGCACCCCGGAAGATGTCAAGCCTTTGGGCGAATTTCTGGAAAAAAACATGCCGAAGCGGGTCAGGCCTCCCGGAGAGGTAACCTCCTACTCCAATTACGGAGCTGCGTTGGCTGGTTATATCGTTGAGAAAGTGTCAGGTATGCCGTTTGAAACCTATGTTGAGAAACATATTTTCCAGCCATTGGAGATGAGCCACAGCACATTCCGCCAACCCCAACCCGATTCACTGCGAAAATGGCTTTCTCAGGGTTATTCCTATTCCGGTGAAAAATTTGTGCTGGGAGATGCCGAATATATCCAGTTGGGTCCTGCCGGCATTCTCGCGTCCAGTGCCGATGATATGGCTAAGTTTATGATGGCCCATCTGAAAAATGCAAATACTCCCGCAGACTCATCTGACATCCTGAGCCAGCAGACAATGGCCGAAATGCACCGGCGCCAGTTTTCCAATGAAGCTTCGATTCCCGGTATATGCCTGGGCTTCTATGAAATTCGCCAAAACGGGCTAAAAATGATTGGCCATGGAGGAGACACGCGTTATTTCCATTCCCAACTTTTACTGATTCCTGAGAAACAAACCGGAATCTTTCTCTCATTTAATAGCGAAAATGGCCCTGAAGCCAGAAAACCCGTTATCAGGGCTTTTGTTGACCGGTATTTTCCCGCAGAACCAGAAGCCGGGCCGTCAGCTACCTCAGGTGAAGGGGTGGAAAAATACGAGGGTTTCTACAGGTCCAACCGAATGGTTTATTCCTCCTATGAAAAAGTGTTTGGCGTTTTATCTGTCTTGCAGGTAAAGGCCGGAGAAGGAGGAAAATTGGAAATTGGCCCGTATATGCAGGAGAAAAAAACTTTTCTTTCTGATGGTAAAAATGGCTTTAAAGCAGAAGACGGAGAGGAGCGAATGGTCTTTAAAGAAGATGCCAACGAAAACGTGACGCACGCATTTTCCTCAGAAATGCCAATCATGGGTTTCGACCGGCTTTCATGGTACGAATCTCCGCGCCTGCTGATCACCCTTCTGAGCATTTGTGGTGTATTATTTTTACTGATGATTATACTTTGGCC
Organism: Bacteroidia bacterium; assembly: GCA_041391665.1. Lineage (NCBI taxonomy): Bacteria > Pseudomonadati > Bacteroidota > Bacteroidia > Bacteroidia bacterium. Next base: position 29,163 of record JAWKNO010000002.1, on the reverse strand, counting down.
GGTTTCGATGTACGCACACCAGGTAAGAAAAGTCTCCGGCGGAAAAACCCGCACAGGAATGCAACATACCGCATTACTGGCCGGAAGATTTAGCAGCCTGGCTTATATTCTTTTTGGAGTGGGATTTGTCATGCTTTCGGGAGATTTTTTCGAAAGTTTTGCCTTTGAGATTCCGCCTGCCCTTCCCTATCTTCAGACGCTTCCACTGATCGGGGGAATCCTTACCATCATTATGCTCATATTTATCCCGATCTCTTTCAGCAAACGATACTGGAATGCTGGTACCAGGTTGCAGTATATGTTAACTGCAATTGCCGGAGTTATCTTTCTCATAATTTTGAACTACGTAAACCTCCTGGCCTGGAATTTTTAATTATCTTTAACCCAACAACCTAAAATATTAACTGATGAACCAATTTCTGGAAGACTGGAGTAAAGAACTCGACGACCTCGAATTACAGATTTCACTGGGTGAAGAAGAGATAGTTGCCGCTTACGAAAAACAAAAAGCAGCCTTTACCGAGTTTGTCAATGAGTCAAAAGCCAAAATCAGCGAAATGGCTTCCAACGACCATGTGCAAAAACTTCGCGGCAAACTTGAAGCCCTTCAGGTTCAACTCGCTTTGGGAAAAGCAGAATCTTTGGAAGCTTATGAAGAACAGAAAAAGCGGCTCACAGAATCCATACAGGAGGCAAAAGATGAATACGAGACGTATATGTCTTCTTTAGGAGATAAAAAGCAGGAATTGTCCGGCAACCTCTCTGGCAAGCTGGAACAGTTTAAAACTAAAATGGATCTTTTCCACCTTCAATTTGCGCTGGGAAAAGCTGATGCAAAAGAAGAACTGAAGGAAAAACAGGAAGAATTAACCGCCACACTCGCGACAATCAGGGCCAAAATTGACGAAAAAAAGGAAGCCGCTGAAGAAACCTGGGATGAGTTTACCGACGAGGTTTCAGAAGCTTTCGATCAGTTTAAAGGCGCCATGAAGAAGTTTTTCTCCTGATAGTCCCATGCCGTTAAAAATAATCATTGCGGCTATGTCCAGGGACAGATTGATTGGTACGGAAGACGGTTTGCCCTGGCATATACCGGAGGAGTATAATTTGTATTTGTCCAGGGTCAGTGGGAAGACCGTGCTTATGGGTCGCTCTACCTTTGAGCTGGTAGGTGCTGACCTGACAAGCAAACATACGATTGTAATCAGCAGGGACTTCCCTTCCGGTGAAAATTATACGGTATGTAAAACCATTGATGATGCCCTTGCGCTGGCAGAGAGTTATGCCGAGGATATTTACATTGCCGGCGGAGCGAAGATTTATGCGCAAACGATTGGAAGGGTAGATATGATGTATCTTACCTATATCGAAGGAGAATATACGGGTATCGCTTACTTTCCTGAATTTGATCTAAACAACTGGAATATAATTGCCACAGACCGTTACCCGAACTATGAAATTGTTACTTACCGAAGGAAAGAATAAACTTACTGAACCACGATCCGCTTAATGATCTGGCGTTGATCAAGCTGTATTTGTACGAAGTAAACACCTTTGGGATAAGCAGTAAGATCAAATTCTGTTTCAAAATTGGACTCAACCTCCTTTTGAATCAGCGTCTTGCCGATGAGATTTACCACTTTTACCTGGTAGGTATCGTAATTATCAGACTTAATATTCAGATGGAACCTTCCGGTAGAAGGATTGGGATATATGGATGTTTCAATCTGCCAGCCGGAAAACTCTACTACCGTAGAATGGGTAGGTTGGTCAGCTGCGAAAGCAGGCAGAGAGAGAGAAAATACTAAGGCGAAAAGTAAAGATTTTAATTTCATCGATCTGGTCCGTTTCAGTATGTAACTTACTAAGCTTTTACCGTATTTTATCTATTTTGGTTACTTCTTTTTTTCGAATTATTAATATTCGTGTCTGAATGGGGAAAAATCGTGTTTGAGCGCCCCGATTTTCTTTTATTGCAAGATGCGTACCGAATTTTAAAAATTTTATCAATGAGTGGAAAAATAGCGATGATTTTTGGTGCAACCGGATTGATTGGCGGCCATTTACTGCGGGAATTGATTCAGGACGACCGCTACGAAACCCTGCATATTTTTTCAAGGAGAGCCATGAAATCTCCTTCTGATAAAGTAGTTGTACATGTAGTGGATTTCAAAAAACCGGAATCTTTTCGCCATCTGATAAAAGGAGATGAGTTATATTGTTCGCTTGGTACGACAATACGGAAAGCAGGTTCCAGGGAAGACTTTCTGTTTGTGGATTATGAGATTCCCACATACCTGGCCGCAGCAGCCAGTAAAAATAAAGTAGGCAAGTTTCTGATTGTAACTGCTATGGGCGCAGATTCGAAGTCTTTTTTCTTTTACAACCGGGTAAAGGGACAAATTGAGGCAGAAGTACAGAAATATCCTTTTGAGCAGGTAGCCATTCTCCGCCCATCTTTACTTTTGGGAGAAAGGGAAGAGCAAAGATTGGGAGAAGATATTGGCAAACTTATGATGAATATCTTCTCTCCATTGATGATAGGGCCCGCCCGTCAATACCGTGCGATTGCCGGCAAAACTGTCGCCAAAGCTATGATTGCCATCGCCAATTCACCTCAAAATCAGGTGATTTTTAGTTCTGACGAACTCCACAAGCTCGGAGACAATCAGAACGCTGCCTGAATGGATGTTTTTCCCTTTTCAGACAACGCCTCCACGCCGTTGAATACCTTCAGCTTCGCTGTTCCCGGCTCTCCGACCCGAAGGGTATAACGGCCTGATTCAAACACCATGGGCTCAAATGTATTGCCCTGAATACGCAATGTGTAGACAACTTCGCCAGTACTTTCTTTGATTACCTGCACGACTGGCTCAAACATTCCACTTACCTTCACCGTTGGCAACCATGCTGCGGCTTTTCTGCTGTAGTTATCCAGCTGATGAATCGTAATGGGCCAACCTTCGTATTCTTTTGCACCGGCTTCCGTAGGATTTATATCGCGGGGCCAGCACTCAATGGTAATCTTACGATGGGGTTTTTGAAACCGCAAAATGCCATAGCCCGTGGCTCTGTCGTAAAGATTGGATGGTTCGCGGCCCGTAAATACCGGATTAGAGACGGCAAACACCGTCATTTTATTACCAAAGCCATCTTCAAAATCACCGGTATATTTGGGAGCATCTGGCTTTCGGTTCTTTCCGCCTTCTTGCGGATACCACCTTCTGGGCCAGACGTTGGAAACAGAAGGCACACAAAGGGCATACGGTCCATCCCCCCATTCATCTACACCGTATTGAATAGTACTTCCCAGATGCTGGTCGCCAGCAAGATGAAAAGCAAAACCTTTGCGAATAACCCGCAAGGCCTTGTTCCGGCCCGTCTGTGGCCATCCATTGGAATCCATATCAGATACGGCCCGATCGTTGGGTGCGTAAGCACCGGGTTCCAGAATCCGCAAACGAGGTACTACATTGTCGTGGTATTCTTCCTCCGGCAATGTGGCAACATTCGCAAATATGGTCTGAGAAAGTACACATTTCATCTTTGCGCCTCCCGACCAATCGGCGGTCCATGCTTCCAGAAAATCGAGCTGCCGCTGCCCCAGAAGACTGGCTTCCGGCACATCGCTTTGGGTTTTCGCATCAAAGCTGCGGTTTTGTGCCCAGCCGTTGTTGATCTCTGCTTCGGGTAAAAGGGCTTTGGGTGCGGATTTAAACTTGCGGTCTTCAATAATCGCAAAACTCACACCGCCATACACCATCGAGGTATAATACACGCCAATTCCCTGCTCAACAGGTGTAGGATCGTAAGGGTCGGGCAAATGCGCGGTTTGCGTTCTTTCCACCATTTTCACCCATTCTGCAGGCATTTTATACCCGCCTCTGTCCTGCTTGTCAAAGTCGTTTCCTTCGTCCCCGGTCGCTTTGCCTCCTGCTCCCCAGATATTGCCATGATAGACATCGTGATCATCAGGCATGCAGACGGAAGGACGGTCTTTGAGCAGGTCTCGATAAGTCCAGCCAAATATATACCACTTGCGCAGGTAGTCCAGCGTAGCTTTTTCCAATGGAAATCGCTGAACACCATATCCTCCTACTCCCTCATAAATCTGATCACCGGAAAAAAACAGAAAATCTGGGTTTTGCAGCAATACATTGTCGGTCAGGTCTTTGTTGGGAAAACCCAGGTCATTATTGCCGGTAAACCCTGCGACAACGAGTGTTTCAGCATCCACAGGGTCTTTGCGAACCGTTCCCTCGTGGTAAAAAGGTGTTTTGACACCATCACCCGTCAGCAGGTGATAACGCAGTCTGTATGGAATATCGGCCTCACTCGTCCACTCATCTACCCGAAAAGTTGCCGTCCTCGCCATGGGATCAATAGCGGCTTCTGCCAGCGCTTTCCATTCCTCCCCTACCCTTACTTCCAGATGCACGACCCCATCGTCGTTTTTTCCGACAGGGGCCATTTGTGCTGTCATTTTCATGATATTTTTGCTCAGGGTATAATGGGAAAACATAATCGGGCCGTAGGCATTTTGCGGGAGGTCCAATAGTTCATTTCCAGAAACCTGCCAGTCCTTAAACCATACACTCGGGCGCGTCAGGCCGTCTGCAATTCCCTCAAAATGACTGACCAATGCCAGTCCTCCGGAAAGAATATTTTTGTCAATACTGTCTTTTTCCACCGACTCCCAGATTTTGCCCGTCTGGGGATTGTAAACGGTAAATATGGCGCGGTATCCCCCGGAATCGGGCTTGAGTTTTACCCCGATTTCCAGTTCATTCATATAATCCAGCGGTGAAGATGCCGTAGCAGTTGATGGCTCTCCGATAAATAGTTCGCCCCGCGTTGTCACTCCCATATTCAGTCCTGTACCATAGACCGCATTATCGCGATAATCGTCAAACTTGCCTTTTATACCCAGCCGAAACCCTACCCAATTTTCGCCGGAAGGATTTTCCAAAGAATTTAGAAAACCCACGCGAATCCGCATTTCTGAGACCGCCGTGTCAGGTTTCAGTTCCCGGGTCAACAGATAAACATTCCGGTTAGGACTGCTTACCAGGCATTCGATCCTTCCATTGTTGATCTGCCAGTCCTGTAAGCGGTTGGCCCAGTAGTCAGGGCCGAGAAATGTCCTTTGTGTTTTGGGCCACAAACTGGAAAAAGAAGGAATTTGAGGGTCATTTGAGCGGCAGGCAAATAATTGCAAGGCAAAGACACCCAAAAGTGTGAAGCGGAAAAATTGATTCATATAGGCAAAATCAGAATAAAACCTGGTTTATGGGTAAAAATATCGGGCAATTTTATCCATTATCAGGCAGGCATCCTCAGTATTGGGGTAAATTTTCTTTTAGCGAAGATGCCAAGAATGCCAGATTTTCTCAACAAAAAATAAAAAAGATTGCCTTGGCAGGGACTTTGTATTACCTTTACACCCTGAAAATGCCTACGTAGCTCAGGGGATTAGAGCGTCGGTCTCCGGAACCGAAGGTCGCAGGTTCGAATCCTGCCGTAGGTACTAAACGGGAATAATCAGAGAAATCTGTATTATTCCCGTTTTTTTTATGCTTATTTTTTACTGATAATGAAGGGATTACGCTGAAAATTGAATTTATTCTTGTGGTTCGATAATCGTCATTTTTGAAGTCATACAGAATCCCGTCCGGAAACACCATTTTTTGAATGCTTCTCTTTACCTCCAAATTGCCAGAACCCCACAATTCAGGGAGTTTTAGGGAATATTTCAATGATAAATCAATAGCTTTTTCAAGGTTCGATAAATTAAAACCGTTGCTATACAAACTTTCCTCAATTTCATACTTCTCGGCTTCTAGCTTTTGCTTGAACTTCTCGTATTGACCTTGTGAGATTTCCTCAAAAACGTATCGCTCTTCCAATCTTTCTAGCTTGGTTGTAAATTCTAAAATTTGTTTTTGCTGTATTGCGGTCTCTTGAATTTTAGCTTCATGTTCAGCCTTGAAAGTATAATACATGACCTCCTTCATCGGGGCGATGTATTTCTTATCATGAATTTGATAGTTCTTCAAAAGATCTGTAAACTTCTCGTGCATCACTTTGGCACTTCTATTTTCTTTTGCTCCGATACGGTTGTTCTTGTAGTAGTATAAACCTTTCTTTCTAACCAAATAGCCTGTGTAAGGTGTGTCGCAATCTGCTGAACGAACGAATTGCTTTAAAGGAAGGTGTTCACAATCCGTATTTCGTTTTTCTCCGTATCCACGCTTATTTAACAGTTTGTGAATCTTCAGGAATATTTCTTTTGATACCAAACCCTCATGTTTTCCCTCTACTACTTCTCCGGGAATGTGAGAGCTTACGACTAAACCACAATAGAATGGATTTCTAAATAAATCGCTCAATTTCTTAGCCGTAACTTTTAATCCCTTCTTTGCTAATCGGTCCGAGATTTCATTGTGGGTTATGTCTTCGTTTGCCTTCCATATAAAGGCATGTCTTAACAATTCTCCTTCTTCATTGATAACAATGTCTTGTTCTTTTCCTTTGCCCGGATTAAGGTTGGTATAGCCAAATGGAATGGTTCCAATCCAATATCCTTTTCTCAGCTTTTCTCGCATCCCTGACACTGACTTGTCTCTTCTCAATTCATTATCGAATTGACTGAACATATAATATAGGTTTTGCTGAAAAGAACCTGCTGCGGTCATGGTATCAACTTCCTGTGTGGCAGAAAATGTTACAATACCTTGTTGTTTTAATTGATCGCTGATATAGGCTCCATTTGCCCCTGTTCTTGAAAATCTATCGTAAGAATATACGATGATGTATGATATGTCTTTCCTTCTTTTTACGAAAGTCAGCATCTTTTGAAATTGCTTTCTTTCGTCACTTTTGGCAGATTCGTATGTCCCACCGAAGTACTCAATAACTTCAATATTTTTCCGCTTTGCGAATTCTAGGCAATATTTCTTTTGAGTTTCTAAACTGGCATTGTTTTCTGCCTGCTCTTTGGTTGATACCCTAGTGTAGATTACCGCTTTCCCATCAATATTAATCGACTGTGCTTTCGATTCCTTCGCAAATGGCTTAAAAATATCAAGGTTCTTCATCTTTTTCTTTTTTCGATATATGTTTTACAATAATTCCGCAAAAACATTCAAGTGTTTCAATAACATGTTTTGCTTCATCTTCTTCAATTTCTTCAAATCCCGGAAATGTTTTTAGTCTTTCCGGTGTCATTTTTTCTGCTTTTAGAATTTTCTGATACGTCTCTGCATGAGATTCATATTTTGTTGATCGCATTTTCCTTCACTTCGCCAATCCCTCAAATCTTTTGATAAGACCAGTATTTGTGATGTAGCCTGAATATTTCTCAAAGCTTTCATAATTTCTGTTTTACTACTCTATTAATGTGTACCGCCTTGCCGTCTTCCTGGTTAATGGAAATACTTTGAAAGGCTGCATCTCTCATAATATCAATCACCCTTTTGTTAATGGGCATTTTTTCTTCGCACTCCACTCTGTCGAGCTGACCTTTGCGTTTGATTATTTTAACGCTATGGTAGTTTTTGTTCTGAATAAAATCAAGTGCTTTTGATTCTTTTTGCTCTAATGCTATCAGATTCAATTCCTTTGCCAAATGGTATATTCCCGGAAAAGCTTCCTTTATTAATTCAGCAAGATGGATAACAAAACATCCCACTCCCTTTAATTCATTTAACAATTTCCCATTCTTGTTAAAAACAAGTAGAACAGTCTTTTCGCTAACCAGTATATCTAATACTTGACGTTCTAAATAACTAAGCCATATACCATTTTTGTTAGTCTGTTCGTTAAGCGATGATGATAATTCCTGAACGGAAGCTTCGCTTAATTGAAATTCGCTTGCCTGATACTGGATTGCTTTATTAATACCATTGATAAATGAAAGGCTTACATTTTGATCAGAAGACAATAAAACACAGTCCACTTCTTTGTTTCGTAAACAAAAAAGCAATTGCTCCAGAGGAGCTTGGTTGGCTGTTATACTGTTATTGCTCTTCATAAAGCTACTTTTTCTTCTTGTACACTTCAATCAGTTCGCATTGTGCCTGATACAAACGCTCGTCCTTTTCTTTGATTTGAGCATGTGCATCATTGAGCTGCGAGGTCATATTTGTGATTATTTTTTTTAATTCACTGACTTCGTCCTTGAATCTGCTATTTTCTTTTTCGAGCAGTTCATACTTTTTCTGGAGTTGTCGTATATGCTCTCTCAGTTCGGGCGGAGCCTGATTAATCAGTTTTTCTACATTGTAGAAATCTCCGTGAACAACCCCATCATTTTTGGAGACGATCTTACCAACCATTACATCCTGATTATCTCCAGTAATCGTAGGATTAATATTCAGTTCTGAATATTCAATTGGCTCCTGCTTGTTCTCAAACTTCAGAAAATAGTTTGCATTCAGGTCAAAATCGTTTACAATTTTAGTCAATTGAGTGAGAGAAGCATTCCTGTTTCCTGACTTAATCTGAGAGAAAACCGTAGGGTTCTCTTTCATCTTAGCAGAAAATTCACGCTGATTTTTAAGCGTATGTGCTCGCATAAGGTGTTCTATTGCAGATACATAACGCTCGTTCAGCATTTCTCTTGAGATTTCTTTATCAACCATAGTTTACCATTTTAATAAATTTATTTGCATTAGTTTACTATTTTAGTATATCTTTGTCGCAAATATATGTAATAATTTTTGTTTAAGGTAAACAAATTTACAAAATATTTACAACATGTTTACACGAGAAGAAATAAAAGAGTTTAAAAATGAGCTTCCTGTCAAAGGGATTCAGTTGATCAAAAGTCGTACAGGTATCTCACGTCCAACAATTTATAAGTTTTTGGAAGGTGAAGAAATACGTCTTCATTTGGCTGAAAAAATTTGGAAAGAAGGTTGGTTAATCATTCAGGAAATGAAAGAAAAACGTGCTGAATTGAAACGTCATGCGGAAGAAGTGTTAAATAAGGAATACTAATTTGCTTATGAAAGTTATACAAAATGGTAAATATCAATCATTACTATTAGAGATAAAGGCATTGATAGAACAGATACAAGAAACAAACTCTTACAATGGTCAGACCTGCTAATATATTTTTCAAGGTTTTGACCAGTGAAGGGCGTTCACTAGAAGAAGATGGCTTGCAATTCAGTCTTCCCAAAGGCGTGAAGGATGGCGATTGGCACAGTTTCCAATCAGAAGTAGGCTGCATGCTTTGCAAAAACCCCTTACCCTTTTATAAGCAAGGTCACAGCATCTATGTTGCACAATTCGATGCAGCAGACATTACAACATCCTATCAAGAAATTATTTGGGTGAAACGATTCAGGTTGGTTAGACAAGCCACAAACCTGGACTTAAAACCCTTTGGAATATATCGAGCGATTGCTCAAGTCATTTAAAATATATCATCATGTTGGTCATCAATTATTCAATCTCTTATAAAGCCTTAGATCAGTTTGTGGAATACCACAACGATAGAAATGAGGCGTTAACTGATAAAATAAAGGCAGGAGTACTTTTTACTGCAAAGGAAATCATTCGTGTTTATGGAGCTTTCTTAATTAAGGCAAATGGTATTATGGAGTTCACCGCAGAGACATTGCCGGCTTTGAAAACAAACAATTCTCAACTAGCCAGTTTGGTAAAGGTTAGCCCAAGAACCATTCAAAGACACATTATCAAATTGCAAGAGGCAGGCATTATCACCAATAAGGAATTTTGTGGTAGTAATAGCGGATATGAGTTGTTGATAAACCCTAAAATACTGTTAGCAAGGTGTCGAAAAGACCTTTTGGAAGCCGAAAAGGAGTTGCAGGAAGCAAAACAAAAAGACCTTGAAAATCAATCAATTAAAAATGAGGGTACGACAAATTGTCCTCATACATACACTAGAAACAATAGTTACAATAAAAATAATTTATTAATAGGTGTAGATAACTCCATCGGTTCATCTCCTGATCAGAGAAGAACTGGCAACCAAAGAAATCGGAGTTCGCTATCGCTCACGGAAATTTTAAGTAAAGCAGGTTACCCTACTGGAAACATTTTAACTGGAAACACCGGGGAAAAAGTTGCGAAAATTTCTAAAGATACCGGGGGAAAAGTGCGAAAGCGAGCCAATAATGAACAAAACTGGAAACAACAGGACGGTTCGGCTCGCAGCACTTCCCTTAATTTTTATGCAGAAAGCTTGTGGAAACTGGCGAAAAACCTTTTGTACAGGGATGTTTTTCTAACCGAATTTCAGGAAAACCAAGCCAAAGAGATGCTTGTCAAGTGGTATGAGCCTGTTTCCGACAAGTTTTTATCCAATGTGCATCAGAATTATTGTGAACGGGTTTACCTCGTTCGAGATTTTGTTGCCAAGGATCCTGAAAAGCGTTTTGTGCAATTACCATATCGCTATTTTGATACCAACAACCCTTCCGGATTCACCGGAACCAAAAAGTGGCTCCAAAAACACTTGGAACGCAAAGAAGAAGTCCGCAAGAAGCTCATTCTCCATGCTCAAATCAAAAAATACCTGAACAACGAGAAAAAGACGGATTCCAATCGAAAGTCTTCGCTTCAGGTGTATCGAGAATGTGAAACACGAATCGGAAAACTGGGAGACCAATCCCTATTACACCTATTTCATGCTGCGGTACTCAAACCGGAAGTTATTCATCAAATCAGATAGACATGCTAGGAAAGAAAAAAGGAATCAAAGAGAGCCTTAAAAACTATATGGAGAATGTAACCATAGATGTTTTCGGCTATGAAAAGAAGGTAATCAGCAATGTACATGGCTACTTTCAAGTACAATCCAAGAATTATAGACTGTCAAAGGAAGATATGATCGTTGAAATTGGTTTGCAGAACAAACAGTGCAAAGCCCGATTGATAACAGACAAGGCATTATTATATGCCATTCCCACCCCTGAATTAATCGACTTTTTTGCAGGTGAAGGTATGGCTGCTGCATTGGGTTTGCAGCCCATCGTTGAGAAGCGTGTGAGTGACTATTTACAGCACCTCGCCATTGCACATGCCATCCCAGTTGAAAAGGTCAATGCTAAAATTCAGCTTCAAGACAACCTTGTAAAGGTTTTTCTGTGCTATGGTGAAAAGTACCATAGCCTTATTCCATTAAAAACTTTAATAAAACAATTCAAACCATGACAGCACCCCAAGGAGGATGGAAATTGAAAAGGGACTCCCTTTCAAAACTGCTCATCTATTTCAAAGATGGCAATGTGAGAACACTATGGTCACTAGACTGGAAGCATAAGTATTCCAAGTTCCTGGACCGACATTTAGGTCTAGCAAGACTTAGAAAGAAAGTAACGGAATACGGTACAAAAGCCGATGCAGCCATCATTTATGACAAACAAACCGGTAACGAGATTGAAAAGTATTTCGAGGGAACCCCGGTTAAAAAAGACGTAAACGCATGAGAAATGTAAAAGAACTATTGGAGCGATTAAACAGCTCCCTTTCCTTCGAGGAAAAATATCCTGAGCTACAAGATGAAGCTGAAAAAGTGCATGTGTTGTATGTGGCTCCTTGCATGAATGCTTCGGGTTATTACCGAATGATTGCACCTGCTTTGGAGCTCAACAAAACCAAGTCGCATAAAGCTATTGTGAATCAAATTCACAAATGGAACTTCAACAAGAAGCATGATGAATATGATACGCCAGTTGATGAACGATTGATCCGTTGGGCAGATTATATCGTTTTTCCTGCCTTTTTCACGAATATTCAACCTATCATTGAAGGGATAGTTTCTATTAACGACCGTATTCAGTTTGTAATGGATATTGATTGTCATTATTTCAATTTTCCTGACTATCATCCCGGAATAAAAAAGTACCCAAAAGAGCAACTGGATAAGCTATTGGAGAACCTTTCCAAAATGGATGCGATAACAGCTCCAACCAATGGAATATTGGAAGCCATTGAAGATAAGTTGGAATTCGCTTTTCCTGATGCAGATCCGATGTTTGCTTTTGTACCCAACTTACTTTCTAATCAAGCCTATGCCGAAGTACCTCAAATCAATAAGAACAATGGCAGAACTGTACGAATAGGAATTATCACCAACCCGTCTCAATCCGAAGATGTTAAAAGTATTTTACCTATTTTACAGGAAGTATTGAAAGACCAAAATGCGGAACTCTTCATTTTTGGTTGGAATGGAAAACTCAAAAACGAATACAGCCTTGGTGATTTACCTCTCAAATTCGTGAAGCCGGTGTCCTTTTTGGAATATCCAACTAAGCTGAATAAGCTCGCTTTGGATGTAATGCTTCACCCCATGAACGACCATCCATTTAATACAGAAGGAAAATCCTTTATAAAGTATTTGGAGGCTGCTGCCTTTGCAATTCCTATGATAAGTTCTTCTGTATTCCCATACTCTGAAATCATCAAACATGGTGAAAATGGTATGCTTGCCAAAGATGAAAATGAGTGGAAAGAGCAATTACAGAAATTGATTACTGATGCTCAATTACGCACCGACATTGGACGAGAAGCTTTAAAGTATGCGTGGAAGAATTGGAGCTACAACAAGTCCACAATGGAGATTTATAAGGAGTTGTTTATTTAACGGTCGCGTGTATGTGGCGTAGCCTGCCGATAGGTGGCTATGACATATACACAGTGTTAGGTAGCGTTTTTTTTACTTTTTTAGGTTAATAATCCGCAAATCAGCCCACCAATTAACCCCAATGCCATTATTGGTTTAAATGCCTTCGTTATCAAAGCATCTGGAAAACTCATTACTCCGCCAATTATTAATCCCTTCAACCAACCCTGTATTGGCAAGTCAATGTTGAAAATAATAAACCCAATAGAAAACCTATTTACAAATGAAGCAATAATTGCTTTTTGCTTATCTTCAAATTCCATAAAGAACATTGGTATTATTGAGGTAATTCCAAAAATTGTCCCAGCAATCAAACCTTTGATAATATTATTCATATTTTCAACTTTTTAATTCGTAGGCAGATTTTAGCCAACTTATCAATTCTTTGTCAACATCATTAAGTTTTTCCAATTTAACTATATGCTTAAATCTGTTAGCAGATATTTTTTCAATTTTTTGTATTCTTTCACTCTCAATTTCAAAGTTTGTGTGAATTTTCAACAAGAGGTAGTTTTTCCGTGAGTAAACTCCAGCAAATCCCGATTTACTGTCCAAATGAATGCTTGACTTTTTAGGTAATTGAGTTACTGTTCCAAATTTTTCGCATTCGGTTATTAGTTTCTCGTAGATTTTGGAAACTATTGGTTCTTTATTTATCAAGTGGTCATTAACCGTATATTCCATTTGTTTGTTTTTTCGTAATGCTACCTAACGGTTTGGCTAAACGCAGGAGGCGAGGAATCGAGCCTATTGTCGTTTTAGCCTTTGTTGTGTGCTTTTACTTATTAGTTCTAAAGCAAATTCCAAATCCTTATCTTTTTGTTCTATGATATAATCGATTTTGGGTTTAATGTAATAATCTGGAATAACACTATGAAGTTTGTCATCTTCGTTAGGTTTAATCATATATTGTAATTGTGGCAACTCGATTTGGATAGCAGTATTGGGGAGTGTAATATTTTTGGGACTCCCGCAAATTACAAACTCACTTCCTCCCGTTTCTTCACCTATGAAGATTGCTCTTTTGTGTTTTCTAAGCACGGAACAGAATATCCCTGTGTTTGAAAAACTACCACCATTTATTAGCACATAGATATTCCCTTTGAAGTTTTGAGACATTGGTTGATGTAATCCACTCTGTGGACCATTGCATTCTACAATAATTCCTTTTTTCTTTCTATAATATTGTTCTACCAATACAAATGGTTCGTTTAGTAAATATTTAAGTAAGTAATTTGAGTTCCTTGTATCACCTCCTTGATTATTACGCACATCAATAATAAGATTTTGAATACTTTTATCTCTAATTTGCTCAATTGCTTTTTTAATTTCAGGAACAAACTTTTGTCCGTAATACTTCTTTAAAATATTATTATGCCAGTCTTTGATTGTTAAAATACCAATGCTTTTTTCTTCGTCAATTGCAAGTGTTATTCCTTTTTCATCTGGTTCTTGAAGTTTTCTGATTTGTTTAAAAAGTTCAGGTTTGGAAATACCTTTAAAAGATATTGCCCTTTCTTCTAATCCATCATAAAAGTTTATTTGGTATTCTTCACTACAACCATAGAAATAACTGAAATATTCGTAAAAATACGTATTCAGAACCCAAGTGGGGTAATTGTAATTGTCTCCGTCTCGCATCATTTTGCTCAGCATTTCTTGAATTAGTTCGGATGACTTTATTCCATTTATAGAAATTATTTGAGTTCCTTCTTCCAATTTGCCTATTGAGCTATAGCTTTTAGAAACGTACAATTTACTGCCATCCCAAAACGGCTGCAACGGGATAAATAATTTGTTTGCATTATTGTTTTCCATCCATTTCTTATTTGGATAGAATAATGTGTGGCCATCTTTGATAACTCCATTTGAATTGGATAACAAATTATACACTTCCAATTCCGTTAAACTATCTTCTATAGTTAAATTGTTGAAGAAGTTAGAAAACTCCTCTTTCGTTGTGTAGATATTAATGTTTGGATGTTTTTCAATTAATGCTGACTGAAGGTATGTTAAATCCTCAAGTATCATTTCTTTGCTAAAAGTATTGCTTTGCCCAAATATAATCACTGGGATAAAAGTCAGAAATAGGAATATATGTCTAAAGTCAATCATTAAGTTTTTAGTTTTAATTGCACACAACTTGTTGTTAATGCAAATATAGCTAAACAATTAAATTTTATCATTGTATTACTATGTTAATCTGCTATAAATCTGTATAAACAGCTATCTTTGTTGAATGGATATTATAACAGAATTTATTAGGATTTTGGAGTTAAAGCGTTATAGCAAACAGACTATTACCAATTACAAAGGGCATTTGTTGTTGACAAAATCACACTTCAACAATAAACCATTCAAGTCTATATCCGACCAGGAGTTATTTGGCTTTATTTATCATTTGGTAAACATTAAAGGAATCTCAGCCTCTTATCAAAGGCAAATTGTTGGAGCTTTAAAGTTATTCTATAAGGAAATTCACAGAAGAGATATTCCATTTGAATATTTAAAAGTAACCCAAAGGGAAAACAAATTACCTGTTGTGTTGAGTAAAACAGAAACTATACGTCTAATTGAAAACACAAACAATATGAAGCATAAAGCAATACTCTCGCTCATCTACAGCGCTGGGTTGAGAATTGGGGAATTGCTGGAGTTAAAGAAAGAAGATATTGATTCGGAAAGAATGTTGATACATATAAAGGGTGCAAAAGGAAAAAAGGATAGATATACGATCCTATCAAATAAAGTGCTCTTGCTTTTAAGAGATTATTACAAAGAATACAAACCCAAGATGTACTTGTTTGAAGGGCAAAAGGGAGGTAAATACTCTTCCGAAAGTGCCGGACAATTATTTAAGAGAGCCTTGAAAAAAGCCAAAATAAACAAATCAGCGACTCTACATACCTTAAGACACAGTTTTGCAACCCACTTACTTGAAGATGGTATAAGCATAGCACATATTCAAAAACTACTTGGGCACAACAATATCAGCACAACTTTGATTTACACGCATATTGCAAAAGATTCCATCCAAAATATAAAGAGTCCATTAGATGATTAGCAGACTGAAAAAGTTGGAAAAGTTGTACCGATGAAACACGGCTTAATTTATCCCTGTAATAAATGCAAAGCCTTTATTATAAAGATTTTTAGGTATTATAATATTTGAGACGCATCTTAATTTGTACCGAATTACAATTTAAAACCAACTTTTTTTCTGTGTTTAAATTACCTTTGTACACACAGAAGTATCTCTATAAATATATATATTATAGAGGCTTTGTGTAATCGCAGCCTGTTTGCTATATAGGCTTTGCTTTCCCTGCCTTTAGAAAGGCTTTTTATAATTAATAAAAAGACTGGATGAAGGTAGATATTTCATTTAATACAAATAAAAACGGTGTAGAGCTTCGCTTTGATGAAAAGCCGGACGAAGCGACAACCTCTCAATTAAAAGCCGTAGGTTTTAAATACAGCTACCGCCAAAATATGTGGTATGCTTCTAAGACCAATTCCATTGTAGATTTTGCAAACAACCTTAAAGTAGCTCTCGAATCGGGAGAAACAACCATTGCTATAAATATAAAGCCCTCTTTTTCTGCATCCGAAGAAAATATTGATCATAAGAATTTCAGTTATGTGAGCATTGCAGCTAAAGATGATGAAGGCAAACTGTTTTGGGAGAACTACATTGTATTTGAACCAAGTAAAAACATAGCCGAGCAATTGGTAAGTGAGTTTGCCAAAGAAACCTTTGGAGACAAGCTCCACTCCATCAACATCTATCCAAGAAACTATGTCCGTAAAGCTCGTCAGCTTTTTAAAGAAGGAAATATCATTGGAGAAAAGTCCGAACCAACGGAAGTTCAAACCAAGAAGCCAAGTGCAAAGCCACTCGTTCAATCCGACCGTCCATTAAGCAAAAAGGACAAATTAGAAATCCTCAATGCCTTTGGGAAGTTTGCTCGAAAGCGACAAGCTGATTTTGGCAATTTAGAGGAAGAGGAAATGCCTTTGCTGTTTTCAGGTTGGTTGCGTGTGAATCATGCTGATTTGAGCGACCGCAAAAATGAGATTTGGGAGGAATATTATACCATTCAAAACATCCTAAATCCGGATCCTGAAAAACCACAAATTCCACCCAAGGAATATCATTTATTTTTCAGAAAATTCCGTGAGCAAATAAATAAGCCGATTGAAGAACCGGAAAACGAAAGCACTTCCACAGAGGCATTTACTTCATGGCTCGATGAAAACTACGCCAATATTACCGATGCAGATAAAAAAGCCCTTACCGGTAATTACGATAACTGGCTAAAGGAAAAGACTAAGAACTTAAAGGCATTGGAGAATTTATCCAAGCCTAAAAAGATGCAGCCTTATAGTGCCATTTTTAATAAGCTTCAAAAACTCATTCCTAATCTAAATGAACATTTGGAGACAGGTATTCCAAATGGTAAATCGGTATTGGATAGTAAAGTCTTGATGGACTTATCCTATGACTTTTTAGGTCAGGATAAACAAGGACGTTACCTCATTGCATTGGCTCACTATTTCAGTCAGAATGGCGATTTAGTTCCCGATCCTGATATGCAGATTCGTATTGATTTGGAACTGGAAACAGGTGAAGCCATGCACTACCAAGACCAATTTGGTTACCGACCGGTATATGTATTTGAGGACGGTAAGGAACTGGTGAATCTCAAAGAGAAAAAAGAGCAAAACAAGTTCATATCCGGATGGCTTAGTAATCTTTTGAATCAAGGTCATAAACTGGAATTAGAAGCTACTGAAAATGATGAAGAGCAAACTAATCCCAAACCTGAAACGCCACAAGAACAACCCAAAGACGAAGGCATTCTTGCTCATAGTGGATTAACTCCCGATGGCATATTTCAAGCATTTGATAAAGCCTACAAACAAAAGAACTACGAAGGAGCTGCCAGGGAACTGGATGTGCTTCTTATGGATATTCGCAACGGACATCACTTAGAAAGTTTTCCTGAAGCCATTCTTCGTTCGCAAATGACCGGAATGCGAACGCCTATGAAAAAATTAGGTTGGGCTCATTACTATCGCATTATTGATGATGAACAGTTTAAAGAGGCTCTTTCTACCAATCTTTGGGAACTCGTTCCGCAGGAATACAAGCAGGTAAAAGCAATTAAACCACTTGACTGGAAAGCCGATCCGATGGATAAAGGCTTGCAAAAGATTGTTGCTTCTTTCGTTTCAAAAGACGAATACCGAACCGCCATGTTGGGGGTGAATTTTGATAAAAATGGCATTGTTGCTACTAATGGATTCAAGCTCCTTTTTATTCCTGATACCGATCACGCAGCCGAAGGCTTGTACTGTATCTCTCCAAAATGTTGGGAAGCCATCAATGTTGATAGCAAAGATGGCACAGGACTTTCAGAATTGGATCAGGATCGTGTGGAGCAATACCGTACCCAAACACGATACCCGGATTACAGTTCGGTCATTCCTTCTTCATTAAATCATGTGCAGCCCATAGACACCGAGAGTCTATTGAGCTTTTTGGAAGGCATGAAACGCTCCGGATTTTTAAAGCCGGATAATTACCCTGTTTGCTTAAAAGTAGGCAGCTACTTTGTTGGTTTTGCCGTGGACATTCTTATTGATTCCATCAAGGCACTATTGTATTTGGGTATCACTGAATTAGAGTTAGGTGTATTGGAAGCAACCAAAGGTTGTTTGCTAGCTGAAAAGGGGAAAACCAAAGATGCTAGAGGGTTACAACATCCATTTGTACTGATGATGCCTCTTGTTGTGGATGTCGTTTATGAACGTGATTATCCCGATACTGGCGATGTGTATTTTGACACGGTTCTCAATACGGTTATTACCAAAAAAATTGATGAACCCAAGGAACAAGAAAAACAACTTTTAAAAGATACTGAGGAAGAAATTGAAATTCCTTTTACCAAACAAACCGGATACAGAGGTTCCATTCGATTAAGAACCATTCCTGAAAAAGGATTTAGTTATGGCAATTCTTCGGGCAAACAATTTGGTGATTTTTCAGGCTCTTCTTCTCCAAGTACACCGGTTTCAGATAAAGATATTTTCTCAACGAAAGAAAAAGCCTTAAAAGCAGCATTTGATGAGCATGTAAAAACACTTGCAGCTCATATCCAAAGTAGGGATAGTATTTACAATAATGAAGAGCAAAAACTAAAGAAACTTAGAAAAGCCCTTGATGAACTGATTGCTTTTGCCAAAACACAAGGCATTACCATTAGTCAAATTCCTGATAAAAGTCCGGTAGCCAAAGAAGTTTCCATTGATTTTATCCTAACTGCTTCATGGAAAATGACCGATGACGAATACCCACAAAACAAAGTGTTGGTATTTGGCAATCCCTACAATCAATCCAAGTTAAGAACGATTTTATTAGACCGTATTGAAGCCACTTCCATTCAATCTCAATTGGAATTGGTCAAAGACATTCGCAAGCGATTCAAAGAACGAGCTCCTATCAAACTGGAATCTTCTTCTTTGGTTACCCAAAGTAAATCAGGCGAGAAAAAACATAAAGCGATTATTCGCAATTACCTCGATGATCTGATTTTAGACAATGAGATTTGGAAAGTACCAGGTGCTACTTCGGGTGTGCTAGAATATTTAGTTCGCTACCTACTCAATGAAAAAACGCCTGCGGTTAAGCCTGAATCCAAGCCCGATAAAAAGCCAAGTAATCAATATGATTTGAATCTTCAAATTGAAGAGTTTATCGTGGAGAAAGATGCCGAAGATGAAGCCTATTCAGAAGAGGACAAACAATTCATTGCACAATATACCGGAAGCGGTGGCTTAATCAAGCAAGGAGCTTCGGGCAAAGGTGTATTGTATGAATACTTCACTCCGGAGGTTATTGTGCAGAAAATGTGGGGCTTGGCATACAAGTTCGGTTATTCAGGTGGTGCTGTATTGGAGCCTTCTTGCGGAACAGGAAACTTTTTCAAATACGCTCCCAAAGAAGCTGAATTGGTGGGTTATGAAATCAATCCCTATTCTGTTCGCATTGCAGAAATTATTTACCCGAATGCCAGTATCTATCAGCAGCCTTTTGAAACCATCTTTTTTGCAGGGAATACCCACTTGAAAGATGATTTTGGTGGGGCAAAATATGAACTGGTTATTGGCAATCCTCCCTACGGTGAGTTTTCAGGAAAATGGGCAGGTATGGGAGAAAAGAAATGGACTGGAGCCACGGAATACGATCAGTACTTCATTACTCGTGGACTGGATTTATTGCTGCCCGGAGGTGTATTGGTATTTATCATTCCAAGTGCCTTTCTAACTAACAATTCCAAATACAACAAGCTCAAAGAAAAGGTAGCTGCAAAAGCTGATCTGGTAGATGCTTACAGACTTCCTGCCCGAATGTTTAAAACCACCGACATCGGCACAGACATCATAGTATTCAAACGCAAAAACTAAAGACATGGCAAAAAATTCATCCATAAACGAACTGAAAAAATTCATCCAATTGGAATTACAGGAATGCGATTCCAACAAGTGGCAATACGTGTGTGAAATGCAAAGCACTCCAAAAGGTTATGCCCGGATTGAGGAAATGATTATTCGGTATGTAGCCAAAGAAGGCATGCCTATTGGCTCTGCCATAGCACTTATTGAACAAGAATTAGCTCATCAAAACGCATAAGGCATGGCACAAGGATATAAAGGCTTTGCCCAAATAGCACGAGAGGCAAACAAACGATTAGAAGAACTTAAAAAACAAAAAAGCATGGATCCACTACTAGAAGAACGAGGCTTTATTGGTCCGAACGACATTACTTCTGCCGAGTACGCATGGGAAATGCGAAAAACAGAATACCAACAAATCAAGGCGATTGAAAAAACCGGTAGCCCAATGGTATTGAACCATGCGGACGGTAAACAGCATGAATATCTCATTACCGAAGCTATTAAAGCCGGAAAAGAAATTCCCGAAGAGGTATTGCAAGATTACCCATGGCTCAAAGCGGAAATGCAAGAACTGGAAACCGTCAAGGAAAATGAATCCATAAGCCAAACAGAGCAGTCTAATTTATTGATGGGTGATGCTTGGTTTGAGAAAAACCCAACTAAAATATTGGGAGAGCAATACGAAACTACCGACCGTTTTGGAAAGCCGACTACAAAGGTTAAAGGCTCTATGGATGATGTAATTACAGGTATTGATGTGCCTTCGGTAGATGTTCCAGTAAAACATGTGGAAGCTCTTGAATCCAGTATCAAAGACGATGTGGAGCATTTGGTAAAGGATAAAGTGTACAAAGAAAATATTGAGCAAGTCGTTCAAAAAACCAAAAAGGAACGAGCAGAAAAGGAACTACAAAAAGCCATCAATCCGGATGCTCCCATGGTGGTCGCAAAGGACAATTTTTCCTTTGACGAGATCATGCAGCAATACAACAAAGGACTTACCGAAGATGAAATCAAAGCATGGGTTTGGTATAAACGCAAAACCAATGGTTACAATGACGAAACGGTGATTTTGGCTAAGAAAAACGGTTGGTCAAAATATGTGGTTCCCTTGAATGAAGTTGGCAAAGAACTGGACAAGTGGCTCAAAGCCGGAGTGGTTTGCTACTACAATGGCGACTACATGCCAAGCGTACTCTACTATGCCGAAAACATCTACAAACGTCAATCGGTATTGCTGCGTGAAAAAGAAACCATCATTCAAACCTTTGGCGAAGAACAATACAACCGCCAATGGAAAGGATTAGAAGCGGTAAAACCACCAAAACTTACCTTGACCGATCCGAGAAAAGAAAACCGCTTGTTTATCAAGCCTACTTCTTCTTTTGGTAAAGAGATTCGTGTGGGAGCTTTGACCGATGGAACTGCTTTCACAGAGTACAATTCTACGACCGGAAAATGGCAAGAAGGCACAACGGATTTAACCGATGCGTTTAAACAATGGCTTCGCAATCAGCCTAAAGATGACTTTAAGAAATCAAGTGCCTGGGATATTATTTCCTACTACATAGATGGCAGAACACCGCCAAGACATTACGACAAAGAAGAAAAGCTCCGTATTCGTCAAAATGCCAAACAGGAAGGTGATACGTTCTTTGTGGAGTTTTTGGCAAAGGGACTTACTCGTGAAGACCAGTTAAAGATTGAGCAGCTTTGGAATGAGCGTTACAACGGCTATGTAGAAATCAATTATTTCAAAATTCCGGTAGCCTTTACCTGTTCCGCTACTTTCAAAAACAAACCATTATTTATCCGTCCGGCTCAACGAGAAGGTATTGGATTTATCAGTGTGCATGGTTCCGGTTGTATTGCTTATGATGTAGGTGTAGGAAAAACCATGACCGCTATTTTATCGCTTGCACAAGCCTTGGAAAGCGGACAATGTAAACGTCCATTTATTGTGGTTCCGAACCAAACCTATAAAAACTGGCTATCGGAACTACGAGGTGTGGTAGAAAAAGGGCAAGTCACCCTTACCGGAGTTTTGCCTCAATATCAGGTGATGGATCTGTATAATCTTGGACGAGATTATTTAGAGCCCTTAATGGATGAAAACGAAACGGTGCAACCTGTTCCTGAATATTCCATTTCGGTACTCACTTATGAAGGTTTCAACCGATTAGCCTTTAATGATGATACTTGGGACACCATTGGGAATGAGCTTTTTGATATTCTCAACCAAGGAACCGAGGAAGAACGTGAAAAAGTAAAGCTCTTTGAAAAGATTGAAGAGATGATGGGACGTGGCGTGAAAGGAGGAACAGCAAACATCGAAGAGCTTGGTTTTGACTACATGGTGGTTGATGAAGCTCATGCCATGAAAAAGTCCTTTACTCAGGTAAAAGGTGAACAGCAAGGGAGTGGCAAACGTGAACGTGCTCCTTATGAAATCAAATCCGGACAACCATCCATGACGGCTTTGCGTGGCTTTATGATTAGCCAGTACATTCTTAGAAACAATAAAATGAGAAACGTACTGCTTTTAACCGCTACGCCATTTACCAATTCTCCACTAGAGATTTATTCCATGCTTGCCTTAATTGGTTATCAGCAATTGGAAAAATCGGGAGTAAAGAACATCAAAGAGTTTTTCGATACCTACATCAAAACAAGTTTGGAGTTGGTCATCAATGCCAAGCTCAAACCGGAACGAAAAGAGATTGTGATGGGCTTTGCCAACCTTATTGCTTTACAATCGCTCATTTTCAAATTCATCACATATAAAACGGGTGAAGATGCCAATATCCAACGTCCGAACAAGATTGTGTTGCCCATGGCAAACAAGCGTCAAGGAGATCAAGTAATTGCACTTCCACCCGAAGAGCAAATCAGTACCAACTTACCACTTACCCCAACGCAAAGAGGTTTTATGCAGGATGTGGAGTTGTATGTTACTGGTAGAACAAGCCTCACCAATTTCTGTGTAAACCCAATGGGTATGGAAGAAGAAAGTGAAGACACTTCCAAGGGCGATGCCATTGATGAAAGTAACATGTCGGCTGATGAAGAAGAAGGAGCTAGAATATTGCGTGGACTTTCTTTTGCAAGGCAATTGGCGTTAAGTCCATACCTCTATGCTTGTAATCCGGACAAAAATCCAAGTTATGAGCAATACGTGGATTCTTCCCCCAAGCTTAAATACGTTATGGATTGCATTAAAAGTGTGAAGCGTTTCCATGAAATGCGTGGTGAAGATGTTAGCGGACAGGTAATCTACATGAATGCCGGAGTGAGTTTCTTTCCACTTATTCGTGAATACCTCGTTAAGAAAATTGGCTTTAAGGATAGTGAAATTGGTATCATCAAAAGTGGATTGAGTGCTGCAAAAAAGGAAGGCATCAAAGAGAAGTTTTTGGCAGGAACCATCAAAGTATTGATTGGAAGTGCGACCATTAAGGAAGGGATCAATCTTCAAAACAAAGCTACTACACTTTACAATTGTTGGCTCGATTGGAACCCTACGGATGTAAAGCAGCTCGAAGGGCGTATTTGGCGATTCGGAAACCGCTATGCCAATGTGCGAATCGTCAATCCACTGATGGAAGACAGCGTGGATACGTTCATCTTTCAAAAATTAGAAGAAAAAACAAGCCGCATCAATGAGATATGGTACAGAGCCGGAAAAACCAATGCTCTGAATTTAGAAGAATTCAACCCTTCTGAATTAAAAATGGGATTAGTAACCGATCCAAAGGCTTTGGCTGAACTACTACTCATGGAAGAGCGTGAGCAAATTCAGGATGAAATCAACAGCCTAAAAAATCAGCAAAATGTACTCACCGATATTAAGTCGGCTCGTGATAATTTCAATAGCAATATTGAACATGTCAATCAGGCGGTGGAACGCTACAAGCCTCAAAAGACCACCGATAAAGATGGTAATCCAATAAAAGTGCAAGCCCGAAGCATTGAAACGGTGCTTAAAATCTACAAGGATTATTTGGAGGATGAAACTACCCAAACCACTTATCGAGATCAAAACATTTACGATACGGTGCGAAAAGCCAATGCCACTTTAAAGCGTGGATTGGAACAAGTGCTGGAACCCAAAGGCTACGACATCAACTTTGATTTTGAGCAGGTAAACGGCAGAATCAATACAGAAATCGAAGAGAAACAACGCATTTTGGAAGAGCGAACCGGAACCGAGGCGGTAAGTCAAAAGGCAGAGGAAATCATCAAAGAACGTGAGCAAAAAGGCTACAAACCCAAGTCTGTTGCCGAGCGTGTGGAAGAATTTGCCTCTCTCAACGATAAGGTACTTACTGAACTTATGGTATATGGCGGTGAATCGGCAAAAGCAACCGATACCAAACGAGCCAAAAAAGGTGAAGTACTGGAAAGTTCAGCAGATAAGCTCGATAAAATCAGAAAACTACGTGGTGCTTTCAAGCAAATGCAAGAACGCCTGCAACGCATCAAAGCCCTAAAAAAGGCTGCATAATTCATTAACAACTAATAATACAAGCGATGATAAAAAATGATCCATACAAATTGCTCGAAAAAGAAGGTGTAGCCAAAAAGGTATTGAGCGAACGCTCCCTGGAGGCATTGAGCATTTACGATGAAACACTGGAAGGTTTAAAGGAATTTCCGGACGATAAAACCATGAAGGACATGGCAGAACAAATTGGCGAAACGGCTATTGAATTGCTCAAAGAAGATATTTCCACGCTAAAAGACGAACTAAGCGACAAGGCAGAGCAGCAACAAAAAAAGCAGCTTAAAAAAGCTCAATCCAAAAAGATTGTAGAGAAGTCGGAAAAGACAATGGACTACCTCGCTGAATGCCGAAGAAAACTCCGTGATGAGCGAAAGCAAAAAATGGCTTCGGGTGAAATCAAAAAGCCTGTCAAAAGAAAGCTCACGACCAAGCTAAAGGACAACATGAAAAAGATTGCCAACATGATGCCTAAGGCAATTAAAGAGGATCCAAATAAGGTAGAGCAAACCGAAAAAGCCGTGCAGAAATTCTTGTGCGACCTCAAACGCATTTGGGGCATGAACAAAATCAAGCCTATTGAAGATGAATTGCATGAAAAATTCAGCGAACTCAAAGAAAAAGCAGAACAAACCGCATAAAAATATTGAACATGAAAAAATATCCGCATCAGGTTTTCCTAGCCGAAAACAAGCTAAAAACAGAGCAGCTGCCTAAGCAATTGCAAAAACGCATCAAAGGATTTGAAGAGCTGCAAGAAGATTTGGAACATGCCCTAGACGATGACCATGATCGTTTGGCTAAAAAGCTAGACCACCTTTCCATAGAATTGGAAGAAGACTTGTACGAAGAGTTTGAAGACCAGTTGGAAAACAACGAAGAACAAGACGATTTGCAACCGGGCAGCCTATACAGTTTCAGCGATGGATTCACTTGGAAGATTGTCTCTAAAAAAGAAGCCAAAGCCCTGTTTAATAAAAATCAGGAAGTATTTGGGTTAAATACCGATGAAGAAACCGAAGGAACAATTGAGGAACTATCCGATTTAGAAGCTTATGAGGTTTTTGCCGTTGAGTATAAGGCTCCAAAAACGACTGGCAAGGCAAATTCAGATGAAGCTATTTTGGATCAGTTGTATGCCAAAGGCAAAAGAGAAATTGTCCGAACCGATTTACAGAAAATGGGATTCAAAACGCCTTTGGAAGCCTCAAAAGTCAAGGTGGGTAAATACACCCTTTACAAAGCCATGTTTTCTTATACCTACACCATTAAACGCTAGCCAATGGAAGAAACAAATACTATCCATGGCAAAACCATGCGTTCGGATTATGAGAATTTACAATACCATATCGACATGGTGGTGGGTAAAATCGGTTTGCAAAAAACGGTGGTATTGCTTCGCAGCTTTGTAGAAAAAGCTCAGTTTGAACCGGCAAAAAACAATGCTCCTTTGCTGCTTATCTTCCTTACTAATGAAGCAATTGCCTTGTTTGATTTGAAGGAAGAAGATTTTTATACCAACACCACTACCGAGTACCGGGAAGCTCGCATGGCTTGTTATCATTTGTACCACAAATACACTTCATACAGCTACGCCAAAGTTGCCCAGGTGTTTGGAACAGGAAAACGCAACATCATTTACTACAAACAAAAAGTAGATGAACGCTTAACGATTCCACACTATTACAAGCCCTTCATTCAGTTGTACGACCAACTGGAAGAGCGAAGCATTCAATTTATATCAAAACTGTAAACAGCCATGAAGGACATACATTCAGAAGTAGAACAAGTATTGAATTCAGGAGCCGAAAACGTGGCTTTTGAAGAGATTCCGGACGAGAATAACAGTCCGCTAAACCAACCGGTAGTTGAAGATGAAATCGGTCATGGCAAAAAGGTAGTTACTCCTAAACAGGAAACGGAACCGATAGAGGAAAATATTGAACAGCAAGATGATAACAATGAAGATGAATCGGAAAATGAACCATCCATAAACGATGACTTTGACCAAAACATCTACGATGCTCCTGAACAGGAAATTGGTTCCTATGAGGAAGGTGAAGACGGTTTGGATGAACTAGACGGAGAAGATTTTGAACTCCCAACTGGACATGCCAAGCAAGCTGCGGATACTTTATTGGGTATGACCGACAATGTGCTTGCCGTGGGAAGTGGATTTTTTGTGAAAATCAAAAAGCACAAAGACTTCTACGACTTTGAAGAAATTGTTCAGGTTATTGATGAGCAGAATGCCAAAAACGTCAAACGCATCAAGCTTGATGAAGAAGATAAAATCCTGCTTCGCCCTTTGCTTATTGCTATTCTAAAAAAGAAAGCCAAAAAGCTCACTCCCGAACAGCAATTACTGGGTGCGGTACTCTCAATCCTCATGAAGAAAGCCCAAGTGGTAATGGAAATACGAGCCGAAAATGAAATCCTGCTTGATCGCATACTGGAAATCATTCGGGAAGAAAAAGCCAATGCCATGCCCGAACCGGCTTATGAACCTTCCATGGAGCAAGAAGAAGAATCCGAGGATGAAGAATTAGAAAACACGGTATTAGAAGTAGCACAGGATGAAGAAGGAAACGACTAATCAAGACATAGAGCAAAAGAAATCGACCAGAGGCAGAAAGCCCATTACCTATTCCAAAGAAGATTTGGAACGCCAACCCATGTTGGTACTTATTTGTGGTGAAACCGGTGTGGGTAAAACCTATCGCAATGTTACTGAGATACGCCACTACATGAAAGACGATGCTTCTACCGGTCGAAAAGGCAGAAAGGTGCTGGCTTTTGATGTAAATGATGACGATTACCCGATGTTTCCAACGGTAAGTCCTTTTCATATCAAAGCCTTAACCAAGGTGCAAGCTCGTAGGATCCGACCAATAGCCAAAAACGGACAAAACATGAGCATTGAGGAAAAACGTGAAGTAGTACAACGTATGGTAAACCAGTTCAAAAACGGCTTATTGGTACTGGAAGATTTGGATAAATACATGGTAGGTGCGAAAGGACAAACCGTAGTTGGTTTACTCACCACTAACCGCCACAATGGACTGGATATTATGATTAGTCACCAGTCCATAGCTAAAATTACCACCACCGAATGGCAAAACTGTACTTGGCTCCGTTTACACCATCAGGTAGATGATGTATCGAGGTATGAAAGCAGAATACCTAATTACTTTTTAGTGCGAATTGCGACCTACATTGTAGACGAACAATACAACCTTGCCAACAATGCTTTTGCCGATGGCAGCATCAGTAAAGACGAATACAAAAAACGCAGAAGCTTCTTTGTGTATGTAGATATGCGAAGGCTCAAAATTCGTGGTTGCAGCCGTGATGCTTTTATCCGTGCCTGTAAGAAGTTTATTGATACCGAAGACCAACGTAAAATCCGGATGATGCTTCAAGAAAGAGATCATCAAGACAAACCCTTATACAAAAACCGTTCGGCAGCTACCGTAAAACTCATTACCGAGTACCTACGCCACCATGAAACCGGACCAAATTCTCCTTTTGCCTCGAAATAATTTCTTTCTTATAGAATTCTTTCCACAAACGCAAATATTTACAGGGTTTTTACAAGGAATTTCGGTAAATTTCTCTATTTTTGACGTTATTTGACAACACGTTTACAGACCTTTGTCAAAAAATGTCAGGATATATGGAGATTATTGCAATCATTTTATCGGCTTTATGCCTAGTACTTTTAATTGTTTTACTGCTCAAAAGCGGTAAAACAGATACTACTACGCCTATCATTGAGGCAATGCGTGGTCTGTTACAAAACGAGTTGAAAGAAAACAGAACCGAGCTTTCCGCTGCCTTAAAAGAAAACCGTGAAGAGCTTTCTGGTGGCTTAGATAAACTTACACAGAAATTAGAAGAAAAGCTTACTCAAATTAGTGAAGGGCTTAATAAAAATGCCAAAGACAACCGTGAGGAACTCACCAATTCACTAAAAGACTTTAGCGAGATTTTTAGTAAAAATGTAAAAGACTTCAACGACCTACAAAAGCAGAAATTTGATGCCATGGCGACCAAACAAGATGAGTTGGTGAAATCTACCGAATTGAAGTTGGAGAAAATGCGTGAGACGGTAGATGAAAAGCTACATAAAACATTGGAGGAACGTTTAGGGCAATCCTTTAAAATAGTAAGTGAACGATTAGAAGCGGTACAAAAAGGACTGGGAGAAATGCAAAACCTAGCCAACGGTGTAGGTGATCTTAAAAAAGTATTGAGCAATGTAAAAACCCGTGGTGTATTAGGTGAAATTCAATTAGGAAATATCTTGGAGCAAATCATGGCTCCAGAACAATACGAAGCCAACGTAAAAACAAAACAAGGTTCCAACGACCATGTAGAGTTTGCAATTAAACTTCCCGGAAAAGATGACCATGGCAAAGAGGTTTACTTACCTATTGATGCTAAGTTCCCACAAGAAGACTATGTACGATTACAAACTGCTTATGACGAAGGTGATGTTGCAGGCGTAGATGCTGCTAACAAAGCTTTAACTCAAAGCATT